>NZ_JBVJMU010000001.1:0-341056 GCF_055584045.1 Streptomyces sp. NPDC104307
CCCGCGGAGCGGGTACTGCAGCGGCAAGCCGCTGCAGAGTGATTCGGCTTGCGCAAGCGCAAGCCGAATTCCCGCGCAAGCGCGGGAATGGAATTCCGCAAGCGGAATTCCCGAAGGGAGTATAATTCGCGCAAGCGCAAATTATGGCACCCGCGCAAGCGCGGTCGCCTGGGCTGGCTGTGAGGGGAGGTGCATCGTGCGCGGGCCTGTGTAGGGCTTGGGATTCTCGACCAGTACCTCCACAACGAGGGTGATGGTCCGTCGGCCCGATCGGGTGCCGGCTTCCCTGTAGTGACGGGCTCCGCTGCGCTCCACCCTGACCACTCCCCCATTCTCGAAGCCGCTCCGTCGCTGCTCAACAGCTCCCTATCGGCATACGCTGCGAATCGTCGTCCCGGGTGAAAATTGGCCAGGCGTCAGTCGTGGGGGAAACTTGTCTCGTGAGTGATGCATCATGAGTCTAGACTGTGTAGAATCTGGGTACAGACATCAGCACCCTCGGCACCCCGCTCCGCACTGGGTTTTCTTTACTGATTGCGCGCAGAATTTCGCCAGAAGGAGAACACAGAATTGGCCGTGAAACTGCGTGACCATCAGATTGAGGCCGTGGCCGCCATTGTGCGGGGTCTCGATGTCCCGCCGGGCGGTATCCCCGTCAACGGCCTACGCGGGCAGGTTCATGCCGCGTGCGGCACGGGGAAGACCGTCATTGCGGCGGCGTCGGCGAAGCGCATTGTTCCCAAGGGCCGCATTCTCGTTATGGTGCCAACTTTGGACCTTTTGACCCAGACGGTGCAGGCGTGGCGCTCCGCCGGGCGCGCGGGGCCGGCCGTCGCGGTGTGCAGCCTCACCGACGACCCGGATATGTGGGACCTCAAGGTGCGCTCCACCACCAACCCCGTGCAGTTGGCGCTGTGGCACGGCGAGGGGCCCGTCACCATCTTCGCGACGTACGCCAGCCTCGGTGTGCTGGCGGAGGCGTTCGAGGGCGTCTACGGGCAGCAGCTCGCGCCGATGGACCTTGCCGTGGTTGATGAAGCGCACAGAACAAGTGGCTCGATGGGTAAGGCGTGGGCGGACATCCACAATCAGCACGTCATTCCGGCACACCGACGGCTGTACCTGACGGCGACACCCCGGATCTGGCAGGAGCGCCCGAACGGGAAGGTCGCGGAGGGTGTCCGGGAGGCGCTGCCAAAGGAGATGGCGGCGAGCATGGATGACGAGGCGGTGTTCGGGCCCGTCCTCTACAAGCTCTCGTTGGCGTCGGCGGTGTCGCGGAAGCTGCTTGCGCGCTACCAGATCATCGTCCTGGAACTCCAGGACCCGGTGGTCACCCCGGACCGGCTGATGGGCGAGGAGCGGCGTAGCGAGGAGGTGCGCGGGCAGCGGCTCGGGGCGCTCCAGGCGGCGCTCCTGCACACGATGGAGCAGCACCAGTTGCAGACGTGCATCACTTTCCATCACCGGACGATAGAGGCCGCGGCGTATGCGGAGGGCTTGGAGCGGGTGGCGAAGCGGCTGCACGCGGACCAGCCCGAGAAGTACCCGGCTGAGGTGTGGGCGGACTGGCTGTGCGGTGAGCACGTGCCCGAGCGCCGGCGTGACGTCCTGGGGCAGTTCGGGTCCACTGCCCGGCGTGCGGTGCTGTCGAACTGCCGGGTCCTGGGCGAGGGCGTCGACATCCGTGCGGTGGACTCCGTGGCCCTGCTGGACCCGAAGGGCGCCCCGCACGACATCGTCCAGGCGATTGGCCGGGCGCTCCGTCAAAAGCCCGGACAGGGCAAAGTCGCCTCTCTGATCGTGCCGGTATTTCTCCAGCCTGGAGAAAAGCCGGAAGACATGTTCACCTCCGGATCGTATCGGCCTTTGGTGAAGGTTCTTGAAGGTCTACGGGCTCACGACGAAGAGGCAATCGAATTGCTCGCGATTCCGCAGGAACCGCAGAGGGACGCCGCGCAGCCGTCCGAGTACATCGGTCCGCCGCCCGAGGAAGACGAGGACGAATCCCGTCTGCTGCTCCGTTTTGCGGCTCCGCGGGATCCGGTGATGGTCGCGGACTGGGTGTCCTTCAACGTAATCGACACCGAACGCCAGGACTGGGCGCGCGGCTGGGTGAAGCTCAAGGCGTACGTCGAGCGGGTAGGGAACGCGAGGGTGCTCTACGGACACCGGGAGGGTGCGACACCCCTTGGGCAGTGGGTGGCGGAGCAGCGGCGGGCGTACAAGGCCGGAGAGATGAGCGGCCAACGCGCTCGGAGGCTTGAGCAGTTGGGCATGGTCTGGTCGGTCGTCGATGAGCGGTTCCAGGAGAACTTGGAGGCCGCGAAGGCGTACCACGAGGAGCACTGGACGCTGTGCGCGCCCCGGACGGCAACGGCGCTGGACCGGCCGGTGGGGCAGTGGCTGTCCAACTTGCGCCGCCCCGGCGCCCTGGAGGGTCACTCCGAGTGGGAGGAGGCGCTGCGCGAGGTCGATGAGGACTGGAACCCGTCGTGGCCGCCGGAGTGGCAGCGGCACTATGCCGTGGTGCGGGAGATGCTCGCCGAGGAGACCGTCCTCGGCTACGTCGAGCCGGGCGTCACCGTGCACGGGATGGACATCGGGAAGTGGCTGGCCAAGCAGCGGACACCGAAGGTCTGGTCGGGCCTGACGGACGGGCAGCGCGAACGCCTGGAGGCCATCGGCGTCGTACCGCTGGCGGCGGAGCTCGAAGCGCCGGCGAAGCCGTCCACGGCGCCGGTGAGCGCCTTCGAGAAGGGGGCGGCGGCCCTGGCGCAGTACAAGGCACGGGAAGGGCACTTGATCGTCCCACGGGGGCACACCGAACGGCTGGAGGATGGCACCGATGTTCGGCTAGGGGTGTTTTTGAGCAACAGTAAGAGCAGGCGCGGGAAGCTCACCACCGACAAACTCACCGCGTTGGCCGGCCTCGGGCTCGACTGGGCCGCAGAGCAGACTGAGCGCGGCTGACAGCGGTCTGCGGGTCAAGGGACGCCCCCGCAGGACCGGCGGGCCCGGAACTGCGGCAGGCGTTTTCCCGTTGGCTTGTTACGCCCATTACCGGATGAGCCGATCATTCGTTTGGCTCTGTGTGCGGAACGCGGAAGCGGGATGGGATGCAGCAAGGGCCGGGCCGGCTGATGTCGGAGCTGTGGACGTACGGTTCTTGGCTGCGGGCGGGACGATGCAGTGTTCGCCGTGGTCGGCGGCGGCCGTCGAAGTGGCCTTCGAGCAGTGTCCGCCGCTGAGTCGGTTTCCCGTCCGCAAGGGCAAGCGCACGGCGCCGGGATGGTGGTGGTCGGCGACCACTGGGCGGCTCGTGCACTACGGGTCGGGGGCTATGCGGCTGCATCTGATGCTGCTCGATCGCGATCCACGCGTCCAAGGTCTGGCCGGCCGGCCGCTGGAGCTGCGGTGGCGTGCGCCGGGCGGAGTGCGTACGCATCTCCCGCAGGTGATGCTCCGGTTAGCCGACGGCCAGGGGGTCTTGGCGGACTGCACCGCCGCAGGGGGCTTTCTCAGCGTCAGCGGTCCCTCGCGGCGGCGGCCGGCGAGGTGTGTGCGGCGGTGGGCTGGCGGTACTGGGTGCTGGGGCCGGTCGATCCGGTCTACCGGCGCAACGTGACCTGGCTGTCCGGGTACCGGCATCCGCGCTACCGCGGAGGACAGCAGCTGGCCGCGGCATTGCGGGAGTCGTTTCGCCGGCCGTACGCCCCTGTGGGAGGGCGTGCGCCAGACCGGGGATCCGATGGTGGTCCTTCCCGCGCTGTTCCATGCTCTGTGGGCGGGCCAGCTGTCCGCCGATCTGGGCGCGCCGATGCATGAGCGGATGCCGGTATGGGCGCAGGCGGCGTGATGGGGGCACGGGGCCGGGGGCCCGGCGGTCCGGTGGTCGAGGTGGGGTCCCGGGTGCGGTTCGAGGGGCGGACCTGGACGGTAGCCGCCCTCCATGGCGGCCAGGTGCGGCTGATCGCCGAGAACGGAGAGATGGCGGCGCTGCTGTTGTCGCTGTTGTTCGCCGACGAGGGGTTCGGAGTTGCGGCGGCACCCGCCGCCCGCCGGGTGCCGCCGCTGGGCTTGCTGAAGTCGCTGCCCGCGCCGGTGCGGGAGCGGGCGTTGGCGTGGGAGCGGCACGTGCGGGAGGTGGAGACGGGGCGCCCGGGCGGATCCGCTGCGGCTGGCCCTCCGCGGGGTGCGTACGACCCGGATGCGCGGACGCTGGCGCAGCGGGAGGAGGCGAAGGCGGCGGAGCTGTCGGCGGCAGGGATGCCCACCAGCGCGGTGACGGTGCGGCGGATGCGGGCCCGCTACCGCAGCGACAGGGTGTGGGGACTGGTGGATCAGCGGGCCGCCCGGCCCCGGTCGGCGCTGGGGCGGGCGGATGAGCGGGTGGTGGCCGCCCTGCTCGAGGTGCTGGAGGCCGGGCAGGAACGCTCCAGCGGGACGCTTGGGCGGTTTCGGGTGTATACCGAGCGGCTGCTGGCCGAGCAGCACGGCGACGGGTCGGTGCCGCTGCCGTCACCTGCGACGTTCAACCGCCTCGTGCACGCCCTGGCCGACGGGTGCGGGCTGCTGGGCAGTGCGCGGCAGCGCCGCTGGCGCTCGGCGCGCCCGGCTCCCCCGTTCGTTCCCACGACGGTGATGGCGCCGGGCGAGCTGGTGATGATGGACAGCACCCTGCTGGATGCCTTCGTGGTACTCGACGACGGGGTGGTGGAACGGCCCGAGCTGACCATCGCGCTGGATGTGGCGACCCGCAGCATCTGCGCGGCCGTGCTGCGCCCGAAGGGAACCCGCAGCGTGGACGCGGCGCAGTTGCTGGCGCAGATGATGGTCCCCGCGCCGATGCGGCCTGCATGGCCCCAGGCGCTGGCGATGGAACGTTCAGTGATCCCGTACGAGCGGCTGCTGAGCGTGGACGCCCGCCTGGAAGGAGCCGCGGCACGGCCGGTCATCACCCCGCAGACCGTCGTGGTCGATCAGGGCAGCGTGTTCGTCTCGTCCTCGTTCGTCGCCGCCTGCGGGTCGCTGGGCATTTCCCTGCAGCCGGCGCCGCCGGGCAACGGGCCGGCCAAAGGGCATGTGGAGCGCACGTTCTCCTCGATCAACACGCTGTTCGCCCAGCACGTGGCCGGCTACACGGGTTCCCACACCGGCGAGCGGGGCCGGGACACCGAAGGCGAGGCGGTATGGACGCTCGCCCAGCTGGACGACCTGCTGCAGGAGTGGATCATCTGCGGGTGGCAGGCGCGCGAGCACGACGGCCTGCGGCACCCGATGATGCCCCGCCGCGCTCTGTCGCCGAACGAGATGTGGGCGGCACTGGGCGCCGTGTGCGGATACGTCCCGGTCCCGCTGGGGCGCGAGGACTACATCGAGCTGATGCCCGTCAAGCGGCAGAAGATCAACGATTACGGCATCCGCATCGACTACCGCACCTACGACCACAAGACCCTTAACCCCTACCGTGGCGAAGCCTCGCCGGCGGCGGACGGCCTGTGGGAGATCCACTACAACCCGCACGCGCCCGACGAGGTATGGGTGCGCCTGCCCAAACCCGGCCGCCCGCGGGGGTACGGGTGGGAGGCTGTGCCGTGGATCCACCGCACCCTGGTCAGCGCCCCGTTCACCGACTTCACCTGGCAGCACGTCAGGAGCACCGTCACCCAGCGTGGCAGCCGCGTCCAGCACGAACACGACCTTGCCCTCGCCCTGTGCGAGCTCCTGGAACGCGCCGCCGCCGGACACGGCAGCCGCCGGGACAAGGTCGTCGCCGCCCGGGCCCGCGCCCACGGCGCCGCGAACGAGGGCGGTGCGGTGTGGGGAATCCTGTACGGCCAGCAGCCGCAGACAGCAGCCGATGGGCCCGACGAGGACGACGGCTTCGACCACGGCGAGGAGGCCTTCGCCGAAGACGCAGAGACGGAGGCGGGGGAAGCCGACGCCGCGGGTGAGTACCAGCCGCCGGGGCCCGCCGGCGCCGCGGGTGAGTACCAGCCGCCGGGGCCCGCCGGCGCCGAGGGCTTGGCCGGAGTCGGGGCCGGGGACAACAAGGGCCAAGCAGGTCCGGCGCGAGATTCCTCCGTCACGGTCTACGACCCCTTTGAGGAGTCGCTGCGCTGGTGAGTAGCTTCTCCGAGGACAGCGCGGGGTTCGTGCCCCTGGGCCCTCCGACCGTATGGCAGGGCTGGGACGCCTTCGTTCACCAGGTGCCGGCCTCCGCCCGGGAGGCCGACGATCCCGTCTGGTCCCAGACGGAGCGCGAGGATTACCACTCCGAACTCGCTGTCATGCGCACACCGGCCATGGACAGCGTCTTCACCACCGTGCGACGGCTGCTGCTGGTCAACCGCCGCCAGCAGGCGGGCGCCCGGCGCGGCCTGATCATCTCCGGTCCGGCCACCACCGGGAAGACCACCACGATGATGGCGCTCGGACGTTCCTTCCACCTCGCCGACCAGCGCCAGCACCCCGGACGGGCCGAGCACAGGCCCGTGCTGTTCATCAGCGTGCCGCCCGCCGCCACCCCGAAGATGCTCGTCAGCGAATTCGCCCGGTTCCTCGGCATGCCCATCACCGACCGCCTCAACCAGACCCAGATCACCAGCGCCGTGTGCGACCTTCTGTGCGAGCTGGGCACCCAGTTGGTCCTCATCGACGACGTCCACCTCCTCGACACCCAGCGGCGCGCCGGCGCGGAAACCTCCGACCAGCTCAAGTACCTCGGCGAACGCATCCCGGCCACCTTCGTCTACTCCGCGATCGACATCGAGACCTCATCCCTGCTCAGCGGAGTACGCGGCGCGCAGATCGCCGGCCGCTTCAAGATCTTCCGCCACCGCCCGCTGGCGTACGCGACCGAACAGGACCGGGCTGTCTGGAACGACCTCGTACGGGCCATGGAAGACCTGCTGCGGCTGCGCGCGCACCGGACCGGAACCCTGGTCAAGCACGCCGCCTACCTCCATGCCCGCACCGCAGGGCGGATCGGCAGCCTCTCCCACCTCATCCGCGAAGCCGCCCTGATCGCCCTCACCGAAGGCACCGAGCGGATCACCAAGCAACTGCTCGCGGAGGTCGAACTCGACGCAGCCGCCGAGGCCCAGGCCCGGCCGGCCCGGCCCGCACGACGGAAGCAGTAGGGCATCCGAAATGGCGCACCGGTCCAGCACGCCCACACCGGCTCGCCTGCCCCGGGGCAGGCGAGCCGGACGCGAACGGGCAGCATCCGGCAGGATCGTGCCCACCATGAGCGGCGGCGCGGCAGGACGCATCGCTCCGCTGAGCGGGGAGCTGACGCTGTCGTTCCTGACCAGGATCGCCGCCCGGTACCACCTCGGCATCCGTGACGTGCTCGCCGCCGTCACCGACGTCGGCGGCCAGCAGAACCTCACCGGGATGCTGTACCCGGACAGCGAAATCCACCTCAACGCCCAGGCCCGCGCAAGCGTTTCCGCACTCTGTCACGTTCCGCAGCACGTGCTCGAGCAGGCGCTGCCCGCATGGACGAGGGAAGAGCCGAGCGGAAAGTACGGGAGCGGCCCGGCCGGGCGGCTGATGCGTGGTGAGGAGGTCGTCGCCGCATGGGGGCCGGCCTGCCCCGCATGCACCGCCGCCCGCACCGGACGAGACATCCCCGCATGCCGGTACCTGGCACCCGAGGAACGTGTGTGCGCGCGCCACCGCTACTGGCTCCTGTACCTGCCTCACACCAGCGGGCTGCCTGTGCCCCTGGGCCGGTGCCTGGAGGTGATCGAGGCCCAGCGGCGGCATGTCCGGCTGCTGCACCGCTCCCCCGCCGCAGCGGATGCCTTCGAGGTCGCCCGCGCCATCACGGGCTCCTGGTGGGAGCAGCCTTGGCCGAGCGAGGAACAGCGTTGGCCAGCTCGTCTTGAGGTCACGCGGCCTATGGATGCCGATGCCGGCTGGTGGAAGGTAGCCGCTCGTGACCTGATCACTTACCCCGAGGCTGTTGCCCTCGCAGGCCTGCTGGCCGGCCATCCCTTGCAGGAACGCACGATCACCGAATCGGGCGGCCATCTGCCCTATCGGTTGGGCGAACTACCCGGGTTGCTGGCCGAGCTCGCCGACCAGCTCGGAAGGTCGTGGCTGCCCCGCCACCTCGCCACCGTCACCCACGGGCCGCTGTTCACCTGGGCCCACTCCTGCGCACGCACCCGCGCCGACCCGGCACCCGCGGCGCAGCGAACACTGTGGAAGGTGTACTCGGCCCACCGGCCCCGCCCTCTCAGCGACCTCCTCCCCCGCCCTGCGGCCGCCGACGGTACCCCGCCTGCACCCGGACCACCCGCCAAGCGGCTGCGCGGCCACAGTCTCCAAGCCGAGCAAGCCTTCCAGACAGGCCTGGCCCAGGCCCACGCCTACCACCAGCAGCACGGTCATCTGGCCGTGCCGAAGGAAGACGTCCCGCATGGCTACCCACTGGGCCAATGGATCGCTAACTTGCGTAGCAGCCACATCAGAATGCCGGCCCACCAAGCCGCCGCTCTGAACGGCGTCTATCCCTGGTGGAACGTGCCGTGGAGCACGCTGTGGCAGCGCACCTGGCACCAAGCCCGCGCTCACACCGCAGCCCACGGCCCACTCCAGGTGAACGTTCCCACGATCGGTGTTGAAGCTGACGGTCCCCGTCGGGACGCCTCGTACTGCCGCAGGGACTTCCACCTGCCCACCATGAGCCGCAAGCCGCTCTCCAGGCCCGGCAACGCACCCATCGGCATGGGCGGTGAACGACACGTCCACATCAGCCGATTCGGCGATCCAGCTGCGGCCGGCGCGGATCCCGGCCAGGACTGCCTCTGTGCTCAGTTCCTCGGCGAAGACCACGGTGTGAGGGTTCCCGATCTGCCCTTCCAAGTGGGTGTCGCTGTTGCCCATAGCCGGCCTCCACGAGCCCGTCTGGAGGTCCGCCGCGAGGCTCCGCCCCCACTCGGCCAGGGCCGCCTCGTTGTCAGCGTTCCAGGGCCGGTCCGAAGCCCACAGCCCGTTCCACACCTCCACCACGTCGAAGCCGAGGAAGGGGAACGTGAAGTCGCCTGAGGGGTAGGGCGCATGCGGATGCGCGGCAACGCACAGTCCCCCTGTTCGGTGGACCTGGTCCAGGCACTTGCCAACCAGTCCGTCCCTGAAGTGATGGTTCCAGTCGACGACCTCGCCGGGATTGATGCCGAGCACGAGCCAGTGGCCGGTCTTCGTGGTCACCTCTTCGCCGAGAAGAATCAAGAAGTCATCGGCGGCGAGGTGCCCCCAGGTACCTGGGGCCGCGGCTGAGTTGTGCTCCGTCGTCGCGATGAAGTCGAGCCCGGCCGCGCGCGCTCGGACGGCCAGCTCTTCGGGAGTGAGTTCCCCGTCCGAGTGGACGGAGTGGACATGGCAGTCCCCGCGGTACCAGGCCGATCCGCGCCCGACCGCCCGCGTCGACGGGAAGCTCACACTCGACAAGGTTCTCCCCCAGAGTTCTATCGAGCCAACGCGCCACCGGGCCAACCCGTTCCATCGCTCACTGAGCACCCATCTCAGTTGAGACGTCAGACCAAGATCTCATTTCGGGTTCCGGTCGGTCCCGTGCCCACGCGCAGGCGCTGAGTTCCGCTCTCGCGCTGCGGGGGGGGACGCCGATTTACGACGATCACGTCTGGGGCCAAGAGCCTGTCTCTCAGATCCGTCTGTGGGATCGTCGTACTCATGATCGAATCCTGGGTTGTTGATGACGGCAGCGCTGTGCAAGTGGTACTGGAGACCCTCCGGGCGAGAATTAGCGAAGGGCGGCTTGAGACATGGCTGACCAGTTCGTCCGGCCGCAAGTTGGCCTTCGTGACCAATGGCGAGCGCGCGATGGTGGTGCTGATGAACGGTGAGAATGATGCTGGCGAGCATGCCGTCGACCCTGGAGCTGAGGGATCGAGCGACGGTTTCGTTCTGTCCAATGGGCAGTACGACGAATACCCGGACGTGGACACTGTGCCGCTTGAAGAGGCGTTCAGGATCGTCGACCACATCGTCAGCAGTGGGTCTTGGCCCGCGGACGCGCGCTGGACGGTCGATCGTTGACCGCGCCAGGTATTGCCGGATCCAGATGAGGATGGCGGCAAAGTGGAGTGTGGCCTGAGCGGGCGTCCTCCTGCGCTGCCCCGCCGGAGGCGGTGCGTCACCGGCCTGGCCTGCGGTGATGTGGGAGCTCAATGGTCGTGCCTGGCCGTCACTGGCAAGGTGAACTTCGTGATCAGGCCACCACGTGAGCGTCCGAGTGAGGATCGGTCCCCAGGTGCCGTCAATAGCCCACCGGGTCAGGCGCTTGTGCGCGGTCCCACGCGATGGTCTCAAGGGTTCGGCAGTTGCCACCCCATCGTCGTCCGCGGACTTGTCCGGTCGCATGTGACTGCTTCGCTCCCGGGCTGTTGATGTGGGCACGGGCCTGCGACCTGCACAACCGCGTCCTTGTCAGGCATGCAGCAGGACTCAGCCTGCCGGAAGTGCTGCGGAACGCGCCTGCAGGATCCCTTCGACGCCCTCCAGGAACGTCTCGGTGATCAGTCCCGGATCGGAGAGGCATCCGGCGGCCATGGCTCCGTCCCGGAGCATGACGAAGTGCCGTCCCGCCGCTTCGGCGGGCGCGTCTCCGACCTGTGCCAGCAGGTCCGTGGCGGTGTCGAGGAACCACTGCCGGTGTGCGAGAACGGCCTGGTGGATCGGGTGCGCCGGATCGGGATACTCGGCTGCGGCGTTGAGGAAGGCGCAGCCGCGGAAGCCCTGCGACCTAATGCCCTCCGCGATGGAGCAGCCGACCGCGCGTACTTTGTCGTCCGGGGTTCTGCCGACCGCCTGGGCGGCCGACACCTGTGCTCTGATGCCGTCGTCGGCCAGTTCGAGATAGGCGAGGACGAGATCTTCCTTGCCGGAGAAGTGGCGGTACAGGGTCGCCCGGGTCACCTGCGCTTCCTCAATGATGCGGTCGACGCCGACGGAGTGGATCCCCTCGGCGTAGAAAATCCTGACCGCCGCCCCGAGCAGCCGCTCCCGGGCCTCGGAGGTGCTGTTCTCTTTTGTCTTCCGGCTCATGGCTCCACCCTACAACCGAGGGAGAACGTTCGGTCTTGACATGGCGGTCAGAGCACCCAATGATGAAAGAGACCGAACGTTCTCCCTCGTCATGGAAAGCGGTTGCGCCATGGACACCGTCGTCAGCAAGCCCGTTCCCACCGCAGCGGTCCCGCTCCGGGCTGCTCTGCGTAAGCTGTATCTTCTGCGTTTCGCGTTCGCCGCCGTCTGGGCAGCCTTGCTATTCATGACGGCCGACACGCTGGGCCCGCTCAGCGGGACACTGCTGGTGCTCTATCCCCTCTTCGATGCCGCCTGCGCGGTGGTCGACCTGCGCTCAACCCCGGCGGGGAACGGTGCGGCCAAGCGGCTGTGGGTGAACATCGGGCTCAGCGTTCTCACCGGCATCGCCCTGACGGTCGCGCTCACCTCCGGGATCCCGGCCGTCCTGCGGGTCTGGGGTGTCTGGGCCGTCACGGCGGGCATCACGCAGCTCGCCGTGGGTCTGGTCCGGCGCCTGGCGGGCGGGCAGTGGCCGATGATCGCGAGCGGGGCCATCTCCACCCTCGCCGGCGCGAGCTTCCTCCTCCAGGCCGGCAAGGACGGCGCCACGCTCACGAATCTTGCCGGGTACGCCTTCCTCGGCGGCGTCTTCTTCCTCATCTCCGCGCTTCGCCTCAAGTCCGCAGACCGGAAGAACTGAACGCCCGTCGACACCTATGGGAGGCATGATGACGGGGTGAAGTCGCGAGATTTCTGGCTTCGTTGAGTGGTGCAGCAGCATTGCGGACCACAGACGGAGCTGCCGATGGGAGCGGCAGGCAGCGCTCCTGCGCGAAACCGGTCGAGGCCCGCCGCTCGCGCCGCAGTAGGTGTTCGGGGACGGTCACGGTGACAGTCCCCGAACACCTCGGCGTGGGCCAGGGACAGGGACACCGGGGTCCTGGCGAAGCAGCGATGTCGGCGGGGGTGTCGCCGGTCAGCGGCACATCAACCAAACACGCTGGTTTCCCTCGGTACGCAAGGGCCGGCCGGTGCTCGGCGCCAGGTGTGGCGAGCCGTGAATCCCAGCAGTTCCCGGCTGCGCGTCGTGTCGAAGAACGCATCGTGGCCGCCGAAGCCTTCGCGCACCCGGGCGTCCGGGTGGTGTGCGGCGAGCAGGCTGAGGCTCGGTTCCTGGGCCGCGCTGTCGGGCGCGCAGACGTTGATGATGTGGTGGCCCTCCAGGTCCGCGTTCAGTGCCGCCGCCACAGAGGCCGCCGCGTCCTCGGTGTGCAGCCAGCCCCACAGTTCGCGGCGGTTGCCCGCCGGGTCGCGGCGCACCTCGTCGAGGCGTTCGCGCAGCCGCTCGCCGGCGCCCACGAAGGGGAAGCGGAGCATGACGGTGGTGGTGCCCCAACGGCGGGTGGTGAACGCCGCGGCCTCCTCCGACATGACCTTGGAGAGGCCGTAGGAGTCGACAGTGAGGTTCGGGTGTTCCTCGTCCACCGGCACGTAGGCGGGGTGCAGGTCGCGGTCGGCCCAGGCGAGGCCGACGGCGGAGGCGCTGGAGGCGGCCACCACGCGGGGCACTCCGGTGCGGCCCGCCTCCTGGTACACCAGGTAGGCGGCGAGGACGTTGGCGCGCAGCGTCTCGTCCTCGGCGACGATGCCGGGTGCCGGGTAGGCGGCGAGGTGGACGACTCCGGTGAGCCCCGTCTCCCCCGCCGTCTCCCGGGCCATGGCGAAGCACTCGGTGACGGTCTTGGCGTCGGCGAGGTCGCCGGTCACGAAGGCCGCGCAGTCCGCGTCCGCGTCTTTGCGCTCGCGGTCGGCGCCGACGACGCGGTAGCCGGCGCCGGCGAGGTGGGTGACGACCGTCCGCCCGATTCCGCCGGCCGCTCCGGTCACCAGGACGGTTGCCGCCGGGGCCGTGCCGACCGTTGCTGTCCGTTCGGTTCGCTCGCTCATCCCTTGACCGCTCCCATCAGTCCGTTCACGAAGTAGCGCTGTGCGCAGAGGAACAGGGCGATCACCGGTACCACCATGATCAGTGCCGCTGCCATCAGCGAGTTGTACTGCACGACGTTGGAGGACTGCATCGTCTGGAGCGCGATCGGCAAGGTGTAGCTGTGCGGATCGTTCAGCGAGATCCGGGTGAGCTGGTACTCGTTCCACGTCGGGATGGCCGTGAGCAGCGCGATCGTGACGATCGCGGGGCGGGCCAGGGGCAGGTAGATGCGGCTGAAGATGCGCAGTTCGCCCGCGCCGTCCATGCGGGCCGCCTCGCGCAGCTCGGTGGGGACGGCGTTGAAGGAGTTGGTGAGCATGAGGATCGCGAGCGGGGCGCTGCCGTTGACGAAGGGCAGGATCAGGCCCCAGTGGGTGCCGAGGATGCTGAGCTTGCTCTCCAGCAGCACGATCGGCAGCAGGGTGACGACGCCGGGAACGAAGAGCAGTACGAGGAAGAGCCGGTACAGCCATTTCTTGCCCGGGAACTCCAGCACCGAGAAGGCGTAGGAGGCTGCCGAGTAGATGACCACGACGAGGACCGTCGTGAGGACGGTGACCTTGACGCTGTTGAGGAAGTAGTCGAAGAAGTCGAGCTTGTTCCAGGTGTCGCTGAAGGTCTGGAGGGTGGGGTGGTGCGGGATGAGGTGCCCGCCCTCCTGGACCTCCGCGTTGGTCTTGAAGGCGGCGGACACCATCCAAAGGAAGGGGTAGACGCTGACGGCCGCGTAGGCGGCGAGGACGATGCCGACGATGATGCGGCCGATGGGCCTGCGGCTTCCGGTGCGGCTCGTGTGGGCGGTGCGGCCCGGGGCGCCGGCGCGGCGCCGGGTGCTGAGCGCTTGGCTGCTCATCCCATCCTCCTCATGGCCCGCTGGTTGATGAAGGCGACGACCAGGGCCGCGATGAACAGGAGCCAGCCAAGGGCGCTGGCCAGACCGAGCGTCGGGGACAGCTCGTTGAGGAAGGCGAGGCGGTACGTCTCCAGGCCGAGCACGCTGGTGGAGTCGCCGGGGCCTCCGTTGGTCATGATCAGGAAGGACTGGAAGCCCTGGAGGGAGTCGCGGACGTTCAGCAGGATGACGACGACGGTGATGGGCTTCATGAGCGGCCACACGATGGTCGTCGTGGAGCGCAGCCAGCCGGCGCCGTCGATCTGGGCGGCTTCGAGCAGGGAGCCGTCCAGGGACTGGAGGCCGGTCAGGTAGAGCAGCATCGCGACCGGTACGGCGGACCAGACCATGACGACGATCATGGTGGGCAGGGCGGTGTGGGGGTTGCCGAGCCAGCCCTGCGGTTCCTGGAGGGAGCCGAGGCCGACGGTCTTGAGCAGCAGGTTGATCGCGCCGCCCGGCTCCAGGATGTAGTTCCAGGCGAAGTACACGGCGATGCCGGTCGTGACGTACGGCAGGAAGTAGATGGAGCGCAGGACGCCCTGGAAGCGTTTGACGGAGTTGAGGACGAGGGCGAGCGGGAAGGCGACGAGGACTGTGAGGAGGGGGACGCCGATGACGACCCACAGGGTGTTGGTCGCGGCCTTCTTCACGATCGGCCAGTAGGTGGGGCTCCCGCCCAGCAGGTCGGTGTAGTTCTTGAAGCCCTTCCAGTGCCATTCGGGCCAGAAGCCATTCCACTGGGCGAAGCTGAGTGAGAAGCCGTAGATGATCGTGTAGACGCCCATGAGGGCGAACAGGAGGATCGCGGGGGCGATGAAGAGATAGCCCCAGGCGGCCTGCTTGCGCTTCTCGCGCATTCTGCCGAGCGGTCCGCGCGCGCGGGGCGTCCCGGCCGCGGGGCCGTTGCCGTCCCGGGGTCCGTTCCCGGTGGGGCGCGCGCCCCGCACCGTACCGGTTTCTGTGGTCATTTCTTCTGCTCCGCCCAGTAAGACTTGATCATCGAACTCATCTGGGCACCCGTGCTTTTCGCGGAACGCGATTTCAGCGGGGTGTACTGGGCCAGTACGGCGCCGACCTTTCCGGGGTCGTACAGGCTGGGCCGGTAGGCGGTGTATCCGGCGTTGTATGCCTTCGCGCCGGATCCGAACGCGGTTTCCATGGAATTCAGGACGGGTCCGAGTGTTTTGCTCTGGTTCTTGTCGAGAGCGTTCGGTGGCACGTCGAGTGCCTGCTTTCCGAAGTCGGCGGCGATTCCGTCACGAGAAAGGAATTTGAGCCACTTCAGAGCCTCGTTCTTGTGTTCCGACTTCTTGGTGACGGAGAGGCCGGTCAGGGAGAACGGGGAGAGCTGGAGGTTGGGGATCGCGGCGTCCTTGGGCGGGGGCACCGGGAACGTCATGAGGTTGTCGGCGTCGTAGCCGTTCTCTGCGAGGAAGGCGAGGGTGTAGGTGCCGCCGATGTCGAAGGACGCCTTGCCCTGGGCGAAGGCGAGGTCGGCCTCGTCGATGCCCTTGGACTGGGTGCCGGGCACCCAGTACGGGGTGACCTGGTTGTAGGTGTTCAGGACCTTCTGACCGTCGGCGGAGGACCAGCCCTTGGCGGTGTCGGGGCCGAAGAGCGCCTCGAACCTGTCCTTGCCGAGCATCCCGTAGGCCATGGGCTGCATCAGCCATTCCAGGGCGGTCGAGGGCTGCTTGATACCGATGGTCATCCCGCCGTTGGACGGGTGGGCCTTCTTCATCTTGGCGAGCGCGTCGACGAAGCCCTCCCAGGTGGTGGGCGCCTCGGTGATGCCGGCCTGTTCGGCGCGGCTCTTGTTCATGTAGACGACGCCCTGGGTGCCGACGGTGAGGGGCACGCTGAAGCGCTGTCCCTTCTCGACTCCCTGGGTCTTGGAGCCTTCGGTCAGCGAGTTCCGGTAGACGTCCTCTGTGACGGTGCCGTCGGCCAGGACCTGCGGGAGGTACTGGTCGAGCCAGGTGCGGTCGACGTCCTTGGAGAGGTCCTCCAGCAGTCCCGCGCCGCCGAAGGCCAGGTCGTCGCCGTTGGCGTGCACTTCGAGCACGTCGGGCAGGTCGTTGGTGCGGGCGGCGGCCTGGATCTTGGTCAGGAACGCGTCGTCCGGCGTCACCGCCTGGATGTTCACCTTTGTCCCGGTCTCGGCGGTGAACTTCTTGGCGGCCGCCTGCAGGGCGGCCACATGGGACTGTTTAAAGGTCCACATGGAAAGTTCACCACGCCCGGAACCATTCCCGTCGCTCGTCCCGCACCCCGCGAGCAGTACGCCCATGACGGCGACCGAAGCAAGAATCGAGGAGCGGCGCGTGGTCGGGAGAAATCGTTTCACGTTCCCAGCGCCTTTCTTGAGAGCTGTCCGTTCAGCTCCTGCCGTAGCAGCACATGGAATCTAAATCGACTTGATGTACGATGTCAATAGACGTAACTACACGGAAAACAATGAGAAACCACAGCCGTGTCACCTTCGAGGAGGACCTCCATGACTCCACCGGAACGAGCAGCGGACGCGGTGACTCCGCGCTCCCCCTCACCGGACGCCGGCACCTTGTCCGGTGCCACCCTGGAGCCGAGTGAGGTGCTTGCGCCCGCCCCGTGGACCTCCGCCGACCCCGACGCGCTGCGCGTTACGGCCGTACGCACCTTCCTGTGCGCCCCGCAGGGCTGCCCGTACGTCATCGTGCGCGTCGAGACCAACCAGCCCGGACTGTACGGTCTGGGCTGTGCGAGCGATCCGCAGCGCACCCGCGCGATCCGCTCGGTGGTCGACGACTACTACGGGCCGATGCTCGTGGGCCGCGACCCCTCGGACATCGAGGACCTGCACCGGCTGCTGCTCAACAGCGGCTACTGGCGGGGCGGTTCGATCGGGCAGAACGCGCTGGCCGGGGTGGACGTCGCACTGTGGGACATCAAGGGCAAGGTCGCAGGCCTGCCTCTGTACCAGCTGCTCGGCGGCCGGGCCCGACAGGCCGCGGACGCGTACACCCATGTCGACGGCTTCGAGGCCGGGGAGATCGCCGAGAAGGTACTCGCAGCGGCCGAGGGCGGCTACCGCCACGTCCGCGTCCAGGTCGCCGTCCCCGGCACCGACACCTACGGCACCGCCCCGCGCGACGAGGCCGAACGGAGGCGCCGGGAGCTGCGCTCGGGCAGCTGGGACTCGCTGGGCTATCTGCGTCACGTGCCGCCCGTGCTGCGGGAGATCCGTGAACGGGTCGGCCCCGACGTCGAGTTGTTGCACGACGCGCACGAGCGGCTCACGCCCTCGCAGGCCCGCGAGCTGGTCCACGAGGTCGAGGACGCGAGGCTGTTCTTCCTGGAGGACGCGCTGGCGCCCGAGGACGCGGCGCACTTCGGGCAGTTGCGGGCGGCCGGCTCGGTGCCGCTGGCGGTCGGCGAGCTGTACCACGACATCGGGATGTACCTGCCGCTGCTGGAGGCGCGGGTCATCGACTTCGCGCGCATCCGGATCCCCACGCTGGGCGGGCTGACCCCGACCAGAAAGCTGGTCGCGGCGGTCGAACTGTTCGGCGCGCGCACGGCGCCGCACGGTCCCGGCGACGTGAGTCCGGTGGGCATGGCGGCCAATCTCGCGCTCGACATCAGTTCCCCGGCCTTCGGCGTCCAGGAGGCGGCGGCCTTCCGGGAGGCGACGCGCGAGGTCTTCCCCGGCACGCCGGTGCCCGAGAGCGGGCGGCTGTATCCCTCGCCGCTGCCCGGTCTCGGCGTGGATTTCGACGAGTCGGCAGCCGCGAAGTACCCGGTGACGGAGCCACTGGAGCATGACCGCTGGGCGCTGCTGCGCAACACGGACGGCAGCGTGCAGCGGCCGTAGCACACACGCACATGAACCCGCGGGCCCGTGCGAGCCCGCGGGTTCATGTGCGTAAGGAAGGCGGCCGGCCGGGCTCAGCCCAGCAGCAGGGACTTCGGCTGGGCCGACAGACTGCGGTCGAGGACCAGGGAGGCCGCGCCGACGGCGGCGACGTTCTCGCCTATGGCCGTCGAAGTGACCGTCGTGGGATGGCTCTGCTTGACGAACGGGGACTGCGCGACCATCGGTTCGATCACAGCGAGCAGCCGGTCGGCCAGCAGTGTCCAGATGGGGCCGCCGAACACGATGGTGTCGGAGTCCAGCAGGGTCGCCGCCGCGCTGACCCCGCGTCCGATGCGTACGCCCCAGCGGTCGATGATGCTGCCGGCGCGCGGCTCGCCACCGGCCGCGAGGGACGCGAGGTGCTGCAGGCTGCGCTGCGCGTCCTGCGGGTCGGTCGGCGTGAACTCATGTCCCAGTACGGCGAGTTCGATGGCCTCTTCGACGAGGGCGCGGGTCGAGCAGGCGGCGCCGAGCCCGCCGACCTCGCCGACGTTCCCGGAGGAGCCGCGCAGCACCGTGTCGTCGACGACCAGGCCCATGCCCGAGCCGGTACCGAGGTAGAAGAAGAGGAAGTTGCGGCTCTCGGTGGCCGCGCCCGACCAGCGTTCCGCGACGGCGGCGGCGATCACGTCCTTGTCGAGCAGGGCCGCGTAGCCGGTCTCCTCGCTAAGCCGGTCGCGCAGCGGGACGCTGCCCCAGCCGGGGAGTTCGGGCGGGTCCACGACGAGCCCGCGGGTCACGTCGATGGGGCCCGGCGCCGCGATGCCGAGGCCGAGGACCCGGTCGCGGTCCACGCCGGAGCCGCCGACCAGTCCGCTCACCGAGGCGGCCATGCCGGTCATGACGGTGTCGGTGTCGCCGCCGCGCGGGGTGGGTTCGCTGCGCTGGGCGACGACCGTGCCGAGCAGGTCGAGCAGGACGTAGGTGATGACGGCGGGGTCGAGGTGCACGCCGATCGCGTAGCGCGCGCCGGGCGCGACCTGGAGGAGGGTGCGGGGTTTGCCGCTGCCGCTGCTCTGCTTGCCGGTCTCGTGGGCGACGCCCTGGTCGATGAGGCGGCGGGTGATGTTGGAGACGGTCTGCGCTGACAGCCCCGTGGCCTCTGCGAGTTCCACGCGGCTGAGGCCCGCGCGGTCCCGGCGGATCGCGTCAAGGACGACGGATTCGTTGAAGTCGCCCATGCGGGGCAGGTTCGTGCCGCGCCGGATCGACGCCTTCCCGGCACTCGCCCTTTTGCTCGTCACTGTGGTGTCTCCTGGACGTCTCCCGCTCCCGAGGAGGACCGCGGTCGTCCGTGCTCTCGTCCCCCGGGTGCGTCGAATCGGTGGAATTCTACCGGCCGTCGGCCGCTGGCCGTCGCCGTACGCGCGCCGGGGCGGGGTCGGTCCCGGGGGCGCGGCCGCGTACGGCGGCCGGTGGGTGGCGCAGAGGAGATGGCACGGGCCGGTGCCGCCGTCCCATTGCGTGCCGCCTCCCCTGCGCCCGTCCGGGGTGGCGCGTCCCTGTCGGGGGTCGCGCCGGTTCGCGTCCTCGCCCTCAGAGCTGCTCGACCAGGGCGAGCGACCAGGGGGCGAGGACGGTGTCGACGCGCAGGACGCCGTCCTGGCCGGTGAGGACGGTGCGCACGTCGGTGGCGCGGGCCTGCCGGTCGATGTGGGCGAGCTGTTCTCGGGTGGGTGCGGCCGGCGAGCCGAGCGCGTGCCAGGCGCCGATCGCGTTGCCGTGCTCGGTGTCCAGTACCTCCACCCGGAAGGGGGCGCCCGCGGGCAGTCCGCCCAGTTCGAGGACGAGTCGGCGGGGGGTGCCCTTGGCCTGGGTGGTCTCGGCCACCTCGCGGCTGTCGAAGGAGGCGGGCACCGACTTGGGTTCCTCCTGCGGGTAGTGGTGGACGAGCGCGGTGAGCCGGCCACTGGCCGCGTGCCGGGTCAGGATGTGGTCCTCACCGCGTTCGATCAGCTCGTCGCCGAGCGCGTGCAGCATGCGGTAGGCGTGGAAGGTGGGCTTGGGGATGCCGGGCAGCGTGATCATGCCGAAGCCGCCGTGGAACAGCTCGTCGCCGGCCCCGCCCTCCTCGAACACGTCCGTGAAGGTCCAGTACGACAGCGAGTGCACGGTGTCGAGGGAGTGCAGCAGCGAGCGCGTCACGTAGGTGGCCGCGGGCAGCGTGTCGTGCGTGTGGTCGCGCGGCGAGGAGGACGAGGACCACTCGGTGAGGTGGATCTCGGCGTCCGGGTAGGCGCTCTTGGCGATCAGTTCGCGCAGCAGCGCGAGGTCGACCGGAGTGGCGTCCTTGCCGCGGGTGAGTTTCTCGCCCTGGCCGTGTTCGTCGAGCGCCCAGTCCGTGGGGTACGGGTGGGTGGAGACGAAGTCGACGGGCAGCTCGCGCTCGACGCAGAAGTCGAGGAACGCCTGCATCCACACCGGGCGCCAGTCGAGGTCGTCGATGTCGTCGCGGCCGGCCACGATGCGCCGGGAGACGTCCTCCGACTCGCCGCCGAAGCGCTCGTCGGGTACGAAGTTGGAGGTCGCGGGGCCGCCGACGCGCAGCTGGGCGTCCACGTCCTTAACCGCGCGTGCTGTCACCTCGTACAGCTCGAAGTACTCGGAGCGGGTGCCGTGGAAGAAGCCCCAGAGGTTGGCCTCGTTCCACACCTCGAAGTACCAGGAGCGGACCTCGTCGAGGCCGTAGCGGGTGATCCAGTGGCGGGTGATGCGCGCGATGAGGGCGCTCCACTTGCCGAGGTCCGTGGGCGGGGAGCCGTGTGCTCCCCACCAGAAGACGGTGTTGGTCTCGCGGGCCAGGGCGCGGGGGCTGAAGCCGAACTCGACGAAGGGGCGGACCCCGAGGTCGAGCAGGAAGTCGAAGAGCGCGTCGACGTACTGGAAGTTGTAGACGGGTTCGCCGTCCTCGGTCTCCGTGTAGACGAACATGTCGTCGTGGAAGAGCCCGTGGAAGCGGATGTACTCGAACCCGCAGGCTGCGTGCGCCTCGGTGAGCTGGCGCTGCCAGTCGGCGCGCAGGCCCTCGTTGGCCCGGCCGGCACCGACGACGCGGCTCCAGTAGTGCGGCAGCGGCGTCGATGGGGCGTGCGCGAGGGCGCTGACGGAGATGTCGCCCGGCATGATGGTCCTTCCGTCCTGGCGTGCGGGTTTCTCATTAAATCAAAATGATAGACATAAGGCCAGTGAGGTGAGCCACCGCGACGAAGCACATTCCGCCGCGCACCGCCACCGTGCCGGTGACATTGCGGGAAACCGCACCGCGGCGGCGCGGAGAGGGGTGCGGCAGTTCTCGGTGTCGCGGTCTCCGGGGTCTTGTCGTGCCCCTGGCGACCCGACTATGTTGCCGGGGCGCCTGTTGACGGAGGGGCGGACTGCCGCCGCCATACCTCTCCCACTCCAGCAGGCGCGGAATCCGTGCGCGGCCGCGCCCCTGGGGGCGGCCGTGCCGATGAGGCAGACCGAGAGGGCATCCCCCATGAGTATCTCCCGACGTTCCTTCGTCCTGTCCGGCGCCGCCGTGGCGGCCGCGGCTGCAGGTGGTGTCGCGGCGACGCAGGCCGGCGCGTCCCCCGCGCCTGCCGCGAGCCCGGCCGCCTCCCCCGCGGGTGACGTGGTCGGCAAGATAACCGTCGGCTACCAGGGCTGGTTCGCGTGCAAGGGCGACAGCGCCCCGATCGACGGCTGGTGGCACTGGAGCCCGGACATGAGCAAGGCGCCCGCGCAGGGCGCGAGCAGCGCCAAGTCCTGGCCCGACGTGGCGGACTACACCCACACCTACCCCACCGCGATGGCGGACCTGAACGGCGGCGGCAAGGCCGCTCTGTTCTCGTCCTGGGACCAGCAGTCGGTGGACACCCACTTCCGCTGGATGCGGGAGAACAACATCGACACCGCCGCGCTCCAGCGCTTCAACCCGTTCAGCCCGGAGGGACCCACGCGCGACGGAATGGCGCAGAAGGTGCGGCAGGCCGCGGAAGCCAACGGCCGGAAGTTCTACATCATGTACGACGTCACCGGCTGGACCGCGATGCAGTCCGAGATCAAGCAGGACTGGACCGAGAAGATGAGGGCCCACACCTCATCCAGCGCCTACGCGCAGCAGAACGGCAAGCCGGTGGTGTGCGTGTGGGGCTTCGGGTTCAGCGACGACGCCCGTCCCTTCGCTCCGGCGCCGTGCCTCGATGTCGTCAACTGGTTCAAGGACCAGGGCTGTTACGTCATCGGCGGGGTTCCTACCCACTGGCGCACCGGCACCGAGGACTCGCGGGCCGGCTTCGGGGACGTCTACCGCGCCTTCCACATGATCTCGCCGTGGATGGTGGGCCGTATCGGCAGCGCCGAGCAGTCCGACCAGTTCTACCGCGACATCAACACCCCCGACCAGGCGGACTGCGACACGCACGGCATCGACTACCAGCCGTGCGTGATGCCCGGTGACCTCCAGGAGGGGCACCGGGCCCACGGGGACTTCATGTGGCGGCAGTTCTACAACATGAAGCGGGTGGGCGCGCAGGGCATCTACATCTCGATGTTCGACGAGTACAACGAGGGCAACCAGATCGCGAAGACGGCGCCGACCGCCGCCGACGTGCCGTCCGGCTCCGGGGTCAGGGCGCTGGACGAGGACGGCACCACCTGCTCCTCGGACTACTACCTGCGGCTGACCGGCGACGGCGGGCGCATGCTCAAGGGTGAGCTTCCGCTGACCGAGACCCGGCCCACCCCCACCACGGTGTAGCCGAACGGCGGTCGTGGCACGGGGCTGAGGGCGGAACGAACACGGCACCCTCGCGGATCTTGAGGCGTAGACACCCTCATGATCCGCGAGGGATACCGCTTCGGTATCGGCCAGAAGCGAGCCACGATGCAGTTCCGGTACAGCGACCTGGACTCCGGCGGCTCCCCCGATTCAGCAGAGCATTCACTTCTTCAACTGACGCACACAAGGGCGAGAGCGCGGGTAGGTGCCGCGTCCTGCAAGAAAAGGCCGGGCACAGGTACCGCCTGCTGCAGTACAACGATCTGTATGAGCTGGGTGGCGAACGTGATGATGTCGGTTGACATGTCCGACGGCGCGAGTGTGGAGGCATTGAGCGAGTGGTTGCGGACAGACGCCCCTCGTCGTGCCCAAGCGCAGACTTATGGGGTCGGCTTCTTGAAGCTGCTCACCAGCCCTGAGACAAACCAATGGGGTGGCTGGAAGCACCCCGAGTGCGAAGTGTGGGCGGGTGCCCTGAACCATGCCGACCTCGACGCCTTCAAGCAGCGAGTGTTCGGGACGCCGTGGCGCGAACCGAACCTGGTGCAACTTCTGGTGATGGATCAGGAGGAGAGCTTCTTTCGCATGTGGATGATCCGAGACAACGAACTGGTTCAGTTCGCACCACCGCGGCCGAACGAGGGGGACCCGGGCTTCTACCTGAGCTGATGAGCTGAGACCGCGACTCACCGACAGCGTTCGTAAGCGTGACGGACGTGGAGACCATGCACTGCTCGGGAGTCACGGCCACGGCCTGACGCCGGCTGGGGAGCTGGACGGAGGCCCGCGTGTGGCCGCGCCCGCGCGCCGCCTGCTGTGGAGGCGGGCATCGCGTCCGTCACGGGCTCTCAGCTCCGGTCGGACTCCCCCTGGCCGCGTGCGATCTCCTTCACCTTGGCGACGGCGTACCCCCAGCCCTGCCCCACCGTGGGTTTGGCCGGTACGGCGATCTCGTCGGGGTTCGTGAGTACGTCGAGGAGAACGGGCCCCGGGGTGTCGAGGGCTCGTCGTACCGACTCCTCCAACTCGTCGGGGTCCGTCACCCGGATGCCGGTGATGCCCATGGCCGTGGCCACGGCGGCGAAGTCGGGGTTGTCCAGCTCGGTGCCGAACTCGGGCAGTCCGGCCTGTTCCTGCTCCAGCTTGACCATGCCGAGGCGCCGGTTGTCGAAGACGACCAGTTTGACGGGGAGCTTGCCGGTCTTGAGTGTCATGAGGTCGCCGAGCAGCATGCTCAGGCCACCGTCGCCGCAGAACGCGACCACCTGCCGTCGCCGGTTCAGGCACTGGGCGCCGAGTGCGTGCGGCATGGCGTTGGCCATGGAGCCGAGGTTGTACGAGCCGAGCAGCCGGCGCTCACCGCGCATCTCCACGAACCGTGAGAGCCATACCGTGGCCATGCCGGTGTCGGAGGTGAAGACGGCGTCTTCGGCGGCGAGCCGGTCGACCGTCGCGGCGAGTGCCTCTGGCCTGATCCCGTGTTCCGGGTTGTCGAACGCGGCGCGGAGCCGCCCGGCCGTCCGCTCGTCGTGCTTCGGATCGGCCAGCCGGGCCTGGCCGTCACGCCAGGTCTCGAACTCCTTGCGGGCCTTGTCCAGGTGCTTACGGTCGCGGCCTTCCCCGGCTCCCAGGCAGGTGAGCAGGGTGCGGACCGTGGCGGCCACGTCGCCTACGAGGCCGGCCCGGACCGGGACCCGGCGTCCGATGTGGGTGGGTTCGGTGTCCACCTGGATGACCGTGCGCCCCTCGGGATACCACTCGCGGTACGGGAAGTCCGTGCCCAGCAGGAGGAGTGTGTCGGCCTCCTGCATCGCGGAGGCCGCTGCCGGGTTGCCGATCAGCCCGGTCTGGCCGACCTGGAAGGGATTGCCCTCGCCCTCGAATCCCTCCTTCGCCTTCAGGGTCAGCACCATCGGAGCGGCCAGACGGTCGGCGAGCGCCAGTACGTCCGCGCGGGCCGCGCGGGCTCCCTGGCCGACGAGGAGCGTCACGCGTCCGCCGCGCTCCAGGAGGCCGGCCGCGTCCCGGACGGCGGAATCCTCGGGCCGGGTTACCGCCGAGCTCAGGGAGAAGCGGGCCTTGCGGTCCGTGCTCAGCTTCCGGTCGCCGATGTCACCCGGCACGGTGAGCACGGCAACGCCCTTGCGGCCCACGGCATTGCGGACGGCCGTCTCCAGCAGCTGCGGCAGCTGATCCGGGGAGGAGACCGTGGCACGGAATACCGCGACGTCGCTGAAGAGGGCGTCGTTGTCGACCTCCTGGAAGGACTCGCTGCCGATCTCCGTCAGCGGCACCTGGCCCGCGATCGCCAGGACGGGAGTGCGGCTCTTGGCCGCGTCGTAGAGCCCGTTGAGCAGGTGGATCGAACCTGGGCCGACGGTTCCCATACAGACGCCGAGGCGGCCGGAGAGCTGGGACTGGGCGCTCGCGGCGAACGCTGCGGCCTCCTCGTGGCGGCAGCCCACCCACTCCACGTCCTCGGTGAGCCGGATGGCTTCTGTCAGTGGATTGAGCGCGTCTCCGACGACGCCGAACACCTGGCTCACGCCGAGTTCGCTCAGTGCGTCGACGATGACACGGGCAACGGTACGGGGCACAAGGTCCTCCTGGTCAGACGGTGAAGTGGTCGGGGTCCGCGGCTTTCCAGTCGGCGGCCCAGGACGAAGGGGGCGCCGTAAGGAGCTGTCCCGGCGCGAGCCATTCGTACATCTCGTCGAAGGAACGCAGCGTGTAGGGATCGACGCGTCGCCGCAGCATGTGCGGACGCAGGTGGTCCGGGTCCGTGACGCCCATGGAGGCCATGATCTGGAGCGCGCCGGCCACCGTCGCCTCCTGGAACCTCTGGACCCGCACCGATTTGTCGGCGACGTTCAGGGCGCGGGCACGCCGGGGGTCCTGGGTGGTGACACCCGTGGGACAGGTGTTGGTGTGACAGCGCTGCGCCTGTATGCAGCCCACGGCGAACATCATCGCGCGGGCCGAGTTCGCGTAGTCGGCGCCTTGGAGGAGCCTCTTGACCAGGTCGGACCCCGTGGCGATCTTGCCGCCGGCGCCGATCCTGATCCGGTCCCGCAGGCCGGCGCCGACCAGGGCGTTGTGCACGGTGAGCAGACCGTCGGTGAGGGGAGTGCCGATGTGGTCGGCGAACTCCAGCGGCGCCGCGCCCGTGCCGCCCTCTGCCCCGTCCACGATGATGAAATCCGGTGTCGTTCCCTCCTCCACCATGGCCTTGCACACGGCGAGGAACTGCCGCCGCGAGCCGGGGCAGAGCTTGAACCCCGCAGGTTTGCCCCCCGCCAGTTCCCGCATCCGTGCCACGAAGCGGACCAGTTCACGCGGTGTGGAGAACACCCGGTGGTACGGGGGCGAGGTCACCGTCTTCCCCTGGGGCACGCCTCGTACCCGGGCGATCTCCGCGTTGACCTTCGCCCCCGGCAGCACACCACCGATGCCGGGCTTGGCGCCCTGGGACAACTTGAGCGACACGCACTTCACATGGTCGTGCGCTGCCTTCTCGGCGAACTTGACGGCGTCGAAGCCGCCGTCCTCGGTCCTGCATCCGAAGTAGCCGGTCCCGATCTCCCAGACGAGGTCTCCCCCGGGCCGCAGGTGGTAGTCCGACATGCCGCCCTCACCCGTGTCGTGCGCGAACTTCCCGCGTGCCGCACCGGTATTGAGTGCCAGGACCGCGTTTGCCGAGAGGGAGCCGAAGCTCATGGCGGAGACGTTGAGCAGTGCCATGTCGTACGGCTGGGTGCAGTCGGGGCCGCCGATCCTGACCCGCGGTGGTGTCTCGGGAACCTCACACGGCGCCATCGACGGTACGAGGAATTCGTGGCCGGGCCGGTAGACGTCCCGCTCAGTACCGAACGGCTCCTCCGCGTCCGTGCCCTTCGCACGTTCGTACACGAGGCTGCGCACGTCCCGGTCGAAGGGACGGCCGTCGTAGTTCCGCTCCACGAAATACTGCTGGAGCTCGGGGCGCATCTTCTCCAGGAGGAAACGCGCGTGCCCGATCACGGGATAGTTGCGCAGCACCGAGTGTCCGCGCTGCGTGAGATCCCATGTCCCGAGCAGGCCCAGGAGAGCGAGCAGCACACAGGCGGTCCACCACCACGGTGAAATCCATACCGCCGCGCTTCCCGCCCCCAGAGCCGCGAGCAGTGTCAGACCAACAGAACCGATTCGTATCACTGCAGTCGGATTGCCCGGTCCAGGCAGCTCACGCCACCGGGCTCCCCCAAGAGAGTCCAAAAGATCGCCGGTCGGTCCGCCCCGCCCCGGCCGGCTGTCTCCGGCACGGTGACGCCGCCTCGGCCGGGCATCGAGGCGGCGTCCGGCCGTCCGCTACGAACGGGCCGGTGCCTTCGGAGCGGGCAGGTGGCCTGTTCCGTGGAAGTACGTGAGGTAGCGGACCAGGATCTCGTCGGTGAGGGGTTTCTGGTGGATGCCCAATGCCGCCGCGGCTCCGGCTGTCCGGCGGGAGTCGAAGCGGCGGAGGTCCTTGGCCTCCGGCCGGCTCCGGCCCTCGTCGCCGAGGAAGAGCTGCGCGGCGTTGTCGGGCTGCGCGGCCACGCGGGCCTGCCACTGCGGCGCGGGTACGGTTCGCAGCTCGTGCCCGAGCCGGGCGGCCGCTTCGAAGACGCGGTCCAGGCCCGGCGCGTCCGGGTTGGTGAGGTGGTACGTCTGCGCGCCGGCCGGTCCGGACAGGGCGAGGGCCACGACCGCGGCGCTGACGTAGTCGACGGGTACCCAGCCCGTCGAACCGTGGGGCAGGTCGGGTACCGCTCCGGCCTGGAGGCAGCCCTTGATGAGCTGCCACAGCAGGTCGCGGTCCTGGCAGGCCCCGGTGGTGGTGTCGCCGCTGATCCGGCCGGGGCGGTGGACGGTCACCGGCAGGCCTCGTTCGCGGGCCAGGCCGACGAGTCCTTCGGCGACCCACTTGCTCTGTCCGTACCCGTCGGGCAGTTCGGGCGCGGGGCCCGTCGGCGTCGACTCCGTGATGGTGAGGGGATCGGGGCCGGGGGCAGGGGCGTACACGCCGGTGGTCGAGATGTAGTGCATTCCGGGTGAGGCGGAGTCGGCCAGCAGACGCAGCAGTTCTTCGGTGCCGGCCACATTCGCGTCGCGCAGATCACCGTACGCGGCGGCGAAGTTGACTCGCGCGCCGTTGTGCAGGACGGTGCCGAGGCGGCGGGCCAGGGCGGTCCTGTCCTCGGGCGACAGGCCCAGGCCCGGGGCGGCGAGATCGCCCGGAACAGCGTGGATCAGGTCCTCGTACCGGGGGCGCCACAGGCCGTAGCGCTCCAGGTTGGCGCGCAGCCGGTGGGCGGCGCTGTGACCGTCCCGCGCCCTGACGAGGCAGTCGACGGGCCCGTCCGTCGTCTCGATGAGGTCGCGCAGCAGGAACGCGCCGAGGAAGCCGGAGGCACCGGTCAGCAGGGGCCGGGTGGACGGACGCAGGGGGCTGCGCGGAGCGGGCAGGAGGTCCGGGGCCGGCCGGCGGGCGCCCGAGATGTCCTCGGACAGCCGGACCTCTGAGGCGAGGTCCGTCGTGACGGCGTCCGCCTGGTCCTCCTCCCCCGTCGTGCGCCCCAGCAGGCGGTCGATCCCTTCGACGGTGGGCGCCGCGAACAGGGCCCGCAAGGAGGGGCGCCGGCCGCATCGCTCCCCGATTCGCCGGGCCAGGGTGACGGCGAGCAGGGAGTGGCCGCCCAGGGCGAAGAAGTCGTCCGTGACGCCCACCTCCGGCACGCCGAGTGTCTCCGCGAACACCTCGCACAGGATGCGTTCGCGGGCGGTGCGCGGTGGGCGGCCGCCCACCGGAGCGGCACGGTCGGGGGCGGGCAGTGCGCGCCGGTCGGTCTTCCCGTTGGGGGTGACGGGCAGCGCTGCGAGGCTGACGTGGGCGGCCGGGACCATGTGGTCGGGCAGGCTCGCCGCGAGGTGTGCGCGCACCTCGTCCTCGTCCGGGCCCGGCGTGCCGTCCGCGGGCACGGTGTAGACGACCAGGCGCCGGTCACCGGGCCGGTCCTCACGGACGGCGGCGCAGGCCGCGGCCACCCCGGGCATCGCGCCGAGGACCGCCTCGATCTCACCGAGTTCGATGCGGAAGCCCCGGAGTTTGACCTGGTCGTCGACCCGGGAGACGTAGCTGAGCTCCCCCTGCGCCGTCCAGCGCACCAGGTCGCCCGTGCGGTACATGCGGCCCCCGGTGCGGTCGAACGGGTTGGCCAGGAACCGGGAGGCGGTGAGTGCGGCGCGGCCGTGGTAGCCGCGGGCGACCCCCGCCCCGGAGACGTACAGCTCACCGACTACGCCGGGCGGTACGGGTGCCAGCCGGTCATCCAGGACGTGGACCGTGGTGCCATCGACCGGGGCTCCGATGGACACCGTGCGCTCGGGTGCCAGTGGACCGTCCGCGTGCTGGCGGCCGCTCATGGTGGCGCAGACGGTGGTCTCGGTGGGTCCGTAGGCGTTGACGAGGAACCGGTCGCCCGCCCAGGTGTGCACCAGGGCGGGCGGGCACGCCTCACCGGCGAGGACCATGGTGGTGCCGGCCGGCAGCGAGTCCGGCGGCATCACGGCGAGTGCGGCGGGTGGCAGGGTGAGGTGGGTGATGGAGCGCTCGCGGACCAGCGCCGCCAGGGTGGGGCCGGGCAGCAGTGCGTCGCGCTCGTCGATCTCCAGGCAGGCTCCGGAGAGCAGCCCCATGCACAGCTCCCAGAACGCGGCGTCGAAGCTGACGGACGCCATGTGCAGGACCCGGCTGCCCGGGGTGACGTTCAGCCGGTCGCTCTGGGTCCGTGCCATGGCGCCGACGCCCCGGTGCGTGACGACGACGCCCTTGGGCCGGCCGGTGGAACCGGACGTGTAGATGACGTACGCGGGATGTGCCGGGTGCGGAGCCGTGCCGGTGGGGGCGGTCGCCGGGGCGCGGGTGCCGAGTTGGTCGGCGTACAGGTGCGGCACGGTGGCCGGGGGCAGGCGGCGGTGGATGGCCGCAGTGGTGAGGAGCAGGCGCGGGGCGGCGTCGTCGAGCATGTACGAGAGGCGCTGGGCCGGGTAGTCGGGGTCGAGCGGTACGTAGGCCGCTCCGGTCCTGAGGACGGCGAGCAGGGCCACCACGAGGTGGTGGGTGCGGGGCAGGGCGACGGCGACGCGGTCCTCCGGGCCGATGCCCTGTGCGGCGAGGTGGTGGGCGAGGGTCTCGGCGCGGGCGTCGAGTTCGCCGTAGGTGAGGGTGGTCGTGGCGTCGCGCACGGCCGGGGCGTCGGGGGTGCGCCGGACCCACTGCTCGAAGAGTGCGGGGACCGTCGACCCGGTGTGGTGCTCGACGGGCCCGGTCCCCCAGTCGGTGAGGCGGGCACGCTCGGCGGCGGTGAGTACGTCGTAGGTGTGCAGGGGGCGCTCGGGGTCCGCGGTGACGGCGTCGAGCAGCAGGACGAGCCGGTCGGCGAGGCCGTGGACCGTCGCCTCGTCGAAGAGTTCCGTCGCGTAGTCGACCGAGGCCCGCATGCCGTCCGGGGCGCCGCTTTCGTCGTACGTCTCGGTGAAGGTGAACGAGAGGTCGAACTTGCTGACCCCGGCGACGACCGGTACGCCGCTCACGGACAGGTCCGGCAGGTCGATGGCGGCGGCGGGCGCGTGGTTCTGCAGGACGAGCATGGTCTGGAAGAGGGGGTGGTGGCTCTGTGAACGCGTGGGGTTGAGCAGTTCGACCAGTCGCTCGAAGGGGACGTCCTGATGTGCGTACGCGGAGAGGTTGGAGTCCTTCACGCGGTCGAGCAGTTCGAGGAACGTCGGGTCGCCTGTCAGATCCGTGCGCAGCACGAGGGTGTTGACGAAGAGTCCGACGAGGCCGGAGGCGGCTTCGTCGGTGCGTCCGGCGACTGCCGTGCCGAGCGGGATGTCGTCGCCGGCGCCGTGCCGTGACAGTACGGTCGACAGGGCGGCCTGGAGGACCATGAAGGCGCTGCATCCGCTGGTCCGGGCGAGTTGCGCGATCTGCCTGGAGGTGGTGGGGGCGACGGCGAAGTCATAGGTGGCTCCGGTGTGCCGGGGCACGGCCGGGCGCGACCGGTCCCAGGGCAGCCCGATCATCTCCGGGAGGCCGTCCAGCGCGATTTTCCAGTAGTCCAGTTGGCGCGATACGACGCTTTCCGGGTCGTGCTCGTCGCCCAGGAGGCCGCGTTGCCAGAGGGTGTGGTCGGCGTAGTCGACGGGCAGTGCGGGCAGTGCGGGTTGCTCGGCGCGGATCCGGGCCCGGTAAGCGGCGCCGAGGTCGTGGACGAGAGGTGCGAGGGAGGAGCCGTCGGCGGCGATGTGGTGGATCACCAGCACCAGGACGTGGGCTTCGTCGGCCAGGCTCAACAGGGTCGCCTGGAGCGGGAGATGGTGCTCGATGTCGATCGGCTCTGCCGTGGCGGCTGCGATCCTGTGGCGGATCTTGTCCTCGTCGATCGTCTCCTGGGCGAACGGGAGCCGGACGTCTTCCGGAGCGATGATGTGCTGGTGCGCTCCGGTGTCGCCCTCGGGGAAGACCGTGCGCAGGGCGGCGTGCCGGATGACGACGTCGTGCAGGGCCAGGCGCAGGGCCTCCGTGTCGAGCGGTCCGCCGATGCGTACGGCGAAGGGGATGTTGTACGTGGCGGAGGGGCCTTCGAGCCGGTGGAGGAACCACAGCCGCTGCTGGGCGTACGAGAGCGGAATCGTGGCGGGACGTTCCTGCGGGGTGAGGGCGGGGCGGGGCGGACGGCCCGATTCCGCCAGGGCGGTGGCGAGTGCGGCGACGGTGGGGTTCTCGAAGAGGGTGCGGATCTCGGTCTCGGTGTCGAGGGTGGCGCGGACCCGGCCCACCAGTCGGGTGGCGAGCAGGGAGTGGCCGCCCAGGGCGAAGAAGCTGTCGTCGATACCGACGCGCTCCACGCCGAGCACGTCGGCGAAGAGACCGGCGAGGATCTCTTCCATCGCGCTGCGCGGCGGGCGGCCCTGCGCGGCGGGCGGGCCGTCGGGCCTGGACAGGGCTGCGCGGTCGAGCTTGCCGTTGGGGGTCAACGGCAGCGTGTCGACCGGCTGGATGACGGAGGGCACCATATAGGCGGGCAGGTGGTGTCCGACGTGGGCGGCGAGCCGGTCCGGGTCCGGGGCGGGCCGCCCGGGTGCGGGGACGACGTAGGCGGTGAGGGTGCGGTCGCCGGGCAGGTCCTCGCGGACCAGGACGCAGGCGGCGTGGACCGACGGATCGGTGCGGAGCACCGTCTCGATCTCGGCGGGCTCGATGCGGTGGCCGCGGAGTTTGATCTGCTGGTCGGACCTGGCCACGTAGTGGAGGAGGCCTTCGGCGTCCCGGCGTACGAGGTCGCCGGTGCGGTACATGCGCTCCCCGGCTTCGGAGAACGGGTCGGCGACGAATCGGGTGGCGGTGAGGCCGGGCCGGCCCAGATAGCCGCGCGCCACTCCGGCGCCCGCGATGTACAGCTCGCCCTCCGCGCCTGCCGGGACGGGTCGCATCGCCGCGTCCAGGACGTAGCCGCGCACGCCGTCGAGCGGCCGGCCGATCGGGGCGGCGCCGGTGGGTTCGTCGCCGGGGCGGACGTGGTGGATGGTGGCGAAGGTGGTCGTCTCGGTGGGGCCGTAGACGTGCAGGACGGTGGTGCCGGGGTGAGCGGCGGCGACGCGTTGCAGGATGCCGGGTGCGGCGGCCTCGCCTCCGGTGATGACCATGGGCAGTCGGCCCAGGGCGCCCGGGTCCGCTTCCGCGAGGACGTTGAACAGGGCCGTGGTCAGGAACGCCGACGTCAGGCCGTGCCGGGTGACGAGGTCCCTGAGGACGGCGGGCTGGAGCGTGCCTTCGGGTGCCACGACGACGCGGCCCCCGTTGAGGAGCGGGGCCCAGATCTCGAAGGTGGAGGCGTCGAAGACGTACGCCGAGTGCAGGAGGACGGCGTCGGCAGCGCCGTCCTGCCAGGCCTGGTGCGAGGCGAGGGCGGTCACGTCGGCGTGGGTGACGCCGACGCCCTTGGGGAGGCCGGTGGAGCCGGAGGTGAACATCACGTACGCGAGCCGGGCTCCGCCCGTGACCGCGGGGAGAGCGCCCGGCCCGGCGAGGTCCCCTTGTCTGACTCGGCCGGCGGCGTCGACGCTCAGCACAGCTGTTTCGGGGCCGAGTTCTCGTACCCAGGGGTGCGTGCGGGTGCTCTCGTCGACGATCAGGACACGCACGGCGGCCACCTCCGCGACCTGGCGGAGCCGTTCCACCGGCCAGCGCGGGTCGAGGGGCACGTAGGCGGCGCCCGCGCGCAGGGCGGCCAGGGAGGCGGTGACGGTGGCGGCGGAGCGGGCCACGAGGATGCCGACGCCGTCCTCCGCGCCGGTCCCGGCCGCTGTCAGGGCGCCGGCGAGACCGTCCGAGAGGTCACAGAGCCGGCGGTAGGTGAGCTGCTCGCCCGCGCCGGACACGGCCACCGCGTCCGGGTGCCGGGCCGCGTTCCTCGCGACAGCGTCCGGGATGCTCATATCGATTGATCCGGTGGCCAGTTCGGCGCCGCGCCCCTGGGAGAGCAGGGTCTCGCGCTCACCGTCCAGGAGGACGGGCAGGGCGTCGGCGGGGCGGTCGAGCCCTTGTGCCATCGCCGTCAGCAGGCGCCGCATGCGGGCGACCGTCCGGGCCACGTCGTCGTGGTCCAGGACGGCGGCCCGGTAGCCGAAGGTGATCCTCAGGGTGTCGCCCGGGGCGATGGTGAGGGTGAGCGGGTAGTGCGCGGCGTCCGTACCGCTGAACCCGGTGACGGCGAGACCGGGCAGTCCGCGCTGTGCGGTGCGCAGGGCCTCGTCGTCCATCGGGTAGTTCTCGAACACGGTGAGGGTGTCGAAGAGTTCGTCCAGTGCGGTGACGGCCCGGATCTCGCTCAGGCCCACGTGCTGGCTGCCGAGGAGCCGGCCCTGTTCCTCCTGGAGCCGGGTCAGGAGCGCGGCCAGGGTCTCGCCGGGCTCGGGCCGCAGTCGTACCGGCACGGTGTTGATGAACAGGCCGATCATCGACTCGATGCCGGGGATCTCCGGCGGCCGGCCGGACACGGTGGCGCCGAACACGACGTCGGGGCGTCCGGTGAGGTGTCCGAGCAGCAGGCCCCAGGCGCCCTGTACCAGGGTGTTGAGGGTGAGGCGGTGGGCGCGGGCGGTCTCGCGGAGCCGGTCCGTCGTGGCCGCGTCCAGTTCGAGCACCAGGGTTTCGGGCAGCTCGGCGGAGTCCGGCGCGCCCACGCGACCGGGTCCGGCGATCAGGGTCGGCGCCTCGATCCCGGCCAGGGCGGTGGCCCAGGCGTCCAGCGCGGCCGCGCGGTCCTGCCGGGCGAGCCAGCCGAGATAGGTGCGGTAGGGGGTGACGCGCGGCAGGGTGCTGTCGTCGCCCCCGGTCGCGTACAGCTCGAAGAGCTCCCGTACGAGCAGGGGCATCGACCAGCCGTCGAACAGAATGTGATGGCTCGTCATGACGAGGCGGTGGCGCTGCGGAGCGGTGCGCACCAGGGTGAACCGCAGCAGGGGCGGGGTGGTCAGGTCGAAGCGGCGGGTGCGGTCGGCGGCGAGGAACGCGGTGAGGCGTTCCTCGGTCGTGCCCCTGTCGTTCGGGCCTGTCAGGTCGAGTTCCTCCAGCGGCACCGGCACCTCGGCGGCTACGGCCTGCACGGGCTCGTCGAGGCCCTCGTGGAGGAAGCCGACGCGCAGGTTGGCGTGCCTGCGCAGCAGGCTGCCGATGGCGGAGCGCAGCGCGGGGACGCCGACGGGGCCTTCGAGGTCGAAGACGAACTGCGCGGTGTAGACGTCCACGGCGTGCGAGTCGTACAAGGCGTGGAAGTGCATGCCTGCCTGAAGCGGCGTCAGCGGTAGTACGTCCTCCAACTGGAAACCGGTCACTTGCGTCCACCCCACTTGTTCTGCAGTCGGTCGATCTGGGCCTGGTTGAGCGACACCAGGGGAAGGTCAGACGGTGTGTAGCCGCCCGCGTCGGGTCGTTCGGCGTGGTCCGCGATGGCACGCAGCGCCCGGGTGAAAGCGTCGGTCAGGGCGCCCACGTCCTCCTCCTTGAGGAGGTCACTGGGCCAGGTCCAGCGGGTCACGAGTCGCGGGCCGTCCGGCAGGTCCTCGGTGTGCGCGTTGATGTCGAGGACGTGGTGCACGGGCATGTCCGGGTCCTGGCTGCGCGGCCCGCCGCCGTCGAGCAGTACGTCCCAGTCGGCGCCCTCTCCGCCGTCCGGTGTGCCGGGTGAAGCGGCATACCGTCCGAGGTAGTTGAAGCCGATCTGGGGGTCTGCACCGTCGGCCAGCCGGGGGCGGGTCGCCGGGTTGAGGTGGCGCAGCATGCCGTGGCCGACGCCGTGGTCGGGCACGGCCCGCAGCTGTTCCTTGACGCGTTTGACCGCGCGTTCGACCAGTGCGGTGTCGAAGCCTCCTGGTCCGCGTGCGTCGACGGGTCCGGGGTCGAGCCGGACGGGGTAGAGGCTGGTGAACCAGCCGACGGTGCGGGAGAGGTCGATGTGGTCGGCGATCTGTTCGCGGCCGTGGCTCTCCAGGTCGATGAGGACGCCGGTGCCGGTGGGCCGGGGTGCGCCGGGGGCCGCGTCCCGTTCCGCCCGCCAGGTGCGGACGGCGAGGGCGAGGGCGGTGAGCAGGATGTCGTCCACTCCCGCGTGGAAGGCGCCGGGGGCGGTGGTGAGCAGCGACTGTGTCCAGGTGGCGGGCAGGTGGGTGACGAGGGTGCGGGTGCCGTCGGCGGTGTCCAGGTGGGGGTCGAGCGGCCGGTATCCGAGTTGGGGGTCGGGGGTGCTCAGTACGTCCTGCCAGAGGGGCAGTTCGGCTTCCCGCTCGGTGCTCCGCGCCTGGGACGCGAGGAGGTGCGCCCAGGTTCGGTAGGACGTGGTGACGGCGGGCAGGGCCGTGGCAGGGCTCTCTCCCGGGGTGCCGGCTTCGGTGACGGCCTGCCAGGCGCGGGCGAGGTCTGCGGCGAGGACGCGCCAGGAGACGGCGTCGACGGCCAGGTGGTGCACGACGAGCAGCAGGCGCCCCCGGGCGTGCGGTCCGGCGTCGCACCAGACGGCTTCGACCACGTTTCCTTCGGCGGGCCGCAGCCGTTTGCGTACCTGTTCGCCGGCCGCTGTGGTGGCGGCGCGGGCGGCTTCGGCGTCGAGGCCTTCGATGTCTACGCGGGTGAAGCGGCGGCGGGCCGGGACGGCGCCGGGTGGCAGGGCTTCGAGGAGGGGTTCGCCCCCGGCCGGGCGGGTGATGCGCAGGCGGAGCATGTCGTGGTGGTCGATGAGGAGTTGGAGGGCGGCGACGAGTGTGTCCTGCTCGGCTTCCGCGGGTGTGCTCAGTACTCCGGACTGGTTGTAGCCGTCCGTGGTGCCGGGCCGCTCCAGGAGCCAGGCGGCGATGGGTGTCGGCGGCATCTCGCCGGTGCCCTGGTCGGCCCGTGCGGTGGTGTCCTGGTCGAGCGCGGTGGCTGCGGCCGCGATGGCCTCTGGGGTGCGGTGGACGAAGACGTCGCGGGGTGTGACCCCGAACCCGGCCTCCCGGACCCGGCTGACGAGCTGGATCGAGAGGATGCTGTCACCGCCGAGCGCGAAGAAGTCGTCGTCCGTGCGGACGGCCGGGGTGCGCAGGACGGAGGCGAAGACGTCGCACAGGACGCGTTCCGGCGCGGTGCGCGGCTGCCCGCCCGGCCGGGTGGCGGCGGGGCGCTCCGGGGCGGGCAGCTCCCTTCGGTCGGTCTTGCCGTTCTGCAGGAGCGGCAGCGCGTCGAGGGCGACGAAGACGGCGGGCACCATGTAGGGCGGCAGGGCGGAGGTGAGCCGGGTCCGCAGTTCGCTGTCCGTGGGGCGCGCGCTGTCACCGCGCCGGTCGGGAACGGTGTACGCGACCAGGCGCCGCTCCCCCGGCCGGTCCTCGCGGACGAGGGCGCAGGCGGCGGCGATGCCGTCGAGTCCGGTGAGCGCGGCCTCGATCTCGCCGAGCTCGATGCGGAAGCCGTGCAGCTTGACCTGGTGATCGGCGCGCGAGACGTAGGTGAGCAGGCCGTCGGCGTCCCGTTTGACGAGGTCTCCCGTGCGGTACATGCGGCTGCCGGCGGGGCCGTACGGATCGGCTACGAACCGGGTGGCGGTCAGGCCGGGGCGCCCCAGGTAGCCGCGGGCGAGGCCTTCACCCGCGAGGTGGAGCTCTCCGGTGACGCCCGGCGGCACGGGCCGGAGCCCGGCGTCCAGGACGTAGGCGCGGGTGTTGTCGACGGGGCGGCCGAGCGGCACGCCCGCCGTGGTGACGGCTTCCTCGCTCCGGTGCTGGTGGGCGGTGGCGTCGATGGTGGTCTCTGTGGGCCCGTAGAGGTTGTGCACCTCGACCCGCCAGGCCTGTCCGACGCGCTCGGCCAGGGAGGTGGGCAGGGGTTCGCCTCCGCACAGGACGGCTCGCAGCGCCGCGGGCGCGTCCTCCGGGCCGGTCTCGGTGAGGACGACCGAGAGGTGCGAGGGCACGAACTGCGCGAGGGTCACCCCGGCGTCGCGCATGCGGGCGAGCAGTCCGGTGGGGTCGTGGTTGGCGGCGGGCGGCACGGGGCAGGTGGAGCCGCCGTGCAGCAGCGGCAGCCAGGTCTCCCAGACCGAGGCGTCGAAGCTCGGGGAGGTGCGTGCCAGGACCCGGTCCTCGTCGGTGAGCGCGAGGTGGCCGGCCATCCAGGCCATGTGGTTGGTCAGGGACGCGTGAGTGACGACGACGCCCTTGGGCCGGCCGGTGGAGCCCGAGGTGTAGATGACGTACGCCGCGTCGAGCGGGGCCGGTCCGGCGCCGGGCGGGGCCCCGCGCCCCGTGGACCACGCTGCCCGGTCGTCCAGCGGGAGGCACGGGAGGGACGCGGCGTACCGCGCGGCGCGTGCGGTGCCGTGGGTGAGGAGCAGCGCCGGGCGGGCGTCGTCGAGCATGTACGTGATCCGCGCCTCGGGATACTCCAGGTCGACCGGCAGGTAGGCGGCCCCGGCCTTGGCCACCGCCAGCATGGCGACGACCTGGTCGGGTGTGCCTTCCAGGGCGAGGGCGACGAGGTCGCCGCGGCCGATGCCCCGGTCGTGCAGATGGTGGGCCAAGTCGTCGGAGAGCGCGTCCAGTTCGCTGAAGGTGGGCCGGTGTGCGCCGTCCCGCACGGCGATCGCCGCAGGGGTTCTGGCGGACTGTGCGCGGAACGCCTCGGGTGCGGTGCGCGCGGCCAGGGGCCGGGTGGTGCCGTGTGCGGCCCGCTCCAGGCTCTGCCGCTCGGCCGTCTCCAGGACCTCGACCGCGTGGACGCGCCGTCCGGGGTCGGCGGCGAGTGCGGTGAGGAGACGGCTCAGTCGTGCGGCCAGGGCGTGAGCGGTGGTGGGGACGAAGAGTTCGGTGGAGAACTCCAGGATGCCGTCGAGTCCTGCGGGGCGGCCCTCGCCGTCGCGCGTCTCGGTGAAGGTGAAGGTCAGGTCGAATTTACTGATGCCGGTGTGCACGGGCTGCCCGGTCACCGTGAGACCGGGCAGGTCGACGGTGGTGTCCGCCTGGTTCTGGAGGACGAGCATGGTCTGGAACAGCGGGTGGTGGTTCTGGGCCCGCACCGGGCTGAGCGCATCCACCAGTCGTTCGAACGGCACGTCCTGGTGGGCGTAGGCGGCGAGGTCGAACTCCCTGACCCGGTCGATGACTTCGGCGAAGGTGGGGTCTCCCGACAGGTCGGTGCGCAGGACGAGGGTGTTGACGAAGAAGCCCACCAGATCGTCGAGTGCCTCGTCGGTGCGTCCGGCGACGGCGGTGCCGAGCGGGATGTCGTCTCCGGCGCCGTGCCGGGAGAGCAGAACGGACAGCGCGGCCTGGAGCACCATGAAGAGGCTGCTTCCCCGGGACCGGGCGAGTTCCGCGAGGGCCCGGTGGGTGTCCGCGTCGACGGGGAAGGCGAACGCGTCTCCGCCGTGCGCCGTGACGGCCGGGCGCGGGCGGTCGCACGGCAGGTCGAGCAGGTCGGGGGCTCCGGCGAGTGCGGTGCGCCAGAAGTCCAGCTGGCGGGCGGCCTGGCTCGACGGGTCGTCCTCTGCGCCGAGCAGCGCGCGCTGCCACAGGGTGTAGTCGGCGTACTGGACGCCGAGTTCCGTCCAGGCCGGCTCCTCGCCCTCGGCCCGCGCCCGGTAGGCGCGGCCGAGGTCGCGGGCGAGCGGGGCGAGGGACCAGCCGTCACCCGCGATGTGGTGGACGAGCAGCACGAGGACGTGGGATTCGGTGTCGAGCCGCAGCAGCCGTGCCCGCACGGGCAGTTGGGTGCCGACGTCGAAGGTGTGCGCGACCTCTGCGGTCAGTACCTCGTCCAGGTGTGCGGGGTCGGTGTCGCGGGGACCGAGGTCGAGGTCGGCTCCACTGGCGTCGAGGACCAGCTGCCGCGCCACGCCGTCGGTCTCGGGAAAGACGGTGCGCAGGCTTTCGTGGCGTTCGACGACGTCCGCGAGGGCGCTCTCCAGGGCCTCCGCGTCGAGCGGGCCGTCCAGGCGCAGCACCAGCGGCACGTTGTACGTGGCGCTGGGCCCCTCGAACCGGTTGAGGAACCACAGGCGCTGCTGGGCGAAGGACAGCGGCAGCGGATCGGGGCGGTGCGGAGCACGCTCCAGCCGGTTCCTGGCCTTTTCCGCGCCGTCCAGTGTGGCCGCGAGCGCGGCCGGTGTGGGGTGCTCGAAGACGTGTCTGACCTGGACCTCGACGGCGAGCGCGGTGCGGATGCGCGCGGCCAGTCGGGTGGCGAGCAGGGAGTGGCCGCCCAGGGCGAAGAAGTCGTCGTCGGCGCCCGCCCCTTCGAGGCCGAGCACATCGGCGAAGAGTCCGCAGAGGATCTCCTCGCGCGCGGTGCGGGCGGCGCGCCCTCGGACCGGTGCGTGGTGCGCGGGCCGGGGCAGGGCGCCTTGGTCCACCTTTCCGTTGACGGTCAGCGGCAGGGCCTCCAGCGGGACGAACGCGGAGGGCACCATGTAGGCGGGCAGGGACCGGCCGACGGCTCGGGCGAGTTCAGCGGGTTCGGGACGCGCCCCGCCCGCGGGCACCACGTACGCGACGAGCCGCCGGTCGCCCGGGGTGTCCTCGCGGACGACGGCGAAGGAGTCCGCGACGCCCTCGCAGCACGCCAGCACCCCCTCGATCTCACCGAGTTCGATGCGGTAACCGCGCAGCTTCACCTGGCTGTCGGCGCGGGTGACGTAGGCGATCTGTCCGTCGCGGGTCCACCGGACGAGGTCGCCGGTGCGGTACATGCGGCCGCCCGACGCGTCGAACGGATCGGCGACGAACCGGGTGGCGGTCAGTCCGGGGAGTCCGGTGTACCCGCGTGCCACGCCGCGTCCGGCGAGGTACAGCTCACCTGTGACGCCCGGCGGGACCTGGCCCAGGGAGCTGTCGAGGACGTACAGCCGCATGCCGTCCAGGGCGCGCCCGATGGGTGGCGGGCCGGACGGCAGGCCGGCCGCCACGTCGTAGCGGGTGGCGAAGGTGGTCGTCTCTGTGGGTCCGTACACATGGAGGACGCGCGTGCCGGCGGCGGTGCCCGCGATCCGCTGCATCGCGTCCGGTGAGGCCAGTTCTCCTCCGGCGCAGACGAGCCGGAGGCCGGTGAAGGCACCCGGATCGGTTTCTGCGATCATGTTGAACAGGGCTGTCGTCATGAAGACCGCGCTCACTCCGTGCTCCTGCACGGCCTCCCCGAGGGCGCGGGCCTCCAGGACGCCGTCCGGTGCGACGACGATCCTTCCCCCGTGCAGCAGCGGGGCCCAGATCTCGAACGTCGAGGCGTCGAAGACGTACGCCGAGTGCATCAGGACGGCGTTGGCGGCGCCGTCCTGCCAGGCGGAGTCGGCTGTGAGCGCCACCACGTCGGCGTGGGTGACTCCGACTCCCTTGGGCAGACCGGTGGAGCCGGAGGTGAACATGACGTAGGCGAGGGCGCCGGGGCTCCGCACGGTGGCGGGGTGTCCCGGCTGCTCTGGCGCGCCGCGGAGGATACGGCCGAGCCGGTCCACGACCACGACCGGGATCCGGCGCGCGGTCTCGGCCACCCAGGGGGAGGCGAGGGCGTTCTCGTCGACGACGAGGACCCGCACGTCGGCCACCCCGGCCACCTGTTCCAGCCGCTCCGCGGGCCAGCGCGCGTCCAGCGGGACGTACGCGCCGGCCGCGCGGACGGCGCCCAGAGACACCGTCACGACCGCCGGTGACCGGGAGAGCAGTACGCCGATCCCGGTCTCGGGGCGGACGCCCAGGCCTGCCAGGGCGCGGGCCAGGTCGGTGGAGGCCAGGTCGAGTTCGGCGTAGGTGAGGGCGCCGCCGTCGCCGGTGACGGCCACGGTGTCCGGTACGCGGTGGGCCTGGGCCGCGAAGAGCGCGGGCAGGGTGGCGTCCTCGGTGTGCGCCGGCAGTGCTCCGCCGGTCCCCCGGCGCGTGAGGCGGGCGTGCTCGTCCGGTGTCATCAGGTCGTAGCCCGTCAGGGGCAGGGCGGGGTCGGCGGCCGCCTGCTCCAGGAGCCGGACCAGGCGGTCCGCGAGGGCTTCGACGGTGGACCGGTCGAAGAGGGCGGTGGCGTACTCGATCCCGGCGCTGAGGCCGTCTCCGTCGCGCTCCTCGTCGAAGGCGAAGGTGAGGTCGAACTTGCTGAGCCCGTTGTGGACGAGCCGGCTCTCGACGGTGAGACCGGGCAGGCCGGGCAGGGCGGTCTCCTGATTCTGCAGGACCAGCATGGTCTGGAACAGCGGGTGGTGGTTGCGCGCCCTGACGGGGTTCACGCTCTCGACGAGACGCTCGAAGGGCACGTCCTGGTGCGCGTAGGCGGCCAGGTCGAATTCCCTTACCCGCAGCAGGAGTTCGCGGAAGGTCGGGTTGCCGGAGAGGTCCGTGCGCAGGACCAGCGTGTTGACGAAGAACCCGACCAGCTCCTCCAGCGCCTCGTCCGTGCGGCCGGCGACGGGCGAGCCGAGCGGGATGTCGTCGCCCGCGCCGTGCCGGTGCAGCAGGGTGGCCACCGCCGCCTGGAGCACCATGAAGAGGCTGCTCCCCGACTCCCGTGCCAGGCGCAGGAGCCTGGCGTGCAGGGCGGGCGGAACCTCGAAGGTGTGGACGGCTCCCGCGGGGTCTGTGGTGACCGGGCGCGGCCGGTCCAGCGGGAGGTCGATGAGGCCGGGCAGGCCCGCGAGGGCGGTGTGCCAGTGGTCGAGTTGCTGCCGCAGGAGGCTCTGCGGTGCCACCCCGTCGCCCAGGGCGGCGTGCTGCCAGAGGGTGTAGTCGGCGTACTGGAGCGGGGTGCCGGCCGCCGGTCCGGGCTCCCGGCCCGTGAGCCGGGCCGCGTAGGCCTCGCCGAGGTGCCGGGCCAGCGGGGCGAGGGACCAGCCGTCGCCCGCGATGTGGTGCAGGACGAGCACCAGGACGTGGTGGCCGGGCGCGGACCGCAGGAGGAGGGCGCGCAGCGGCGGGTCCGTGATGACGTCGAACGGTTCGCGCACGGCGGCCAGGACGGCGGCCTCCAGATCCGCAGGTGCGGTGCTCAGGACAGGCAGCCGGGGTGTGGCGGTCCCGGCGGGGAGAACCACCTGATGCGGTACGCCGTCGCGTTCGGGGAACAGGGTGCGCAGCGCCTCGTGCCGCTCCACGACGTCACGGAGCGCGGCCCGCAGGGCGTCGGTGTCCAGGGCCCCGTCGAGTTCGAGGACGAGCGGGATGTTGTAGGCGGAGCCGGGTCCTTCGAACCGGTTGAGGAACCACAGGCGCTGCTGCGCGTAGGACAGCGGCAGCGGATCGGGCCGCTGCGCCGCGGGTGCGACCGGCGGGTGGGCCCGGCTCCGGGTGTCCAGGACGCGGGCCAGGCCCGCGACGGTCGGGTGCTCGAAGAGGGTGCGTACGGCGATCTCCGCACCGAGGACGGCGCGGACGCGGCTGACGACGCGCATGGCGAGGAGCGAATGCCCGCCCAGCTCGAAGAAGCTGTCGTGCGGACCCACCTGGGGCCGTCGCAGAACGTCGGCGAAGATGCCGGCGAGCAGGCCTTCCTGGAGGGTGTGCCGCCCCGCTCCGTCGGTGTGGTCCGAGCCCCGCGGGGGCTCCGGCAGGGCGCGCCGGTCCACCTTGCCGTTGGGCAGGAGCGGGAGGTCGTCCAGGATGACGACGGCGCCGGGCACCATGTAGTGCGGCAGGCTCTCCGCGAGGGCGTCGCGCAGGGTGACGGGGCGCTGGGCCGGGTCGCCGGTGACGGCGTAGGCGACGAGGCGGCGCACGCCCGGGGTGTCCTCGCGGATCACGGCACAGGCGGCGGTGACGGTGGGGATCGCCAGCAGTGCGGCCTCGACCTCGCCCAGTTCGATGCGGAAGCCCCGCAGTTTGACCTGGTCGTCCGCGCGTGCGACGTAGTCGAGCAGACCTTGGTGGTTCCACCGCACGAGGTCGCCCGTCCGGTACATCCGTGCGCCCGCCCCGTCGAACGGGTCCGCGACGAATCGCGCGGCGGTCAGGCCGGGGCGGTCGAGGTAGCCGCGGGCGAGGTTGGGACCCGACAGGTACAGCTCACCGGTGACGCCCGGCGCGACGGGCCGCAGCCGGCCGTCGAGGACGTAGGCACGCATGGTGTCGACGGGGCGGCCGATCGGCACGGTCTCGTACGGTGTGCCGGACTCCGTGTGTCCTCCGTCCCCCGGCACGTCGATCCGGTGGGCGGTGGCGTCGATGGTGGCCTCTGTCGGCCCGTAGAGGTTGTGCACGTCGGCCCGCCACAGCTCGGCGGCCTCGGCGGCGAGGGCACGTGGCAGTGGTTCGCCGCCGCACAGCACGGCGCGCAGGCCGGGCAGCGGCGCGGCGTGGGCCGCCTCGGTGAGCACGAGGGCCAGGTGGGAGGGGACGAACTGGGCGAGTGTGACGTCGAATCGGCTCATCCAGGAGACCAGGGCACGGGGTTCGGTGTTGGCCCCGTCCGGCAGCAGGCAGACTTCGGCGCCGTTCATCAGCGGGAGCCAGAGCTCCCACACGGAGGCGTCGAAGCTGGAGGAGGTACGGGCGAGCACCCGGTCGTCCGGAGTGATCGCGAGGTGCCCGGCCATCCAGGCCATGTGGTTGGCCAGTGCGGCGTGCGAGACGACCACGCCCTTCGGGCGGCCGGTGGATCCGGAGGTGTAGATGACGTACGCGGGGTCCGCCGGGTGGGGCGGGTCCAGGACGCGCCCGGCGCGGCCCGTGACCGGAGTGTCGAGGGCGAGCCACGGTACGTCGCAGTCGGACAGCTCCGCGTGGACGTCCGTGGTGCCGAGCAGCAGGACGGGGCGGGCGTCCGCCAGCATGTGGCGGACGCGGGCGGCCGGGTACTGCGGGTCGACCGGCAGGTAGGCGGCGCCGGCCCGCAGCACGGCCAGCATGGCGACGACGGTGTCCACGGAGGGCGGCGCCGCGATGGCCACCCTGGTCTCGCGGCCCGCGCCGCGTTCCCGCAGGAGGTGGGCGAGGGTGTCGGCGCGTGCGTCGAGCTCGGCGTAGGTCAGGCTCGTGTGCGCGTCGCGCACGGCGACGGCGCCGGGTTCACGCGCGGCCCGTTCCCGGATCGCTTCGGTGACGGTACGGGAGGGCAGGGGCCGCTCCAGTCCGCGTCCCTGCGCCAGGAGGCGGTCCCGTTCTGCGGGAGTGAGCGGGTCCAGGTCGCTGATGGGCCGGTCCGGCTCTGTCACGGCCCGGGTGAGGACGTGGGCGAACCGGGTGCTCAGGGCGCGCGCGGTGGCGGCGTCGAAGAGGTCGGTCGCGTACTCCAGGTAGCCGCGGATGCCTCCGCCGACGTCTGCGGCACCGGGCGGGGTGCTCACGGCGGCGCTCCGCGGTGGGCCGGCCTGTCCGCCGGTCCCGGCGGGTCTGGTGACCTCTGCGGATCTGGTGCTCCCGGATGCTTCGGCGGGTCGCGTCACTTCGGTGAGCGAGAACGTCAGGTCGAACTTGCTGCCCCCGCGGTGCCGCGAGCGGTCGTGGACGGTGACGCCCGGCAGTTCGAGACTCGTGCGCTCCTGGTTCTGGAGGACCAGCATGGTCTGGAAGAGGGGGTGGTGGTCGCCGGACCGCTCGGGGTTGACTGCCTCCACGATCCGCTCGAAGGGGATGTCGCCGTGGCTGAGGGCGGCGATGTCGAACGCTTTGACTCTGTCGAGCAGTTGGTGGAACGTCGGGTCGCCGGAGAGGTCGGCGCGCAGGACGACGGTGTTGACGAAGAACCCGACCAGGTCGTCCAGTGCCTCGTCGGTGCGTCCGGCCACGGCGGTGCCCAGCGGGATGTCGGAACCGGCGCCGTGGGCCTGGAGCGTCACGGCCAGGGCTGCCTGGAGCACCATGAAGGGCGTGCAGCCGGCGGCGCGGGCGAGCCGGGTGAGGTCGGCGTGCGCGGCGGCGGGCAGCTCGAAGGGGACGGCGTCGCCCCGATGGCTGGGCACGGCCGGGCGGGGCCGGTCGAGGGGCAGGTCGAGCAGGTCGGGGGCGCCGTGCAGCGCCTCCTTCCAGAAGCCGGCCTGTCGGGCACCCAGGCTGTCCGGGTCGCTGTCGTCGCCGAGCAGCCGGCGCTGCCAGAGGGCGTAGTCGGCGTACTGCACACGCAGGGGAGCCCAGTCGGGGGCGCCCGTGCCCTCGATTCTGGCGCGGTAGGCGGCCGCGAGGTCACGGCTGAGCGGAGCGAGGGACCAGCCGTCCGCGACGACGTGGTGCAGGACGAGGACGAGGACGTGGTGGTCGGGTCCCGGGCGGAGCAGATGGGCACGGACCGCGGTGTCGCCCGCGAGGTCGAAGGGTGCGGTGGTCAGGTGACGTACCGTCTCCTCGGCCCAGGTGTCGGCGTTCTCCCCGGCCCTGGGCTGTTCGACGGCGAGGGGGACGAGCGAGGCGGCGGCGTCCGCGTCCAGGACTTCCTGGCGGGCGACGCCGTCGTGCTCGGCGAAGACCGTGCGCAGGCTCTCGTGCCGGGCGACGACGTCCGCGAGGGCGCCGCGCAGGGCGTCCGCGTCCAGGGGGCCGTCGAGTTCGAGGACGAGCGGGACGTTGTAGCTGCTGTCGGGGCCCTCCGACCGGTTGAGGAACCAGAGGCGCTGCTGCGCGAAGGACAGCGGCACCGCTTCGGGACGGGGCTGCGGGGAGAGGACGGGCCGGGTCGCACCGGTGATGTCCAGGGCCGCGGCGAGGGAGGCGACGGTGGGATGGTCGAAGAGGGTGCCGAGGCCGAGTTCGGCGCCCAGTGCCGTCCGCACCCGGCCGGTGAGACGGGTGGCGAGCAGTGAGTGGCCGCCCAGGGAGAAGAAGTTGTCGTCGATCCCGACCGCCGCCACGCCGAGGACGTCGGCGAAGAGACCGGCCAGGACCTCCTCGTAGGGGGTGCGCGGGGCACGGCCCCCTGACGTGACGGCGCGGGGCGCGGGCAGAGCGTGCCGGTCTACCTTGCCGTTGGGGTTCAGGGGCAGTGCGTCCAGTGTCACGAACGCGGAGGGCACCATGTACGCGGGCAGTGCGCGGCCCGCTCTGCGGGCCAGGGCGGATGCGTCCGGCCGGGCACCGGAAGCCGGTACGACATAGGCGACGAGCCGGCGGTCGCCCGGTATGTCCTCACGGACCACGACGCAGGCGCCTCGTACGTCCGGGGAGGCCAGCAGGACGTTCTCGGTCTCGGCCGGCTCGATGCGGAACCCTCGGAGTTTGATCTGCCCGTCCGCACGCCCGACGTACTCGATGTCGCCGCTCGCGATCCAGCGCACGAGGTCGCCCGTGCGGTACATCCGGCGGCCCGGCGCGTCGTGCGGGTCGGCGAGGAAGCGGGTGGCCGTCAGCGCGGGGTTGCCCAGGTAGCCGCGGGCCACGCCGTGTCCGCCGACGTACAGCTCCCCCACGACGCCGGGCGGCACCATGGCGAGGGTGCCGTCCAGGACGTAGAGGCGCATCCCGTCGAGGGCCCGGCCGATGGGCGGCACGCCCGTGGTACCGGGAACCACCGGATGGCGGGTGGCGAAGGTCGTGGTCTCCGTGGGGCCGTAGACGTGCAGGATGCGGGTGCCGGGCGTCGCGGCGGCGACCCGCTGCATCAGGCCCGGCGTCGCCGCCTCACCGCCGGTGGCGACCACGCGGAGCCCGGCGAACGCGGCCGGGTCCGCCTCGGCCATCACGTTGAACAGGGCCGTCGTCAGGAACAGCGCGGTGACGCGGTGCCGCTCGACCGTGTCGTGGAGGACCCGTGCCTCCAGGACGCCTGGGGGTGCGACGACCACCCGGCCGCCGTTGAGGAGCGGCGCCCAGATCTCGAAGGTGGAGGCGTCGAAGACGTACGCCGAGTGCATCAGCACCGCGTCGGACACGCCGCCCGTCCAGGTGCTGTCGGCGGCCAGCGCGAGGACGTCGGCGTGGGTGACGCCGACGCCCTTGGGGAGGCCGGTGGACCCGGAGGTGAACATCACGTAGGCGAGCCGGTCACCGCGGATCAGGCGCGGCAGCGGTCCGGGCCGCGGCGGGGCGCCACTCAGGACGCCGCCGAGCGAGTCGAGGACGATCAGGGGCAGACCGGCGGCTGTCCGCTCCCGTACCCAGGGCTGCCGGGCCGTCGCCTCGTCGGCCACCAGGGCGCGTACGCGGGCCGCTTCTCCGACTCGGTCGAGCCGTTCGCCGGGCCAGGCCGCGTCCATCGGTACGTACGCCGCTCCGGCGCGGACCGCGCCGAGCGTGGCGGACAGCACGGCCGCCGAGCGGCCGATGAGCACGCCGACGCCGTCCTCGGCCCCGATGCCCCAGCCGGCCAGGGCACCCGCGAGGTCCTCCGCCGCTTCGGCCAGCTCCCGGTACGAGAGCGTGACGACGCCGTCCACCACGGCCGGGGCGTCGGGCGTCCGGCGTGCCTGCGCACCGAACGCCTCCGGCAGGCTCGATGTCACGGTCCCCGCCGGCATGGCGGCACCACGCCCTTGTACGCGGAGGGCCTCGGTGGCGGTCTCGTCGAGGAGCGGCAGGTCGCGCAGCGGGAGGTCGTGGTCCGCGTCCGCGAGAGCGGACAGGAAGGAGACGACGGCGTGCTGGAGCAGCCGCACGTCCTGCGGCCCGTAGAGCTCCGGACTTGCGTCGAATCCGATCAACGGGCCTTTGTCGTCGGCCCGTTCCGAGATGAAGAAGGACACGTCGTCGGCCGGTCCGACGGACAGCACGCGGGAGGCGCCGGGGCTGCCGGCGAAGTCCATGTCGTAGTCGTAGCCCATGATGTTGACGACGACACCGGTGAGTCGGGTCGCGTCATCGGCCATGTTCAGCTCCCGCGCCAGCTGTTCGCGGGAGAACCGGCGGTGCCGCAGGGCGCCGCGCATCTCGGCGGCGACGGCGCGTACGAGAGCGCCGACCGTCATCTCGGGGGTGACGGTGAGGCGCAGCGGCAGGATGTTGGAGGTCATGCCGACGATATGGCGGAGTCCACTGTGACGGCCGTTGGAGGCGAGGCCCACGGTGACGTCCTGTGTTCCGGTGGCCCGGCCGATGTAAGCGGCGACCGCGCTCACCAGGACGGCGCTCCAGGTGGTGCGGTTGGCGGAGGCGATCGTGCGCAGGCGGTCGAGGACGGCGACGGGCAGCGCCTCGCCGGTGTGCAGCCGGACCTCCTCCGGTGCGTCGGGGCCGGCCGGCGGCGGAGCGTCGGTGCGCCGTCGGATGAGCGCCCGGCCGGCGTGCGCGCCCGCTCCGTCGCCCGGCCCGCGCGTGTCAGCGGTGCCGGGTGTGTCCGATGGGGCGCGATCGGCGACCAGGTCCGCGAATCGGCCGGTCCAGTAGGCGCGGTCGGCCTCGTAGCGGTCCGATTCGCGGTAGGCCTCCTCGTCGGCGACGAGATCGCGCAGGGACGCGGCGGGCACCTCGGCCGTGTCGAGGTTCTCGCCCCGCACCGCGCGCCCGTAGAGGTCGGCCACGGTGCGGGTGAAGACGGAGCCGCCGAGGCCGTCGACGGCTATGTGGTGGAACCTCACGTACCAGTAGTGCAGTCGGTCGCTGACGTGGAGCAGGGCGAAGTGGTGGGACGGGGCCTCGATCGTGTCGACGGCGGCCATGTCGTCGGCCAGGTAGCGTTCGACCGCGCCGATGGGGTCCTCTGCGCCGGACAGGTCGATCCGGCGGAGCAGGCTGGTCCCGTCCGGGGAGCGGCGGACGACACGCTGGCGGACCGCGCCGTCCTCGGTGACGAACACGGTGTTGAGGCTGTCGCACAGTGCGGCGGCCCGGTCGAGCGCGGAAGCGAATAACACCTCGTCAAGGCCGCCCCGGACCTCGACGCATTCCCCGATGTTGTATTTCGGGCTCTGCGGATCGACCAGTTGCCCGTACCAGACCCCTTGTTGAGCCACGGTCATCCCGAACAAATCTTCGGGAACAGATTCCGAGGAGTCGGAGTTGTTTTCGCGCATGCCGGATCACACCTTTGGGGAGAGATTTTACGGGGGACGAAAAAGAGCGCGACAAAACCGCCCGCGCCGGCGCCTCGCCTTTGGTCGACTGCGGGCAGATGAAATCACAGAGAAGCGTCGCCGAACCCATGGCATCAGCACCGTGGCACCCCTGCCGACCCGATGGATCGACAGACACTCCACCGACTTCACGTATCGAGGACGATCCGCGAGGCAGTCCATCAATGATTCACGAGAGCCGAATAAAGGCAACATGATCGCTCATGAGCCGGACGTGAATGATTGCCGCTCCAGCCTGATCGATTCTGCTCGATTGCGAGCGAAGGCGATCGGGCTGGAGCGCCGGAGCATGCCCCGTCCTGGGTGGCCGCCTACGGCGGCATCAAGCGCTCGGACGCCCCACTACCCGGCGTCGGCCTCCATCATCCGCACCAGATTGGTGGGCCGCATATCGGTCCACCCAGCCTCGATCGCGTCCAGACACTCCTGACGCGATCCTTCCGGGCCGCCCGCACTCCAGCCGCCCGGGATTTCGATGTGCGCCGGCCACAGCGAGTACTGCCCCTCGCCGTTCACCAGCGTCACGAACCGTCCCGACTCGTCATCGAAAGGATTGGTCACGACCGTCCCCCCACTTGTTCTCGCACTTTCCACGGCATGTTCATCAGCCTTGTTTCTGGCACACCGCAAATCGATGTCTGCGGCGACCCACCGAACCGCCCGCCCCATCACGGTGCGATATCTCGACCACGCGGGGCGAAGATTCGTTACGCCTCGGGATACGACGTCACACCGATGACCGAGCGGGACTCCCCCGACTTGGCTCGCTCACGCCAATCACAATAGAGGACTTTCGACGGCCGACGACGCAAATTCAGCCCATTGCCCGCGATTACCCAAAGGGCCTACAACGAGCGAGACACCCCCGGGACATATGCCAGCCGGGTCACAACAGAAACATTCAGCCATCCCATGTCCCTATTGTGCGAGTATCGCCGAATACGACCCGTTCAAATTCGGATAGCCGGTGGCGTACGCCCGCTGACGTTCTGACACACCGAGATCACACCGCGCTCCCGTACGCCGGGCACGCGCCCCTCCTGCGCCCCGTCCCGCCCAGCCAGGGCGAGGCAGAGGGATGTCCGTCGCACGGCGTGAGACCGGCCGCGCCTCACGCGTCGGTCCGCCGCGTCTCAGGAGAGCCAACGCCTCCGGGAGTGCCAAGGACACGGCCGGCCGGGGCGCAGCCGGTCTCGGCGTTTTCGGCGGCCGCCACGCGCCGGACGACTTGTCTTCGAGTCCACTCGAAGGTGTTGTCTGACGGGAGATGTTGTCCGAGCGGATGACGGGTTTCTGGAGGAGCACACCATGACGCAGAAGATCTGGTTCATCACCGGTGCCTCGCGCGGCTTCGGCAGGGAGTGGGCCGTCGCCGCCCTCGAACGCGGCGATTCGGTGGCCGCGACCGCGCGCGACCTCTCCACACTGGGTGACCTTCGCGAGAAGTACGGAGAACGGCTGCTGCCCCTGCGTCTCGACGTGACCGACCGTGAAGCCGGCTTCGCCGCCGTGCAGCAGGCGCACGAACGGTTCGGGCGTCTTGACGTGGTGGTCAACAACGCCGGTTACGGCCACTTCGGCTTGGTCGAGGAACTCACCGAGGCCGAGGCGCGCGCGCAACTGGACACCAACCTGTTCGGCGCCCTGTGGATCACCCAGGCCGCGCTGCCGCTGCTGCGCGAGCAGGGGAGCGGCCACATTCTCCAGGTCTCTTCCATCGGAGGCATCAGCGCCTTCCCGCTGGTCGGGATCTACCACGCGTCGAAGTGGGCCCTCGAAGGCATCAGCCAGGCGCTGGCCCAGGAGGTGGCGCCGTTCGGCATCAAGGTCACGCTGATCGAGCCCGGAGGCTTCGCCACCGACTGGGCGGGTTCGTCGTCGAGCACGTCCGACCCGTTGCCCGCGTACGCCGACTTGCACAAGGAGGTGCAGGAGCAGCGCCGCAAGCGTGTCGGTACACCGGGCGACCCGGCCGCGTCCGCCGCTGCCGTGCTGGAGATCGTCGACGCCGACGAGCCGCCGCTGCGCTGCTTCTTCGGCTCGGCGCCGCTGGGCATCGCCAAGGCCGACTACGAGCAGCGCCTCGCCGTCTGGGAGAAGTGGCAGCCCGTGGCAGAGCTGGCGCAGGGCTGAATCGGGGCCGGAGACCCGGCCCGCCGGTCATCGCTCTCACGTCACGATGCGAAACGGCGTCCAAACAGGGGAAGCGGTTCGCGTCCCCGCTATGCGTCTGCGGGGGCCGGGGGCGCAGCCGGTCTTTCGATGGTGAACGCGCGGGTGACCGGGTTGACCCGGGCCGGCAGCACAGTCCCCGGCGTGGCGCTGCCGAACCGGTACGCCGGGACTTCGTTGCCGCACTCGAAGGGTTCGAAACCGGGGCCGCTGATACGCATCCGGAGCCGGACCTGGTGGTAGTCGTCGTTGGCCGGCGGGGCTGAGGCGACCGCCAGAACCAGGGCGGTCGCCTCGACGCCGAGGGCAGCGAGCTGGAGCGTGGCCCGCCGTTCCTCACGGGCGGAGACGATGGTGGACAACCCGACGCAGGCGATGAACGCCGCCACCAGGGCGAGGCCCGCGCCGGCCCACACCCACCCCTTGCCGGTCTCATCGAGGTCGGCGACAGTACGGACGATGACGTAGCCGAAAGCCCCTCCCGCACCGAGGAACAGGACCGCGCCCACAGTGAACGCGATTGCTGTGATCACCGGGCCCTTGGGGTCCAGCAGGACGGGTTCGTGGGCGCGGGCCTTGGCCATGGGTCGCACCCTAAGGGCTGTCCCGTAGTCCCTGGCAGGCGCACGACGCGCCGAACTGCGCGCAGGCGCCCGGCTCGGCGGGTGTGGAAGGGACATGGCCTGCCGTGAACGGGACAGCCCTTAGAGACCTGTCGCGGTCCGGACAAGGTCGGCGACGGCTCTGGACCGGCTGTGCGGCAGCCAGGCGATCACGGTGGTGACTGTCGGCGCGTCCAGCACGGGCACGGCCGCGAGGTCACCGTGCAGTTGGGCCCGGCATGACTCCGGTGAGACCGCGCAGGCACGGCCGAGTGCGACCAGCTGCAACAACTGCGCGTGGTCGCGGACCTGCGGGCCGGGGCCGGGCGGGTAGGTGCCGTCGGGGTCGGGCCAGCGCGGCAGGGGCAGGCCCGGCAGATCGGTGATATCGGCCATGCGCACATGGGGCCGGGCAGTGAGCGGGTGTCCGGACGGCAGGACCACAACCTGGCCCTCCGTACCGAGCTCTTCTGCGTCGAACCCGGCCGTCGAGTCGAACGGCCGGTGCAGCAGAGCCACGTCGGCCCGGCCCTGGCGCAGGAGTCGTTGCTGCTCGGACGGGCCGCACAGGATGACGTCGACGGGAACCGCGCCGGGTTTGGCGGCATACGTGTCGAGCAGCTTTGCCAGCAGTTCTCTGGACGCGCTGGCTTTCGTGACCAGGACCAGGCCGGGGCTGCCGGCCGAAGAGAGAGCGGCGCGGCGGGTCCGGCGTTCGGCGGCGTCGACCGCGTCGAGGGCCGCCCTGCCCTCCACCAACAGCACCGATCCGGCCTCGGTCAGCGTGACGGTGCGGCTGGTCCGGTCCAGCAGCGCTGCCCCGAGGCGGCGTTCGAGCTGCTGGACCGCCCGTGACAGAGGCGGCTGCGCGATCCCGAGCCGCTGCGCGGCGCGCCCGAAGTGCAGCTCTTCAGCGACAGCGACGAAATAGCGCAGTTCCCGGGTCTCCATATCGCCACGGTACCCGGGATCAATACCCTGGCGGTATCGGTGTCCACCCAATGGGTCTTGGACTCCGCCTGGCTACGAGGGCAGCATTGCCTCCATGAGCGAACGAACAACTGCGCTGGTCACCGGCGCGAACAAGGGAATCGGCTACGAGATCGCCGCAGGCCTGGGCGCCCTCGGCTGGAGCGTCGGCATCGGCGCCCGCGACGATGAGCGCCGCAGGTCCGCGGTGGAGAGGCTGCGCGCGGCCGGCGTCGACGCGTTCGGCGTACCACTGGACGTGACCGACGATGCGAGCGTGACCGCCGCCGCACGGCTGATCGAGGAGCAGGCCGGGCGTCTCGACGTGCTGGTCAACAACGCGGGCATCACCGGCGGTATGCCGCAGGAGCCCACCCAGGTCGATCCCGACATCATCCGGACGGTCGTGGAGACCAACGTGATCGGCGTCATCCGCGTGACCAACGCGATGATGCCGTTGCTGCGCCGCTCCGCCTCACCCCGGATCGTGAACATGTCCAGCAGTGTCGGCTCCCTCACCCGGCAGTCGGGAACCGCCGCCGAGCAGACCACGGGGCCGGTGGCCGTGGCGTACGCGCCGTCGAAGTCGTTCCTGAACGCTGTCACCCTCCAGTACGCCCGGGAGCTGAGCGGCACGAACATCCTGATCAACGCCGGCTGCCCCGGCTACGTCGCGACCGACCTCAACGGCTTCCGCGGTGTGCGTACCCCGGAACAGGGCGCCGCCATCGCCATCGAACTCGCGACCCTGCCCGACGACGGCCCGACCGGCAAGTTCTTCGAGGACGCCGGCGAAGTGCCCTGGTGATGACCTGCGTTGTCGGCCGGTGTGGGCAGGGCGTCGGTCAGAGGGTGAGGACGGCCCAGATGCGGCGCCCGTCCGGTCCGGTGTCCGTTCCGCACCCGGTCACGGGCGGGTGTGCGGTGATGCTGTGGAGAACGTCCTGGCCCGCTTCGTCGAGGCTGGTGGTGAGCCCGGGGCAGTGGGAGAGGGCGAGGATGCAGGCCTGCCCGTCCTGATCGGACAGGTGTACGGACACGGTGGTGCCGCCGTCGGCGACCGCTGCCTCGATGAGGAGTGTGGTGACCTCCTCCACCGCGTTCAGGACGGTCGTGGCCGGCCGGTAGCCCCAGGACCCCAGCTGCTCCACGACCGCGGGCCGGGCCTTGCCTGCCGCCCACGGGGCGGACTCCAGTACCCAGTTCCTGCCGCGCCGGTTCCGCATGCCCGTGCCGCGCCGTGCTGTCGGCACCACCACCGTGTCGGCCACGGTCTGCTTCTTCGGGTCTTGCGGATTCGGCCGGGGCGGGTTCGGCGGCTTCTTCGGGGGCGGCGGTGTTTTCGGCGGATACGACGGCGGGATCGGGCCGGCTTCCACGGGCTGTGCCACAGAGGTCTCCCAGGGTCCGGGGCGGTGAGGGTGCGCCCCCGGACCAGCGTAGGCCCGGCGGAGCCGGCTGGAGGCGGTTCGGGAAGGACAGACACCCGCACGAGCATCGGGGAACGGACACGCCACGTGGAGCTACGCTCCGGCCCGGTCCGGCTTCGGGGCGTCGCTCGGGCCGAACTTGTGGGGCGCGAGCGCCGCCAGGAGGGCCGTGACCACCAGGTCGGTCGAGGCCGCCATGTTCACGGCGTCGGGCGCCAGCAGCCATTGCACCTGCAGACCGTCCATCACGGCGATGACGGCGTTGGCCGCGTTGCCGGCCTTCTCAGCGTCCTCGTCGGACACGTCGCACGCCTCGCGCAGCGCGTCGGCGACGAACGCTCGCAGCCCCTCGTACCGGTCGCGGAAGTAGTCCTGCGCCGGATGGTCGTCCGTGACGGACTCCGCCGACAGAACGGCGTAGAGGCGGACGATGCCTTCGCGTTCGGCGTTGCGCAGCGCCGTGTCGACCAGGTGGCGCAGGAAATCCAGTCCATGAGGACGGTCGGGGCCCAGTTGCTCGATGTCCGTCTGGTCGCGGAGTTCGAGAACGCTGGTGAGCAGGAGCGACTTGGAACGGAAGTAGTGCAGGACCCCTGCCTGGGTCAGACCGGCCCGGTCGGCGATCTCGGCGAGCGAGGCGTTGTTGTAGCCGCGGGCGGCGAAGGCGTCCGTCGCGATGTGCAGGATGTCCCGCTGCCGCTTCCGGGCTTCCGGGCTTCGGGGCGTGCGGGGCGTGCGGGGCGTGGCCGATCGGCCTGCACCGCCCGCTGACTGGTTGCTCACCGGCACAGCTTAAGGGCTGGGATTTCGGTGCAGGGGCTGAGCCCGCACCGCTGACCAGGGGCCCGTCAGGGCGGAGGAGGAAAGCCGGACCGACCACTTACTAACCACTTAGTAAGTGTGCTTCTATATCGCCGTCATTCCAAGGAACTCCAAGGAACTCCAAGGAACACGCCCCGCCACGGCCGGAAGGGATGCGGCATGGCCTCCCCCGCTCCTGCCGACACCGCTCCCGGCACCGGCCGTCCCCGGGCTTCGTAGCTGCCGGGGACGGGAGATCGCACCGAGCACCACCCTGTCGGCAGCCGCGCCTCCCCGCAGGAACGACAGGAACGACACGCACAACAGGCACGAGCGACACGACCGAAGGAGAGCCGCACATGTTCCACGCCAGTCCCCTCCGCCCACGGACGCGCGCCGCAGGCGCCGCCCTCGTGATGGCCGTGGCGGCCATCGGCCTGGCCGGCAGCGGCACAGCCGCGCAGGCCGCCGCCCCCACGGCCCAGGTATGGGTCACCACCCCCGACGGCGGAAAGAAGCTCTCCGCCGAGGGCGCCGTCCCGTTCGACGGATCGGCGCAGCCCGTCGACATACGCGTCGACGGCACGAGCAAGAGCCAGCGGTTCACCGGGGCCGGCGCCTCGGTCACCGGCGCCTCCGCCCACCTCATCCAGGGCCTTCCGCAGGAGAAGCGCGACGCGCTCATGGCCTCGCTGTTCTCCACCGGCGGCGACGGCATCGGGCTCACCTACCTGCGCCAGCCCCTCGGCAGCAGCGACTTCAACGCCGACAGCAGCCTCTACACGTACGAGGACACGCCCGGGTCGTTCTCCATCGACCGGGACAAGGCCGAGATCATCCCGGTCCTCAAGCAGGCCACGGCGGTCAACTCCTCGATCCGCTTCATGGGCACCCCCTGGACCCCGCCCGCCTGGATGAAGACCAACAACGCCCTCAACGGCGGCAGCCTCAAGCCCGAGAGCTATCAGGCGTACGCCGACTACCTGGTCAAGGCGATCCAGGCATACGGGCAGCAGGGCATCACCCTCACCGACCTGAGCGCGCAGAACGAGCCGGAGTTCGCGGCGAGTTACCCGTCGATGACCATGACGTCCTCGCAGCAGGCCGAATTCTTCAAGGTACTCGACCGCGCTCTCACCTCGGCCGGCCTGCCCACGAATCTCCTGGCGTTCGACCACAACTGGGACCACCCCGACTACCCGATCGGCGTGTTCAACGGGACCCAGGGCATCAGCCGGGTGATCGGCGCGGCCTTCCACTGCTACGGCGGCACTCCCGCCGCGCAGCAGCAGGTCATCGACGCGGGGAAGCGCGTCTTCTTCACCGAGTGCTCCGGCACCGAGAGCGCCGACCGGTCCACCACCTTCGCCGACACCCTCAAGTGGCACGCCGAGAACCTCGTCGTGCAGAACATGCGCAACGGCGGCGAGACGGTCGTCGACTGGAACCTCGCTCTGGACCAGAACGGCGGACCGCACCAGGGCGGCTGTGCCGATCGCTGCAACGGTGTCGTGGAGATCGCGGGCGGCAACGTCACACGCAACGCCGAGTACTACGTCCTCGGCCACGTAGCCAAGTTCGTCAGGCCCGGCGCCACCCGTATCGGATCCACGAGCCAGGGCAACGGCGGGGTGGAGAACGTCGCCTTCCAGAACCCGGACGGCACCCGTGCCGCGTACGTCGTCAACACGGCTTCGGGCGCGCAGCGGTTCTCGCTGACCGACAACGGGAAGTCCCTCGTCTACACGCTGCCCGCCGGCGCGGTCGCCACCTTCGTGTGGAGCGGCACCGACGGCGGCACGACCGTGCCGCCCGCCGAGGGCTCCATCGATCCGGCCGCCTGGTACCGGGTGAGGAACATCGGCAGCGGTGCCTGCCTCGACGCCGCCGACTGGGGCACCGCGGACGGGACCGCGCTCCAGCAGTGGAGCTGTGGCACCGGAGCCAACCAGAGCTGGCAGTTCCGGCCCGCCGGAGACGGCACCTACCAGGTCGTCAACCGGCACAACACCAAGGTGTGGGACGTCGACGGTGGCCCCGGCGCCACCGCGGCGGGCACCAGGGTTCACCTGTGGACGTACGTGGGTGGCGCCAACCAGCGGTGGAAGGCGGAGTCCGCCGGAACGGCCGGGCGGTACCGCTTCGTCGCGGGCAACAGCGGCAAGTGCCTGTCCGTGGACGGCGCCTCCACCGCCGACGGGGCCAGGCTGTCGCAGCAGAGTTGCGACGGATCACCTGCGCAGACGTTCTCGCTGGACGGCTGACGCGTTCGGTCCGGGCGGGCCACGGCCATCGGGCCACGCCCGGCTGCCGCCAGTACGGAGGGCCCCTGCGAGCGGAACGACTCGTGGGGGCCCTTCCGGAACACCGGAACCGGAGGCTACAGGCGCAGCAGCACCGCCCGGGTTCCCAGCGTCGGCACGTCGATGGTCGTCGCGCCCCCGGTGTCCGGTTCCAGGGGCGCGCCGGCGGCACCTAGGTAGTCGGCGGCGACCGTCTCCGTGACCGGGAAGCCGGGGGTGATCCGGCAGGTGACCGGCTCCTGTGCGTAGGACTGGAGCCTGACCAGAACCTGTCCGGGGGCGGGAACGGTGAGCCCGACGACACGGACCCTCGGGTCGCTGACGGTCAGCAGTCCGTAGCCGGCCGCCGGTTCCCCGGTCTCCTCGCCCAGGGCGCGTACGGCGAGGAGCGGGCGGCTGCCGGCGGCCGCGGTGCGCATGCCCAGCTCGGGTCCGGTGATGTGCGGGGCCTCGCCCACGGCCACGCTGTAGCGGAACACGTGGTCGAAGGCCTGCTCGGAGGGGAAGTTGGTGTCCCAGATGTTGTTGTGGACCCAGGAGAAGAGGGTGCCGGGTTCGTCCTGGGCGAGCGACTGCGGATAGGGCGCGTACGGGATCGCGATCCCGCCCACCTGCACCAGTGGGGCGTCCTGGGTGGCCACCGCGGCGACTACGGTGTCCTCCTCGAAGCTCACCCAGCGCCGCACCGCGCGCATGTGCTGTGCGGACCCCGGCACGGTCGGCAGACCGGTGCCCGTCATGCCGCCGGTGGCCTCCATACGGATGGCCGGCTGCCGCATCGCGAAGGGGAAGGCGAAGAACGCGCTCTCCTTGGTCAGCGTCGCGCGCTTCACGATCCGGTTCTCCAGATCGATGCGGGCCTGTCCGTGCGGGAGATGGACGCGCACCCGCAGCAGCTCCGTACCGGCCGGTGCGCACTCGTAGACCAGCGTCTCCCCGGTGGCGTCACGGAAGCGGTCCACCAGCGCGGCCGGCGGGGCGGCCGTGCGGGAGGCGAGGAGGTGCATCGAGCCGTTCGCGGTGGTCTTGCTCGACTGGTGGTTGAAGCCGCCCGCCGTGGCGTACTCGTCGTACAGGTAGCCGTTGAGCCCGAGGGTGGCGTCCTGCCGCACCAGTTCCCGGCCGGTGCGCTTGTCGGTGACCGAGCCGATCCACGCGGACCGCAGATCGACGCTCACCCGGAGGAACTCGTTCTCCAGGACGGTGGGCCGCGCGTCGTCCGTCGCGGCGGGTGACGTCCTCTCCCCCGCGACGATGTCCACGCGCACCGCCCCGTGCGCGGGCACATCGGCGAGCCGGAAGAGGAGAAAACGGCCCGCGGCCCGGTGCAGTTCGTTGGTCTGCGCCTCCTCGGTGTGGTCCAGCGGTGAGCCGTCCCGCGCGTCGAGCACCCGGACCTGATCCTCCAGCGGGACGGTGCTCTCCGGAAGGAAGAGCCGGACCGTCTCCGAACGGGTCCAGCTGCACGTGTTGGTGACGTAGTAGCCGGCCAGGGTTCCCGCACGCGGCGAGAGCCGGCCGCCGAGGGCCGCACCGGCACCGTCGAGGAGGGTCTTCGCGTCGTCGTGGGCGCGCAGCGCCTGCGCGTACTTCCAGTGCCACTGGCGTTCCCCGGACGCGTGGCCGTGATCGCCGTGCGTCCACGGGTCGCCGCCGCCCCAGGTGTGCTCGTTGAACAGGGAGGCCGCCCGGTAGACGTCGGGGGCCGCCGCGGTGATCCCGGCGCCCGCCGCGCCGAGGATCTCCGCGTGACCGGCCACCGACTGGGCGTCGGCCAGTGCCGCCTGACCGTCACGGGTCGCCGCGAGCGGGACGGCACCGGCGCCGACACCGTCCACCCACCAGTCGGTCCAGTCGCCCTCGAAGGTCTCCAGCCGGTCACCGTAACGGGCTTCCGCGTCGGCGAAGAAGTCCTCGTTGCGTGAGGTGCGAAGGGTGGGGAAGGCCCACTCCTCGTTCCAGCGGCGCACGGTGTCCGCGATGACCCGGCGCGGCGGACCGTTGTCCGCGAACTTGCCCAGCACCCGCAGGTGCAGGATGTCCCAGGGATACGGGTCGCCCTTGAACTCCTCGTCCAGGACCGGGAATCCGGGGATGCCGCGCCCCTCGTGCGGGTACTGGCGGGTGGCCAGTGCCGACAGGTAGTGGGGCAGGAGGTCGTCGACCCGGTCGAAGGACTCGTCGAAACCCAGGATCGAGCCCTCCATGTACGCCAGCCCGTGCGGGGTGTCCGTACGCCACACCAGTACGCCGCGTCCGCTCGGCGCCTGCCACCTGAACAGCCGGGGCAGTTCCCCGCCGCCGGTGTGGTGCGGCACCGCCCGGCCGGCCCAGTTGTGGGCCACCGAGAGGTAGCGGATGCCGCTGTCCGCGAGTACGTCGGGCAGCCCGACGACCTGACCGGGGACGTCCGTCTGCATCGCGGTGGTGATGTCGATGCCGTGCTGTTCGCGCAACTCCCGCACAGGGCGCAGCAGTTCGTGCAGCTCGTCGGTGGAGCAGGTCTCCGTGTGCAGGTTGAACGGCATCGCGGTCAGCTCGATGCGGCCCTCGCGCACCCGCTCCAGGAACCGGGCCACCTGCTCGGGCGGACGGTTCGCCGACCAGTTCTCGAAGCTGAGGAATCCCTCGACCGCCCAGCGGAACATCGAGGCGTCGGGCCGGTCGTCCGTCGCACGGCACAGTTCGAGGAGGGAGTCGAGGTATTTGCGGCCCTCTGCGAGCACCGTCCCCTGCGGGTCGGTGTAGCCGATGTCGAGGTGGGCGTGCTGCACCAGGTGCAGCGTCCAGTGCCGCTGGGGGGTCAGCAGCACCTCGACGCGCTCGCCCGGCGCCAGCTCGGGCAGTTCCACCTGGACCGCGAGGGGCGAGTCCACCTCGGGGACCAGCAGCCGGGTGTCGCCGTCCGGGCCGGGTATCAGCTCGCAGCGTACGGACGTACCGGACAGGGTGGTGACGTGGGCCCGGGTGAGGGGGCGGCCTGCCCCCACCCGTACGGACTGCAGGAGCCCGCCGTCGCCGTCGTCGCGCAGCAGTGGCTCGCAGGAGAGCCGGACGGTGTGTCCGCCGAGGACTCCGGTGGCGCTCACGCCACGGTCGCGCAGGATGTCGCGGGCGATGTCGGAGTCCCACCAGGAGGGGCGGGACAGGTCGGGGCGGGGCATGGAGAGGGTTCTCCGCTCTGGCGTGGTGCCGGTTCGGGGGTGGTGGTGGGGCCGGGTCAGGAGCCGTCGGTGGCCAGGCCCGCGAAGATCTGGACCATCGCGGACTGTTCGAGGGTCTCCGCGGGGGCGGAGGCGTCGTAGTCGCCGCCGCCCGAGGGCTGGAAGCGGAAGAGACCGTTCGACGGGTCCCGGTTCTCCTTCCAGGCGCGCTCCGCGTAGGCCTTCTCCACCTGCCGGTAGGTCTGGGCCGGTTGTACCGCGGCCAGGATCCGGAGGTTGTCGAAGTAGATCGCGTTGAAGATCGCCGGCTGGTCGTGCAGACGCTCGCCCTGTTTCCAGTAGGCGAGCGAGCCCTCCGCGTCCTGCACGGCGCGCTTGAGGTAGGAGCGGTCCCCGGTGACCTGGTAAAGCGTCGTCGCGGTCCCGATCATGGCTCCGGAGTTGTAGCTCCACAGGGTGGGGTCGACGGTTCCGTCGTCACCTCGGCTGTTGCGGTAGAGGCCCGGGGACTCGCGCAGGCAGGACCAGTTCCACTCGTACCACTTCCGGGCGCTGGTCAGGTAGCGGCTCTTGTGCGTCTCCTGGTGGAGGCGGGCGGCCAGTTCCGCGGCGAGGCCCGTCACGTTGGCGGCGCGCATGGTGTTGGCCGGGGAGTCGACCCAGTCCATTCCGCCGGGGCACTCCTTGGCCGGGTCGTCGTCCCAGCCTCGGCTGACGATGTCGAAGGTCAGTTCGGCCCGGTGGAGGTAGCTGGTGTTTCCGGTGGCGCGGTACTGGTCCAGCAGGGAGAGGCCCACCACGGAGTTGTCGTCGTAGAAGACGTCGCCGCCCTGGCCGAGCGGTGCGGGGAGGTACGAGTCGTAGCCGGGCCGGCCGTCGCGGGGCTCGAAGTAGAGCTCCAGGGTGGCGAAGCGCACGGCCGCGTCCGCCGTGTAGTGCCCGCCCTCGCCGGGGAGGGCGGCCATGTCGACCGTCGCGGCCGCCGCCTCACGCATCGGCCAGAGGTAGGAGTGCGCGTTGTCGGTGCTCTGCTGCGGGGACTTCTCCTGGTACAGGCCGTGGTTCTGCGGCCCTTGGTACAGGTGCTTCTGGAGTGCGTCGTAGGTGTGGACCGCGCGGTCCTTCCACGGCTTCGCCGCCGGCTGTACGGCGGCAGCGGGCGTGGGGCACAGGGCGGCGCACAGCAGCGGGGCGGCGGCCAGCGCGAGGGCGGTGCGGGCGGGGATCTTCACCGGGGTGCCTTTCGGGTTCGGCTCGGGGCGTCGGAGCGGGGGGTGGTCCGGGGCGGCGGGCAGGGCCGGTGCGCGCTGCGGGCGGAGGATGTCGCGTGCCGTCTCGGCGGCCGGGCTCAGCCGAGCTTGAGACTGCTGACGAAGAACCGCTGTGCGGAGAAGAACAGGACGACGGTCGGCAGCGAGACGAGCAGCGCTCCGCCCAGTACGACCGGCGGGCCGACGTTGGAGTAGTTGCCCTGGAGCTCGGCGAGCGCGGCCATCACCGGACGGATGTTGCGGCTGGTGGACAGGGTGATCCCGAAGAGCAGGTCATTCCAGACGGCGACGAACTGGAAGACGAACGCGGCGACCATCGCGGACCTGGACAGCGGGACATGGATCTGCCAGAAGACCCGCCACCAGGACGCGCCGTCCAGCCTCGCCGCCTCGATCACCTCACCGGGCAGGGTCTGGGCGAAGTTGCGCATGATGAAGTAGGCGAACGGGATCGCCACCGCGACATAGACCACGAACAGGCCGATCTGCGCGTCGTAGAGGCCGGTGCGCGCGTACGCGAGGAACAGCGGCCGCAGGAAGACCTGGAGGGGCAGCAGGGTGCCGGAGTAGATCAGCCAGAACCACAGCGCCTTGCGCTTCACGGGCATGATCACGGTGGCGAACGCGGCGGTCGTGGCGACCACGATCGCCGCGGCCGAGCTGGTCACCGCGTACAGCAGGCTGTTGCCCATCGCGGGGCCCAGCCTGGCCCGGGTCCACGCCTGGGACATGTTGTCGAAGAGACCGAAGCCCCCGTGCGGCAGCCAGTGCGGGCTGCCGCCGTACTCGGCGGCGGGCACCAGCGCGTTGACCACCAGGAGCCAGGTCGGCACGGCCCAGAGGAGGGAGACCAGCACCAGGACGGTGTTGCGGACGGCGGTGCCGGCGGTGATACGGCGGGTGGACATGCTCATGCGCCTTTCGGGGTCAGCTGGCGCCGCAGATAGAGCCAGGAGGCCAGCAGCACGATGACGGTGAGGACGACGGCGACCGCCGCCCCGGCGCCGGGACGCAGCGCGAGGAACGTCTCCTGGTACATCGAGACCGCGAGCGTCTCGGAGTTGCGGCCGGGGCCGCCCTGCGTCAGCACCCAGATCAGGTCGAACGACTTGAGCCCGTTGACCAGGCTGCTGCCGACGACGATCACGGAGACGGTCCGCAGCTGGGGCATGACGACGTACCAGAACTTCCGCAGGCCGTCGGCCCCGTCGAGGGACGCGGCCTCCAGGGTCTCCGGCGGAATGGTCTGCAGACCGACCAGGAAGAGGATCACGGCCACACCGGTGGACTGCCAGGTGTTGGCGACGATCATGACCAGGGTGTTGCCCGGCCATTCGAGCAGCCAGCCCTGGGCGAACGAGCCGAGGCCGAGCGACTGGAGCGCCTGGTTGGCCGCGCCGTCCGTGGTGAGGATGAAGTTCCACACGACGGCCACGGCGGATCCGGAGATCGCGTACGGCAGCACCACCAGGAGCCGCGCCACCCGGGACCAGCCGGATCCGTTGGTCATGACGGCGATGCCCAGGCCCAGGACCAGTGGCAGGGCGACCGTGCCGACCACCCACATCAGGGTGTTCTCGATGGATTTCGCGAGGACCGGATCGCTGAGGAAGAGCCCGTAGTTGGTGAACCAGGTGAAGCCGGAGACCCGGCCGTCGCTGAAGAAGCTCCGGTACATCGTCACCGCGAACGGCGTGAGGAGCAGGGCCGCGACGAACAGGACGGCGGGGGCCAGGAAGCCGGCTCCGGCCAGCCTGTCCTTCAGCCTGCGCGGGGGTGTGCGCACCGGGGGTACGGGCGGCGGCACGGATGAGGGGGCCGCCGCGGGGCGCCTGTCGACTGCCGATGTCATGATTCGTCCTTGTTCCAGGCTGCCCATTCCTTGGCGGCACGGCTCGCCATACTGCGCAGCGTCGCCTCGGGTGACATGGCCTGCGTCATGAAGGCTCCCAGGTCATCGGTGTTTCCCTGCATGAGGTTGGGCGGCCCGGACTGTCCGTAGCGGGGCAGCTCGGTCCAGTGCTCGCGCAGCGCCCTCTTCCTGAGGCGGGCGAGCACCGGATTGGAGGTGACCGCCTGCGGGTTGGCCGAGCCGTCCTGGAGGAAGTCGGTCCAGACCCGCTGGACCGAGGGGTGCAGCCAGTGGGCGGCGTTGGCCATGGCGGCGTCGTGCGAGACGGCTTTCTCCGGCACGGCGAGGACGCCCGCCTCGGTGATCACGGATCGCTTCGTGGCGGCGTCGACCGGAGGCAGGACGAAGGCGTCGAAGCCCTCTCCCGGTTTCATCCCCGCCGCCGCGAGTCCCTGCGACTGCCAGGAACCGTGCAGGAACATGCCGACCTTGCCGGTCTTGAGGGCGGCGGGGCCGTTGTTCTGGTCGAAGTCGGCCGGGGTCATCCAGCCCTTCTTCATGAAGTCCTGCCAGATCTGCATGGCCTTGTGCGCCTGCGGATCGGTGTACCGGGCCCGGCCCGCGATCAGGTCGGCGTAGAAGGCCGGGTCGACCTTGCTGATGAGCTCCTCGAACCACTCGTACGCGGGCCAGTTGCCGCTCTGCGTGGCGACGAACGGGGTGATGCCCGCCTTCTTGAGCACCTCCGCGTTGTGCAGCAGCTCGTCCCAGGTCTCCGGCGCCCGCAGCCTGTGCTTGTCGAACACCTGCGTGTTGTAGAACAGCACGTAGTACGACTGGTAGAGGGGCACCCCGTACACGGAGCCCCGGTAGGACATCGCTTCGCGCAGGGATTTGGTCACCCAGCCCTTGCGCTCGTAGGCCTCCCACACCCGCGTCAGATCGCTGAGGCTGCCGGTGCGGGCGAGCTGCTTGAGGTTGTAGCCGGACTGCCACTTGATCAGGTCCGTCGCCTTGGTCGTCTGCAGGGAGATCTGCGTGACCTGGGTGTAGGCGGTGGGGTTCGGGTTGGACAGCGGGCGCAGCGCGTAGCCGGTGAGCTTCTTCAGTTCGCGTCCGGCCGCGACGTAGCCCGCGTCCCAGGTGGCGTTGTCGTTGGCCAGTGACGTCGTTCCGGGTATGGAGGAGGTGCTGTCGCCCCGCGCGCAGCCGCCGGCCAGCACGGTCGCCGCGCCGGCCCCGAGGCCCGCCAGCACGGTGCGTCGGCGGAGCGGGGGAGACGACTGCTCTGTCGTCCCGCCGGTTGATCTCATGGGTTCACTTCCCTCTGGACCCCGCCGGGGATCCGTGGCTCTGGGGTGCGGTGTGGAGATCCACCGGATGCGCGTACGCCGTTCGTCTCCGCGCTCCGGGTTGCCAGGATGTTAACGACACCACACGTTCGAAACAAGGGTTTCTCTTGCGAATCGACATATCTGCACCTCAGTGCGGGTGTTGATGGGATGCCACCTTGCAAATCTTGTCCACGTGGAGTGTTATCGATACCATTCACCCGCTTGCCGGTCCCGTCCTCAGGAGCATCTGTGCATCAGCCCCGTCCCTACGAACGCAACCCTCGGTACACCGCCACCGGCGGCACCGTCGTCACCGGCTGGGCGGCCGCCGCGGCGGACGTGCCGACGGCTTCCACCGTCCTCGCCCTCGACGGGCCCGCCGCACTGGACTGGGAGGGGGCCGCCGGTTCCCTCGCCGCCGCTCTCCGTGCCCGGGGCGCCGAGGTCGCCCTGTGCGACGTGCGTGACCTCTGGTCCGCGGCGGCCGTCGAACGGCTCTGTGTCCCGGGCCCGGACGCGGACCCGTTCTTCCTGCCCCTCGCCGAGTTCTCGATGGGCGACCTCTTCGAGAGGCCCCCGCTCCAGCAGCGTCCGCAGGCCGGCGTCCTGCTGGTCTTCGGCCCGGGGGCGGCACTGGCCGAGCCCGATCTGCTGTGGTGGGCCGACCTGCCCAGGCGGTACGCCGAGGAGGCGGTCACCCGGGGAGAACTGCCGCTCGGTGCCAACCTCGGCCGGCCCCGGACCCCCGGTGAGCTGCGCAGCCTCTTCTACACCGACTGGCCGGTCGGCGACCGGCACCGCGACGCCGTCGCCCACCGGGTGGACCGATGGGTCGACCTGCAGGGCGAACAGGGCCCCGCCTCACTGAACGGCGACGCCGTGCGGGCCACCCTCGCCGCCCTGGCGACCGGCCCCGTCCGCACCCGCCCCTTCTTCAACTCCACCCCGTGGGGCGGGCAGTGGGCCGTACAGGAGCTGGGCTTCGAGCCACGGGGCGGCAACACGGCCCTCGGCTACGAGCTCATCGCCCCCGAGGCCGGGATCCTGGTCGGCCAGGACGAGGCGGCCCAGGTCGAGCTCCCCTTCCAGCTGCTCTGCGAACTCCACCCCGAGGAGTTCCTCGGCCCGGATGTCCACCGCCGCTTCGGCACGTCCTTCCCCATCCGGTTCGACTACCTCGACACGGTCGGCGGCGGCAACCTGTCCCTGCACCTGCATCCGCGGGAGCGGTACATGCGGGAGACGTTCGGCTGGCCGTACACCCAGCACGAGACGTACTACGTGACCGCGAGCGAACCCGGCGCACAGGTCTATCTCGGCCTGCGGGACAGTACTGACGTGGACGTCATGCGCAAGGAGGTCGAGGCCGCCGCCGCGGACGGGCTTCCGCTGCGCGTCGAGGACCACGTCATGAAGCACCCGGCGGACGCGGGCCAGCTGTTCATGATCCCGGCCGGCACCCCGCACTCCTCCGGCGAGGGCAACCTCGTCCTGGAGATCAGCGCCACGCCCTACCTCTACTCGCTGCGCTTCTACGACTGGCTGCGCAAGGGGGTCTCCGGTGCGCCGCGACCGCTCTCGTACGCGCACGCCTTCGCCAACCTCGACACCTCGCGGCGCGGCGACGATGTCCTGACGGACCTCGTCCAGCAGCCGCGGACGCTGCGCGAGGGCCACGGCTGGCGCGAGGAGGTCGTCGGCGCGCTGCCCGGCATGTTCTACGCCGTGCACCGCTTCGTGATCGAGGGAACCGAGGCGGCCGAGGACGACACCGCGGGCCGCTTCCACATCCTCAACGTCTCGGCCGGTGACGGCATCGTCGTGGAGACCGCCGGCGGTCTGCGCCATGACCTCGCCTTCGCCGAGACCCTCACCGTGCCCGCGTCCGTCGGCCCGTACCGGCTGCACCCGGTCGGCAGCGGGCCGGTGCACGTGGTGAAGTCCCTGGTGACGCGAGTATGAGCCACGTTCCCGTGCTGGAGATCGGCGGCACACATGTGACGGCCGCCGTCATCGACACCGAGGCGCGGCTGCCCGTCCCCTTCCCGGCCGTACGGCAACCGGTCCCCGCCGACGCGGCGGCCCCTGAACTCCTCGACGCCATCGCCTCGGTCGCCCACCGCGTGGACGTCCCGGAAGCCGCTCACTGGGGCGTGGCGATACCCGGTCCCTTCGATTACGTCACCGGGGTCGGGCGCTTCCGGGGAATCGGCAAGTTCGAGTCGCTGCACGGTGTGGACGTGGGCGCCGAGCTGCTCGGCCGGCTCCCGGGGGCGCCGAACGGCATCAGCTTCGTCAACGACGCCGATGCCTTCGCCATGGGCGAGTACCGGGCGGGCGCGGCAACCGGCAGGCGCCGGGCCCTGTGCATCACGCTCGGCACCGGCGTCGGCTCCTCCTTCCTGGACACCGGGCACCCGGTCGTGGAAGGCCCCGATGTGCCGCCCGACGGCAGGGTGCACCGGCTCACCGTCGACGGGACCCCGCTGGAGGAGGTGGTCTCACGACGGGCGATCCGCTTGTTCTACGCCCGGACCGCCGCCTTGCCCGGCACCGGGCGGATCCCGGACGTGCACGACATCGCCGGCTCGGCCCGCGCCGGGGACGCCCACGCCCTGCGTACGGTCCGGCACTGCTTCGGCGCGCTGGGACGGGCGCTCGCTCCCTGGTGCGAGCGGTTCCGGCCCGACCTCATGGTCGTCGGGGGCTCGATGACCGGCTCCTGGGACCTCGTGGGGCCGGCCGTCAGGGAGGGCTTCGAGTCGTGGGCACCGGGGACCGCGCCCCCGACCGTCACGGCTGTGCGCCCTGCCGACGCACCGCTCATCGGCGCCGCCCACTGGGCTCTCCACAGGTCCGCCACTCCCCCGGTACCGACCTGAGGCTCGTCCGCGACTTCTCGCCCGGCCGGCCCTCCGGGCGGACGGCCATACTGTGCGGACACTCCCTAGAATGACGGCGTTCGCGACCTCCCGGCCACCCGACGACCCCGCAGGAGAACCGCCCATGGCACAGCACCGGTCGGGCGACGGCGCCGCCCCGACGATGCGCGACGTGGCCGCAAGTGCCGGTGTCAGCGCCATGACCGTCTCCCGGGTACTCAAGAACGACGCCCGGGTCAGCGAGACGGCGCGCGAGCGCGTGCTCGCCGCCGTCGAGACACTCGGCTACCGGCGCAACGAGACGGCACGCAGTCTGCGGCTGGGCGGCAGCGGGATGATCGGACTGGTCGTCACCAACCTCGCCAACCCGTTCTACTCGCGACTGGCGCTCGGTGTGCAGGAGGTGGCGTCCGAGCACGGCCTTCGGGTGCTGCTCAGCAACACCGCCGAGCAGGTCGACAAGGAGCGCGGGCTCGTGGAGGATCTGGCGTCCCGTCAGGTCGACGGCATGATCGTCGTCCCGGCGGGCAGCAGTCACCGTCATCTCGCGCCCGCCGCGCTGCGCGGCATGCCGATCGTGCTGGCGTCCCGGCCGCCCGCCGGGATGGATGCCGACTGCGTCCTGGTCGACGACTTCGGCGGCGCCGAGCAGGCCACCGGACAGCTCATCACGGACGGCCACCGCCGCATCGGTTTCCTCGGCAACCCGCCCGCGCTCTACACCGGAGCGGAGCGGTTCCGCGGCTACTGGGCCGCGCACGAGAGCGCCGGGATCGAACCGGACGAGAGCCGGGTGCGGCGCGGGCTCACCGATGTCGCCACCGCGCGGGCCGCCGCCCTGGCGCTGCTCGACGCACCCGACGCGCCGACGGCGCTGTTCTGCACCAACAACCGTCTGACACAGGGCGCCATCCGCGCCGTGCGGGAGCTCGGCAGACCGGTCGCAATCGCCGGCTTCGACGACTTCGACCTCGCGGACGTACTCGGCCTGCCGCTGACGATCGTCTCGTACGACGCCGACGAGATCGGCCGGCGGGCGGGCCAGATGCTCATCGACCGGATCAACGGTACGGCCACCGAGCCGATCCCTGCCCGCAGAACCGTCGTTCCCACCCACGTCATCCGCTACGGGACGCACTGACCCGGCCCAGCCACCCCGCTGCCGCCCCTTCCACGGCACCGGCATGCCCTTTCGCCTCCCCCGCAATCCCTCATGGAGCACCCATGCACCACGACCGAACCGTCACCGAACGCCGGCTCGCCCGCGTACTGGACCAGCGCCTGCGGCCCGCGGTGTACCGCGAGAGCCTGCCCCTGGACGTCGCGATGTGGAACGTCACCGGTGAGCCCGTTCCCGTGTCCGAAGGAATCGCCGCCCCGTACGAGCCGGTTCGCAGCGGTGCGATGTGGGGGCCCGCCTGGTCCACCAGCTGGTTCCGGATCAGCGGCACCGTCCCCGCCGCCTGGGCCGGACAGCGGGTCGAGGCGGTGGTGGACCTCGGCTTCGGCACCACCCAGCCGGGTTTCTCCGCCGAAGGCCTCGTCCACCGTGCCGACGGAACGCCGGTCAAGGCCCTCAATCCCCGCAACGCCTGGCTCCCGGTCACCGGACAGGCCGCGGGAGGGGAGGAGTTCACCTACTACATCGAGGCCGCCGCCAACCCGGTCATCTTCGACTCGGGTACCGACGGTGATCCCTTCGTCCCGACCCCGGACGGTGCCGTCGCCCCGTGGCTGCGCGGCGGGACTGCGGCGGGTGAGCCGCTCTACCGGCTGAACCGGATGGACCTCGCCGTCTTCGACACCGTCGTGTGGGAACTCGTCCAGGATCTGGACGTCCTCTCCGGCCTGATGCACCAGCTGCCCGAGGACTCCACCCGGCGCTGGCAGCTGGTGCACGCCGTGGACCGTGCCCTGGACGCCGTCGACCTCCAGGACATCGGCGGCACGGCCGCGCGCGCCCGCGAGGCCCTCGCCCCCGCTCTCGCCTCCCCCGCACACGCGGGCGCCCACCGGGTCTCCGCCGTGGGCCACGCCCACATCGACACCGCCTGGCTCTGGCCCGTACGCGAGACGGTCCGCAAGGCGGCCAGGACCGTCTCCAACGTCACCGCCCTGATGGACGACCACCCGGGCTTCCGCTTCGTCATGTCCCAGGCACAGCAGCTCGCCTGGCTCAAGGAGCAGCGGCCCGAGGTGTTCGCCCGGGTGGTCGAGAAGGTGCGCACCGGGCAGTTCCTGCCCACCGGCAGTCTCTGGGTGGAGCCCGACACAAACCTTTCCGGCGGGGAGTCGCTGGTGCGGCAGTTCGTGCACGGGAAGCGTTTCTACCTGGACGAGTTCGGGGTCGAGACGAAGGACATGTGGCTGCCCGACACGTTCGGTTACAACGCGGCCCTGCCCCAGCTCATGAAGCTGGCCGGCATCGAATGGTTCCTCACCCAGAAGATCTCCTGGAACACCACCAACGCCTTCCCCCACCACACCTTCTGGTGGGAGGGCATCGACGGCACCCGTATCTTCAGTCACTTCCCTCCCGTCGACTCCTACAACGGGGATCTCTCCGGAGCCGACATCGGGCACACCGAGCGCAACTTCCGGGACAAGGGCGCTGCCAACCGTTCTCTCGTCCCCTTCGGCTACGGCGACGGCGGCGGTGGCCCCACCCGGGAGATGCTGGCACGGGCGCGCAGGCTGGAGGATCTCGAAGGCTCGGCCCGGCTGGAGATGGAGGGCCCGGCGGAGTTCTTCACCAAGGCGCGCAAGGAGTACGCGGACGCCCCCGTCTGGGTCGGCGAGCTCTATCTGGAGCTGCACCGGGGGACGCTCACCAGCCAGCTCGCCACCAAACAGGGCAACCGGCGCAGCGAACACCTGTTGAGGGAGGCCGAGCTGTGGGCCGCCACCGCTGCCGTGCGCACGGGCCGGCCGTACCCGTACGAGCTGCTGGACCGGGTGTGGAAGACCGTGCTGCTGCATCAGTTCCACGACATCCTGCCCGGCACGTCGATCGCCTGGGTGCACCGCGAGGCAGAGGAGACGTACGCGGAGGTGGCCCGTGAGCTCGGCGAGGTCATCGATACCGCGCAGCGCGGCCTGGCGGCGAGCGGGAGCGGGAAGGCGGGGGGTGAGACCGTGTTCAACGCGGCGCCGCACGCCCGGGACGGCGTTGCCGCACTCGGCGCCTCACCGCGCGTACGGGCCGCCGGCCCGGTCCCCGCCCGGTCCACGCGGGACGGCGGGTACGTACTGGACAACGGCCTCGTACGCGTCACCGTGGACGCCCGGGGGCTGGTCACCTCCGCCCTCGACCTGACGGCCGGGCGCGAGGCGCTGGCACCGGGCACGGTCGGCAATCTCCTCCAACTGCACCAGGACTTTCCCAACCAGTGGGACGCCTGGGACGTCGACGCGTTCTACCGCAACACCGTGCGCGACCTCACCGAGGCGGACGAGGTCAGTGCGGTGGCCGACGGTGTCCGGGTCGTGCGCAGCTTCAACGACTCCCGCATCACCCAGGTGCTGCGCCTGACCGAGGGCAGCCGCCGGCTCGACATCGAGACCGATGCCGACTGGCGGGAGTGCGAGAAGATCCTCAAGGCCGCTTTCCCGCTCGACGTACGGGCGGCGGAGTCGAGCGCCGAGATCCCCTTCGGTCATGTCCGGCGCCCCACGCACACCAACACGTCGTGGGACAACGCCCGCTTCGAGATCTGTGCCCATCGCTACCTGCATGTCGCGGAGCCCGGCTGGGGAGCGGCCCTGGTCAATGACTCCAGCTACGGCCACGATGTGACGCGGGACATCCGCCCCGACGGTGGGACCACCACGACGGCGCGGATATCGCTCCTGCGCGCCCCGCTCTTCCCGGACCCCGACTGCGACCGGGGGGAACACCGGCTGCGCTACGCGCTGGTGCTCGGCGCGGACATCCACGACGCAATCCGCGAGGGGTATCACTTCAACCTGCCCGAGCGCGCCGTCCCCGGCGGCGCAGCCGTCGAACCGCTGGTGCGGATCGATGAGGACGGTGTCGTCGTCGAGGCGGTCAAACTCGCGGACGACCGCTCGGGCGATGTGATCGTCCGCCTCTACGAGTCCACGGGCGGACGCGTGCGGACCACCCTCAAGGCCGGTTTCCCCGTGGCCTCGGCAGGGACGACGGATCTGCTGGAACGGGACCTGGAGGGCGAGCCCGCTCTGTCCCTCCGGGGGACCGAAGTTGCGCTGTCCCTGCGCCCGTTCCAGATCCTGACCCTTCGCCTGGTGCCCGGCGGCCACGAGGTCTCGGCTGCCGACCCGGGGTGAACCTACGGCCTTCGTTCCTTGCCCGGAGCGTTCGGGAAGGACGCCTCGTCGCGGTCCGTGCCGTCGGTGATCCACCAGCTGTCCCCGCCGAAAAGGGCCATTTCCGAGCGGCCGTCGCCGTCCCAGTCGTGGACGGAGACGAGCGTGCCGTCGGCGGGGCCGTAGTCACCCGGCACGGAGCGCTTGGTGGCGCGCCAGGGCTTCGACCCGAGCCCGTGCTCCGAGCCGCCCCGCAGCACCTCGATCCGCGCGTCCCCCGTCTCCTTCTTCTTGGTGAGCTGTACGGCCAGGTCGTCGCAGCCGTCGCCGTTGAAGTCTCCGGTGGCGAGCCCGGTACCGAAGCCCTCCCTGTAGTCGCCGCCTTCCATAGTGACCCACTTCCCCGGTTCCTTCCCGTAGCGGACCCTGACCTGGCCACGCCGGTGGGGTGTGTCGACCTCGTCGTCGCTGTCGACGAAGCTCCGGCCGATGGCGACGTCGCGTCGCCCGTCGCCGTCGAAGTCACCGAAGACGACGTTCTCGCCCTCGGGCAGCCGCTCGGGTTCCTTGCTCAGTCCGCCGGCGGTACGGGCGCCGCCGGTGAACAGCAGGGGCGGGTCCCACGGGGAGTCGTAGAGCGCGAGATCGGTGGCGTGGTCGTCGTTCGCGTCCCCGGCGACCAGCACGGGTGACGCGCCCTCGTCGACCGGGCTGGGGATCTCCACGGTCCGGGCGGGGGCGCCGGAGCGGTTGAACGGGCCCTTGAGGACGACGAGTTCCTGGTCCTTGTTGGAGAACCTGAAGACCACGAGATCGGTGTGGCCGTCCCCGTCGAAGTCGCCGGCGATCGGCGCGGTGCTGTATCCGCTGCCCGGCAGGGGGACGCGCCCCCTCGGTCCGCCGGCCTTCGGGCCCTTGGACCCTCCCCACAGGATCTGGGCGGCGCCGCTGACGACGAGGTCGGCGTGTCCGTCCCCGTCCAGGTCGGCGACTGTGGGCTCCCACGGTTCGTCGCCCGTCTGGATGTGGTCCGGCACACCGAGGTCATCGCGGGTGAGGACGGTCGTACGATCGTGGTCCGGGCCGTGCCCGGAACCGGGCACGACGATCACGTCGAAGTTCTCCGTGTCGGAGTTCTCGTACACCACATCGGCATATCCGTCCCCGTCGAGGTCGGGAATCGCGGGCGTTTCCTCGCGCACCGTATTGACCGAACCGGCGGGTCTGCAGGGGCTGCTGGGCACCGGGCGCGGGCCGTCGGACGGGAGGAGGACGAGATAGGCCAGTACCGCCGCCACGACGAGCAAGGCGGGCACGGCATGCCATATGCGCAGGTGGCGGAGGATCGGACCGCCTGCTGTCGAAAAGTGCATCAGCCCACTTCACGGGCATGGACGCGGCCCGCACAAGGAATCGGATCACTTTGTTACGGGGGTGATGCACGACGGCCCCGCTCCCCCGCCCCGTTCCGGCCCCTGGCGGAAAGGCCCTGGTGGAACGGCCTGTCGGTCCGCCCGGCACCGATGTGCGTGGCGTGTGGTCCCGCGCGGCCGTTCCGCCGGGCGGTGCCCTGCTCCGCGTCAGGTGGCGGGTGGGATTCGATGTGCCGTGACGTAGCGGGCGGGGTCGTTGCGGTAGGTGGTCCGCCAGTGGCGTGCGGTCCGCTCGGCAAACGTCTCGTTCGTGTCCAGGATCTCGTCGAGCGGGTCGAGGAAGGCGAGCACCTCGGGTTGTTCGAGCCCGGCTTGGATACGGGCCCGCAGGCCGGTGCGCGCCAGGGCGATCAGGTGGCCCGCCAGTTCGCGGACGGTGTCTGCGCCCAGCCGGGTGGCCAGTCCGTCCGTGGGCAGGGCCTGGTGTGCGGCGTTGCCCTCCTCGGGTGTGTACTGCCGGAGAAGCTCCCAGGCGGCCGCACGCGAGGGTGCGTGATAGGTCAGCCCGGTCCACAGGGCCGGGACCGCGGGGATGTGCGGGTACGGCGGGCCGTCCGGCGCGCGGGTCTCCAGGGTCCGGCGAACACGGACGGTGGTGTAGACCTGGTCGAGGTGGGAGAGCCAGTCGTCCCAGTCCGGAGCTGTGCCGTCGTCGAAGCCCTCGCGGAGGTGGTGCGCGAAGGTCTGAGAGCCGGCGAGGCGGTAGCCGCTGGGGCCGTGGCGGTAGATCATGGGCAGGCCGAGTGCCCAGTCGGTGAGGGCCTCCGCCGTGAGCGGGATCCGGAGTGCGGTGCCCGGTGGACCGACGCGCCTGGAGTCCATGCGGAGCCAGTCGCGACAGCGGTGGGAGAGGACTCCGTCCGGTTGTCCCGCGTAGAGCGGCGAGTTGACGAGCAGCGCGGCGACGACGGGCGAGGCGGCGACCTGGACGCGGAGCTTCGAGGCGAGGTCGTCCGCCGAGAGGTAGTCCAGGGTGGTCTGGGTCGAGGTCGACAGCTTCATGATGTGTGGTGCCCCCTCGCCTTCCGGGCCGAGTCCGGCGAAGTACGTTCGCATGACTCCGCCGCGCGCGGTGGGTACCCAGGTGGAGGTTTCGACCCGGTCGAAGGGGAGGTTCCCGCCGGGGACGATGGCCAGCCCGTGCTGCTGGGCGAGGGCGGCCAGGTCTTCCATGGTGCGGCGCATGGCGGCCACGAGCGTGACGAGGTTGTCTGTGGGAGGGGATGAGTATTCGAGCTGACCGCCGTGTTCGAGCGTCAGTTTCGTCCCGTCCGGGAGGTGAGCTCCTGTCAGGACGTCTCCGGCCCTCTGTGGTGAACCGCCCCACTTCTCTGCTGCCTGCCGCAGGAGGGCCGCCATGCCGTGCGGCCCGTCGTACGGAGCGGCGAGGCCGGTCGTCTCGTCCAGCACACCTGCCTCGACTTCGAGGCCGATGCGCTCGCGCGTGCCCGGAGGGGCGAGGAAGGTCTTGTGGAGGTCCGGCATGCGCAGAGGCGGACGGCTGCGGCTGCTCTGCGGGTCCTGCGCGCTCATGACGTCGCTCCTTCTCTGATGAGGTTGTCCTCTTCGCGGCGCGCGTCCAGCCCTGTTTCGGAGGCGGACAGTCGATCGAGCAGGCGGCCGACGGTGTGCAGCGCGGACTGGGCGGCGCCCTGCATCCACGCGTGGGCGGCCGAGAGGTGCTCGCCCGCGAAGAAGAGCCGGGGATTGCTCTCCGGATGCGGTGTCGCGAGGCCGCCGAGGTATCTCTTGTGCTCCCCCGGAGCGAGATAGGCGAAGGACCCGCCGCTCATTCCGGGCTGGTTGTCCCAGTCCCAGTGCAGGATGTCGTCGATGTCGTCGCAGATGCCCGGATGCAGCTGTTCCAGGCTCCGCATCACGACCCGGTCGCGGTCCGCCGGCGTCAACGTGGTGAAGCGCCGTGCGTGTGGGCCCCAGAGGTAGGCGCCGGTGAGTACGCCTGGCTCGTGCGAGAGCTCGGCGCTCAGGGCGGTCAGCCGCTGGGACGAGGGCAGACCGGTGACGGGGGAAGCACGGGCGTTGTCCGACGGGTACCAGCACTGCTGGATGGGGAGGTCGGTGAAACTCCCGCCACCGTAGATGCCGTCGTCGATCTCCCAGCTTCGGCGGCGGAGGTGAACCAGGGTTTTGGTGCTGCTCGCGTAGGTGAGCCCGCGGACCGCTCGCGCTTGCCGGTGGGGCAGCTCCGGGGTGATGGCGATCTGATCGAGCGTGGTCAGCGGGACGCAGGCCATCACGGCGTCGTACGACTCGTCCACAGGCCGGCCCACACACTGACCGCTGATCCGCGCCGCGTCGGAGAACAGCTGCACGGCGTCGACGCGCGTGGAAAGTCGGAGCGTTCCGGGCCTCAGGCGGCGCACGAACTCGCGGATCAGCGTATCCATCCCGCCATTGATTTCGAGGGGCGCGGCGTGGAAGAGACCGAAGTAGTCGACGATTACTTCGAGGAGAGAGGCGTGCTCGTAGTGGACCAGTCCGCTGGTGTGTCCGAGCAGGTCCCAGACGTCCTGGGAGAATTCCCGGCGGGCGAACTGCCACAAGGACGTCGACATCAGCTCGTCCAGGGCGGCGTCCTGCCAGTCGCCTTCCAGGACGCTCATCTGCTGTGGCGGAGAGAGCGCGTCCCACGCCTTACGCAGCACACTGTCCAACCACGCTCTCGGTCCGTTCCGGCCGGGGGCATCGATACCGTAGGCCGAATACAGTTGCCGCACTTGACTCAATCGCATCCGTCGGCCACGCAGGTGGTAATACCCGTCCGGATTCAGATTGATGAAGGGGCGGGTCCGCAGCCCGAACTCCCGCACGTAGTGCAGCACGCATTCATGGTTCCCCGGGATGCGCATCGCGCCCACATCAGCGTATGTGCCGTCCCAGAACCGGTGCGTGCGGACCCGCCCTCCGGGGCGTTCGGCTCGTTCATAGATCACGGCGTCCACTCCACGCCGCTGGAGTTCATAGGCCGAAACCAGCCCCGCCAGCCCGCCGCCGATGATTCCGACACGCGCTGGGGAAGACCGCTCAGCCACACGTAATTCATCCGGAAAAGCAAAACATCGGTCGAACAACCCCTCACACTCCTCTTTTTTGACCTTCCGAAAACCGATGGTCCGCGCCGCGCAACAATGTTCGCCGAGATGGCGAGCACAGAATATGAATGGTCATCAGCACCGCGGCCGAAACGCTCGACCGCTGATGACTTCGCCCGGAGACCGGACCCGTCCGCCGTGCACGTCCCTCCGGGGCGGTGCCGACGACACGGCTACGCCCCCAGGCCCGGCGAGTACCTGGGGCGAATCCGTTCGAGATTCCGTTCGAGGCCATGGCACCATGTACCGCATGACGACAAACCGAAAGGCCCATGCCGCGTAGGCGGCCAGGACGGGGCCGAGCCACCGCCGGCGACCATCGGTCAACGGATGCACGGCCCGTCATCGACGGCCTGTCCTCGCGTGCCATGTCCGAGATCATCGAGCTTGAGCGCACCCGGAACTACCTGCGGCCGGGCGACGTCAGCAGGGCTGTGGCCCTGTGGAAGGACTACGTCCACCAGTCCGAGCGTGCTCTGTGGCGCGACTACGAGTGGGGCAACGTGCACTGGTACTGCTGCGGAAGCCCCCTCGACGCCCGAGCTCTCCTCGACACGGTGATGCGGGCTCTGTCGCCACGTAGCGCCCGCGAACTCCGAAAGATCGTCAACCGGTCGGACGCCGTCTGGGGTCGGCCTGCCTAGATGATCGTAGCGGCGTCAAGCACGCCCTTGTGGACGTTGGCGGGCCGCTGTACCTGTGGTGACGGCGAACGTCTTCGGATGGAAGCGGCGCGGGCGCGTGCGGTGTCCGAGACGCCGGCAGTAGTGAAAGCCGCGAGTCTGCTGAGCTCGATGGGTGCGGCTCATACGGCTCAGCACCGCAGCCAGTCCGGAATGAGCATCGCTCTGCCCGTGAGGATCGTGCCTCGTTCAGCTGGAACCGGCCGTGGCGAGCAACAGGACCAGGAGGAGCTGCGCGCCCCACTGGACGCCCAGCGCAATGCCACGAATCCTCGGGGTGCGCCGGGAACGGGGCGCCGGGCTGAGCGCGGCAACGAGGCCGAAGGCGAGCGACAGCCCGAAGAGTCCGGTGAGCACCTCTGTGGGGGGCAATACCGTGCACTCACCGCCGTCGTAGCAGGAACCAAACGTAGGAAGCACGGACATGGCCAGCGCCAGTGCCGAACCTGGTGCGAGCAGCACGATCCCCAGCCACGCGCAGATTCCCACGCGGCGGGTTCGTGGCGAAGCCGGAATGCGTTCATCAGTGACCAAAGCGCTGTGTCTCATACCACCAGCCAACCGGGGCATCGAACCCGCGGCATCGGCGGAACTACTCATCTGCCGATGAGTAGACCACCTGGATCTGTCGAACGAGCGCTGCAGTCCCGCTTGTTGAGGGTTACGCCACTCGTCTGACAGAGCCGTGCGGCGGAGGGTTCAGTGCCGAGACCGGAGGAAGAAGAGATGTCCAATGACGGACTACGCACGGCAGCACGGACGGTGCGGGGCGGCGCGATCGAGTAGGCGTCAGGGCTGAAGCCGCCCGGTGGGGACACCGGTCTCGGACGGCGATCCTGATGTCCGCGACGAGGCGCTGTCGCGACCGTCTCGCCTGCGCCGACCGGAGGGCCGAGCCCGGTCAGCGGTACGGCCGGTCACGGGACCCCGCACCACGCGGTGACCGCCGGACGCTGGACCCCGGCATCCGTGACTTCGCCGTACCCGGCCGTGCGTACGCCCGATCCTGGAGCTACGCTGCGATCGGTTGGCTGGAATCACGCTGCGATCTGGGGGACTTGAAGCTGTGGTGGACCGCATACTGGCCGACCGGTACCGGCTTGTCAGGCTGCTGGGACAGGGCGGGATGGGCGAGGTCTGGGAGGCCCGCGACGAGGTTCTGGGGCGGGCGGTCGCCGTGAAGGTGATCTCGGTGCTCGGGGGCGGCGGCAGCACCGCCGGTGAGGCACGCGCCCGCTTCCTGCGTGAGGCGCGGATCACCGCCGCGCTGCAGCATCCGCACATCGTGACCGTGCACGATCTGGGCACGGCAGCCACCCCCGAGGGTGATACACCGTTCCTGGTCATGGAGCTGCTGCGCGGCGAGGGCCTGGAGGCCGCTGTCCACCGCGGGCCGGTCGGTGGGGTGGACGCGGCCCGCTGGGGCGTACAGATCTGCGAGGCCCTCGCGGAAGCGCATGCGGTCGGTGTCCTGCACCGTGACATCAAGCCCGCCAACATCTTCGTCGCGTCGTCGGGTCGGGTGAAGGTCCTCGACTTCGGCATCGCCCGAGCCGCCGACCCCTCGGCCACCGGCGGCCGGCTGACCCGCACCGGGCTCGTCGTCGGCACGGCCGCGTACATGGCGCCCGAGCAGGCACGCGGCTACCCGGAGCAGCGCAGCGACCTGTACGCGGTGGGTTGCGTCCTGTTCGAACTCCGCACCGGGCGGCTGCCGTTCAGCGCACCTGACACCCTCGGGTTCCTGACGGCGCACCTCAACGATGTGCCACCCGTGCCGAGCGGCGTGGGGCCGGGCGTCTCACCCGCCTGGGACCGGTTGATTCTGCGCCTGTTGGCGAAGGATCCCCGTGACAGGTACGACTCGGCCGCCGAACTCGCCGACGCGCTGCGCGAGTGCGAGGGCCGGGCCGCTCCCACGGGGCCCGTGCCGTCCCCGCGCCCCGGGCACGCGGACACCGCGGTGCCACCCGAGGCCGCTCCCACCGTCACGGCCACGCGTCCTGACACCCCGGGGGCAGCAGGTCGCACTCCATTGAGCCGCCGCGGACTCCTCCGGCGCGGCGCCGGAGTCGCCGCGGTGGCCACGGTCGGCGTCTCCGCGGGTGTCTACCTCACCGGCAGCCCCGAACAGGAGCGGTACTCCTGGTCGTACGACCCCGGCTCGGACGGAGCGGGATACGACCAGCCCATCCGGTCCGGCGAACGCTGCTTCGTACCCGCCCATGACAGCGCTCTGATCCAGGCGTTCGACCTCAACAGCGGCAAGCATCTGTGGAAGCGCGACCTCGGCCTTGAGTGGCCTCTGCACGGACGCTCGCAGACGGCCGCGCTCGACGGCGGCGACACCGTGATCGCGCTGGCCCAGCTGCCCGAGGACCTCATTCCGGTGCTGTACGTCCTCGACGGCGCCACGGGCAGGACCCGTTGGAAGCTGGAGGCGTACGACAAGGACGACCGTGACCTGCACGTGCTCGACCGAGGACTGGTCCTCTTCGGCAGCGACGATCCCAACGAGCAGCACGTCACGGCTCTCGACGCCCGTACCGGGAAGGAACGCTGGAGCCAGTCGGTGCCCGGAGCGGGCGGCATCACGACGATCGGGGATCTGGCGCTGGTGGGCTCGACGGCACTCGACGGCGCGACAGGAAAGAGGCTGTGGGAGCAGCCCCGCATGAACCTGTACAGCGACCTCGGGGAATACGTCAGCGCGCCGCAGCGGACGGACGACGCGGTCCTCTTCCATGAGCACGGCAAGAAGCAACGCATCGATCTCGTCCTGCGCAGTGCCCGCACGGGCGGGGATAAGTGGCGCATCCCCCTGTCCGAGATCAAGGACGTACCCGGCAGCAACGGCACCACGCAGGAGACTCCCCCGGCGGCCCCCCTCTCCGGCACCACCCTCCTGCTCCCACGGCTTGAGGGCGAGCGCGGCGGTCCCACGGCCATCGACGTCCGCACCGGGAAGCAGAAGTGGGCCGTCAAGGGGGAGGCCGGCTCTGCGGGCCTCGGTCCCGAACCGGTTTCCACTCCCGGCGGCTTCGTCCTGCCCACATCCGACGGCGCGGTCTGTCTCGGCGCCGAAGACGGGGCAGAGCTCTGGCGGTCGAAGGGGGGAGCGGACCTCAGGATCGACTCCGCGGGCGACTACACCATGATCCGTCACTCACACACCGCGAGACTGTTCCAGCATCGGCAGGCGGTCCGCATCCTCCGTTCCTCGGACGGCCGCACGCTGTGGCAGGGCGAGTTCAAGTCGAGTATCCGCAAGAGCGCGCCAGTGGCCTCGGGCCGGACGCTCGCCTTCCTGGACCCTCAGGAGACACTGCGCGCCGTCCGTCTCATGGGCTGATCCCAGGCGAGGCCCCGGGGCGCCCGTCGGCCGCGTGGCTGACGCACATCGTGGTGAGCAGGGCTGATGGCCGCGTGAAACCAACCGAGAACAGGCCATCGCGCCCCGGCGTGATCGTACTGGCCGATTTCGGCGTCGTCCTGCCGTTACTGGTGACGCTATGTTCACTCGCGCTCAGCACCATCACACGGCCACACCGGACCGGCCGGCCCCGCCTGCGCGGTTCGGCCAAAGGGGGAAACAGACGATGCGTCACGCAAGGTGGACCGACCGCTTAAACAGAGGGCTACTGGCCTTCACGGCCACAGCTGCCACCGGGATCGCCGCCATGAGCTTCGCCGTCGCGCCGGCAGCCGCCGCACCGGCCCTGCCCGCCGCCGCTCAGGCGGAACTCGGTGACGCCTGCACTGCCGCTGATCTCGGCAAACGCCACCCGTTCATCCAGAGTGTCGAAGTCGCCCCGACGATCACCCACTTCAAGGGCTGGTACGTCACCGATGGCTCGCTGGGCTCCCAGACGGTCGAGACCAGCACCCAGACCGTCATCTCGGTGTCTGTTGGCCAGAAGACCAGCATAGAGAGCAGCTTCGAGGTCGAAGCCCTCAGCAAGGCCGGCGCGTCCGTGGGCCTGGACGTGCAGATGTCCTACACCTCCACCGGCAGCACCTCGAAGTCGATCACGTGGAACTTCCAGAAGCCCGGCTACTACGCCCTCTACGAGGGAACGAAGAAGGTGACCGGCGAGTACGGCAGCCTCAACTGCAACCGTGTCGACCTGGGTGACGGCACCTTCGGCCTGAAGTGGGTGGAAGGTCCCGGCAACGGCAGCTACACCACCTACACGACCCTCGAAGAGGGCGCGGTGCGCTGCGAGGACGCGGTGCCGGCCAACAGCATCATGCGCAAGGCGCAGGATCTCCTCGACTGCGGAACCGCGCCGGCCGGTGCCGGGCACGCACCGGCGGAGAAGGCATCCGCGCCGGCAAAGGACGGGAAGGCGGCAAAGGACGGGAGGGCGGCGGAGAGCGGGAAGGCGGCGGATTCGAATCCGACCGGCCGGTCCACCCGCGCCAGCGTCGCACCGGGCTTCACCTGCGACGAGGGCTACTACAAGATCGGCACAGCTGACCGGGCCCTGTTCTGGACCGCCCCCGGCTTCCTGCAGGGCGACAACGTCCAGCTGAAGCCCTCCACGGTGCTCAGCCTTAACCTGGACCAGTGGCAGCTGTGCCACGGGCCGGAGAACAACGGCGTCGCCGAGCAGATCCTCGTCAATCACTCAAGCAATAAGTGCCTGGCCATCGCGGAGCAGACCGCGGCCGACGAAGGGTCTCCGCTGGTGCAGGCCGACTGCAAGTCGGACGACCTCCAGCGGTTCTACGTCTACCGGGATGTTCCCGGCTCCGACAACATCGGCGTCCAGAACAAGTACACCGGCTACATGATCGGGCACGACCGCTACGCCGAGGGCCAGCCGCTGCGCCAGTACAGCAGCGGCAAGCAGGACGGTTCGGGTACGTACGTCCTGGTCAAGGCCTGACGCCTCCCGGCCTTACCCGACCGGGCTGACTCCGGTCGCCCGGCTTCGCCTCGTGCGACGCGAAGCCGGGCGACGCGAAGCCGGGGGGCGACCGCGTCCGGCCTCACGAACCTGCCGCAGGAGCACCTGTTGCGCCCAGCCGCTCCGTGGCGGACCCGCCACCGGAAGCCATCCGCTGTGTGATCCGGTCGAACAACTCCGTCAGAGGCTCACTGACGTGCCGGCCGAACTCGGTGAGCCCATAGGTGACCTGGGGCGGCGTCGTCGGCTCGACCTCCCGCCGGACCAGACCGTCCTGAACCAGTGCGCGCAGTGTCTGGGAGAGCATCTTCTCGCTGACGCCCTGGATGCTGTTGCGCAGCTCGTAGAACCGAAGGTCGTTGCCCCGCAAGGAGATCAGCACCCAGACGCCCCACCTGCTGGTCACGTGGTCGACCATGTCGCGCGCGGGGCAGTCGGTGTGAAACACCTCATACCCGCCGCTCGCACCGGCCTGTCTGAGCTGCGTGCCTTCCCTCATGTTCGGAGCTTACCTCTAGGTATGTTCTTACGAAAAGTAAGCCCGCCTCCTAGCGTCAATCCCCGCAGTGCACAACCGACTAGGAGCTGAACATGATCGTGGTGACCGGAGCGACCGGCAATGTGGGCCGCCCGTTGACGCAGGCCCTGGCCGAGGCCGGCGAGCAGGTGACGGCGGTGTCCCGGCAGGCGGCGGCGGTGCCGGACGGAGTCCGGCACGTGGCGGCCGACCTGGCAGAGCCGGCAAGCCTCTCCCCCGCACTGGACGGGGCGAAGGCGCTGTTCTTCCTGTTGTCCGGCGACCTCCACTCCCCCGACGCCAGTCCGTCCGACATCATCGACCTCGCCGTGGCCAGCGGGGTCAGCCGGGTCGTCCTGTTGTCTTCGCAGGGCGTGGCGACCAGGCCGCTCGGTCCCACGCGGATCGCGATGCGCGCGCTGGAGGACGCGTTGCGGCGGTCAGGTCTGGACTGGGCCGTGCTGCGACCGGGCGGCTTCGCCTCCAACGCCTTGGCCTGGGCGGAGTCCGTCCGCACGCAAGGGACGGTCGCCGCGCCGTTCGGGGAGGTCGGGGCTCCGATCGTCGACCCACTGGACATCGCGGAGATGGCGGCGGCCTGCCTGCTGGACGACCGGCACGCCGGGGAAACCTACGAGCTGACCGGGCCCGAGGTGATCACCCCGCGTCAGCAGGCGGCGGCCGTCGCCGCCGCGCTCGGCTCGCCGGTACGGTTCCACGAACTCTCCCGCGAGGAAGCCAGAGCCGCGATGACCCGGTTCGTTCCGCCGGAGCTCGCTGACGACACCCTGGACATCATCGCCGCTCCGAACCCGGCCGAACTGCGGATCAGCCCGGACGTGGAACGAGTCCTGGGCCGCGCCCCGCACGCCTTCAGCGACTGGGTCGCCCGGAACATCGCCGCTTTCCGCTGAGGCAGGACTCGGCTTGGGGCCTCGTGCGGCCGTACGAATACGGCCGCACGGGGCCCTTTATGATCTCCGGCATGGCGACACGACTTGTGCAGATCAACATGAAGGCCCAGGACGACTCCGCGCTCGGCCGGTTCTGGGCGGAGGCACTCGGTTGGGGTATCGACAGCGAGGGCCCCGGCGTGACCAACCTCGAACCCGTCGGCTTCGCCTACCCCGGCCCCACAGCCGTCTGCGTCGACATCATCGCCCGCCCGGAACCCAAAACGGTGAAGAACCGGGTGCACCTCGATCTGGCCACCACCTCGACCACGCATCAGGCGGAGTTGGTCGCGCGTCTGAAGGGTCTCGGCGCGACGCTCGCCGACGTGGGTCAGGGCGACGTCCCCTGGACGGTCATGGCCGACCCGGAGGGCAACGAGTTCTGCGTCCTGGAGCCCCGACCGGTCTACCGGGACACCGGACCGATCGCCGCGGTAGTGGTCGACTGCACCGACCCACGAGCGATGGCCCGGTTCTGGGGCGAAGCGTTGGACTGGACGCTGCACGAGGTCACCGACGACCACGCGACGATGCGCTCCGCCAAGGACGTCGGCCCCTACCTGGAGTTCATCCGCACCCCGGGCGCCAAAACGGTGTGGAACCGCGTCCACCTCGACGTCTCGCCCTACACCGGTGACGACCTGGCAGCAGAGGGAGCCCGGCTGCGCGCCCTGGGCGCGACCGTCCCTGACTTCGATCAGTCCGCGATCTCATGGACGATCCTGGCCGACCCGGAGGGCAACGAGTTCTGCCTCCTCAGCCCTCGCTGACGTTCCGCGACGGCACGGGCCGGCCGGCCGGCCGGCGGACGTTACCGGAAGAGCCGCTCGACGCAGGAGGCCGGGCCGTGGGGCCCGCGGCCATGACGAGGACCGTCAGTGCGGGCCAGTTCAGGTGCGGCAGGCCCATCGTCTAGGGGCGGAGCAGCCAGGAACGAAGGGCACGTCGCGCATGCGGACGGGGCCGTCGTGTGGTGCCGGCGTCATGACTGATCACTTACGTCTGCGGACGGAGGCGGAGCTTCTTCCTGCGCGGACTCCTCGAAATGGACGACGCCGTCCTCGTCGAGGCGGGGGTGGATGACTTCGGGGTCCTGGGTGTTGGTGTCGGAAGGGCGTGGGCCCTCCGGCCCGTCGGGGCCCCAGCGCAGCAGGCGGCGGGTGCGGACGATCCGGAGGGCGGTGCCCGGGACTTCGACCTGGTTGAGCCGGCCCGCGCGGAGCCGGTCCGCGGCCTGGGCGAACGCCGCCAGCTCCGCGGCCGCGGCGGCGTCCTCGGGGGCGGCGGTGTGCGCGTCGACGTCCCGGCCGGCATCGTGGGCGATCAGCCCCCGCAGGCGTGGCCTGAACCACATCAGGGAGAAGTACAGCGTGACGCGTGCGTCATGGGCGCTGACGTGCAGGGCGCTGCCCGGCCTCCAGGACCTGGTACCGGACCGCTCCACGACCTGGAAGGCGGCGGGCATGAGCAGGACATCGGGGTGGCTCTCCACAGCCCGCGCCGAATCGCCCAGCACGGAGTCGGGGAACCTGGTACCGGTGTAGACGAGCGAGCGCAAGGACAGCCGCTCGGACGCCTGGACAGGGGAAAGGGGTGCGTCCGGATCCAGCACCAGGTCCTCGTCGACCCTCGGGCCATGGGTGCCGGGGCCCCAGTCCGGGGTGAGGGGTTCGGGGTCGGTCGGCCGCGGTGTCTCGATGTCACCGTTCGCGTCCATGCCCGCGTACTCCTCGGCCCTCACCACGCGGTAGCGGGTGTCGAGCACGGTGAGCTCGTCGACGCGCTCGCTCTCCAGCCGGGCGACCGCCGCCAGTAGCGCCCGCCGCTCGGCCTTGTCCTTGGCTTCGTCCTTCGCCCGGAACCAGAGCAGGGAGTTCAGTGAGTCCCGGGCCTGCTGCGGACAGCCTTGGGTGACCTCTACGGCCACCCGCCACCGCCGACCGTCGCCCGTACTCTGTGTGGCCACCCCGAACAGCGGTCCTCTGACAGCCAAGGTGCTGTGCAGCGCCGCGTCGAGAGCGTCGGCCTCCATCGCGGCCTCCACCGGCTCCACCGGAACCCTCACCACCACTGGCCAGTCGGCCGGCCCCGCGCCCATTTCGTTCATGCCCCTCATCCTGACGGCAAGGGAGCGTCCGCGTCCTGGATTCACCAGCTCGGTCGAGCAGGTGAATGCTTGTCGCATTTCCGGTCCGCCGCCGGCCGCGGGCCGGGCACGGACGGGCGCGCGGCCCGCGGTCGGCGGCGGACCGGCTCAGGTGGCGGGGTGGGCGGCCAGGAATTCGGGCAGCGTCTTGGCGGTGAGCGGGTAATAGTCGGACAGCCGGGCGCCCTCGTCGAGCCGACGGCGCGCGAACTCCTCCCGGTCCTGATGCCGGATCGAGTCCTCGGCCAGCGGCACCGCGCTGTGCTGCGGGACCACGACGGCCCCGTCCTCGTCGGCCACGATCAGGTCACCCGGGGCCACCAGAACGCCGCCGACCCCCACCGGGACGTTGAACGCGGACGGGAAGAGTTCGGTCTGCGAGGCGTAGTGCGGGGTGACGCCCGTGCACCAGATGGGGACGCCGAGCGCGCGTACCCGGGCCGCGTCCCGGATCCGCCCGTCCACGACGATCCCCGCGCCGCCCTTCAGCTTGAAGTAGCGCACCAGCATGTCACCCAGGCAGCCGGTGTAGTGGCTGCCCTGGGCCGAGACCACGAGCACGTCGCCGGGGCGGATGGATTCGAGCACCTTCCACAGCGCGGTCTCCCGCTCGGCGTCCTCCTGCTCCGCGCCGTTGAAGACGTCCTCGCGCCTCGGCAGGAACTGGAGGGTGACGGCACCTCCGGTGATCTGCACGTCGGGCTCCCGGTGCAGCGGCACCGGACCGTCGATGAACGTCCGCGTGATTCCCATCTGATGGAGCTTCGCGCAGGCCGTGGCCGCGCTGACCTCGCCGAGGGCCTCCACCATGCGTGCGGTGGGCCGCACGTACTTTGAGGTGTGGACCGGTGCCCGCATCGACGCGTACGTCCGGATCTCCTCTGTCGACGGTGCTCCGTGATCCCTGGTCGGGTCCATGCTTTTGCCTCCGTACACAGCGCCAGTGACATCATCGCCTATCGATGGTAGATAACAGTTAATCGATTAGTACTGTCAATGTGTCAGGAGTATTTTCGTGACCACCACGTCACCCGGCTGGTTCGAAGCCGAACGCTTCGGGCTCTTTGTCCACTTCGGCCTCTACAGCCTGGCGGCACGTCATGAGTGGGTGCGCAGCCGGGAGTTGATGGACCAGGAGAGTTACGACCGCTACCTGAGCCGTTTCGACCCGGATCTCTTCGACGCGCGGGCGCTGGCACGGGCCGCCCGGGAGGCGGGCATGCGGTACGCGGTGCTCACCGCCAAGCACCATGACGGATTCTGCCTGTTCGACTCGGAGTTGACCGACTACACCTCGGTCCGGGTGAACGGGCGGGACCTGGTCGGGGAGTTCGTGACGGCGATGCGGGAGGAGGGGCTGCGCGTGGGTCTGTACTACTCACTTCTCGACTGGCACCACCCCGGCTTCACGGTCGACGAGCACCATCCGCTGCGCGGCACCGAGGCCGCGGACGAACCGCGTGACATGGACGCCTACCGTGCCTATCTCCACGGACAGGTAAGGGAGTTGCTGACCGGCTACGGGCAGATCGACCTCCTCTTCTTCGACTTCACCTATCCGTCGAAGACCGCCGCGGACTGGGGTGCGCGGGAACTGATGGCCACGGTCCGCTCCCTGCAGCCGGGCATTCTGGTCAATGACCGGCTCGGGATACCCGGTGACTACGTGACCCCGGAGCAGTACCAGCCCGAGCGGCCGCTGGAGCGCGACGGTGCGCCGGTGCGGTGGGAGGCCTGCCACACGCTCAACGGTTCATGGGGGTACGACCGCGACAACCACGACTACAAGGATCCCGCGCTACTGGTGCGGATGCTGGTGCAGTCGGTGGCCTGCGGCGGGAACCTCCTGCTGAACGTCGGGCCGACCGGGCGGGGCGCCCTTGATCCGCGCGCACGTGAGACCCTGGCGGCGATCGGCTCCTGGACAGTGCCGCACACGCGCTCCGTGCACGGGGCGGGACCGAGCGGTCTGACCCCGCCGGCGAACGCCCTGTACACGCGTCGCGGCCGTCAGCTGTATCTCCATCTGCTCGCCTGGCCGCTGAAACATGTGCACCTGCCGGGACTGGCGGGGCGGGTCCGGTACGCGCAGTTCCTGCACGACGGCTCGGAGATCGGCTTCCACGAGGTGGACGGCGCCGGGCACGAGCACACCAACATGACGCCCCCGGGCCAGCCGGCGGGGACGCTGACCCTGACCCTGCCAACGGCCCGCCCGGACGTCCTCCTTCCGGTGATCGAACTGGAACTGGACGAGGACCCCGACGCGGCTGGGAACGGGGAGGTCTAGGCGCATGGCGACGGGGATTCTGGGGGCGTCGTTCCGTTCGGCGCTCGGCCCTGGGCTGGCAAGGCTGCTGGGCGATCCGGCGGGCCGGGTCGGAGTACCGGACGTGACGTGCCGGGAGGTGTGGGACGGAGTGCCGCGCCCCGCGCGTGAGCGGGTGATCGCCGGTGCGCGGGCCGAACTGGCGCGCCCCGAGCCGCGGCTGACCGCGGGGGCCTGGGCCCGCGCGGCGCGCGACGGGGACCGGGGCGCGTACGAGGACCGGGCCTGGGAGCTGCAGGAGCGGGTCTCCCGGCTGGTCCTCGCGGCGGTGCTGACCGGCGAGGTGGCCGATGCGACCGACGCCGGCGAGGTGTGCCCGTTTCTGGACGCCGCGGTGGACGGCCTGGTGCGGTTCGCGGAGGCGAGTACCTGGTGCTGGGCCTCGCACGACCGGTTCGCGGCGGCGCGCGGCGAGGTGGTGCCCGATGCGGACGAGCCGTATCTGGATCTGGGGGCGGCCGAGGTGGCGGCGCTGTTCGCATGGGCGGATCACGTGCTGGGGCCTCATCTGGAGCGTCGGGTTCCCGGGCTCCGGCGGCGGCTGCGCCGGGAGGTGGACCTTCGGGTGCTGGCCCCGTTCGAGCGGGTGCGGGACTGGCGGTGGATCGGTGCCGACGGCAACGCCAACAACTGGAATCCGTGGATCCACAGTGCGGTACTGGCGTGCGCGCTGCTGCTGTGCGAGGACGAGGCGCGGCGGGCCGGTCTGGTGCGGCTCGTGGTGGAGGGGCTCGACCACTACGTCGCGGTTCTCCCGGACGACGGGGGCGTGGACGAGGGGATCATGTACTGGTGGGCGGGGGCGTGCCGGGTCCTGGAGGTACTCGATCTGCTCGCGGGAGTGGGCGGCCCGGCGCTCGACGCTCGCGAGCTCCCGCTACTGGCCCAGTTGTTGCGGTATCCGCAGCGGATGCATCTGGGCGGGAGCTGGTACGTGAACGTGGGCGATGCCCCGCCGCGCCTGTCCGGTGACCGGCCCTGGCATGTGCCGTACCGGTGGGGTGTGCGTCTCGGCAGGCCCGAGACGTCGGCACACGCGGTGGCGGGCGCCCGGCAGGAGGGCGATCCCGCGCCGCCCAGGGCGGGCCTCGGCCGTGCGCTGGCGGCGCTCGCCGATCCGCGGTGGTGCGGGGCGGTCGCCGCGGGGTCCGCTCCGGACGACGGCTCCCCGTGGCTGGCCGGCGAGGTGTGGCTGCCCCGTCTTGAGGTGCTGGTGGCGCGTCAGGAGCCCGCTTCCACACGGGGACTCACGCTCGCCGTGAAGGCGGGCCACAACGGCGAGCACCACAACCACCTCGATGTCGGTTCGTACTGGGTGGCGGTGGACGGGCGGCCACTGGTCGTCGACGCGGGCCGGCCCCGGTACACCACGCAGACGTTCGGGCCCGACCGGTATGCGGCGTGGCCCTTCCAGAGCGCGTGGCACAACGTTCCCGAACCGGGGCACCCGCAGTCCCCCGGGCGGGAGTTCACCGCCCGCGAGGTGGCCGTGAGCCTCGACGGCGCACGGAGCGTCCTGAGCGCGGAGTTGAGCGGCGCCTATCCGGCCGGTCCGCTGACCAGCTGGAACCGGACGGTGCGCCTGGTGCGTTCGGCCGGGGCGGCCGCCTCTTACGTGGACGTCGAGGACACCTGGCGGGGGCGGCTCCCGTATGTGCGACTCCGGCACCTGCTGTCCGGTCACGTCGAGTTGGGGGACGGCTGGGCGCGGGTGACGGCAGAGGGTTCGGGAGTCGTCATGCACTGGGACGCCACCCTCGCCGTCGCCTCGACAGAGCGCGTGGAACTCGACGATCCCCTGCTCAGCGCGAGTTGGGGCGCTTTCCTGACGCGTCTCACCCTGACCGTGCGGACTCCGGGCAGCGCCGGGAGGGTTGGGGTGCGGTGGAAGCAGGCCGCTTGAACAACAGGTTACGGCAGCACTCTTGAACATTGTGGGATGCCAGCCATAGCATCAGCAATCGATAGACGATTAGCGAAGAGCGAAGGCGTCCCGACCCCCATATCTCCAGGGTCCGTGGCCGCCGATCGCCCGCCGACGCCGGCCGGCCTTCCCGCCCGGCGCGACGCGGCACCCCACTCCACCGCGCACCACTTCCGACCCGCACTTCCCGACCGACAGTAGCTATCGATTATTCACGACTACGCAACGGAGCGTGTCCGATGAAAGCAGTCTGGCGCCGTGTTTGCGCCTTCGCCGCCGCCCCCCTGGTGATGGCCTCGGCCGTCGCCTGCGGCGGCGGTACGTCCGACGAGGGCGCGGGTGGCACCACCACTCTCCGCGTCATCGTGAACATCACGCCGAACCTGACGGAGAAGTACTGGAACGACCTCTTCGCCCGGTACGAACGCACCCATCCCGAGGTGAAGGTCGATCTGGAGCTGACCGGCACGATCTCGGCGAACGCGAAGCTGACCCAGGACCTGGCGGCCGGCGACCCGCCGGACGTCGCCCAGCAGATCACCCCCACCACCGAGACCGAATCCCTCTTCGCCGACCTCTCGGACCAGCCGTGGACGGCCAAGACGCCGCTGGCCGACGAGTACGCCCTCGGCGGCAAGCGGTATGTGGTCGGTGTCGGTGAGCAGATCCAGTCGCTGGTCTTCTACAACAAGCAGGCCTTCACCGAGGCCGGCGTCGACGCGGGCTCGATACGCACCCTGGACCAGTTCACCGCCGCGATGGGCAAGTTGAAGAGGGCCGGGTACGAACCGCTGCAGACGGCCGGGCAGTGGGTGACCGGCAGTCAGTTCTCCATGATGGCCGACGCGGGCGTGCTCACGGCGGAGCCGAAGTGGACGGCCCAGCGCATCGCGGGCAAGAACTCCTTCGCGGACAGCGGCTACGTTGACTACTTCGCGCAGTACAAGAAGTGGATCGACGCCGGCTACCTGAAGAAGAGCGCGCTCGGTCTCACCTACGCCGACGGGCAGACCGCCTTCCTCAAGGGGAAGTCCGCCATGTACATCATGGGGTCGTACTTCGTGCCCGCCGCGGACACCGCAAAGAAGAGCGACGAGATCGGCGTCTTCAGCATGCCGACCGACGGCGCCTACCCGTCCGGCCAGTTCGGCAACATCTCCAACCCGTACGTCGTGATCGACAAGTCCCGGCACAAGACCGAGGCGACGGACCTGGTCAAGTGGGCCGTCACCGACCCGGAGGCGATCAAGAGCCAGCTCGCCGCCGACGGCAACCTGCGCGCCGGGTTCAGCTACAAGATGTCGAGCCTCGGCACCTCCGTGCAGAAGGTCCTGGACAAGACCCCCTCGGTGATCGTGAAGTCCGGTGCGAACCAGCCTATCGCCGGGTTCAGCGACGAACTGAACAAGCAGGTCCAGTCCCTGTACACGGGCACCTCTCCCGAGGACGCCGCCGGCGGATTGGACAAGTGGTGGAACTCGCAGCGCTGAAGCGGCCGGGGCCGCGCGACAACACCGCCCCGGTCACCCCCGCTCCCCCCTCGCCGGCCGGCCGGCGCAGCGCCCAGGTGCGCGCGGCGGCGGTCTCGCTCGGCCTGATGGGGCCGGCCGTCCTGCTGTACACCGTGCTGACGGTCGTCCCGGTCGGTGTCGCGGTCTATCTCAGCCTCACCGACTGGGACGGCTTCTCCTCGGTCTCGTTCATCGGGCTGGACAACTACCGGCACCTGTTCGACGACCCCAGCTCTTCGCAGGCCTGGTACGTGACCGCGGTCATCGCCGTGTCCGGCACCGTGTTCATGGTCAGCCTCGGTCTGGTCTACGCCCTGATCCTCAAGGGCCGTTCGCGTGCCAACTCCTTCTTCCGGGCCGTGGGTTACTTCCCGCACGTGATCAGCGCCCTGGTCCTCGGCTATCTGTGGGCGGCCATCCTCGGCACCAACGGGGCCATCAACAACACGCTCGCCAAGTTCGACATCGAGCCGATCGGCTTCCTGTTCGACGAGAAGATGGCGCTGATCTCCCTGATCGCCGTCATCGTGTGGGCCGGGTTCGGCTTCAACGTGGTGCTGTTCGTGGCGGCCCTGCAGACGGTGCCCGCCGAGCTCCTCGAAGCCGCGGCGATCGACGGGGCGACGAAGCGGCAGACGAACCTGGGGATCGTCGTCCCCATGATCGCTCCGGTGGTGACGGTGGCGACCATCCTGAATCTGGTGGGGCTCATCCGCGCCTACGACATCATCGTCAGCCTCACCGGCGGCGGCCCGGCCGGGTCCACGCAGACGTTCACCTACCTCATTCTGGCCCGCTCCTTCGAGGGCACGAAGGTCGGTTACGCGACGTCCCAGGCGGTCTTCCTCATGATCGTGTCCGCCGTGCTCGCCCTCGTCGTGACGGCGCTGCGCAACCGCCAAGATCAAGCTGCGACAGGTTAGGAGCCAGTGGTGGTCGTAATGGAGGCAAAGGCCCGAGAGGCGAAAGCCCACAGGGCCAAGGAGAGGCCGCCGGCGGCCCCCGAGGGGCTGCCGGGCCGCACCGAGCAGGGCGAAGGCCGCTCACCCCTGCGCTGGATCATGCTCGGCGGGCTGCTCGTCGTCATGATGGTGCCGGTGTACCTGCTCCTCGTGAACGCGTTCAAGTCGCAGCAGGACATCCTGGACAACCCCTTCGGCATCCCACTGAGCGGGCTGACGCTCAAGCACCTGTCGGCCGCGGTGACCAGTCCGCAGTTCAACGTCATCGGGGGCTACGGCTTCACGCTCTTCCTCGTCGTGATGGTGGACGTGCTGTGCATCCTGCTGGCGGGCCCGGCGGCGTACGCGATCGCCCGCAGCCTGAAGAAGCGCACCCAGCTGGTGATGCTGTACTTCCTGGCGGGGACGTTCATTCCGGGCGCCGCCGTGATCATTCCCGTGATCTACGTGCTCCGGGAGATCGGCCTGGCGAACTCGGTGACCGGTCTGGTGGCACACGACGTCGCCTCGACGCTGCCCGTGAGCATCTTCCTGTTCGTCGGTTTCATCCGCACCATCCCGGTGGACATCGACCACGCGGCGACGATCGACGGCGCGGGCAGGTACCGGACGTTCTGGACCATCATCTTCCCGCTCATGCGGCCCGCGGTCGTCACCGTCCTGATCCTCAACTCCATCGGGATCTGGAACGACTTCGTGAGCCCGCAGATCCTGCTGAGCCCCTCGTCCGGGCACTACACGGTGACCACCGCGATCTACGCGGGCATCAGCCAGTACTCGACGGACCTCACCAAGGTCTTCCCCAACCTGCTGCTCGCCATCGCCCCGGTGGTCATCTTCTTCATCTACATGCAGCGCCACATCATCAGCGGCCTCACCGTGGGCGCCGTGAAGGGCTGACCCGGGCGGGCACATCCCCCTGAAGGACAGCTGAAGGACCCAGAAGGACCGAGAGAAGGACCCTGGAATGCCGATCCCCCCAACAGCTCCGGTACCACCGCTCCCACCGATGCCGGGCAGCGCACGCGGCCCGCACCCCCGTACCCGGCCGTGGCAGGCCGCCACCCTGTTCGCGGCCCTGTGCATGGTCATGGCCGGCGCCCACCCGGCCTCGGCCCAGAACGGGCAGACGTACTACGTGGCGACGGACGGCCAGGACACAGCGGCGGGCACCTCGGCCGCGCCGTTCCGCCACATCCAGCGCTGCGCCGATCTCATGCAGCCGGGCGACACGTGCCTGATCAACTCGGGTACGTACGAGGAGACGGTCGTACCCGCGCACTCCGGAACGGCGCAGGCGCCGATCACCTACCGGGCGGCACCCGGCGCGCAGGTGACGGTGAGCGGCGCCTCTCGGGTGACCGGCTGGCAGCCCGTCACGGCCGCGGACGTCACCGCGATCGGGCAGGGCGACCCGTACGCGCCGGACTCGGACTTCGCGGACGCCGTCGCGGCCGGACACGTCTACTCCACGGATGTGGACCTGGGCAGCGACGTCAGCACCGTGCAGGTCTTCACCGACAAGGCGATGGACATCGAGGCGCAGTGGCCCTACCCCGGCCTCGACCCCATGGACCCGGTGCTCCAGTACGCGGGTGCGGGCAGCGCGGACGCGACGATCAATGACCCGGCCCTGACCCGCCCGGCGGGCTACTGGGACGGTGCGCGGGCCCTCACCGGCTACTGGTACGTCTCCGCCACCGCCAAGGTGACCGGCTCGACGGCCGGTTCGGTGACCCTCGACGCGGCGCCGCCGTGTGTGCACAAGGTGGTGCCGCAGGAGACGCGGTACGCGCTCGCCGGGAAGATCGGCGAACTGGCCCACCCCGGAACCTGGTTCTACGACCCCGCCGCCCATCGCCTGTACGTGTACAGCGCCGACGACCCCGGCACCCACACCGTCGAGGCCAAGCGCCGCACTCTGGGCTTCGACCTGACCAACACCAGCCACACCACGGTCGCCGGCGTCGGCCTGTTCGCCTCGACGGTCAAGACGGGCGCCGCCACCACGGGCGTCACGCTCGACGGCGTCAAGGGCACGTACCTGTCGCACTACACGGACATCACCAGGGGCGCGACGGACTGCGGCAGTACGGTCACGCGCGGCGTCGGCGACAGCGGCATCATCGTGGACGGCACCGGCAACAAGGTGGTGAACAGTGATCTGTCGCTGAGCGCGGGCAACGGCATCGCGCTGCGCGGACAGAACAACACGGCGAGCGACAACGTCATCCACGACGTCGACTACATGGGCACCTACGCGGCCGGCATCGCCGTGCAGGGCAACAGCCAGACGGTGACCCACAACACCATCTCCCGCGTCGGACGCAGCGGGATCAACCTGCAGTGGAACAGCGTGGCGGGTCTCGACCCGGGCAAGGACGTCATCGCGTACAACGACATCTCGGCCTATGCCCGGCTGAGCCTGGACGTCGCCGCGGTGTACACCTGTTGCAGCGCCGACATGATGGGCACCTCCATCGACCACAACGTGCTGCACGACCCGGCACCGAAGACGACCTCATCCACGTTCGGCATCTCCGGTGTCTACGCCGACAACGGCCAGAGCGACCTGGTGATCGCGAACAACGTGGGCTGGGGAAACCGCGAGGGCACGGTGATGCTCAACGGGCTGGGGACGGGCTCGCACGACAACGGCGTCTACAACAACACGGGCGGCATGACGCTGTTCTACGTGAAGGGGCCCGACCAGTCGACGGGCACGAAGATCTACAACAACATCGGGAAGATCGCCGGTATGGACGGCGCCACCGACGGCGGTCTCGTCATGTCCAACAACCTGCCCGCGGAGACCGACCCGCTCTTCGTCGACGCGGCCGCCCGGGACTACCGCCTGGCCGCGGGCTCCCCAGCCAGGAACGCGGCGATCGCGCTGCCGGGCATCAATGACGGCTCCACCGACCCGGCGCCCAGCCTGGGGGCCTACCAGTACGGCGCCCCGAAGTGGACGGCGGGCGCGCGGCGCTGACGTTCCCGCGCAAGGGGGAAGGCCCGGACCTCTCGGTCCGGGCCTTCCCCCTTGCCAGGTACGTCAGTCGCGGGCGGTGGCGGCCTTCCCGCGCGGCTTCTTCGTGGCGCGGCCGTCCGGAACAGGACCCCGGCCCGCCGCGTGGTCGGCGAACGCGACGGCCGCCCCCTCGCCGTCCCCGTCGCGCAGCAGGCTGACCAGGCGGCCGTGCTCGTCGGCCATCGCGGACCAGTCGCCGGCGAACAGCGGGTCGGAAATAGCCCGCAGCGTGCGCAGGCTGGGCTCGATGACCTCCCACATCCGCTCAAGGAACGGATTTCCGGCGGCCTGGCTGACCAGTGTGTGGAACTCGATGTCGGCGTCCCTGAAGACACCCACGTCTTTGACCGTCACGGCTTTGCGCATCCGCTCGACCAGCGCGTCGAGTTCGGACAGCTGATCCTTCGTGATGTGCTGCGCGGCGAGCTGAGCCGCGAGCCGTTCGAGCGGCTCGCGCACCTGGCGCGCGTATTCCGCGTCCTGTTCCGAGATTTCGACGACGAAATGCCCGCGACGCGGCACATGCATCAGCAGGCCCTCCCGGGCCAGCTGTTTCACCGCCTCCCGGACCGGCGCCTGGCTGACCCCGAGCCGTCGCGCGATCTCGGACTCGACCACGCGGTCACCCGGGGCGAGGTCACCGTCGACGACGGCCTGACGCAGCAGCTCGTACACCTGGTCGGAGATCAGGGCCTTTCGGAACCGGTCCTTGTTGGTGGCCAGTGTGGAGTCGAATCCCGCCGACGCGTTCGCTGCCATGAATTCCCATTCCTGCGTTGGGGGAGGTCAGTTGGGACACTATACGTGCTCATCGCCTATCGATGGAATGCGCGCGCTTTCCCCCACTGCTTCCCCGGCCATTCCAGTTTGACGACTTCGTGGGCGGGGCTGCCACCCACATGATCATTGAACGGGTACGCCCGTATCTCCTTGCCGGCCTGATCCACATTCCACAGCGCGCCATAATGGTTGAACGCGTCGAAGTCCCCGGGTTCGGACAGCTCGGGAGGGTACTTCTCCAGCTCGCCGAGGGGCAGCTCCAAGAGAGCCATGTCGAATCTCCGCGTCGGTCTGGCCGGCGGGGCCGGCTGCGGGCCACTGTCATCGCCTATCGATCATCGAGAGAATCGAATCAGGGTGTCGGGAAGGCTGTCAACCGCGCAGCCGGTACACCCGCTCCGCGGTGGTCCGCGAAAGCTGCCGGTTCTGCGCGGGGGTGAGGTGTGCGAGTCCGGTGCGCGAGGCGGCGAGCGATTCGGCGCGGGTGCCGCGCGCCAGGCAGATGGGCCAGTCGGAGCCCAGCAGGCAGCGTTCCGGACCGAGCGCGTCCACCACATGCCGTACCAGGTGGGCGAGTTGACTGTCGGGCACGCCGTGCTGCTGGGTGAGCAGGCCGGAGATCTTCACATGGACGTTGCGCACCCGGGCAGCGCGTTCGAGGTCCGCGTACCACTCCCCCGGATCACCGGTGGCCAGGTTCGGCGGGTTACCCAAGTGGTCCACGACCACCGAGAGTTCGGGGTGCCGTTCGGCCACGTCCGCAGCAGACCTCAAAGCGTCCCGGTACAGGTTGAGTTCGAGGGCGAGGCCGGTCCCGGCCAGCACCGGGACCAGGGCGCGGGCCGGCTCGGGGGTGCTCGCCCAGTCCGGACCGCCGAGCCGCATTCCGTTGGGGCGGGTGTCGCCGGACTCGTCCAGGAGCGCGCGGAAAGCGCCGGGTCCGGCGCCGCCGTGGACATGGAGATTGCCCACGTAGCCGGCGACCAGATCCGGTCGCCTCCGGCGCAGTTCCCGCAGGGCGAGCGTCTCTCCGGCATCGCCGCGCGAGGCCTCCACGAGGATCGCGCCGGCCAGGTCGAGCTCCGCGCCGGACGCGGCCAACTCGGCTTCTCCGTAGGGCCGGTGCAGTGGTGTTCCGGGGCGGATCCACGGGAACCCCTCGGCCGGGTCCCACAGATGGACATGGCAGTCGATCACGATCGTCCTCCTCATATCGACCGGGTCCGGTGTATTGACACCTCGGCCGTATGCCGGTGAGTCTAGCCATCGGCTATCGATGGGCGATTATCTGAGCCCGATGGTCCTGATGTCGGTTCGAGGGCGGGAGTCGTGGATGCGCGGGGTCGACAGGTCGAACGGGGCGCCGCCGGCGCACGGGCCGGTGCTGTACGCGGTCCGGCCGGTGACCGAGGTGCCCCGGTGGGCGCTGCTCGAAAGGGAGTTGTTCGCCGCGCTGGACAAGGCGTGGCGGCTGTTCTCCGACCGCTACACCGAGGGCGACGGGCGGCTGGTCTTCCGTGACCGGCTCGGGGTCGGGCTCGACGGCCGGGACGGGGTGGACGACTTCTACGAGCCGTTCTTCAACTGGCCGACGCTGTACCTCCTCGGCGGCAGCGCCGACCTGCTGCCCGCCGCGCGCCGGCACTGGCGCGGGGTGACCGCACAGCTCACCGAGATGAACATGCTGGCCGACGGGTACGAGCGCGGCTACGACTGGTTCCACCAGGGCGAGGGCCTGCTGCTCTTCTACGGCCTGTGCCTGGCCGACCCGGCCGACCCGGAGCTGCGCCGGCTGGCGGCGCGGTTCGCGGACCTCTACCTGCCGGACGGGCCGAACTACGACGCCGACCACCGCATCGTGCGGGCCCCGCACAACGGTGCCGAGGGGCCGCGCTGGGGGTTCGCGGACGAGGACGCCTGCTTCCCGTGGAGCCTGGCGCTGCGCCCGTACGGTCTGCCGCTGGACGGCATCGACGGCGTCACGCACTTCGACGAGCTGGCCGCCGACCCGGAGCGGGCGCGTGCCTACGGCCGGGCGATGTGGGACCGGATGGGGCGCGGCGACACCCTGGTGAACCTGGCGGCCACCGGGCTGGCCACCAACGCGGCCCTGCTGACCGGGGACAGCCGCTACGCCGACTGGGTCGCCGCGTACACCGGAGCCTGGCAGGAGCGGCTCGCCGGGCGGGACGTGCTGCCCGACAACGTGGGGCTCGACGGAACCGTTGGCGGGCACCTGGACGGCCGCTGGTACGGCGGCCACTACGGCTGGTCCTGGCCGCACGGCCTGTCCTCGGTGGCCTCCGGCGCCCTCGTCGGCGCCACCAACGCGGCGTTCCTGACCGGCGAGCGCGGCTACCTGGAGCTGGCCCGCAACCCGCTGGACGCGGTGCTGCGCCAGTCCGGGCAGCGCCGTCCGGACGAACGGGGAACGCTGGGCGAGCGCTGGGATCCGCACCTGCGGTCCATGACCGCGGAGCGGACCCTGATGGTGCCGCAGCGGCACAACGACTCCGGCTGGTTCGACCACACCGTGATGCCCACCCAGCTCCCCATGGCGCTCTGGCACTTCAGCCGCGAGGACTCCGACCGGGAACGTCTGGAACTGCTCCGGGCCGGTTCCGGCTGGGACTGGTCGGCCGTGCACACGCAGCGCATCAAGGACGAGGCGGGACACGAGGAGCCCTGGTACGAGTTCCTGCACGGGCGCAATCCGGACTTCCCCGAGCGGATGCTGAGCTCCGCCCTGGCGTCCAGCGCCGAGCGGGTGGCGGCGATCGAGAGCGATCCGCTGGACCCGGCCACCGGACCGGACGCGCTGGGCATCCACCACTGGCAGCACCTCAACCCGGTGGTCACGGAGGCGCTGCTCCAGCTGACGACCGGTTCGCCGCAGATCCTCTACAACGGCGGCCTCACCCATCTGCACCTGCGCTACCACGACGCCACCGAGCGCCGCCCCGGACTGCCGTCGGACACGGCGGCGCTGGTGACGGACATCCGGCCCGGCAACACCGTGGTGGAGCTGGTGAACACGGGACCGACGGCGCGGTCGGTGCTCGTGCAGGCGGGCGCCTTCGCCGAGCACCTGATCCGGACGGCGCGCGTGGACGAAGGGCCCCCGGTGCCGGTCGACGGGCCGTACTGCCGCGTCGAACTGCCCGCCGCGACCCGCGTCCGGCTGACCCTGACGATGTCCGTGCGCGGCGCCCGTGCGGCCTGCGCGTCACCATGGGAGACGGCGTGAGCGACACGTTCTTCACCGGAGACCGGGCCGCGACCCGGCTGCCCTTCGGCCTGCCCCGCCTCGGCATCGGCACCGCACCGCTCGGCGGCCTGTTCACGGAGGTGAGCGAGGAACAGGCGGCGCGGACGCTGCGCGCGGCGGGCGACGCCGGGATCACCTACTTCGACACCGCGCCCCGCTACGGCCACGGCCTCGCGGAGGAACGGCTCGGCCGGTTCCTGGGGCCCGCCGGGGTGAGCGAGCCGGTGCTCTCGACGAAGACCGGATGGCTGCTGCGGCCCCGGCCCGACGGCTCTCCCGGTGAGGTCGTCCCCGACTGGTCGGAGCGCGGCATCCGCGCCTCCCTGGAGTCGAGCCTGAGCCGCCTCGGCCGCTCCCACGTCGACATCCTCTATCTGCACGACCCGGACGACTTCCCCGACGAGGTGCGGCGCACCGCGTATCCGGCGGTACGGCGGCTGCGGGAGGAGGGGCTGGTGCGAGCCATCGGCTTCGGCATGAACCACAGCGCGCCGATGGCCGCCCACGTCGCGGAGTTCGATGTCGACGTCGTGCTGATCGCGGGCCGGTTCACCCTCCTGGACCACGAGGCGCTGGGCACCCTGCTCCCGCTGTGTGCCAAGACCGGTACCGCGGTGGTCGTGGGTGGCGTGTTCAACACGGGGCTGCTCGCCGACCCCTCCCCCGCCGCCATGTTCAACTACCGCCCGGTCCCGGAGGAGACGCTCGCCAGGGCCCGGCGCTGCCACGAGCTGTGCGCCGCCCACGACGTGCCGCTGACGGCGGCCGCCGTGCAGTTCCCCTCCCTCCACCCGGCCGTCACCTCTGTCGTCCTCGGCTGCCGGTCCGCCGAGGAGGTCACGGCGAACGTGGCCGCCGCGCGCTTCCCCGTACCAGGTGAGCTGTGGCAGTGCCTGGCCGACGAGGGCTTCGTACCTCGGGAGCTCGTCCCGTAACCGGTGTGCGGCGGACCGCCGCACACCCCCTCTTACCCCGTCGCGTTCCACAGAGGAGCCCCTACCGTGCGCGAAGAAGAGACCCGGCACGACATCGTCGTCGTCGGTGGCGGGCTGGCGGGCGTCTGCGCGGCCGTCGCCGCGGCCCGGCTCGGGCGCCGCGTCGCCCTGATCCACAACCGCCCCGTCCTGGGCGGCAACTCCAGCAGCGAGGTCAGGGTCTGGGTGTGCGGGGCGACCGCCCACGGGGTGCACCGGTGGGCGCGGGAGAGCGGCATCATGGGCGAGCTGTACACCGAGAACCAGTACCGCAACCCCGAGGGCAACCCGTACTACTGGGACCAGGTCGTCCTGGACACGGTGCTCGCCGAACCCCTGCTCGACCTGTACCTGAACACCGATGTCCGCGAGGCCGAGGCGGACGGCCCGGCCGACGCGCGCAGCGTGCGCGGCTGCACGGGCTGGATGATGGGCTCCGAGCGTCGCATCACCTTCCGCGCGGAGCAGTTCCTCGACTGCACGGGCGACGGACTGCTGGGTCACCTGGCCGGGGCCCGTTACCGCATCGGCCGTGAGGCGCGCGCCGAGCACGGGGAGCCGTGGGCGCCGGAGGAGGCCGACGACGCGCTGCTCGGCTCCACGATCCTCTTCCACACCAAGGACGCCGGTCGCCCGGTCAAGTTCGTGGCGCCCTCCTACGCCCGCGACCTCGCCGCCACTCCCATCCTGCGCAACCGGGTGCTGCGCACGGGCGACAACGGCTGCGACTACTGGTGGATCGAGTGGGGCGGGGAGCTGGACACCGTCCACGACAACGAGCGCATCCGCGACGAGCTCCAGGGGGTCGTGCTCGGGATCTGGGACCACATCAAAAATTCCGGCGAGTTCCCCGACGCCGAGAACCTCACCCTGGAGTGGGTCGGCAGCCTCCCCGGCAAGCGCGAGTACCGGCGCTTCGTCGGCGACCACGTCCTGACCCAGCAGGACATCCTGGAGCAGCGCCCTTTCGCGGACCGGGTCGCGTTCGGCGGCTGGTCGGTCGACCTGCATCCGGTCCAGGGCATGTACGCGGACGAGCCGGGCGCCCGCCAGCGGTACGCGGACGGCGTCTTCCACATCCCGCTGCGCTGCCTGTACTCGGTGAACGTGTCGAACCTGCTGTTCGCCGGACGGAACATCTCCGCGACCCACATCGCGTTCGGCGCGACCCGGGTGATGGCGACCTGCGCGACGCTCGGTGAGGCCGCGGGGACGGCCGCGGCGCTGTGTGTCAGCACCGGGCTGTCCCCGCGCGAACTGGCCCTGAAGGAGCCCGAGTCCGTGCGGCGTGCGCTGCTTCGGCAGGATGCCTCCGTCATCGGGGCCGCCGACGACGACCCCGGGAACCTGGCGCTCGGCGCGGTGGCCACGGCCTCCTCCCGGCTGTCCCGGCTGGCGGCCGAGCCGACCGACACGGAGCCCGGTGAGCGGTACCCGCTCGACCGGGACCTCGCGCTGCTCCTGCCCGCGGACCCCTCGGTGGAGGCGGTCGAGCTGCTCGTTCACGGGGACTCCTCACCGGCGGATCTCACCGTCGAGCTGTGGGACACCGGACGCCCCGAGAACGCCGTACCCCTGGGGCACCTCGCGACGACCACGGTGACGGTGGAGCCCGGCGGCCCGCACTGGGTCACCGCGCGCTTCGGCCACCGCCCGCCGGCCGCGCACAACGTCGTCGTCATCGTGCGCGCCCACCCCGGGGCCGCTCTCGTCCTCGTGCCGCACCGCACCGACGGGGTGCTCGCGCTGCGCCGCAGGGCCGAGGGGGACGCGGCGGTCGACCACGACATTCCGGAGGAGGAGGGGCAGGCGGTCCTGGAGTGGCAGGCGCGCGGCCTGCGCCGCCACACGTTCTGCTTCCGGCTCTCCCCCGACACCCGCGCCTTCGCCCCCTCCCACGCGGTCGGCGGCTTCCAACGGCCTTACGGCGGGCCGAATATGTGGTCCTCGGACGCGCCGCCCCGCGCGGGCACGGACGGCACCTGGCTGCGGCTGGACTGGGACCGGGAACAGACACTCACCGAAGTACGGGTGGTCTTCGACGACGACGTCGACGAGTACCTCAACAACCTGCACCGGCACCGCACCCCGTTCGAGGTGATGCCAGAACTCGTACGCGCCTATCGCCTGCAGGCGCTGGCACCGGACGGAACCTGGCGCACGCTGGTCTCGGAGGAGGCCAACCGGCGCCGCCACCGCGTGCACCGGCTCGCCGCCCCGGTCGGCACCCGCGCGCTGCGCCTGTTGGTCGACGCGACGCACGGCGCGCCGCGCGCACATGTGAGCGCGTTCAAGGCGTACGGCGAGGCGCGCTGAGCCGGAGTGCCACGGGCGCGCTGAGCCAGTCGTGGACGGCGAGAGCGGTCGTGCGGGCGTGTTCCTCCAGTACGGTGAAGTGGTCGCCCGGCACGGTGACTTCGGTGTGGGACAGGCTCCAGGTGGGCGCTGCCTCGATGCCCGGCAGCGGGTCACTGGCGCGGACGAAGAGTACGGGTGCCGACAGCTCCGCCGGTTCCCAGCCGGAGAACCGCTCCAGGTAGCCGGCCATCGCCGTGAGCCGGTCGGATTCGGCCGAGGCGAACTGGGCGGCCTTGTCGAGCATTCCGACGGTCATCGCGGAGAGAGCGGACCCGTCCTCGGTCCTGTTCCCGCTGTCGCCGGGGAAGGTGTCGATCAGGACCACGCCGGACGGGCCCGAACCCGTGCGTTCCAGGTGCTCGGCGACGGCGTGTGCCACCCATCCCCCGGCCGAACGTCCCAGCAGCACGAACGGCTCGCCGTCCGCGCACGCGAGGACGGCGGCGGCCTGCGCGGAGACGAAGGCATCCAGTGTGGCGGGCATCGCCTCGTGCGGCAGGAATCCCGGGTTCGGCAGCACGGAGGCGTGCCGCAGGTCCTGGAGGGTCAGCCCGAATCGGGCGTACTCGTGCGGGCCCGACAGCGCGCTGAGCGCCGGGAAGCAGATCAGCTGTGGAAGGGCGGGCCCGGTGGCGACGGTGAGGGCCGCGGGCGGGGTCCCGAGGGCTTCCACGCTGTCGAAGGCCTCGCGGAAGCGGGAGGCGATCGTCAGCAGGGCCATGCCGTCCCAGGCCCTGCCCCGGGCGCAGGCGGTGCGGAAGAGGGTGGACAGGGAGTCGGCGCCGCCGCCACCGGGCGCCGGGCTCCCGGCCGGAAGCCCGGTCGAGGTGGAGGGCGGCTGCGGGGCGTTCCCGGAGAACTGCTCCTCCAGGTGGGCGGCGACCGAACGCGGGGTGGGGTGGTCGAACAGGAGCGTGACCGGCAGGGCAAGCCCCGTCATCTTCGCGAGCCGGTTGCGCAGTTCGACCGCGGCCAGTGAGTCGAGGCCCAGCTCCGCCAGTGGCCGGTCCGCCTCGACCGCGGACTCCCCCTCGGTGTAGCCGAGTGCGGCCGCCGCCTCCTCCCGTACTTCCGACAGGAGCAGAGCGCCGTGTTCGCCCGGGGGTGTGGCGGCCAGCCGTCGCGGCAGCGAATCGCCGCCCTCCGGCTCCGAGAGGGCCCGGCGGGCGGGCCCGTGGCCGGGCAGGCGGGAGAGCGGCGCCCCAGGGGCCGCGCTCGCCTCCGGGTCCAGCCGGGCCGCGACCAGGACCGCGTCCCGGCCGCCGACGGCGGTGTCGAAGAGCGCGAGGCCTTCTTCGGTCCGCAGCGGGACGAGACCGGAACGGGCCATCCGGCGCAGGTCCGCGTCGCGCAGTTCGGCGGTCATTCCGCCGCTCTGCTGCCAGGGTCCCCAGACGAGGGAGGTGCCGGGCAGGCCGGTGCTCCCGCGGTGCTGTGCCAGCGCGTCCAGGAACGAGTTCGCCGCCGCGTAGTTGCCCTGGCCGCCCGATCCGAACACCCCCGCCACCGAGGAGAACAGGGCGAAGACCGCCAGTTCGCAGCCCTGGGTCAGCTCGTGCAGAGCGAGCGCCGCGTCCACCTTCGGCCTCAGCACGCGGTCCAGGCGCTCCGGTGTGAGCGCCGGGATCACTCCGTCGTCCAGCACGCCCGCGGTGTGCACCACACCGGTCAGCGGGTGCTTGTCCGGGATATCCGCGAGGAGCGCGGCGAGGGCGGTGCGGTCCGCGACGTCGCACGCGGCCACCGTCACCTCTGCGCCCAGCCCGGCCAGTTCCGCGCTCAGTCCGGCGGCGCCGGGCGCGTCGGCCCCGCGCCGGCCGACGAGCAGCAGGTGGCGTACGCCGAACTCGGCCACGAGGTGGCGGGCGAAGGAGACGCCGAGGGAGCCGGCTCCTCCGGTGATCAGGACGGTCCCCTCGGGATCCAGCCGGCGCGGCGGACCTCCGTCCGTCGCCTTGCGGGAGGCCGGGACCAGCTTCGGTACGTACATGACTCCGTCCCGCAGGGCCGTCTGCGGTTCCGGGCTCGTCAGGGCCTGCGCCAGGGCTCCCGCGGATGCGGGGCTGTCGTCGGTGTCGACCAGTGCGAAACGGCCGGGGTTCTCCGTCTGCGCCGAGCGGAACAGTCCCCATACCGGCGCGCAGGCGAGAGCCTCGTCGCCCGTCGCGGTGCGGTCGTCCGTCTCCGCCCCGGTGAGGACGGCGCCCGAAGTGACGATGACCAGGCGGGAGTCGGCCAGGCGTTCGTCGGCCAGCCAGTCCTGGACGAGCCGCAGCGCCCATCCGGCGGTGCGGTGCACGGCCGCCGCGCGGTCCGCTCCGTCCGTCCCGGTGAGCGGCGGGGAGGCGATGACGACGGCCGGTGCGTCGGCGCCCGCGGCGGCGACATCCGCGTACGCCATGGGCCGGACGTCCGACCGCAGAAGTGTCTCGCGCAGTCGCGGGCCGGGCTCGCCCAGGAGACCCGAGGTGGCCGGCGCCGTGGACGAGGCGCTGGATGCGGACAGGGGCGTCCAGTCCAGACGGAACAGGCAGTCGTCGTGCGCCCGGACCGCGTTCAGCTGCTCTCGGGGCAGCGGTCGCAGGACCAGCGACGCCACCGTGGCCACCGGGGCCCCGGAACCGTCGGCCAGCTCCATCCGTGCCCCGTTCTCCGCCGCCGGGGAGACCCTTACCCGCAGCCGGCGGGCACCGGAGGCGTGCAGTCGCACACCGCTCCAGGCGAACGGCAGGGACACCCCGCTGTCGTCCGGCGCGGCTCCCGCGAGCATCAGGGTGTGCAGCGCGGAGTCCAGCAGGGCCGGATGGAGTGTGAACCGGCCGGCGTCGCCGTGTTCCGCTGCCGGGAGCGAGACCTCGGCCAGGAGGTCGTCGCCCAGCCGCCAGGCGGCCCGCAGGCCCTGGAAGGCCGGGCCGTAGCGGAGCCCGCCGTGGGCCAGCCGGTCGTAGAAGTCCTCGCCGGCCCCCGTGTCGAGCGGCAGCGGGACGGCGCCCTCGGGCGGCCACGGGCCGGGTGCGGCCGAGGGCTCCGGCAGCTCCTGGGGCGCGAGGGTCCCGGAGGCGTGACGGGTCCAGGGTGCGTCGTACCCGGGGGTGTGCGGCCGCGCGTGGAAGACCACCGCCCGCCTGCCGTGCGCGTCCGCCCGTGCCACCTTCACCTGCAGCTCGACCGTTGCGTCGCGGGGCAGCGACAGGGCTGCCGTCAGGGTGAGTTCCTCAAGCACGGGGGCTCCCACCCGGTCTCCCGCGTGGACCGCCATGTCCACGAACGCCGTCGCGGGCAGCAGCACGGCGCCCAGCACCACGTGGCCGGCCAGCCAGGGATGGCCGCCGAGTGACAGCAGACCGCTCAGCAGCAGACCGTCGTCGTCGGCTGTCGACGTGGCGGAGCGCAGGAACGGATGGGGCGCGGTGTCCGGCTCCGCCGTGGCGTCCGGCCGGTCGGCTTCGAGCCAGTACCGCCCGCGCTGGAAGGCGTACCTGGGCAGTTCCGTACGGCGTGCGCCGCGTCCGGCGAAGACCGCGTGCCAGTCGATGCGCACACCGTGGGCGTGCAGTGCGGCGGCGGTGGTGAGCAGCGCCTCGGTTTCCGGCCTGCGCCCGCGCAGTGTGGGGACGATCTGGGGTGCGGGCGCGGTTCCGTCGGGTGCCGGCTCAGGCGTGTGCATGTCGGACAGGCAGTCCCGTGTGAGGCCGGAGAGCACACCGTCCGGGCCGAGTTCCACAAAGTGGGTGGCGCCGCGCTCCCGCAGAATCCGCACCGCGTCGGCGAAGTGGACCGGGCGGCGTACCTGGTCCACCCAGTATCCCGGTGAGCACAATTCCGCGTCCGTGGCGGGCCCGTCCGCCACTGCCGTCACCAGGGGAAGCAGCGGCGGCGAGTAGGTGATCTCCCGCGCCACCTCGGCGAACGCGTCGAGCATGGGTTCCATGCGTGCGGAGTGGAAGGCGTGACTGACCCTCAGCCGGGTTGCCTCGCGGCCCTGTTCGCGCCAGTACGTCAGGGCCTCCAGTACCGCCGGTTCGTCGCCGGAGAGGACCACCGAGCGGCCGTTCAGCGCCGCGATGTCCACGCTCAGCTGCCGCCCGGCGAGGAACGCGGCGATCTCCTTCTCGTCAGCCTGTACGGCGGCCATCGCCCCGCCCGCGGGCAGTTCGTCCATCAGACGGCCGCGTGCCGCCACCAGTGTGCAGGCGTCGGAGAGGGTGAGCACCCCGGCGGCGTGTGCGGCCGCCAGCTCTCCGACGGAGTGCCCCGCCACGAGGTCCGGGCGTACTCCCCAGGACTCCAGCAGCCGGAACAGCGCCACTTCCAGGGCGAAGAGCGCGGGCTGCGTGTACCGAGTGGTGTGCAGGAGGCCGTCTCCTTCCGGCCCTTCCGCGCCCGCGTCCGCGAACACCACCTCCCGCAGCGGCTTGGGGAGCAGCGGATCGAGCAGGGCGCAGGTCTCGTCGAAGGAGCGGGCGTAGACGGGATGGGTCTCGTACAGTTCCCGGCCCATTCCGGCGCGCTGGCTGCCCTGGCCGGTGAACAGGAAGACGACCGGGCCCGCCGGGCGGGGGCCGCCGGTGCTCACTCCCGGTCGCTGCCGCCCTTCCGCGACCGCGTCGAGGGCGGCGAGCAGCCCGTCCCGCTCCGCCGCAACCGCCACCGCGCGGTGTTCGAAGGCGGCGCGGGTCGTGGCCAGGGAGAATCCGAAGTCCAGCAGGCTTGTGCCGGGGCGGTTGGCCACTTCGGCGTGCAGCCGTCGGGCCTGTGCCCGGAGCCCGTCGGCGCTCCTCGACGACAGCGGGAACGGCACGGCCCGATCCGGGGTCTCCCGTTCGGCCGGGAGGCCGCTGTCCGGGGCGTGCCGGACAGCGGCCTCCGGCGCCTGTTCAAGTACCACGTGGGCGTTGGTCCCGCTGATCCCGAAGGACGACACGCCCGCCCGCCGGGGGCGGCCGGTCCGGGGCCACGGCACCGGGCGGGTCAGCAGTGACACCGCGCCCGAGGACCAGTCCACCCTGGGGGTCGGCTCGTCGGCGTGCAGCGTACGGGGCAGCACACCGTGTTCCATCGCCTGGACCATCTTCATCACACCGGCCATGCCCGCCGCGCCCTGGGTGTGCCCGAGGTTCGACTTGACCGAGCCCAGCCACAGCGGGTTCTCCCTGGTCCCTGACTGCCCGTAGACCGCCAGGAAGGCCTCCGCCTCGATGACGTCGCCGAGCCGGGTGCCGGTGCCGTGCGCCTCCACGGCGTCGATCTCGGCGGGCTCCAGCCGCGCGTCGGCCAGGGCCTGCCGGATCACCCGTTGCTGGGCCGGTCCGTGCGGTGCGGTCAGGCCGTTGCTCGCGCCGTCCTGGTTCACCGCGGAGCCGCGTAACACGGCGAGTACCCGGTACCCGGACCGCCGCGCCTCGGACAGCCGGGTCACCAGCAGCATTCCGGCGCCCTCCGCCCACCCGGTGCCGTCCGCGGACGCGGCGAACGCCTTGCAGCGGCCGTCGGCGGCCAGCGCGCGCTGCCTGCTGAACTCCACGAAGGAGTTGGGTCCCGACATGACCGTGACGCCACCGGCCAGCGCGAGCGAACACTCTCCCCTGCGCAGCGCCTGGGCCGCCAGGTGCAGGGCCACCAACGACGAAGAGCACGCCGTGTCCATGGTGATCGCAGGCCCTTCCAGACCGAGGGTGTAGGCGATGCGGCCGGAGGCGACACTGCCCGCGTTCCCGATGCCGAGGTGGCCCTCCACCTGCTCCGGTGTGCGGGCGAACCGGCCGGCGTAGTCGCTGTACATCAGTCCGGCGTACACGCCGGTGGGCGTCCCGCGCACCGAGCCGGGGTCGATTCCGGCATGTTCGAAGGATTCCCAGGCGACTTCGAGGAGCAGGCGGTGCTGCGGGTCCATCGCCAGTGCCTCGCGGGGCGAGATGCCGAAGAACGCCGGGTCGAAACGGTCCACCCCGGACAGGAAGCCGCCCTCGCGCACATACGTCCGGCCGGCCCGCCCGGGGTCCGGGTCGAACAGTCCGTCGATGTCCCATCCGCGGTCGGCGGGGAACGGTGTGATGGCGTCGACTCCGTCGTCGACGAGCCGCCACAGGTCCTGCGGGGACTCCACACCGCCCGGGAAGCGGCACGCCATCCCGACGATCACCACGGGGTCGTCGTCCGGACCGGCTTCGTGGGTACGGGCGGACGTGCCGCCGGCCGGTTCGCCGGTGAGCCGCGCCCCGAGGTGGGCGGCCATCTCCTGCGCGGTGGGGAACTCGAAGGCGGCGGCCTCGGAGAGCGAGAGGCCGGTCGCCGCCGAGAGGCGGCCGGCCAGCAAGGTCGACGTCAGCGAGTCGAGGCCCAGGTCACGGAAGGCGGTGCCCGGCTCCACCTCCTCGACGGCGCAGCCCAGTGCGGCGGCGACCTCGCCCCGCACCAGGGCGGGCAGATCCACCGCTCCCGTTCCCTCGGGCGAGGTGGTGCCGGCCGCTTCCTCCAGGGGCCTGGCCGGCAGTTCTGTGAGCGCGTACCTCTTGGTCTTCCCGGAGGCGGTGCGCGGGATCCCGGCCACCTCGTAGAGAGCGGCGGGGACCTTGAACGGTGACAGGTGCTCGCGGCAGGCGGCCAGGACCGCTCGCCTGTCGAGCGAGCCGGGCGTCCGCGGCACCAGGTAGGCGACCGGCACCTCACCGAGTACGTCGTCGGGCCGGCCGGTCACGGCGGCGTCTTCGATCCCCGGCAGGGACAGCAGCACCGCCTCCACCTCGGAGGGGTGGATGTTCTCGGCGGCGCGGATGATCAGCTCGCTGACCCGGCCCGTGATGGTGACTTCGCCGTCGCCATCGATCCGGGCGAGGTCACCGGTGCGGTACCAGCCGTCGCGCAGGACCTCTGCGGTGTCGTCGGGCCGGCCGTGGTACCCGGCCATGACCCCGGGCCCGGAGACCCACAGCTCGCCCTCTTCCGAGGCCTCGCCGCTGCTCACGCTGCCGTCGCCGATACGTGCCCGGGTGCCCGGGAGCACCCGGCCGCACGAGCCTGCCGGCCGGGCGGCGCCCGGCACCGGCATGGTGACGGGCCCCGCCTCCGTGCTCCCGTAGTGCTCCAGGAACGGGACCCCGCAGGTCTCCTCGAAGTCGCGCCGGAAGGCGGGCGCGGCCGCCGCGCCTCCGCTGACACAGCCACGGAGCGCGGGAGCCCTCAGACCTTCGTCGCGCACGGCGTCGAGGAGCTTGCCGTACGTCGTCGGCACGCCGGCGAGCAGGGTGAACGGGTCGTCCGTCCGGCGCAGTTCACCCAGCACGTCCGGCACGGAGAACCTCGGCAGGAGCATGGCGGACGCTCCGGTCGCGGCCACCCCGATGACGCAGAGGATCTGGCCCATGGCGTGGTGGAGGGGCAGCGGCCAGAGCATCCGGTCGTCGGGCGACATGCCGAGGACGCCGACGAGGCCCGAGTCCACGGTCGACAGGCGGTTGCGCTGGGTGGACAGCACGCCCTTGGGGCTTCCGGTCGAGCCGGAGGTGTAGAGCAGCCAAGCCGCCTCGTCGAGCCCGAGGTCGTCCGGAGCGGGGACCGGTGGTTCGGTGGCGGCCATGTCCTCGTAGCAGAGCGTGCCGGCGGTATCGGCCGCCGCGTCGTCACCGCCGGCGTGGACGAGCACCACGGTCAGATGAGGGCGCTGAGGCAGGAGCGGTCGCAGCGTGGCCAGATGGGGCCGGTCGGTGAAGACGACCCCGGCTCCGCTGTCGTCCAGCATGTGGGCGAGCTCGGCCCTGGTGCTCCGCGAGTCCATCGGCACGCCGACCGCGCCGGCTCTGGTGACTGCGAGAACGCTCTCGACCGCTTCGACGCGGTTTCCGAGGAAGATCGCCGCCCGCTCCCCGTGCAGCAGCCCGAGTCCGGTCAGCCGGCCCGCCAGTCGGCCGGTCCGCAGCTCCAGCTCCTCGTAGGTCACCCGGGACACGGAGTCCTGGAAGGCGACCTTGGAGCCGATGCTGCGCGCGTGCTCCCTGAGCAGCTCGGGCAGTGGCCGGATCTGGGCTACGGGTGAAGTCACCGGGACGAACACATCCTCTTCGGACGGTAGTTGATGTTGTTTCAGTATGGATCGGCAGTCGGGTGAACCTGTCACCGTTTCGAACGGGGCGTGTTGGCGGGTAGTCGGGGTTCCGATCGCCCGGCGGTTGGCTCGTTCCCGTCCGTGCCCGTCCGGTGCCTGTTCCGTTTCCCGCGGTTCGGACCGATGCTGGCCGGGACGGGTGCGGGCGGGGCGACAAGGGAGCGCGTGTGACGGTCGGAACATCGGACGGAGCGGGCAACGACCACGGGCAGGGCGCCGATCCGGGAGCCGGGGCGGCCGGAACCGCTTCGGCCCAGGAGTCGATGACGCCCTTCGACGAGATCTACGACCGGCCGGACCCACGGGCCTTTTTCGGCGCCTTCCGGCCGCTGGGCTACCGGACGCCGCACCATGCCCAGCAGATCCACCGCCGGCTGATCGCAACCGGTGTGTGCGCACCGGGGGCCGGAGCGGTGCTGGACATCTGCTGTTCCTACGGCATCAACGCGGCCCTGCTGAACCACGATCTGACGCTGGACGACCTGTACGACCACTACACCTCACCCCGGGCCTCGGCGATGACCACCGACGAACTGACCGCCTGGGACCGCGAGTTCTACCGGGCCAGTCGCCGCCCGGACGCGGTCCCCGTGTTCGGCCTCGACGCGGCGTCCAACGCCGTCGCCTACGCACGCGAGGTGGGCCTGCTGGACGAGGCGTTCGGGGAGAACCTGGAGGTCGCGCCGCCCTCGGCCGCCCTGCTGCGCGCGGCACGGCGCGTCCGTCTGATCACGGTCACCGGCGGCGCCAGCTTCCTGTCCTCGCGCACCTTCCGGCCACTTCTGGAGTCGGCCGAAGCTCCGGTCTGGGTGGCGTCGCTGGTGCTGCGCACCGGCTCCTACCGGCCCATCGCGGAGTGCCTGGAGTCCTTCGGACTGGTCACTGAGAAGGCCACTCCCCACACCTTCGTGCAGCGCCGCTTCACCAGTCCGCAGGAGCGGGAGTTCGCCGTGGAGTCGGTGACCTCGGCCGGCGAGGACCCGCGGGGGAAAGAGACGGACGGCCATTTCCACACCGCTGCCCATCTCTCCCGCCCCGCCCAGGACACCGTTTCGTACCCGGTCACCGACCTCGTGCGCTCTTCCTGAGCGGCTCACGTACCCGAGGTAGGTGGTAGGCCGTGTCTGACTACGTCCGTGGCCAGGTCACCAGCAGGTGTTCCGGGCTGCGCGAGGTGGTACCGACCCGCCAGTGGACGGATTCCGGCGGCTGGGACAGCCGGAGCCCCGGGAACCTGGCCGCCAGACGGTGCAGGGCCAGCTGGAGTTCGGTCCGGGCCAGCCAGGCGCCCAGGCAGTAGTGCGGTCCGGCGCCGAACGACAGGGTGGGGGCCTCCATGGGTGCGAACAGGTCGTCCGCCGTGCTGGGCGGGAAGACGGCGGGGTCGCGGTTGGCCATGCCGCAGTCCGCCAGGACGACCGCTCCGGCCGGGATCAGGACGCCCCCGACCTCGACGTCCTCGGTGGCGCGGCGGGTGCTTCCCCGGTCGTCGCCCAGGGGGATCAGGTGGAGCAGGCGGTCGGCCAGCGTGCCGGCCTCCTCCTCGGAGGCCGCGAGGAGCGGCCAGGCCTCCAGCCTCTCGGTGAGCAGGTAGAGGAGCGAGTTGCCGAGCATGGTCATCGTGCTGTCGTGTCCGCCGACCACCAGCCCGCAGACCAGGCTGACCAGTTGCGCCTCGGGGATGCCTCCCTCCTCGTCGGCGGCCCCTACCAGACCGCTCACCAGATCGACCCCCGGTTCGCGCCGCCGTGCCGCCAGGAGCTGTGCGCCGAACTCGGAGAACTCCGCCATGGCGGCGCCCACTTCGTCACCGCTGCGGGAGCCGTCCGTGAAGGCGTGATCGCTCCAGTGCCGCAACCGCTCACGCGCGGACTCGTCCAGCCCCATCAGCCGGCTGATCACGGCCACCGGCAACGGCAGCGTGAACTCCGCGACGATGTCCGCCCGCCCCTCGCCACGCGCCAGCCCGTCCAGCAGCTGCTCCACGATCGCCGCGATCCACGGCTGCCACCTGGCGACCGCTCGCGGAGTGAACGCGCGGCGCAGGGTGCGGCGCAGTCGCAGGTGGTCGGGGCCGTCCTGGTTGAACATCAGGTCCGGGTCATTGACCAGCCCCGGCGCCTGGGTGACGGACGGGCCGTCCGGCGCGTACAGCTCGGCGCGGCCGAACCGGCTGTCGCTGAGCACCTGTTTGACATCGGGATACCGGCTGACCAGCCAGGCCGGCGACCCGTCCGGGAGCTCGGTGAGCCGCGGCGGGCCCGGGGCGGCGAACTCCATGCGGTGGAGCGGCGACAGCAGCGGTTCGGGACCGGCACTGCTGCCGGTGCTGACTGCGGTGGACAAGGTACCTCCTGGCTGTGCGGGTTCGACAGGACAGCGGACCGGCGGACGGCCGGGCCGGAGGGGGGCGGGGGAAGGTCCGGGGGATCGGCCGGACGGTCACAGCTCGACCAGCACCTTCCCCAGGTTGGCCCCTCGGTCGTGGTAGAGACTCCCGTAGGCTGCGGGAATGCGGTCGAAGCCGTAGTGAAGGGTGTGGTCACAGACCACCTCGCCCCGCCGGACCCGGTCGCCCAGCTCGGTGTGGAGCGTCTTCCAGTTCTCTTCGGTGAACCACTCCAGGGAGAAGATCCCGCGCACGGTGGCCCGAGGGAACATGATGTACGGCAGGAGCCGGGGCCCCACCGCGTCCCGGCCGACCTGGGTCGCCCACTGCCAGCACACCGCCACCTGGCTGCCGACGTTGAGCAGGGAGAAGACCACGTCGGTCACGGCACCGCCGAGGTTGTCGAAGTAGCGGTCCACGCCGTCCGGAGCCGCCCGTGCGAGCGCTTCGCGCACGCTGTCGGCGCTGTCGCCCTGCCGATAGAGGACGACTTCGTCGAATCCCAGCCGCGACAGGTACTGCGCCTTCTGCGGGCTCGACGTCGTGCCGACCACCCGGGCGCCCGCGATCCTGGCCAGCTGGCCGACCAGCGTCCCCACCGCTCCGGAGGCGCCGCTGATCACCATGGTGTCCCCCGGTCCGGCGTCGAGGAACGTGGCGAGCGTGCCCCAGGCGGTCATGCCCGGACCGCCCATCGCGCTCAGTGCCGTCGCCAGGGGCAGCGCGTCGTCGTACCAGCTCGGGTCGAGCCGGCGGAAGGCGGGGAACACCATCGGGAAGGTCCCCGTCTGCCAGAGCGATTCCTCTCCGGAACTGATCAGATGGGAGCGCCAGCCGCCGAAGCCCTGCACGAGATCGCCGGGCCGGTGCGCCGCCCGCGGGCCGGCATCGAGCACTTCCATGATCGAGTCGGCGCCCATGTGCCCGCCCAGCGGGGTGTCCAGGGCGATGCCCTGGAGGTAGGGATCGACCGAGACGTAGAGCGTCTTGAGCAGCATCTCGTCGGGTGCGAGGTCCACGTCGATGTCGCGGACGACCTTCTCGTAGATCCGGTCGACGTCGGGAGTGCCCTCGACGTGTTCGCGGACGACCCACTCCTTGATCTTCACTTCTGCTCCTGTTCCACGCGGGTGGATCCGGATCCGGACCGGGCCGCGGGGAGCCCCCCGACCGGAATGACGAGATGGGTCGGCGGCGGCCGGGTCTCGTCGAGGGAGGCGGTGAACGCCCTGCCGTCGTCGCGGCAGACGAACTGCATGACATGCCGGCCCGCCGCGGCCGCGCGGATCAGTCCGCCCGTGGTCGCCCAGACGCCGGACAGGTAGAAGTTCTCCAGGCCCGGGAGCCCGGGGCCGTGCTTCTTGATGAGCTCCTCCAGGGTCTCGCCGCTCTCCACGAACGGCTGCCATCCCAGGACCGTCCCGTCGTGGTTGCCGGTGTACCTGACCTGGGTGAGGGGGCTGGAGACGTCACGTACCGCGATGGCGTCCTCCAGGCCGGGGTACCGCTCCTCCAGGAATCTCACGAGTGCCGTGCGTGCCCGCCGTTTGGCCGCGTAGTAGCCGCGTCCGTGCCGCACGGGGAGGGTGTGGAGCTCCTGGCCGCCTCGGCTCCGGGTGATCTGTTCCGGGCCTTCGTCCAGGGCTCGCCAGGGGGCGATGTCGCAGAAGTAGGTGGCGTAGACGATGGTCGTCCCGTCCGGCGAGAGCTCGGGGTAGTGGCGGCTGCGGAACTGGACGTTGATGCTGCGGTGGCGGATGCCGGTCAGTTCGGCCGCCTGCGCCTCGTCCAGCAGGTAGGTGGTGCACGGTTCGCCCTCGGGGAAGGGCCGTTTCAGGCCCAGGAAGAGGGTGAAGTAGCCGGGGAACACCATGCCCGGTTCGTGGAGGGTCTCGGTGTAGAGGCGTCGGTAGGCGTCGTTCAGGTAGCGGCCTTTCAGGAGTTTCATCATCGTGGTGGGTCCGTCGCAGGCGGACACGATGATGTCCGCGCGCAGTTCCCGGCCGTCGCTGAGCCGGACGCCGACCGCCCGGTCGTCCTCGACGAGTACCTCCTCGACCTTGGTGTTGTACGCGACCCGGCCGCCGAGCCTGCGGTAGCGCTGCTCGATCGACTCGGCCAGGCCGAGCGAGCCGCCTTCGGGGACGCCCGCGGAGAGGTTGGCGTGCGAGGCGAGCTGGAAGTGCGTCGGCAGTACGGGGAACGCCGGGTGCTTCTCGTACAGGACGAAGTTGAACGCCTCCTGCAGCAGCGGGTCCTTGAACCGGGCCGAGTACTCCGACATCAGCACCGAGATCGACTTGCGCACGGCGTTGAAGTACGGGACGAACGACGCCAGCATGCGCCATCGCTCCACCCGCCCCATCAGCCCTACGGGTTTGAGGAACGGGTAGACGGCCAGCGCCTTGCGGAAGGAGCGCAGCTGGCGGCAGAACTCCCGGATCTGCTTCGCGTCGGCGGGCGAGAGTTCGGTGAGATGGTCCTGCAGCCGGTCCGGGTCGGAGTAGAAGTAGACCGCTCTGCCGTCCTGCCCCCGCACGATGTTGAAGACGTCGAAGTGGCGCACCTCCTTGCCCTGCAGGGCGCCGAGCTCCAGCCAGATCTGGTGCATCTCGTTGCCGGGGCCGCTGCCGAGCATCCAGCTGACGCAGGCGTCCAGGGTGAAGTCGCCGCGTTCCCAGGCGGTGCAGCACCCTCCTGGGATCTCGTGCATCTCCAGCACCTGGGAGCGGTAGCCGTTCATCTGGGCGTAGCAGCCGGTGGAGAGGCCGCCGAGCCCGGCACCGATGATGATCATGGTCTGTCTGTCGCGCGGTCCCCGCGCCGCAGACCTCTTCGTCTCACTCCTCTCTGTCCTCATGAGCCGGTTCCCTCCTTGGAGGACCACCGGTCGAGCTGAGGCAGCTTTCCCAGTCTGTCCGGGTGCCAGGGGGCGGTGCCGCCGCTCTCCCAGGCCTTGAACGGGAGGCCCAGTTCCTCGCACAGGTACTGGGTGGCGAAGCGGCCGGTGGAGGCGGCACGGATCAGGCCGCCCATGCCGACCCACTGGCCGGCCATGGAGAACCCGCTGAGTCCGGGCAGCCGCATCCGGTCCTTGCCGACCAGGCCGGCGGAGACGTCGTCGGCGTCGGAGAACGCCTTCCAGGCAAGGATCGAGCCGTTGTGGTTTCCGGTGTAGCGCCGGGTCGTCGCCGGTGAGGCCACGTCCACCAGGTCGATCCGCTCGGCGGTGCCCGGCCAGAGCCGTCCCAGGAACCGCCGTACGAAGTCGGCGACCTTGCGCTTCTGCGCCCAGTAGGCCTTGCGGTCGCTCTGGCGCAGCGCCTTCCAGTAGGTGTAGTCGCTGAAGTAGGTGCAGTGGACCACGGACTTGCCCGGCGGTGCGAAGCCGTCCGAGTAGCGCGAGCGCAACTGGACCACTAGGCTGTTCTGGAGTGCGCCGGGCAGTTCGGCGGCCTCCTCCGGCCCCAGCAGGTACGTGGTGCTGTGGGCGTCCCCTGCGGGCAGACCTCCATGGACGCCGACGAACGCGGAGACCACGGCGGGGAACAGCGTTCCGGGGCGTTCCAGCAGTTCGGTGTAGAGCTTGTCGATCCTCGGGCCGGTGTATCTGCCTCCCAGCAGCTCGTAGACGGTGGTGTGCCCGTCGGCGGCGGACACGATGTGATCGGCGTAGTACCTCCTGCCGTTGCGGAGCTCGATTCCGACGGCCCGGCCGCGGTCCACCAGCACCCTCTCGGTACGGGCGCGGTAGGTGACCGTCCCGCCGAGCCCGGTGTACCGCTCCTCGACAGAGCGGGCGAGGCCGAGCGAACCGCCCTGCGGGAAGCCCGCGTTGCCGTGGTAGGCGCTGGCCATGTTGAACAGGTACGGGAGCAGGGGGAAGCCCTCCGGGTCCTGGAAGAAGATGTTCCGGAAAGCTCTGCGCAGCAGCGGGTCCTCGAACCGGTCCGCGAACCGGTGCATCGGGGTGGCGGCGGTGCGCCAGAAGAGGCGGAACGCCGGCAGTACGGTGCGCAGTGTCGCCGCCCTCTCCCGTACGGTCCGCAGGGCCGGCGCGGTCAGGAACGGGTACAGCTCGATCTCCGTGAACCTTCTCAGGTCACGGCAGAAGGAACGGATCAGCCGTGCGTCGGCGGGCGATACGCGCAGCAGGTGTGCCTCCAGCCGGGCCGGGTCGTTCCAGAAGGTCACCGACCGGCCGTCCTCGTCGACGACCTTGTTGAACAGCTCGAAGTTCCTGACGGTCTTGCCGTCGAGCGCGCCGAGCTCGCGCCAGACCTGGTTGGCGTCGTTGCCCGCGGCGGTGCCGATCAGCCACTCGATGCAGTAGTCGAAGAGGTAGCCGTCGCGGGACCAGGCCGTGCAGCATCCACCGGGCAGCACGTGTTTCTCGAAGATGCGGGTCCGCATCCCGCTCATCTGCGCGTAGCAGCCGGTGGACAGGCCTGCCACCCCCGCGCCGATGACGATGACGCGGGGCGCGCTGCCGGGTGTCCGGTGCGGGCTGTCCCAGTCGTCCTCATCCGGCATGGTCGGCGTCCCCCGTGAGAAGGGCGCGTACCAGGGCGGCGTTGCGCGGAAGGTGTTTCGGGTCGAGCATGTCGGCGTGTGTCCCGGAGCCCCGCAGGACGTGGGTCCCGCCGGTGGAGCTGCCGTGCCAGGTGCCAGGGGCGCCGACGGCATAGAGGCCCGCCTTCTCCTCGTCGGTGACGACACCGACCGAGGCCGCCACCGTTCCGGTGTTGGGAGTTCTGCCGCAGAAGCCGACATACTCGGCCGCGTGTTCGAGGACGGTCTTGGCGACGATCTCCGAGCCGGTGTGCTGGTACAGATGCCGGCCCAGCTCCGCCTCGAAGATCCTTACGCCCTCCTCGCCCGGCTCGTACGTCTCCAGGATGCGGCGGGAGTCCAGCACCACGACGTGGGAGACCTCGCGCCCGCGTGATTCGAGCTCCTTGGCCACCTCGAACGCGAGGTTGCCGCCCAGCGAGTACCCGAGCAGCCGGCAGGGGCCCTCCGGCTCGACGGACTCCACCAGATCCGCGTACCGGACCACCTTGTCGTCACCGGGAACGTAGTTGAACGCGACGATCGGGTACGTCAGGAGCTGTGCCGCGAAGCCCCGGTAGACGAGCGCGTGGCCGCCGGCCGGGGGGAAGCAGAAGACGGGCTGTCCCGGCCCGGGGTTGAAGGTGAGGTACGGCAGCTCCTCCGAGGTCGTGTTGTTGACGAGGTCCTCCACGGCCGCGGCCATGCCGTGCAGGGTGGTGGCCTGGTACAGGCGGCTGACCGGGACGCCGATGCCGAACTCCGTCCGCAGGTGGTGGAGAAGCTCGATCAGCTTGATCGAGCTTCCGCCGGATTCGAAGAAGTCGTCCCCGAGCCCCGCCCGGTCCATCCCGAGGAGCGCTTCCCAGTGCCGGGCCATGCTGAGTTCGTAGAGGGTCACCGGTGCTTCGTAGGACTGCTGCCTGTCCGCCCCGGCCGGCACCGGGAGCGCGGCGACATCCACCTTTCCGTGCGCGGTGAGCGGCAGCTCCGGCAGCTCGACGACGTGGGAGGGCACCATGAAGGCCGGCACTGCTCCCGCGAGATGGCGGCGGACGGCCCGCCGGTCCAGTGTCCGGCCCGGCTCCGCCACGCAGTACGCGCAGAGGGCCGGGTCCCCGGCGGCGTCGGGGCGGACGGCCACCACGGCTCGGGCGAGGCCCGGCCAGCCCGCCAGGTGCGATTCGATCTCGGCGACCTCGATCCGGTGGCCGCGCAGCTTGACCTGGTGGTCGCTGCGTCCGAGCAGGTGCATCCGGCCGTGCGTGTCCCAGCGCGCCACGTCGCCCGTCCGGTACAGCCGTACCGGTTTGGCGCCCGGCGCGCGGCTCAGGTGCCGTGTCACGAAGCGTTGCGCGGTCTGTTCCGGGTCGCCGGCGTATCCGAGCGCGACGCCCTCGCCGCCGATCCACAGCTCGCCCGGCACCCCGGGCGGGACGGGTTCGCCGTGCTCGTCCAGGACGTGGAGTGTGCTGTTGGCCAGCGGGCGGCCGATCGGCACCATGAGACCGGGCTCAAGGCCGTCCGCTGGCCCTTCGAAGAACGCGCTGTCGATGGTGGCCTCGGTGACACCGTAGGAGTTGATCACCCTGGTGCCGGGGCCGCACAGACCGCGCAGCCGTTCGTACTCCGCCACCTTCCACGCGTCGGATCCGACCACCAGCAGGCGCATGAAGTCGAGCCGTTCGCCCGCACGCTCGCAGTGGTCCATCAGGCCCCGTACGACGGCGGGGACGAACTCCGCGCAGTCGACCCGTTCCGTCCGCATCGTGCGGTACAGCCGGGTCGTGTCGAAGATCAGGTCCCGGTCGGCCAGCACCAGCCGGCCGCCCGAGCACAGGGCGCGGACCAGGTCGCCGGTGAACACGTCGAACGAGGGCTCGGCCATCTGGAGGTGGACGCGTGCCGCGTCAACCAGCCGGTACTCCCCGGACCATGCCGCGTACGCCGAGGCGAGGCTGCGATGGCTGACCCGTACGGCCTTGGGACGGCCGGTGGACCCCGAGGTGTTGATGACGTAGGCGGGCGCGTCGAGGTCGGCGGTCTCCTGCGGTGCGGGTCCCGCTGTCTCCGTGGCGCGCAGCCCCGCCGGGGTCAGTACGGTGACGGGCAGGCTCCCGGCCCACGCGGCGCGCGTGTCGTCGACGACGATGAGGGCGGCCCCCGCGATGGACAGTACGTGGGCGACGCGCTCCGCGGGCTGGTCGGGGTGGACCGGCAGGTAGGCGCCGCCCGCCCTGAGCACCGCGAGGAGGGTGACGACCAGTTCCGTTGATTTGTCGAGGCACAGCCCCACGACGGACCCCTGGGTCACGCCGAGCTCGCGCAGCCGCCGAGCCCTGGCGTCGGCCCTGCGGTCGAGCTCTCCGTACGTGAGGTGTTCCGTGGGGCCCCGCAGGTCCGGCACGGAGACGGCGACGGCCTCGGGGTGGGCGGTGGCGATGTCCCCGATCAGCTGGTGGACGGTCCGGTCACGGGCCGGTTCCCGTCCGGCGACGGCCGGCAGCCGGGAGGAGCCGCTCCACTCGGTGACCAGTTGCTCGCGCTCCTGGGCGCCGAGCATCTCCAGCCTCGGGGTGGGCAGTTCGGCGGGCGCCCGCGTCATGCTGTCGAGCAGTTGGACGTAGTGCGCGGCCATGCGGCGGACGGTCCGGGGCAGGAAGAGGTCGGTGTTGTACTTGAGGACGCAGTGGAAGCGCCCCTCCGCCTCGTCCTCGTAGACCGACAGGGTGATGTCGAACTGTCCTTCCTCTTCGGGGAGTTCGATGTACTCCAGCCGGTAGCCGTACTGCTCGGTGGCCACCTTGTGGGTGAGCAGGATGAACATCGCCTGGAACACGGCCGAGCGGCTGGGGTCGTGCTGGAGACCCAGCTCCTCGACCAGCAGGACGAACGGGTACTCCTGGTTGTCCAGACCGTTGAGGACCGTCCTGCGGACCTGCTCCAGCAGCTCCGCGACCGTGGGGCCCGCGGACAGGTCCGCGTGCAGCGGCAGCGGGTTGACGAAGTAGCCGTAGACCGAGGAGAACTCCTGGTGGGTGCGGCCGGTCACCGGGCTGCCGACGATGACGTGGTCCTGGCCGGAGTAGCGGTGCAGCAGGATGTAGTAGGCGCTGAGCAGGACCATGAACGGCGTCACGCCGTGCTCCTGCGCCAGTGCGTGGACCCGGGCGCTCAGCTCCGCGTCGAGCACGAAGAACTCCGAGGCGCCGTTGTGCGTCTGCACGGCGGGGCGGGGCCGGTCCACCGGCAGGTCCAGGAGCGGGACCTCCGCGGGCAGGTGGGAGCGCCAGTATTCGAGCATTCCGCCGGCTTCGGGCCCTGCCAGGAACCGGTTCTGCTGGTTGAGGAAGTCCAGGTAGCGGGCACCGACGGGCGGCAGGGCGGGTTCCCGGCCCTGCTTCAGCGCCTCGTACACGGCGAGCAGTTCCTCGATGAAGGTGAACGTCGAGATCGCGTCAGAGACGATATGGTGGACGGCCTTCATGATGACCCAGCGGCTCGGCCCGCGCTTGAACAGCCGGAACCGCACCAGCGGGTCGCGTTCGAGGTCGTACGGCTTGCGGTACTCGCGGATGATCGTGCGCCGGATGTCCTCCCAGCCCTGGCCCTGGACGTCGAACAGGCCGAGGTCGGGCTCCGTGCCAACGGTCGTGCGCTGCACCGGCAGGCCGTCTTCCAGGTGGAAGTTGGCGCGCAGCGCCGGATGGCGCGCGACGAGCCTGCGCACCGCCTCGAACATCAGCTCGGGTTCGATTTCGGCGCGCACCTCCACGGCGCCGCCGATGTTGTACGCGTAGCCGTCGGGGTTGAGCTGCTTGAGGAACCAGAGCGCCTTCTGGTTCTGGGTCAGGGGGTGGTTCAGCTCGTCGGTGAACACCTCCACGGCCGTCGCGTCGCTCTCCCCCGCGCTGCCGGCCGCGACCCGTTCGGTCAGGCCGTCGTACAGCCGGCCGGCCAGTTCCGCCACGGAGGTGCCGCTCAGCAGGGCGACCACCGGCAGGGCGATTCCGAGATCGGCCTGTGTCCTGGCGCGCAGCTCCATCGCGAGCAGCGAGTCCAGTCCGAGCCCGGTGAGCCCGGCGCCGGGGTCGATCTCGTGCGCCGCGGTGCGAAGGACCGTGGCGGTGATCGCCGTGAACCGGTCGGTCACCAGACGGCGGCGGTCCGCCTCCCCAGCGTCGCGGAAGGCGTCGAGGAGTCCGCCGCCCTCCTCCACGGCGTGTTCCTGCGCGGCCGCGGCCAGTTCGGTGACCAGCGGCGGCGGGGAGTCGTACCAGGCCAGGAAGGTCTGCCAGTCGACGACCGTGGCGACGAGCAGCTGCGCCCGGTCCTGCCCGATGACGCGTTCCAGGACGCTCATCCCGGCTTCCGGGGACAGCGAGCTCATGCCCCGGCTGTGGAGGTAGTGGTCGACCAGGCCCAGTTCCTCGATCATTCCGGTGGCCCACGGGCCCCAGTCGAGGCTCAGCGCAGGCAGCCCCTGGGCACGCCGCCGATGTGCCAGCGCGTCCAGGAAGGCGTTGCCCGCCGCGTAGTTGGTCTGGCCCGCGGTCGTCAGCAGCGAGGCGATCGAGGCGAAGAGGACGAAGTGTTCGAGCGGTTCGTCCCGCAGGTGCTTGTCCAGCAGGTACGCGCCCACGGCCTTCGGGTCGAGCACCGCGTCGAACGTGGGGCGGTCCATGTCGGGGACCAGCCTGTCCCGCACCTGGCCCGCGAGATGGAACACACCGCGTACGGGTGGTGCCCCGCCCCGCCGGTGCTCATCGAGCCAGTCGGTCAGCGCGTGTTCGTCGGTCACGTCGACCGGCGCGAGGACGGTCTGCGCGCCTGCGGCCTCCAGCTCCCTGAGGAGGGCCACGGCCCTGCCCTGCGCCGTTGCCGGTTCGGTGTCCTGCCAGGTGTCGCGGCCGGGTACGGGGGTCCGGCTCATCAGGATGAGCCGGCGGGCACCGCGCTTCACCAGCGTCCGGCACAGCAGCCGGCCCAGGGCGCCGAACGCCCCGGTGACGAGATAGCTTCCGTCCGCCCGCAGGCGCAGCGGCAGTGGCCTGGTCAGCCCTTCTGCGGGCCGGATGCGGCTGGTCGCCCGGCGGTCGCCGCGCAGCCCGATCTCTTCCTCGTCGTCACTGAGGAACTCGCGCAGGAGTGTCTCGGCGTCCGCCCGGACTCCGGACGCGCCGGGCCCCTGTGCGGGGTCAAGGTCGATCAGCTTGCCCGGGTGTCCGGCCAGCTCTTGGTGCCGGAGCACACGTGTGACGCCCCAGGCGGGCGCGCCGAGCGGTTCGGTCGCCTCCCCGGGTGACACGGGCTGGGCGCCCCGGGTGACCACGTGCAGCCGTCCTCCGGTCTGCCGGGCCAGCAGGATCCTGGCGAGCGCGACCAGGGAGTAGGCCCCGGTGTCGGCGGCCCGCACCACATCCTGGCGCTCGGAGGCGTCGATGCCTGGCTGGTCCAGGTTCCACAGATGCACGACCGTGCCCCGGAAGGCCGTGCCGTCGCGGTCCAGTTCGGTGAAGAGCTGTTCCAGCCGGGTGGCGCGGTCCGGTGCGGCGGGCGGTTCTCCGGCCCGCGCCGGCCGGTCGCCGGCGTCGTCCGCCCGTACCGTGCGGCAGCGGTCGCCGCGCGCGGTCACCAGCTCCGCGAAGGCGTCGCCCACTCCCCCGTTGTCCGCCAGGACGAGCCAGTCCTGCGGCTCTCCGGTGCCGGATGCCTCGGCCGGTGCCCCGGGGGCAGCCGCCCATGGGCGGTCGGTCCAGACGGGTTCCGCGAGCCAGGAGTCGACGGTGCCGCGAGAGACGGCCCCCGAGGCCTTCTCCACATCGGCCGCGCGGAATCCCCGCATACTGCCCAGCGCCGTCCCGTCCTCGGCGTACAGCGCGAGATCACCCACCAGCTCGTCCCCGTCGTGGCGTCGCACCGTGCCGTGCACCCACAAGGTGCGGTCGCCCACGGGGGAAACGCTCATCTCGTCGAGCGACAGAGGTAACCGGATGCCGGTGCCCGCCGCTGTCTCCCCGGGCAGGAGCTGCGGCGTCAGCAGAGCCTGGAAGCAGGCGTCCAGCAGCACCGGGTGGATGTGGTGGTCCGCGGCCCCGCCTCCGATCGCCTCGGGCGCAGTGATCCGGGCCAGCACCTCGTCCGTGCCGATCCAGACCTCCTCGATGGCCTGGAAGGCGGGACCGTACTGATAACCCAGCGCGGCCAGCGCGGTGTAGCACTCCTCGTTGTCCAGCCGGCGTGCGCACCGGTCCCTGATCGGGGCGGCGTGCAGCGGCGGTCCGGCCGAGCGGCGCTGTGCGGTACGGACCGCACCGCTGGCGTGCACCACCCGATCCGCCTCGGGCCCGGCCGCGGCGGACGCGATGACGAAGCCGCCGTCCTCCAGCGACACGGAGAGGTGGACCGTGCGGGCGTCGTCCTCGGCGAGGAAGAGCGCCTTGCGCAGATCGATGTCGGCCAGCACGACGTCCGTGCCCCCGGTCAGCTCCCGTACGGCCTGCGCGGCCATCTCCAGGTATCCGGCCGCGGGGAAGACCACGGAATCCTGGATGCGGTGGTCGGCCAGGTACGGCAGCGTCTCGGTGTCGAGCCGGGCCTGCCAGGTCGGTTCGGTGTGGTCCGTGCGGCGGCCCAGCAGGGGGTGGTCGAGCCAGCCGAGGCGGATCTGTGCGACGGCTACCGGCTCCGTCCAGTGCCGGTCACGACGCCAGGGGTAGCGGGGCAGCGGGACCGTGCGTCCGACGGGCTGGAGTACGTCCCACGCGATGTCGAACCCGTGGTTGTGCAGGGTGGCCAGGGACAGGGCGAAGCGCTCGGGTTCGTCCTCCGCGCGGCGCACCGACGGCACCGGGACTCCCGTGCGGCCCTTGGCCTCCAGGCATTCGCGGATGGCGTGTCCGAGGACCGGGTGGGGGCCGATTTCGAGGAACAGCCGGTGGCCGTCGTCGGCCAGCCGGTCCACGGCCGCGTGGAAGCGCACCCGGTCGCGGACGTTCTTCCACCAGTAGCCGGCGTCCAGCTCGACGCCCTGCGCGATGCCCTCCTGGCCCGTCAGGTGAACCGGAACCGTCGCCGGGCGGGGCTCGATGCCGGCGAGCGCGATGAGGAGTTCGTCCTTGATCCGGTCCATGGCGGCGCTGTGGTAAGGCACTTCCACCGCGAGGAACTTGGTGAAGACCTGTTCGGTGCGCAGTTCGTCGGCCAGTGCGTCCAGCGCGGCCCCGTCCCCGGCCAGGGTGACCGAGGTGGGGCTGTTGACGGCTGCCACGGAGATCAGGTCCCCGTAGGGGCGCACCCGGCGATCGGCTTCTGCCTCCGGCAGCCCGACGGCGAGCATGGTGCCCGTTCCGGACAGGGTGTGCTGGAGCCGGCTGCGGTGGACGGCGATCCTGACCGCGTCCTCCAGCGTGTAGACACCCGCCTCGTAGAAGGCGGCGATCTCGCCGGTGCTGTGTCCGACCACGGCGTCCGGTTGGATGCCGTAGGAACGCCACAGGGCCGCCAGACCGATCTGCACGGCGAAGTTGGCGGGCTGCGCGAGCCACGTCTCCGCCATCCGCGACCGGCTCTCGTCGGCCGCCATCTCGTCCATCAGGGACCATCCGGCGATCTTCCGGATCTCCCGGTCGCACGCGGTGACCGCGTTCCGGAAGACCGGCTCACTGGCCAGCAGTCCGCGGCCCATGGCCCACCACTGCGGGCCCATGCCGGTGAACACCCAGACCAGACGGCGGTCCGGGGCGTCCAGCTGGCGTCCCTGCACCACCCGGGGATGCGGCTCGCCCCGCAGATAGGTGTCCAGCGCCTCGTCCAGGGATTCCCTGGAGGAGTAGACGACGGAGAGCCGCGATTCGAGGTGCTGGCGCCGGTGGGCGAGTGTGTGGCCGAGGTCGTCGAGTGCGACGGCGGGGCCGTACCCTCCGGCGAGCTCGCGGCTGATGCCCCGCGCCAGCTGCGGGAGGGCGTCCGGGTGACGTGTGGTCAGGGGCAGGATGCTCCAGGCGCGCTCCGGCGGCGGCAGGACGGGCGGGGAGGTCGGGGAGGGCCTGGGGTTCTCGGTGCGCGCCGTGTGCGCGGGTGCCTCCTCCAGGACCGCGTGGGCGTTGGTCCCGCCGAAGCCGAAGGCGTTCACTCCCGCCCGCGCGGGTCCCTCGTGCTCGGGCCAGTCCGTCACCCGGGTGGGGATGTCGTACGGCGAGGCGCCTCGGTCGATGGCCGGGTTGATCCTTTCGAGGTTGATGTGGGGCGGGATCCGGCGGTGCTTGAGCGCGAGGGCGGTCTTGATCAGCCCGGCGATGCCGGCAGCCGATTCCGTGTGCCCGATGTTGGCCTTCACCGAGCCGACGTAGCAGGCGGCGCCCGGGGCGCGCCCGATGGCGAGGGCCCTGGACAGGGCGTTGGCCTCGATCGGGTCGCCCACCGGCGTCGAGGTGCCGTGCGCCTCCATGTACTGCAGATCACCGGGGGTGATGCCCGCCTCGGCGCAGACCTGCCGCACGAGGGAGATCTGGGCCTCCCCGTTGGGAACGGTTATGCCGTTGGTCCGGCCGTCCTGGTTGACTCCGGTGCCGGCGATCACCGCGTAGACCGGGTCCCCGTCCCGCAGCGCGTCCTCCAGCCGCTTGAGCGCGACGAGGCCGACGCCCTCGGCACGTACGTAGCCGTCGGCCGAGGCGTCGAAGGTGCGCGAACGCCCCTCGGGCGACAGGAATCCGCCCTTCGTCTCGGCGATGGTGTACTGCGGTGCCATGTGCAGGAGCACCCCGCCCGCGAGCGCGAGGCCGCTCTCTCTTCTGTTCAGGCTCTGGCACGCCAGGTGGACGGCGACCAGGGACGAGCTGCACGCGGTGTCGACCGAGAGGCTGGGGCCGCGGAAGTCGAAGGAGTGCGAGATGCGGTTCGACACCATCGTCATCATCGTGCCGGTCGCGGTGTGAGCGGCGAGTGTCCCGAAGCTCAGATCGGCGAACTGCAGGATCTTGTAGTCCAGCGTGAACGCGCCGACGTAGACGGCCGTGTCGCTGCCTGCCAGTTCGGCGGGCCGCTGGCCGCCGTCCTCCAGGGCCTCCCAGGCCACCTCCAGGAGCTTGCGCTGCTGGGGGTCCATGTGGTCGGCCTCGCGCGGGCTGATGCCGAAGAAGGCCGGTTCGAACTCGTCGAAGCCCTCGATGTATCCGCCCCTGCCGCCCACGAGGCGGCCGGGCTTGTCCCGGAGGCCGCTCCTCAGGGTGGTGACGTCGTAGCGGTTCGCGGGTGTCGGGATGACGCAGTCCTTGCCGTCCAGCAGGTTCTGCCAGAAGGCCCGGTGGTCCGATGCCTCGCCGGGAAAGCGGCAGCCGATACCGATGATCGCTACTTTGCCCGTAGAAGCGTCATTGATCGCGTCAGCCAAGTTCGCACACTCCTCATCAGGTGGTCACGCTGCCGGGAGGCAGCGCCGAAGTCTGTGGTGCGGGGCCGCCGGGGCCCCCGAGGTCGGACGGTCTCGCCTCAGGCCCCCTTCGCACGGCGCCACGGGTGGAGAAGGCTTCCGAGGATCTCGCCGGTTCCGGGGAAGGAGGCGGGGTCGCAGAGACCGACCGCGGCCGGCTCGCGCCCCGGCCGCCAGGTGAAACTCCCGAAGAGGTGGTCCCAGCACGACAGGTCGGAGCCGTAGTGGCCTGCCTCGGACAGATCCGTGCTGTGGTGCAGACGGTGCTGTTCGGGGCTGGCCAGGACGTGGTTGAGCCTGCCGATGCGCACGTCGATGTTGGCGTGGACGAAGTAGCCCTGAGCGGCCACGAACAGACCCGTGGCGAGCACGGAGCGACTGGAGAAACCGGCCAGTGCCAGGGTGAGCTGGACGGCGCCCTGGGCGAGGACGATGTCCAGTACGTGGTTGACGCCGTTGTTCGCGACGTTGACCTTCTGCGGTACGTGGTGCACCCCGTGCAGCCGCCACAGCAGCGGGTTGGCGTGCCCCAGCCGGTGTACCAGGTAGCTGGCCAGCGACCCGCTCAGCAGGGCGGCCGGGATCTCGGCCCACAGCGGGAGCGCCGGATCGGCCGGTGAGATCCTCCCGACCGCGGTCGTCACCCCGAGTTGTGCCAGCGCGCTCGCGGCCATGGTGAGGAGGAAGTAGACGCCGTACCAACGCCATTCCGCCCGGCTGGGATGCCAGTCGCGCCGGTGCGGGATGAGCCTTTCCAGCACGGCCAGGTAGATGAGAGTTCCCACCAGGAAGAGCGGGCTGACCCGGCCGGGATCCCAGTCCAGGATCAGCGAACTCGCGGCCACGCAGAGGGTGGCCGCCAGGAGCAGCGGATAAGCGAGGGAACGGAGGATCTCCTGGGAATTGACCCTCGTCGATAATCGTCGCTCGGGCCGAATGCAGCCGTCGGCGCGCCGTTCGTATTCGTACACCCGAAACACCTCCGTGGAAATGCTGACCGACCGCGCCACCTGCGCCGCCGCAAGGGGAACCAGGGCTGCCGGGCTTCACTCGGAAGCCGAAAGCCCCAGGGGCGTACGGAAATTGAATGGCAAGCACCCACGCACCCTTGAGGGCGAATGTGGGTAGCCGAGAATTTGAGCTGATTCGATGCGGCGACCTCATACGGGGAATCCCGCACGAACCCGGTACATCCATGTCCGCTTTCAGCGGCTTCAATCCTCGACCGGTGACTTGATGAGATTCCCCCCGAGCGCCTCGACTGATCTTCAACTCATTGAACCGGACGTTCGGTCCGGAAGAAATAGGGAGAGGCCCCGCTGTCGCCAATGTGGGTTACTTAGTATTCTTTTCGTTTCTTTCACACCCACCCGGCGGACTCGCGCCGAGCGGCCCCGGCCGCAGGGAACCCGGCTTGCTGAACCTAGGGGCCCTAGGTTATATCTAGACCCCTTAGGAACTTGGGGAGGACGCATGGTGCGGGCCGGACTGACAGTCGAACGGGTGACGATCGCGGGCGCGGAGCTGGCCGACGAGGTCGGTCTCGACCGGGTGACCATGTCTCAGGTGGCGCGGCGGCTCGGGGTGAAGGACGCGAGCCTCTACACGCATGTCCGGGGTCTGGAGGATCTGCGCGGGCGGATCGCCCTGCTCGCGGCGGACGAGAAGACCATGCGGATCGCGGAGGCGACGGCCGGGCGGGCGGGCCGGGACGCGCTGGTCGCGTTCGCGGACGCCTGGCGGGAGTACGCCCACGAGCATCCGGGCCGCTACACGGCGACGCAGACCCCCATCGAGATCGATCCCGAACTGGCCGCGAAGGCGCCTGGACCGCGGCGCGCGGTCGAGCTGACCTACGGCATGCTGCGCGGCTACGGACTCGCGGAGCCCGATCTGACCGACGCGGTCCGGTTGCTGCGCAGTACGTTCCACGGCTTCGTCGCCCTGGAGGCCGCGGGCGGCTTCGGGCACGCGCGTTCGCCTCAGCACTCCTGGGTGCGGGCGCTCGATGCCCTGCACACCCTGCTGGAGCACTGGCCCGCGTCCCGGGAAGGCGACCGCGCATGACCGAACCGACCGTCGGCAGCCTCCGCGTGGACGGCGCGACCCTGCACTACGAGGTACGCGGTCGCGGACCGCTCCTCCTGCTGATTCCCGGCGGGACGGGCGGCACGGCGTCCTTCGACCCGATCGCCGACGAGCTGGCCGCCGAATACACCGTCGCGACCTACGACCCGCGCGGCATGTCGCGCAGCACGCTGGACGACCCCGAGGCCGGGCAGCGCGTGGCCGTCCACGCCGACGACGCCTTCCGCCTGCTGCGGCTGCTCTCCCCCGGTGAGCCCGCCCGTGTCCTCGGCTGCAGTTCCGGCGCGATCGCCGCCGTGCATCTGCTCACCGCCCGTCCCGCAGCCGTAGAACGGGTCGTGGCGCACGAGCCGCCGATGGTCGAGGTCCTCCCCGACGCTCCCGCGCATCGCGCCCTCATCGCGCGCGTCACCGAGACGCTCCGCGCGGAGGGGCTAGGTCCGGCGATGGCGGCATTCGCGGCGGGGCTGAAGAAGGACGGTGACACCGACGAACCGGTCGCGGCGGTCGAGCTGCCACCGCGAGCGGCGGCGCGGGCCGAGCGGACGATGGCGGACCTCCCGTACTTCGTCGGACGCATCGTGCCCGCGTGCATGTCCTACGTACCGGACATGCACCGGCTCGAAGAGCTCTCGGACCGGCTCATCCTGGCGTGCGGCCGGGACTCGCGCGGTGAGCTGCCCTACCGTCCGGCCGCCTTGCTGGCCGAGCGTCTCGGCACGGAACTCCGGCACTTCCCCGGCGGGCACACCGGGCTCAGCACGCATCCCGCCGAGTTCGGCGAGCACCTCCGCGAGGCCCTGCGCGCCTGAGGCAGCGGCAGGGCTTGACGGCGGCGGACAGCGGCGGGCACGCGCGCCCGCGGCCGGCACGCCCCGACGGCGTGCCGGCCGCGGGCCGGGTCGTGTCCGGTGCGGGACCGGAGCTACTGCTTGGCGGACGCCTTGCCGGCGCTGCCGTTGATGACGAACTGTGAGCCGGGTTCGACCACGACATCACCGTCGGCCGAGCCGCTGATGGTCACACCGGACAGAGTCGCGCTGCCCCTGGCACCTCCCATGGCCAGGATTCCCGACCCGTTGACGGAATTGTCGATATGGACGTTCGAGATCTTCGCGCCGGGCACGGACCCGCCGCCCGACTTGAACTGGATCCCGTCGTAGGTCGAGTCATGGATGTCGGTGTCCCGGATCGTGACGCCCGGTATGTCCTGACCGGAGGCGAACAGCGTGATGGCACCGAACTCCTGGGCCTCGCCCCAGAACGCGCCGCCCGTACGGAAGAGCTCGTTGTTGGCGATCAGCGTCTCCCCGGAGAACGGCAGCGGATCGTGGTCCGTCGCCAGCATGATGCCGGGGTAGTTCATGGTGTCGGAGACGATGTTGTTCTCGATGGTGTTGCCGTAACCGCCGTAGACGGCGATGCCGTTGGCCCGCCAGGGCAGCTGGATCGTGTTGTTGCGGAAGTGGTTGTCGTGGCCGACGTCCACCGAGGGGTTCTTCACGTACTTGCTCGACCACACGGCGAGCGAGTCGTCCCCGGTGTTCCTGAAGGAGGAGTTGAACACCGTCGAGTTGCGGGTGCCGTTGGCGAAGTTGATGCCGTCCGCGTAAGTGTTGCGAATCCGCATGCCGGTGAACTCGACACCGTCACCGGGTCCCCAGAGGTCGGGGATGTTGTCGTAGTCGCGGCCGACCCACACGCCGACGTTCGCGTGCTCCAGCCACACATTGGTGATCTTGGTGTCCTTGCCGAAGCGGCCGTTGAGGCCGACGCCGCCCTCGGCGTTGCCGTCACCGCCCCGGATCGTGCCGGAGCCGAAGATCGCGATGTCCGAGATCTTGGTGTTGTCGTCGATGTCGAAGCCGAAGTTCCCCTCGTGCGGGTGGTTGATGCCGCCCGCGTCCTGCGGCGCGGTCAGCGTGTACAGCTGCGAGTGCCACATCCCGGCGCCCCGGATGGTGACGTCACTGATTCCCACCTGGTTGTACTGACCACGGTTCAGCGGATCGTCGGTGAGGATCTTCTGCTCCTGCCGCCACTGCCCCGGCGGGATCCACACGCAGCCGATGTCACCGTTCTGGTTCGCCGTCACGGCCCGCTGGATGGCGTCCGTGTCGTCGATCCCGTCGTTCGGGACGGCTCCGTAGGAGGTGATCGAGGTGCATCCGGCCGGCTGTGCGATCGCCGGTGCCACCTGCTCCAGGTCGACGAGATCGATGATGTAGAAGGACGCCGAGTCGCCCGCGTCGCGCTGGAGCCGGAACTTCGTACCCGCGGGGTAGGTCTGGCCCAGCAGTGCGTTGGACTCGTCGAACAGCCGGCGGGCGTCACCGCCCGGCCGGTTGGTCAGGCCCTCCGGGCTGTCCGTGTCGCCGTAGAGCCAGCTGTGCTTGGAGGAGAGGGTCAGCTTGCGGGCGAAGGTGTCGTTGACGTAGAGGCTGATCGTGGCCTCAGACCCGCCGCCGGCCGCGGCGTCGGGGATGGAGTTGCGGACCACGATCGAGTTGGACGGGACGGTCGAGGTGACCTCGACGTACTCGCCGGTGGAGTTGAGCCGCACGGACTGGCGGCCGGAGGACTCGGTGGCGAAGTTGGTGTGGCCGAAGGTGCGCTTCTTGTCGGAGGTCAGCAACGTGCCCCGGTAGTCGCCCTTCTCCGCCTCGTACTCGGTGTACGGAACCGCGGCACCCCGGCCGACGACGATGGCGTGGGAGTAGACGTTGTTGTTCTCGTTCGTCTCGGCGACGGCGCCGGTCGCGTCCGCGGTCGCGGTCAGGTTCGCCCCACCGCTCTTCGCGGTCCAGCTCCCGCTGATCGGCACGGTGACCGTGGATCCGGCGGGGATCGCGCCGGTCGTACCGTTCAGTGTGGTGCTCTCGACGAGAAGACGCGTGACCGTCGACGCGCTCACCGCGGTGGTTCCCCGGTTGTGTACGGACACGGTGAACGTGACGGCGGAGCCCACCGCGGGATTCGCCGGACTGGAGGTGATGCCGACGACCTCCAGGTCGGGGCCGGGGCTCTGCGAGACCACGAGCTTCGATGCGGCGGTACGGCTGTTGTTGGTGTTGTCCTGCTCGATGACCGTGTCGCTCGGGTCGACCACCGCCGAGACGCTGTACGTGCCCATCGGCCGCTTGCCGACATCGACGGACACGGTGTCCGACGCGCCGGCGGCAAGGGCGCTCACCGGCGCGCTGCCGGCCACCACTCCTTCCAGGCTGACATCGACCGTCGTCGCGGCGGCCGGCGCCGTACCCGTGTTGCGTACGGTGGCGGTCACGGTGACGTCGTCGCTCTCGGAGGGCGAGGCAGGCGACCACTTCAGCTCGGAGACGGTCAGGTCCGGGTTGGGCGCGGCGGTACCGACGACCTGGATCTCGGCGACCTGAGCACCGGGAGCGCCGGTGTTGGAGAAGAACTTGAGCTGGACGTCCGCGTACCGGCCGGTCACCGGGATCGTCACCGTGTTCTCGTTGCCGGCCGGGCTGAACGCGTAGTCGGCCCGGTCCTTCAGGGAGGTGAAGCCGGTGGCGGACTGGGAGCGGCCGAGGATCTGGAGGCTCTGGGTGCGCGCCGCCCAGGCCTGGTCCGGGGAGAGCTTGACGACGACGGCTTCGAGATCGGCGTCGGCGCCGAGCTTCACCGTGAGGGTCGAGGGGTAGCCGTTCGACTCCCAGTACGTGCCGGTCTTGTCGTCATTGGCGTTGGCCGCCACGAAGTTCTGCGTGGACGAAGAGGCCTCGATCGGCTTGTTCAGCGCCAGATTGGAACCCACGGTCACCGGTGGGCCGGGGTCGTCACCCCCGCTCTCTCCGTAGACCTCCACCTGGGAGAGCTGTGCGGCGTTCCAGCCGGTGTTGGCCGTCACCTGCACCCGGATGTAGCGCGTCTGCTTCGCGGAGAGGCCGATGGTGACGGTGTTGCCCGCCGACGGCGTGAACACCCGCGCGGCCGAAGCCGACAGCGTGCTGAAGCCGTTGCCGTCGTCGCTGCCCTGGACGGCGAGCGTCTGGGTCCGCGCCTCCCAGGTGTTCGGCAGCTTCAGCACCACCTGATCGACGTCGAACCGGGCCCCGAGGTCGATCCGCACCCACTGCGGGAACGTACCCGGGCTCTCCCAGTACGTCTGCTGGCTGCCGTCGGTGACGTTCGAGGCCGAGTAGGCACCGTTCGAAGCGCTGGCCGTCGCCTGCTTACCGAGGGCGAGGTCGGGACGCGGTACGGCCGCAGAGGCCGTGACCGGCAGGATCCCGACCGTCATCAGTGCGGCTGTCACCGCGCCGATGAGGAGCCGCCATCTGAACTGCTTCCATCTCATGCTGTCCTCTGTTCCGTGGGGCTGCGGGACCGGGAGGCACGACGACGCGTCACCGACCGCACGACGCGCGGTGCGTCATGCGGTAGGTCAGGGCCGGGGTGTGGGCTGCCGGTGCACCGATGGAGGGACGATCAGGTACGCCGGCAGAAGGAAGAGCGAGCCACCTGCCGGAAAACTCACGCTCATTGCCTGGTATTTTGAGTGATCTGGTCAACTTTTTGCGTCGTTGAGGTGACAGGTTTCTAGCAGGTCACGCTTTTGTCAACAGTTCTCGCATCGGCACCCACCGCCGCAGGCGCCTGGCCGCACCTGTCACCGACCCGCCGGCGAATCCATACATCGGATCGTTTGTCATACCCAAGCCGAGTGGCAGCGGCCTGCCGGAGCCCGGGATCCGGCGGGCGGCTCCCCGCCCGCGAGGAGTGTGATCGTCGACCTTGCAGCGCTCCGGACGGTGCACCACAATGCCCGTATGACGGGTGAACTCAGGCCGACCGGCGACTCTTCCGGATCCAGCGCAAGGCCCGACATGCGGGCATCGGACCGGGATCGGGACCAGGTCGTGGAGATCCTCCAGGTCGCCGCGGGCGACGGCCGGCTCACCGCCGCCGAGCTGGACGAGCGCCTGGATGCGGCGCTGTCCGCCCGCACCGCCGGGGAGCTGGCCCGGCTGACCGCCGACCTGCCCTCGGAGGGAATGCCTCCGCAGGCCAAGGATCTGGTCCGGATCGACCAGCGGTTCGGCGATGTCTCACGCACCGGACGCTGGCTGGTTCCGCGCCACATGGAGATCCGCCTGATGTTCTGCGACGCGAAGCTCGACTTCACCGACGCGCTGATCACGCACAGCACCCTTCACATCGATGTCGACCTGCGGATCGGGGGGAACCTGATCCTGGTGACCAGGCCCGGGATCGTGGTCGATGCCGACGGGCTGGAACGCAGCAGTGGCGACATCAAGATCCGCCCGGCGTCGGAGGCCGACGTTCCCACCGCCCTGCGCGTGCTCGTCGCCGGACAGTCCCGGGGCGGCGACTTCACCGCCCGGCCACCGCAGCGGAAGCTCTCGGAGCGGCTGCGCCGCACACCCGGTCAGCTCGGCAGCTGAGCCGGGCCCGGCTGCTCCCGCACCAGTCCATCGATTGAAACCGTTCAATCAATCAACTCGCCTGTAGGGCCGCGCACATGAATGACGCATGCCCGATCAAGGCTCCGTCGAGAAACCCCCTGCACGCTCATTGACCCACACCTCGCGCGCCCCTACGTTCAGCTACGTCCACAGTGTGAATCGATTCATCACTTTCTGTGTGAGGGGCCGCATTGATCAGCAGGCGGAACATCCTGACGAGCGCCGCTGCCACGGTGGGCGCCGTAGCAGCCGGAGTCGCACCGGCCGGGGCAGCTCCGGCGCCGGTGCCGGCCCAGGCACCTGTACGGCGCGGTGCGCCACGCGTCACCGCGCCGACCGTCGAGTACGTGTCGCACCCCCTGGGCCTCGACGCGCAACACCCGCGGCTCAGCTGGCCGGTCGCCTCGGAGGAACCGGACGTCCAGCAGAGCGCCTATCAGGTCCGGGTCGCGTCCAGCGCGTCCGGCCTGTCGCACCCGGACATCTGGGACAGCGGAAAGGTGATGTCCGGCGAGTCCGTCCTCGTCCCCTACGCGGGGCCCGCGCTCAAGCCGCGGACGCGCTACTTCTGGTCCGTGCGGGTGTGGGACACGGCCGGAGGCGAGTCCGGCTGGAGCACGCCTTCGTGGTGGGAGACCGGCCTCATGGACCCCGCCGAGTGGTCCGCCGCCTGGGTGTCCGCTCCCCCGGCCCTCACCGACGCGCCCTCGCTGGAGAACAGCTCCTGGATCTGGTTCCCCGAGGGAGACCCGGCCAACAGCGCGCCGGAGGGCACCCGTTGGTTCCGTCACACCGTCGATCTCGCGGACGGGATCACCGCGGCGACCCTCGCCATCAGCGCGGACAACGTGTACGCGGTCTCCGTGAACGGCACCGAGGCCGCGCGTACGGACCTGGCGACCGACAACGACGGCTGGCGCCGCCCCGCGGTGATCGACGTCCTCGCGCGGCTGCGTACCGGAACGAACGTCCTCGCGGTCTCGGCGGCCAACGCGAGCGAAGGGGCCGCAGGGCTGATCGCTACGCTCGCCCTGCGCACGGCGTCCGGCGAACAGAGCATCGTCACCGACGCCTCCTGGAAGTCGACGGACGAGGAGCCCGCCGACGGCTGGCGCGGCCCCGGCTTCGACGACAGCGGCTGGCCGGCGGCGAAGGAGGCCGCCGCGTGGGGCGCCGGACCGTGGGGCAAGGTCGTACCCGCCCTGTTCGCGGCCAACCAGCTGCGGCACGGGTTCGAGCTGCCACGAAAGAAGGTCGCTCGGGCGCGCCTGTACGCCACGGCTCTCGGTCTGTACGAGGCCCATCTCAACGGCCGCCGGGTCGGACGCGATCAGCTCGCTCCCGGCTGGACGGACTACCGCGAGCGCGTCCAGTACCAGACGTACGACGTCACCGCGCTGCTGCGGCCCGGCGCGAACGCCATCGGCGCCTATGTGGCACCGGGGTGGTATGCGGGCAGCGTCGGCATGTTCGGACCCCATCAGTACGGCGAACACCCGGCTCTTCTTGCCCAGTTGGAGATCGAGTTCACGGACGGCACGAGCAGGCGCGTCACGTCCGGAACGGACTGGCGGGCCGCCGCCGGGCCGATCCTCTCCGCCGACCTCCTCGGCGGAGAGACGTACGACGCGCGCAAGGAGACGGCCGGCTGGACCTCGCCCGGCTTCGACGACCGCTCCTGGTCCGAGGCCAGCGGCGCGGACGAGGACGCGCCACGCCTGATCGTCGCGCAGGTGGACGGACCGGTACGGGTGGCGAAGGAGCTTCCCGCCAGGAAGGTGACCGAGCCCTCGCCGGGCGTCTTCGTCTTCGACCTGGGCCAGAACATGGTCGGATCGGTGCGGCTGCGCCTGTCGGGCGACGCGGGCACGACGGTGCGTCTGCGGCATGCCGAGGTCCTCAATCCCGACGGCACCGTCTACACCGCGAATCTCCGCAGCGCCGCGGCAACCGACACCTACGTCCTCAAGGGCGGCGGCTCCGAGACGTACGAACCGCGCTTCACCTTCCACGGGTTCCGCTACGTCGAGGTGACCGGCCTGCCCGTCGCTCCCCCGGCCAGTGCGCTGACCGGTCGCGTCATGCACACGTCCGCCCCGTTCACCTTCGAGTTCGAGACCGACGTCCCCATGCTCAACAAACTGCACAGCAACATCACCTGGGGCCAGCGCGGCAACTTCCTCTCCATCCCCACGGACACGCCCGCACGCGATGAGCGTCTGGGGTGGACGGGCGACATCAACGTCTTCGCGCCGACGGCCGCGTACACGATGGAGTCGGCCCGCTTCCTCACCAAGTGGCTCGTGGACCTGCGCGACGCCCAGACCGCCGAGGGCGCCTTCACGGACGTGGCCCCCATCGTCGGCAACGTCGGCAACGGCGCGGCCGGCTGGGGCGACGCGGGCGTCACCGTCCCCTGGTCGCTGTACCAGGCTTACGGGGACCGGCAGGTCCTCAAGGACGCCTGGCCATCCATCCGGGCCTGGCTGACGTACCTGGAGAAGAACAGCGACGGCCTGCTGCGGCCGACCGGCGGCTACGGCGACTGGCTGAACGTCGCCGACGAGACGCCGAAGGACGTCATCGCCACCGCGTACTTCGCCCACAGTGCCGACCTCGCGGCCCGGACGGCCACGGAGCTGGGTGAGGACCCGGCGCCGTTCCTCGACCTCTTCACGCGGATACGCACGGCTTTCCAGGCCGCGTATGTCACCGGAGAGGGGCGGGTGAAGGGGGACACCCAGACGGCCTACGTCCTCTCCCTGTCGATGGATCTGCTGCCGGACACCCTGCGCACGGCGGCGGCGGACCGGCTCGTCGCGCTGATCGAGGCCAAGGACTGGCACCTGTCGACGGGCTTCCTCGGTACACCCAGGCTGCTGCCCGTCCTCACCGACACCGGGCACACCGATGTCGCCTACCGCCTGCTTCAGCAGCGCTCGTTCCCCAGCTGGGGCTACCAGATCGACAAGGGCTCCACCACCATGTGGGAGCGGTGGGACTCCATCCAGCCCGACGGCGGCTTCCAGACCCCGGACATGAACTCCTTCAACCACTACGCCCACGGTTCGGTCGGTGAGTGGATGTACACGAACATCGCGGGCATCGCGGTGGGCCGGCCCGGCTTCCGCGAGATCGTCATCCGTCCTCGGCCGGGCGGCGACGTCACCTCGGCCCGCGCCACGTTCGCCTCGGTCTACGGCCCCGTCTCCACCCAGTGGAAACTGCGCTCGGGTGGCATCGACCTGCGCTGTACCGTGCCTCCCAACACAACGGCCGAGGTGTGGGTTCCCACGGACGGCCCGGCCTCCGTCACTCACACCCGCGCGACGTTCCTGCGCGAGGAGGACGGCTGCGCGGTGTACCGTGTCGGCTCCGGGAGCCATCATTTTGCCGGCTAGGACGCCCCGTCAGCGTCACTGCGCCGTAGGGTAGTTGTCCCATACACCTCGTAGAGGGAGACACTCGTATGCCGATCCCGCTCGGTCTTGGCCTTCCGCAGATGAAGCAGTACGACATCGGCCGCGATGTGCCCGATGTGGCGCGGGCCGCGGAGGCGGCCGGCTACGAGAGTCTGTGGGTGTTCGAGCGGGTTCTCTTTCCCGAACCGGCCACCCAGGGGCTGTATGGAGTCCCGGGCCTGGCCTGGCCCGACCACTACCGCGGCGTCGCGGACCCGTTGATCACCCTGGCGTTGGCCGCAGCGGCGACCGACCGTGCCCGGCTCGGCACCAGCGTTCTCGTCGCGCCGCTCCACATCCCCTTCCAGCTGGCCCGCTCGCTCGCCTCGCTGGACGCCGCCAGCGGTGGCCGGGTGGTCGCGGGGCTGGGTACGGGCTGGTCCCTGGACGAGTACGCCGCCGCGTCCGTCGCTCCCTTCGAGCAGCGCGGCGCGGTCCTGGACGAGCTGCTCGACGTGTTCGCGGCCGTCTGGGGTCCTGACCCCGTCTCGTACGAGGGGACCCTGACCACGATCGCCCCGTCCGTGGTGGGGCCCAAGCCCGCTCGCCCGATCCCGGTCCTCCTCGCGGCGAGCGGCCCCCGGGCCGTTCGCCGGCTGGTCGACCGGGCGGACGGCTGGATGCCCGTGGCCATGGGGGCGTCGACGCTGGCCGAGCAGTGGCAGCGGGTGCGGGATGTCGCCGCCGAGCGGGGGCGTGAGCGGCCGCTCGCTGTCTGCGCCCGTGCCAACGCGCGGTACAGCGTCAAGCCGGTGGAGGGCGACGACCGGCAGCCGTTCCACGGAAGTGTGGCGCAGATCGTCGAGGACCTGGTGGCTCACGCCGATACGGGGGTCACGGAGATCATGCTGGACCTCCAGGGCACCACGCGTGACGCCACGGAGCTCATCGATGTGGCGACCGAGGTGTACGAGGCCGCGCGGGCAGCGGGGGTCTGAGCCCGTCCGGGCCCGTTGTCGTACCCCTGTGGCAGGGTTTTTTCAGGGCGCCGGACCAGGCGTCCTGATCACACTGCCGGAATCCGGCTGCCTGATCCCGCCCGGGGATCAGGCAGCCGGATTCGCCCGGCCGGACGCGGTCGGACGGCCGCCGAAGGAGCACACCATGTCGGGTACCGACGAAGCCCGTACCTCCCTGGCCGCTGTCGCGGCCTTGCTCGCTCCGGCCCATGAGGCTGTCGCCGCACGGGTACTGCACGCCCACGACGACCCGGCGGGCTATGTAGGTGACCACGCGGACACGTTGGCGGACCGGGGCATCGAGGGGCCCGTGCCCGGTCTCGCATGGACAGCGCTCGTCGACGCGCTGGCCGAGCACCGGCTGCTGGCGGAGCTGGACTGGAAGGAGGACGCCAACGAGATCCGGTCCCAGTTGCGTGGGCTCGCGTCCCGGCCATCGGTGGATCCCTGGGTACTGGTCGAGGCGGACGACATGCTTCTGCCGACCCATGAGTTCCTGGAGGCATGCGGCCGGTGTTTCCGCGACGTCGGCGCGGCGCTCGCAGTCCTCGACATCGGGTCCGACTGCTATCCGGTGGTGTGCCTGCGGGCGGCGCGGGTGGAGGAGCTGTCCGCGCTCGCGGCCCGCGCGGGCTTCACGGCCCGGGGTTTCGGTGACTGATATCCGGCCAGTGACGGCCGGCCGGGATCAGTCCTGGCCGTCACTGACCGGCCGGGATCGGTCCTGGCCGTCACTGGCCGGCCGGGATCAGTCCTGGCCGTCACTGGCCGGCCGGGCGTATCAGGCCGGTCTCGTAGGCGAACACCGCGGCCTGGGTCCGGTCCCGGAGTCCCAGCTTGACCAGGATCCGGCCGACGTGGGTCTTGACCGTCTGTTCCGCGACAACCAGGTTCACGGCTATCTCGGCATTGGAGAGTCCCTGCGCGATGAGCGCCAAGACCTCGGTCTCGCGTTCCGTCAGGTCGCCCGCCCGGCCCCGTTCCGGGATGCGGAGTGTCCGGGTGACGCGGGAGAACTCGGCGATCACGCGCTTGGTGATGCTCGGGGCGAGGAGAGCGTCACCGGCGGCCACCACCCGGACGGCCTCCGCGAGTTCGGCCGCCGAGGCGTCCTTGAGCAGGAATCCGGAGGCGCCCGCGCGCAGGGCTTCGTACACGTACTCGTCGAGGTCGAATGTGGTCAGGACGAGGACCTTGACGGTGGACCCGGCGGGCTCGGTGATGCGGCGGGTGGCCTCGATGCCGCCGACCCCGGGCATGCGGATGTCCATCAGCACGACGTCCGGGGTGAGTTCGGCGACCTTGGCCACGGCGTCCAGGCCGTCGACCGCCTGGCCGACGACCTCGATGCCCGGCTCGGCGTTGAGCAGGACCGTGAATCCCTGACGGACCATCATCTGGTCGTCGGCGATGACAACACGGATGCTCATACGGGTTCCTCCAGGGGAAGTATCGCCACTACCTCGTAACCGCCTCCGGGAGTAGTCCCGTTGGTGAAGTCACCGCCCAGCATGGCGGTGCGTTCCCGCATGCCGAGCAGACCGTGAGCGATGTCGCGCGGGGGCGGGGCCGGTTCGTCCGGAGCCGTGTTGGTGATCCGGACGGCGAGGCAGCTGGGCCGGTACGCGATCCCGACGTGGACCGCTGTTCCGGGCGCGTGCCGCATGGCGTTGCTGAGGGATTCCTGCACGATGCGGAACGCGGAGAGATCGACGCCGGGCGGGATGGGCCGGGGGGTGCCCGTGAGCTCGGTGGTGACTTTGAGGCCTGCCCCTCGCACGTTGTCGAGCAGCTCCGGCAGGCGGTCGAGGGTGGGCTGGGGGCTGTGTCGCGCCTCGGCGGACACCGCGTCCTCCGAGCGGAGCACGCCGAGGACCCGTCGCAGTTCGGTGAGTGCGTCGACGGCGTTCTCGCGGATACCCGCGAGGTTCTCCTTGAGCTCGTCGGAGGGGTGCTCCACCAGGTGCGGGGCGACCTGCGCCTGGATGGAGATCACCGACATGTGGTGGGCGACCACGTCGTGGAGTTCGCGGGCGATCCGGTTGCGCTCCTCCAGGAGGGTGCGGCGGCCGCGCTCCCGCGCGGTGCGTTCTTCCTGGACCACGAGTTCGGTGCGGGCGACGTGACGGCCGCGCAGCGCCACCCCGATCACGACGGCCGCAACGAGGACGGCCACGGCGACCCGTGTGGGGGCGGCCGGATGCACGAGGTCTTCCGGGGCGCAGACCAGTCCCGCCAGCACACTGAGCACGAGCGCCTCGACACCGACCCGGGGACGCAGTCGCAGTGCCATCATCAGCAGCACCCCTGCCTGTACGACGATTCCGGACAGGGTCCAGGGCAGCGAGGCATCTCCGGTCTGGGGCTGAGCGGTCAGCGCGACCACGATCATGACGGCGGTCACCGCCCACCAGGCGAGCACCGGTCGGTACAGGGCGGCGATGAACGCCACAGACTGGAGCAAGCCGAGGAAGAGTGCGCTGCGGGTGTCCAGTCCGTACTGCGCCACGAGCGTGTTGATGCTGAAGACCGCGAGCGGCACCGTGCCCACCACGAGCGGCAGCAGGAAGGCCGGAATCCAGTCGCGGAGCGAGGGCCCGTGCGGACGGGGCGGAGGATCGACAGCGGTGGTCCAGAGGTCGTGGACGAGGCTGCGCGGGACAGCTCTCAGACGCCCCGTCAGCTGCGCCCCGGCTCCCGCCCGTAGCCTGTGCATGGCTGTCACTCTAGGCACGGCGTGTCTCGCAATCACTACTGGGTTGTCCTTGACGCACCACCGTGGTGCGTCCTTGCCGGCGCTGTTCGTACGTTCTGAACGCCGCCCAGCACGCCGCCAGGGCGACGGCGAAGACCGGCAGCCAGAGGAGCCGGGCGATGATCCACTGCGTCCCGTCCGGCCGGGTGTGCAGTCCTGGCAGGGTGCGGCCGGTGAGAAGCCCGGTCGCGGTCACCGCGAGCATCGCCGTCTGGTGCCAGAGGAAGACGGTCATGGCGCTGAGGTTGACCAGAGCCACCGCCGCCCAGGCGGCAGGCTTCACGAGTATCCGCCGCAGTGGCCCCGACAGGAGCAGTGCCGCCCCGCACTGGGCGAGGCCGAAAGTGACCGCGGCCAGGGTGGGCGGGTCGAGATTGGAGATGGCGGCGCCCGGCACCCCGACCATGGACGCGGGGTATCCGGCGAGGAGGACCAGCAGCGCCGTGGCGGTCGCGCCGCCGATGAGCAGGGTCCAGCCGGTCGTCCGCGACCGCAGCTCCCCACGGGCCCAGGCCGCTCCCAGGCAGTACGGCACCAGCCAGCCGGCGGCCACGTTGACCCAGCCGAGCCGGGCGGGGCCGTCGAGTCCGAGCCTGATGATGTCGACGTGGATGACCACGACGACGGGCCACAGCGGGTGGAGGCGGGCGACGAGCGGGGTCAGTGCGGTGAGCCCGGCGAAGACCAGCAGGAACCAGAGGGGTGAGAGCACGAGTTTGAGCAGGGCGTGCAGATTGCCGTAGCCGACCCCGGAGACGAACATCGTGCCGGCCGTCACGGTCCAGACCACCAGCAGCGCCGCGACCGGCCGGAACAGGCGGGCGGTCCTGGCGCCGAGCCAGCGGCCGTAGGTGACGCCCCGGGCGCGGGACGACTCATAGCTCTTGGCCGCCACTTGCCCGCCCACCAGGAAGAACACCGCGAGGGTCTGGAACACCCAGGAGACCGGGGCGAGTTCGGGTGTGTGCTGGAGCGGGCTCGCGGCGTGGAGGCTGCCGCTGTCGACGACCATGGCGGTCACCAGCCAGTGGCCGAGCACGACTCCGAGGATGGCGAGGGCACGCAGCGCGTCGAGGGTCCGGTCGCGGTGGTGCGGGGTGGCGGCTTCGATCCGCTGGACGAGCTCACGCATGCCGGCTCCTCCCGGAGGGTGCGGTGCCCGAGACGATGCGGGCGATGTTCTTCAGGGACCGGGAGCCGGGCTTGAGATAGTCGCTGTGCCCGCCGGTTCCCGCGTCGAAGGTGCGGGCGCCGAACCCGGGTGAGACGGGGTCCGGTCCGAATCCGATCGAGACGAAGGGGAGGCGGAGCCGGGTGTGCGGAACATCCGCCACCCAGTCCGCCGTTCCGCGGCCTGCCCAGACGGTGGCACGGGTGTGCAGGGCGCTGACGTCGCGGGCACCGGTGCCGGGGCTGGCGTAGAGGACGAGGGCGGCCACTCCCCGCAGGCCGGGCGCGGCTCGGGCGCATACGACCGAGCCGTAGGAGTGGCAGAGCAGGGAGATCCTGGCAGTCGGCCTGGCGGTGTGCAGCTCGTCCGCGAACCGCCCGAGCGCGGGTGCCGCCGTGTCGGCCCGTCCGGTGGTGAGCGCCGCGGGGCTCACCGTGGCCGGCGTTTTGTAGCCGAGCCACGCGACGACGGCGGCCTTCGGCCCCAACTCCTTTCGCAGGGCGGCGGAGTCGTTCCTCAGGCGCCAGTACCGGTCGAGGTTGGTATCGGCGCCTGGCACCAGAACGGCGATCCGTTCGGCCCGCGTCAGGTCTCCGAAGACCTCGGCTGTGCGGCCCCCGTCACGGCCGTCGAAGAGGAGGAAGTGGCGACGGGGTTCCGCCATCCCGCGCAGCGCGGCGGCCCGCTTCCGGTCACCGTGACGCGCGGCCATGCCCCCGGCGGCCAGGATGCCGTCGCGGGTGACGGCGTACCGTGCGTCGAGGGTGCCCCGAGCGGCGTCCCGCAGCGGGGCGAGCGGGGCCGGAACGGGTGCCGGGACCGCTGCGGGGCTGGAGGCTCCGGACACGGGCGCGGCGACCGAGGCGGCGATGAGCGCGGCCAGCAGGGTGCGGCGCAGCCGGCTGTTGCGGAGGCGGACGGGCATGGGGCGGGGGTCCTTCCGTACCGGATGCGTGAGTTGCATCCGGTACGAAGTTATGAACCGCGCCCTGTAATCGGCGTCCCTCCCCGGACCGCACCTGCCGCGTAGCTCTCAAGTACTACGGGTATCCGGAAGGTGACCGGTGCTCAAGGGGGCTGCGGCGGGCGCGGGTTGACGCGTCGCCGTACGCAGGTTCTCCTGCTGCGATGACCGCGACGACCGGAACGAACGCCCCGCCTGACTCCCGTATCGAGTGGGTCGCGGGCGAGGCCATGCTGCTGGCGTGGCAGCACGTACACAACACGATCATTCCCCCGGCCGCTCTGTCGCTCGCGGAGGTCGAGGAGGTCGAGGAGCGGTCCCGCCGCAACCGGCTGGCCGTCTCGTTTCTGGGTGATGTCGTGGTGGGCTGCTCCACGGTGCGTCCGCCCGCCGCCGACTCCGCGGCCACCAGTCCGGCGAGGTCGTGAGCAGGCGAGGGGTAGGCGAAGGGGCCTGGCGCGCGGAGCGGTGCGCTCCGCGCGACAGGCCCCGGGACTCGGCGTGATCCAGGCCGGATGGAACGTCAGGTCGCGCTGGACATCAGGCAGTGTGGAGCGTCAGCCCGTACCGGTTCAGGATCTCGTTGATCGGCTGGTGCCAGGTCTCTCCGCCCGAGGTGCAGTCGCCCCAGCCGCCCGAGGTGACTCCCTGCGCCTGGTCGCCGCTGATGAAGGAGCCGCCCGAGTCGCCCGGCTCCGCGCACACGCTGGTCTTGGTCATCTGGTAGACCGCGCCCTGGCTGTAGTTCACCGTGTCGTTGGTGGCCAGTACGTTGCCGCAGTGCCAGTGCGAGGTGGATCCGGAGCGGCATATCGAGGCGCCGACGGGGGCCTCGGCGGAGCCGCGCACGAGCTGGTCGGAGACGGTGCCCCAGCCGATGACCACGGGAACGGTCCACCAGCCGTTGCCGACGCTCACCCAGGCGTAGTCGTCGCCGGGGAACGACGACCCCTGGAAGTTGCCGATGGCGGAGCCGTCCCAGCCGCTGACGGCCGCACCCGCCTGTCCGCAGTGCCCGGCGGTGACGAAGCCGCCGATGACGGAGAAGCCGATGGAGCACCGTACGTTGCCCGTGTAGTACGGGTCGCCGCCCACGGTCCCGGCGGCGAAGGTCCGCGGTGCCTGGGCGGTCTGTTCGACGACGACCGGTCCGGCCTCGCGGGCCTTCTCGACGAACGCCCGGACATCGTTGTCACCCTGCGCGGAGGCGACGACGTTCACGACGACCTTGTTGGACTTCGGGTCGACGTGCCAGCTGCTGACCCCGGCGGGCGCGTCGAACGTGTCGATCCGCGCCTTGACCGCGTCGAGTTGGCGCGCGGTGTGGGTGACCAGGCGGACGTCGGCACCGGTCGCCCGCACGGCCGCCTTCTGCTTCTGGCTGGTGACGGCGACCGTGAGGCCACCCGTCGACGGATCGAACCAGGAGCCACCGTAGGAGTCTCCGGCGGCGCGCTTCGCCTTTCCCTGGATGGCGGTCGCCGTCTTCTCCGCGGACAGCCTCGCCTTCGCCTGACTTTCCGTCAGTCCGAAGTCCTTCTGCATGGCGGTCAGCAGTCCGGCGGACGCCGGGAGTGCGTCGGAACCGGCGCGGGAAGCGGTGGCGGGGGTGTCGGCGGCGGAGGCGGAGGGGAAGCCCGCGCCCGCCCAGGCTCCGACGAGGAGCACGGCGGACAGTGCGGTTCTCAGAGCTGTGCTGCGTCTCAAGGCATTGGCCCTTCTGTTGTTCCGGCGAAGTGGGGGAGGAACAGCAGGCGTCCGGGAGGCGTCTCGTCTGAGAGCGCTCTCAGAGTGTGCCGTTCCGGACTGTAGCCCAGAGTTGTTTGCAGGTCCATGCCAATGCATGAGTGGCTGGACGGCCCGTCCGCTGAGTAGGCCTACTCATCCCGCGCACCCGAACTCGCCCTACGGTCAAACCGGATGAACAACGGACGGCGCCTGAGCAAGCCGGGCGGGGCAAGGAGAACGGGCATGAACGGATCGTCGGGAACACGGAGATTCGGAGCCGGGCCGGCCGGCTCACCGGGTACGTGCTCTACTGCGAGCGGCCGGACGGCGGGAAGTGCTGCCTGGGTGACCGCGCCGTCGTGGTGACGACGGATGTACGGGGCGAGCCGGTGGGCCCGGTACGGGAGGCCGGCCAGGTACGGGAGGGGCGGGGGTCCCTGCGGCTCTCGCCTCTCAAGCGCGTCGTATCAGGGTCGCGCCGAGTCAGGGTCGCAGGGGCCGGTAGTCGAAGCTCCGCCACAGCGCGCGGACCGTCCCGCTGTCCGACCAGTGGCCGGGGGCGGGCGCCCTGCTGGTATCCGTTGTCTCCCAGGTCCGGACCGGACCACCGGCATCGGCATCGGCATCGGCGAGCGGCTCCCAGCCCGGTTCGCCGGTGGTGGCGAATCCGGCCCAGGCGGCGGCCATCCGGTCCGAGAGGTGATGGTCGGCGGGCGTCGGGGCGCCCCCGATCAGGAACCGGACGCTCTCCTCATCGAGGTTCCCGAAGGCGAACGGGACGTCCGCGCAGTGCCAGGCGTACGCCACCGGCCGCGCTCCACCGCGCTGCCGCGCGAAGCGTGAGAGGAAGGTGCGTCCGCCCGCCCGTGCGTGGGCGTCGGCGAGCCGGCTGCTGTACTCACCGAACATCAGGTCCCCGTACAGGGCGAGATGCACGTCGCCCACGGAGGCTTCGGGCATGAGCGCCCGGTAGCCGCGCACCAACGGGTCCGGGAGTCCGAAGTCCGCAGCGAATCGGCTCAGTTGTTCCTCCGTAGTGACCTTCGCGCTGCTGCCGACCGCGTCCAGCAGCCAGTACTCCTGGGTGGTGTGGCAGACGAGCAGGTCGATGCCGCGGGCCGCCCCGCCGGCCAGGAGGGCGAGCGGGTCGCCGCGCAGCCGCACGCCGTCGGCGACCGGGCCGTAGATGACCGGGTCCCAGTGGTGCCGTCCGGAGTGCGGGTCCTGCCGGTATCCGTCCATGACTGCGTCGGATGCCCGGACCAGCGTCTGCGGCGAGGCGGCCGTCAGTCCGGCGGCTGTCGCGGGAACGCCTGCCTCGGCGGCCACCTTCTCCATGAGGTGCCCGGCGAGCCGAGGTGAATAACAGGGGCCGACCACGCTGTGCGCTATCGCGCGCCGGAACAGCCCGCGCGCGCTGTCCATCGTCATCAGGCAGGCCACCGACGCCGCTCCGGAGGACTGCCCGGCCACGGTGACGTTGTCCGGATCCCCGCCGAAGGCGGCGATCTCGCGGCGCACCCAGGTCAGGGCGGCGATCTGGTCGAGCAGCCCTCGGTTGGGCGGGCAGGGGTCGGGGCCATCGGCCGGGACATGGCCGAAGCCCTCGAACCCGAGGCGGTAGTTGAGGGTGACCACGATCAGGCCGGCGCGGGCGAGCGCGGCGCCGTCGAAGTCCGGCTGGGCACCGGAACCGAAGGTGTAGGCGCCCCCGTGGATCCAGACGAGTACCGGAAGCCGGGCCCCGGCGACCGCGTTCCCGGCCTCCGGGGTCCAGATGTTGAGGCTGAGGACGTCCTCGTCACCGGGCGACCAGCCCGGTGCGCCCGGCAGCTGCGCGGACTGCGGCGCGACGGGTCCGAAGTCCACGCAGTCGCGGATGCCCGCCCAGGGGCCGCGGGGGCGCGGCGCCCGGAACCGGCCCGCCCCGAAGGGCGGCTCCGCGTACGGGATGCCGAGGACGGCGACGATGTCCCGGTCCGGGTCCCTTCCCCGCACCGGGCCGCAGGTGGTTTCGAAGACACTCGTCAACGTCGCTCAGCCGCCCTTCACGCCCCGCCCCCGCCGGGCGCGGGGATCAGGATGGCAGAGCACTCGGTCACAGCACGACCGAATTCGCCGTCACCGCGAGGGCGGACCGACGCGGCGACTCCGTCCGGCCGGTCCTCGCCCCGCCCTGGCCGGAACGAGTGGGACCCCCCGATGCCGGATCACCGGAACAGGCCGGAACCCCGCGATGCCGCACCGCCGGAACCAGCCGGAACCCCCGCGATGCCGGACGGCCGGGTCAGCGGGCCTGGCTGATCGCCGTACGGAGCATCGCCACGGTCGTCGCGGCCGCCGCGCGTTCCGCGTCGTCGCTCGTCGCACGGACCCGCTCCTCCAGCAGCACCACCGCTGCCTGGAGCACGCCGACGCGCACCGGAACGCTCTGCATCGCAGTCAGGACCGCCGCGGCCTGTTCGGCCGGGGTCGCGGTCGCGGCCTGCGGAATGAGGGTGGAGATACCGCGCCCGAGCGCACGGTCACGAGGCGGCTGAGCCGCAGCTGTGGTCACCGCAGAAGTCTGCCGCACCGGGCGGACGGAACGGGTCAGCGACCTGGCCGCCGCGCCCGGTGCCGTCCCGGACGCGGCCGTCCTTCGCTGTGCGGGTGCGCCGATCAGGCCGGCGTGCCGCCGAGATCGAAGACGAGGCGTCCGGACACCTGGCCCTTGAGGACTTCGCCGATCGCGGAGTTGATGTCCGCCAGATCCCGGCTCTCGCGGACCACACGGGTGCGGCCGAGCCGGTGCAGCTGGAAGACCTCGGCCAGGTCCTGGCGGGTTCCGACGATCGAGCCGATGACCTTGGTGCCGTTCAGCACCGTGTCGAAGACCGGGAGTTCGAGCTTGCCCTCCGCGGGAAGGGCCACGAGGACGAGGGTGCCGCCCCGGCGCAGCGCGCTGTAGGCCGCGCCGAACGACTCGTTGCTCACCGCGAGGGAGATCGCCGCGTCGGCGCCGCCGAGCCGGCGGGTCTCCTCCGCGACGTCCTGGACCCGGGCGTCGATGACGTGATCGGCGCCCAGCTCCCGGGCCAGGGCCAGTTTCTCGTCGGTGACGTCGACGGCGATGGTCTCGGCGCCGAAGATCCGCGCGTACTGCAGGGCGAGGTGCCCGAGTCCGCCGATGCCGGAGACGAGGGCGCGGGTGCCGGGGCGCGCGCCGGAGAGCTTGACCGCCTTGTAGGTGGTGACGCCCGCGCAGGTCAGGGGCGCCGCGTCCAGCGGGTCGATGCCGTCGGGCACGGGCACGACGTAGTTGCCGTGGGCGAGGGCGTACTCGGCGTGGCTGCCGTCGACCGAGTAACCGCTGTTCTCCTGCGCCAGGCAGAGCGTCTCCCACCCGGAGACGCAGTGGTCGCAGTGTCCGCACGCCTCGCCGAGCCAGGGGATGGCCACCCGGTCCCCCACCGCGAGGTGGGTGACCCGGTCGCCGGCCGCCTCGACGATGCCGATCCCCTCATGGCCGGGGACGAAGGGCGGACTCGGTCTGACCGGCCAGTCCCCCTGGGCCGCGTGGATGTCGGTGTGACAGAGTCCGGAGGCCTCCATACGGACCAGGACCTGGTGCCCGGCCGGGGTGGGGACCGGCCGGTCCTCGACGACGAGGGGCTCGGTGAAGCTGCGGACGACGGCGGCCCTCATGCGTACTCCTCCGCTTCGGTGCGGTGTGCCCGTCCGCCGCGCGGAGACGCGCCGGGCAGGCACACAAGCCTCGGAACAGAGTATTTCGGATGGCCGATTCTCGCCCCTTATCGCCACCGGTCGAGCCGCTACCCCTTCGCCCAGGTGTGCATCGCGGCCCGCGAGGAGAAGTCGGCGACATCCTTGTCGAGGGGGTGGTCGGTGTACTGATGGATGCGCCAGGAGGCCTTGATGCGGGGCTTGCCGGCGGTGACGTAGTCGGCGATCCACAGGCCGTCCCCGGCGTACGAGGTGGTGTCGTGGTTCAGCCAGAAGTAGCGGTTGCAGTACAGCAGGACCCGGTGGTGCGGCCGCAGCCGTTTGACCTCGCGGATGAACTGGTCCTTCTCCGCGTTACTGGCCCGGGTCCCCTCACCGTTCTCCTCCCAGTCGACGGCCAGCAGTTCGCCCGCCTTCTCCGGGGCCTTGCTCAGGAAGTACGCCGCCTGCGCCGCGATATTCCCGGGCCACAGGAAGTGATAGAAGCCGACCACGCATTCCGCGTCGCGTGCGCGTTTGGTCTGCTCGGCCAGATGCGGGTTGACGTACGAGCGTCCCTCGGTGGCCTTGATGAAGACAAAGTCCAGACCGTCCGTATCGATGGACGACTGATGCGAACTGACGTCGACACCGTGGAGCATGGGCACCGCCTTCAAGTGGTCCGGCTGATTCCGCTTTCTCATTTGTTCACTGCCCGCGACTTACGCGTCCCATCCGTCGGCCGGGTAGAGGAATCGTTTCTCCGTCACCCGGAATAGCTCCGGGCCGGACCGGGTTGGTGAACCGGCAGGAGCCATTTCACCTGACGCGGGCACCAATTCAGGCAGCGCAGGCACCATCGGAGGTCGGATCCATGAAGATCGGCATCATTGGCGCAGGGAACATCGGCGGCAATCTCACCAGGCGCCTCACGGCACTGGGTCATGAGGTGTCCGTCGCCAACTCACGCGGTCCGGAGACACTCGCCGACCTGGCCGGGGAGACCGGAGCCACGGCGGTCACCGCGGCGGAGGCAGCCCGGGGCGCCCAGGTCGTGGTCGTCACCATTCCGCTCAAGGCCGTTCCGGGGCTTCCCGCCGGATTCCTGGACGCCGCTGCGGAGGGGGCCGCGGTCATCGACACCGGCAACTACTACCCACAGCGCGACGGCCGCATCGCCGCCATCGAGGACGGCCTGCCGGAGAGCCGCTGGACGGAGACGCAGATCGGTCACCCCGTCATCAAGGCCTTCAACGGGACGTACGCGCAGGACATCCTCACCCGTGGCCTGCCGTCCGGCACGGCCGGCCGACAGGCTCTGCCGGTGGCCGGTGACGACGCGGCCGCGAAGGCGGCGGTCCGTGAGCTGATCGACGAGCTGGGCTTCGACACCGTGGACGCCGGAGGGCTCGACACGTCGTGGCGCCAGCAGCCGGGGACGCCGGTATACGGCGACCAGGGTGACGCGGCGGCCATCGAGAAGGCCCTGGCCGCGGCGTCCCCCGAGCGCACCGCCGAGTGGCGGGCCTGACGCCGGGTTCGGGGGTCCGGGCCTGACGCAGGCTTCGGAGCCCCGCCCCGGCGGCTCGGTCCGTCAGTCCTCGAAGGCGGTGCTGCGGCTGAGCTTCTCCCAGGTCAGGACCTCGGCACGGGAAGCGTCGAGGGCGGCGAGCACCGCGTCCGCCGCGTCGTTCCCGAGCGGCAGCCGGAGCGGGGTGTCCGGTGCGTCCAGGGCGGTGAGGATCGCTGTCGCCGCCTTGGCCGGGTCCCCCTCCTGCTTGCCGTCCGAGCCCGGGAGATCGGCACGGACCGGGCCCACGGTCGCCTCGTACGCGGGCAGCGCCGCGGACTGGTGCAGGGCGCCGCCGCCGGCGAACCCGGTCCGGAACGACCCGGGCTCGACGATCAGCACCTTGATCCCGTGCGGGGCCACTTCGGCGGCAAGCGCCTCGGACAGGCCCTCCAGCGCGAACTTCGTGGCCGAATAGGCGCCGACACCGGGGAAGGTGAAGCGGCCGCCCATGCTGCTCATCTGGACCACGGCGCCGGAGCCGTTGCGGCGCATGTGCGGCAGGACCGCGCGCACCAGCGCGGCCGGCCCGAAGAAGTGCAGGTCCATCAGATCACGCAGCTCGCGGTCGCTGGTCTCCTCCACGGCCCCGATCATCCCCATCCCCGCGTTGTTGACCACCACGTCGATCCGCCCGTACCAGAGCACGGTGTCCGCGACGACGTCCGCGATGCGCGCCGTGTCCGTGACGTCCAGCTGGACCGCGACGGCGCGGTCCGGGTGCGCGGCGACGAGGTCGTCGAGCGTCTCCGGCCTGCGGGCCGTGGCGACGACGGTGTCCCCGGCGGCGAGCGCGGCGGAGGCGATGGCGCGGCCGAAACCGGAGGAGGCGCCGGTGATCAGCCAGACCCGGCCCGGCGTCCCGTCCCCGGTGGCCGGGGCGTGTCCGTCATTCGTGCGGTGCTCGGCGTTCATGGCCAACTCCATCTTTTCTCGGGTTCGTTGCGGTGATCCAGTTATGTCATCCGGCTCCCCTGGCGGTCCAAGACAGAGACTCACCGGACTGATAAAGACGACTTATGATGCCTGGATGGAGCTGCGTCAGCTGCACTACCTCACCGTGATAGCCGAGGAGGAGAACCTGGGACGGGCCGCCCGGCGGCTGTTCGTCAGCCAGCCCGCCCTCTCGTACGCCCTCAAGAGCCTGGAGTCGGAGCTCGGGGTGCGGTTGTTCGACCGGCACGCCGGGGGCGTCTCCGCGACCGCGGCAGGGCAGGACGTGATCGCCGAGGCGCTGCTGACGGTTCGCCAGGCGGAACGGGTGTCGGCGGCGGCCGAGCGGCACACACGCGGCGAGACGGGCGTACTGCGGGTGGGTTTCGAGGCGAGCGGGGCCGGCGAGCTGACCACGCGAGCCCGCGCGGAGTTCGCGCGGCGCCACCCCGGGGTACGGGTGGCGCCCAAGCGCTACGACTGGGGGCAGGAGGCCGACGCGCTGCGTGAGGGCCAGACCGATGTCGCCTTCGTCTGGCTGCCCAACGACCTGAGCGGGCTGCGCGGCGAGCTGGTGCACACCGAGCCCCGTGTCGTGGGGCTGCCCTGCGGGCACGCGCTGGCGGGCCGTTCGGGCATCTCGGTGCTCGAAGTGGCCGACGAGCCCCTGCTGTGGACCCAGCGCGCGCCGCGCGAGTGGGTGGACTGGTGGGCGGTCAACCCCCGGCCGGACGGTTCGAGTCCGAAGTGGGGGCCGACCAATGACAACGTCGAGGAGATGCTGGAGCAGGTGGCGGAGGGATCCTCCGTCTGCTTCGCCCCCCTGAGCATGGCCCGGTACTACGCGCGGCCGGACCTCGTCTGGGTCCCGCTGACCGATGTGGAACCGCTGCGGGTGGTGCTCGCCTGGGCGGACGGCAAGGACACCGCGCTGGTACGCGGCTTCGTCCAGGTCGTACGGGAGCTCGTCGCCGCGGCGGACGCGCCGGCCGGCTGACCGCCGGTCAGGGCCGTACGTCGTCAGAGCAGTACGCCGTCAGGGCTTCTCGTCCTCGGGGCGGGCCGGCAGGCTGTCCATGAAGGAGCTCACGGAGAACACCGCGCGCCCGGGACCCGGCGGACCGTAGCCGGGGGGCGAGGTCAGTCCGTACTCCTCCATCGTCGAGCGGTAGGCGTCCAGCAGCCGGATGTGGTACTCCAGCGGCGCGCCGTCCGGGTTCGTCTTCCCCAGCGGTGTCGTGGGCTCGGGGCACCAGGTGGTGAAGCGGGGCGTGATGCCGTGCGACATGAAGAACCGCAGGCCCTCCGTGGTGGAGTCGATGGCCTCCTTCACCGTGGTGAACCCGAAGGGTTCGGCCATCTCCACGCCTGCGACGAAATTGGGAATGACGTTGCGGGCGCCGAAGACCTCGGCGGAGTCCAGGATGCGGCGGTGCCATTCGTCGCGGCCGACGTAGCGCTCCTTGCCGGGGCAATACAGCTCGAACAGCCGGGGATCCCACACCTCGTAGTTGGGGTGGTAGATCTGCACGCCGTAGTCGTGGAAGCGCTGCACGTCCGCCTTGGGCAGGGCCTGGGCGACGACCTTGCCGATCCAGCGGCCGGGGAAGCGCTCCTCGATGGCCTTCGCGTACTGGCCGTAGAAGTCGGCCTCGTCCCGTCCGCCGATGTGCGAGGTGATGGCTCCGCCGGTGAGCGTGTAGGCCGTGGACGTCTTCGCGGTGTCGTAGCGGTCGATGATGGCCAGCGCCTCAAGGACCTCCTCGACCGGCTTCACCCCGGTGTACGGACGGCCTGCGGCCTTGTGCTGGCGCCAGTTGTGGTTGATGTCGCAGTACTGGCACTCCTCCTTGGCGCCGAAGTACTGGCAGACCCGGAAGACCGTCAGGTAGACGAGGTAGCCCCACTGGATGGTGGGCGCCACCTCCATCACGGACTTGCCGTTCTCCAGCGTGTGCCGGTAGTAGTCCGGCATCGGGGGAAGGCCGACGTCGGAGATCCGCCTGCCGTCGAGGTAGAGCCCGAGCACGCCGTCGGCGTCGGCCGCGACCCGGTAGGGCGATGCGGGGTTCACCCGCACGGAGACCACGGTGCGCCGCAGTTCGTACGGTCCGCCGGTGAGGACGATCTCCTCCGGCGGCCGGCGCAGGGCGGCGGCCCCCAGCTCGGGCAGGGTGCCGTGGTCGAAGGAGAAGATGAAGTACGACTTCGGCTTGACGTCACCGCCCTCGTTGTCGCTGAGCGCGGACTCGTCGAAGGCCAGGCCGCCACGCAGCAGGTCCTCCTTGATCACGGCCTCCCTGGGCACGTGCGGGAACCGCTCCATGAGGCCTTCGACCAGGCGGGTGCGGCCTGCCTCTGTGCTGTCTGGCTCGGTACGGCCGGTGTCTGTGCGGCTGGGCATGTGCGGGGCTCCTCGGTCCGGTTGTCGGTGATGATCCGGATACGCCACCTGTGCAACGAACAGCGGAGCGGATGCGTTCTCGATCCCGCGCACCGGATACGGGGACGGTCGCGACGCCCGCCGCCACAGCGTATGTGACCGGCCAGTAGGGTGTGGGGCCCGGGAGCCCGTCGGCCGTGCGGCCGTCCCGACGCCCGGTGGTTGCCGCAGTCGGCCGCGGATCGGAAGTGCTTCATGACCCGCACCATGTCCGTCTCGGACAGCACGGTGGTCTCCGTCGCGCCCTCTGCGGTGTACGCACAGGTCAGCGACCCGACCGCGATGGGGCGCTGGAGTCCGGAGAACCGGGGCGCGAAGGTGCTCGGGGAGCGCCGGGAGGCGCACGTCGGCATGGTCTTCGAGGGCCGCAACAAGCGCGGCAGGATGAACTGGACGACGCGGTGCACGGTGACCGCCGCCGATCCGGGTGAGCGGTTCGCCTTCCGGGTCCACGCGATCGGCGCCCGGCGGCCGCGGCTCCCCGGCGCAATCGCCACCTGGGAGTACCGGTTCGAGGCGGTGGACGGCGGCACCCTGGTCACCGAGACCTGGACCGACGACCGTCGCGGCTGGCCGGACTTCCTGGCCAACGCCTTCGACCGGGCGGCCACCCGGGGTCACACCTTCGCGGACTTCCAGCGCGGCAACATCCGCACGACGCTCCAGCGGCTCAAGGCGGCGCTGGAGGCTCCGCTGGACGGGGACGCGCCGGAGGCGTAACCGGCTGCTCCCTCAATGCTCCCAGTGCGAGGGACGGCTGAGCGACACGGGGATCCGGGTGGCGCCGTTCCCCCGGGCAGCGTTGAGCTGTGCCTGCGTCAGGAAGAGTGCTCCGGTGAGGTCCGCACCGGACAGTCGCGCGTCCCGGACGTCCGCGCCGATGAGGTCGGCGAGCCTGAGATCGGCGCCGGCCAGGTCCGCCGCGATGAGGCAGGCACCGCGCAGGTCGCCGCCGCGCAGGTCGGCTCCCCTGAGGCGGGCGCCGATGAGGTCGGCGCCGCGGTGGTCGCGCTTCTTCTTACGAGGGGCGGTGGCGCGGACGAGCTCGCTGGTGCGCGCGAGCAGGGCGGCGACGTCGTCACGGTGAGCGGCGACGTCCAGTTCCGCGAGGGCGGCGGCGTCGAGGTGGGTGAGGCGCTCCGTCTCGTCGAGGGTGCGGCCGATCTCGCCGTGGAGGGGGCGGGCCGGTGCCAGCTCGGCCGCCTCCGTCAGATACCAGAGCAGCTCGTGCAGCTGCCGCATGACCGGGAAGACCTCGAACATCCGCTGGGCGCTCTCCGGGGCCGCGCGCCAGTCCTGTCCGCCGAAGGTCTCCCCCGACACCTTCTGTCCGGCGCCGAAGCAGTCGTACACGGTGCAGCCGGGAAAGCCCTCGGAACGCAGCCTGGTGTGGATGCCGCAGCGGAAGTCGTCCTGAAGGTTCCGGCAGGGTTTGCCGGCGTCCTTGTTGATGGCGAAGTCCGCGGAGCGGGTGAGGGTCAGCGCGACACAGCACAGCCCGAAGCAGTTCCCGCAGTCGGAGCGCAGTCCTGCCCGGCCGGTGCCCTCCGGGTCGTCGGTGCCGGGAGCTCGGTCGGTATCGGGCACGGTGCGAGTGTCCTTCGGTGTGCGGGGTCCATGAACGGCCGAGCCTACCGAGGTCCCCGGCGGGCCCGGTCCACGCGGTGCCCGTTCGGGAGAACGGGGGGCCTCCCCCGCAGCCGGCAGTCCCGCGCGCGACAATGGTGGTTAATACATCTTTATGGGAGGTGGCCACCATCGTGGCGAACGCACCGGTCGACAGCATTCCGGCCAGGCGGGTACTGACCGATCCGGCGGGCCTGGCCCGGTACCAGCACGACGAGGCCGAGTGGGCTCCGTACGGGATGCCGCTGGCCGTGGTCCGCCCGGCGAGCACCGACGAGGTGCGGGAGGTGGTGCGCCGCTGTCTCGCCCACCGCATTCCCCTGGTGCCTCGTGGCGCGGGCACCGGCCTGTCCGGCGGGGCCAACGCCGTGGACGGGGCGATCATCCTGTCGTTCGAGGACATGAACCGGATCGTCGACATCGACGCCGCCGAGCGGCTGGCAGTGGTCCAGCCCGGTGTGGTCAACGACGACCTCCGGGCGGCCTGCGCGGAGCACGGGCTCTGGTATCCGCCGGATCCGGCGAGTTCCCCGTGGTCCACGATCGGCGGGAACGTCGCGACCAACGCGGGCGGTATGTGCTGCGTCAAGTACGGCGTGACCCGCGACTACGTGCTGGGCCTCGAAGTGGTCAACGGGCTCGGCGAGGTCGTCTCGCTCGGACGCCGCACCGCGAAGGGTGTGGCGGGGTACGACCTGGCCGGGCTGATGGTGGGCTCCGAGGGCACACTCGGGGTGATCACGGAGATCACCGTACGGCTGCGCCCGGCACGCCTCCAGGAGCGGACGGTCGCGGGCTACTTCTCGTCGGTGGTCGCCGCCGGTGAGGCGGTGAGCGCCGTGACCGCGTCCGGTGTCATCCCGTCCGCACTCGAACTGGTCGACCGCCACTGCCTCGCCGCCGTGGACGCTTGGAAGAAGATGGGGCTGTCCGCGGACGCGGACGTGGTGCTGCTCGGGCGGGTGGACACTCCCGGGGCCGAGGGTGACGCCGAGGCCGAGCTGATCCGGGACTGCTTCGAACAGGCCGGCGCGAGCTGGGCCGCGGTCTCCACCGACCAGCAGGAGGCCGATGCCCTGTTCCAGGCCCGACGGCTGGCATATCCGGCGCTCGAACGGCTCGGCCCGGTCCTGACGGAGGACGTCTGCGTGCCTCGTACCGCCGTTCCGGAGATGCTGGCCCGGATCGAGCGGACGGCGGCCAGGCACGACGTCCTGATCGCCAACATCGCCCATGCGGGGGACGGCAATCTGCATCCCCTGATCATCACGCCGCCAGGTGATGAAGCGGCGCGGGCCCGCGCGCAGTCCGCCTTCGAGGACATCCTGGACGACGCGATCGCGCTCGGCGGCACGGTCACGGGCGAGCACGGGGTCGGACTGCTGAAGATGCGCGGCATGGACAAGGAGCTGGGTCCCGCGGTGCTCGCCATGCACCACGCGGTGAAGGCGGCGCTCGACCCGCACGGCATCCTGAACCCGGGCAAGGTCCTCACAGACATCGCCTGACACCGGCCCCGGGCCTCCGGCCGGAGCCCCGTGGCCAGTGGCGCGCCGTTGTCAGTGCGGCGGCGCACACTGGCGGCAAGCGCGTACGGGCGAAGGGGGAAGCGGATGGGCACCGAGGAGGAGGCCGGTTTCGAACCGGCCACCGGTGAGGGTCCGTCACCCCTGGGCCCGGCGGAGAAGCGTGCCGCCGCGGTACGGGCAGCGTTCGCCGGGATGGTGCAGATCCGGCGGCTGGCCAACTCCGGGCACCCGGACCCGGAGTCCGTTCCGGCCCCGTGGGAGCTGCACAGGCCGGTACGCGCCGTCGCCCTCACGCTGGAGGCGTCGGGACTGTCCGCCTCGGCGGTCGACGCGTCGGGGCGGCGTACCGCGACCGGGTACCGGGTGGAGGCCGCAACGGCCCCGGGGACCGTACGCGTTCAATGGCTCGGCCCGCCCGGCAGCGGGGCGGCGCACGAGGAGGCCGACGAACTGAACCGGTGCGCGGCGGCGTTGCGGGCGTCGGGCTGGATCGCGCTGCTGTACCACGGCCCGCGCCGCCGGAGATTCCTGGAGGTCGAGCCACCGGCCGGCGTGCGCGGGCCTGACGGCCCGTAGGGACCGCGCTGGGGCTTGGCCGAGGGGTGTTGTCAGACCCATGGAGGATGCTTGTGGGTCCGACACCTCTGACCGGGAGATGCTGAGATGCGCGATGACGAACTCGCCGCGGCGCAGGCGTACGTCCGTCTGCTGGAAGCCACCCGGGCTGCCCTCTGCGACCCGGATGACGCCCCGCTCTACATGCCCCTGCTCGCCGCACCGATCGAGGAGGCCGACGGCGCGCTGCGGCGGGCCGGGCTCTCGGGCAACGAGTCACGGTTCTTCGAACTCGTCCGGTCGCTCCGCCCGAGCATGTCGGACAGCGGGCACTGAGCCCAGCCGTGCGGCTCGGGCAGGCCGGGCCCGCCTTCGGCCGGGTCGCCCCGGTCTGTGGTGAATTGATTCAAAACGAGGTTCAAACGACGAACAAGACTGGCCAGCCGCTTGACTAGTCGTCGGCGCCAAACCTAGCGTACGTTCCAGATGAAACGATTCACATCCTCTCTGACGGCCTCGGTCGCCGGATGACTCTGCTTACGAGGTGCTCATGTCTGATGTGTCGGTCGTCAAGGCAGCCCTGAAGTCTCAGGTGATCGAGACTCCTTCATGGGGTTACGGCAATTCCGGAACTCGTTTCAAGGTGTTCGCACAGCCGGGGGTGCCACGCGACCCGTTCGAGAAGATGGAGGACGCGGCGCAGGTGCACGCCTTCACGGGGGTCGCGCCGAAGGTGTCCTTGCACATTCCCTGGGACAAGGTGGCGGACTACGCCGCGCTGACGCGGCACGCCGAGGGCCTCGGGCTGCGGATCGGCGCGATCAACTCGAACGTCTTCCAGGACGACGACTACCGACTGGGTTCGGTCACCCACCCCGATGCGGCGGTGCGGCGCAAGGCGACCGGCCATCTGCTGGAATGCGTCGACGTCATGGACGAGACGGGCTCGCCCGATCTCAAGCTGTGGTTCTCCGACGGCACCAACTACCCCGGCCAGGACGATATCGCCACCCGCCAGGACCGGCTGTCCGAGGCGCTGGCGGAGGTCTACGAACGGCTGGGCGACGACCAGCGGATGCTGCTGGAGTACAAGCTCTTCGAGCCCGCGTTCTACGCGACGGACGTGCCGGACTGGGGCACCGCCTACGCGCACTGCCTGAAGCTCGGGCCGAAGGCCCAGGTGGTCGTGGACACAGGTCACCACGCACCGGGCACGAACATCGAGTTCATCGTGGCGATCCTGCTGCGCGAGGGGCGGCTCGGCGCGTTCGACTTCAACTCCCGCTTCTACGCGGACGACGACCTGATGGTCGGCGCCGCCGATCCCTTCCAACTGTTCCGGATCATGCACGAGGTGGTCAGGAACGGCGGCCTCAAGCCGGAGACCAACGTCAACTTCATGCTCGACCAGTGCCACAACATCGAGGCGAAGATCCCGGCGGTGATCCGGTCGGTCGCCAATGTGCAGGAGGCGACCGCGAAGGCGCTGCTGGTGGACGGTGACGCGCTCGGCGCCGCGCAGAGGTCGGGCGATGTGCTCGCGGCGAACGCCGTCCTGATGGACGCGTACAACACCGATGTGCGGCCGCTGCTCGCCGAGGTGCGCGAGGAACAGGGGCTGGCCCGCGACCCCTTCGCCGCCTACCTCGCCTCCGGTAACCAGGAGCGCATCGCGGCCGCCCGGGTGGGCGGCACCCAGGCCGGCTGGGGCGCCTGACCCCTGCCGCCGGTACCCGCCCGCCGTCCGTCCCCCGCCGTGAACGCACCTCTCACCCCGAAGGAACCCCTATGACGTCCGCGACGCACGCCGAGGTCGCAGCGCTCCTGGAGCGCGCGCACCGGATCGGCGCCGATCCCCGCAACACCAACTACGCAGGTGGCAACACGTCGGTGAAGGCGGCCGGCGCCGATCCGGTCACCGGTGGCGGGACCGAACTGCTCTGGGTCAAGGGCTCCGGGGGCGACCTCGGCACACTGACGGAGGCGGGTCTCGCCGTCCTCAGGCTGGACCGGGTCCGCGCGCTGAAGGACGTGTACCCGGGCGTCGAGCGCGAGGACGAGATGGTGGCGGCCTTCGACTTCTGCCTGCACGGCAAGGGCGGTGCCGCACCGTCCATCGACACCGCCATGCACGCCCTGGTAGAGGCGGCGCACGTCGACCACCTGCATCCGGACTCGGGGATCGCCCTGGCGTGCGCGGCCGACGGCGAGAAGCTGACCGCCGAGTGCTTCGGGGACAGGGTGGCCTGGGTGGGCTGGCGCCGGCCGGGGTTTCAGCTCGGTCTCGACATCGCCGCGGTCAAGGAGGCGAACCCGCAGGCGGTCGGGGTGGTTCTGGGCGGTCATGGAATCACCGCCTGGGGCGATACGTCCGACGCGTGTGAGCAGAACGCGCTGTGGATGATCCGTACCGCCGAGACGTTCCTGCTGGAACACGGCAGGGCCGAGCCCTTCGGTCCCGTACTGCCGGACCGGGTGCCGCTGCCCGAGGCGGCGCGTCGCGAACGAGCCGCCGCGCTCGCCCCGCTGATCCGCGGTCTCGCGTCCACGGACCGCCCCCAGGTGGGGCACTTCACCGACGCCGCCCCGGTGCTGGACTTCCTGTCCCGAGCGGAGCATCCGCGCCTCGCCGCGCTCGGCACCTCGTGCCCCGACCACTTCCTCCGTACGAAGGTCAGGCCGCTGGTCCTGGACCTTCCGGCGGACGCGCCACCGGCCGAGGCCGGGGAGCGGCTGCGGGAGCTGCACGCGGAGTACCGCGAGACGTACCGGGCGTACTACGAACGGCACTCCACTCCCGGCTCCCCCGCCATGCGCGGTGCGGATCCGGCGATCGTGCTGGTCCCCGGGGTGGGCATGTTCTCCTTCGGGAAGGACAAGCAGACCGCGCGGGTGGCCGGGGAGTTCTACCTCAACGCCGTCAACGTGATGCGCGGCGCCGAGGCCGTCTCCTCGTACGCGCCGATCGAGGAGTCCGAGAAGTTCCGGATCGAGTACTGGGACCTGGAGGAGGCCAAGCTGCGCCGGATGCCGAAGCCGAAGCCGCTGGCCACCCGGGTGGCACTGGTGACCGGTGCGGGCTCGGGGATCGGCAAGGCCATCGCGCACCGGCTGGCCGCCGAGGGCGCCTGTGTGGTCGTCGCCGACCTGAACACGGAGAGCGCCGCCGCGGTCGCCGAGGACCTCGGCGGAGCTGACCGGGCGGTCGCGGTGACGGTCGACGTCACCAGCGAGGAGCAGATCGCCGCCGCGTTCGAGGCCGCCGTGCTCGCCTTCGGCGGTGTGGACCTCGTCGTCAACAACGCGGGGATCTCCATCTCCAAGCCGCTGCTGGAGACGACGGTGCGCGACTGGGATCTGCAGCACGACATCATGGCGCGCGGTTCGTTCCTGGTGTCGCGGGAGGCAGCCCGGGTGATGCGGGCTCAGGGCATCGGCGGCGACATCATCTACATCGCCTCCAAGAACGCCGTGTTCGCGGGTCCGAACAACATCGCGTACTCCGCGACCAAGGCCGACCAGGCCCATCAGGTGCGGCTGCTGGCCGCGGAGCTGGGCGAGCACGGGATCCGGGTGAACGGCGTCAACCCGGACGGTGTGGTGCGCGGTTCGGGGATCTTCGCCGCCGGCTGGGGCGCCCAGCGGGCGGCGACGTACGGCATCGAGGAGGAGAAGCTCGGGGAGTTCTACGCCCAGCGGACCCTGCTCAAGCGCGAGGTGCTGCCCGAGCATGTCGCCAACGCCGTGTTCGCTCTGACCGGCGGCGACCTCACGCACACCACGGGTCTGCACATCCCGGTCGACGCCGGTGTGGCCGCGGCCTTCCTGCGATGACCCGGACACGATCCCGATGGCTGTGAACTCATCCGGCCGACGGGCCGGCGAGGCCGTCTTCGCCGCCGTGGATCTCGGTGCCACCAGTGGCCGGGTGATGACGGGCCGGGTCGGCGCCGGCACGTTGGTGCTGACCGAGGCGTACCGGTTCGCCAACGAACCGGTGCGGCTGCCGGACGGGCTGCACTGGGACGTACTGGCCCTGTACCAGGGGATGCTGGCCGGGTTGCGGGCGGCCGGGCACAGCGGTCCGATCGCTTCGGTCGGCATCGACACCTGGGCGGTGGACTACGGTCTGCTGGATGCCGACGGGGCGCTGCTCGGGGTGCCGTTCCACTATCGGGACGGACGCGGCGACGGCATGTCGCGGCGGCTGCCGGAGGGCTGCGGCGCGGCGGAGCTCTATGCCGTGAGCGGGTTGCAGCATCTGCCGTTCAACACGGTGTTCCAGCTGCTGGCCCACCGTGCCACGGCCCAGTGGGAGGCGGCACGGACTGTGCTGCTGATGCCTGATCTGCTGGTGCACTGGCTGACTGGCTCTGTGGGTGCGGAGATCACGAACGCGTCGACGACCGGTCTGTTCGACGCGCGGGCCGGTGGCTGGTCGGACGCGCTGATCGGGCGGCTGGGGCTGGCGCGTTCGCTCTTTCCGCCGCTGCGTGAGCCGGGTGATCCGGCGGGGACGCTGCTGGCCCACGTCGTCGCGGCCACGGGGCTGCCGGCCGGGACCCCGGTGACCACCGTCGCCTCGCACGACACGGCGTCGGCGGTCGTGGCGGTACCGGCGACCGAGCCGGACTTCGCGTACGTCTCGTGCGGCACCTGGTCGCTGGCCGGTCTGGAGCTGGACGCCCCGGTGCTGTCCGAGGAGTCGCGGGCGGCGAACTTCACCAATGAGCGCGGGGTGGACGGCACCGTCCGGTACCTCCGCAACATCATGGGCATGTGGCTGCTGGAGGAGTGCCGCAGGGCGTGGGACCGCGAGGGCCCGGCCACCGGACTCGCCGGGCTGCTGGCCGGCGCGGCCGAGGCTGCGCCGTTCGCCGCGGTGATCGATCCGGATGACGAGGCGTTCCTCGCGCCGGACGACATGCCCTCCCGGATCGACGCGTATCTGCTGCGGACGGGGCAGCAGCCCCCGGGGACTCGTGGCGGCTACGTGCGGTGCGTGCTGGAGAGCCTGGCGCTGGCCCACCGCAGGACGTTGCGGAGGGCAGCCGAGCTGGCGGGCCGCGAGCCGACCCGGATCCATCTGGTCGGCGGCGGCTCGCGCAACGAGCTGCTGTGCCAGTGGACGGCGGACGCGAGCGGGCTGCCCGTGACGGCCGGGCCCGCCGAGGCCACGGCGCTCGGCAACATCCTGCTGCAGGCCCGCGCCCACGGTCTGGTGGGCGGCCTCGCCGGGATGCGCCGGCTGGTCGCCCGTACCCAGGAGCTGCGGCACTACGAACCGAGGGGGGACGGGCGGGACTGGGACCGCGCGGAGGCCCGGCTCACCGGGAAATCACCTGCCGGGAAATCAGCTGCGAGGAAAGGAAATACCTGATGTCTGACGACCGCACCACCGAGCCCAACGGCGCCCTGGCACGCACGTCCCGCCGCCGGACCCGGGTGGGCCTGGTCTCCGGCGGGCTCGGCGCGTACTGGCCGCAGTTCCCCGGCCTTCTCGAACAGCTCCGGGAGTCGGCCCGGTTCGTGACCGCGCGGATCGAGGAGATGGGGTGCGAGGTGGTCGACGCGGGCTTCGTCTCCGATCCGCAGGAGTCGGCCAGGGCTGCCGAGCAGCTGCGGCGGGCCGACTGCGATCTGGTGGTGACGTTCCTGACGACGTACCTCACCGCGTCGATGGTGCTGCCGGTCGCCCAGCGCACGCACACCCCGGTGCTGGTCATCGACCTCCAGCCGACCGAGGCCATGGACCACGCGAACACCGGCACCGGCGAGTGGCTGGCGTACTGCGGTCAGTGCCCGCTGCCGGAGGTCGCCAACGTGTTCCGGCGCAGCGGCATCCCGTTCCGCTCGGTCTCGGGCCATCTGCACGACGAGAACGCCTGGGGCCGGATCCGCCGCTGGATCTCGGCCGCCGGGGTGCGCGGTGCGCTGCGCCACGGCCGCCACGGGCTGATGGGGCATCTGTACCCGGGCATGCTCGACGTCTCCACCGACCTGACGCTGGTCTCCTCGCAGCTGGGCGGCCATGTCGAGGTTCTGGAGTTCGACGACCTGCGGGTCAGGGTCTCGGCGGTCACGGAGAAGGAGACCGCCGAACGGGTCGCCCTGGCCCGGGAGGTCTTCACTCTGGACGATTCGGTCGACGAGGGCGATCTCGCCTGGGCGGCCCGGGTCTCGGTCGGTCTGGACCGGCTGGTGGCCGATTTCGCGCTCGACAGCCTCGCCTACTACCACCGGGGTCTTGAGGGCGAGATCCACGAGCGGCTGGGGGCCGGGATGATCCTGGGCGCCTCGCTGCTGACCGCCCGCGGGGTACCGATGGCCGGTGAGTACGAGCTGCGCACCAGCCTCGCCATGCTGATCGCCGACACCATGGGGGCGGGCGGTTCGTTCACCGAACTCCAGGCGCTCAACTTCCGCGACCGGGTGGTGGAGATGGGTCACGACGGCCCGGCCCATCTGGCGATCAGCGCGAAGGACCCGCTGCTACGCGGTCTGGGTGTCTACCACGGCAAGCGCGGCTGGGGTGTCAGCGTCGAATTCGACGTCACCCACGGGCCGGTCACCACGTTCGGTATCGGTCAGGAGGCCGACGGCTCGTTCGTCCTGATCGCGTCCGAGGGGGAGGTCGTGCCCGGTCCCCTCCTGGAGATCGGCAACACGACCTGCCGGGTGGACTTCGGCTTCGATCCCGGTGAGTGGACCGATGCCTGGTCCGCCACGGGCATCGGTCACCACTGGGCGCTGTGCACCGGCCACCGTGCGCGGGACTTCCGGGCCGCCGCGGACCTGCTGGGCCTGCCCTTCCGTACGGTGACCGGGCCCAACGCCCTCTGAGGCGGGCGGCCCCTCAGGGAGCCGCCGAGGCGTCCAGGCCGAGTTCGCCGTCGCCGAGGGGGGCGAAGAACCGCTCCACGTCGGCGTCGGTGACCTCGGTGAGCCGGGCGGGGCTCCAGCGCGGGTTCCGGTCCTTGTCGACGATCTGGGCGCGTACGCCCTCGACCAGGTCGGGCCGGGTGAAGGCGGTGGACGAGACCCGGAACTCCTGGTCCAGCACGGCCTCCAGGCGGTCGAGGCGGCGCGCCCTGCGGACGGCTTCGAAGGTCACCTTGAGGGCGGTGGGCGACTTCGCCAGGATCGTGGCGGCGGTCTCCTTCGCGGCGGGCTCGCCGCAGTCACCGAGGCGCTCGACGATCTCCTCGACCGTTCCGGCGCTGTAGCAGGAGTCGATCCAGCCGCGCTGCGCGGCCAGTTCGCCCCCGGCGGCCGCACCGGTGAAGCGCCGCACCGTCGCGGCGACGTCCGAGGGCGTGGTGCACAGGTCGAGGGCGGCGACCAGGCCGGGAAGCTCCCGCGACGGCACGAAGTGGCCGGCGAGTCCGCACAGCAGCGCGTCCGCCGCGCCGACGGCTGCCCCGGTGAGCGCCAGGTGGGTGCCGAGCTCGCCGGGCGCCCTGCCCAGCAGGTAGGTGCCTCCGACGTCCGGGACGAACCCGATACCGGTCTCGGGCATCGCGATGCGCGAACGCTCCGTGACGACCCGGATCGAGCCATGGGCCGAGACGCCGACACCGCCGCCCATCACGATGCCGTCCATGATCGCGACGTATGGCTTGGAGAACCGGGCGATACGGGCGTTCAGCCGGTACTCGTCACGCCAGAAGTCCAGTGCGGTCCCGCCGCCGGCCAGGGCGTCGTCGCGGATGGCGCGGATGTCGCCGCCGGCGCACAGTCCCCGCTCCCCCGCACCCGTGAGCACCACGGCGGCGACCGAGTCGTCCCGTTCCGCCGCGTCCAGCGCTTCCGCCATGCGCAGCACCATGGTGTGGTTCAGCGCGTTGAGGGCCCGGGGCCGGTTGAGCGTGAGGTGGCGGATGCGCCCCTCGGTGTGCAGCAGGACGGGATCCTCGTGGTTCATGCGCGCGCTCCGGTCAGCCCCAGTAGGTGCCGCTCCGCCGGTCACGGACGGCCTTGCGATGCCATTGTGCGCGGCGGTCCCGGAGCCCGGGTACGAGGGGTGGTGGCGGCCACGGGGCGGCGGCCCGGCCACTGTCCGGGAGGGTTTCCGCTGTGGCAGCCGTACCCGACCGGCCGGACAATTGGCTCAGGCAGTACGGCAGCCCCGCCGGACGATCTTCGGAGCAGGAATGACCGATCACGACCGGCCACCGATCATCCCGGTCCGGCCCGGCCCGTCGGCCGGGAAGGCGCGCAACGGCGACACCGGGACGGCGGAGCGGCTTGCCATGAACCGCACCGGCAGTTTCGAGTGGGATCTCGATGCCCGGACGCTGGACATCGACGAGGCGGGCCTGCTGGTGTTCGGCCTGGATCCGGCCACTTTCGATTCACGGCCGGAGTCCCTGGTGGAGCGGCTGGAGCCCGAGGAGCGGGCCCGTCTCGATACGGCGATCGACGAGGCCGTCAAAGGCGGGCGCAGCTCGTACAGTGTCCATTTCCGGGTCCCGACGGACGAGAGCGGCGACCAGTGGACCCATATCCAGGCGCGCATCCTGCGCAGCGCCGACGGCCGGGCACACCGGGTGATCGGGGTGGTGCGGGACGCGACGGCGGAAGTCACCCATTCGGCCTTCGTGCTGGAACTGGAAAAACGCCGTCAGCGCCAGACCGACATTGTTGAACGTACAACGAGTGCGTTGTCGCGGGCGGTGACCGTGGACGACGTGACGGCCGCTCTGACGGGACCGGGCGGTCTGGCCCGGCTGGGCGCCGACGGTCTCGCGCTCGGGCTCCTGGACAACGCCACGCTGAATGTCATCGCGCTGAGCGGCGACTCCCTGGAGGTCATGGACGAGCTGGGGCAGGGCCGGCTCGACCGGAGCTTCCCGTTGGCCGACACCGTTCTCAGCGGGCGGCCGCGCTTCGTGAGCTCGCTCGGCGCGCTCACCCGGCGCTATCCGGTGCTGGAGCCGTATGTGGGACGGCTGAAGTTCCAGGCCGCGGCCTATCTGCCGCTCGTCGCGCAGGCGCGTTCACTCGGCGGGCTGGCGCTCTTCTACCGTGAGCGCACGGCTTTCAACGCGGACGAGCGCAATCTGTGTCTGGGTCTCGCCGCGATCGTCGCCCAGTCCCTCCAGCGGGCCAAGCTCTTCGACGAGGAACGGGAATTCGCCACCGGTCTCCAGTCCACGATGCTGCCCCGGCGGATCCATGACATCGAGGGCGGCGAGATCGCGGTCCGCTACCACGCGGCGTGGAGCGGCCGTCAGGTCGGCGGTGACTGGTACGACGTGATCGCGCTGCCGAAGGACCGCTTCGGCATCGTGGTGGGCGACGTGCAGGGCCACGACACGCATGCGGCCGCGATCATGGGCCAGTTGCGGATCGCGCTGCGTGCGTACGCCGGGGAGGGGCATCCGCCGTCGACGGTGCTGGCCCGCGCCTCCCGGTTCCTCGCCGAACTGGACACGGACCGGTTCGCCACCTGCACCTACGCCCAGGTCGATCTCGGCACCGGAACGGTGCGGGTGGTGCGTGCCGGTCACTTCGGGCCGCTGATCCGGCACACGGACGGCCGGGTCGGCAGCCCGCAGGTACGCGGCGGCCTGCCCCTGGGCATCTCAACCGATTTCGGGGACGAGGAGTACCCCGAGACGCGGCTCGATCTGGTCCCCGGAGAGACGCTGGTCCTGTACACCGACGGGCTGGTCGAGGAGCCCGGCGCCGACATCGACGCGGGGGTGCGCACACTCGTCAACGAGGTGAGCGCGGGCCCGGCCGGGGCGGAGGCGCTGGCCGATCATCTGTCGGACCGGCTGTGGGAGCGCTGGGGCTCGGGCGACGACGTGGCGTTGCTGGTGCTGCGACGCAGTCCGGACCCGGGTTCGCCCCGGGCGCCACGGCTGCACCAGTACATCCATCAGGCCGACCCGGAGGGGCTCTCCGACGCGCGGACGATCGTGCGGCAGGCGCTGACCGACTGGGGCATGGCCGAACTCGCGGACGACGCGGAGCTGGTGACCGGGGAGCTGCTGGTGAACGTGCTGCTTCACACGGAGGGCGGAGCGGTGCTCACTCTGGAGGTACTGCCTGAACCGGTGCGGCGGGTACGGCTGTCGGTGCAGGACCGCTCCAGCGCGTGGCCCAGGCGCCGGACACCGGGCGAGACGGCCACTTCCGGGCGGGGGCTGCTCCTCCTGGACGCCGTCTCCACGCGGTGGGGCATCGAGCCGCGCGGCGAGGGCAAGGCCGTCTGGTGCGAGATCGGCCCCGCTGCGCCGCCCACATCCCCGCCGGTCCACCGGTCCACGGACACCCGGTAGCCACCGGTGCGTCCCGCGGCCGCCTCCGGACGCGATGTCAGTCGCCCGGACGGGGTGTCGGTTCCATGGACACGGTGGGTGGACAGCGTTGAGGGGCGTGCCGCCACGCCGAACGCGTTGCGGCACGCCCCTCGACCGGCCTACCGGGCGCCGAACGCCCGGACCGCCGGACTACGTCAGTGCTGAGCCGCGCGACGCTTGCGCACGGACCACATGATGCCGCCACCGGCCAGCAGCACGGCGACAGCCGCACCACCGATGACGGGAGTGGCGGACGACGAACCGGTCTCGGCCAGGTCCGGCGAGGAGGGGCTCGGCGCGGCTGCGGCGGGCGCAGACGACGAAGCGGACTCGCTGGGGGTGTCGGCCGGGGTGGGCGCCGAGGTCGTAGGCGTCTCAGCCGGCGTGGACGGCTCGGACGGCTCGGACGGCTTCGTCTCGGAAGGCGTGGGCGTGGGCGTCGGGGTCTGGCCCTCGCACACCGGTGCCGTCTTCTCGTCTTCCTTCGAGTACCGGTCGCCGTCACCGGCCTTGACGGACAGGTGCACCGTCAGAGCCTTGTCGTGCTCAGGCAGGTCGATCGTCTTGTCGAGCCCCTTGCCGAAGCTCTCCGTCGGCAGCAGCTCCTTACCGTCAACGGTCACGGTCACCTGGTTGGTGACCCTGTCGTTGTACGCGCTGAGGTGAAGGCTCACCTCGGTACAGGTCACGTCCCAGGTAGGGGTGTGAGCTGCGGCCGGACCGGCGGTGAGAACCACTCCGGTCAGACCGACAACCGCAGCGGCGGCGAGGGTTCCCGCAGCGCGCAGCGATCTCCTGGGTATGGTCATGGATTGTTCCTCCGCAAATGTTTCATCGCCCGAATGGCGGTGGGGCGCACAGTACTGCCCCAGTCTCTCGTATGTGCACCCGCCCCACACACCATTGCGCGTCACAACTAACCGCACATCGTCGCTGGTTGGGACATGACGGACACCCCGGTCCGGGCAACGGCCGGTCCACGGTGGCGCGAAGTGAGCGCATGACACCGGACCGTATCGTTCGCGGTGGCGTCAGAGCGGTCGGTGCATGATGTGCACGCCCACGAACCCGTGCTTCGGGTGGTTGAATCCCTCAGGCAGTGTGCCCAGGACTTCGAAGCCGAGCGAGCGGTAGAGCCCGACGGCGGCGACGTTCGTCTCCACCACGGCGTTGAACTGCATGGCCCGGAATCCCGCCGTGCGGGCCCAGTCGATCGTGTACTGGCACAGGGCCCGTCCCACGCCGCGTCCGGCGTGCCGGGGGTCGACCATGTAGCTGGCGCTCGCGATGTGCGAGCCGTTGCCCATGTGGTTCCTGTTCATCTTCGCCGTACCCTGAACCGTCCCGTCGTCGGCGACGGCGACGACCACGCGGCTGGGCGACTTGACGAGCCACCACTCGCCGGCGTCCTCCTCCCCCAGGTCGAGGGGGTAGGTGAAGGTCTCGCCCGCGGCGACGATTTCGTGAAAGAACGGCCAAATAGCGGGCCAGTCACTGACGGTTGCTTCCCTGATCAACATTGCGCGAAGACTGCCAGCTCCGGCCCCCTTCCGCGACCCCCTGCCCCCTGTCCGCGGCGCCCTCCCTCCGTGGGCCCGCCTGCTGACCGGCCGGCGGACGGTTCCGGCCGCGCGAACCGTGCCCGCCGTGCGGACGGCGCTCGGCGGGGCGGCCGGCCGGGCGTGGAGCGCGCTCCTGACGACGCCGCCCGCCACGCACCCGGCGCAGTCGGAGCCGGGCCAGCAGGCCAAGGGGGCTTCCGCTCGCGGCCGGTTGGGCGGGCCCGAGCGGATCGCCGTCCGGATCCGCCTGTCGCGGAGACCCAGTGGGTCCGCCCACCCCCATCAGCCCCACCGGTTCGACCGGGCCGACCGATTCGACCGGGTCTACTCGTTCGGCCGGTTCGACCGGGTCAGAACGATCGAACGGCCCGACTGCCACCGGCGGCCGGCCGAACACCTCCAGGTCCGCGCGCCGTTCGTCACCGGACCGCGGCGCCTGACGGTCCTCGCGGGCACCGTCCAGCTCCATGATGAGGTTGACCCGTCGCCAGAGGATCTCGTCGGGTTCGTCGGCCAGCATCAGGCGCCCCATCGTGTCCCACGTGGCCGATGACCCCCGTTGACCGAATACCGGTTCGGGCCGGACCCGGGCGAAGTAGGCGCGCTCGTAGGGATCGTCCACCACTTCCGCCAGCTGGGCCGGATCGAGCGTCTGGGCCACGACCGCCGCACGCGCCCAGGGGTCTTCGCTGAGGCTCAGCAGCCGTTCGATCCGCCGCGAGCGCCAGTTGCGCGGGCGGCAGTCCCTGCCGGAGTCGAGCCGGTCGCGCATCCAGGCCGGACTCCTGCCCACCAGCAGTTCGGGCGAGCGGGCGGCCAGTCCGCCCAGCTCCTGAGCGAGATAGAGCCACACCACCGCCCGGTAGCGGTTGAGGTAGAACGCGACCGGCGTGACACATCCCGCGCGGGCCAGCCGGGTGAAGCGGACCGGGCTGATTCCGAGCAGCCGCGCGCCTTCCGCCGTCCCCACCGTCCGCACCCGCTCCCGCAGGGCCCCCGGGAAACCGTGCTCCGAGCGGAGCCGGTCGATCTCCTCCTGGCGGACCCTGGGCCGCCCACCACCGCGCAGCGCCTCCACCCGGACGATGCCCAGGTGCACCGCAAGCTCGAACTCCCCTCGCTTCAGGACAAGGTCCGCCGCGGCCCGGCCCGCGGCGACCATGTGAGCCCCGTTCGTACCTACCGCATCCGTTACCGGCATGACGATTCTCCCCCGTGAGATCCGAATACTCTCTGTGATCAAAGGTAGCTCAGAGAGAGCACCGGCCGCCCTGCCTGTGGATAACCACCGGGCCGGGCAACAACGGTGAGCACAGGTCCGGTCAGCGGTACTGAGCCGGGCCCGACGTCAGCGCGGAGGGGTCGACTCGTCAGAGCCGGTCGAATCCGCCGATTCCGTCCTGTCGCGCCGCCACACCGAGGTGCTCCCCGACCTTGTTGACCAGCAGCGTCATCTCGTACGCCACCTGCCCCACATCGGCCTCGGCCTCGCTCAGCACACACAGGCAGCTGCCGTCCCCGGCGGCCGTCACGAAGAGCAGTGCCTCGTCGAACTCCACCATGGTCTGCCGGGCCCTTCCCGCACGGAAGTGCCGTCCCGATCCGCGGGCGAGGCTGTGCAGCCCGGATGAGACCGCCGCCAGATGTTCCGCGTCCTCACGTGCCAGACCCGTACTGGCTCCGGTCACCAGACCGTCGTTCGACAGCACCAGGGCGTGCCGTATCTGTTCCACCCGGCTGGTGAGATCGTCAAGGAGCCAGTCGAGTCCCCTGTCCAGTGCCATTCCGTTCCTCCCCGTTCATACGTTCCCCGTGCCCCACTTACGTGTAAGCCTTGCGCACGGGTCACGTCCGGGCAAGCACCCCTCCGCGGATCGGACAGGGCGAAATCGGGCCAAGTCTGCTGAGCCCACCGCTCCGGGGAGCCGGATCCCACGCAACAGGTCCGCGACCGACGACCGCTCGCCCCGGACGTTCCGCGTCCGACGCCTACACTGGTCCCCTCGGGTGCGAGGAGTCGGCCCACGCGGACGGGAGTGAAAGAGTGTCGACAGGTGCCGGCGGCGGTTTCCAGGATCCGCCCGCAGAGGTGCTGGCCCAGGCGGCTGCCGCGTTCGGTCTGCTGGCGACCCCCGCCCGGCTGCACATCGTGTGGGCGCTGGCCCAGGGCGAGAGTGATGTGACGGGCCTGGCGGAGCGGGTGGGCGGCACACTGCCGTCCGTGAGCCAGCATCTGACGAAGCTGAAGCTGGCCGGTCTCGTCCGCTCCCGGCGCGAGGGCCGCCGGCAGGTGTACCTGGTCGATGATCCCGAAGTGGTGACGGTCGTACGGCTCATGGTCGGCCAGCTCGCGGAGCGCGCCGGGTACCCGGCCTCGCAACCGGTACGGCTCCATGAGCTCGGTGCCTGAGAACGCTGCCACGGCGGGGACGGGCGACGGGCGGGCTGTCGTCGTGCCGATGCCCGGCGCCGCCACCGACCCGCGGGCCACCCCGCGACCGCCCTCGGCGCCCACGTCGCTCCAGGTTCTGCGCGCGCTGGACAGCGGGCCGCGCGGGCTGGTCGAGGCCGAGGCGCAGGAGCGGCTGGCCCGGTTCGGCGAGAACACCCTCCCCGCGTGGCGCCCGGTCCCCTGGCCTCTGCGCTTCCTGCGCACCTTGCGAGACCCCTTCACCTCCGTCCTGTTCTGCCTCGGGCTGGTATCCGCGGCGGTGGACGCATGGGGCACGGCGTCCGTGACGCTGGTGCTGGTGGTGGTCAGCTGTCTGCTCCGCTCGGCGGAGGAGCACCGGGCCGACCGGGCGACCGCCTCGCTGCGCGAGCTGGTCGCGACGACTGCGACGGTGTTGCGCCGCAGCGGGCCGGAGGCGACGCCGCAGGCCCGCGACGTGCCGGTCGGTGAGCTCGTTCCGGGCGACGTGATCAGGCTCGGGCCCGGCGACCTCGTGCCCGCCGACGTGCAGTTGCTGCGCGCGAGCGGCCTCACCGTGCACCAGTCCGCCCTGACCGGGGAGTCCGCGCCCGTCGGAAAGCATCCCCCGGACGACGGACGGAGGCAGCAGGTCCCGCCCGCCCTGCACAGCGTGTCCGAAGGGGCCGGGGGCGTGTTCGCCCAGCGCCGGCTGTGTTTCCAGGGCAGCAGTGTCGCGTCCGGGAGCGGCACGGCCGTGGTGGTCGCGACCGGTGGGGACACCCGGTTCGCCGCCGCGTACGACCGCTCGGCGCACCTCCGCGGCGCCAGCGCGTTCGACCGGACGGTGCAGGGGATCTCCTGGACCCTGATCCGCTTCATGCTGCTCACCCCGCCGCTGGTCCTGATGGCCAATGCCGCGCTGCGCGGCCGGGGGCTGGAGACGCTGCCCTTCGCCGTGGCCGTGGCGGTGGGGCTGACACCGGAGATGCTGCCGGTCATCGTCACCACCGCACTGGCGCGGGGTGCCTCGCAGCTCGCCCGGAACAGCGGGGTGATCGTCAAGCGACTGCCCGCGCTGCACGACCTGGGCGCGATCGATGTGCTCTGCCTGGACAAGACCGGAACCCTCACCCAGGACCGCCCCGTCGTCGACCGCTCACTGGACCGGACGGGGAGCCCGGACCCTCAGGTGCTGCACTGGGCGGCGGTCAACGCGCTGTGGACGCTCCAGCTCGCCGACCTGCCGGCGCCCGACGCCCTCGACGAGGCGGTGCTGGACGCCTCGGAGCGGCAGGAGGAGTCCGGTCCCGGCGGCGGGAGGCCACGTACCGCCGTCGGCTCGTACGACGCGGTGGCCGCCCTGCCCTTCGATCCGGTGCGGCGCCTGTCCACCGCGGTCGTCCGGCTCCCAGGCGGACTCGGCACCCATGTGCTGGTCACCAAGGGCGCCGTGGAGGCCGTCCTGGAGCGGTGCGAACTGGAGCCGGCGGAACGGGAGCGACTGGCCGGCGTGGCGGCGCGGGAGGCCGCCGGGGGACTGCGGCTGCTCGCCGTCGCCCGTACCGAGCGGCCCGCACGGCTCGGAACGTACACCCCGGCGGACGAGCACGGGCTCGCCTTTCTCGGCTTCGTGGCCCTGCGGGACGCGCTCACGCCGAGCGCCGCCGACGCGCTGGACGTACTGGCACGCCGCGGAGTCGCCGTGAAGGTGCTCACCGGAGACCACCCCGGCACCGCGGCACGTGCCTGCCGGGACCTGGGGCTCGATCCGGGGCAGGTCGTCGCCGCGGAGGAGACCGACGCGATGACCGAGGCCGAGCTCGCCCGCACGGCCGACCGCGCGACCGTGTTCGCCCGCTGCACCCCCGGGCACAAGGCCAGGATCGTCGCCGCGCTGCGTACCTCCGGACACACCACCGGGTTCCTCGGTGACGGCGTCAACGACCTGCCCGCCCTGCACGCCGCCGACGTGGGCATCTGCCCGCGCAACGCGGTCGACGTGGCTCGGGAGACCGCCGACGTGGTCCTCGCGGAGAAGGACCTCGGCGCCATCGACCACGCGATCACCGCAGGCCGCCGCAGCAGCGGCAACATCGCCACGTATCTGCGCATCACGCTCTCCTCGAACCTCGGAAACGTGATCGCGATGCTGGCCGCAGGTCTGCTGCTGCCCTTCCTGCCGATGCTTCCGGCGCAGGTCCTGGTCCAGAACCTGTGTTTCGACGCGGCGCAGCTCGCTTTCGCCTTCGACCGTCCCGCCTCCTCCGTACTGCGGCGGCCGACGGTGCTGCGCCCCCGGGACTTCCTCCGGTTCATCACCCGGTTCGGGCTGCTGAACGCCGCCGCCGACCTGGCGACCTTCGCCGTGCTGGCCCTCGCCCTGCACGATTTCCGGGCAGACGACCAGGCGGCCTTCCACTCCGGATGGTTCACCGAGAACCTCCTCACCCAGGCCCTGGTGATGCTGCTGCTGCGCACCGGGCGACGCGCCGCGGAGGGTCGAACGGGCGGGCCGCTGCGGGCGGCCGCGGCCGGTCTGGCGGTCGTCGGCGTCCTGCTGCCGCTCACGCCGCTCGGCCCGCCACTGGGTATGAGCGCGCTGCCGCCGCTCTACTACCTGCTGCTCGCCAGCGTCCTCGCGCTGTACGCGTACGGCCTCGCGGCGGCGCGCAACCGCTACGAACGGAAACGGGGGCTCTCATGACCACGGCGAGCAACGACCGCACGGGGTCCGGGGCACGAGCTGCGGCAGGACCCGGCGCGGAACTGCCGGAAACCGCCGCGGGAAGCGCTCACCGCCGAACGGCGCGGGTACGCCGCGCCGTGTCCGACGACGTTCCGGCGCTGGTCCGGATGCGCGCCCTGATGCTGTCCGACATGGGGCTCGACACCGGCGACGAGCGCGCGCCGTGGCGCGCCGCCGCTGCGCGGTGGTTCGCCGGCCGGATGCCGCTGTCGGACGAGTTCGCCGCATTCCTGGTCGAGGATCCGGAGCTGGGCGTGGTGGCCTGCGCGGTCGGCGCGTGCGACGCGCACGCGCCGAGTCCGGCCAACCCGAGCGGGCTGCACGGACACGTGTCCAACGTCAGTACCGATCCTCGGCGGCGCAGGCTCGGCCATGCCCGCGCCTGCGTCGACGCACTGCTCACCTGGTTCGAGCAGGAGACGCGCGTGGCCGTGGTCAGCCTCAATGCCACCGGGGACGGCGCCGGACTCTACGAGTCGTTCGGATTCGCGCCGCCCCGGCACCCCTCGTTGCAGCTGCGGATCCTCGGGCCTTCGGCCTGAGCCGTCATCGGGCGGGTCAGCCGTACGAGAGGTCGCCGCACAGGTCGTCGTCGGCCGAGCGGGCTTCGCCGGCGACGGCGGACGGTACGGCGTCGGGCGTCGGTGCCGCCGGAGCGGCCTTGGGGTTCTGGGCGTAGTCGCTGCCGACGACGACCTGGATTCCGGCGTCCGCCGACTCCGTGGTGCGCGCTCCCTCGAAGAGCCGGGCCGTGTTCTCGGCCTTGTCCCGGAGGCCCGGGCCGTAGCTGACCAGGGTCCGGGTCCGGTCTTGGGAGTTCGCTGTGGCCGTTCCGGTGACGGTGAAGCCGTGCGAGCGCAGCAGCTCCGCCGCCTTGGCCGCGAGCCCGGTCACCGTGGTGCCGTTGTATACGGCCACGTCGGTGCCCGCGCCGGAGACCGGAGCGGCGGGAGTGCGCGACGCCCCGCCGGATGCCGCCGGGTCGCCGCTTCCCTTCTTGCCGGTGGCGTTCTGCCCGTCGATGGTGCGGTCGGCCTTGAGCGACGCCCAGAGTGCGCCGGCGTCCGGTTCCACGATCGCGACGCGGGCGCCCTGGTAGCGCCAGGGGATGGTGACGAACTTCGTGTTGTGCAGGTCGACGTTCTTCATCGACATGGCGAACGACAGCAGCCGGTCGGCCGAACCGAGCCCCGGGTCCACGGTCATCGCGTCGGTGGCCGCGTTGGCGAGCGGCAGCAGGGTGGTCGGACTCAGTCCGCGGGACTTGACCTTCTTCACGAGGGAACCGACGAAGGCCTGCTGCCGCTTGATGCGCCCTATGTCGGATCCGTCGCCGATGCCGTGCCGGATCCGTACGTAGTCGAGAGCCCGCTGTCCGGAGACCGTCTGCGGGCCCTTGGCGAAGATCAGGGACCCCTGGGTGGCCCGCTTGGGATTCAGGTCGCGCTGGTAGATGTCCTGCGGCAGGCAGACGGGTATCCCGCCGACCGCCGAGGTCAGCGAGGAGAATCCGGCGAAGTCGACCACGATGGTGTGGTCGACCCGCAGTCCGGTGAGGTGTTCGACGGTGTTCTGGGTGCAGGCGGGGTTGCCCTCGGCCGTCTCCCCCACCGAGAACGCCCCGTTGAACATGGTGTTCCGCTGCGGAGCCGTCCAGCCGCCGTCGGGCTTCTTGCAGGCCGGGATATCGACCAGGGTGTCGCGGGGGATGGACACCGCGACGGCGTGCTTGTGGTCGGCGTAGACATGGAGCAGGAACGCGGTGTCGGAGCGCCCCACGTCGCCCGTGCCACCGCCGAGGCCGCTGTTGGCGCCCGCTCGTGAGTCCGATCCGATCACCAGGACGTTCTGCCCCTCGGACGTGTCGGGCGGGCGGTCGCCGGAGACGCCGTCGGCGCTGAACGTGTCGATGCTGCCGTTCAGCTTGAGGTAACCCCAGCCCACCCCGGCGACCAAGAGCACGAGGAGCGAGAGCCCGAACAGTCCCGTCCGCCGCAGGCGGCTCCTGCGCCCCCCTGTCCCCGCGCCTTTGTGACTGCCCGCCATGTCCCACCCCAGTTCGTCCGGCTTCCATGGAGTCGGACTCGCACCGCCCACACATGGTTGTACAGTTGCGCAATGTAGCAAGTGTTCGCGCCCGAATGGATCACCGGACCTGTCCATGGTCGGCCCCATCCAGGGTCCACGAACGCCTGCCGGAATCATTGACCGGAAGACACCCGAAGAAAGGGCGTGAAGCGCATGCTGCGCAACGGCCTCGAACCCTGGCACCTGCTGATCATCGCGCTGGTCGTGGTGATGCTGTTCGGCGCGAAGAAGCTGCCGGACACCGCGCGCGCCCTGGGCAAATCCATGCGGATCCTGAAGAGTGAGGCGAAGGCCATGAAGGAAGAATCGCCTCAGTGAGCGGAGCGGCCACAGACTCTGCGACGGCTCCCCACTTCATAGCTTGCGCAATCGGGGAACCGCAGGGGGCGGGCCGTCGTTCAACTCGGTGACGGCCGAAGAAGTACTGATCAACGGATCACTGGATCATTGGAGGAAGTTCATGGGTGTGACCCTGGCCAAGGGCGGCAATGTCTCCTTGTCGAAGGAGGCACCCGGCCTGACCGCGGTGACGGTCGGCCTGGGCTGGGACGTACGGACGACGACGGGCGCCGATCACGACCTCGACGCCAGCGCGCTGCTGTGTTCGGAGACCGGCAAGGTCCTCTCCGACCTCCACTTCGTCTTCTACAACAACCTCAACAGCCCCGACGGTTCGGTCCAGCACACCGGTGACAACCTGACGGGTGAGGGCGAGGGCGACGACGAGTCCATCAACGTGGACCTGGCGGGTGTCCCGGCGGATGTCGCGAAGATCGTCTTTCCCGTCTCCATCCATGACGCGCAGAGCCGGGGGCAGAGTTTCGGCCAGGTGCGCAACGCTTTCATCCGCGTGGTGAACCAGGCGAACGGGGTGGAGCTCGCCCGTTACGACCTCAGCGAGGACGCGTCGACGGAGACGGCCATGGTGTTCGGCGAGCTGTACCGGCACGGGGCGGAGTGGAAGTTCCGCGCGGTCGGCCAGGGGTACGCCTCCGGCCTGGCCGGTATCGCGTCCGACTACGGCGTCAACGTCTGACCTCTTCCGGACGTCCGGCGCGGTGGCCGAACATGCACGGGTCCCGGCCCGCTCTCCCGCCTGCGGAGTGCGGGCCGGAACCCGTACCCGTTGGCTGCGGGCGGTCCAGGGCACTGCCGCGAGCAGCGGTTACGCGATCATGTCCGTATGGCCGATGACCACACGCACGTCCAGGACTTCTTCAGCGCCCGCGCCGCAAACTGGGACGCCCGCTTTCCCGACGACGGACCGGCCTTCGCCGCCGCGGTCTCCGCCCTGGGCCTGCGCGAGGGCGACGCCGTACTCGACGCGGGCTGCGGTACGGGACGGGCCCTGCCCGCCCTGCGGTCCGCGGTCGGTCCCCGGGGCGCCGTGCTGGGCGCCGACCTCACCGCGGCCATGCTGGAGGCCGCGGTACGCGCGGGCCGCGACCGCGGTGGGCTGCTGATCCAGGCCGACGCCGCCCGGCTCCCGGTACGGACCCAGGCGCTCGACGCCGTGTTCGCGGCCGGTCTGATCGCACATCTGCCGCAGCCGGAACGGAACCTGGCGGAACTCGCCCGGGTGGTGCGGCCCGGTGGATTGCTGGCGCTCTTCCATCCCATCGGCAGGGCGGCCCTGGCCGCACGGCACCGCCGCACGCTCACCGACGGCGATCTGCGTGCGGAGCCCAACCTCGCCCCCATGCTGACCCGTTCGGGCTGGCGGCTGAAGACGTACCTCGACGAAGAGGCCCGCTTCCTCGCCCTGGCCGAACGGATGAGCTGATCCCCCGCACACCGCGCCGGAGGACGGCTCACTCGGCCGGGGCGTCCGGACGGCTCAGGTGCCGGACCGGGCAGCCGCCGGTGCCGGGCGTGGGGTACGTGCCGAGTCCGGAAACCTCGTAGCCGCCCGGATACCCCTTGATCTCGGGATTCTGGCGGGCGTAGTGCGGGGTGGCGCGAGGCGGCAGCAGCCGCACCGCGCGGGCCCTCAGCCGCAGGGCGCCCCGGGTGAGCCCGCGTGCCACCGGTCCCGGGCGCTCGTAGCGGAAGGCCCGTAGCAGCGAGTCGTCGAGGAGCGCGAGGCTCGCACCGCGCACCAACCGGGCGAGGGGGCGCGGGTACCAGGAGGCCATCAGCGCCAGCGTGGCGTCCGATACCTCGCGCGCCCCCTCGTCCCAGCCGAAGTGCTCCTTCTCATAGGCGTCGAGGGTCCGCTCGAAGTCCTCGTACGTGTGCGGCAGTTCCTTGATGCCCATGTGCGCGCCCAAGGTCCGGTAGTAGGCGGCGCAGGCCGCCTGCTCGTGCCCGGAGAGCCGGCGCCAGCCGTAGACGTCGAGCCACCGCTTCGGGGTGACGACGAAGGTGCACAGCACATAGCGCATGTCGTCGTTACTGATGTCGTAGCTGCGGTGCATCTGGTTGATGCGGCGGATGGCCGTACGCCCGGGGACGCTGTCGAAACCGTGCTCGACCACGGCGTCCAGAAGGAGCGCGGTGTCGTCGTAGCGCTTCTGCGAACGGCTCGTCAGCTCCGCTGTCCCGGCGAGCAGTCGGCCGATGCTGGGGACTGCGTACGTCCGGTACAGGGCGAGTTCGAGGGCTCGGGTGATGTCCCAGGGGAATTCGTACGTGGCCGTGATCCGGTAGATCTCCAGGAAGTCCCGGTCCGGATCGAGGCGTTGGATATCCCTCAGCCGGTCGTAGCGCTTCACCGCACCGTCCCCCTCTTCGTCCAGGCCACGTGTCCAACCCTACGCGCGCGGGCAGGACCGTGAGTACGCGCGCAGGACAGGGAACGCCGTGCACGCGAGGCACATCCTCCCCCGTGCGCACGATCCCTGTCAGACACATACATATCCAGGATGGGCGGTTCCCATGAGCGACATGTTCGGCATACTCCGCAGAGCCGTGAACCCCGGCCGCAAGGGCGACCGGCCCGCCGGTGACACCAAGGCGCCGGAACGCCGGCAGCACAACCTGTTCGACGCGGCGGCCACCTTCGTCGCGGCGTCGGCGGAGGACGACCAGGAGCGGATGGACGAGGCGAGCGGCTGGGTGTCGCCGGAAGCGCTCTCCTTCGGGGTCGGAGAACTGGCCTGCCGGGCGGTCATCGCCCTCGCCCGCGAGCGCGGTGAATCACCCGAAACGGTGGCCCGTGATCTCCTCGGACTGGCCGGCGAGTAGGGATTCCGTCCTCGGCACACCGGCACCGGACCACCAGTCACTCCGCCTTGTCAGGGCCTCGACGAGTGGGTTACCCACTGGTTAAGGTGCGCCGACGGACAACCATGACGGATGAGGAGGGTGCAGTGACCGGGACGGACAACGCAGTCGCCGATGACGCACTGTACGTACTGACTGCGGTCCTGCTGACCCCAGCGCAGTTCCCGAGCGTGCTCGGCGACGACTATCCGGCGGCCTGCGCGGCACTCGGTCTCGACCCCCACACAACGGGGTACGGGCTGGTCATGGGTCAGGACGGCGACGGGGCCAGATGGACCGTCGTCGTCGATGACGTCTCCCTGGTGGCCGTGGCGATAGCGTCCTGGGACTGCGGCATGCAGTACGACCTGTCCCCCGACGAACACTCGGTGGTCTGCGCTCTGCCCGGCTGGCCGCTCGCCCTGGCGGTCGCCGCGCCGGGCCTGGCCGCTCCGCACGACCCCGCCCCTGATCCCGAGGCGGACGGCGGGGAGCTGCCGCCACTGGCCCCGCCGGACCCGGAAGTCTGGGGCCCGGCCCAGCGCCGGCTCGGCGCGGACGCGGTCGCATCGCAGTGGGCGGACTGGCGCGAACAGATCAACGACGAGACCACGCTCGCGGCGACGGACGACGGGAAGGCGGAGGAGACCCCCGAGGACGACGAGACGTCCGGTGCGGGCGGTGAGAACGTGAGCTTCCCGGACGGGGCGCACAGCGTCCCCTCCGGCACGCATCCCGGTGTCCGGCGGGCTCTCGCAGAGGCGCAGGCCTACCTCGACGCCCCGCCGCCGCCCGGCCGGGTCCGGTCCTCGTTCGCGCCGGGGGACGCCCGGACGATCCGGGCCGACGGCCCCGGCTGGTCCATGGTGGCCAGGACCGACGACATGGCGTTTCTGCTGCTGGACGAGATGCCGGGCGAGATACTGCCGGTCCGGCGCGGTGCGGCACTGCCCGGTCTGCTCAAGGCTCTGGACACGCTGGCCGTGCGGCCCTCCTGAGGCGCCCCGGACCAGGACACCGCACGCCGGGCGGTGCCCCGCCCCGGGCCCCTGCGATCAGGGGCCCGGCACCACTCAGCGGCCGATCTCCTTACGGCTGATCCTGCGGAGCCTGCGCCGCTGGCTGGGGTCCAGTGCCAGGTAGGCGATCGCGGGAACTCCGATGAGCACCAGCAGTGACAGCCAGAACCCGATGAACGGCATCAGGACGACTGCGACGACGACTCCCCCGATGGCGATCTTTGCGCTGTTCGACATCGTCCACGCCTCCTTCGCGGCCAGTGGCCGCTCCTGCTGTGAGAACGCCTGTGCGTGCCCATCGGTTCCAGCCTGCCCCGAACCCGTCGGGAACGGTCACCTGAGCGGCGCGCCGACCTCGTGCATGTGGTCGAGTGCCTGGCGGTAGGACTCGATGAGTCCGGTTTCCGCGTACGGCATGCCGAGCGCCTCGCAGTGGGCCTTGACCAGGGGCTGCGCCAGCCGCAGATGCGGGCGGGGCATGCTCGGGAAGAGATGGTGCTCGATCTGGTAGTTGAGCCCGCCGAGGAACCAGTCGGTGAGAACGGCGCCCCGTACGTTGCGCGAGGTGAGGACCTGGCGCTGCAGGTGACCCCAGCGGTCTCCGTCCGGGTCGGGCATCTCCATGCCCTTGTGGTTCGGGGCGAAGGCCATGCCCAGGTGGAGGCCGAAGAGCGCGTGGTGCACGAGAGCGAAGACGACGGCCTTGCCCGGGGACATGACGGTGAGCAGCAGCGCGGCGTAGAGACCGAGGTGGGCGACGAGCAGCAGGGCGGAGAGGGCGCGCTCCCGGGCGGGCTGCTGTCGCAGGTACTGGAAGCCGGAGATCTTCAGGGCGATGCCCTCCAGGAGCAGCATCGGGAAGAACAGCCGGGCCTGGTTGCGAGTGAGCCAGCGGGCGAAGCCCTCGCGCTGTGCGGCCTGCTTCTGGGTCCAGACGAGGGCGCCGACGCCGACGTCGGGGTCCTTGTCCACGTGGTTGGGGTTGGCGTGGTGGCGTACGTGCTTGTCGTTCCACCAGGCCTCGTTCATGCCGAGGAGCAGGTTGGCGTGCACCAGGCCGATGGCCCGGCTCGCCCTGCGGTCACCGGATATCTGGGCGTGTCCGGCGTCGTGCCCGACGAACGCGGTGCGGGACCAGAAGATGGCGAGGGGCAGCGCGAGCAGCAGGGTCCACCAGGTGTTGCCGAGGAGGACCATGCCCGTGAGCACGGCGCCCAGGGCGAGCAGATTGGCGGCGATGCCGGCCGCGTACCAACCGGTGCGGCGTTCGAGGAGCCCTTGCCCCTTGACGGCCCGCAGCAGTGGCGCGAAGTCGCTTCCTGTACTTCCGACACTTCCGGCACTTCCGGCACCGTCACGGGTTCGTTCCGCGACGGTGGTTGCGGCCTGAGGCATGATGTCTCCGGTCTTAAGGGATGCGCTGACCTGATGAAACGTACGGGTCGCAGATATACGGCAGCCATGGAGCCACCACCCGAGGTTTCCTGGTGCCAGCCCCCTCATTCCGGAGGGGGGCTGACTACACCTGACCGACATACCGGACACAGGTGTGTGATCTAAAACATGCGGCGACTAGCCCCGTCACAGGATGCGATGGAGTACCCTCGGCGGCCTCAGCCAACTAGTCAAATTTGAGGAATCTGACATCGCTGTGCACAGCCTCCCCGCAGCAACGCTCTCCGAGATCTCCGCACTCATCGGCTGTTCCGTGGTGTTCCTGCCCGCGGATCCCTCCCGGACCGGACGCGTCGCCTTCTGGTGCCCAGACGGTAGCAGTCCGCCCGATGGACCGGGGACCGTCGAGGGCCTGACCGTGACCGACGCCGACGCCGAGCCGTACGAAGTACCGGCGCGACTGCTCCCCGTGCGGGACGCCCTGCCGGTACTGACCCGCGCACGGGCCTCCGCGCATGCCTCGGCGTCGGCCGCCTTCTGGGGCGCGGCCGGGCTGCTTGCCCTTCAGTTCACCGCGCGTGGGCTGCTGTTGCCGGGGCTGAGCGGCACGGACCAGGACGCGTGGCGGGCCGGACCGCTCTCCGCGGAAGATCAGGACCGGATCCGCGCCCTGGCCGCCTCCATGCCGCCAAGTGCCCACGCCGTTCCGCTGGATGAGACTGCCGAGCCTCTGCTGCTGCCCGAACCGGAGTGGCTGGTACGGGCGTTCCTGGACGCGGTGGCCGACGGCCTGCCGCGCACGCCCGCCGCGGCCCTCGCCAACGGTGGCCCGGCCTTCACCGCGGACACTCCGCAGCGGCTGCCGGACCACCGCGCCTGGGCCTCGGATGTAGCAGCCGGTCACGACGCGGGGGTCCGGCTCTCGCTGCGCGTGGAGGTGTCCGGGCTCGACCGGGCCGACGAGGGGCCCGGCGGCCGGCTGTCCGGCCCGTCCTTCCGGGTGGTCCCGCAGATCCACAGCGTCAGCGACCCCACGCTGGTCACCGATGCCGCCCTGATCTGGACGGGCAACGGACCGGCCGCCGCCGCCCTCGGACCGAAGGCCCGGATGGACGCCCTGCTGATGCTGCGCCGGGCCGCCCGCGCCTGGCCGCCTCTGACCCCGCTGCTGTCGGCCGCCGTGCCGGACGCCGTGGAACCGGCCGACGAGGAGATCGGGGAACTGCTCGGCCCCGCCTCACGGGCGCTCGCCGCGACGGGCGTGCAGGTGCACTGGCCCAGGGAGCTGGCGCGCAAGCTCACGGCGCGTGCCGTGATCGGCCCGCCCGACGACGAGAACGACGGGGCCGGACCGGACGGTTTCCGGCCGGCTGCCCGTACCGGTTACGACACCGCGCCGCTCCTGTCGGCGGACTCCCTGCTCGCGTTCGACTGGCGGTTCGCGCTCGGGGACCGGAGCATCGGCCGCGCCGAGCTGGACCGGCTGGCCGAGTCGGGCCGGCCGCTGGTGCGGCTGCGCGACCAGTGGGTGCTGATCGATCCCGAAGAGGCGCGTCGCGCCCGGGAGACCCAGGACCGCAAGGTCACCCCCATCGACGCGCTCGGGGCGGTACTGACCGGCTCCACCGAGGTCGGCGGCCGCCGGGTCGAGGTCCGGGCCACCGGCTGGCTGGAGGCCCTGCGACAGCGGGTCGCCGATCCGGAATCCCAACAGGCGCAGGACGGCGAACCCGCGCTCGGCCAGCCCGCGGCGCTCACCGCGACCCTGCGCGACTACCAGCTCCGTGGCCTGAACTGGCTGCACACGATGACCTCGCTCGGACTCGGCGGCTGCCTCGCGGACGACATGGGTCTCGGCAAGACCATCACCCTGATCGCGCTGCATCTGCACCGGCAGACCATCGAATCGGCCGCGGGCCCCACACTGGTCGTCTGCCCGACCTCCCTGATGGGCAACTGGCAGCGGGAGATCGAGAAGTTCGCCCCTGGCACCCCGGTGCGCCGCTTCCACGGCGGCGCACGGAGTCTGGAGGACCTCCCCGACGGCGAGTTCGTCCTCACCACGTACGGGACGATGCGGCTGGACGCGCCCAAGCTCGCGGCCACCCGGTGGGGCATGGTCGTCGCCGACGAGGCGCAGCACGTGAAGAACCCGTACTCGGCGACGGCCAAGCAGCTGCGCACGATCGGCGCGCGGGCCCGGGTCGCCCTCACCGGCACTCCGGTGGAGAACAACCTCTCCGAACTGTGGGCGATCCTCGACTGGACGACCCCGGGTCTGCTCGGCCGGCTCGGCACGTTCCGTACCCGGTACGCGCGAGCGGTGGAGGACGGCAGTGACCCGGCGGCGGCCGAGCGGCTCGGCGCGCTGGTGCGTCCGTTCCTGCTGCGCCGGCGCAAGTCCGATCCGGGCATCGCTCCGGAGCTGCCGCCGAAGACCGAGACGGACCGTGCGGTCTCCCTGACGGCCGAGCAGGCGGGCCTGTACGAGGCGGTGGTACGCGAGACCCTGGCGGCGATCTCCGCCGCCGACGGCATCGCCCGGCGGGGCCTGGTGGTGAAGCTGCTGACCGCGCTCAAACAGATCTGCAACCATCCCGCGCAGTACCTGAAGGAGGAGGCGCCGCAGATCGCCGGGCGTTCGGGAAAGCTGGAGCTGCTCGACGAGCTCCTGGACACCATCCTCGCGGAGGGGGCGGCCGTCCTGGTGTTCACCCAGTACGTACAGATGGCCCGGCTCCTCGAACAGCACCTGGCGGCGCGCGGGGTCCGTACCCAGTTCCTGCACGGCGGCACTCCGGTCGCCGCGCGGGAAGCGATGGTGAACCGATTCCAGGCGGGCGAGGCACCGGTCTTCCTGCTGTCGCTCAAGGCGGCCGGCACCGGGCTCAACCTCACCCGGGCGGGCCACGTGGTGCACTTCGACCGCTGGTGGAACCCCGCGGTGGAGGCCCAGGCCACCGACCGCGCGTACCGCATCGGGCAGACCCAGCCGGTGCAGGTCCACCGGCTGATCGCCGAGGGCACCATCGAGGACCGGATCGCCGGGATGCTGGCCCGTAAACAGGGGCTCGCGGACTCGGTCCTGGGTTCCGGCGAGAGCGCCCTGACCGAACTCAGCGACGCGGAACTGGCCGACCTGGTCGAACTGCGAGGGGGCGCACGATGAGCAACGGATACGAGCCCGGCGCGTACGGGCCGGACAGAGATGGACCGGACGGCTACGGCTCCGACGGATACGACCCCGATGAATACGGCTCCGACGAATACTCCGGCCCCGGCGACGATAACGACACCTACGGGGGCGGAGGGCAGGACGGAACGGCTCCCCCACCTCCTTCGCAGGAGCGCACCTTCGCCGCACTGCCGCCCGCGAGCGGGCGCGCGTTCGCGGAGTCCTGGTGGGGCCGGGCCTGGCTGAAGGCACTGGAGGACACCGCGCTGGACGGCCAGCAGCTCAAGAAGGGACGCCGGCTCGCCCGTGAGGGCGGGGTCGGGGTGGTGTCCGTGCGGCCCGGCCGGATCACGGCTGTGGTGCAGGACCGGGACACGAGCGCGTACCGCAGTGACGTGCTGCTCCAGGAGCTGAGCGAGGAGGAGTGGGACCGGTTCCTGGACATGGCGGCCGACCGGGCCGGGCACATCGCGGCGCTGCTCGACCGCGAGATGCCCCCGCACCTGGTCGAGGACGCGTCCGCGGCGGGCGTGGAACTGCTCCCGGTCATCGGCGACCTCGATCCGGAGTGCACCTGCGAGGCCTGGGACCACTGCCCGCACACCGCCGCGCTCTGCTACCAGGTCGCGCGGCTGCTGGACCAGGACCCGTTCGTCCTGTTGCTGATGCGCGGACGCGGCGAGCGCCGGCTGCTCGACGAACTCCAGGCGCGGATCACCGCCCGCGCCGCGGGAGACGAGCCGTCCGGTCCCGCCGACGCACCGGCCGCCGGAACCGCGGGCCGGGCCGTGCGCGGGGTCCCGGCGGCGGAGGCGCACGCGGCGGGCGGCATCCTCCCGCCGCTGCCCCCTCCCCCGGCGCTTCCCGCAGAGGCAGGCGTGTCACCCTCGCTGGACACGGAGACCGACCCGGAGCCCGGCGTGGACCCGACGGCACTGGAGATGCTGGCGACGGACAGCGCCGCACGCGCGCACCGGATGCTCGCGGACGCCCTGTCACCGGGCCACGGGCTGCAGCCTGTTCCGGCCGCGCTGACGCCGGAACAGGACGCGGTACGGCTGGCCGCCACCGCGCGTCCCGAGCCGTGGATCGCGACCCGGCTGGCTACCGGGTCGGGGCGCGGACCGGCCGGCCTGCGGATCGCGGTACACGCCTGGCGGTACGGCGGCGCCGCGGCGCTCTCCGTCCTCGACGAGCAGTGGACACCGGACGCGGCGTCACTGGCCCATGCCAGGACGCAGCTCGCCGCCGCCTGGGACGAGGACGAGGCGCCCCGGCTGCGGGCCGAGCACAACCGCTGGACGTCGGTGGACGGCGCGCTGCAGCTCCGCTACGGACGGGACGGGCGCTGGTATCCGTACCGCAAGGAGAACGGTCGGTGGACCCCGGCCGGCCCCGCCGACGACGATCCGGCGGCGGCCCTGGCCGGCGCGGGCCAGAGCGAGGCGGGCCAGGGCGACACGGGTCAGGGCGACACGGGGCGGAGCGGGGCAATCCGAGGCGAGGCCTGACGGCAAGTCACCGGTGGCCGTGGGCAGGCCTATCGCCCCCAGCCCCCGCCGCCGCGAAATAACCTCCGTCCCGTCACCCGGCCGAGCGTGAATTCGCCCTCATGCCGTCTTCCGCCGCTCGCGCGGCCCCCGTACCGTGGGGCCCGCGAGCCGCTCGGCCGTACATCGGACAACGCGTTCCGGCCATCGGACAGGAGATACCGACCCCGACCCGATGCCCGGGGGCCCCGCGGAAGGCAGCCTCCCCCACGGTGGTCCACCGCACCGAACACACGGTCTCCCGCCACCTCGGACACCCCTGGCTCTCTTCCTGGACCCCTCTGCCCGCTCCCCCCACTCACAGCTGGAGTACACATGCACCGGAGAAGGATCCTTCAGGGCGCGGCGGCCACGGCCGCGGCCACACTGCTCCCCGCCTCCGCACGGGCCACCGCGGCGGCAGCGGCCGGCAGCACGGACTACCCGTCGGCCCACTGGGTGCCCGCTTCGACTTCCAACTACACGGTCTCGACGCGCCCTTCGGCGTATCCCGTGCAGTACGTGATCATCCATGTCACCCAGGAGACGTTCTCGGACGCGGTCGCGATCTTCCAGAACCCGGCGAAGCAGGTCTCCGCGCACTACGTGGTCCGCTCGGCGGACGGCTACATCGACCAGTGCGTCAGGGAGCAGAACATCGCCTGGCACGCGGGCAACTGGGACTACAACACCCGGAGCATCGGCATCGAGCACGAGGGCTACGTGGACCAGCCCGAATACTTCACCGACGCCATGTACGAGAAGTCGGCGCTGCTGACCGCCTCGGTCTGCGACCGCTACGGCATCCCCAAGGACCGCGCGCACATTCTCGGCCATGTACAGGTCCCGGGTACCGACCACACCGATCCGGGTCCGAACTGGGACTGGGTCCGGTACATCCGCCTCGTCAACCTCCTCGGAACGGGCTGACCGAAAGCCGGGCGGACCCGGGCCAGGCCCTGCCGATTTGCTCGCCGCACCACGGTTGTCGCAGGCGTCCGGTGCGACGACGATGGGGGTGTACGGCGCCCCTGGACGGGAGGGTGAGTTGACGGACCCCTGGTTGGCCCTGGCAGCCGACGCGGACCCCGGTGAACGGCTCGGCGAACTGCGCCACGCGCACGAGGTGTTCACCGCGGCCGGCCGCCTTGAACGGCCGGTCCGTCCGGTGGTGGGTGAATCCTGGCGCCGCTCGGCGCGGGCCCGCGTCTGCCCGGACGGCGCCGCGCTGGTCGACCCGGACGCCGACGACATCGGCCCGTACCGCGAGACGCATCCGCTCGCCCGCGCCATGCCGGTGATCCGGGAGCTGATGGGCGCCTACGCGACGGACGGGGAGCACCTGCTGGCGGTGTGCGACGCGCACGGCAGGCTGCTGTGGGTCGAGGGGCACCCGGTGACCCGACGGCGGGCCGGGCGGATGAACTTCGTGGAGGGCGCCCGCTGGGCGGAGTCCGTCGCCGGCACCAACGCGCCGGGAACGGCCATCGCCGTGGACCGCCCGGTCCAGGTGTTCGCGGCCGAGCACTTCCTGCGCCCGGTGCAGCAGTGGACGTGCGCGGCCGCGCCACTGCACGACCCGCACACCGGACGGGTACTGGGCGCGGTCGACATCACCGGCGGGAACGGTCTCGCGCATCCGCACAGCCTGGCGTTCGTGCAGGCCGTCGCCCGCGCCGCCGAGTCCCAACTGGCCCTGCTCGCCCCGCCCCCGGCCGCCGGCACCCTACGGCTGAGCGCGCTCGGCAGGAACGAGGCGCTGCTGACCGTGGCCGGCCGGGGGCTCCGCCTGAGCCCCCGGCACAGCGAGATCCTGGTAGCGCTGGCCAGGCACCCCGAGGGCATCGGCGGCGAGGATCTCCTCATCCAGCTCTACGAGGACGAGTCGGTCACTCCGGTGACACTGCGGGCCGAGCTCTCCCGGCTGCGCCGTCTACTCGGCCCCGACCTGCTGCTCTCCCGCCCCTACCGTCTCGCCTCCCGCGTCGACGCGGACTTCGACACGGTCGCACGGCGGCTGGCCTCTGGCGCGGTCGCCTCGGCCATGAGCGCCTACGCGGGCCCCCTGCTGCCGGGTTCGCGGGCCCCGTCGGTCGTACGGCTGCGGCGCCGGCTCGACGACTCGCTGCGGGCCGCGCTGATCGCTCGCGGTGATCCGGGGCTGCTGGCGGACTGGGCGTCGAGTCCATGGGGCGAGGACGACCTCCCCGCGTGGCACGCGCTGGCCGAGGCCGCACCGGCCGCTCAGCGGCCGGCGCTGCTGGCGCGGGCCAGGACACTGGACGCGGAACTGCGGTAGGGCCTGTCGGTACGCAACGGGGTTGCAACGTCGCGCTGTTTAGCCTCGCGCCGAGGGCCGCCCAACGGCGGGCGGCACCGGATCCGGGAGGCCACAGAGATGACCCGTTACGCTGCGCCGGGCACCGAGGGCGCGATCGTCTCGTACGAGTCGCGCTACGACCACTGGATCGGTGGCGAGTACGTACCGCCCGCCCGTGGCCAGTACTTCGAGAACCCGAGCCCCGTCAACGGCCGCCCGTTCACCGAGATCGCCCGGGGAACCGCCGAGGACATCGAGCATGCCCTGGACGCGGCGCACGCCGCGGCACCGGCCTGGGGTGCCACCTCCGCGGGTGACCGGGCCTCGGTCCTGAACCGGATCGCGGACCGGATGGAGGCTCATCTGGAGGAGCTCGCGGTCGCGGAGAGCTGGGAGAACGGCAAGCCGGTGCGGGAGACCCTGGCGGCCGACATTCCGCTGGCCATCGACCACTTCCGCTACTTCGCGGGCGCGCTGCGGGCCCAGGAGGGCTCGCTCAGCCAGCTGGACGAGGACACCGTCGCGTACCACTTCCACGAGCCGCTCGGTGTCGTCGCGCAGATCATTCCGTGGAACTTCCCCATCCTGATGGCCACCTGGAAACTGGCCCCGGCCCTCGCGGCGGGCAACGCGGTGGTCCTCAAGCCCGCCGAGCAGACCCCGGCCTCCATCCATGTGTGGCTGAGCCTGGTGGCCGACCTGCTGCCACCGGGTGTCGTCAACATCGTCAACGGCTTCGGTGCGGAGGCCGGCAAGCCGCTGGCCTCCAGCCCGCGCGTCGCGAAGATCGCGTTCACCGGGGAGACCACGACGGGGCGGCTGATCATGCAGTACGCCTCCGAGAACATCAAGCCGGTGACCCTGGAGCTGGGCGGCAAGTCCCCGAACATCTTCTTCGACGACGTCTGGTCGGCCGACGACGACTTCCGCGACAAGGCACTCGAAGGCTTCACCATGTTCGCCCTCAATCAGGGCGAGGTCTGCACCTGTCCGTCCCGGGCGCTGATCCAGCGTGGCCACTACGGCGAGTTCCTGGAAGCGGGCATCGCCCGTACCGAACAGATCGTGCCGGGCCATCCGCTGGACACGGACACGATGGTCGGCGCCCAGGCCTCCAACGACCAGCTCCAGAAGATCCTGTCGTACCTGGACATCGGCCGGCAGGAGGGCGCGAAGGTCCTTACGGGCGGCGAACGGATCGAGTACGACGGGGAGCTGGCGGGCGGCTACTACGTACAGCCGACGATCTTCGAGGGCGACAACCGGATGCGGGTCTTCCAGGAGGAGATCTTCGGCCCGGTCGTCGCCGTCACGTCCTTCTCGGACTTCGACGACGCGATCCGCACCGCGAACGACACCCTGTACGGGCTCGGCGCGGGCGTATGGACCCGCGACACGAACACCGCCTACCGGGCCGGCCGCGCCATCCAGGCGGGCCGCGTCTGGACGAACTGCTATCACGCGTACCCGGCGCACGCGGCATTCGGCGGCTATAAGCAGTCCGGTATCGGCCGGGAGAACCACCGGATGATGCTGGAGCACTACCAGCAGACGAAGAACCTCCTCGTGTCGTACTCGCCAAAGAAACTGGGCTTCTTCTAGACGGAAGAGAAGGGCACCTGACCAGGCATTCAACCCGTCAGGGGTGCGGGCCGTTCTCGCACAGGCGCCGGCCTCCCCCGGGCATCCGCACACCGACCTGATCCAATGAGCTCCCGGGCCTGTCACACACCTCCGCCGTCGGTGGCAGAAATACCGCCGCGTCAGGGTGTGTGACAAGCCCGTTCTCCTCTCTGCGGCAGGACCCGCGACGCACGAAGCTCCTGCTGCTCACCGTGCGGGCAGCCGGCCTGCTCAAAGTCCTGCGCGAAGCCGACCCGGACTTCGTCCTGCTCGACGGCGCCCGAACCCCCGGCCGGCCGCAACGGAGACGGAACGGCCTGATAGCCCGCCGCGTGAGACGGGTGGAGACGTCCGCCGCGCTCGTCGACGTCCTGGCGCCCTGTCGCCGCGTGCCTGGCCGCTGCGCTCGGCCACGGCCTCCCACCCGCTCAGCTCCGCCTGGGGCGGGGCCGTGGGGCCCGCGGCCGGCGTCGGGATCGTACGAATCCGCGCGGGCGAGCGGTGTGCCGCCACCCTCCGCAGACACCTTTGCCGCGCCTCCTATGCCACGAAGAGTGCTCACAGAGGATCGAGGCATGCGCAAAGATGATTTAAAAGACCCTTGACCCAACAACTTTGAGCAAATAGCGTCTGGGCGTTCCGGTTTTCGGGCAGCGTCCGCCACGGAACGGACCGTGCCGGTTCCCATGGCTTCTCCCACGCGGTGAGGCCGTGGCCCCCACCCCAGGAAGGCTCCGCGTGCGCAGACGTTCCCTCCTCACGGCGGCTGCCGCCACGACGCTCGCGGCGGCCCCGCTCGCGTCCGGCTGCAGTTCCTCCTCGTCGCCCTCGCCCTCCTCGGGCGGCGGATCCCGGCGTGGCCATCTCACCTACGGCGTCTGGGACGTCTACCAAGTGCCGGCCATGAACCGGGCGGCGCGGGAGTTCGAGCGCACGCGGCCGGGCGTCACAGTCGATGTGCAGCTCACCCCCAATGGGACGTACTGGACCAAACTGCGCACCGCGTGCACCGGCGGCGCCGCACCGGACGTCTTCTGGATGAACGGGCCCAACTTCGGCCTCTACGCCGATGCCGGGCAGCTTCTCCCGCTGGAGACCGAGGGGTCCGACGCCGTGCTGCGCCCCGCCGACTTCCCGGCCGACCTGGTCTCCCTCTACCGCTGGAAGGGCACCCAGTACGGCGCCCCCAAGGACTTCGACACGGTCGCACTGTGGTTCAACAAGGAGATCTTCGACCGGGCCAAGGCCGACTACCCGGACGCTTCCTGGACCTGGCAGGACCTGATCGCCACCGCCCAGCGGCTCACCGACCGCAAGCGCGGGATCTACGGCGTCGGGGCCCCGGTCCGCGCACAGGAGAACTACTACAACTCGATACCCCAGGCCGGCGGCTGGGTCATATCCGAGGACAAGGAGCGCTCCGGCTACTCCGACGACCGCACGCGGGAGGGGCTGCAGCTGTGGATCGACCTGATCCACCGCTACCGGGCCGCCCCGTCCCTGCAGCAGATGACCGACACGGACCCCACCCAGATGTTCCAGTCAGGAACGCTGGCCATGACCTACGAGGCGTCCTACAACGCGGCGACGTTCTACGCCGACCCCGAGCTGCGGGCCAAGGTGGACGTCGCGCCGATGCCCAAGGGCCGCCGCCGTGCCACCGTCCTGCACGGCCTGGCCAACGTCGTCTACGCCCGGACCTCACAGCCCGAGCTGGCCCGGGACTTCGTGCGGTTCCTCGGCGGGGAGCGGGCCTCGCTGCTCCAGGGCAAGTACGGCACCGCCATCCCGGCCCGCAACGGCACCGCGAAGCCGTGGGCGGCCGGAATGCCGCGCTTCGACCTCCAGGTGCACCTGGACGCGCTCGACTACGCGGTGCCCTTCCCCGGCTCCGCCAACAGTGCCGCCTGGCAGCACAAGGAACAGATGTGGCTCGCCAAGGCGTGGAGCGGCGACGCGACCCTCAAGGGCGCCACCGGCTCCCTGACCGATGCCATGAACCAGCTGCTCGCGCAGGAGAGGAAGGGCCGGTCCTGATGAGCCTCGATGTGCGTACACGGTCCGCCGTTCCGGCGCAGCGCTCCGAGCCGGACGTCCTGGACCAGCGCGAGCTGCGCCGGCGCGAGCGCCGCTTCAGGAACCGGGACAAGTGGTGGGGCTACGCCCTGATCGCCCCGGCCGGCCTCGGCCTCGCGGTCTTCTACCTGTGGCCGGTGGTGCAGACCCTCTACTACAGCTTCACCGAGTGGGGCGCCTTCGGCGGAACCACCTGGATCGGCCTGTCCAACTACCGCACGCTGGTGGGCGACCCGGAGTTCTGGCACTCGCTGGGCAACACGGGCATCTACACCGGGCTGGTACTGCTCGGCATCCCGCTGTCGATGGCGCTCGCCGTGCTGCTCAACATCAAGGGGCTGCGCGGCACCGGCGTGTACCGCACGCTCTACTTCCTGCCGGTGGTCACGATGCCCGCCGCCGTCGCGGTGGTCTGGCGCTGGCTCTACAACGGCGACGTCGGCATCCTCAACCACGCACTGTCCTCGATCGGCATCGACGGCACCTACTGGGTGTCCGACCCGCACACCATCCGCTTCGCGGTAGCGATCGTCGGTGTGTGGATGACCGTCGGCTACAACATGATCCTGCTGCTCGCCGGCCTCCAGAGCATCCCCGGCGACTACTACGAGGCGGCGGCACTCGACGGCGCGGGACGGGTGCGGCAGTTCTTCTCGGTCACCCTGCCGCTGCTGAGCCCCACCCTGTTCTTCACCACCGTGCTCTCGATCATCCAGTCCCTGCAGGTCTTCGACCTCGTGTACCTGATCATCGGCGCCAATACGACGAACTCGCTCCAGAACCCGGCCTACGGCGAGGGCCAGACCGTCGTGATGCTCTTCTTCCAGAAGGCGTTCTTCGACAACCAGCGCGGCTACGGCGCGGCCATCGTCTGCGTGCTGTTCGTCCTGATCATGGCGCTGACCACCGTCCAGTTCCGGTTGCAGAAGAGGTGGGTCCACTATGCGTGAGGCGACTGTGCGTGACGCTGCGCGTAAGCCGAAGCGGCGGGCGAGCCGCGAAGGCAGGATGTGGCCCGCCCACGTCCTGCTCACCCTCGGCGCGGTCATCACCGTGTTCCCCCTGGTGTGGGAGCTGCTCACCTCCTTCAAGAGCTTCGGTGAGTCCGTGCAGGTGCCGCCGACGATCCTGCCGGCGCACTGGGACTGGTCGAACTACAGCAAGGTCTTCGACGGAATCCCCTTCGGCCGGCAGTTCATCAACACCGTCGTGATGGCGCTGCTGCGCACCGCGGCCCAGCTGCTGCTCTGCTCGATGGCGGCCTACGCCTTCGCCCGGATCCGCTTCCCCGGGCGCGGGGCGATCTTCCTGGCCTTCCTCGCCGTGCTGATGGTGCCCGGACAGCTCTTCCTGCTTCCGCAGTACCAGATCATGCAGAACCTCGGCTGGCTGGACTCCATGCAGGCCCTCGTGGTGCCCGGCATGTTCTCCGCCTTCGGCACCTTCCTGCTGCGCCAGTTCTTCATGGGGCTGCCGGAGGAACTGGAGGAGGCGGCCCGCCTGGACGGTGCCAATCCGTTCACCGTCTTCTGGCGCATCGCCCTGCCGCTGGCCCGCCCCGGTTTGCTGGCGCTGGGCATCCTCACGTTCCTGTGGTCCTGGAACGACCTGATGTGGCCGCTGATCGTGAACACCGACCCGGCCAAGATGCCGTTGTCGGCCGGCCTGGCCTCGCTCCAGGGCGCCCACTTGACCGAGTACCCGGTACTGATGGCCGGCTCCCTCCTGGCGACTCTCCCGGTGATCATCGTGTTCGTCGCGATGCAGCGCCAGTTCATCCAGGGCATCGCCTTCTCCGGCATGAAGGGCTGAGCGCGCCTGACCGGCATGTCCACCCGTACCGAGGGCCGGCTGGAGAACTCCCCCTGCGCGGCAACGGGCGGCTCAGGGGGAGGAACCACGGGGCCCGGTCAGCGGTTCACTGAAGGCGCCTGACCCGGCTTCTCCCAATTGATCTCCCTGTCCAGTACGGCTGTTCGTCTCACTCCGCGGCCGCCAGGAGCGCGGTACGGGCACCCAGCGCGGTGGAGAAGCGGTCGGTGACCTCGGCAAGGGCCTCGGCGGAGCCCGGGGCCACGGTCAACTCGCCGTCGTGGCCGACGCTGATGTCCTTGTCGAGGGTGAACCAGCCCGGCACGATGTGCGCGGCGCCCATGGAGCTCAGCACGGGGCGCAGCGCGTAGTCGATTGCCAGGACGTGGGCCAGGCTGCCGCCGGTGGCAAGTGGCAGGACGGTCTTGCCGGTCAGCGCGTACTGGGGCAGCAGGTCGAGCAGCGACTTCAGCAGCCCGGAGTAGGCGGCCTTGTAGACGGGGGTGCCGATCACCACTCCGTCCGCCCGCGCGAACAGCTCGGTGGCCGCGACGATCGCCGGATGGCCGAACTGCGCGCCGAGCAGCGCGTCCGCGGGCAGGGTGCGGACCTCCAGGGAGGTCACGTCGTGCCCCTGATCCCTCAACCGGTCGTCCAGGTCACGCAGGAGCCGTGCGGTTCGGGAGGTCGGGGAGGGGCTGCCGGAGACGGACAGGACGGTGGCCATGGGGGCACCTTTCGGGTCGGGGGTTCGGGTGGGCCGGAGGACGGGGCAGGCGGGACGCGGTTTCGGACGGTGCGACCGGACGGCCGCGGTCACCACGCACTGGACTCGACCGCGATCACGGAGGTCAGTTCGTTGCGCAGGGTCTCCAGGAACGTGATGATCTCGGCCGCCACCGAGCGGTGCTGGAGGTCGTTGAGGACATCGTGATGGGCAGCCCGGACCACCGAGAGGCGGGCCAGGGAGAGGGACTTAGCCGTACGGGCCAGGGCATCCCGGTCGGCGAGCGGATCGGCGTCGCCCACGAGGATCAGTGCCGGGACGCCCACGTCGCCGCCGTACGCCGCCGCGAGCAGGGCGTCCGGGACCGCTTCCTGGAGAGAGCCCCGCCGGACCCCGGCGTCCTCGGTGAGCGTGCTCCGGTGCGCGGGACAGAAGGTGCGTACGTCGAGTTCCTCGTCCCAGTCGCCGGCCTCTGTGGCCGTGTGTCCCGGGAGTCCGGCGAGCACGACGGCCTCCGGCCGCCGGGCGGCCGGGGTCTCCTCCTGGCCGAGCAGCGCGGCGACCGCGGCCGCGCCGGTGTCGGCGCCCACGAGCACGACGGGGTGGACGACCCCGTCCTGCGCGGCGGTCCCTTCGAGTGCCGTGGCGAGCTGGGCGCCGAAGCCGGCCAGTGAGCCGGTCAGGTCGTCGGCGTCGATCTCCGGCGCGTCGATGATCCGGACCCGGTAGGCGTCGGCGGCGAGACGCCTGCCGAACCGGGTGTAGGCCGCGCGGGTCTCTCCCCGGCCCGGCACCACGAGGACGGTGCCGCGGATGCGGAGGCCCTCGGGGGCGAAGTGGTCGCTGTACTCGGGCATGTCAGGCTCCAGCGGGTTCGGTGGCGGGGGCGGGGGCGGCCCTGGGTCTGTGGCCGGGGGCCGGTGCCGCCTCGGTCGCGATGAGGCCTGGGGCCGCGGTGTCTCGTCGGTCATGAGGTGAATGCCTTTCAGGGATCAGGCGGTGTTCAACAGCGGTCCGCGGTTGGGCCCTTGGACGTCCCGGAGCTCAGGGCGTTCGGCGTACTCAGTCGCGGACGAGCTCGCGATCGAGCGTGTGCCGGTTGGCGGCGAACGGGAGGCCCAGATTGCCGCGCAGCGTGTCGGCCTCGTACTCCGTGCGGAACAGACCGCGCTTCTGCAGGAGGGGGACCACTCCGTCGACGAAGAGGCTGAGGTCGTCGTTGTTGCGGAAGGCGAGATTGATGCCGTCGAAGGTGCCGGCGTCGAACCACTGCTCGATGGTGTCGGCGACGGTCTCCGGGGCGCCGACGAACGGTGAGCGGCGGAACGCGTTGACCGACTCGGCGACCTGGCGCAGCGTCAGGTTCTCCGTGCGGGCGCGCTCGATGATCTTCGCGGCGCCGGTGCGGCCGCCCTTCTCCGCGAGGTGGGAGACGTCCGGGAAGGGCGCGTCCAGGTCGTGGCCGGCGAAGTCGTACGCCCCGAAGGAGCGGCCCAGGAGCGCGAGGTTGCTCTCGAAGTCGTTGTCCTCCTCGAAGATCTCCCGTTCGCGGTTCCTGGCGTCCTGGTCGGTCGCGCCGACGATCGGGCCGCCGTGGATGAACACCTTGATGTGGTCGGGATCGCGGCCGTAGGCCGCGGTGCGCCGCTTGATGTCGGCGTAGTACTCCTGTGCCTGTTCCAGGGAGCCGCCCGGGGCGTAGATGCCCTCGGCCACCCGCGCGGCGAGATCGCGCCCCTCGGGTGAGACCCCGGCCTGGAAGATGACCGGCTGGCCCTGGGGCGAGCGGGAGATGTTGAGCGGTCCGGCGACCTTGAAGTGCTCCCCCACGTGGTCGAGCGCGTGCAGCCGGGCCGGATCGAGGAAGACACCGCGTTCCGGGTCGGCCGGGAAGGCGTCGTCCTCGTAGGAGTCCCACAGCCCCCTGGCGACCTGGACGAACTCCAGCGCCCGGCCGTAGCGCGTCGCGTAGTCCAGGTGCTCGTCCAGCCCGTAGTTCCTGGAGGTGCCGGTGTCGAAGCTGGTCACCACGTTCCAGCCGGCCCGGCCGCCGCTGATGTGGTCGAGGGAGGCGAAGCGGCGGGCGAGGTTGAACGGCGAGTTGTACGTCGAACTCGCCGTACCGACCAGGCCTATGTCCTTGGTGTGGGTGGCCACCGCGGACAGGAGCGTGAGGGGCTCCAGCCGGTTGAGGTAGTGCGAGGGGTAGGTGCTGTTGATGAACTGGCTGTCGACGACGAAGAGCGCGTCGAAGAGCGCGTGCTCGGCCGCCTGTGCCTGCTGGATGTAGTAGTTGATGTCGATGCTGGCGTTCTTGGCGACGCGCGGGTCCTTCCACAGACCGTGCTGTCCGGGGCCTCCGACGCCGTAGGGGTGCAGTGCGAGGTGGATCGTGCGGGACATGGCTGTTCCTCTCAAGAGGGCTGTACGGGGTTCGCCGTGCTCAGGCGTTCAGCAGCGCGCGCAGGGCCTCGCGCTCGGAGCGGTCGGCCGCGCCCGTGCGCAGGGTCGGCGCCGAGCTGACGAGCAGTCGGGTGTAGGCGTGCCGGGGGCTGTTGATGACGTCCGGGGAGGCACCGGCCTCGACGAGTTCGCCCCGGTAGAGCACCGCGATGCGATCCGCGGTCCCCGCCACGGACCCGAGGTCGTGGGAGATGAGGACGAGGGCGACGCCGGTGGCCCGTAGCTCCTTCAGGATTTTCAGGACCTTGACGCGGTTGGCGGAGTCCAGTGCGCTGACCGGTTCGTCGAGGATGACCAGCCGGGGCTCGGTGACCAGCGCCCTGGCCACGGCGACACGTTGGCGCTGGCCGCCGGAGAGCTCGCCGGGCAACCGCTCGAAGAGTTCTCCGGAGAGGTGGACCCGGTCCAGGAACGACCGGGCCCGCGCGGTTGCGTCCTTACGCGTGGCGCCCTGGACGAGCAGCGGTTCGGTCAGGGAGTCCTCGACGGTGAGATCCGGGTCGAGGCTGCGCAGCGGGTCCTGGAAGACGTACTGGACGACGCCGCGGCGGCGCAGGGTGCGCCACTGGCGGCGGCCGTAGGCGGTCACGTCCTCCCCGTCGATGAGGACCGATCCGGCCGAGGCCGGAACCAGGCCGAGAACGGCGCGGGCGAGGGTGGACTTGCCCGATCCCGTCTCGCCGATGACCCCCACGGTCTCGCCGGGTGCGACGCTCAGCGAGACTCCGTGCAGGGCGCGGCGGCGCCGTCGGCCCCGTCCGTAGGACACGTCCAGCCCGCTGACCTCCAGCACGGGCCCGGCGCCCTGTTCACGACCGGCTGTTGCCGCTTGCGTCAACTCGGTGGTCACGACGCCTCCTTCGGCGCGAGGAACTTCTCCAGGCCGTACTGCTCGTGCTCGGCGATGAGCAGCCGGGTGTACTCGTGCTGCGGATCGTGGAGCACCGTCCGGGTCGGGCCGTGCTCCACCACGTCGCCCTGCTTCATCACGAGGACCTCGTCGCACAGCTGGGCGACGACGGCCAGGTCGTGGGAGACGACCACGAGCGCCAGTCCGGTCCGCTCCCGCAGCTCCGCGAGCAGATCGAGGATCTCGGCCTGGACGGTGACGTCGAGGGCCGTGGTGGCCTCGTCGGCGATGAGGGTGCGCGGTTCGACGGCGATGGCCGCCGCGATCAGCACGCGCTGGAGCATGCCTCCCGACAGCTCGTAGGTGTACTGGCTGTAGACCAGCTCCGGATCGCGCAGCCGCACCGCCCGGAGCAGTTCGACGGCGCGGTGGCGTGCCTCGCGCCGCTTCAGCCCCTGCTTGGCCCGCAGGACCTCGGCGATCTGGGCGCCCACCCGGATCGAGGGGTTGAGGTAGGACGCCGGATCCTGGAAGACCGCGGCGATCGTGGCGCCGCGCAGGGCCGTCCACTGCCGGGACGTGAGGGTCGCGATGTCGGTGCCGGCGATCTCGATCGAGCCGCCGGAGACCTCGAAGTGCGCGGGAAGGATGCCGAGCGCGGCCCGGCAGGTGAGCGTCTTGCCGCTGCCGGACTCACCGACGATGCCGACCGCTTTGCCGGGTGTGAGGTCGAAGGTGACGCCGTGCACGATCTCCCGGTCGGTGACGCGGTCGCTGATGCGTACGTCGCGGAGGGAGAGCACCGGCGCGGTCGCCGGGCCGGGCCGGGCTGCGGTGATGGCGGGCTCGGTCTGCCCGGGAGCGATGTGCTGGGGCACGGTCGTCACAGGGAACCTCCGGTGGGGACGGGACCGCTCCGCCCGAGGCGGTTGGCACGGGCCTTACGGTTGTTGACCAGGGCCCGGCCGGCCTCGCCGGAGACATCGCGGATGGCGTCCGCGAGGAGGTTGCAGGCCCAGACAGTGATCATGATCAGCAGGGCGGGCGCCACCGGTGCCCACGGCTGGTGGCTGAGATAGCCGAGGTCGGAGGCGAGCAGCCCGCCCCAGGTGGGCGCCGGAGGCTGGACGCCGATGCCGAGGAACGTCAGGCTCGACACGATGACGAAGCCGACACCGATGGTCTGGGCGAGTGCGATCGCGATAGGCGGGAGCACCTTGACCCAGACGTGACGGCGTACGACCCAGCCGACCGAGGCGCCGGAGATGATCGCGGCCTCCACGTACGGGGAGCGGGCGACGGCCAGCGTCGCCGCGCGGGACACCCGGTAGAAGAGGGGCGAGACCAGCGCTCCGGTGACGAGCATCGCCTGGGTGAGGCCGTTGCCCAGCAGGGCGATCACGGCGATGGCGAACAGCAGGAACGGCAAGGCCACGAGGGTGTCCGCCAGGCGGAGGGTGAACCACTCGAAGGCCCGGCCGAGATAGACCGACAGGATGCCCGGCACGGCGCCGACGAGCAGGGCCATGAGTGCGACCTCCAGCGAGCCGAGCACGCTGACGCGCGAGCCGTCCAGCAGCCGGCTGAGCACGTCGCGGCCGAGGTAGTCGGTGCCCAGCCAGTGGGCACCTGAGACGTCAGCGAGTGGGTTGTCGCTGGTGGCCAGGGGGTTCTGTGGAGCGAGCCACGGTCCGAGTACCGCGAGCAGGGCGATCACCACGAGGATGACGACGGCGATCCGGCCGGACACGAGTGCGAGCACGCGGCGCACCATGGTCACACCCCCCGCTGCGAGGCCGGCATGACGCGTGCCAGCACCAGATTGATGATCAGGTTGAAGGAGACGACCAGCACGATCGACACCACGAGGACGCCCTGCACGGCGGGTACGTCACCGGCCTGGGCGGAGTCGTTGGCGAATCTGCCGAAGCCCTGGAGGCCGAAGATCCACTCCGTGACGACGGAGGCGCCGACCAGTGCGGGGAACTTCTGGCCGAGCGTGGCGAGCGCGGGCCCGAGACCGTTGCGCAGCACATGGCCGAAGAAGATCCGCCGGGGGCTCAGTCCCCGTACCACCGCGCCGGTCACGTAGTTCTCGTCGTAGGCCGAGATGAGACTCGCGCGCAACTGGCGGGCGACGTCGGCGATGACGTCGAAGCTCAGCGCGAGCGCGGGGAGGGTGATGTGGGCGATCCAGGGGCCGAAGCCCTGCTCCGCCGGGATGTAGCCGGCCGAGGGGAACAGATGGAGTCCGACCGCGAGGACCGCGACCAGCACGATGCCGACGACGAAGGCCGGCATCACCGAGATCACGGTGACGAACCCCGTGATCGCGCGGTCGATGACGGTGGTGCGTCGCAGGGCGGCCAGGGTGCCGAGGCCGAACCCGGCCACCACCCCGATGATCAGCGCGAACGTGGCGACCGACAGGCTGACACCCAGGCCGAGGCCGATCAGGGTGGAGATGTCGGCTCCGTTGACCCAGCTGGTGCCGAGCTGTCCGTGCAGTACTCCGGTGAACCAGTCCCAGTACTGGGACAGGAAGGGCTTGTCCAGGCCCCACTGTGCCTCGATCCGGTGGATCGCCTCTGGGGTCGCCTCCTCACCCAGCTGGATGCGCGCCGGGCTGAGGCCGCTCAGCGACCGCAGGGCGAACGTCACAAACGTCGCGACCAGGAACACGGGTACGAAGATCGCGACCGACCGGCCGAGGGCGGCCAGGACCCGGCCCGCCGCGTGCCGGGCGCCGGCCGCGGCGAGCCCGCGACGGCGGGCAGGAGCCACCGGTGGAGCGCTCGTCGTCATGGGGCGTGCCCCTCTCTTCAGCGAATGCATGTCAGTTGTCCTGTGTGACGGATCAGTTGGCGCCGTTGACGGTCACACCGGTCCAGTCGATGTGGGCCGGGTTCTTCGGCAGTCCGGAGATCTGCTTGCTCTTGGCGAAGAGGTTCGGCGCGGAGTACGTGAAGACCAGCGCCTTGCTCCCGAGGCCGGCCCGGGTCGCCTTGCGCAGGGTTTCGGTGTACTTCGGCGAGTCCAGCGGTGTCCGGCGGACCTTGGCCACGGCCTCCTCGAAGCCGTCCGGCTCGTACGGCGTGCTGAGGTTGAGCGGGCCGTTGGGGCCGAAGTGGGCCGTGAGGGTCTGGACGGCGGAGTCGCGGCCCGTGGTGGAGTACAGCGAGAACGTCAGGTTCTTGGCGAAGAACGGGGTGGCCCAGTTCTTGTCGATCTTGATGGTCACCTTGATGCCCACCGCGGCCAGCTGCGACTGCACGATCTCGGCCTGCGGGTCCTCGGCCGGGACGACCAGGCTGAGTTTGATGTCACCGGCCTTGTGTCCGGCGTCGGCCAGCAGTTTCCTGGCTTTGTCCGGGTTGAAGGGGTAGGCGTTCTCCGACTTCGGGTCGTAGGCGACGTATCCCTTAGGGAAGGGCTGGTTGGTCACCTCGCCGTAGCCGAAAGTCAGTTTGTCGACGAATTCCTTGCGGTTGACGGCGTAGCGGACGGCGTCGACGACCCGGTCGTCGTCGAACGGCGCCTTGTTGACGTTGAGGCTGATGTTGGAGGCGTTGAAGCCCGGCTGGGAGAAGACGTCCAGCCCGGCCTTCTTCGCCGCGTCCGCCTGGCTCGGATCGAGGTCCGCGAAGTTGTAGACACCGGTCTGGAGGCCGGAGACGACCGTCGAGGTGTCGGGGGCGGAGTTCAGCTCGACGTCGTCGATGTGGATGTTCTTCGCGTCCCAGTAGCCGGGGTTCTTCGTCAGGACGGCCTTGGTGCCGGGGACCAGCTGCTTGACGACGAACGGCCCTGCCCCGACCGGGTGCTGGTCCAGTCCGGCCGGGTCCTCGGCCGCCTTGGGGCTGGCGATCTGCAGGACGCGCTCACCGAGCAGCTGCGGTATCTGGTAGTCGACCTGGGTGAGGTGGAGGACCGCGTCCAGTCCGTCGGCGTCCACGGACTTGATCGACGTCAGGTCTCCGAAGAGGGCGGAGTTCTTCTGCTTCTTGGCCCGTTCGACGGCGGCCTTGACCGCGGTGGCGTCGACCGGCTCACCGTCGCTGAACTTCAGACCGGGGCGTAGGTGAAAGGTGATCCGGTCGCCGGCGGCGTTGTACTTCCAGCTCTCGGCGAGATCGGGCACGGCCTTGCCGGACTCGTCGGTCCGAGTCAACGAGGCGTACACCAGGGCGAGTTCACGAAACTGGGCTCCGCTGCCGGGAGACCACCGGATCCCAGTGGGCGGGGAAGTAGGAGGAGGCCCACTTCAGCGTGGCACTGCCGGACGAGGCGGAGACGTCGCCGCCGCAGGCACTCAGGGCAGGGGCGAGAAGAGCGACGAAGGCGGTTCCCAGAGCCGCGGACCGAAGGCCGCCGGCCCGTCGGGCCGACCGGACGTGGCGTCCGGGGCGGAGCGTCGTGAGTCGAGGGGGCATCTCATTCTCTCTGTGACAGTCCCGCCCTGCCCCGGCCCGGATCGGGGCGGGAGGCCGGGGAAGGGGAGGCGGCTCGGCACCCGTGCCGGGCCGCCGGCCGGCACACGGGCGTGCGGACACCGGACAGCGGACAGCTGACAGCGAACAGCGGCGACAGGGCGGGCCTCGGGCACGCGGGTAGACCGACCCTCGGGCAGGGGCGGGAAGGGAGGAGGGTGGAGGACCGGCCGTGCGTGAGAGACGGCACTCCACGAGGAGCGCCGGGACTCAGGGACGGGCCGGGGTGCGGAATCCGGTGCGCGACGGTGCGCGACGGAGCACAGCGGCAGAAAGTGCGTGGACAGGCGCGGCTCGGCGCCACAGCGGGCAGTCAGTGCTGCCGGCGGGCGTCAGGCGGGGCCTGTGGATCGGAGCGGTGGCCGGTCAGCGACAGAGTGCGCTGGAGGTGCGCCGAAGATCCACGTATCGGCACACCACACCGGGGTGCGTCGTGAACATGGTGCACATCCTGCTGGCAGCCGTCGGCGTCTGTCAATGGACACCAATTGGTGTCTCATTCGGTGGAACGGTCTCTGACCGCAGATCAGAGCCCCGCCGGGGGCCGGGGGCTGGTAGCCGGGTGCACCGCGGCCTCCGCTGGATGCAGCCACAGCGGCCCGTTCCCGGTATCCACCCGGACCGCGTCGGACGGCGGCCGTCCCCCGTCCGTGAGCAGCTCCACCTCCGGTCCGGTCAGGCTCCGGCAGCGCTCCAGGGCCTCGGCCGGAGACAGGAGCACAGGGGTCTCCAGGAGCCCGGGGCAGAGCTCCTCGACGGCCGCCGCGTATGCCGCGAAGGGCCGCCAGCCGGGCACTGCCCGGTACCCGGCCGGAGAGCGGAACAGAAGGGTCGGGAGCGCGTAGCGGAACCCGTCGTCGGGGGTCGGCCTGGCCGCACCGGGGTGTGGCGATCCGTCGCGCACGGACAGTACTTCGGGCACCGGCCGGCGCGCCTCCGCCCGGTCGGCCCGTACCCGTTCGAGCACTTCGTCCGAGGCCGCGTCGGACCTCAGCCGGCCCGGATCCAGGCCGGGCACACCCCGCGCCGCGGCGAGCGCGAGCAGGTCGGTGTCCGCCGGTTCCCCGAGCACGAACACGCTCTCCCGCAGCCGCCGCAGCACCCGCTCGGCCACGCCGGCCCCTTGGAGCTCCGCGGCCTTGGCCACGAGCGAGGAGGGCCAGGAGCTTGCCGCGACCCGGCTCAGCCGGACCGCGCGGGGCGCCAGGGTGTGCGAGCTGATCTCCGCCACGTAGCTCGTGTACCAGGCGGTCTCGGCCGCCGGGTCGGGCGGCGGATCGTCGTCGACGTCGAAGAGGATGGCGTACGACCGCCGCCAGCGGACCCGGCCCGCCAGGGCCGCCCGCAGTCGGCGGAACACGGGCTCGGAGCCCCAGGCCCAGGGGCACATCGGATCGGTGTACTCCACCACCTCCACCACGGGCGGCGGTTGCGGGGCGCCCGTCACGAGACACCGACCCCGGACTGCCGCTCCAGCGCGCCCGCGGGAAGCAGTGAGGCCAGGGTGAGTCCGCCCAGGACCGCCGTGGCCTCCGCCTCGACCCGCCGCCACACACCGGGCAGGCCCACAGCCGGGCCGGGGTAGTCGAGCGCGGCCAGGGGCTCGCCGCGCAAGGTGATCACTTCGCCGTCAACGGCACGCACGATGTCCAGAAGGGCGATCTCGCCGGCCGGCCTGCCGAGCCAGTAGCCGCCCTCGCAGCCACGCTGGCTGCGCACCAGGCCGGCTCTGCGCAACTCGCCCACGACGGACTTCAGGAACCGGAACGGGATTTCCTGCGAGGAAGCGATGGCCTCACAGGTGAGCGGACGGCCAGGCTCATGGGCGAGCTCCAGGAGGGCCCGCGTGGCGTAGTCCGCCTTCGCGGAGATATGCATGCCCTCATCATGCCCGACGGCCCTTCCGCGACAAGGGCTTCGCGGAGTCCCGCTGCTACATTGCGGCAACATTGCCGCAGGTGAAGGGCAATGGACACCTCTTGACATCCTTTTCCGTGCCGCTCTAGCGTCCCTGCCATGAGTGAGCCGCTGACGACCCCCGGTGAAGGCTTCCACCCTCACCTCCACGACGCCCCGGACCAGTCGGCCGCGCCACTGCGCAGCCGGGTGCACCACATCCGTGCGGACGCCCTGGACGGCGACACCGCCCAGACCGGAGGCATGCGCAGGTTCGCCGCCGTCAGCGGAAAGACGGTCGGGGCGGAGCGGCTGTGGATGGGCCAGACCCACGTGGCCCCCGCGACCTCCTCCTCCGACCACCACCACGGTGAGTCCGAGACCGCCATCCATGTGGTCAGCGGACACCCCGAGTTCGTCTTCCTGGACGACTCGGGCGGCGAACCGGAGGAGGTACGGCTGCGCACCTCCCCCGGTGACTACATCTTCGTCCCGCCCTTCGTACCGCACCGGGAGGAGAACCCCGACCCGGCGGAGGAGGCCGTGGTCGTGATCGCCCGCAGCACGCAGGAAGCGATCGTCGTCAACCTCCCCCGGCTGTACGCGCTCGGAGACCCGCAGGCCTGACGGCCGGGGAGGAGGAGGCCGGCGGGCTCAGCGCCAGGGAATGTTCCGCCAGGGGCTGCCTTCGCTGTCCGTCAGCAGACGGTGCGCCGTGACATTGCTCCGGTAGTAGTCGCCGTAGTCCTCGCCGTCGAACCGCAGCACACGGCCCAGCGCATACCCCGCCGAGAAGTCCTCCCAGGAGCGGTAAGCCGATCTGCTCAGCGCGCCGGCGTGAACGATGGCCTGCTCCGCCTCGTGCGGAACACAGAACCGTGCGGACAGCCCCCATCTGGCCAGATTCACCGCCCGCCCGTAGTCGTAGGCGACGGTCGTGGTGACCCGGCCGTCCGGCGGCAGCAGCCCGTCGGCGCGGAACCGGGCCTCGTACCTGACGATGCGCCGTACGAGTTCCTCGATGTCCCTGACCATGTCGTGGCCCACCCCGATGTCCTGGGCGTGCCCGGCAGCCGTCTCGCGCCACACGTCCGCGGACGGCTGCTCGCCCAGTCCGGCCCTGAGCTGTTCACGCACCCGGAGTACGAAGTCGGGCTCGGCCGGACTGTTGCGCGCGTCCAGAAGGGCGTCCAACTGCTTTCGCCAGCCGACCGGTTCGGTGATGCCCCAGGAGTCGCGGAGCAGCTCCAGCTCGCACGAGTACTCGTGGTAGACGGTGCCCACCTCGTTCCAGGGCACGCCGTTGCCGACCGCCAGATGCGCCCCGCACGCCAGCCCGTACGCCAGTGGGCCGTGCAGTGCCCCGTGGCGCAGCGCGATCAGCCGGTCCCTTCTCGGGCGGTCGTTCTCCGCGTGGTAGCGCCGCCACATCGCGCGGTGCGGGGGTGTGGCGGGGAAGAGCAGCTGAGCGGGGGTGCCCGTGTTCACGGACAGCAGTTGATGCGGGTCGCGCCAGTCGAACTCCGCCACCCACCTCAGGGAGACACCGTGGAACACCCAGTCCGGGTGCCAGGGCGGCAGCATTCCACGGGTGAGTACCGGCCGGCAGTTGCGGCCGGTCCCGTCCCGGTACGGGCGCCAGGTGATCATGTCGGGAGCGGCGTCCGCCTCGGACTTCGGCGCGACGATGTACAGCTCCTCGCCGGCCAGCACACGCAGCTGGGCCTCCGCGTCACCACGCGCTCCCGCCTCGTACAGCAGATGTTCCGTTATCGACGGCGACACCCAGGGGACGCCGTGGGCAGGGTGGCCGGGGTACGAGGGCGGAGAACTCATGACCATGCGATGTTCCTGTAGGGGCTGTTGGGGTCCTGGGTCAGGATCCTGTGCTGCGCGAGTGACTCCTCGTACGTCACCCCGGACTGATCTTCCTCGTCGAAGTGCATCACGCGGGCCAGCGAGTAGCCGAGCGAGAACTGCGCCCAGGAGCCGTATGCCTGCCCGGCCAGGGCGCCGATCCGCAGCACGGCCTGTTCGGCTTCGCGTGGATCGCAGAGGCGGGCGCCCAGTGCGAGCCGTACGACGTTGACGGCCCGTCCGTAGTCGAAGGCGGCCAGCGTGTCGACCCGCTCGTCGGCGCCGAGGGCGCCGTCCGCGCGCAGTTTGCCCTCGTACGTGACGGCGAGCCGCAGGGCCTCATGGGCCTCGGCCGCCTCGGACGGTGCGGTCTGGCGGCGCGTCAGCGCGTCGGTGAGCGCGGCGGACCACTCCGGGACCGTGGGGGTCCGGCCCAGGCGCCCGGCGAGAGAGCGACGGATCTGGAGCACCGACTCGTAGGTGCGGCCGACGAGCCGGGTGGTCAGCAGTGCTTCGAGAGTCTCCCGGTAGGCCGCGCGGTCCAGCACACCCCAGGGGTTGCGAAGCCGGGCGCGATCCATCGAGTACCCCTCGTAGGTGGCGCCCAGCTCGTTCCAGACGAGGCCGTTGTGCACGGCGAGATGGGCGCCGAGGGCCAGTCCGTGCGCGAGCGGTCCGTGCAGCTGGCCGGCCCGGTGTGTCACCAGCAGGCCGTTCTGCGGCCCCGCGGACCGTTCGTGGACCTTCTGCCACGCCCGGCGACGTCCCGGGCCGGCCGCGACAGTGACGGCATAGGGCGTGCCCGGATTGATGACCAGCCACCGAACCCCGTCCGGCCAGCGGCGCCCGAGCCCGTCGAGGCCGATCGTCTCGAACACCCACTCCGGGTGCCAGGGCGGCAATGTGCCGGAGGTATGCACGGTGACACACCTCCGGCCCGGCGTCACGGGGTCCGGGTGGGCGGTGAGCAGGGGAGCGTAGCCGGGCGTGTCCGCGTGCAGTCGGGCGACGAGCACATAGAGCCTGTTCCGGGCCAGGGCGTCCAGCATCGCGTCCCGGTCGCCGGCTGCCGCCGTCTCGTGCAGCAGCCGCTCGGTCTCGGTCGGCGCCCCCCACCCGGGCGACTGCGCGCCTGCCCCCGGCACACCCGTCTCCGTTGTCGCTGTTCCCGTTGCCCCTGTTCCCGTCGTCACAGTCGGATCCTACGGAACGCCTCCGGCGGCCGGCAGGGCGACTTGGGAGATGCCCCCTCCGCACGGCGGGTTGCGCAGACTCAGCCCCTTGGTCGTGAGCCGGAGCAGCCGCTTCGCCGAAGCCGTGGGCTCTGGATGATGTTCTGTGGCCATCGCGAGGCCGACGGCCAACGTGATCAGGTCGGCCGCCGTGACATCCGGGTCCATGGCGCCGTCTCGCACGGCGTCGCCCAGTAGCGGTCCAGCTGCTTCCTGGAGTGTCGTCGAGCAGCTGTTGTCGTGCACGGAACCGTCGTAGGAGAGTGCGACCGCCAGCCCGCGGGCTCGCACACAGTAGGCGACGACCTCGTCGAGCCATTCCATCAGAACGGCGTACCGGTCGCCGCCAGGACTGCCCGTCAGATCGCGGGCGTGCGCGCGCAGGGCCTCGACCCGTTCACGGGAGACCGCCTCCAACAGCGCCAGGCGTGAAGGGAAGTGGCGGCGCACCGTGGCCGAGCCGACTCCCGCGGTGCGCGCGATCTGCTCGAAGGACGCGTCAGCGCCGTGCGCGGCGACCTCTTCCTCCGCCACCGCGAGGATGCGCAGGTAGTTGCGGCGGGCGTCGGCGCGCTGTGCGGACATGGCGGGGGTCTCCAGACTCGTTTCCGCTAAACGGCGGGGTCTGCCATATTGTAGCCAACACGAAACGGCGACCCCCGCCGTTTAACCGTTCAGGGAGTGACCATGCCGATCTCAACCGCAGCACCCGTGCTCGTCTCCGGCGCCACCGGGAAGCAGGGTGGCGCCACCGCACGCGCTCTGCTCGCCGCGGGAACTCCCGTCCGCGCCCTGGTGCGCGACGCCGCGGCGTCGCGGGCCCGAGCAGTCGAGGAGCTGGGCGCCGAACTTGTCACCGGCGACCTCGACGACCGCGCGTCCCTGGCCCGCGCCGCCGCGGGAGCCCGTGCGGTGTTCTCCGTACAGATGCCCGCCTTCACCGGGACCGGCTTCGACTTCGACGGCGAAGTGGCTCAGGCCCGCAACCTCATCGAGGCCGCCCGGGAGGCCGGTGTGCCGCACTTCGTCCACACTTCCGTGACCGGGGCCGGACAGCACACCGAGACCCCCGGCTGGGCGGAGGGCCGCTGGGCATCGATGGAGGGCACCCTGGGAGCCAAGGCCGCGATCCAGGAGCTGGTCCGGGCGGCAGGCTTTCCGTACTGGACACTCCTCAAGCCGGGCTTCTTCATGGAGAACTTCCTCCCCTCAAGCGCCTTCCTCTTCCCGCGCGGCATCGAAGGGGGCCTGGTCAGCGTCCTGAACCCGGAGACCCGCCTGTCCCTGGTCGCGGTCGACGACATCGGAGCCGCGGCCGCGGCAGCCGTCGCGGACCCGCACACCTTCAACAAGGTCGAACTGGAGCTGGCGAGCGACCACCTGTCGATGACACGGATCGCCGAGGTCCTCTCCCAGGCCCTGGGCACGCACCTGTCCGCACCGGACATGACCGAGACGCAGGCCAAGGCGGCCGGAATGCCCGGACCGGGCGCCAGTCACGAGTACCTCAACGTGGCCGGTCAGCCCGGCCGCCCCGAGTACGCGCGAGACCTCGGCATCCCCCTGACCACCTTCGAGACGTGGGCGCGCACGTACATGAGCCCCACCGCGTAGGGCCGCGCCCGCGGCCGTACGTGTGGGACCCCTGACGGCAACGCGGGGGAAACACTCCGTCCCTACGGTCTCCTTCACACCGGTCATGGCTGCGAACGGCCGGTGTGCGCGGAGGCTCTCCCGGCCCCGGCGCTAACCAGCCGTCTTCCGCCAAGCTTTCAGGGAGGAACGATGGCTGTGTCCACGCATGCCGTCGCGCCCGCGCCGCCGGGCCCGCACCCCGTCGATGTCCGGCCGCCGCTGCGCCGCCTGGTGCCGCTGAGCCTGCAGCATCTGCTTGTCGCGTACGCGGGCATGGCGACGATGCCGTTGCTCGTGGGCACCGCGCTGGAGCTGCCCGAGGACCGGATTCGGCTGCTCATCAGCGCCAATCTGCTGGTGAGCGGGCTCGCCACGCTGTTGCAGTCGCTCGGCGTGATGCGGGTCGGGGCCCGGCTGCCGATCGTGATGGGGTCGACGTTCACCGCGATCACGCCGGCCGTGCTGATCGGCAAGGAGCACGGGCTCGCCGCCGTGTTCGGGGCGACGATCGTGTCGGGCCTGGTGACGTTGGCCGTCGCCCCGTGGTTCGGACGGTGGCTGCACTTGTTTCCGCCGCTGGTGACCGGGACCGTCATCGCCGTGATCGGCTTCTCACTGGTGCCATCGGCGGCCGGGCTCGTCACCGGGGGCCAGGGCGGCGCCCCGGGCGGGCGCGGACTCGCCCTGGCGGCGGTGACCGTGGTTCTCGTGGTGTTGGTGGAGCTGCTCGCGCCGCCCGCCCTGGCCCGGTTCTCCGTGCTCGTCGCCCTCGCCGCGGGAACCGCGCTCGCCGTGCCACTGGGGTTGTTCGACGGGTCGGGCGTCGCGGAGGCGCACACGGTGACGGCACCGGATCCGACCGCCTTCGGAGCGCCCACGTTCGTCGTACCGGCGATCGTCGCGATGCTCGTCGTACAGCTCGTGAACATGGTCGAGTCCGTCGGTGACACCCTCGCCGTCGGGCAGATCGTCGGGCGCGGCGACGACGCGCCCACCGTCGTACGGGCACTCCGCGCGGACGGCGTGGCGACCATGGTGTCGGGAGCGCTGGCCTCGTTCCCCGTCGTGACGTTCGGGCAGTCGGTGGGTCTGGTCAGCGTGACGCGGGTGCGCAGCCGCCATGTCGTGGCGCTGTCGGGCTCGTTGATGGTGGTACTCGCGTTCGTGCCGGTACTCGGCGCTGCCGTCGCCGCCGTGCCGGGCCCGGTCCTGGGCGGGGTCTCACTCGTCATGTTCGGCATGGTCGGCGCGGTCGGTCTGCGCATCCTGGCGCGGGCGGACCTCAGCGACTCCCGCGATCTGCTGACCGCGGCGCTCGCCTTCGGGCTCGGGATGATCCCGGTCGGCGCTCCGGACTTCTACGCCCCACTCCCCTCGTTCGCCCGCACGGTCCTGGACAGCGGCATCGCCGTCACCGGCGTCGTCGCCTTCGCCCTGAACCTCTTGTTCCACCACACGCCCCGGCTCCGGAAGGACCACGCCCGATGACGACGCCCGGCATCGACACGATCACCGACGTCACCGTCTTCAGCGAGGGCCGCTGGCAGGCCGGCACGGACGTCCACCTGGCCGGGGGACGGATCAGCGCTCTCGTACCGGCAGGTGAACTCCCGCGCGGGCAGCGGGTCCTGGAGGGATCCGGCGGACATCTCGTCCCCGGCCTGGTGAACACCCACACCCACCTCTTCCAGTCGGGCCTGCGCGGCATCGGCGAAGGACTGCCCCTGCTCGCGTGGCTCAGAGCTGTCGGCGAGGAGGCGGCGCTGCTCACCCCTGAGCGGGCCTACGCGACCGCGGCCGCCGCCGCCGCAGAGGCGCTGCGCGGCGGCACCACCACCCTCGTCGAGCACATGTGGCCGCACCCGTCGCCCGGGGTGCACGACGCTGTCCTGCGGGCGCTGCGCGACAGCGGCATACGGGCCGTGCTGTGCCGGGGCGTCGCGGACCGGGCCGACCGCAGCCGCAGGTGGGGCTTCGACCCCCGGCTGATGCAGCCGTTGCGGGAAGCGCTCGCGCACACGGACGAGCTGATCGCGGCGGCGCGTGACAGCCGGGTCGGGGTGGGCGTCGCCGTACCCAATCCGCGGTGTCTGACGCCCGAGGGGATGGCCGCGGTGCGCGCGTACGCCGACGAGCGCGGCCTGCCCGTCTCGTTGCACCTCCTGGAGACGACGACGGACGACACCATGTGCCGCGAGCACACGGGGTCCGGCGCCGTGGACTATCTGGAGCGGGCCGGGTTCCTGTGGGAGCGGCTGCTCGCCGTGCACTGCGTGGAGCTCGACGCGGCGGGCCGCGCGGCGCTCGCCCGGCACGGCGTCGGCATCTCGTACAACCCACTCAGCAACATGCGCCTGGGCAGCGGGATCGCTCCGGTGCCGGAGATGCTGGCCGCCGGGCTACGGGTCGGGCTCGGCGTCGACGGCGCCGCGAGCAACGACACCCAGGACATGATGGAGGCGCTGCGCATCGGCGCCTATCTGCAACGGGCCGCCCACCGCAAGGCCGATCTGCTCGGGTTCCCGGAGATGTTCTCGCTGGCGTCGAACGGCGCGAATCACGTTCTCGGCCTGGAGGAGCGCCCGGACGGCGTGCGCGCCGGTATGCAGGCCGACCTCGTCCTGCACCGCTTCGACAGGGATTACGCCTGCCTTCCGGTACGTGACCCGGGGGCCACGCTGCTGACGTGTGCGGGCAGCCGGACCGTGGCGGCGGTCATGGTCGACGGCGAGGTCCTGGTGCGGGACGGGGAGCATGTCCGGCTCTCATCCGCGGAGTTGGCGGCCGGGCTGAGCTTTACGGCGGCGTAACACCGTGGTCCCCGGCGGAAACACCCGCCGGGCAGGCTGAACGCATCGCGTGCGGGTCCCGGGCCAACGGGGCCCGCACCAGCCCACGGCGCCGGACCCGCGAAGGGGTCCGCCGCGACCGTGCCCGCAGGCCTCTGAGTGTCCGCGGTGGGGAGTGCAGGGGCGGTGACTGCATCCCGGAAACCCACGATCGCTTCAAGGAGCGACAACCGCGATGACTGACACGACTGAGACAGCTGAGACGACGAAGACGGCGGCCACGACCGGGACGGCTGAGACGACCGGGACGACGTACAGCCTGGCCGAACTGGCCAAGGAGACGCGCATGGGCGGGGCCGGGACGGAGACCTCCGGTCGGGAGATCCGCAGGATCGACCTGAGCGACTACGACGCCCGCAAGGCCGAGATCACCGAACAGCTGTGGGCGGCCGCCACCGACATCGGCTTCTTCCAGCTCGTGCACCACGGCATCGAACAGAGCACGGTGGAAAGGGCGTTCGCCGATGCCGAGCGGTTCTTCGCGCTGCCGGAGGAGACCAAGGCCCGGCACGCCCTGAAAAAGGGACTCAACTCGGGCTGGGAGTCCATGACCCAGGTCCGTCCGTCGATCGGGACGCCGGACCAGAAGGAGTCGTACCAGCTGACCCGGCCGCACATGGACGGGCTGTGGCCGGACGACGAGCTGCCCGGCTTTCGGGAGCGCACCCTCGCCTTCGAGGCGCGGTGCGGGGAACTGGCGATGCGCGTGCTGTCCTGCTTCGCCGACAAGCTGGGGCTGCCCGAAGGGTTCTTCACGCGCGCCCACGACCCGGCCAGTGAGCAGTACCAGTCGACGTTGCGCATGCTGCACTACTTCGCGGTCCCCGAGGACGTCGAGATCCCGGCGGATGTCTGGCGCGCGGGTGCGCACACGGACTTCGACTGTCTGACGTTGCTGTTTCAGCGCGATGGGCAGGGCGGGCTGCAGGTGTGCCCCGGCAAGGAGGCGGAGGGGCAGGAGTGGACGCCGGTCGAACCGGCCGGCTCCGTGATCACCTGCAACATCGGGGACATGCTGATGCGGTGGAGCGATGACCGGCTGCCGTCCAACTTCCACCGGGTCAAGTCGCCCGGCCCCGGCGACGACCGGTCGGCCCGCCACAGCATCGCGTTCTTCGCGCAGGCGGACCGTGACGTGGTGATCGAGGGGCCCGGGGGCCGCTACCCGGCGATCACGGCCGCGGACTACATCCAGCAGCGCATCGCCGCCAACTTCGCACGGTAGAGGAGAGGGTGACGTGACGATGTCCACGAGGAGCACCGGTACCGGACGGCTCGCGGTACTCGGCCTGCAGCATGTGATCGTGATGTACACCGGGTGTGTGACCGTGCCGCTGGTGTTCGGCGCGGCGGCCGGCCTCGACGCCGCGACGGTCGCGGTGCTCATCAACGCCGATCTGCTCGTCGCGGGCATCGTCACGATCATCCAGGGAGCCGGGGTCGGCCGGATCCTGGGCGTGCGGATGCCGGTGATGGCGGGCGCGGCGTTCACTGCGGTGACGCCGATGATCCTCATCGCCGGGGAGTACGGACTGCAGGCGGTGTACGGGTCGATGCTGGCGGCGGGGCTCTTCGGCCTGCTGGCGGCCTACCCGTTCGCAAAGGCGGTGCGCTTCTTCCCACCGCTGGTGAGCGGTGTGGTGATCACGGTGGTGGGGCTCGCGCTGATCGGCGTCGGCGTGAACCTGATCGTCGGCAGCGATCCGAAGGCCGCCGACCACGCCGCGCCCTCGCGGCTCGCACTCGCCGCCTTCGTCGTGATCGTGATCCTCCTCGTCGCCCGCTTCGGCCGCGGCTTCCTCGCCCGGACCGGCATCCTGCTCGGCGTGGTGGCGGGGACGGCGGTCGCGGTGCCGTTCGGCCTGGTCGACGTCTCGGCCGCGCGCACGGCGGACTGGATCGGCGTCAGTGCTCCCTTCCACTTCGGAGCGCCGCAGTTCCCCGCGGTCGCGGTGCTCTCGATGTGCGTGGTGATGCTCGTCCTCTTCGCCGAGTCGACGGCGGATCTCCTCGCGGTCGCGGAGCTGACCGGCAGGAAACTGACAACCGCGGACCTGGCACGCGGCCTGGCGGCGGACGGCCTCTCCGGTGTCCTGGGCGGCGTCATGAACGCCTTCCTGGACACGGTGTTCGCGCAGAACGTCGGACTGGTGACGATGACGAAGGTCCGCAGCCGGCATGTCGCCACCGTGGCGGGCTGCATGCTGCTGGTACTCGGGCTGATCCCCAAGCTGGGCGCGCTGGTCGCCGGACTGCCACAGCCGGTGGTCGGCGCGGCGGGCCTGGTGATGTTCGCGACGGTCGCCACCGTCGGCATCGGCACGCTCCGCACGGTGGACTTCGACGGCACGCACAACCTGCTGATCGTGGCCGTGTCGATCGGTGCCGGCATGGCCCCGGAGGTGGCGCCCGACCTGTACAGCAGGCTCCCGGAAGGGGTGGGGATCGTGCTGGGCTCACCCGTGACGAGCGCCACGCTGGTGGCGTTCGGGCTGAACCTGGCGTTCAACGGAAGGGGCCCGAAGCACGTTCGGCGCGCGGAACCGGTCGACGTACCGGCCTGATGCCGTCCGTGAGCTGGTGTCAGAACCACCTCGGGACCCGGCGAGCGGCAACACCGCAGCACTCACCCTGCCGACGAGCTCACCCGTCCGGTACGCCGCCGGGGCGGGCGGGATCCGGTGGACCGCTCGGACGCTGTACGGGCCGGCCATGACCGTCACGGCCCGTACAGCCACCTACTATCGGATCCCATGATCGTATGGCTCAACGGCACCCATGGTGCGGGCAAGACGACGACCAGCGCGCTCGTGCAGCAGCTGATCCCGGATTCACGGGTGTTCGACGCCGAGCAGGTCGGCGGGATGCTCATGGACATCACACCGGGGCTGCCCTGGACGGGCAACTTCCAGGACTGGCCGCCGTGGCGGCCGCTCGTGGTCGAGACCGCCCGCCATGTGCTCGCCTACACCGGCGGCACCCTGGTGGTGCCCATGACGGTCCTGGTCGAGCCGTACTGGCGTGAGATCAGCGCGGGCCTCGCCCACCACGACATTCCGGTACGGCACTTCGTCCTCCACGCCGATCAGGACACCCTCCGCGGGCGTATCGAGGGCGACACCCACCTCGGCCCTTCCGCCTTCCGCCTCAACTACCTTGAGCCCTACGCGGAGGCCGCCAGCACCTGGCTCCACCGCGAGGCCGAGGTCATCGACACCACGCGGCTCACCCCCGCCCAGGCCGCCCAGCAGATCGCGGAGGCCGTCAACGGCTGAGCGATGCCCGCAGGCAGCGGCCCGGTCGGTCAGTTCCGGCGCGCCGCCCGCCAGACCAGCGCCTGGGCGACGATGACATTCGCACCGTTGAAGGTGACAGCAGGCCCTTCGTGCAGTTCGTAGCCAAGTGTGAGCATTTCGCTCACGCGTCGGCAGAACGCGGCGTCGTCCGGCCCGGTGACGACCCGGTACACAGGCAGTCCGTCTGGTGGCGTACTCATGAGGCGAGGATCTCATCCGCCTGCGAACCGGTCGCAACGGGGCGGACGGCAGCCGATACGACGGCCAACAGCCGAGCGCCGACCGCCCGACCCCCGGATAATTTTGCAGGTTCTGCATTTTTGCCTACTATGCAAGATGTGCCGACCAAGAAGCCCTCCGCGTCCGGCCCCTCCGAGCGCAAGAAGCCCTCCTCACCGGGGCTTCGGGAGCGCAAGAAGCGGGCCACCCGCAACGCCCTCGCGGAAGCCGCCGTACGCCTGGCCGCCGAGCACGGCGTGGAGAACGTCACGGTCGAGGCGATCAGTGAGGCCGCCGGGGTCTCGCCCCGGACGTTCTTCAACTACTTCCCCAGCCACGACGACGCGTTCGTGCTGATCGACGAGGCGGTGGGCGAGCGGATCAGGGAGTCCGTGCGCCTCGCCCCGGCCGATCGTCCGCCGCTCGACGTGGTCCGCGACGCGCTCACGGAGGAGCTCGGCGGATTCGAGCAGCGCAAGGAGTTCTGGGCCCTTCAGGCCAAGGTCTTCCAGCGTTCCCCCCACCTCATCCAACGCGGCCTCCAGGCCCAGGTGGCGGACCAACGGGCCCTGGCCGCCGCCATCGCCGACTGGCTCGACACCGGCCCCGGCACCGGCCCCGGGTCCGCCGGCGCGGCCCCGGATTCGGGGGGCGCTCCGGCGTCATCCCGTCCCGCAGGCGACGGCCTCTTCCCTCAGCTGCTCGCCGCGATCGCCCAGACCGCGGTACGGGTCGCCATCGAGCACTGGTGCGACCACCCCGGAGAGGTGGAACTCGCGGACACCTTCCAGGAGGTGTTCGTCCAGCTCGCCCACGGCCTCCCGCGGCCACCCGGGTAGCCCCGCCGCCTGCCACCGGCACGGCCGCCCCCCTCGCCTCACCGCCGACCTCTGTTCTGCTCCAGCACCGAAGAAGGACACCGTGACCGCAATCGAGGCGCCGGAACAGGCGCCTTCCTCCATGTCCAACCGGCAGATACTCCAGGCGATGTCCGGCCTGATGGCAGGCATGTTCGTCGCCATCCTCGCCGGAACCGTCGTCGCCAACGCACTGCCGCGCATCATCGCGGACCTCGGCGCCAGCCAGTCCGCGTACACCTGGGTCGTGACGTCCGAGCTCCTCGCGATGACGGCGACCGTGCCGCTCTGGGGCAAGCTCGCGGACCTGTTCAACCAGAAGCTGCTGCTCCAGCTCTCGCTCGGCCTGTTCGTGGTCGGTTCGCTGGTGGCCGGATTCTCGCAGGACGTCAACACGCTGATCGTCAGCCGCGTCATCCAGGGCATCGGCGCCGGTGGCCTCACGGCACTCGCCCAGATCGTGATGGCGGCCATCATCCCGCCGCGCAGGCTGGGCAAGTACGCGGGCATCTTCGGCGCGGTCTTCGCCGTCGGCACGGTCGCCGGTCCGCTGATCGGCGGTGTCCTCGTGGACACCTCGTGGCTCGGCTGGCGTTGGTGCTTCTTCGTCGGCGTACCGTTCGCACTGGCCGGAATCCTGCTGCTCCAGCGCACCCTGAAGCTGCCGACCGTACGGCGTCAGGTCCGGATCGACTGGCTGGGCGCGTTCCTGATCGTCGCGGGCGTCTGCGCGCTGCTGATCTGGACCTCGCTCGCCGGCAACAGCTTCGACTGGGCCTCCTGGCAGACCGCCGCCCTGGTGATCACCGGCGTGGTGCTGCTGACCGCCGCGGTCTTCGTGGAGTCACGGGCGGCCGAGCCGATCGTCCCGCTGGCCATCTTCCGCAACCGCACGGTCACACTGACCACTCTGGGCAGCTTCTTCGTCGGCATCGCCATGTTCGCCGGAACCGTGTTCCTGTCGCAGTACTTCCAGATCTCCCTGGGCAAGTCACCGACCGTCGCGGGCTTCATGAGCCTTCCGCTGATCGGTGGTCTGCTGGTCTCCTCGACCGTCGCCGGGCAGATCATCGCCGCGACCGGCAAGTGGAAGCGGTACCTCGTCTCGGGTGCCGTGATCATGACGGCCGGGCTCGGCATGCTGTCGACGATCGACGCGGACACGCACTTCGGACTCCTCAGCCTCTACATGGCGTTCATGGGCATCGGTGTCGGCATGCTGATGCAGAACCTGGTGCTCGCCGCCCAGAACGACGTACCCGCGCACGAACTGGGCGCGGCCACCTCCGTACTGTCCTTCTTCCGCAGCCTCGGCGGCACCGTCGGGACCAGCGTGCTCGGCGCGGTGCTCGCCAACCGGGTCGCGAGCGAGATGACCAAGGGCCTCGCGGAGAACGGCCTCCCGGCTCCGGCCGGGGGCCACGGCAGCGCCGTACCCGACATGACCACACTGCCCGAGCCGATGAAGAACATCGTCGAGCACGCCTACGGAGTCGCCACCGGCGATCTTTTCCTCATCGCCACCCCCTTCGCCTTCCTCGGCCTGCTGGCGGTGCTCTTCATCAAGGAGAAGCCCCTCAAGACCACCAGCGGCATGGAGCGGCTGGCCGCGGAGGCGGCCCCCGGCCCCGAGGACGCGGCAGAGCAGCCGCTGCTCCCCGTGCCGCCCGCGCCCCGGCAGGGGGAGGCCGGGGCGCCCGAAACGGCCGGGCGCTGACGGGGCACACCGTGCGAGGATGCTCGGCATGTCTGTTCGCGCACTGAGCTTCGGGACGATGGCGGAAGCGTACGAACGGTTCCGGCCGGGGTATCCCGTCGAACTGTTCGACGTGGTGCTGGCGTACGCCGGTCAGCCGGTCTCCAGTGCCCTGGAGATCGGCGCCGGGACCGGCAAGGCCACCCGCCTGCTGGCTCGGCGGGGGGTGCCGGTCACGGCGACAGACCCGGACGCGGCCATGCTCGCCGAGCTGCGCAAGCATGTGCCGCCGGGCGTCAGGACGGCACGCGCCGCCTTCGAGGAGCTGCGGCCGGGCGAACGGTACGGGCTGGTCTACGCGGCATCGGCGCTGCACTGGACGGAGCCTGCGGGCCGGTGGGCCCGCATGGCCGGACTGCTGGAGCCGGGCGGCGTGTTCGCCTCGTTCGCCAGGCCGGTGGGACTGGCCGACCCGGCTGTGGAGGAGGCCGTACGCGCGGCACGGGCACCGTTCCTGGAGAGCGACGATGTCCCGTCCCCGGACGGGACACCTGAGGGCCACCCCATGCAGTGGCCGGGCACGGAACTCCAACGGTCCGAGTGGTTCGACGGAGTCCAGCAGTCCGTGATCGAGAGCAGTCTGACGATGAGTGCGAACGACTTCGTCGGCTATCTCTCGACCGTTTCCGCCTACATCCTCCTGCCGCAGCCGCAGCAGGCCGAGGTTTTCCGCCGGATCCTTCGGGTTCTGCCCGAGACGGTCGAGCTCTCCACCGCCACCGTCGTCCATCTGGCCCGTCGGCGGTACGAGGCGTAGCACGGGACGGGGTCGCTACGCTCCGGTCCGGGTTCCGTCCGCGTTCACCCGCACCCCGTCGACGGTCAGCGTCCCGTCGTGGTGTGCGGTGACCTTCGCGGTCATCGCACGCGCGAGGTCGATCCGCTGCCAGCTGCCCCCGTCGCCCTGTTCGTCCAGGGCAGAGCCGGAGGGGATCTGGGTGGCGGCGAGCACGGTACGCCGCTGGGCGCCGGTGAGCTTCGGGTGCGCCGTGCGCAGCAGGTCCTCCGCCCCCTCCGGAACGGCGGGCGGCAGGCCCTCGGCGCCGATGTGCGGGAATCCGTAGGTCATCCGCTGCTTGTACACCTTGAGCGCATCGGTCGTGGGGAGGTACGGCGTCCCCCGGCCGGCGCACCGTGTGAGCGAGTCGCCCGCTCCGGTCTCACGGCACTTCTGTACGAGGACGGCTCGCAACTCGGTCTGCGCCTGCTCCAGGAGCGTGCGGAACTCCGGGTCGGACCAGCGCAGCTGGGCGGTCTTCTCGCCGACGATCCGGCCGCCCATGATGTCGGTCGGGTAGTGGAAGGACAGCAGGATGCGGTTGTTGCCGTACTCGGAGGCGCGCGCCAGGATCTGCGGTGACAGTTCGGGCAGCAGGGTGGCGAGGACGATGCCCTGCGCGTAGCCGTGGCTGGTGTGCCCGCTCGGGAAGGAGCCGTCGCCCGCGAGACCGGCGTAGCCGCCGGGGCTGTCCCAGGGCTTGATGAGTCCCTGCTCTTCGGTGAACCCCATCCGGACGAAGGGGCGCTTGTACTGGTAGTTGTTCTTGGCTGTCTGGTACCAGTCGGCCGACGAGTCCGCGGTGTGTTCGACCCGGCCGGACAGCAGCGCCTCGGTCTTGGGGAGTTCGCCGTTCTTCAGCGCCTGCGCGTACAGCCCGCCCAGGGTCGTGCCCAGTCCGTCCGCCATGGTCCGGTAGGGGCTGTTCGCGCCGTCCACGAGGGCCTTGTGGACCTGGGGATCGGCGGGGCCGGAGGGGGCGTTGTTGATGTCGACGACCGTCCGGTCGTCGATCGCGGTCAGTTCCTCGTACGTCGTTCCCTTCGGCAGGACTTCGTTGGCCCCCATGACCGACGGTTCGTTCCGCGCGGCGTCGAACGAGCGCAGCAGCCAGGTGAAGTAGTCACCGCCGCCGGGCGCGGCGGGCTGGGTGTCGGAGGCGTACGAGGTGCCCAGCTGCTCGTCGGTGAAGGGCAGGGAGCCTGTGGTCTGTGCGAGCGGGCCGGGCCCGAAGTAGATGTCCGAGCTGGTGCTGTTGCACTGATGGACCTCGACGGCCAGGGTGTTGGCCCCCGTACGCAGGGCGGAGGCCGGTACGCCGAAGCGGGCGGTGACCGGGTCTCCCTCGCCCGAGGTCCCGTCCGGGGTCTCGTACTGGAGGTTCTTCGTGATCTTTCCGTCGCCGTGGCCGGCGATGCGCCTGCCGTTGAGGTAGACGGTCACGGTGTCGTCGTAGACGACCGTGCCGACGAGCCCGCTCATCGCGTCGAGGGAGGCGCGGTCCATCGAGAAGGAGGTACGGAAGAAGTACGCCTCGGTACTGTCACCCGCGCTGTTGCCCGCGTCCTTGCGGAGCCGCAGCTTCGTGCGGACGGGGAAGCCGTCCCCGAGGTCGGTGCCGTCGTTCTTCGCGCCGAAGGGACCGGTGGCCGTCTTCCAGGGAACGTCCCCCGTGTCGAATCCGGTCCGGGTCCACGCCGTGCGGTCCTCGTTCCCGCGCGCCGGGTCGACGTCCGGGGTGTCGAGATAGCTCCAGCTGGTCGAGGCGTCGACGACTGCCTTGCCGATGCTGACGTCGTCGATCCAGCCGCTGGGCGCGGAGCCGGACTTGGCGTGCGCGTCGTCGTAGCGCAGCAGGATCTCGCTGACGTGCTTTCCGGCGAGCGCGCCGAGGTCGGCCGAGACGGTGTTCCACTCCCCCGGGGCGGGCTTGCTGTTCGCCGCCCGTACCTCGCGGGTACGGGGGTGGCGGCCGTCCGGGTCGGTGTAGCGGATGTCGAGCGCGACGTGGGCGGAGGCGGAGTCGTCCGGCCGGATCGCGTAGCTGAGCTTCGAGCCACGTATGAGAGGGACATCGAGGCCGGAGCGCAGGACCACGGTGGAGGAGGCCGGTCCGGTGGCGAGGACCCGGCCCGCGTACCGCAGCGCGGCCGAGCCGTCCGCCGCTCCGACGGAGTCGGCGTTCTCGACCCGGGCCCCGAGCGCGGAGGCCGTGGATCCGGCGGAACTGCGCAGGGTCCAGTCGGCGAGCTGGAGCTTCGAGTGGTCAGCGGCCGGACCCTGACACCGGTCGGCGCAGTTGTCCGTGATGCGGAGCTGGTAGTGGCGGTACGCGTGCGTGGCGGTGACCGGATAGAAGTCGGTCTGGCCACGGGCGCCGAAGCGCTGCTCCTTCTGCTGGTCCAGGACGTGCCACGAGGAGTCGTCCGCGTCCGTCGCGGCGGAGTCGCTGTCGCTGCCGAGCACGGTCCACGCGGCGGGGTCGCGCGGCGGCGCGTCGTTCGCGGAGGTGAGCGAGTAGCCGGTGACAGCCGCCGGGGTACGCAGGGTGTAGATCGCGTACACGGGCTTCTCCCCGGTGGGGCGTCCGCTGTCGCGGGCGTACCACTTGGTGGCGGAGTCCTGGTCGGAGAGGCTGGTGACGCCTTCCTGCGCGCTCGTGTCGTTGGGGTGGCCGGACCGTACGTCGCGCACGGTGGTGGTGACCTCTGTGGTCTCGCCGCGCAGATTCCGCGCCCGGCCCCGGGCCGGGAAGCCCGCGGGCCGGGGCGTCCCGGGTTCGTAGGAGGTGGCCCAGTAACCGCCCAACTCCGGGGCGGCGCCCGCCGGTCCGGCCGAAGTGGCGGAGGCGGCAGAGGCGGCCGGGCCCGTCCCCGCCACGAGTGACGCCGCCACGAGCACGGCTACGACCACACCTGCGCCCGCGTCCTGCCCACGTCTGCTGAACACCCGCACGACTCGCCTCTTCTCTCCGGACAACGTTGTCACCTGCCGAGCCTGAGGGTTTAGCAGGAGACATGTCAACGCCCAGGAGGCCGGGTGTCGTGTTCGCACCGCCGGGGTGGAACGGCGGGACGGCACGGGCGCCCGCCACAAGCGGTCAGGGCGCGGCACCGGCCCAACCGGCCTGTTTCGGCAGTCGGCCGGAAGCCGTCGTGGCCGTGGAGGACGCCGTGGTCGCGGTGAGCGCGGTACGGCTGGACCAGGTCAGGGCCGCCGTTGCGGTCAGCGCGAGCAGCGGGACGGCGAAGCCGGTTCGCGCCCCCACACCGTCGACGAGCCTGCCGACCGCCGCCGCGGAGACGGCGATGCCCGCCGCGCAGGCGGAGTTCGTCCAGGTGAAGGCCTGGGTGAGGACCGACCTGTCCATGACCGACTCGACGAGCGTCGAGGAGACGATGACGCAAGGAGCGACGCCGGCGCCGGGCAGCAGGAGGGCAAGGCCGAGCTGCCAGGGGGCATCGGCCAGCATCGGCAGCAGCGACGCGCAGGCCAGGAAGGTCAGGATCGGGGGCAGCCGGTGGCCGGGCGGGGTGTGCCGGTGGTAGCGCCCGTAGACCAGACCGGCCAGCAGGCTCGCCGCGCTCATCAGCCCGTACAGGAACCCGGCCGCCGAAGCGGCGTGGTGGAGGGCGGCGAAGGCGCTCACCGATACCTGCATCGAGCCGAAGAAGACGCCGAGGGCCGCGTTGACCGCCAGCAGCGTGCCGAAGTTCCGGGTCCACAGCCGGCCCGGCGCCCGGCCGGACGTACCGCCCCGGGCCACCCTCGCGGCGGGGGCCGGGGCGGTACGGCGCAGTGCCGCGAAGACGAGTCCGGCCCCGACGACGAGCGCCCCCGCCAGCACCGTGCCCGCGGCCGGGTGCAATTGGGTCGCCGTCAGCACCGCGAGGGCGGGCCCCAGGAGGAAGGCGGCGTCGTTGCTCATCGTTTCGAGTGCGAAGGCCGGGGCGAGTTCGGCTCTGCCGTGCAGCAGGGCCGACCAGCGGGCCGCGGAGAGCGCGCCGATCTGCGGGACGGTCGCCCCGGCGGCCAGAGCGGCGGCCATCAGCGGCAGCACCGGCGCGCCGGTCAGAGCCAGCGCGACCAGGGCGGTGATCGCCCCGGCGTGGGCGCAGAGGAGGGGAACGAGGACGCGCGGCTGGCCGAACCGGTCCATCAGTCGGGCCGCCTGCGGACCCACCAGGGTCTCCGCCACGGCGAACGATCCGGTGACCAGGCCGGCCACCGCGAAGGAACCGGTCTCGGCGTGAACCAGCCAGACGATGCCGAGCCCGGCCATGGCCACCCCGACCCGGGCGGGGGCGGCGGCCAGGAAGAAGGCCGCGGCGCCGGGGGTCCGCAGGGCCGAGCGGTAAGAGACCGTCCCAGGCCCGGCCGCCTCCGGGTGGTGAACCGTGCGTCCGGGACGACGGAAACGTGCGGTGTGACCGAAATGTACGGTGTGGAAACGTACGGTGCGATGACGGAACCAGTGCCGCGGTGTCACGGCGAACCTTCCGCTGCACGGCGGGACGGCGCGGGGCAACGGCGCCCGCCGAGGGAGCCGTCCCCCCGCCGCCAGGAGTCGTCCATGGTGACGCGGACGGGGACGGATTCACGGTCCGCGTCGGCGTCGGCTCCAGCGCCGGCAGAAATATTGAGTGGTGAGAGCGGGAAGCCGAGATCGCGTAGTGGATCTCGCAGGGCACGACCTTAGCCGCGATGCCAGGCGCGGAGAAGACCGCGCGAGTCGCTGTTGCGCCGCGTGCGTGGTCGGGCCACGACGACCCGTGCGGGTTACACATACCGGTGCCGCCGCCGTGATAGCCCTGGGGTCACCCCAGCGAGGGTGAGAACGGGGGCAGGAGCCCCCCGTGACCACGCTCCTGACGGAAGATCACCCGCAGGGCCCGCCAAGCACAGCAGGGAAGGTTCATGATGCGTACCACCCGGAAGATCGCCGTCGCCATCGCCGCCAGCGCACTGTTGGGCACCACGGGCGGGACAACGGCGCAGGCCGCGTCCGTGGCGGCCGCCGGCGCCGCCCCCTCCGCATGCCGTCCGGCCAACCACCTCGCGAAGATCACCAACGCGTCCAGCAGCGCGGGGCACCGTCACTACCGTGTCACCCTCACCGCGCCGCGCGGCTACGACCCGTGCCGGCTCGCGGGTTCGCCCACCGATGTTCGGTTCTCGAACCACGGCTCGGAGAGCGGGATCACCGCCGGCCGCTACGGCAGCGCGCGGACCGCGGTGACCTTCGGCCCGGGGCGCCCGGTGCACTTCGACATCCAGGTCCCCAACAACGACTGTGGCGTCCTCGCGGACGAGGTGTCCTTCACGCTCCGGGCTCCGGACGGGGAGATCCCCGGCACGTCCGTGGCCAACGGCAGGCTCAGGGTGGCGGCCGGCACTCTCGTCGGTCCGGTGCGGAGCGGCGCCTGAGACCCTCCAGGGGACGGCCGGGGGCTGGATCGGGCCGACTTGCGTACCACCCGCGACCAGCGAACGCACCCGCACGCCTCCGTTAGCATGTTCGAACTCACGACGAGCATCCCCATCGCTCGCCATTCATCGGAAAGTCGGGTTTTCCGGTGCGAAGAGTGTCTTACTCAACCAACATCTAACAAATCGGCCAAACAATTGATACCTATAGTATCGCGGGTGTTTTCGCGAATAACGAGCAGAACCACGACCGCCCCGTGGCGTCGGCCAAGAGCGATACTGTGGGGCACGGCGGCCGTGGTGACCCTCGGATTCCTGGTCGCGCTGGAGATCTCCGCACGCCATTACGGACTGCCGGGGCCGATAACCACCCAGGCCCAAGAGGTCATAGTCGCCCCGCAGTCGGGCTTCCTGCTCTACGCCAGCATGGCGCTGATGATGGTGGTGCTCACCTGGCGGCAACGGTTCATCGCGATGGGCACCGCGATAGGAATCGATCTCGTCATTCTGCTGGTGCGCTGGGCGGCCGACGCCAGGGTCACCCACGGCCACCCCTTCGGCAATGGGGCGTTGTGGGTGATCGTGGGCTGCGGCGTCATCGCCGTCACACGCCGCACGGGCCAGGAACGCATCCTGCTGCTGAAGGGCGTCGGCCTCGGTCTGCTGCTGGTGACGGGCCGCAAGACCGGTGACACCTGGCTGCTCATCACTTCGAAGACCCGCCCCGCCGTGCTCGACCAGTACGTCGCGACCGCCGATCACGCACTGGGCAACCCCTCGTGGCTGGTGGGGCGGATGGTCCAGGCCACCGGCCCGGTCGGGGACAAGTTCCTCGACTCCGTCTACACGCAGCTCGCGGTCGCCGCGGTCGTCGTCGCGCTGTACCAGTTGCGCAACGTGGCGGCCGACCGCCGCTTCCCCGGCCACCACCTGGTGCGCACCTTCCTGGTCATAGGCCTCCTCGGGCCCGGCATATACGTGCTCTTCCCGGTGGTCGGGCCGGTCTTCGCCTACGGCGCCGACGGCGGACACTGGGCGGTGGCCAACATGTGGCCCAACACGATGCCGCAGATCTCCGCTCCGCACCACATGTCGTTCGACGAGATCACCCCGCGCAACTGCATGCCCAGCCTGCACACGGCCTGGGCCACCTGCATCTTCATCCACTCCCGCAAGGGCCCGCGGGCCCTCCGGTACGCGGGCACGTTCTGGCTGCTCGCCACCCTCTGCGCGACGCTGGGCTTCGGTTATCACTACGGCGCGGACATCATCGCGGGCGTGGTGTTCACGCTCACGATCGAGGCGGGTCTGCGCACGTTCGACCGCGGCTGGGACCGGTCGGGAGTCAAGCTGGTCGCCTACGGCGTCGCCGTCTTCGCCGCGCTGCTGGTGTCGTACCGCTATCTCTCGTTGCCGATGGCCCACCATCCCTGGGTGTCCGGCCCGCTCCTCGTCCTGGCGATGGCCTCGGTGATCCACGGCTACGTGCGGACCACCGAGCAGTGGGAACCGAAGACCGTCCCGGCGCGGCAGCCCGAGCCGCTGCCCGAGCCGGTCTGAGACCGGTGAACAGTCCGGCGGGCTCCGCCCCGGGCAGGGCGGAGCCCGCCGGACTGTCTTCATGGCGACGCGTGCCGCTCCTGCCCGACGCTCCCGGATAGCCTGCGGCTGTGGGAATCGAACAGAACACTGACAACTGGCTGGCGGACACCCGGGTGTCCTACGACACCGTGGCCGACAGCTACGCGGACCAGGTGCGGAACCTCCTGGACGACACGCCTGAAGAACGCGCCGTACTGGCGCTGTTCGCCGCCCGGGTGCGGGAGAACGGCGAAGGTCCGGTCGCGGACGTGGGGTGCGGGCCGGGACGGATCACGGCCCACCTGCACGGACTGGGCATGGACGCGTTCGGGATCGACCTGTCCCCCGGGATGATCGAGGTGGCCCGGCGCGACCACCCCGGCCTGCGGTTCGAACCCGGGTCCATGACGGAGCTCGGTCTCACCGATCGCTCGGTGGCCGGGCTGATCGCCTGGTACTCGCTCATCCACGTCCCCGACGAGGAGATCGGTTCGGTCCTGGCGCACTTCCACCGCGTGCTGAGGCCCGGTGGCCCCCTGTTGCTCAGCTTCCACGTCGGGGACGAGCGGAAGCTGAAGACGCAGGGGTACGGCGGCCACCCGATGAAGGTGTACGTCCATCGGCGCCGGCCCGATCAGCTGGCCGCCCGGCTCGAAGAGGCCGGATTCGACGTCGAGGCGCAGCACACCCTCACCTCGGCCGAGAGCAAGCTCGGGGGCCTCCTCCTCGCGCGCCGGCGGGCTGATGCCCCGTAGCGGAATTCCTGCTGCCGCGCGCAAGTCGGAAGGATTCGTTGATGGAACAACTCCCCTCCTCTAATGTCTCGTTCATCGACCGGCCGTCCTCGGCCGGGAGTGCGCCACATGGAGCCCAGCCGCCCTGAGGGACGGCCCGGAGAAGGGAGATCCACCATGGTCAAGCACTACATCAAGTACGCGTTCAGCACGCTCACCGCGGCGATGTTCGCCAGCATGGTCTGACGGATCAGCCCCGGCCTGGACCGGGAGTTTCAGTCCCGGTCCAGGCATCAGGAGGCTCCCTTGTTCGCGACCGCGCTCAGCCAGCTCCGGTACGGCGCGGCGATCCTGCGCAACCGCCCCATCCGACCGCAGGACCTGGAGCGCATCGCCCGGGACCTGGTCGCGACCCTCGCGGAGTTCGGGGAGCCCGGCGCTGACTCGGCCCTGCTGCCCGGCCGGGCGGGGGCCGTCGACCCCGCCGTACGGCGGACCGTGACCGAGCGCAGCCTGCGGGCCACGGCGCGGGCCGCGGCCCGGCACACGGCGTACTACCGCCGGACGTTCGACGGTCTGGCACTCGACCCCGGCGCCCTCACACCGGAGACCTGGGACCGGGTGCCGGTCACGCCGAAGGCGGCCCTGCGCGGACTGCCGGCCGCCTTCGTGTCCGCCGCCTCCGCTCCCGCGCTGATGGCGCTCACCACGGGCACGAGCGGCACCCCCACCACGGTCTGGTACTCCCGGGCCGAGGTGGAGATCGCGGTGGCCATGAGCACGGTCTCGGCCGTCCTCGGCCTGGGCCTGCGCCCTCGCCACACCGTCGCGTACGCGGGGTGCTCCCGGGCGACCCTGCCGCTGCTCAACGTGGCGGAGTCGGTGACCCGGATCGGTGCCTCCTTCGTCCAGATCGGCACCGTGGACCCGGCCGTGGCGCTGGACCGGCTGGCGACCCCGCTCGGGCTGCGCGGCAAGGCCCCGCAGATCACTCATCTGACCGTCTCCGCGTCCTACCTCTCCGCGCTCGTCGAGGAGGCGGAGCGGGGCGGCCGGCTCCCCTCGGACTTCGGCCTGGAGTCCATCGGCGTCGGCGGCGAAGTACTCTCCGAACCGCTGAAGGAGCGGGCGTCGGCGGCGCTGGGCGCGAAGATCTCCACCTCGTACATGATGACCGAGACCGTGCCCTCGGGCGGGACGCCGTGCACCGAGGGGCATCTGCACCACACCACCGAGTTCGGGCACCTGGAGATACTCGACCCCGTGACCCACGCGCCGACGCCACCGGGCGACGTCGGCATCATCGTGCAGACCCCGTACGTGCCCTACCGGGACTGCACCCTGCTCCTGCGGTACGCGACCGGCGACCTGGTCCGCATCCCCGGGAGCGCGCCGGAGTGCGAACTGGCCCACCTGCCCGCCACCTCGCCGGTGCTCGGCCGCTGGACGGGTCCGCTGAGCCGCGAGATCACCACCTGGTCGGTGCTGAACCTGCTGGAGGCGGAGCCGGACATTCCGCTGCCCGCGCGCTACGCCTTGGTCGACGGGCCGCCGGGCCCGCGCCTCCATGTCCTGGTCCGCAGGCTGCCCGCAGCCGGCCTGCTCGGCAGGCTGGAGGACCGGGCCACCGCGGCGGGCCTCGCACTGGACGCCGTGGTGCTCCATGACGACCAGGCCGCGATGCCACGGACCGGTCCGGTCCGCGCCGATCTGCGTGAGCGCACCTTCGAATCGGTGCGCCCCGCAGCGGTGCGGGCCGTGAGTCCGGCATGAGCGCCGTCGCCCTGGTGGGCCTCAACGTCTGCGTCGCCGCGATCACGGCGGCCGGCGCGGCCTACTTCGGCCGGGTCCGGATGCCCCGTCCGCCGGTCGGCCGGTACGAACTCCCCGACGTCGCCGTGGTGTCCGCCGTGGTCGTGGCCGCTCCCCTGGTCTATCTGGAACTGCCCCGTGCCGCGGTGGCCGTCGTGTTCGGTCTGGTTCTCTGTGCGGCGCTCCAGTTCACCCTCGCGCCTCTGTTCGGCGGGGGCCGGGCCTGGGTGACCGCGCTGGGCTCGGTCGCGGCCACCGCCGGATGCGCGTTCGCGGACCGGACCCTCGCCGTGCTGGTGCTCACCGATGTGCTGCTCGCGATCGCCGTCGTGGGGGTGGCCAACATGTGGGCGCAGAGCGGCATGCGCTCCGCCCATGCCGCATGGTTCGCGGGCGCGCTCGCCTGCTACGACCTGGTGGCGACGGGGCTCACCTCGGTCATGGACCGGTTCGCCGGCCAGGTGATGGGGCTGCCGTTCGCCCCGTTGCTGGCCGTCACCCGGGGCGATCCTCCCGTGGCACTCGGGCTGGGCGACCTGTTGCTCCTGGTGCTCTTCCCGCTGGTGGCACTCAAGGCCTTCGGCCGGGCCGCCGGTCTCCTCGCGGCCGGAATCGGCCTGGCGGTGTCGGCGGCGGTCAGTGCGCTGTTCGCCGCCGGGACCCTGACCGGGGCGTTTCCGCTGCTCACGGCGCTCGGCCCGCTGATCGTGCTCCAGCATGTGCTGTGGGTCCGGGTACGGGGAGCGGAGCGGACCGTCGCCGAGTGGCGCTCGGGAGCCCCGGTGGCCTCGGCCGCCGCCACTCCGGAGGGCCCCGACCCCGAATTGCTCAAGGCCCTCGAACCCGCCGATCCGGAGGGGCTGGGGTCCGACGCACCCGAAGGCGGCTGGCTCGCGGTCCTCGACGGCCGGGTGGTGGGGGCCGGGGCGTCGCCGGGGCTGGCTCGCGGGGACGCACGGCTCCGCGGCTGCGCGTCGGTGCCCGTGGTGCGGCAGAGGTGACCCGGACCGCCCCGGGCCGCCGACGGCGCGGAAGGGCGGCCGAGGACGGTTACGTACTCTTGAGGCATGCGCATGCGCCCCACTCTGAGCTGGTCCCCCACGGAGGACCTGCCGCCCGCCACCACCGACCTGGAGCCGGTCACCGAGGCGCTGGGCGCCGGCCGTGTGCTGGTGCTCAGCGGGGCCGGGATCTCCACCGAGTCGGGCATCCCCGACTACCGGGGCGAGGGCGGGAGCCTGAGCCGGCACACCCCGATGACCTACCAGGACTTCACGGCGAGCGCCCAGGCCCGGCGCCGGTACTGGGCCCGCAGCCATCTCGGCTGGCGCACCTTCGGCCGCGCCCGGCCCAACGCCGGCCACCGGGCGGTGGCCGCGTTCGGGCGGCAGGGCCTGCTCTCGGGGGTGATCACCCAGAACGTCGACGGTCTGCACCAGGCCGCCGGCAGCGAGGACGCGGTGGAACTCCACGGCAGCCTGGACCGGGTCGTCTGCCTCTCCTGCGGCACGCTCAGCTCGCGCCGCGACCTCGCACGGCGGCTGGAGGAGGCCAACCCGGGCTTCCGGCCGGTGGCCGCCGCGATCAACCCGGACGGCGACGCCGACCTCACCGACGAACAGGTCGGGGACTTCCGCGTGGTGCCCTGCGCGGTCTGCGGCGGCATCCTCAAACCGGATGTGGTGTTCTTCGGCGAGGCCGTACCGCCCCGCCGCGTCGAACACTGCCGGGAACTGGTCGGAGCGGCGTCCTCGCTGCTGGTCCTAGGCTCTTCGCTGACGGTGATGTCCGGGCTCCGGTTCGTCCGCCAGGCGGCACAGGCCGCAGTGCCGGTGCTGATCGTCAACCGGGACCCGACCCGGGGCGACCGGCACGCCGTCACCCGCGTCGCGCTCCCGCTGGGAACGGCCCTCACCACGGTGGCCGACCGGCTGGGCGTCCCCGTCGACGACGCCGCCGCCCCTCGCGAAACCGCCATCGAAGGAGACTGATGTCCCGGACGAGCCGCTCCACCTTCCTCCTCGCCGGGCTGATGGCCGGAGCCGGAGCTCTGCACATGGCGGTGCCGAAGGTGTTCGACGGGACCGTTCCGAGGATCCTGCCCGGTACGCCCCGCGCGTGGACGTACGGGAGCGGGGTCATCGAGTTCGCGCTCGCCGCCGGGCTCGTCCACCGGCGGACGCGGCCCGTCGCGGCCCGCGCGACCGCCGGGTTCTTCGTCGCCGTCTTCCCCGCCAACGTCCAGATGGCCCTCGACGCGCGGCACTCCCCCGCCCTGCCGAGGGCCGCGGCCCTCGGCCGGTTGCCCCTGCAGATTCCCCTGGTCATGTGGGCCCGCAAGGTCGCCCGTACCGAGGGCGCCTCACCTCACTGATGGAGCCCGGCGGTGTACCGGGTCAGCGGACTTCGGTGACCCGGTGTTCCTTGAGCTTCGCGCAGTTGGAGTTGTCCACCGACACGTACACGTTGCCGATGCTGCCGCTCCAACTCACGCAGTGGCCCTTGCCGTAGACGTACGCGGGCCCGGCGTACGACGTGTAGTTGCCGTCGTCCCCGGCCCACTCGTCGGTGTCGGAGACGTAGATGGACGTGGACATGTTCTTGGCTGCGCCCGGGTTGGCGCGGATCGTCGCGACGCAGTTCTTGCCGTTCGCGGAGTTGTACGTCAGGTAGACGGTGCCCTGCGAGCCGATGGGCGCCGAGTTCACCGTCTTGTAGGCACTGCCGCAGACCCCCTGCGGTGTGACGTTGGGCGCGGCCGAGGCGGTCGTGCTGAGCACAACCGTGGCGCCCAGCGTCAGCGTGGCCAACGCTCCGACAGTCGCGACATTACGTACGATTCGCATATATCCCCCTTGTAGCTCTGAGAGCGGATTACTCCCACTTGATGTGACCCTCGAACGACAAGGATGGTTGTGCCGGATGCACCCTGAGATGCCAAAGCACCGGCGACCAGCACCACTTGGAGAAAGTTCCGCCGAGACCGGGCCGTTTCCGCAGCTCACCGGAGCGCGAATAGGTCTATACCACTAACGAATCGGAAAACTATTTACCAGCCGCACCCCCCTGTGGCTCACTATGTCGTGTTCGCGTCACGTGGACGCGCGTAGATCCTCTGCCTCTCTCCCCCCACCAAGCAGGAGGAATCCATGCTTCCCCGCCGTCTCTCCCGCACATCCGCGCAGCAAAGACTCTCCGTGGCCGGTGTCCTCGGCGTGAGCGCCGCGCTGACGCTCAGCCTGATGTCGGGTACCGCCGCCTCGGCGCCGCTGCCCTCCGACAGCACCGTGCCACTGGGCAAGGGCTACATGGGCGTGGGCTACGTCCAGGACAGCAAGGACTTCAAGCCGGACACCCGGGAGCCGGCCCTCGAAGCGGCACCTGACGCGAACCTCCTGGCGAACCCCGTGGGGATGGACGTCTCCAGTTACCAGGGCAGCATCAACTGGACCTCGGCCCGGGGCGCGGGCATCGAGTTCGCCTGGATGAAGGCGACCGAGGGCACCACGTACAAGGACCCGACGTTCAGCACCAACTACCTGGGCGCGTACAACGCCGGGGTGATCCGGGGCGCGTACCACTACGGGCGGCCCGACGTGTCCGGTGGCGCGGCGCAGGCGAACTTCTTCGCCGACAACGGTGGCGCCTGGTCCCGCGACAACCTGACGCTCCCCGGCGTACTGGACATCGAGGGCACCTGCTACGGCAAGACGCCCGCCGCGATGCAGTCCTGGATCCTCGACTTCTACAACACGTACAAGGCCCGCACCGGCCGCGACGTCGTCATCTACACCAGCCCGAGCTGGTGGAACTCGTGCACCGGCGGCTGGAGCGGCATGTCCGCCAAGAGCCCGCTGTGGGTGGCCCACTGGACCTCCGCGGGCAGCCCGAGCATCCCGACGGGCTTCCCCTTCTGGACCGTCTGGCAGTACACGTCGACCGGCTCGGTGAGCGGCATCTCCGGCAACGTCGACCGCGACCGCTTCAGTGGTGACCGCTCCCGACTGCTGGCCCTCGCCAACAACACGCCGTGACAGCGGGCCCCGGGGTGCGGTGACCGCAGGAGCGGTGACCGCACCCCGGGGCCGACCACGGCGTGACCGGCCCCGGGCGCAACGACATTTCGCGAAGGAGAGATTCATGAGCTCGACACCACAGCCCCTCAGCAGGCGCGGCGCTCTGCTCGCCGGAACGGCGGCTCTGGCCGGCGGGCTGGGGCTGGCGGGCCGTACGGAAGCGGCCGTACGCATGCCGGAGGGCGCACGCTCCCCCTCGGCCGCCCTGACCCCGGCACAGCGCGCCGGGCAGTGCGTCATCCACTCCTACGCCGGGCTCACGCCTCCGGCCCGGCTGATGGACGCGATCAGCGAGGGGCGGACGGCCGGGGTGATCTTCTTCACCGAGAACATCAAGAGCCTGAGCCAGATCGAGGGCGTCATCCAGGAGATGAACGCGGCCCACGCCGACTCCCCGGTGAGCGCCCCGCTGCTCCTGATGACCGACCAGGAGGGCGGCCTGGTGCGCCGCCTGCCCGGTGAGCCGGTGTGGTCCGCGAAGGACGTCGGCGCCTCGTCGGATCCGGAGGGGGAGGCGGAGTTCACCGGGAGCGGGGCGGGCATGAACCTCGCGGGCGTCGGCATGAACGTGAACCTGGCACCCGTGCTCGACGTGTACCGCACGGCAGGCGACTTCACCGACCAGTACGAGCGGTCCTACAGCGAGGACCCGGCGGCGGTGGCGTCCTGCGGCTCTGCCTTCATCACCGCACAGCAGGCCGCCGGGGTGGCGGCCACCGCGAAGCACTTCCCCGGCCTCGGCCCCGCCTCCGCGAGCCAGAACACCGACCTGGGCCCCGTCACCCTCACCACGTCGGCGGCCACCCTCCGGGGCGTGGACGAGGCGCCCTACCGGGCGGCGGTCTCCGCCGGGACCAAGCTCGTCATGCTGTCCTGGGCCGTCTACCCGGCGCTGGACGCGGACCGGCCCGCCGGCCTCTCCCCCACCGTGATCGGCGAGCTGCGGAACCGGCTCGGCTTCCGGGGCGTGACCGTCACCGACGCGCTGGAGGCCGGGGCCCTCAAGGCCTACGGCTCCACGGCGAAGCGCAGCGTGCTGGCGGCCTCGGCCGGTATGGACCTGATCCTGTGCTCGGCCAGGGACGCCGCTCAGGGGGACGCCGCGGTGACCGCACTGGGCGAGGCGCTGACGGCGGGCACCCTCGACGGGGCGGCCTTCGACGCGGGTGTGAAGCGCGTCAACGCGCTCCGAGGCGGCCTGGCCTGAGCCCCGGGGCCGGCGGCCGGCAGCACGGCCGCTATCGGTTCGATCACGCCAAGGTCCGGCCAAGGACCAGTAATACGGTCACCTGATAGCTTAGGCCGAATCGCAGGCCGGAACGGAGGTACGAGGGGCAGGTCCGACCCTGACCCGGGCGAGGACACCCCTCAGATCACGATGCTGCAAGTACACAAGCTTGAGCGCTACAAGGACGATCAGGGAAACGAGATCGTCTATGACGGCGAGATCCGTGACGCCAAGATCGATATCCGGTTCAAGGGATCGAACAACAGGCTCGTCATCAGTCCCAAGGCTGACGTCAAGGACCTGCTTGTCACCTTCACCGGGGACAACGGTCAGATCGACATCGAACAGACCACGAAGAAGCGCGCTGGTCTCCGCTTCGAGCTGCGCTGCGGGCACGAGTCCCGGATCCGGGTCGGCGAGAACGTGGGCTGTGCCGGCCGCACCTTCCTCTCGGCCGTCGAGGGCGTCTCCGTGACGATCGGTGCCGATGTGATGTTCGCCAAGAACATCGAGGTGCGCGGCGACGACACCCACCCGATCTTCGACGTGCACACCGAGAAGCGGGCGAACCCGTCGCAGTCGATCGTGGTGGGCGAGCACGTCTGGATCGCGAAGCACGCGGTCGTGATGGGCGGCGTCACCATCGGCAACGGCTCGGTGATCGGCTTCCGGTCCATCGTCACCTCGAACATACCCAACAACTGCATCGCGGTGGGAGCACCGGCGCGGGTGGTACGGCGGGACATCGCCTGGGAGCGTCCCGAGGTCGTTTCGCGCCGCCCGGACGAGCAGTATCCGCGCAAGGGCGAGAAGTCCGAGCAGTACTGGAATCCCACCGTCGAGGACGACGTCCCGGCCAAGCCGGTGATCCGGCAGCAGCCCAAGGCGCAGCGACGGGGGGCGGCCCGGGTCCTCCCGGCTCCGGTGCGACGGCTCGCCAGGAAGTTCCGCTCCAACTGAGGCACCCGCTTGCGGCGCTTCGGTGACATCGCGCGAAACGGCCTCGGGCCCGGACTTCCGTCCGGGCCCGAGGCCGTTTCGCGTGCGAGCGATATCCGATTGCGCTACTGGGCCGGGGCGCTCGACTCCAGATGCGTCACCATGCGGTTCAGCCCGGTCGGCAGATCGACCACCGGGCTCCAGCCGAGTGCGGCGAGCCGGGCGCTGTCCAGGCCCTGCTTCTTGGTCAGGCTGTAGGCGCGCGCGTCGGACTCGTTGGTGAACCGGAGCTGCTGCCCGCGCTCCGGGCGCACCTCGGTGAACAGCTCGGCCAGCCGACGGATCGAGACCAGCCCGGCCGGGTCCGCGACGTTGTAGGCCACCTGGTCGCCACGGAGCAGGGCGTAGAAAAGACCCGCGATGGCGTCGGCCACGTAGGTGTAGGTCCGTACGCCGGAACCGTCGCTGTTGAGCACGATGTCCTTGCCGGCCACCACGTTCGCCGCGAAGTCGGCCTGCACGCGCCCGTCGTCGAGCGCCATCCCCGGACCGTAGACGTGCCCGAACCGGACGGCGCGGCTGTCGATGCCGTACTGCGCCTGGTAGGTCGCGCAGATCGTCTCCGCGGCGCGCTTGCCCTCGGCGTAGCAGGCCCTCGGGTTGAGGATGTCGAAGCCGCCGTAGCTCTGCTCGTCGATCAGCTCGGTCTCCGGGGCCTGGGCCCCGTAGACCTCGGCGGAGGACATCAGGACGAATCCGCGGCTGGCCTTCTCCACACAGAGGTCGAGCAGGTTGAAGGTGCCGAGCAGATTCGCCTTGATCGTCATGACCGGCTGGCTGCCGTGCAGGGCGGGGCGTGCGGCGCTCGCCCCGTGGATCACGTAGTCGACCGGGCCGGGCAGTTCGAGCGGAACCGACACGTCCTGGACGACCAGGTTGAAGTCCGGGCGGTCCAGTACGTCCGCGAGCAGCCGCCTGGCCTTCTCCTCGTTGCGCACCAGACCGTGCACGGTGATGCCCGCGCCGTGCCGGTCGTTCAGTGCGAGCAGCGTGTAGACGACGTACGACGGCAGCATGCCGCTCGCGCCGGTGACCAGCACGGTGCGGCCGGACAGCTCGCTCCACGGCAGGTCGCGGTCAAGGATCTCGTCGAGGTCGTGCGCCACGACCGGACTTGAAACGGTGGTCAATGGAATCACGTACCTACGATCTGCTGGTTTTCGAGGATCTCGAAGAACGTCCGGCACAGGTAGAAGTCCTCGGACGTCGTGATCTTGATGTTCGAGCGGGGGCCGACGACCCGGTAGATCTTGCGCCCGTAGCGGTGCATGAGGGAGCAGGAGTCGATGGTGTCGTGCTCGCCCTCCTCGACCGCCCGGTCGTACAGCGAGAGGATCTCGCCGAGCCGGAAGCTCTGCGGGGCCTGCGCGGCGTAGATGTGGTCGCGCGGGATCACGTCGTCGATGTGCTCGTACTCACTCGACACCACGGTCTCGTTGAACTTGGTGCAGGTGATGGCCGAGCCGTGCTCGCGGACCGTCTCGATGTTGGCGGTGATCAACTTGGCGTCGATCAGCGGCCGCACGCCGTCGTGCACCAGCACGACGGTGTCCGCGGGGCACTCCTCGGCGACGGTCCTGAGCGCGTTGTGCCGCGACTCCTGACCGGTCCGGCCGCCGTCGATGACCCACTTGACCTTCTGGATCTCGTACCGCTTGAGGAGCTTCTCCATCAGTTCGCGGTACTCGGGGAGTATCGCGATGGCTATGGCGTCTATCTCCGGGTGCGCCTCGAAGTGTTCAAGGGTGTGGATGATGATCGGCTTGCCGTGGATCTCCAGGAACTGCTTCGGGAGAGCACGGCTGTTCATCCTCGAACCAATGCCGCCGGCGAAAAGCAGGGCAACGTTCACAGGTCATTCCTCCGACTGGTCGCTGAGCGGCTGGTCGCCCACCGCGGTGTTGTCCGGGACGGTGTCCAGCCACTGGTGCCGGCCGCCCGTTTCACGGCCTCCGTGATCGCCGACCACAAGCCAGTCGATCACGCGGTCCGCCGAGTTGGTGTCGACGAAGTCGAAGTTCTCCCGCCGGAACTCCTCGACCTTCGAGAGGTCGAAGTCCTCGTCCTGCAGGGCCTTGAGCAGATCGTCGAAGGTCACGCAGATGGTGCCGGGGGCGACGCTGTCGTAGTCGCGGTGGAACCCGCGGATCACCGAGTACGTGTCCTTGTCGTACGCGTAGAACAGTATCGGCTTGTCGAGCAGGGTGTACTCGTAGATGACCGACGAGTAGTCCGTGACCAGCACGTCGGTCACGTGCAGCAGGTCGTTCGTGTCGGGGAACGACGCGAAGTCGACCAGCCGGTCCGAGTACTCCTCGGGGATCGGCGGGGGCTCCGAGATGAAGTGGTGCATCCGGAAGAGCACGACGTACTTGTCGCCGCAGACCTCGTGGAGCTTCTCGAAGTCGATGCGGTCGTAGTCGTAGTGCGCGTCGCTGATGCTCTTCCCGCGGAAGGTCGGCGCGAACAGCACGATCTTCTTGCCCCGGAACTGCGGGTAGGAGGCGAAGAAGTCTTCCGTGACCTTCTGGGAGTGCTCCTCGTTGAGGAACGTGTCGATGCGGGGAAGACCGGTCGGCACGACCGCCGACTCCTCGACGCCGAACGCCTCCGCGTACACCGGCACCAGGTGCTTGGACCCGGTGATGACGTAGGTGTACTTGCGGTGGGCGTTGGACAGCTTCGGCGAACCGTACTTTCCGAACCGGCTGTAACCGACCGCCTTGAAACCGCTTCCCGCGTGCCAGAGCTGAATTATCTTGGTTTCCGGCGAAATGGTCAGATTGCCGAGAAGCCCGAAGTAGTCGTCCATCAGCACGGTGTCCGACGTCGCGAGCAGATAGATGAGGCGGAGCGTGCTCCACTTGTTCGCGGTCGACGGTATTCGGAACGAGTGATTGAACTTGTACTTCTTGTCCAGGTCCCGCTCGATCATCCGGTCGTGGACGCGCGCCAGGTTGCCACCGAGGCCGGTACGCATCTCGGAGGCGAAGAGAATCTTGTTCCCGCGCGGCGGATTCACACGGCGGGCGGCCCAGTAGAAGCGGTTGGCGAGCTTGCGTCGCCGGGCCCGCGGCAGCACCTTCAGTGCTATTCGCTTGCCGATGGGCTTCTTCGTCTTGGGCTTCTTGCCGCCGCCGCCACCGCGGAACAACTGGTACGTCCGCATGAGGAACTCGGGGTTCTCGTCATCGTCGGAGAGACCGAACGAAATCACGTAGACCGAGCGATTGCGGTCGTAGAGGAAGACCCGGGAACTGACGTCGAGCGTTTCCGTCGCCTTGAGGTCGAACGTCGCCCCCGGCAGCTGTTCGCCATCGACCACCGGGACGATCCGCCATGTGCCGTTGGGCACTTGGCGCCGGTTCTCGAAGTTCGTGACGTTGATATCCAAGCGGTGCTGTTCGGCGCCGATTTGCCGAGAGTTAACCGGGAATTCGCGCCCATTGTCAACAATCAGGAAGCTGAGAGCACTAGCATCTCCAGTAAAGTCGGCGACCTCCACAACGAGACTGAGGTGCACACGCTCCCAGGAAATCGTCGCTATTGAGCAACGCGCCATCGTCGTCCTTCCAATTTGTGAACCGTTACGCCTTCTACGAGGCATGTGCGACGGCCACAGAGCCTGCCAGCGCCAGGTGAGACGATTGCCGGAGCATAGCTTACCGAGTCACACGAGCCCCAAGTCGAGACGGGGGGCCGTCACCGGACGCTGCGGTCGAGCGCGCCCTCGGGCCCTCCCGCAGAACGTGATCCGGCCGGAGCCAGGAGCGCCGGTAAGCCTGTCTGCCACCTCATGCGAAGCCCCTCGAACCGGGTGGGCCTGTGGTGCGCACGTACTAGGACGCCCGAGTGGCTGGTCCGGTTGCACCAGGAGAGGACAGCGTCGCGGGACGATGACCGGCGGGGCGCCGGAGGGAAGTGTGGGAGGCGCGCTCAACCTGCGCGTTCCCCTTGCCTCTCGGTGTCTGGAGTGATCGGAAAGTGGCGACAATTCTCTACCGGATCGGACGGTGGGCCTTCCGGCGGCGCCGGCTGGTGACCGGTCTGTGGCTGAGCGCCCTGGTACTGGCCGGGATCGCCGCCGCCGTCGCACCGGCCGGGCAGGAGGAGGACCTCTCCATGCCGGGGACCGAGTCGCAGAAGGCGTTCGACCTGCTGGACGAGCGCTTTCCCCGGAGCAATTCCCAGGGCGCGGAGGCCCGGCTGGTCTTCCGGGCCCCTGCCGGGCAGCGGGTGACGGCCGGGGCGAACAAGGCGGCCGTCGAGGACGCGCTCGGTTCGCTGGACGGGGGCGGTCAGTTCGCGTCGGCCACCGACCCCTACCGGAGCGGCGCTGTCAGCGAGGACGGCGCCATCGCCTACTCCACGGTCAGTTACACCGCGGCCGCCGCCGATTTGACCGAGTCCGACAGGAGCGCCCTCCAGGACGCCGCCGACCGGGCACGAGGGGCGGGGCTCACCGTGGAGACCGGCGGCTCGGCCCTGGATTCCGAGGAGGAACCCGGCGGTACGACGGAGATCATCGGCGTCGCGGTGGCGGCGGTGGTACTGGTCCTCGCCCTCGGATCGACGGCCGCGGCCGGGCTGTCGCTGCTGACCGCCTTCATCGGCGTGGCCATCGCCTTCGGCCTGGTCTCCGCGCTGGCAGTGCCGCTCGGCCTGAGCTCCACCGTCGCCATCCTCGCGCTGATGCTGGGGCTGGCTGTAGGCATCGACTACGCGCTCTTCATCACCTCCCGCTTCCGCGAGGAGCGCGCCCGTGGCGCCGAGCCGCAGGAGGCCGCGGGCCGGGCGGTGGGCACGGCCGGATCCGCCGTCGTCTTTGCGGGCGCGACCGTCTTCATCGCCCTGGCCGGGCTGGGGGTCGTCGGGATTCCCGAGCTCACCAGGATGGGGCTGGGCGGCGCGGGCGCCGTGGCCCTCGCCGTGCTCGTCGCCCTGACCCTGGTCCCCGCGCTGTTCGGCTTCTTCGGCCACCGGGTACTGCCCCGCGCCGTCCGCCGGGCCCTCCGGCCGGGAAGCGGGCGCCATCCGGCGTCCGGAGTGGCCGGCCGGCCCGGTCTCGGCACCCGCTGGGCGCGGTTCGTGCTGCGCCGGCCGGTGGCCGTGCTGGTGGTCGCCGGACTCGGTCTGGGCGCGGTCGCCCTGCCGGTGCTGAGCCTTGAGCTCGGGCTGCCGGGGGACGAGTCCAAGTCGGTGCGGACCACCGAGCGGCGCGCCTACGACCTGCTGTCGGAGGGCTTCGGCCCCGGCTTCAACGGCCCGCTGACCGTGGTCGTGGACACCCCGGACTCCCAGGACACCCGGGCCACCACGGACCGGGTGATCAAGACCCTGCGAGCCGTGGACGGGGTCGCCTCTGTCGGTGATCCGGTTCTGAGCGAGAGCGCGGACACGGCCGTCCTCACCGCCGTCCCCCGGACAGCGCCGAACAGCGACGCGACCAAGGACCTGGTGCACACGATCCGGGGCGCGGTGTCCGGCGCCGGGTCCGGTACGGACGCACGCGTCCTGGTGACGGGCACCACCGCGCTGAACATCGACATCTCCGAGGCCATGGCCGACGCCCTTCTCCCCTATCTGGCCGTGGTGATCGGACTGGCGGTACTGCTGTTGCTGGTGGTGTTCCGCTCCGTGCTGGTCCCGGTCAAGGCCGCGCTCGGATTCCTGCTGTCGGTGGGTGCGGCCTTCGGTGTCCTCGTCGCCGTCTTCCAGTGGGGCTGGGCCGCGGACCTGATCGGCATCGAGCAGACCGGCCCCGTCATGTCGCTGATGCCGATCCTCATCATCGGGATCGTGTTCGGCCTCGCCATGGACTACGAGGTCTTCCTCCTCAGCCGGATGCGGGAGGCCCATCTGCACGGGGCGTCCCCCGGCGAGGCGATCGTCAACGGCTTCCGGCACAGTGGCCGGGTGGTGGCCGCGGCGGCGGTCATCATGATCAGCGTGTTCGCCGGGTTCATCGGGATGAGCAGCCCGACCATCCAGACGATGGGCGTCGGCCTGGCCGCCGCCGTCCTCTTCGACGCCTTCGTGGTGCGGATGGCGATCGTGCCCGCCGTACTGGCGCTGCTCGGGGAACGGGCCTGGTGGCTGCCCCGTATCCTGAACCGCGTGCTGCCGAACGTGGATGTCGAGGGTGAGGCACTGAGCAGGCCCGCACCGGCCCCTGCGGGCGGGCCGGACGCCTCGGCGGGGCGGCGGCTTCCCGTCGCCCGGGACTGAGCCCGCCGTGACGGTCACGGGTGGCGCGGGTCCGCGACCGCGAAGCACATGGTGGCGGGAGAGTGCGGTCACGGCGACGGCGTTCGCGCTCTGTCTGCTCGGTGGAGTGGCGCAGGTCGACGACACCTTCTCGGCGCCGCCCGCCGCCGCCTACGTCATCGCCGTGGTGTCCTGTGCCGCGCTGACAACGCGTCACCGGGCGCCCCTGGCGGCGCTGGCGGCCACGACCGCGAGCGGCGTACTGGTCCCGCTCCTGGGACTCCTGCTGAGCCCGCCGGTCGTGGCCCCCGCCGTGATCACCGCCTACTCCTACTCGCTCACCGCGCGCACCGAACGGCGCGCGGTAGGCGCGGTGGCACTCGCCTCGCTGGTGCTGCTGGCCGCCTCCACCCCCTTGTCCGGGGGCCTGTCCTGGCAGGACGCGAGCAGGATGATGTCGGTGGCGGCGTTCGTGCTGGTGGCCGGTGTGCTCGGCAACTCGGTGCGGAACCGACGGGCCTATCTGGCGGCGGTGGAGGAGCGGGCCCTGCGGGCCGAGAAGAGCCGGGACAGCGAGGCGCGCCGCAGAGTGGCGGAGGAGCGGGTGCGCATCGCCCGTGAACTGCACGACCTCGTGGCCCACCAGATCACCCTGGCCAACGCGCAGGCCACGGTCGCCGCGCACCTCTTCGACACCCGCCCGGAGCAGACCCGCAAGAGCCTGGGGCAACTCGTCGAGACCACCGGCCACGCGCTCGACGAGCTACGGGCCACGGTCGGTCTGCTGCGCCAGTCCGGGGACGCGGCGGCGCCCGCGGAACCGGCGCCGGGGCTGTCCGGGCTGCCCACCCTCCTGGAGTCCTTCCGCCGCGCGGGCCTGGAGGTGTCGGTGCACCAGGAGGGCGCGGCCAGGCCGCTGCCTCCCGGGGTGGACCTCACCGCCTTCCGCATCGTCCAGGAGGCCCTGACCAACGTGACCAAGCACGCCGGGACCGGCAGCGCCCGGGTGCGCCTCGACTGGAGCCGCGAACGTGTCACCCTCACCGTCGCCAACGACGGAGGTGATGCACACAGCGCCTCGAACCCCACCGGCCCGGTGGATCCGCCGGGCCGTCCGCCGCCCGGCTACGGTCTGATCGGGATGCGTGAACGTGCCACGGCGGTCGGGGGGCACCTCTCCGCGGGCAGGCGTCCGGAGGGCGGCTTCCTCGTCCGCGCCCAGCTCCCCGTCTCGCCCGCACGGGACAGGGCCCGGCCGGCGGCCGGGGCGGCGGCCGGCGAACCGACGGACGACGGAAAGGCCGGGGACACGCCATGACACTCAGAGTGCTGCTCGCCGACGATCAGGCCCTGCTGCGCGAAGCCTTCCGGCTGCTGCTCGACAGCGCCGACGACATCACCGTGGTCGGCGAGGCCGCCGACGGCAGGGAGGCGGTGGGACTCACCCGGGAGCTGCGCCCGGACGTGGTGGTCATGGACATCCGGATGCCGGGGATGGACGGCCTCACCGCCACCTCGGAGATCTGCGCGGACCCGGAGCTGCGGGCCAGCCGCATCCTGGTCCTCACCACGTACGAGACGGACGAGTACGTCGCTCAGGCGCTGCGCGCGGGGGCCGGCGGCTTCATCGGCAAGGGCATCGGGGCCGAGGACCTGCTGGACGCCGTGCGGACGATCGCCGCCGGCGACACGCTCCTGTCCCCCGTCGCGACCCGTTCCCTGGTCGCCCGGTTCCTGGCGACACCGGACGAACCCGAGCCCCGCCACCCTGAACAGCTCGCCCTGCTCACCCCGCGCGAACGCGAGATGGTGGCCCTGGTCGCGACCGGCCTTTCCAACCAGGAGATCGCGGACCGGATGTTCCTCAGCCCCTTCACCGTCCGCGCCCACGTGCAGCGCGCCATGACGAAGCTGGAGGCCCGCGACCGGGCTCAGCTCGTCGTCATCGCCTACCGGACGGGCCTGGCCTCCGCCGCTCCCGGCGGCGACCGCCCCTGACCGGACTCGGGCAGCCGGGCCGACTGAGCGCCCGTCAGCATAGGATGTCCTCCACGGACCGTTCGTACGGGTGAGGGGCAGGGACCGAAGTGTTCGGGGGCAGGAAGACGACAGAGGGCGGGCTGCCGAAGATCCCGCGGGGTGTGGATCCACGGCGAGCCCGTGCCCTGCCGGTGCCGGCCCAGGCGCAGGTGGACGCGCGCATGTTCATGCTGGGCGGCGACAGGATGCGGGCGCTCAGGGTGATCCTGGATGCGACGGGCTACGACCTGCGCCAGGCCCGGGACATCACGTATGCGCTCGTCTACGACATCGAGGTGCCGACACCGGGCTGAGCGACGCCCGCGCGGTCAGCCGTCGGCCGGCCGCTCCTGCGGAGTGAGGTGCTGCCACAGGAAGGTGTGCGTCAGGGCGCTGTTGTGGGCGGCCTGCTCGTTGTCGCCGGCGCCCGCGTGGCCGCCGCCGGTGTTCTCGTGGAGCAGGACGCGGTGGCCGAGTTCGCGCAGCCGGGCCGCCGCCTTGCGGGCGTGGCCGGGGTGGACGCGGTCGTCGCGGGTCGAGGTCGTCAGGAGCACCGGCGGGTAGGCCGGGTCCGCGCGGAGCCGGTGGTACGGGGAGAGCGCGCGCAGGTGGGGGCGGTCGGCCTCGTCGTCCGGGTCGCCGTACTCGGCGATCCATGACGCGCCGGCGAGCAGTTCGTGGAAGCGGAGCATGTCCAGCAGCGGCACCTGGGCGACGATCGCGCCGAACAGCTGCGGGCTGCGGGTGAGCATCGCGCCCATGAGCAGTCCGCCGTTGCTGCCCCCGGCCGCGCCCAGCATGGCCGGGGTGGTGATGCCTCGCGCCACCAGGTCCGCGGCGACGGCCTCGAAGTCCTCGAAGGCCCGTGAACGGTTCGCGCCGAGTGCGGCCCGGTGCCAGTCGGGTCCGTACTCGCCGCCGCCCCGGATGTTCGCGATCACGTAGGTGCCGCCCCGTTCCAGCCACGCGCGGCCCGTCGTCGCGCCGTAGAACGGGGTGAGGGAGACCTCGAAGCCACCGTATCCGTAGAGCAGGGCGGGCCCTGGGGCCGCGCCGGGGGCCGAGCGGTCGGGGCCGATCACGAAGTACGGCACCCGCGTTCCGTCCTCGGAGACCGCGAAGTACTGCTCCGCCGCCAGCCCTGCCGTGCCGAAGCGGGCCGGGGCCTGCTTGAGGATCTCCGAACCGGCGCCGATCTCGCCGCGGTACAGGGTGGACGGCTGGAGGAATCCCGACACGTCCAGGAAGTACTCGTCGGAGACGTCCGGGTCCGTGTCGACGACGCTGACGGCGGACAGCGGGGGGACGTCGGCGAGCGGGCTGCGGGCCCAGCCGCCGGGTGCCGGGGTGAGCACCTCGATGCGGGTGCTGACGTCGCGCATCGTCTCCAGGATCAGATGGTGCCTGGTCCAGGAGTGCCCGGCCAGGGCCGTCCGCTCGTCCGGGGTGAACAGCACCTCCGCGGTGCGGTCGCCCGCCATGAACGCGTCGAAGCCGAACGCCAGCAGGGACCCCGCCGGGTGTCCGAGCCAGCCGGATTTGAGGCTCACGACCAGGTACTCGCGATGGGCGTAGGCGTCGGCGTCGTCCGGCACCTCGATCTTGGTGAGTGAGCCGTCGGCGGTCAGGAGGTGTGTCTCGCTGTGGTGGAAGTCCAGCGACCGGAAGACGAAGTCCCGTTCGAAGCCGGGCGTGCTGTCGTGCCAGCCCCCGGCCGACACGTCCTGCGTCCGGCCCTCGAACACCGGGGTGGCGTCCTCGGCCGGTGTGCCGCGCCGCCATCTGCGTACCGTCCGCGGATAGCCGGAGTCGGTCATGGAGCCCGGCCCGAAGTCGGTGCCGATGAAGACGGTGTCGGCGTCGATCCACCCGATCCGGGTCTTCGCCTCCGGCACCTGGAAGCCGTCCTCGACGAAGGCCCGGGTGGTGAGGTCGAACTCCCGGACCACGACGGCGTCACCGCCGTCGCGCGACAGGCGCACCAGGGCCCGGTCGTACTCGGGGTACCGGACCCGCGCGCCGGCCCACATCCACTTCGCGTCCTCCGCTGCGGCGAGCGCGTCGATGTCGAGGACGACCTCCCACTCGGGGGCGTCCTTGCGGTACTGCTCCAGCGTCGTACGCCGCCACAGGCCGCGCGGATGCGCGGCGTCCCGCCAGAAGTTGTAGAGGAAGGCTCCGCGCCGGACGGTGTACGGGATGCGGTCCGAGGCGTCGAGCACCTCCCGCAGCCCCTCCTTGAGGGAGGTGAACCCCTCGTCGGTGGCGAGTGCGGCCGCCGTCTCCGCGTTCCGTTCGGCCACCCACGCGAGCGCGGCCTCACTCTCGATGTCTTCCAGCCACAGGTACGGGTCGTTTTCGATCACACCCCGAATTGTGCAGGTCCGGGAGGCGCGACGGGACCACGCCCCCCGATGCCCCGAGGATCACCAGTCGTGGACGGTCCCGTCGTGGAGGCGGTTGACCGGCAGATACGCCTGGGCGTACGGGTGGGCCGCCGCCAGCTCCTCGTCCAATTCGACCCCGATGCCGGGGGTCTCGCCCGGGTGGAGATACCCGTCCGTGAAGGTGTAGGCGTGGCGGAACACCTCGTGGGTGAGGGGGGTGTGGCCGGAGTACTCCTGGATGCCGAAGTTGTGGACGGCCAGGTCGAGGTGGACGGCGGCGGCCATGCCGACCGGGGAGATGTCCTCCGGTCCGTGCACGGCGCTCTTGATCTGGTACTGGGCGGCGAAGTCGAAGAGCTTGCGCAGCGGTGTGACGCCGCCGAAGTGGGTGACCGCGGACCGTACGTAGTCGATCAGCTGCTCGGTGATGAGTGCCTGGTAGTCGTGCACCGTGTTGAAGACCTCACCGATGGCCAGGGGGGTGGTGGTGCTGCGGCGCACCAGGCGCAGCGCCTCCTGGTTCTCTGCGGGTGTGCAGTCCTCCAGCCAGAACGGCCGGTAGGGCTCCAGGTCCTTGCCGAGCCGGGCGGCCTGGATCGGGGTGAGCCGGTGGTGGGCGTCGTGCAGGAGCGGCAGTTCGGGCCCGAACTCGGCGCGTACCGCGTCGAAGACGGCGGGCATGTGGCGCAGGTACGCCTCGGTGTCCCAGTCCTCCACCAGGGGGCGCGCCTGCTGGTGCAGGATCTGCGCACCGTCGTCGTCGGTGTCCGCCACTCCGTAGACGGCCTTGAGGCCGGGGATGCCGGACTGGATACGGACGGCGGGGTAGCCCTCGGCGAGCCTGGCCCGCACGGAGTCGAGGAGTTCGGGGATGTCCCGGCCGTTGGCGTGGCCGTAGGTGCGCACGCGTTCGCGGCTCGCGCCGCCCAGCAGCTGGTAGAGCGGGAGTCCCGCCGCCTTGGCCTTGATGTCCCAGAGCGCCACGTCGACGGCGGCGATGGCGGCCATCGTGACCGGTCCCCGCCGCCAGTAGGCACCCCGGTACAGCGACTGCCAGGTGTCCTCGATCCGGTGCGGGTCGAGGCCTATGAGCAGCGGCGCGATGTGGTCGGTGAGGTAGCTGACGACGGCGAGTTCCCTGCCGTTCAAGGTGGCGTCCCCGAGGCCGGTGAGTCCTTCGTCGGTCGTCAGCTTCAGGGTGACGAAGTTGCGGCCGGGGCTGGTGACGACGACCTTGGCGTCGACGATCTTCATGCGTGTGTTCTCTTTCCGGATGTCGGGGGGGGTATGCGGGCCGGGCCGGGCGGCGGTCTCTCAGCCCTTGGTGGCGCCGGAGGTCAGGCCGGCGACCAGGTATTTCTGTCCGAGGACGGCGGCCAGTACGACGGGCACGGTGATGAGGGTGGCGGCTGCCATCAGTCCGCCCCAGTCCGTGCTCGCGTAGGAGATGAAGTTGAACAGGGTCACCGGCACGGTCTGGGTGCGGTCGTCGGCGAAGACCAGCGCGAACATGAAGTTGTTCCAGCTGAAGACGAAGGCCAGCAGCGAGGCGGTCGCGGTGCCCGGCGCCGCGAGCGGCAGCGAGATGCGCCAGAAGGCGCCGAAGGCGCTCAGTCCGTCGGTGCGGGCCGCTTCCTCCAGTTCGACCGGCAGCCCCGCGAAGAAACTGATCATGATCCACATGATCAGCGGGACGGAGACGAACATGTGGCTCAGCACCAGCACGGTGTAGGAGCCGACGAGCCCCATCCGCGCGAACAGGTAGTACCAGGGGACCAGGAGCGAGATCGCCGGGACGATGCGCGCGACGAGGATCAGGGAACCGGTGCGGTGCATGTTGAACCGGCCCACCGCCCAGGCCGCCGGCACGGCGATGACGGCGGACAGGACCGTCGACACCACGCCGACCAGCAGTGAGTTGCCCATTGAGCGGACGATCTGCCCGGCTTCGACGATGCTGCGGAAGTTGTCCAGGGTGGGCCTGAACCACAGCCCGACGGACGGGTCGGTGACCTGCACATTGGTCTTGAAGGCGGCGGCGAACATCCACACGAGGGGCAGCGCGAAGACGAGCGTGACGATCGTGATGGCGGTGGTGCGCAGCCACGCCCCGCCCCGGCGCCCGCGGGCCCGCGAAGCGGGGTGCGGGGTGCCGGAGGGCCGGGTGGCACGGGAGACGGTGGCACTCATGCGTTCTTCCTTCCGCCACGGCGGCGCAGCAGGACCACGACGCCGATGATGAAGAGCGTGAACAGGACCAGGACGGCGGCGGCGAGCCCGTACTCCTGGTAGTCGAAGGTCAGCCCGTAGGCGTAGACGTTGAGGGTTTCCACCTCGAAGTCCGACCCGCCGCCGGCGCCCTTGGTGGCGTAGAGGATGTCGAAGGTCTTCAGCGCGTCGACGGCGCGCAGCACGAGGGCGGTGGCGAGCGTGGGTCCGAGCATCGGGAGGATGACGTGGCGGAACCGCTGCCAGCCGTTGGCTCCGTCGACCAGGGCGGCCTCCTCGGGTTCCTCGGGCAGCGTGGTGAGCCCCGCGAGCAGCAGCAGCGTCATCATCGGCGTCCACTGCCATACGTCGATGAGCATCAGCGTCGGCAGCGACTGGCTGACGGAGCCGAGGAACTCCTGCCGGGGCAGACCGACGGCAGAGAGGAGGTGGTTGGCTATGCCGTTGGTGGGGTCCAGGATCAGCAGCCACAGGATGCCGATCGCGACGGGTGTGGCGAGCAGCGGGATGATCAGGACGGTGCGCACCCAGCGCATGCCGCGGAACGGCTTGCGCATCAGCATCGCCAGGGCGAGCCCGAGCACCGTCTCCAGGACCACGGCGCCGACGGTGAAGACCAGGGTGCGGCGGGCGGCAGGCCAGAACCTGCGGGTGTCTTCCAGGGCGTCGGCGAAGTTGCGCAGGCCGATGTGGCTCTTGCCCGCGTTCACCGCGCCGAAGGCGTCGGTGAGGCTGAGGTCGAGGGTGAAGGCCAGCGGGAAGACGATCATCAGGCCGACGAAGAGGAGCGCCGGGGCGAGCATCATCCACTTCAGCCGCCGGTTGGCCTGTTCGAAGGTACGGGGCCCGCGTGCGCGGGGCGCCGTCGTCTCCGGCGGGCGGGGGGTGGCGCGGGCAGAGGAGACCTCGGTGGTGGACATCAGGACTCCTTGTGGCGGTTGTCGCGTACGAGGAACTCGGCGAACTCCGCGTCGGCGTCGCGTGCGACCGGTGGTACGGACTCGCCGAGGATGCCCGCGACCAGCGGGCGGCCGACGATGTCGCGGGCCCGGCCGACCTGGAGGACCCGGGGCCGGTCGTAGCCGCGTCCGCGTTCGGCGTTGATCCGCATGGCTTCGGCGAGGTCCGGCGGGAAGGAGGCCAGCGTCTTCGGGTCGGACCACACCGAGGAGCGGGCGCCGGGTATGCCGTCGGACTGGAGGGCGGCCGACATCCCCGGGCCCGCGGCCCACCTGATGAACTCCCAGGCGTCGTCGCGCAGAAGGGAGAAGGTGTTGATGCCGAGGCTCCAGGACGGGATGTTGTGCGGTCTGGCGCCGGCCGGTCCGGCCGGGAAGGGCGCGAAGCCGACGCTCTCGCGCACCTTGGACACCTTGGGGTCGAGGAAGCTGCTGTAGATCGCGTCGGCGTCGATGTAGAACGCCGCCTTGCCCTGCGCGAAGATCGGCATCGCCTGTTCGAGGCTCATGTTGGTCGCGCCGGGCGGCCCGGCCTTGGCCAGCAGACTGCCGTAGTACTCGTACGCGGCCAGGGCCTCCGGGCTGCCGATGCCGGACTTCCCGTCGATGACGAAGTCCCCGCCGTGCGAGTAGAGGAAGCTCGACCACTGGGAGACGGCGCCGCTGCGCTGGCCCCGGCCGACGTATCCGTAGAAGCCCTTCTCGCGCCGGGTCAGCTCCCGGGCGGCGTCCATCAGCGCGTCCAGGGTGCGCGGCGGCCCGCCGAGGTCCTCGACCAGGTCCTTGCGGTAGTAGAGCGCGGGGCGTTCGGTCACCACCGGGACGCTCAGCACCTTTCCGGCGGTCACGGACGCCTCGCGCGGGGCCTTCTGGAAGTCGGGCCAGCCGAACTCCGCGTCGTCCGTGACCCGGTCACTGAGGTCGGCGAGCCAGCCGTTGTGGCCGAAGACCAGCTGTTCCTGGAGTGCGCGGACCATCATGACGTCCACGTCGGTGCCGGAGGCGTTCAGCTTGACGTTGTAGCTGCTCGACAGCTGGTCGGCGGTGAGCAGGGTCATCGAGACCCGCCGTCCGATCCGGTCCTCGAACTCCTTGATGCGGCGCTTGACCGCCTGGGACCACACGTGGTTGATCGCCATGATCCGCAGCGGCGTACTGGCCGTGGGCTTCCCGCCGCCGGCCGAACAGGCGCTCAGCGCCCCCGCCCCGGCGGCCCCCACTGCCAGCCTCCCGAAGGCGCGCCGGCTCAGGAGCTGGCTGCTCGTGGACATCCTTGTCCTCGTCTCTGTGCGGTGTGGTGCCGGGTCTCGTGGTGCCGGGGGCTGCGCGTCGCGCCCCGGTCCGCACCACCCCGACCGTCTGGTCCAACTGGTAGGACCAGTTGGTTCAGACGGGACCGTAACAGCAGAAGAGCCCTGCCGACCAGCCCCTGAGGGGAATTGTCCGTGCGGGAAAGTCCTGGTGAAGCGGTGGCCGGCTACTCGCCGGCTCCGCCGCCCCGGCGGCCCTCCGCCTGGTCGAGCAGCGTCTCGATGTGGTTGCGGGCCATGGTGTCGACCCGCAGGTCGAGATCCGCCCCGTAGGTGCGCAGTCCCAGCGTCAGGTGCTCCCGCATCCGTGCGCAGGCGAGGTCGACGTCCCGCGCCTCGACCGCTTCGAAGATCTCCGGATGGTGCGGCACGCCGGCCTCCGCGATCGATGGATCGGAGTTCGAGCGGAGCATCATCTCGAACATCATCCCGCTGATCGAGGACAGCATGATCCGCAGGACCGGGTTCTTGCTCGCCACCGCGATGGCGTCGTGGAAGTCCATGTCCGCCTGGGCCTTGACCACGACGTCGGTGGCCGCCTCCAGGGCGTCCCGTGCGGACCGCATGACCGCGATGTCCTCGTCCGTCGCCCGCTCGGTCGCCAGCCGGACCATCTCCACCTCCAGCGGGATCCGCGCCTCGATGAGCTGACGCACGGTGGGGCGGCCCGCCCGGTACAGCGCGTCGTACCCCCTGGCCTGTCCGGAGGACTGCTCCCGCACGAAGGAACCCCGTCCCGGGGCGACTTCGATCAGGTGCTGGGCCTCCAGCCGTCGCAGCACCTCGCGCACGACGTTGCGGCTGGAGCCGAAGTGGGCGGCGAGCTCGCGCTCGGAGGGGAGCTTGGTCCCCACGGCGATCTCGCCGGACCTGATGTCGTGCTCCAGCTGACGGGCGATGCTCTCGGTGAGGAGCCCGCGCCGGGCGGGGTCCGCGACCGGGCCCGGCCGCTCGGAACCTGACGGGGAGGAGGGGGCGGACGGCTGCATGATCGCAGCGTACAGGCCGGTCGCGGCCCGTACACGAGCCCTGACCGGCCTCTCGCGCCGCCCCGGTCCGCCGCGCGGCCGTCCGGCCTCCCCCGTGTCCCGCGCCGACGGGCCGGAGCAGGGCACGGGGCCGGACACGGGCGGGCCGGGCGTCAGATGGTGGCGGTGTCGATCACGAAGCGGTAGCGCACGTCACTGGCGAGCACCCGCTCGTACGCCTCGTTGATCCGGTCCGCGCTGATCAGTTCGATCTCGGCGCCGAGCGAGTGCTCCGCGCAGAAGTCGAGCATCTCCTGCGTCTCACGGATCCCGCCGATCCCGGAGCCCGCCAGGGTCTTGCGGCCGCCGATGACGGAGAACAGGTTCAGCGACACCGGCTCCTCCGGTGCGCCCACGTTGACCATCGCGCCGTCCGTCCGGAGCAGCGCGAGATACGCGTCCAGCGGCAGCGGAGCGGAGACCGTGGAGATGATCAGGTCGAACGAGCCCTTGAGCTGCTCGAACGTCGCCGGGTCGCTGGTGGCGAAGTAGTGGTCGGCACCCAGCTTCAGCCCGTCGGCCTCCTTGCGCAGCGACTGGCTGAGCACGGTCACCTCGGCGCCGAGCGCGTGGGCGATCTTGACACCCATGTGCCCGAGGCCGCCCAGGCCGACGATGGCGACCTTCTTGCCGGGGCCGGCGTTCCAGTGGGCGAGCGGTGAATAGGTGGTGATGCCGGCGCAGAGCAGCGGGGCGGCCTCGTCCAGCGCGATGCCCTCGGGTATGCGCAGCGTGTAGTTCTCATCGACGACCACGTGCGTGGAGTACCCGCCGTAGGTGGGCTCGCCGTCCTTGCCCACGGCGTTGTACGTGCCGACGTTGCCCTCGGAGCAGTACTGCTCCAGGCCGGCCTTGCAGTTGTCGCAGGTACGGCAGGAGTCGACCATGCAGCCGACACCTACCCGGTCGCCGACCGCGAACTTCGTGACTCCGGGACCGGTCTCGGCGACCACGCCGGCGATCTCGTGGCCGGGAACCATCGGGAAGATGCCCTTGCCCCAGCCGTCACGGGCCTGGTGGATGTCCGAGTGACAGATCCCGGCGTACTTGATGTCGATGAGGACGTCGTGCTCGCCGACCGGCCGGCGCGGCACGGTCGTGCGCTCCAGCGGAGCCTTGGGGGCGGGGGCAGCGTATGCGGCGACGGTGGTGACAGTCATCCGGAAGCGATCTCCTCAGAAGTGGGGGGTTGCTTTTCCAGTCTGCCGCCTACCCCGGCAAACACCCAGGTCACTGCTGTGCCTACGTCTGCTGTGCGTACTACCGGCAGGGTCATGCTCACCACTGGGCCGTACCCGGATACTGGGAGACATGGACCAGCGCGCCGAACTCAGCGAATTCCTCCGCCTCCGCCGGGGCCGGCTCAAGCCCGAGGACGTGGGCCTGCCGAACCTCGGCCGGGCCCGCCGGGTACCGGGGCTCCGCCGCGAGGAGCTGGCGCAGCTCGCCGGGGTGTCCGTGGCGTACTACACACGTCTGGAGCAGGGGAACAGCGGGAACGTCTCCGGCGAGGTGCTGGACGCGATCGCACGGGCGCTGCGGCTGTCGGACACCGAGCACGCCCACCTCACCCATCTGGCGAACCCGAAGACGAAGAAGAAGCGCGCGGCCGCCGCCCGCCCGCAGCGGCTGCGGGCGGAGCTCCAGCATCTGATCGACGCCATGGAGTCGGTGCCCGCGTATGTTCTGGGACGGCGGATGGAGATCCTCGCGTCGAACCGGATGGCACGGGCGCTGCTCGGTGACGAGACGGCGCTGCCGCCCGAGGAGCGCAATATGGCGCGGATCGTCTTCCTCGACCCGAACTCCCGTGATCTGTACGTGGACTGGGAGTGCAAGGCCATCGAGCTGGTGAGCGCGCTGCGGCTGTGCGCGGGCTGCTGGCCCGACGATCAGCAGCTGTCCGCGCTGGTGGGAGAGCTGTCCGTGAAGAGCGAGGAGTTCAGGACGCTGTGGGCCGCGCACACGGTCCAGGAGAAGGGGTACGGCACGAAACGGCTGCACCACCCGCTGGTGGGCGACCTCACCCTGTCCTACGAAACGCTGAAACTCCCCGCCGACCAGGACATGTCCCTGATCACGTTCCACGCCGCGCCCGGTTCGGCGTCCGAGGAGTCGATGCGGCTGCTCGCCAGCTGGGGCCTGGACACGGATACCCGGGCCGCACACCACTGACCGGGCTCCCCCGGACACCGGGCCGGGCCGCGTCTCAGGTGGAGCTGAGCGGATGGGTCGCCGTGGCGGAGCGCGGGGGCCAGGCGCGGGGTGCCAGGATGCCGAGGACGTAGGCACGGGCGACGAGGGCGGGTCTGCTCGCGGCACCGAGGAGTTCCCGCAGGCGGCTGAGATGGTAGTCGACCGTCTGCCGGGACAGCCTCATCGAGGCCGCTATCTCACCGTTGCTGCTGCCCTCCGCGAGGAGGGCCAGTATCCGGATCTGCGCGGCGGTGAGCGGCGCGTGGGCGTCGTGGGCGAGGCTCTGGTGCGTGACGACGGCCCAGACGTTGCGGGCACGGGCGGCCGACCGGCCGACGGTCGTCAGATGCAGCTGCGCGCGGCGCTGCCGGCCCTGGAAGTCGACGAGCACCGCGGACGTCTCCACCCGCCTGACGCGGCGGGCTATCAGGCCGTTCCATCTCCTGTGCAGCTGAGCGAGGTCGGATGCCGGGGCGAGCAGGGTGTGCGCGCGCCGGCCGACCAGGTCGGACCTACGGGTCTCCAGCAGTTCGGCGGCCGCCGCGCTCGCCTGTACGACGCGCCCGTTCGCCGACAGGAGGGCGCAGGGCAGGCCGCTGTGGTCGCGCAACGCCTGCAGGTTCTCCTCTGCCTCCCGGCGCTGCGCCATCGCCCGGGTGTGTTCCGTGATGTCCACGTAGATGCCCGCGACGCAGGTCTGGGCGTGCTCCCGCACGGGGAAGCGGTGTCCCGCCGCCTGGCCGGTGGTGCCGTCCGAGCGCTGGTAGCCGAGCGTGTGGCGCACCGGTCTGCCCCGGGCCAGGATCTCCTGGTCGAGCGCGCGGAACTGGACGGCGTCGGCGTGGGCGTCGAAGTCCTCGATGTACTTGCCGACAACGTGTTCCGCAGTGGTGCCGTAGAGGTGGGCATAGGCGTGGTTGGCCCACAGGTAGCGCCCGTCGCGGTCCCGGATGAAGGCGGCGGCCGGGGCGAGATCGGCGAAGTCCGCGAACGCGGCGTACCCGCGCTGGCTTTCGGGCCGGGCGCCGACCTCCACGGCGAGTACGCGCGTGCGGCCCCGGCCGCGGTTCTCGTCCAGGTGCCAGCTCACATCGAAGGTGCGGCCGTCGAACAGGGCCTGGCGGCAGCCGTTCGCGGGCGTGCGTCCCGGGACCGGCAGTTCCTGGCGCATCCGGTCGAGAAACCGCTGCGCCGTGGGTAAGTCGGTGAAGGCTCCTCCTCCCCACGCCAGAACGCGCCACTGTCCATCAACCTCCCACCAGGACACGCGTAGATGCTCAAGCATTTCCTTCAGACCTGAATCGTCCACAGGGGCCTTCCGTTCTGGGTCGTCCGACTGACGCGGGGTGACACCGCCATGCGTATCCCGCGCGGAGCGCGAGCATGCCCGGTTCTCGGCCGACCTGGAAACGGTGGGCCCGCGCGACTCTGGCATTTGCCTGAACGGCAGGCGCTTCCGACGGCATTCCGGCCCTCCAGCGCCTGATTCCCTTGTGTGCAAGGGCGAGCACACCACGAATGAATGGAGACGAACTTCAGTGAGCAAGGTGTTGTTGGTGCATGCCAAGGGTGGTCCGCCGCTCGGCTACGTCCTGTCCCGGGCGGCCGCGAAGTCGCACGTACACCTGTTGGCGCTCAGCGCCCTTCCTCCCGAGGCGGCCGACGCCGCGGCGAGCCTGTGCGCCTCGGTCGTGACGCCCGCCGAGGCGGAGCGCACCGACCTGGTCTCCCTGATCGCCTCGCACGCGCGGGCCGTGGGCGCCGACGCGGTGCTCACCTTCTCCGAGTACGCGGTCGTCGCCGTCGCCGAGGCCTGCGAGGAGCTCGGTCTCGCCGGAGCGGGGAGCGCCGCGGCCCTGGCGCGCGACAAGCGACTCATGCGACGCACCTGGCAGGAACACGGGCTTTCCCAGCCCGAGTTCCGCCCGGTCGCCACAGAAGCCGACCTGGGCGAGGCCACCGGCTCCCTGTCCTTCCCCTTGCTGCTCAAGGCGGCTTGGAGCGCCGGCTCCACCGCACACCAGATCATCCGCTCCCCGCACGAGGCGTCCGCCGCCTGGCGTCGTTCGCGTGAAGTGATGTCCGCATCGGCCCGGTTGGGCTACTCGGAGCTCCATGTGGCCGAGGCCGACGCCGACTTCGTCGTCGAGGAGATCGTGAGCGGTACCGCATCGGACTGGTTCGCGGAACCCGGCTGGGGCGACTACGTCAGCGTCGAGGGTGTCGTGGCCGACGGCGTTTTCCACCCGGTCTGCCTCAGCGGCCGGATGCCGACGGTCGAGCCGTTCACCGAGCGCGCGGGCATCACGCCCGCGCCGCTGCCGCAGGACTGCCAGGACCGCGTCGTGGCTCTCGCCCGGCAGGCCGTCGACGCCCTCGGCCTGCGCAACTGCGGGACGCACACCGAGATCAAGCTCGGCGCCGGGGGCCGTATGTGGCTGATCGAGACAGCCGCCCGGTTCGGCGGCGCGATGACTGTCCCGCAGATCGAGGAGGTCTTCCGGCTCGACCTCGTCGGCATGCTGGTCGACCACCTCCTCGGCCGCTCGGTGGACTGGCCCACCGACGCCCGCACCCCTGATCAGGCGCGCGGCGCCGCCGGGTCCCTCGTCGTCCTCGCCGTCGACGGCGAAGGCGCGGCCTGGCCGGACCGGCGGGTCTGGGACTTCCCGGCGGTCTCGGCGGGCACGGCGCTCAGCCGGGGCAGCGCGCTGTCTGTGGTGGCGGAGTGTTCGCTCCCCGACGGCGCAGAGGTACCGGTCTACGACCCGGCCGCCGGTGCCAACACCATGGCGGCGCTGTGCCTCCTGTCCGCAGAGGACTCGCGGACCGTGCTCCGCGACTTCGAGACCTTGGTGACCGCCCTGCCCCGGGTCCTGCCCCAGGTCCGGCCCGCGGCGCGGCCCGAGGGAGTCTCCGCATGAGCGCCCTCCTCAGCACCGGAACCCCGGAACCGGCCACGGACCGGACGGTCGTCGGCGGGAACCTCTCGCTGCCGCTGTTCCGCACACTCTCCGGAGTCCTGGCCGGTCACCCGTACCTCAAGGTCGTCGTCGACCTGGCCGAGAACACCTGGCACCTCCTCGACACGGCCGCGCACCCGTTCCACGTCAACTACACGGCCACCCGCGTCCTCGGTATGGAACTCGCCGAACTGGACGCCTCCCTCGACGAGTTCAATGCCTCCGTCTACATGGACCCCGAACGGCGGTTCCTGCTCGGGGTGCTGTCCCTGCACACCGAGCAGGAAACGGAGGGCAACGAGCGCACGTTCCTCGTCCTGGAGACGACCGAGGCCGACACCATGCACGGCGCGCTGCTCGAATCCTTCTACGTGTTCGTCCGGGCGCGACTGGACAGCAGTCTGCCGCTCCTGCTCAAGCCCGCGAACCACGGCCAGGAGGAGGAGCTGACGGCGATCAGCCCGACCCGGGTGCCACGCGTCCTCAGCCACGAACTCTTCGGCACCAGAACCCGGACGCCCCTCAACCCGGGCGACGCCACCGGGCGGCTGCGCTTCTTCCGTACCACCGAGGAGTACGCGGCCGAGGCGGCCGGGCTCGGCTGGGCGGACATCGTCGCCATGCCCCGCGTCCCGGACGACGTGCCCCGGACGGCCGGATTCCTCAACACCGCGCCGATCACGCCGCTCTCGCACACCAACGTGCTCGCCGCGGGCTGGGGCATACCCAACGCCGTCGTGCGCGACCTGGAACAGCTCGTCGAGAGGGACGGCCTGGACGGTGCCTGGGTCCGCTACCGGGTCCGCGAGGACGGGATCACCCTGGAGCGGCAGGCCGGGGAACCGGTGCTGCAGGCGCCGGCCTGGCACCAGCAGCGCATCCGCCTCGAACCGCCCTTCCTCCAGGACGCGCCCGTCCTGTCCCTGTACCGGCTGCGCAGCGCCGACCGAGACCGGTACGGCACCAAGGCTGCCAACCTCGGCGAACTGCACCACGTACTCGACAGCCGCACAGCCGATCTCACCGCCTTCTACGGGCGTCCCCGTCCGCCGCGCGAGGACCTTTACGGGCATCTCGCGACCCGGCTCGGCCTGGACGGGCCCTCGGCCGGCGAACTCCGCTCGGCAGCGGCCGCCTTCGTGGCCCGCACGGTCGAGGCACCTGACGGTGTGGCCCTGCCCTTCGCGCTGCAGCACCGCTTCCTCACCTCATCCCCCGCGCTCCAACAGGGCATCGGTAAACTGAAGATGGCGCTCGAACTAGACGCCGACGACATGCTGGACCCACTCTGCCTCCAGCTCCAGCACCTGATCCGCCACACGCCCATGCCCGACTCCGTCACCCGGCAGATCGAGCAGGCCCTTTCCGCGCCTCCGGCCGCGGGCAGCCGTCTGGTGGTGCGTTCCTCCTCCAACGCCGAGGACCTGCCGGGCTTCTCCGCAGCAGGTGTCTACGACTCCGTGACCACCGTGCGCGGTCGCGGTGAACTCCTGGACGCGGTACGCCAGGTCTGGGCCTCCCTCCTGTCGCCACGCAGTGTGCGGCTGCGCCACCAGGCCGGCATCTCGCTCGACGACACGTACATGGGCGTGATCATTCAGGAGTACGTGCCCGCCTGTCTCGGCGGTGTACTCGTGACGTGCAACCCGACGCGGCGCGAGGACTTCCGCAACGTCTACCTCAACTGCTCCCCGGGCTCGCCCGAGCAGGTCGTCGACGGCTCGGTCCTGCCCCAGCAGTACCTGTACAACACGGTCGAGGGAGGGGGCCGCACCGTCGCGCTCGGCTCCTGGAGCGAGGGGCTGTCCTCGGCCGCCCGTGCCAGGCTCGCCGACCTGTCCCTGGCCGGACGGCTGTTGCAGTCCCACTTCTGCGCGTCCGACGTGGACAAGCCCCTGGACATCGAGTGGCTGATGACCGACCGGGACGAACTCCGCCTGGTCCAGATCCGCCCCTACGCGCTGTGAGGCCCCGCCTCATGCGGCGGCCCGGGAACGGTCCGGGCGCCCCGGCCACCGGCCCTACCGCCACCGCCCGCCGCATCATCAGGCTGAACTACGGCTTCCAGCTGCTGTTCAACCTGCTGTGGTGGATGCCGGTGTTCTACGCCTTCCAGAAAGAAGCCGGGCTCTCGGACGGGCAGATCTTCGGCATTCAGAGCATCTACTACGTGGCCTTCTGCCTGTTCGAGATCCCGACCGGGCTGATCGCCGACCGGATCGGTACCCGCAACTGCCTGTGGGCCGGGGCCGTCGTCATGACGGCGGCGAACCTCGCTCCGGTGTTCAGCCCCTCGTACACCGGCTTCCTCGTCCACTTCCTCGCCATCGCGGCGGGCCGCTCACTCACCTCGGGAGCGGCGAGCGCTTACCTGTACGACGGGCTGCGCGCCGAGGAGTGCGAGGAGCACTACCTGAAAGCGGAGGGCACGGCACGGGCCCTGGGGCTGGCGGCCAAGGTCGTGTGCTGGCCGTTGGTCGGCCCCCTGATGGCCCTCGCCCACACGGCCCCGTACGTCCTGAGCGCGGTGAGCGCGGCGGGCTCCCTGGTCTGCGCGGTGGCGCTCCCCAGACTCGCCGCGCCTTCGCTCACCGGGGACGCGCGGAAGGCTGCCGGGGCAGCGGGTGGCGGCCGCAGGGGCGGGGCGTTCCTGCGCGACGCGGGCTCCGCGCTGCGCTGCGTCGCCTCCTCGCCGTGGCTCGCCCTGGTGATGGTGCAGGGCGTGGCCGTGTTCACGCTCTCCCGGATCTGCCAGGTCAACCTCTTCCAACCCATCCTGCTGGACCACGGCATCGGTGAGGCCTCGCACGGCGCGGTGCTGGCCGCCATGACGGTGGCGGAGGCGGTCGCCTCCGCCCGTCCGCAGTGGCTGAGCCGCCGCCTCACACCGGTGGCCTGGGTGTCGGTACTGAGCCTCGCGCTCGCGGGCACCTTGGCAGGTCTCACCCTGGGCGGCCCATGGACCGTCGTCGCCCTGCTCTGTCTGTTCGCCGCCGCCACCGGCTTCGCCTACCCGGTCCAGCGCAAACTGATGAACGACGCCGTGCCCGCCCACGCCCCGCGAGCCACGCTGCTGTCGGTCGAGAGCATCCTGGACCGTGCGGTGTGCGCGCTGGCGGCCGTGGCCGCGGGCGCCTACCTCTCCGCAGGGCACCTGGACACGCTGCTGTGGCACAGCGCCCTGGCGACGGTGGTTCTGCTCGGGGCCTTCCAGCTCGTCCTGCGCAGCGGGGTGATCGCGGCCGGGACGCGTGGACGCGGCGCGGGGGTCAGCGGGGCAGGTGTGTGAGGAGCTCGATCAGGCGGACGGGCAGGAAGGCGGGCCGGTGGGGCTGCCCGACCTGGTAGGCCAGGTAACCGAGCGAGGCCGCGGCAGCGGTCTCCTCGGCGGTCTCGGCCTCGTAGACGAGACGGCAGCCGCCCGAGCCGGCCTTGGCGCGTTCCCAGAGAACGGGCGCCGGTTTGCGCTCGGCCTCGGTGCGCGGGGTGAGGATCCGGTCGCCGAAATCGTCCCAGGCGAAGGGCGAGGAACCCTGCCAGCCCGCGTCGACCTCCTCCTTCAGCCTGGCCGCGCGCTCGGCGTCGGTCGCGCCCCAGGAGGACGGCACGTTCGTGATCAGGCCCACCTCGATGTGCCGTTCGCGCAGCGCGCGCAGGTAGGCGGCGGCGTCGGGCCGGTAGCTCGTACTGCCGTCATCGGCCGTGTGCACCAGGGTCTCCCCCAGGTCGAAGTACACGACGGCGCACCGGCGTTCGGTACTGGCCGGTGCGGCGGCGGTCCCCGGCACAGCGGTGCTCGCGGGCGCGAGCAGTACGGTCGACGCCATCGCGGCACCCAGTGCGAGACTCAGCCGGACGAGACCCCGGGAGGTGGATCTGTTCATGACGGCGGCACCCTTCGTCGGGACGCACCACGCGGTACGTGATTGTTCTGTACACGCCACATCATGCCGCAGATATTCACGCCCCGCGGGCGGAGGCCCGGAAGTCTTCCCTCCACGCCGCCGCCACTACGGACCCACACTCCGGCTCGTCAGAGGACTTTCACTCGAAGTCCCCCGAGGCGGTCCGCTCGGCCAGCTTCTGGAACTCGCCGAGGTCGTAGTTGGCCAGGACCGAGTCGAGGTTGGTGAGAGCTCCCAGGTGCTCCACGAACCCCTTGGGGTCGTATTCGATCTGCAGGGCCACCCGGCTCGACTCGTCGTCCAGCCGGTGGAAGGTGACAACGCCGGCGTGGTGAACGCCCTCCGTGGTCTTCCAGGCGATCCGGTCCTCGGGGACGACTTCGGTGAGCTCGGCGACGAAGACCTTGTCGACCCCCGGCAGTGCGAGCTGCCAGGCGAAGCGACGCTCGTCCAGAGGGTCGACGCGCTGCACGTGGCTCAGGAACCTGGGCCACCGCTCCACATCGCTCCAGAGCGCCCAGCTGACGGCCACCGAGGCCTTGATATCGACGGTTTCGACGATCGAGGAAGACATGCGGGCTCCATAGGTTGTCGGGCGGCCCGGAGGGCCGGGACGTGTTCGCGCGGGAGCGAACTCAGTCGGGTGGGACGGAACAAAGGTGTGCGGGACGGACCTCAGGTGTTCCGGGTGGCCAGCGTGAAGGAGTGGCCGGCGGGATCGGAGTAGAGGCGGGTGTCACGGGTGCCCCCGTTGTCCTTCGTGTCCAGAGGGCGCGCGCCGAGGCCGACCGCCTCGCGCTCCGCCTCGTCCATGTCCTCACGTGCCACCAGGATCCGCAGATGAGCCTGCTGAGAATCGTCCGGCCGCGGCCAGCTGGGAGGCGCGTAGCCATGGTCCCGGCGGATCGCGAGATGCACCCCGTCGTGGCCGACTATCTCGACGATGTCGAGCTCCTGCCCGACCTGGACCTCCGCGTTGAGCAACGCGGCGTAGAACTCGGCGAGTTCGTTCGGCTCCGCGCAGTCCAGCACCAGCACGCTCGTCTTAGGCACCGCCATAACCGTCCTCCTGTCCACCTGTCGCCCGGCATCCGGTCTCCGGCATTCGTCCCGGATACCCCCTCCGACGGGCGGCACACCCGCACTCCCCCGCACTCGCGAACCGCTGCCCCGGTGCTCCGGACCGCTCGGCGAGCACCTCCGGGGCGTACGCGTCGCGGGCATGGCTGAGAAAAGAATTTCGGGGCATACGGCGGAAGGCCCGGCCCCGGCCGACACCGACGCCGTCAGCGCCGACGCCGTCACCACCCGTCCACCACACCCAATGCTGGGAGCGCCATGCCTGTGCACCTGCCCGAGAGACCGGTCGACCGGACCACGGAACCAGCCACGCCCTCCCGGCCCGGACACTCACCGGCTCTCACCAGCGGCAGCGGCAGCGCCGCCGCCCGGATCGGGGCGCAGGCCGTCTGCCAGGCCGCCCTGATGGTCGGGCTGGGGCTCCTGATCACCGGTCCCGCCAGTGGGGTCTGGCCCCTGACCGGTGAGGACCGCGTCAACGAGGGGTTCGAGCGGCTGCGCACCGGCCCCCTCAACGACGTGTCGTTCCTCGCCTCGGAGGCCGGCAACACCCTCACGGTGGTCGTTCTCACCGCGCTGACCTGCCTGGGCCTGCTCCTCATACCCCGGCTGCCCAAGTGGCGCGAGGCGGTCTTCCTCGCTGTCTCCGTCTCGCTCCAGGCCTTGGTCTTCCTGGTCATCACCATCTCCGTGGACCGCCAGCGGCCGGATGTCGAGCGCCTCGACTCCTCTCCGCCGACGTCCAGTTACACCTCGGGACACACCGGCGCCGCCACCGCGCTCTACGGCGGCCTCGCCGTGCTGGCGCTCTCCCGGCTGCGGGGACCCTGGCGGAAAGTCGTCGGCGGACTGCTGCTGCTCATACCGCTGGTAGTCGCGGTCGCACGTCTCTACCGGGGGATGCATCACCCCACCGACGTGCTCGGCGGGCTGCTGAACGGAACGCTGTCGCTGCTGATCGTCGGGCGCGCCCTCATGAGCGGCAGCGGCGCTCCCACACCCCCGCCGTCGAACGCCGCCGAGGTCGCGCTGCGGGCCACCGCAGAACGCACCGAGCACGTCGCGGGCCACACCGTCGTGATCGTCAACCCGACAGTGACCGACGACACGCAACGCGAGACCCTGCGGCTGATCCTGGAGCAGCACGGCCATCACTCCGTGGAGTTCGTCTCCACGACAGCTGACGACCCGGGCGGCGGCCAGGCGGCCGGCGCCGTCCGCGACGGCGCCTCACTGGTCGTGGTCTGCGGCGGCGACGGAACCGTGCGGACGGTGGCGGACGCGCTGGCCGGCACGGGCGTTCCGCTGGCCGTGGTGCCGTGCGGCACCGGCAACCTACTGGCCCGGAACCTGGGCCTCCCCTTGACCCCGGCGGCCGCTCTGGACGCCGCGCTGTCGGGCAGCGTCCGCCCGGTCGACCTCGGAAGGATCGAGGGCGACTCCCTCCCGTCCACGCACTTCACCGCCATGTCCGGCGCAGGTCTGGACGCCGCGATGCTGGAGCACACCGGGGACGCCGCGAAGTCCGCCATCGGCTGGCCCGCCTACGTGGTGGCCGGTGTCAGGAGCCTGCGAGCGCCCCGGATGAACGTGTCGATCCGGCTGGACGACGGACCCGTCCTGCACCGCACCGCCCGGATGGTGCTCCTCGCCAACATCGGCAGGGTGCAGGGCGGCGCAGCCCTCGTCCCGGCCGCCGAGCCCGACGACGGACTACTGGATCTGGCCGTCTTCGACCCGCGCGGCCCCGGCGGCTGGCTGCGCGCCGGCGGCGTCCTGCTGCGCGGCCGGTCGAAGCCGCCCCGCCCCTCCGGGGAAGGCAGCTTCCCGGCCGCCGACAGCACGGACCACGGCATCCCGGTGGAGTACTTCACCTTCCGCCGTGCCGAACTCCGCTTCGCCTCAACGCAACCGCGCGAGCTCGACGGGGATCCGGTGCGGCCGGGCCGACTGCTCATCGCGGAGGTCAGGCCGGGGGCCCTGACCGCACTCCTGCCGACAAGGGGCGAGTGAATGGGCACCGCGACCCGGGTCCCGCAGACCCGCGACATGGCGGGCGACGAGCTCTCCGCCGACGAGGCGCTGGCATCCCTGCGCCGCTACGGCCGCTGGCCGCTGGTACGGGACTCCTTCGTCCGCTTCCGTTACGCCGACGGCTTCAGCCACTCCCGCGCGCTCGCCCTGCAGACCGTCCTCTCCGTGATTCCGCTCGTCATCGCCTTCGTCGGACTGTCCGCCTCCCTGCACACCGAGAACGTGGGGCAACTGGCGGAACTCACCATTCACCGCATCGCCGCAGGACCCAGCGCCGAAGTGGTGGACGACGCGCTGGAACGGAGCCGGCGGCGTGCCGGGGAGGGCTCTCAGCTCACTCTCTGGCTCGGCCTGGCCTTCTCGCTGGTGAACGTCACGACGGCGATGTGCCAGATAGAACGCGGGGCCAACCGGATCTACGGAATCGAACGCGACCGCCCCTTCCAACAGAAGTACTCCCGGGGTCTGGTGATGGCCCTGACCGCCGGCATCCCGCTGGGCTTCGGCTTCATCCTGATGGTGGTCGGCGGCGACCTCGTGGCGGCTGCCGTGAGCGTCTACGATCTCGGCGACGGAGCAAGGCACGCCTGGGATCTGCTGCGCTGGCCGTGCGGGCTGCTGCTCGCCCTCATCTCGGCGAGCGTGATCTTCCATCGCTCCCCGCGTCGCCGGCAACCCGGCTACACGTGGCTGGCGTTCGGCGCGGCCCTCTACCTGGTGCTGTGGACGACGCTGACCTGGCTGCTCAGCCTCTACCTCTCGCTCAGCGGGTCCTTCGACACGGTCTACGGTCCGCTGAGTGCCTTCATGTCGTTGCTCCTCTGGTCCTATCTGACCTCCATCGCCCTCTTCCTCGGGCTGTCCTTCGCCGCGCAGCTGGAGGCGGCCCGCGCCCGACAGCCCGGTCCTGTCCAATCCGATCCGGGAGCGTGAATGTGATGCGCGCCAGTGCGGTACGGCTTCGTGAGATCCCGCGCCCTGCCGCCGACCGCAGGTTCGGCGTACGTCTGCTCGTCGCCGCCGCCGTAGCGGCGGTCTCCGCAGTCCCCTTCGCTCTTCTCCTCGTGCTCGTCGAGAGCCGCTGGAGCCCGTTGCATGCCGTGGACTCGGGAGCGGCCCGGCGGCTGAACAGCACCGCGCTCGCTCACCCCGCGTGGACGAGCACCCTTCGTTTCCTGTCCGACTGGGTCTGGGACCCCGCGGCGCTGCGCTGCGCGGTCGCGCTGCTGACCATCTGGCTGCTCTACCGCCGTGCCTGGCGGCTGGCCGCCTGGTCCGCCGTGACGACCGTGGCCGGCGGACTCACGGGGCTGCTGGTCAAGACGGTCGTCGAACGGGCCAGGCCGTCCCTGGCCGATCCGGTGGCCCGGGCGCCGGGCTTCTCCTTCCCCTCGGGGCACGCGATGACCGCTACCACCTCGTTCGCCGTCCTGCTGCTCGTGCTGCTGCCTCTGGTGCCGCGTGGCTGGCGGGTCGTCTGCTGGAGCGTGGCGGTGTTCTCGGTGCTGGGAGTCGGCTTCACCCGGGTCGCGCTCGGCGTCCACTGGTTCAGCGATGTGGTCGGCGGCTGGCTGCTCGGCCTCGCCGTGGTGGCGTCGACCGCCTGGGCCTTCGAAGCCTGGCGCGCCGACTCCGGCCGCCGCCGGAGCGGGATGACCGAAGGCCTGGAGCCCGAACTGCCCGAAGCCGCCCCGGAGCGGTGAAGGCCCCCGGTCCCGGCAGAGCGGTCGCCGGGAACGCGCCGGGCGTACCGGCCGGGAATCAGGCGGTGCCGCGGTTTGTTCGGTCAACAGCCGCTTGTACGGCCCTGCTTCGTCCGGGAGACCTCACCTCATGTCAGAACCAGAGTTCGATGCCCTCGTCTTCGACGTGCTCGGGACACTCGTCGACGAACCGGCCGGGATCCGCGCGGGCATCCGCCAGCTGGACCCGTCGCTGGACGATGCCGGGACCGAGCTCCTGCTGTCGCTGTGGCAGCGGCACATCGACCGCGAGCAGCGCCGCGTCCTCGACGGCGGCCGGCCCTATCTGCCCAGCGACGCCCTGGACCGGGAGGCCGCAGAGGCGGTCGCCGGCGCGGCAGGCTTCGACGATCCGGCCGCCGTGGCGGAACTGGCCCTTTCGGGGACCCGGGTGCCGCCCTGGCCGGACTCCGTGGCCGGCCTCGCCCGGCTCGCGCGGCGGTACCCGCTGATCGGGCTCTCCAACGCGAGCCGGACGGCCCTGCTCGGGCTCAACGCCCACGCGGGACTGCGCTGGCACCAGGCCCTGTCCGCGGAGGAGGTCCGTACCTACAAGCCGGACCCCGAGGTCTACCGGCTGGCCGTCACCGTCTCCGGACGGCCGCCGGAGCGGCTGCTGATGGTCGCCGCCCATGCGTGGGACCTGCGCGGTGCGCAGGCGCTGGGCCTGCGCACCGCCTATGTCGCCCGTCCGGTCGGTGATCCACCCGCCGGCTCGGACCGGTTCGACCTGTACGCGGAGAGCCTGGCCGACCTGGCGGAACAGTTGGGCGTGGGCTGAGCGGCACCCGATGACACAGTGACGGTGCGTACGGGGCGGTGCTCCGCGGGTCCGGTTCAGCTCCGCTGGAAGAACTCCACCTCCGCCAGGGCCAGGTGACGGCCCTTGGTCAGGCCTGCGGGCGAGCTCAGGACCAGGCGCACCGTCTTCACGTCGCTGATCCCGGTTGACACCTGCTGGGCGCCCGGCTTGTCGCTGAGGGTGACCCGCTTCGTCTGTTTGTCGCCGTCCTGCGTCGTCACCTCCAGGTCCACCCGGAGTGCGCGCCCCTGCCGGGCGTAGTCCTCCGGAGACTTGGACGCCCCGTTGGTGATGAGCAGTTCGACCAGCCGGAACGGCTTGCTGAAGGTGTACGTGACCGAGGCCTGCGGCCCGGGTGCGCCCCAGTAGCGGTTGTTCAGCCCGTCCGTGGTGTTCTTCGCCGGGTGCCGGGGAATCTCCGCGCTGGCGGCGATGTCGACCGGGGTCACCGCCTTGGGCTTGCCCAGCTTGTCCTTGGTGTCCTCGAACAGGGCGCGGCCGGCCGGCAGCAGCAGGAGGCCGCCCGCGCACAGGGCCAGCAGCACGGCCAGGATCACCAGTCCCCGCACCACCCGGCCCGAACTGGCCCGCGCCCGGCGGCGGAACGGCCACACGGTCCGCCACCACGGCAGCGGCGCGGGTTTCGCCTCGGGGTTCAGTGGGGCGGCGCAGCGGCGGCAGAACCGGCGGCCCGGCAGGTTGGGCGTGTCGCAGGCCGGGCAGGGCACCCCCGCCGCCTCTTCCGGCGCCGCCACGGGCCGTACGACGGGGCGTTGGGCCACCGGCTTGGCGGGGAGTACGGGCAGTACGGGGTCCTGCGCCGATGCCTCGGGGGCGGGTGAGGCCGGGGCGGGACTCGCCACGGGCGACGCGGGTGCGGGTGGTGTGGGGACGGGTGGCGGGGTGGTGCTGGGTGCGGGTTGGTGGGGGGTGGTGCTCGGTGCGGCGGCGGTCTGCGGGGTGGGTTCCGCAGGAGCCGGGACGCTCTGCGGCTCCGGCTGAGGCGGGGTGTTCGCGGGCGGCGTGCCCGGGGCCGGTTCGGTTTCCGACCAGCCCAGGTACGCGCCGCAGTTGCCGCAGAAGTCGTCCGCTGAACCGTTGGACGCCCCGCAGGTGGGACACGCGCGCATGGCGTCACCTCCCTTCATCGGCGGGCGGGCCGGGCAGGACCTCCACCCGGCAGACGGTGTGCACCGGGCACATGGCCCGGACGATCTCGTTGACCCGGTCCACGTCCACCACCGGCTCGCGGCCCGGCCACACCCGGACCAGGATCTCGCCGGAAGGCTCCGGAGGCAGTTCGGCACCGGCGGTGCGCGACCACGCCGCACCGCCGTCCCCGCTGATCGCGGCGTGCACGCCGAGCCCGAGCCGCAACCCCTCCACCAGGCCGCGCCGGGTACCGCGCCAGCGGTGCAGCTCCACCGCCTGGACCACCGCCTCACGGCGCAGTTCCACGGGCCAGCGCGGATCGTCGGCCGCACCCACCCACGACGCCAGCCAGACCAGGAAATCGACCGGGGCCACCCGGGGGTCGAAGTAGGAGGGCAGGTTGTCCAGCGTCGCGAACACCGGGGCGAGCACGGTGTCGAGCCCCTCGGTGAAGCGCTGCGCGAAGTCGTCGTCCGCGTACAGGGCGGGGAGTTGTCCGCCGATCGGATGCCTGCTGGGCAGACCGGGTACGGCCGCGCGGCTCATCCCCGTACCCCCGGTTCGATGGCGGTGACGACCACCTGGTGCTGGTACGAGAAGACCAGCGCGCCGGCCGCCACGTCGATGCGGTCGGCGGGCGCGCCCCTGCGCCCGGTCGTCGGGTCGGCGGCGAACAGCCGGATCTCCTCCACCAGCGCGTTGCCGGTGGCGCGTTGCAGGACGCCGAACACCTCGCCGTACTGCACCGGACGCCCGAACGGCCACCCCGTGCCGTCCGGGCCGCCGTGCAGCGGGTTGAGCAGCCGGAACAGCGCGTCGAGCGCCGCTTCGCGCACCCGGTCGGTGTCGCCCGGCGCCGCCGCGAGCCTGGCGACGACGGTGACACCCTGGTAGACCGGCGGCTCCACCACGAGGCGGGTGCCGATCAGCCGTCGCTCGTCGAGACTCGCGGTGATCGCCCGGAGCACCTGGTCCGACGGGATCAGCTGCTCGAACCGGAGCCGGTCGCCCTCGTCGGCCACCGCGTCCGGTACGACCAGGACCTTGACCGCGCCCGCGCCGTCCCCGGTGGGCATGCAGCGCACCCGGCGCACCGAGGGCGCCGCCCGGCGGCTGATGATCTCGTAGTCCTCGGCGGTCACCGCGCGCTCCTGCATCCGCAGCGCGTCCGGTGCCCGGAGCTTCGCGTTGGCGACGGTCTCACCGGCGACCCCGCCGCGCGCCGCCTCCCGGTTGGTGACCCGCGCCACGTACGGCACGGAACTGCGCAGTACGGAGATCACACCGCGTGCGACGTTGCCTGCCGGGCCGCCTCCGGTGCGGTAGCGGGCCACCCGCAGCTGGGCGCCCTTGGGTGGTACGGCGCCGCACTGGCGCAGCGTGCCGTCCGGCTCGCGCAGCACCGGGGGGAAGGTGAACTCGCCGCTGGTGGCGTCCACCCGGACGTGCTGGTCGGCGGGGCCGGAGCGGCCGAAGTGCTCGACCACCTCCCAGCGGCGCCACCCCTCGGCGGAGGACACCTCCACCACCGGGGGTTCGCCGTCGAGGAGGACTGGCGGGCGGCCGAGCCGGAACGTCTGCCCCGCCACCCCCTCCGAGGTGCCGAGCGGTACGTCGGTCACCGTCTCCGCGTGTTCGGCGTACATGGTGCCGCCCACGGTGAACACGGCCGCCTCGCGCACGGTCGGTGACTCCGAGTAGAACGGCTGGCCCGGTTCGGGCTCTGTGACGCGGCAGCGCAGCCAGCCGGCCCTGGTCCCGCCGATCACCGACGCGGTGTGCCCGGCCGGTACATGGAGGATGACCTCGCCGGGACGGTTCAGTCCGCCGGTGGTGTCCGTGCCGGTCTCGCACGCGCGCCAGCCGCCGCCGTCCCAGGCCTCCCACACCAGCGGGGGCTGGCGCGGGTCCACGCCGATGCCCTCCACCCGGCTGTCCACCCGCACCGCGACCACGCAGCGCGGCACCGGCGACGGCAGACCGAACAGCAGCGCGTCGCCCGGCTCCGGTGTCGCCTGGAAGCAGGGCACGTCGAGCCCTTCGGCGAGCGTCCTCGTCCGGTCGCTCTGCTCACCGGTCCGGGGCGAGGTGACGAGCTTCACCAACTCGCTCGGCACGATGTGGAGTTCGTCCGTGGTGGTGAACACCACGGCCTCCTCGGTCTCGCCGCGCACGGTGGTCACCTCGGTGCCGGCGGGCAGCGTCACCGTTTCCGGCTGCGGCGCCGAGAGCCAGAAGTCGACGTCGGCCCCGGCGGCGGAGGGCGGGAACAGGCAGATGCCCAACAGGTCGAGAAAAGCGGTGTAGTTCTTGTCCGGGACGCGGTTCAGCCGGTACAGCAGCTGGTCCACGAGATAGGCGAACGTCTCGATCAGGGTGACGCCCGGGTCGGAGACGTTGTGGTCGGTCCACTCCGGGGCGCGCTGCTGCACGTACCGCTTCGCCTCGTCGACGAGTTGCTGGAACCGCCGGTCGTCCAGGTTGGGGAAGTCCAGAGCCATCAGTCCGCGACCGAATCCTCGGTCTCCTCCTCGGAGGGGATCGTGTAGAAGGGAAAGACCAGGTTGCGCCGGTCGTTGGTGGAACGCACCGTGTAGCGCACGTCGATGTAGAGGGTGCCGTCCTCGACGGCGTCGAAGGCGACCACCACGTCGTCCACCGCGATGCGCGGCTCCCACCGTTCGAGGGCCTCGCGGGTCTGCTGCGCGATGCGGCCGGCGGTGGCGCCGTTGCCGGGGGCGAAGACGTAGTCGTGGATACCGCAGCCGAACTCGGGGCGCATGGGGCGCTCGCCGGGTGCGGTCCCGAGCACCAGCCGGATCGCCTCCTCGATCTCCCGGTCGCGTTCGACCATGGCGATCCCGCCGGTCGGCCCGACGCGCAGCGGGAACGCCCAGCCGCGCCCGATGAACCGCTCGCTCATCACATGCCCCCGATGCGGACGTTCTGGGCGCCGGTCAGGATGTTCCCGGAACACGCCGTGCGGTCGCCCGCCCGCGCGGCCGGCAGCCCGCCGATCAGTACGGTGCCCGTGGCGAGCGCGGCCGGGTCGGGCAGGATCACATTGGCCGGCCCCAGCAGTGCGTGCGGGGGGATCGGGCAGGTGTGGAGGCTGCCCACGACGGCGGCGGGACGGCCGCCGATCAGCACCCGCATCACCGCGGCGGCGGCGCCGGGCGGCGGAGTGGCGATCACCCCGCCGTGGCTGGTGGGGTCGCCGGTACGGGCTGCGGCTGGCATGCGGCACTCCTTGCGGAAGGTCCTGGGCCCGGAGGCCGGTCGCGGATTCGGTCGGGTGGGTGTCGGGTGCTGCGAGTGCTGCGGGGCCATGCGGCCGCGCGGCACATGTGACGACCTCTCAGTTAATGCGGATGAGACGGGCCTTGAGGACGCCCAGCAGGCCGCCGTCGACGGTGACATCCGTCGTGCCGTTGACCTGCACGGAGCGGCCCCCGATCCGTACTCCGTCGGTGCCGTCGATGTCCACCTGTCTGCCTCGTACGTTCACCTTGCCCAGCTTCGCGTCCAGTGTGATGCCGTCCTTGTCGAGCACCACGGAGGTGAGGGGGCGGCCACGCCCCGCGTACACGGTCAGCTCGATCCGGTCCCGCCGGTCGTCCAGGCGCACTTCGAGGCGCTCGTCGGCGGTCATCAGCCGCAGTCCGGACGGGCCCGGTGCCCGCGCGTCCAGCAGCTCCACCCGGTGTCCCGAACGCGACACCACCGAGCGGCGGTTGACCTTTCCACTGGTCCGGTCGATCAGCGGGACGTCATGGGGCGACGGCTGGTCCACGCCGTTGTACAGCCCTCCGATGACGTACGGACTGTCCAGCAGGCCCTGTTCGAACCCGACCAGGACCTCGTCGTTGACCTCCGCGCTCACCACCCCTCCCCCGCCGACGCCGCCCCACTGCACGGTGCGCACCCAGTCGGTGACGTAACTCTCGTCCAGCCAGGGGAACTTAAGCCGGACCGCGCCACGCTCCGCGCCGTCCGGCTCCCGTACGTCCGTCACCACACCGATCGCCAGGCCCGGCATCCGGGGGCCGCGGTCAGGGCCGCCGGTCACCAGTCCCGTCAGGGAGCGGTCCGGGCCCGCGCCGACCCACACGGTCGTGCGGTAGCCCTCGTGCGGTTCCAGGACGTGCTGCACGGCCGTCGCCGTGTACCGGCCGGAGAACGCCTGCCCTACGTTGCCGAGGGCCACCGGCTTGCCGGCCCGCAGCCGGGGGTTGCCCTCTGCCACCGCCTCCAGCTCCCCGAATCCCGCGCTGACCTGGGCGGCCGTCGCGTCCGCGACCGCCGTCGTCTCGGCCTGGGTGCGGTACGGGGTGTCCGTGACAGCCAGTTTCGCCTTGCCGAACCTGGCGCTCGCCGACGGACTCAGGCCCGGCACCGCCGTGTCACTGATCACCGACGGGTTCCGCGCCACCAGGGGCCGCTTCGTCCTGACGTCCCAGCCGCGCACCTCGACCGATGCCGCGCTGTCCGCCGCCGACAGCGAGGCCCGCAGCGCGAGGAGGTTCCGGCCGTACTCCAGCACCATCGGGTTCTTGGTGGCCGAGGTCGACGGCGCGGGCGCGCCGGACGCCTTCTGCGGGCGGGTGAACTGGAGCAGGCCCTTGTCGTCGACGCGCACCTGCGCCCCGCTCTCACCCGCCAGGTACTGCAGGAAGTCCCAGTCGGACACGTTCGCCTGGGACAGCTGCTGGTAGGTGACCGGTGCGGCCTGCACGGTTCCGCAGGCCAACCCGGCCCCGGCGGCCACCTTGCGGACGATGGCGGCCGCCGTCATGTTCCGGTACGCCACCACCTTGCGGCCCCGCTGCAGCCGGTGCGCCTTGGAGTACCCGCGCACCACCGTGAACGAGCCCGTACGGTCCCCGTCCAGCTCCAGAGCCGTCACCTCGCCGTCGAACAGCCGCTCCCGCGCCTGGCCGGAGGCGGTGACCACCGAGACCCGCAGCGGGGTGCCGATGGTGATGCCGGTCGCCTGGAGGAACTCGTGATCGGGGTCCCGGAAGGTGAGCACCGCCGCGTCGGGCAGCCCCACGCTCTCGTCCACCACACAGCTCACCAGCTGGGCCGCCCAGACCTTGGGGAGTTCGGCGGGCGTCTCCACGACGGGGTCCGCCGCGAACGACCGGCTGCCCTTTGCCTCGGTTGTGCTCACCGTTCCTCCTCGCTGTCCGTGTCCAGCAGCGCCGGAACCACCAGTTCGGTGCCGGGCGGGAGCGCCATGGGGTCGTCGATTCCGTTCGCCTCCGCGATGACCCGCCAGGCCGTCGGGTCGCCGTACTCCCGCCAGGCCAGCATGGCGAGGCTGTCCCCCGCCACGACCGTGTGCGTACTGCGGGCGGTGCGCGCGCCGGACGTCGGGTTCTGGCCCGCCGTGTCGACGCTCGCCTCCTCGATGGACAGCGCGCAGGTGGCCCGCAGCGGCTTGCCGTCCACGTCGAACAGGGTGTAGCTCACCGACAGGCTGGACAGCACCCCGTCGAACGCGGTCGTCCGCGCGGTGCCCCATTCGAACCGGACCCACGGGCTGGCCGGTTTCTTCCGGCCCAGGCTGGCCGGTGTCGGCACGCACGCCTTCATCAGCTTCTCCACCGCCTGCTCCACCGAGTTGTCGTGGGTGGCGGTGGCGTCCAGGAACACTTCGAGGCTCAGCGTGCGGGGTCCGCTCCCGACGAACTCGGGCAGCGCCGACTGCCCGGCCATCCGGGACGGGGAGCGCCGCCACTCGGTGGTCTTGCGCAGCTCCAGGGTGGAGGGGTTGAACTGGAGGTCGAGCTGCGCGACCGTCCCACCTGGTTTCGCGCCGACCGAGGCCGGGGGCTCCTTGAGGGTCAGCTGGGCTCTGGCCCGGCTGGAGCGCACCGCTGGCGACATGCCTGGAGTTCCTTTCCGGTGCGGATACGAGGGCGGGGGCGGGGGTTGAGGTCGGGGTTGAGGTCGGGGTTGCGGCTCGGGCTGGAGGCCGCTCCGGGGTCAGGAAGGGCGCAGCCCCTGGTGGGCGATCTCCAGGGTCTCCACCGCCGCCTCCGACCGTGCGGGGTCGAAGGACGGCCCCTGCCAGCGGACCGGGACGATCCCGAAGACCTGCCAGCTGATGATCCTGGTCAGGTCCGGTTTCAGCGCCACGATCTCGCCGTCCTTGGGCTCCACCCGCCGCAGCGTCTCGTCGAGCCAGCGGCCGATCTTCGCCGTATCGGTGGTGACCGGCCTGGTGAGCGTGATATTCGACCAGCTCACGCGTCCGGGCAGTTGCCAGGTGAAGCCGTTGTTGCCGCCTTCGGCATAGGTCTCCATCTCCACCTCCGCGCCCATGCCTGAGCAGGTGTGGAAGGCCCCGAGGTCGTTCCCGGCGATCGCGAGCCGGAAGAACACGCTGGTCGCGAAGATGCTGTCTGTCATTGCTCCGTCATCCGTTCGGTGCTCTCAGCGGCGTCCGTCGTAGGGACGGCCCGTGCGGTCCCGGCCACGCCGCAGTTCGGTGCGCAGCAGCCGGGCCACTGGGTCCAGCAGGCGGCGCGCCAGCTCGTCCAGCTCGGCCCCGGACCCTTGCGGCAGACCGGCGGGCCCGGCCGCGCCGTCGCCGGTGGCGGATGGTGGCGTGCCCGACCGCTGCGACTCGGCCTTGGCCTGTGCGGCGTTGGATACGGGGCCGTTGGACGCAGAGCCGTTCGATACGGAGCTGTTGGGTACGGAGCCGTTGGGTACGGAGCTGTCGCCCGCACCGGTCACGTCGCGCTGGATCGGGGGCGCGGTGCCCGTCGGCGGGGTGGACCTCGGCCGGACCACTGGGACGGTGCCTACCGGCGCCCGTGCCGGTGCCGGTCTGCCCGGGGGGCGGCCCGCGAGCGCCTGCGCCTGCGGGGCGGTCACCGGCAGGGGCCGTACGGGCACGGCCCGCCCTGCCGGTGCGGCGCCTGCCGGAGCCGGGCCTACCGGAACCGGACCTGCCGATACCCCTTCGCCGGCCGTTCCCCGGCCAAGTGGCGCGGGCCGGACGACCGGGACGCGCTGGACGGACTCCGAAGTGCCGTTGCTCCGTACGCCGCGCCCCGCCGACCCTGTCCGCGCTCCCGAGCTTCCGGTGGCGGCGCGCTGGATCCGCGGCGTGGCCGGGGCTGTCGCGGGCGGACCCTGCGACGGCCGCGTGGAGCCACTGCGCTGCGGGGCCGGTGCGCCGGGCCAGCGCGCCGCCACCACGGGGCGGGCGGCGGGGCGGGCGGCCACGGGGGCTGCCACGCCTTCCGGGGCCCGGGTGTTCAGGCTGAGCGGGCGCGCGGCGAGCAGCGAGAGGGCGCGGGGTGGCGCGGGGGCGGCGTGTGCTCCGGCGCGGGCCACGGTGAAGGGGTGCGGGCCGACGGTGCTCATGGTCGGGGTGCCTGTGGTTCCTGTGGTGCTCACGGTGCCTGGCGTGCCTGTGGCGCTTGTGGTGCTTGTGGTGCTTGTCGTACTCACGCCGCCTGCGGCAGTCGTGGTGTTTGCGGGGCTCCCGTCACCTGGTGCAGGGGCACGGGCGACGACGACCGGGGCGGGCGCGGCGGGGCTACTGTCCCCTGGCCGCTGCTTGCCGGAGCCCGGGCCGTCGGAACCCGAAGCGCCGGGCCCGGAACCACCCGAAGGCGTATCGGCGCCTCGTGTGTTCCCTGAAGAGGCGCCCAGCAACGGCGCGTCCTTTGCCGCTGCCCGGTTCCCGTCCACCGTGGGCAGCGCCGGGGTCGCGCCGGACCCACTGGCCTGTCGGGCCGGAGCACGCTGGATATCGGGGCCGGGAGCTGTACGGGGAGGCCGGGCACCGGACCCGGTCGAGCCCGGCAGGCCTGCGGTGGGCGGCAGCTCGGACAACGGCGCGCCCAGGCTGCCGCGCGCACGGGCCCCGGTGCGACGGCCCGGAGTCGTACGGTCCGGCATCGTCCTATCCGAAGCCCTCCCGCCCGAAGCCGTCCGGTCCGGAGTCTCCGCTCTCTTCGCGCGGGCGCTCGGAGTGCCGGGGGCCGAGGGGCCGGCCGTCGTCTCCGAGTGGTGCTGGACCACGGGCAGCGCCGGACCGGGTGCGGACGCGGTACGTGCGGTCGGCGGGACAGCCGTCTCATCGGTCACCAACGGCTGTGCCGTGGAGGGCAGTTCGCTCATCGGTGCGCCGAGCGGCGCGCGCCCTGCGGTTCGCTGTACGGGCGCCGCCGAGCGCGTCCCCGACCCTGCCCGCACTGGTGCGGTGGAGCCGGGTGCGTCCGGGGTGGCCCGGCCATCGGTTGCCGGGGCGTTGGCGGGGCGCAGGGCCGGAAGCCGGCGCACCGGTCCGGCCGGACGCCGGGCGACGGTCGGCAACGGCCCGACGGGGCGGGCGCGTACGGCCTCGCCGGACACCGCCGTCCTCTCGGCCCTCGGGACGCGGGATGCCTCCGGGACACGGGATGCCGCCGGCTGTCTGCCTCCCCGCTCGGGCTGTGCCCCCGGCGTCCCGGTCGTGGAGCGCTGGACGGCCGGGCCGGATGACGTACGGCTGGCGGAGCCGGTGGTCGGCCGGGACCCGCGCGCCTGGTGCGGCTCGGAGGCGCCGGACGGTGTCCGCGAGGCGCGTCCACCGGTAGCGGGCCGGGCCGGGGCGGCGGCTGGGCCCGGGACCACGGACACGCGGCGTACCAGCGGGATGTGCGGAGCGGACACCACCCGGCCGGTACCGGTGTCCGCGGGGGTCACGACCGGGCCGGTCGCCGGGTCCATTGCCCGCTGGACAGGCGGGTGCGACGGATGGAGCGTGGCGGGGGAATCCGCGGACGTGATGCCACGGCCGGTGCGGGGCGTCCCGCCCGAACGGCGTTCACCCGCCGGGCTGTCACCGCGGGGGCGGGCCTCGGCAGGCGCCGGACCGGAGCCCGTACCCACCGTTCCGGCTCCGGTGCCGCCCGATGCCGCCCCCGGACGCGTCCGGCGCGAGATCTGCGGCGTCCGAGCGGCCGGGATCCGTGTACCGCCCTGCGCGCTTTCCGGAGTCGGGGCGGTGGCTTGGGGTGTGACGCCTTCCGGGCCGTTCGGCTCCTGCGGGCGCAGGACGCGGAGCAGCAGTGGGCCTCGGCCGGTGCGGGTGGGCTGTGGGGCGGCGGGTGGCGTGACGCCGCGCACCAGGCCGGTCGGGGCGGTGGGCAGCAGGGCATGGCCGAGCCCGGCGTCGAACGACGGGTTCTGCCAGGCCGCGAGGCCGTCGCGGAAGGCGAGGCCGTCGCTGACGCCGAGCGGGGCGCGGGCCACGGTCAGCTGCGGCGGTGGGGTGCGGCGCCAGCCGCCGTCCCAGTCGCCGGGCGCGGAGGGAACCGAACCACCGGAAGGAACCGGACCGGCGGAGGGAACCAAGCCACCGGAAGGAGCCGGACCGCCGGACGCGCCCCGGTCCCGGCCGCCGCCGGACGGGCCGTCCGAGCCGGTGCGCTCCGTAGCCCGGGAACGGTCCGAGGTGTCGGGTCCGGCAGTCCGGCGGCGCAGCCTGTCCCGCCATGCCATGCGCTCAACCGCCTTCATTCACACGGGTGTTGATACGGGCTATCTCGGATACCCACTCCTGGCGCTCGCCGTGCGTCAGGTCGAGGATCTCCTCGCGTTGCCAGTGGAAGTGGTAGGCGATGTACGCGATCTCCTCCCGGAGCCGGGGAAGTGCGTACGTCACGATTCCCCCAGGCGCCCACCCGAGAGGTCGACCTCGAAGCCGCCCTCACAGTGCGGGCAGGTCACCGCCGCCCGCGTGTGGCCCTCGCTGTTGACGCGACGGTAGAAGTCCTGGAGGAACGCCACGTCGGTGGCGTACATCCGCTCCACCACCCCGGCATGCACATCGGTGATCGCGCCGAGCCGGGTGATCACCTGGCTGAGCAGCACCACGCTCAGGTACGCCGGGTTCTCCTTGACCCGCAGGTCGATCTGGGGCCGCAGCTCGTCACGGGCGGTCGCCAGGCGCATCGAGCCGTGCCGGTGCACCGTGCCCGCCTCGTCCACGTATCCGCGCGGGAGCTCGAACTCGAACTCGGTGCGCAGTCTGTGGTCCTCCCGGGGCGCCGGAGCGGGGGCGGGGGCTGCCGCCGCCTGCTCCGGTACCGGGGCGGGCTCCGTCGCCTGGAGGATCTCCTCCAGATTGCCCGCGGACACCGTTCGACGCCTCATTCGACGACGATCTCCTCGAAGACGATCGTGACGGACTCGGTGGCCGCGGCGGACTCGCCCGCCTTGAGCGACGGGCCCTCCCACTTCGAGGCCCAGCCCTGCATCAGCTGGATGCGCCGGACCGTGCTGCCCTCGGAGTCCTTGATCTCGATGGTGAGGTTCTGCCGTGCGGCGTCCACGGCACCCTTGTTGAGGGTCTCCTTGATCCACGAGGTGAACTCACTGCTCTGGTCGAGTCCACGGGTGATCGTGACCTCGCCGGCCTGCCGGGCGCCGGGCTGCTTGCGGATGATCTGCTTGCCCTCCGCGCTGACCTGACGGACCTCGACGACCTCCTCCTCGACGGTCAGCCCGCTGATCTCCTGAATCGACTCGACCAGGTAGCCGCCGAGCTGCACGCCGAAGACGTGGGTGGAAAGAGCATCGCCCTCTGCCATGACTGTCTGTCACCTTTCTTTACTGACCCGCGGGTCACTCGTCGATGAGGCTGGTGGTGTCGGAGAACTGAGCCAGCCGGAACACCACGAACTCCGCGGGCTTGACCGGCGAGACGCCGATCTCACAGATGACCCGGCCCTGGTCGATGGACTCCTGCGGGTTGTTGTCGCGGTCGCAGCGGACGTAGAACGCCTCTTCCGCGGTGCGGCCGAACAGTGCGCCCCTGCGCCATTCCTCGGTGAGGAACGCGGTGACGTTGCGCCGGATGCTCGACCACAGCCGGTCGTCGTTCGGCTCGAAGACCACCCACTGGGTGCCCAGGAGGATTGATTCCTCCAGGTAGTTGAACAGCCGGCGCACGTTCAGGTAGCGCCATGCCGGGTCGGAGGAGAGGGTGCGGGCACCCCATACCCGGACGCCCCGGCCGGAGAAGGCGCGCACACAGTTCACGCCGATCGGGTTCAGCAGGTCCTGCTCACCCTTGCTGAGCCGGAGTTCCAGATCCACGGCGCCGCGGATCACCTCGTTGGCGGGCGCCTTGTGCACGCCGCGCTCGGCGTCACTGCGCGCCCACACACCGGCGATGTGGCCGCTGGGCGGGACGGTGGTGTTGCGTCCGGCGGCCGGGTCGAAGACCCGCACCCACGGGTAGTAGAGGGTGGCGTACCGGGAGTCGTAGCCCGCCTCGTCGTTGCGCCAGGTGCGCACCTGCTGGGCGGAGAGTCCGGGCGGGGTGTCCAGGATGGCCACCCGGTCGCCCATCTGCTCGCAGTGCGCGATCACGGCGAGCTGCACCGTCCGTACGCCCTCCGCGTCGATGTCGCCGCGCTGGTGGGCGCTCATCAGGTCGGGCACAGAGACCATGGTGATCTCGTCGATGGCCTCCAGGCCGCCGAAGCCGGTACGGGCGGCGGCGTCACCGACGTACTCGGACGCGTCGAGGCGCGCCACTTCGCCGGAGCCGGAAGCGGAGGGCGGGGCCGGGGCGTCGGGCACGGCCAGGGTCTGGGCGGCGGGCCTGCTCTGGGAGGCGTTGCGCTGCTCGGTGACCGCGATCAGGGTGGAGGAACGCGTCTGGGTGACGAGGTACCCCTTGACGTTCTTGCGGGTCGAGGCCTCGTACGTCTCCACGACCTTGTCGCCCTGGCGCACCAGGACCTTGAAGCGGTCCTCCGGCGGGTTCTCGCCGTCCGCGTCCGCGATCTCCACCGATACCCCGGAGATGCCCGGCCGGGCCGCGAACAGGAAGCCGCCGAGCTCGACCGGCTCGGCCGCCCTGGGCTGTGACCCCTGGGCGCCGTCGGCCGGGGAGGCGCCCTCGGCGGGTCCGCCGATCCGGACCACGTACGCGGCGCCGCCGCCGTTGGCGAAGTACCCGTAGACCGCGTGGGGCAGGTAGGTGCCCTCCGCGAATCCGCCGAACAGCTGGGTGTACTGGTCCCATGAGGTCACCAGTGTCGGTGCGTGGAACGGTCCGTTGTGGGCGAACCCCACGAACGCGGCGACGGCGGTGCCGACCCCTTCGATCGGTCGGGCACCGGACTGCACCTCCTCCACGTACACACCCGGGGTGAGGTACGTCGGCATACTCGCTCCTTCGCGTCCTTACGGGTCACCTGTGTCCAGGCCGAGTCTTCGCTGCCGGCCCGCCGCGGCGACAGGGACTCGCGGACCTGGCCGGGGGCAAGACCGCTGCCTTTCCGGGACGCTCCGCGCTGACCGTCCGGGCCAGGTGGCGGGTGGTGGCGGCCTGGTTCACGGCCGTACGCGCCTCAGGCGCCCGCGGCCTCGGTCATGTAGGGGCCGAACTCGCCCTCCAGGACCAGCCGTCCGAGCTTGCGGTACTCCTGCACGACCGAGGTCACCACCTGGCGCATGGTGAGCGGGCTGCCGGACTCCGCCGCCAGGTACGCGGCGGTCACCGCACAGGCCCGGATCGAGCCGCCGGCCAGTTCGAAGCGGTCCGCGCAGAAGCCGAGGTCCAGGTCGTCGGCCCGGGGCAGCCGGTCGCCCAGGCACCGGTCCCAGAGGGCGAGGCGCTGGCCGGAGTCGGGCACCGGGAAGTCCGCGACCACGTCCAGGCGGCGGGTGAACGCCTCGTCCAGGTTGGCCCGCAGATTGGTGGTCAGCACGGCGATCCCGTCGAACGACTCCATGCGCTGGAGCAGGTACGCCGACTCGATGTTGGCGTGCCGGTCGTGGGCGTCCTTCACCTCCGAGCGCTTGCCGAAGATCGCGTCGGCCTCGTCGAAGAGCAGGACCGCGTTGACCGCGGACGCCTCGGTGAAGATCCGCTCCAGGTTCTTCTCGGTCTCCCCGACGTACTTGTCGACGACCGTGGACAGGTCCACCACGTACAGGTCCATGCCGAGGTCGGCCGCGACGACCTCGGCGGACATGGTCTTGCCGGTACCCGACTCGCCCGCGAACAGTGCGATCACGCCACGCCCCCGGCCGCCGCCGGGCCGCATCCCCCACTGGCCCAGCACCTGCTCCCGGTGGCGGGCGCGCAGCGCGAGTTCGCGCAGCCGACGGTGGGTGAGCGGCGGGAGAACCAGGTCGTCCCAGCCGACGCCCGGCTCGACCCGGCGGGCGAGCCGGTCGAGCCCCGCGCCGTTCTGGGCGCGTACGGCGCTCTGCAGGTGCTCGGGACGGACCGGGCCGCCGGCCAGGGCGGCGGTGCGCACCGCCGCGTCCGCGGCGCGGCGCAACTGCCCGGAGTCCAGCCGGTGTGCGGCGACCGCTCTGGCGAGCGCCTCGGCGTCACCGGTCACGGAGCCTGCGCCGGCGGCCCGGTCGAGGGCATAGCGCCAGCGCGCGGACTGCCGCTGCGGAGACGGAGCCGGCACGGTCAGGACGACGGGCGCGTCGCCCGCCCACGCCGGGTCCCAGCCGGTGGCGCCGTGCGTGAACAGCGGGATTCCCCGCAGCGCCGCACACAACGTCCCCAGTGTCCGGGCCCGCTCTGCGGGTTCTGCGGGCAGCGCCTCCACCGGTCCGAGGACGACCCCGGAGCCGGTCAGCCGGGCTTCGCGGGCGGTCGCCGCGGCGAGTTCCGGCAGATCGCCGGAGCGCCGGGCGAGCGCCACCGCGTCCAGGACGAGCGGCCGCAGCCCGGCCGCGCGCAACGCCGCGGTGGCCAGTCCCTCGGCGTCGCCGCCCCGGCTGCGGAGGTGGACCAGGCCGGTGCCGCTGGCGGCGGCGGCCGCGGCCCGCTGGATCTCCGCCGCCTCCGCGGTCGGGTCCTCAGCGGTCTCGCCGAGCACCCCGGTCAGCCGGGCGTCGGGGTGCGCGTTGCCCAGGAGGTGCCCGGTCACCCGGTCGGGGACGGCCAGGACGCGGGAGAGCGGCGGCCGTTCCGGCTCGGTGACCAGGACCAGACCGCCCTCGACGAGCGGTGCTCCGGGGGCGAGCCGGAACCGGGCGGGCGCCGCGCCGGCCAGCCCGCACAGCTCCAGGGCGAGCCCGACCGTGGGGCGCCGGCGCGTCAGGTCGTCGTTGAGGTAGCCGTAGAACCGTTCGAACCGGGCGTCCAGGTCCGGCGCCACCGCGATCAGGAGCAGGTCCAGGTCCAGCGGGGACAGGCCGAACCGCACGGCGAGGCCTTCGAGCAGCGAGCCGGGAGCCGGCTGCCGGGGCTCCTGCTCGGGTACGCCGAGGCCGCCGGGCTCGTCCAGGATGCGGGTGATCGCCTCGGGGGTGAAGTACTGGCCCCGGTACGGGTCGTCGGGATCGGGGTCTTTGGTGCGGCGGTCCTCCACGGCGCGCCGCACCCGCTCCTCGACCAGGCGGAGCCGCGCCCAGAGGTGTGACTCCTCGGCGTCCGGCGGGGCGGCGGGCCGGACATCCGGCTGGACGTCCGGCTGGACATCCGGCTGGCCCTCATGCCGGTTCGCGGGGCCGGGCTCGGCGAGGACAGCGGGTTCGGCGGTGTGGGTCACGGCTGGCGGTCTCCCCGGCGGCGGCGCGCGGGGGCGGGCCGCCGCTCGCGCGGTCCGGCGAAGCCGTCCGGTCCGGCCTCGCTCGTTCCCGTATAGCGCAGCCGCCGTCCCGGCACCGCGTCCCCGTTCTCGTTCCGGGCGGCGGAGCGCACGACGAGCCCTTCGGTGACGGGCGGCGCGACGACGGTGCTCACTCCGGCGAGCGGTGCCCGCACCAGTACGCCGAGCGATGCCTTCAGCTCGCCGCCGAGCGCCGACCACACGTCCGAGGCGGCCGGGGCGTCGAGCCTGCCCCCGGCGGTGTCCAGGCTGACGGTCAGGCCGAGTTCGGCGAGGGTACCGGTGAGCAGCCGGGCCGGCAGCGTGTCGGTGGCCACCAGGCAGGCGAGCACCTGCGAGAGCAGCCGGTGCTCGTCCTGCGGGCGGCTCGCCCATGCCGTGACCAGGTAGGTCAGCTCGAACCAGCGTGGCGGGGTGCGGCGCGCGACCAGGTGCCCGTCGGCGTCGTACACCTCGCCGGCGCCGCTGCCGCGCCGGGTGGCGTCCTCCCGGATGTCGTACAGGAAGACGCAGACGGTGGGGGTGTTGCGGCGCGCGGCCCAGTCCTTGGTGGGGGCGTCGAAGACCACGTCGACACCCGACGCCTCCAGTCCGGACTCCCCGAGCAGGCGGCGCATCGCCTCGTCGACCTCGTGGATCACCGGCGGGTCATCTCAACGGGCGGCTGCCAGTTGCCGACGACCACCAAGAAGTCGGTCTTCACCGCTGAGAATCCGGGTCCCCTGGCCGTGATGACGCGTGGTCCGGTCTCGTCCTTGGCGAGGATGAGCAGCTGGCCGATGAACGTGCCGTCGGGCAGCGGGACGGTCGGCGCCGCCGCCGCGGTGATGCCCGGCTTCCAGGTGAACCGGACCGGCGCTCCGGGCGGGAAGTCCTTGCCGCGCACCGAGGTGACGAAGCCGGGCTTGCCGATCGGCGGGACCGCGACGATGCGCGGCTGGAGGATGCGCAGTGGCTGCCTGGCGCTGTTGTCGCTCCGGTCGGCGTCGGTGCCGGTGGTGGTGAGCAGCCCGGTGACGCTGCTGGTCAGTGCCTTGTCGGGGCTGAGGACGACGCGGACGACGGTGCTGGCGCCCGGGGTAAGGTCCGGCAGCGCGCACACCCAGGAGCGGTCGCAGCCCGCCGGGGGGCCGCTGTTCGGGACGGACCGGGGCAGGCCGACCTTCAGCCTGAGCCCGGTGGCCAGGGCCTCACGGCCGTTGCGCACGGTGTACGTCACGACGACGCGTCCGCCGACGTAGCCGGGGTTGGGCTGCGCCGTGACGCGCACCGCGGGTCCGGCGGCGGGCTCGGGCGGCGCCGGGGGCACGGTGGGCGGTGTGGTGGCGGGGGGCGGCTCGGTGGTGGGAGGCGCGGGGGTGGGGGTCGGCGGTTGCGGTGTCGTCGTCGGGGGCGGGGTGTCCTCGCGCACCGGCACCACGGTCCGGACGGAGTTGTCGCTGGGCAGTGGGTCCTGTACGGCGCCGGTGACCGACCAGTCGAACGGGGCGTCGCCGGGGGTGACTCCGACGAGGGTGACGCGTACCGGGACCGTGGTGCCGGGGCGCACCACTCCGACGTCGCACTGGAGGGAGGCCGCGTCGCAGGTGCCCCCGGGCCAGGTCAGCCCGGTGACCCGGGCGCCGGGCGGCGGGGCGATGGTCAGCCGGGTGCCCGGGGAGGCGGCGGGGCCGTTGTTCACCACGTCGACGGGGATCGTGGTGGAGCGGCCGACGGCCACCGCCGGGACGTTGCCGGGGGCGTGCACCGCGAGGTCCACGGACTGCTGGACGCTGGGTTCCTTCTGCCGTCCCGGAAGGCCGGTGGTGAGCGGGCTGAGGGCGCAGGTCGCGATGTCCAGGAGGTAGAGCTTTTCCGGGCTGTTGGCCGGGAGCGCCTCGCGGGAGCTGATGACCAGGCCCGTGCCGTCGGCCGTCCAGGCGGCGTCGCGCGGCTGGAAGGGGCCGGTGAGCGAGGTGTCCGGCAGTTCCTGGCGGCAGCCGTCGGGGACGTTGTGGGCGGCCTCCGGGAGCAGCACCTGGCAGCTGTTGTCGGCCAGGGAGGTCAGCAGGATGCCGTTGCGCTGGTCGGTCAGGCCGCCGCCGTTCTTCCGGTTGAAGGCGATGCTGAGCCCGTCCGGGGAGAACGCCGGGCTGTCGTCGATGACTTCGCAGTTCCCGGGGCACACCGTGTCGCTCAGGTCGCGCTGCGCGGCCAGGTCGTTCACCGGCACGGTCCAGATGTGCTTGTTGCCGCCGCCCCCGTCGATCACCTGGTTACGGGTGAAGGCCAGGGTGGTGCCGTCGGAGGACCAGGTGGGCTGGGCGTCGCCGCCCTGGGGGTACCCGGCCGGCGCGGTGATCCGGTCGCGGATCGCGCCGGTCGCGACATCCGCGATCAGGATGCTGCTGGGGCCCGCCGCGTCACCGACGCCGCCCGGCGAAGTCCGGGTGAAGGCGAGGTACTTGCCGTCCGGGGAGAACGTCGGGTCGGTGTCCCAGTCGTCCGGTCCGCGCCCGTCGAGCTTCATGTACGCCTTGTTGGAGCCGTCGGCGTCCACCATCCAGATCCGTTCGACCCGGTGCTCCTTGGTGCCCTCGAAGCGGGTCAGCACGATCCTGCGGCCGTCGGGCGTGTAGTTCTGCCGCTCGGTCCACGGGTCCCCCGTGGTCGGCCGGAAGAGCGGGTCGTGCGTGGGATCGGTGTCGGTGTCGGCGGCCGGGTCCTCGTTGAGGATGCTCACCCCCAGGTCGCGGGGGTCGGAACCGTCCGACCTGGCGTCCTGGAGCGTCACCTCGTGCGGGCCCGCGGCCGAGACGCGCTCGACCACCACACCGCCGTCCTGGACCGTGCCGGTCCAGGTGGGCGATTCGACCTCGCGGTCCTCGCTGAGCTCCAGCAACGGTTCGTCGCCGGAGTGCGGCGCCCGGTACACGTGGTCCCAGTCGCCCTTGCAGTCACAGGTGCGGTCCGGGCTCAGGAACAGCACGCCGTCCCCGTCGGGCAGCCACGCTGCCCCGTGGGTACGCCACTCTGCCGGTACGCCCCCCAGCAGCGGCCCGTCGGTGCGCCCGTCCGTCACCCGCAGCCGGGGTCCCGGCGGTCCGGCGGAGGTGTACGCGATCAGTTCGCGGTGCGCGGGATCGTCGACCGGGTTCCAGGCCGGCTCGGTGGCCGCGCCGTTGGCGGGGTCGGTGAGCAGGGTGTCGCCGCCCGGGGAGGCCTCGGTGTCGCCGCCCGCCAGGGGGCGTACGTAGATCTGCATGCCGGCCGCGGGCTGGTTGGAGCCGGAGTACGCCAGGCGCTGCCCGTCCGGGGAGACCGTCGGGCACTCCTCGTCCCAGGGGGTGTCGGTGAGCCGGGTGAGGCCGGTGCCGTCGGTGCGCACCATCCACAGGTCGCGCTGCTTGCCGCCGTCCGCGCCCCCGGGCTCGGCCGAGTCGAACACGACGGAGCTGCCGTCCGGGGTCAGCTGGGGGTGCCCGGCGTACCGGCCGCTGGTCAGCTTGCGCACCGAACCGTCGGCGGTCCGCAGGTAGACCTGCGGTGCCTTCTCGTCGCGGCGGCTCGCGAAGACCATCTGGTCCCCGAGCGCGGACGGCTGGAGGTCGAAGTGGGCGGGGCCCTCGCCGAACAGCGGTGCGCTGTGGGTGTCGCTCTCCACCCGGCCGAGGCTGCGGTGCCGGGTACCGGCGTAGGCGATCCGGGTGGCCGAGGCCTCGGCCGCCTGCGGCCGAGGGTCTGCGCTGCCCTCCCCGGCGGCCGTTGTCACCGCGAGGAGGGGGATCAGGAGCAGCAACGACGCCGCGAGTCTTCCCGGGCGGAACCGCCCACCGGGGCCGGCGGTGCGCATCACGGTCCACCTCGCTGTCTGGTGCGGTTTCGGGCTGTCCCCCGCCACCCTGCCGGGTCCTCGTGCGGTGCGGCAGGGCGGCGGGGACGTACCCGGGGGAAACGTGCGGTGCGCTTTCGGGCAGTTCCGCGGTGCCCGGCCGCCGTCAGATCAGCCCGTTGCGCAGTGCGTAGCCGACCGCGTGGGCCCGGTTGCGCAGTTGCAGCCGCGTGATGATCTCGTGCAGGACGTTCTTGACGGTCCGTTCGGAGTAGGCGGTCTTGCGGGCTATCTCCACGGTGTCCAGTCCTTCCGAGACCAGGCGCAGCATGTCCGCCTCGCGGGTGGTCAGCGTGGACAGCGAGAGGCTCCGCGGGTCGAGTGCGGAGCGCTGGAGGCTGCCCACATGGGTGAGCAGCTTGCCCAGCAGGTCGCCGGGGAGCACGCCCTCGCCGTTGGCTATCGCCAGGACCAGGTGGAGAAGCTGGTCCTGGCCCGCGTCGGCGCGCCGCAGTACCGCGGAGACGCCGCACTCTATGACGCGTTGCAGCGCGCCCGCGCCGAGGGTGCCGACCACGAGGCCGGTGCGGGTGGCGGTGTTGTGCCGGAGCCGGTGCAGCAGGGCTGCCACGTCGTCGTCGACGCTGTCGACGACGACCAGCGACACCTGGGCCTGTTCCGCCGAGGCGTCGTCGAGGAGACTGACCTCGGGCCGTCGGCGTAACTGCTGGACGACACCGACGTGCAGGACCGGGTCGGCGGCGTACACGGCGACGGTCACCTGGTCCACTCGGTCGGACGAGGAGGCCCGGTGCGCGGCCGGTGCCTGGGCGGAAAGACGTGGTGCGGTGACGGACACGGCCGGACGGTACTGCTCTGGGCAGGTCATGGGCGGAGTTCCTGATTCATGAGTCCGTGGGCAGAGGGTTCGTGAGGAAAGGATTCGTGAGGAAAGAGTTCGTTCGGAGAGGGTTCGTGAGCAGAGAAAATGCGGAGGGTTCGTGAGGAATGGTTCATGGGCGGCAGGATGTGGGAGCTGCGGACGTGAGAGCGGATCAACGGCCGTCACGGACGCGGGCGGCAGGCCCGCGAGGTGAACGTACGGATCAACAGCTCACCGGTTCAGTGGAGTTGGTCTTGACCCCCCGGGCACCGCGACTGCCCGGGTCTTGCCCTTGCGCTCCTCGCGGCGGACGTACCGCGGTCCTACCGTGACGGTGTGACGCCTTCCGCAGCCCCTTCCGGCCCCAGCGCGCCCGGCCTCGACATCCCGGCGGTGACCGTGGCGCCGGGCAGCACCGCCACCACCAGCCTGACCGTCCGCAACGACAGCGACATCGTCGAGGCGTACAGCCTGGAGGTCGTCGGGGACTGCGCCCCCTGGGCCACCGTGGAACCTCCACGGGTCTCCCTCTATCCCGGCACGTCCGAGACGGTGACGATCCGACTGGATCCGCCGCGTTCGCCGGAGACCCGGCCCGGTGACATTCCGCTCGGCGTGCGCGTGCTGCCGGCCGAGCACCCGGAGTCGGTGCGGGTCCCGGAAACCACCGTGCACGTCGAGGAGTTCCGCGAGCTGCACACCGAGCTGGCACCGCGCCGGCGGCGGGGCTGGCTGCGTGGCCGCTACCGGCTCGCGGTGCGCAACCTGGGCAACACCCCGACGCAGGTGGGCTTCGCGCCGGGCCAGGCGGGCGAGGAGCTGCGGTTCACGTTCAGCCCCGCGAAGCCGAAGCTGGAACCCGGCGAGACGGCGGAGATCCGGCTGCGGGTCCGCACGGGCAAGCCGGTGTGGTTCGGCTCCCCGGTGGTGTGGCCGTTCACCTTGGACGCCGCGGAGACCGCCGAGTCCGCCGAGTCCGCCGACCAGGAGGAGGCACGGCGCGACGAGACCGCCGTCCGACCGCCCCTGAACGCGGAGTTCGTCCAGATCCCGGTCTTCCCGAAGTGGCTGCTGGCCGTGCTCGCGGCGCTGCTCGCGCTGCTCCTCGCCTGGTTCACCCTGGTCCGTCCGGCGGTGCGCAGCGCGGCGAAGGAGGCCGCCACGAAGGAGGTCCAGGCGCGCCCCAATCCGGGCGGGGCGCAGGACAGCCAGTCGCCGGGCACCGGTTCGGGCGGCGAGAAGGGCAATCCGTCCGGCGGCGACGAGGGTGCGCAGCCCGGAGCGAGCCCCGGGGCCACGCCCGGCGCGGGCGGCGGCGGGACCTCGACGGGCGACGGGCAGCAGAGTTCGGCCACCATCGACCTGAAGACATCCGGCGGGACGAGCAACGCCGGTACGTACAAGGTGCCGCGGGATCACGCCTTCGAGATCACGGACATCGTCGTCGCCAACTTCCAGGGCGACGAGGGGGTGCTCACGATCACGTTCGGCAAGCGGAAGATCACCACGATCGCGCTGGAGACCTTCCGCAACCAGGACTACCACTGGGTCACCCCTATCAAGATCACCGAGAACGAGACCGTGACCGTCAACGTGACCTGTGCGAAGCCGGGCACACCGGCCACCGGACGCCGGGCTCAGGAGTGCCACGAAGTCCTGAACGTGAGTGGTGTGCTCAGCCCCGTCAAGCAATGAACCAGGCCTTCCGGGACAATATCGACCAGTGCGGTGTCGTCCGAAACGGCAGATTTATCGTTTCGTCTGAAAATCGACACCGCGCGAGATCGAAGGCCGTCGGCCGACGGGAGGCCGGGGGCGGCCTGCCGGGATGACGGAGCCGACGCCCATCAGGTGGCTGTCCCGCACGTCACGACACATGGCCAGGTCCCCGGCGGGCGCTGCCGGCGGCTCCGCGTCCCGAAGCCGCAACGACCCGCACCGGTCACAAACTGGCCGACTTTCGCCGTGACCACGCGCGTGTCCCGGACCGGAGATCGGGAGCGGGTCCGGAAGCGCTTCGACTCCGTATGCGCGGAGGAGCCGTAAGCACGGAGGGATGGGCGCGGTCCGCCGGCTGCAGGCACCGGCAGACCGCCGGTCCCGCTCCGGCTCACGAGTGGAGGTTGTCGAGCCGGCACGGGACCCGCGCAGCGGACGACGGGGCCACCGAAGGAGTTCCGGCTCCTCGGCCCTCGGTCCGGATCCGACGGCATCGGTTCCGGACCGAGGTCCCGTGCGGTGGCTGGGTCCCGTTGACGGGTCCGGTGCACGTGTGGGGTGATGCATGCCCGGGGCCGGATGCGTGCCGATGGCCGGCCCGGCCCCGGGCGGCAGAGACGGGCCTCTCGCCGTGAGCCCCGCTCCGTCAGTCATTCGGAGCCGGGGGGCCGCCGGATTGGACCCGAGCGGAATCGGCACCGGCTTCACCTGTACGGCCGAAGTAGCACCCGACCGCCTGCGGACAGGCCCTAGCCGTGACCGTGACTGCCGGTGAGCGTGGCGTACACGACGACGTTGTCGGCGTAGCGGCTGTCGTCCTTGGAGTAGTCGCCGCCGCAGGTGATCAGGCGGAGCCCGGCGTGGTCGAGGTTGCGGTACACCTCGACGGTGGGGAACCGGTCCTTGGGGTAGAGCGCGGTCCGGTCGACCGTGAAGTCGGCGGTCCGCCCGTCCGCGCGCCGGACGCTGATCCGGTCACCGGGACCGAGCTTGCCGAGCCCGAAGAAGACCCCCGGGGCCCCGTTCCAGGTGACATGCCCCGCGATCACGGCGGGCCCCACGGCCCCTGGTGTGGCCCCCGGCCGGTACCAGCCGGCCTTGTCCGGGTCCCGTGGGGTCTCCATGGCCCGGTCCTTGCCGAGCCCCAGCTCCTCCAGGGTGGAGGTCACCTTGAGCGAGGGAATCGTGATGCTGACGGGCCGGGACGCGGGCAGCGCCTTGGTGGGCGGCTTCCCGGACGGTGCCGGGCTCTCCGCCCCCTGCCGCGTCGCCGGGGGCTGTTCGGTGGCGACGACCGGGCCGCCCTTGTCCGCGGCAGGGGGTGGAGCGGGCTGCTGCCGGCTGGTTCCCAGCGCCAGCAGCAGCCCACCGGCCAGGAGCAGGGCTGCGGCGAGGGCAACAAGCGTGACGTCGCGCCGCCGGACCCTCGTGCGGTGCGCGCCTTCGTCGGGTGTCCCATTCATCGCTTCACCTGTCCCTGCGTCCGGCCGTTACGGGGCATCCGTCGGGGCGTCCATCGGTGCGGGGAGCCTCAGCTGTCGTGCCGGGCGTCCGCGGTGCGCGTCCGGCGCCGTACGACGAACAGCCCGCCCGCCGCGAGAACGGCCGCGCCGCCCGCCGCGAACAGACCGGGCGACTCCACGCCCGCCGTGCTCCCGCCACCGGTCTCTACGCCACCCGCGGGCATGGAGCCGACGGCTGCGCCCTCGACCATGCCGCAGCTCGCCGGAGCGGTGGCCTCCTGCGGCAGCTTCGGGTCGAGTTCGCTCTTCCCCTTGCCGAAGTCGTACTTGGCGTTGCCGTTCGGGTCGATGCCGTGCTGGACGACGTGCAGATCCTTGATGTGCTCGGCAACGGTGTGCGGGACGGGGATCGTCCGGGAGTAGCTCAGCTTCCCGTCCTTGTCCGCGACGGGCATCCGGTCGACGGCGAGGCCGCTGTCCTTGGACGTGTCGCCCTTGGTGGTCAGGGAGATGTTGATGTCCCCGTACACCGGCAGCCCCTCGGCCGTGCTGACGATGCCGTCACCGTCCTTGTCCGCGCTCATGTCCGGGCAGCGGAAGTCGTGGCCGTCGGTCGAACCGTGGATGTGCTGCGCGTGCGGCTGGCCGGGCACCAGTCCCTCGGCCTCGATCTTCACGGTGAGCTTGTCGCCCTCCACGCTCACCATGGCCGTGCCACTCGCGCCGGAGTTGTTCAGCTGGTTCAGATCGATCTGGTACGTGTCACCGTCGGCGGCTTTCGTCGTGCTGCCGGCGGCATGGCCGTCGTGCGCCATGGCGGGCACGGCCGCGCAGAGCGTGAGCGCGGCGGGCACGGCCAGCAGGGCGGTGAGACGGGTTGAACGGCGGGCATTCACGAAGACGCATCCCCTTCCGGCGGTTCCGGTCACAGAACCGGAACCGTGTTCGGTCGCTGATGTCGTCTATTCGGTGCCGTGGGCGTACCGGATTGGTCCGGGCCCGTCGGCGAACCCCCGGCGGTCACCACCAACCACCCGACACATCGAACGTGTTGTCGACACATGGGTGTGCTGAACACGGGCACACGGGCTGCACCCACACTTCACCCGATCGAAAGGGAGTCCCGACCATGCTGGGAATCGTCGCAGCCGTGCTCTTCTTCATCGCCTTCCTGATCAACGCCGCCGACATCGCCACGAACGACACCTTCTCCTCGGTGAATGTGATGCTGCTCGGGCTCACGGCCCTGGCCCTGCACGTGGGCGGCATCGGCACCGGATGGGGGCGGGGCGGTTCGCGCAGACGCTGACGCGGGGCCCGGGAAGCACGTTGTCCCGGTGCTCGTGCATATGGGTGGCCTCGGCTCCGGCAACCGTTCCGGACGTCGAGTGGCGCACTGCTACCGGTCCGCATATTTTGCCCGGTAGCAGTGTTCTGCACCCCTTTGCCCGAATGGCGGAAGGTCAACAGTCATGAGCCCCCACCGTGACGATCCGGAACGCCTGGAGCCCGAAGTGGGCCCCGCCCCCGAAGCGGGTCCGGAATTCCGCCCCTATCGCCACCCGGCCGCCGGCGGCCGCGACGGCTCCGTCCCGGACCGCGCGACCACGGAAGCCGCCACCCGCGAGGCGAACGTCAGCATCTGCGCGGCCCGGTCGCGCGACAGCCGTACGTCGCCGCCGTCGCGGAACGCCCCGGCCTCGCCCAGCCAGTTGAGCATCCCGGCCATGAACGCGTCACCCGCGCCGATCGTGTTGACCACCTCGACCCGCTCCGCGGGCACCGACGCCCGCTCCAGGCCCGGGGTGAACGCGGTGCTGCCCGCCGCACCCCGGGTGAGGACCACCAGCCGGTTCTCCCCGGCCAGCCGCTCGCAGGTCTCCTCCGGGGAAGCGCCCGGCCAGAGCAGGTTCACGTCCTCGTCGCTGACCTTGAGGATCCGGGCCCGCCCGCACAGCTCCCGCAGCCGGCGCGCGGCGGAGGCGTGGTCGAGCGTCCGGTCCTCGCGCACGTTCGGGTCGACCACCAGGACGGATTGTCCGGCCCCGGCGCGCGCGGTCGCGGCCACCGCCCCGGCGGCGGGCGCGACGACCGCGGCCAGCCCGCCCGCGTACACGGCGCCGAACCGGCCCACCTCCGCCGTACGGTCCGGCAGCCGGAAGGTGGCGGTGTCGTGCAGGTGGAAGTGGTAGCCGGTGCCGTCGGGGCCCGGGTCCGCCACGGCCAGTGCGGTGGGCAGCTCCGAGCGGGCGCACAGGTCGAGCCGGGTACCGGCGGAGACCAGCCGCTCCTCGATCAGCCGGGCGAATCCGTCGCCGCCGAGCCCGCCCGCGAACCAGCTGGGGGTGCCCAGCCGGGCCAGCCCGGCGGCGACGTTGGCGGGTGCGCCGCCGGGCTGGGCCCGGTGCGTCCGCGGATCGTCCGCGGACGGCACCAGGTCGATGAGGGCCTCGCCCATCACCAGAACGGCATCGGGACCACCGGTCACGGCTCGACCACGATCTTGCGGCCGAGGCCGGCCTTGAACCGCTCCAGGGCGTCGGGGTACTGCTCCAGCGGCAGTCGGTCGCTGATGAAGACCGCCGGGTCGATGACTCCCCCGGCGAACAGCGCGGCGGCACGCTCGTAGCTGTGCAGCACGGCCATCGAGCCGGTGATCGTGATCTCCTGGTTGTAGATCCGGTACGGCTCGATGACGGCTTTGGCCGCGTAGTCCGCGACGCCGAACTGGAGGAACGTGCCGCCCTTGGCGACCCGGCCGAGGCCGTCCTGGATGGCGCCCGCGTTCCCGGTGGCGTCGACGACGACGTCCCAGCCCCGTACCGTCTCCAGTTCGTCCGCGGCGGCGGCGGAGCGTGAGACGCCGAGCTTGACGGCGGTGGTGAGCCGGTCCGGGTTGACGTCCAGGATGTCGACGGAGGCGGCGCCGGTGCGTTTGGCGAGCTCCAGCATCATCAGGCCCATGGTGCCGGAGCCGTAGATGAGCACCTTGGCTCCCAGCGTGGAGCTGAGCACGTCGTAGCCGCGTACGGCGCAGGAGAGCGGTTCGATGAGCGCCGCGGTGGCCACGTCGACGTGGTCCGGGAGCTTCACGCAGTTCGCCACCGGGGCGACGGCGAACTCGGCGGCCCCGCCTGGCTTGCTGACCCCGATCGCGTTCCAGTTGTCGCAGAGGTTCCCGCGCCCGCTGCGGCAGTAGTGGCACTCGTGGCAGTGCAGCGACGGATCGACGGCGACCTTGTCCCCGACGGCGAGTTCGGTCACCTCCGAGCCGGTCTCCACGATCTCGCCGGCGAACTCGTGGCCCGGGATGATCGGCAGCGCGGGGGCGAACTCGCCCTGCAGGATGTGCAGATCGGTGCCGCAGAGTCCGCAGGCCCGGACGGCGACGACGACGTCGCGGGGGCCGGGGGTGGGGTCGGGGACGGTCTCGACCGACACCTTGCCGATGGACTCGATGATCGCAGCCCTCATTTGACAGCTCCAAGAGAAAGGCCCTGGACGAGTTTGTCCTGGGCGGCGAAACCGGCGGCGAGCACCGGCAGGGACACGACGACGGAGGCGGCGCACAGCTGGGCGAGGAAGAGCCCCTGGCTGGTGACGAGGCTCGTCAGGAAGACGGGTGCGGTCTGCGCCGTCACCCCGGTGAGCACCCGGGCGAAGAGCAGCTCGTTCCAGCTGAAGATGAAGCAGATGAGGGAGGTGGCCGCGATTCCGGGTGCGGCGACCGGCGCCACCACCCTGGTCAGCACGGTCGGCAGCCGGGCGCCGTCGACCTGGGCGGCCTCGATGATGGAGACCGGCACGTCCGCCAGGAAGGACTGCATCATCCATACCGCGATCGGCAGGTTCATCGACGTGTAGAGGATGACGAGGAACCAGATGTTGTCCAGCATTCCGGTGTTCTTGGCGAACAGGTACACCGGCAGCAGCCCCGCGACGACCGGCAGCATCTTCGTGGACAGGAAGAAGAACATCACGTCCGTCCACTTCTCCACTCGCTTGATGGAGAGCGCGTACGCGGCGGGAAGGGCCAGTACGAGCACGAAGAGCGTGGAGAAGACCGATGCGGTCACCGAGTTGATCAGCGGCGGCCAGGGACTCGCTCCGCCCCCGGCGCCGAAGAACACCCGGTAGCCGTCGAGGGTGAGGGGCGCGCCGAGCGACGGCGGATTGGTCGCGGCGTCGGCCTCCGAGTGGAAGGAGGTCAGCAGCATCCAGAGCGCGGGAGCGCAGAAGGCGATGCCGACGATCCAGGCGACCACGCCGAGGGCGGTGGAGCGCCGCCTGCCCCGGCGCGCCGTCCGCGGGTACTCCGTGCGGCCCGGCCAGGCGGTGGGCGTGGCGGTCAGGGTGCTGCTCATGTCCGGTTCGCCTCCTCGCTGAAGAGGGACGAGACCACGCGCAGGGCGAAGGTGGCGACGACGATGGTGCCGATCACCACGATCACGCCCGCGGCGGACGCCAGTCCGTATTCATGGGCTTGGTAGAAGGTCTGGTAGATCGTGTAGGGGAGGTTGGCCGTGCCGAGTCCGCCGGCGGTGATGGTGAACACCGCGTCGAAGTTCTGCACGATGTAGATCGAGCCGAGCAGTACGCCGAGTTCCAGGTAGCGGCGCAGGTGCGGCAGGGTCAGGAAGCAGAACATCTGCCAGGCGTTCGCGCCGTCCAGCCGGGCGGCCTCCATCTGTTCGGCGGACCGGCTCTGCAGACCGGCGAGCAGGATGAGCATCATGAACGGGGTCCACTGCCAGATGAGGGCGGTGGCGACCGCCGCCAGCGGCATGTCGGAGATCCAGTCGGGCTGTGCGGGGCTGTCGGCGCCGAACAGTCCGGTGAACCAGGCCCAGGCCCCGTTCAGCAGCCCGTACTCCGGGTTGTACAGGACGTGTTTCCACATCAGCGCCGCCGAGACGGGCACCAGCAGGAAGGGGGTGATCAGCAGGGTACGGACGAACCCCCGCCCGATGAACCTGCGGTCGAGGAGCAGGGCTAGCAGGAGTCCGAGCACCACGCTGACGATCACGACACCGGCGGTGAGCAGGACCGTGGTGACCACCGAGTCGCGCAGGCTCGGGTCGCTGAACACCTCTTTGTAGTTGGCGAACGCGGTGAAGGCACGCTGGTCGGGCGAGAGCGAGTTCCAGTCGAAGAACGAGACAACCACGGTTGCCACGAAGGGCAGTTGGGTGACGGCGATCAGGAAGACCAGGGCGGGGAGCAGTGGGGCGCGGGTGGCCCAGACGCGCGCCCGGCCGGGGGCCTTTCCGGTTCTGCGGGGCGGGGCGGCGTCATCCGGCGTGCCGGGCGGCGAGACGTCCGGGGTGGATACGGGGGCATTCACCGCTGCTCCTTGCCGACCTTTTCGGCGAGCGTCTGCGAGGTCTTGAGTGCGTCGGACACCGACTGGCGGCCGGCGATGGCGGCGCTGATCTCCTGCGAGACCTTGGTGCCGAGGTCGGTGAATTCCGGGATGTCGACGAACTGGATGCCGACGGTCGGCCTCGGCTGGGTGCCGGGGTCGCGGGGGTTCGCGCCGGCGATGGCCTGCCGGGTGACGCTCGCGAACGCGGCGGCGTCCTTCAGGTAGTCCTGGTTGGAGTAGGTGGAGGCGCGCTTGCCGGCGGGCACGTCGGGCCAGCCGACCTTCTCGCCGACGAGGTTCTCGTACCCCTTGCCGGAGGCCCAGGAGATGAACTTCCAGGCGCTGTCGGTCTTCTTGGAGGCCTTCTGCATGCCCCAGGCCCAGGTGTAGAGCCAGCCGGAGGTGTCGGTCTTCTCGACGGGCGCGGCCACGTATCCGACCTTGCCCCTGACCGGGGATCCGGCGGCCTCCAGTGATCCGGCGCCCGCGGTGGCGTCGTACCACATGGCCGTCTTGCCCTGCGTCATGTTGTTGAGGCACTCGGCGTAGCCGGACTGGGGCGCGCCCGCCTCACCGTGCTTCTTCACCAGGTCGACGTAGAACTGGACGGCCTTCTTGAACTCGGGTGTGTCGAGCTTCGCGTTCCAGTCCTTGTCGAACCAGGTACCGCCCATGGTGTTGACCACGGTGGTGAGCGGGGCGATGACCTCGCCCCAGCCCGGCAGACCGCGCAGGCAGATGCCCTTCATGCCGCTCCTGGCGCCGTCCGCCTTGGCCGCCAGGTCTGCGACCTGCTGCCAGGTGGGCTTGGCGGGCATCTTCAGGTTCTTCTCCGCGAAGACGTCCTTGCGGTACATGAGGAAGGACGACTCGCCGTAGAAGGGCTCCGCGTAGAGCTTACCGTCCTGCGCGGTGAGGGATTCCCGGAGCGGCTTGAGGATGTCGCCCTGGTCGAACGCCTTGTCCTTGGAGGCGTACGAGTCGAGGGGGTGCAGCCAGCCGTTCTTCGCGTAGAACGGCACCTCGAAGTTGCTGATGGTGGCCACGTCGTACTGGCCCGCCTGGTTGGAGAAGTCCTGGGTGATCTTGTCGCGTACGTCGTTCTCCGGCAGCACCGTGAAGTGGACCTTGATGCCGGTCTCCTTCGTGAAGTTGGCCGCGGTGAGCTTCTGCAGCTGGACCATCTGCGGGTTGTTCACCATGAGCACGTTGATCGACTCGCTGTCACCGGACGAGCTGCCGCCGCCGGCGCCGCTGCACCCGGCGAGCAGCGCCGTGAGGGCGGCGCCGGTACCCAGACGCACGCTCAGCCTGCTTCGGTGGTGCTGAAGGTGGAGCATGTGGTTCTCCTGATCACTCGTCATCGAGGGACTGCTCAGCTTGTAAGGTGCATGTCAGCCATGCCGGCTGACGGACGCGGGCGGCCGGGCCGTGCCGCGGGGGTGCGTCAGGCGCGGATGACCTGGGGGCCGAGACGCGAGTAGCGCTGCGCCTCCGCCGAGGCCAGACCCGTATCGGTGACGATCGACTCGAAGTCACCGACCTCGGCGAAGCGGCAGAAGCTGACGGCGCCGAACTTGGTGTGGATTCCGGCGAAGACCCGGCGCCGGCTGCTGCGCATGGCCTGGGCCTTCACCTCGCTCACGGCCGGGTCGGGCGTGGTCAGCCCGTACTCGCGGGAGATCCCGTTCGCTCCTACGTACGCCAGGTCGATGACGAATCCCGCGAGCATCCGGGTCGTCCAGTGGTCGACGGTGGCCATCGTGGAACCGCGCAGCCGGCCGCCGAGGAGCAGCACCGTGGTCTTCTCCGCGTCCGCGAGCGCGGTCGCCACGGCGAGGGACGCGGTGACCACGGTCAGGGAGCGGTCCCTGGGCAGTGCCTCGGCGACGAGCATGGGGGTGTAACCCTCGTCGACGAAGACCGTTTCCGCGTCGCCGAGGAGGTCGGCCGCGGCCGCCGCGATCCTGGACTTCTGGGGAACGAGACGGCTGGTACGGGCGGCCAGCGTCGTCTCGAAGCCCGCGCTCTCCACCGGGTAGGCGCCGCCGTGGGTGCGGCGTACCAGACCGTGTTCCTCCAGGATGTGCAGATCACGCCGGACGGTCTCCTTGGCCACCTGAAGCGTGCCGGCCAGTGCGGTGACGTCCACCGACCCTTCGCGTCTGGCAATCTTGAGGATCTCTCGTCGGCGCTCGTCGGTGTCCACGACACACTTCCCTGCGTTCGCTGCGACTCAGGCCCCGTTCGGGCTCATGAATCGTTTGTACAAGCAAGGGACCCGCGGCGACCAGGCTCTTCACCACCCCACCTGTGCCCGTTCGTGCCCGTTTCGCCGAGGCCGTATCGGCTGGTCAGGCCGCACGGACCGGCTGCCCCCGCCCGGACTCCTGCCCGATCAAGGCCCCGCGTGCGCCCGAACGGCGCCCGTGGCGGTCGGCACTCCCTCGCCGGGGCCCCTGGCCGCTGCCCGTTTCGGGGACGGTTCAGAGCACCGGCGGGCGGCCCAGCCGGGTCATGCGCCACACGGTGCGCCACTTCATCGGCTCGCGCGGACCGCACGGCGTCCGCAGCCCCTCGGCGAAACCGCCCCACCAGGCCCGCAGACCGGCGGCCGAGCGCATCCGTGCCATGGCCAGGGAGATCCAGACACCGAGATAGACGGGGACCAGCGGGACCGGGAGGCGCCGGCGCGCCAGCCACACCCGGTTGCGGGCGGTGAAGCGGTAGTGGGTGGCGTGCCGGGCCGGGGACGTCCTCGGATGCTGGAGAACGAGTCCGGGCTCGTACAGGATCGTCCAGCCCGCGTCGAGGGCGCGCCAGGCCAGGTCGGACTCCTCGTGCCCGAAGAAGAACTCCGCGGGCCAGTGGCCGATCCCGTCGAGCATCGGCATCGAGAAGGCGTGCCCGCCGCCGAGGAAGGCGGTCACCGGACCGCCCCGCATCGGGTCGTCGGCGCGCAGCCGGGGCACCCAGCGGCGCTCCGTCACCCCGTTCTCGTCGGCGACCCGGAAACCGACGATGCCGAGCCCGGGGTCGTCCGCGAACAGCCGCTGCACCCGGCGGAACACGTCGGGGGCGATGAGCAGGCCGTCGTCGTCCAGTTCGATGACCACGTCCACCTCTCCCGACTCGCTCAGCGCCCTGAGCCCGACGTTGCGGCCGCCGGGGCAGCCGAGGTTCTCCTCCAGCGGGATCCTGGTCACGTCCGCCGTGATGCCGGTGAGAGGCGTCGCGTTGCCGACCAGGACCACTCTCGCCGCGGGCACGTCCTGCTTCTCCACCGAGGCCAGCAGGGCGGCCAGCTCAATGGGGCGAGTGCCCATCGTGACGATGACAACTCCGAGGCGCGGCAATGGCATGGCGGTCTGCTCCAGCGGTTGGTGAGGATGCTGATGCTAGCGCCGGGCCGAGCAGGACGCGGACGGCTGGTTACCCGAGCGCTCCGAGGGCGTCGAGCGCGACCTTCGCGGCACCGGCGATGAGGGCGTCGTCGCGTTCGGCGTCCTTGGCGTCGCGGCGGGAGAGGACGGCCAGGGTGATCGGGGCGGCGCCGCCGGGGGGCCAGATGACGGCGATGTCGTTGCGGGTGCCGTAGCCGCCCGTGCCCGTCTTGTCGCCCACCTGCCAGTGGTCCGGCACACCCGCGCGGATGGTGTGGTCGCCCGTGGTGTTGCGCCGGAGCAGGTCGGTCAGTACGGCCCGCTTGTCCGAGGGGAGGGTGTCGCCGAGCACGTACGCGCGCAGCCCGGTGGCGAGGGCGCGGGGTGTGCTGGTGTCGCGGGGGTCGCCGGGGGTGGCGTCGCTGAGCGCGGTCTCGTAGCGGTCGCACCGGGTGACGTCGTCACCGAGCGCGCGGAGGGCGTCCTGGAGGGCGCGGGGGGAACCCAGCTCGTGGAAGAGGAGGTTGGCGGCGGTGTTGTCGCTGTACCGGATGGCCGCGTCGGACAGCTCGCGCAGGGTCATCCCGGTGGCGACGTGCCGCTCGGTGACCGGTGAGGCGCTGACGAGATCGTCGTGGCCGTAGCGCACGAGCCGGTCCATCTGCCGGAGCGAGTTCTTGTCCAGTACGGCGCCGACGAGCAGCGCCTTGCAGGTGGAGGCGTAGGCGAATCGCTCATCGGGCCGGTGGGTGACGGTCCGGCCGCTGCCCGTGTCGAGCGTGTGGACGCCGAGGCGGGCGTCGAACTTCCGCTCCAGTGCGCGGAAGGCCTGTTCGGTACGGGGATCGGCCGGGGCAGAGGATGGAGCGGGCCCGGACGGTTTCGGTGAGGCCTCCGGGCCGCTCGCGCAGCCGACGAGCGGGAGGGCGGCGAGGCCGGTGAGAACGGCACGGCGGGACAGCGAAGTTCGAGTGTGCATGGCATACGGGCTTTCTGTTCCGATGGGACGTGTCTGTCCCGAATTCAAGTCCGCCGCCGCACCACATGTCGAATACCATCTCGGCATTGAGCTCATTCACATGCCATATCACCGCATGCCAGGAGGTACGGAGTGCTCACCGAACGGCACCTGGAAATCTTCGTCGCCCTGGCGGAGGAGGAACACTTCGGTGCCGCCGCCCAGCGTGTGGGCATGACCCAGCCGCCGCTGTCGCAGGGTCTGCGCAGACTGGAGGCGCTGCTCGGGGTCCGGCTGTTCGACCGTGAGCGGGGGGTGTTCCTCACCGAGGAGGGTGCCCTGCTGCTTCCGCACGCCCGCCGCGCCCTGGCCGCGTTCGCGGAGCTCCGCGAGACCGGCGCCCGTCAGCGGGCGGACGGCCGGCGGCTGCGGATCGGGCTGGCCCCTGAGGTACCGGCGCCGCTGGCCGCGGAGGTGGCGGCGGCGCCGGTCCGGGCGGGCGAGCGCGCCAGGATCGGCTTGGTGACGGCGTCAACGTCCGCGCTGCTCGGTGACGTCGCGGCCGGAAGGGTCGACATCGCCGTGATCCGGCACCCGTCCGTGCTGCACGGCCTCGCCGCGGGCCGGGTGATCCTGCTGCCGACCTGGGTGCTGTCCCCCGCCGGGGTCCGCGAACCCGGTGGGACGACGACGTCACGGCTTCCCGTCGCGGTGCGCCCGCGTGCCGAAGCGCCCGCGGCCCATGACCTGTTCATCGACACCCTGGCCAGCCGGGGCCGCCGGGTGGACACGGTGGTGGTGTCCGACGAACGCGCCGGGCTCGCCCTCGTGGCGGCGGGTCAGGCGGTGCTCGTCACGGCGGACGACGCGCTGACGGCGTCCGGTGTGGAGCGCCGCACGGCGACGGACCCGCCGCTCCCCCTGCGGCTGCGGGTGGCCTGGGATCCTCGGCGCCCGGGTGCGCGGGAGACCGCCGGGACGGCGCGGCTTCTGGAGGACGCCCTGGCCCGGAAGGTGGCACCGTGAGCCGGCCCCGGCACGGCGGTGGCGTGGAGCGCGCCATCCGCGAGATGTTCGACGACGCGGGCGTCCGGGGCTGGCTGCACGTGGCGGAACTGCACCGCCCCTCGGCCCGTGTGGTCATCGAGCCCGGCGAACAGCTGCCGCTGGGCTCGGTCTACAAGGTGCCGCTGATGGCCGCCTTCTGCCGCCTCGCGGACACGGGGCGGCTCGACCCGCGCCACCGGGTGACCCTGGAGTCCGCCGACCGGGTCCCCGGTCCGACCGGCATCTCCGTCCTGCACGACCCCGTCACCATGTCACTGCGCGATCTGGTGACGCTGATGATGACCGTCTCCGACAACACCGCGGCCGCCGCCGTCCTGCGGGCGGTCGGCGCCGATGCGGTCGACGCCTTCTGCCGGGACCTTGGCATGCCGGACACCCGTATCCACGGTGGTGTCGTCGCCACGTTCAGCAGGCTCGTCGCGGAGACGGGCGCGCCGTCGCTGGACGCGGCCCTGGCCCAGGTGGCGGACAACGACACCGTGGCGCCGGCGGGTGTGTACGACCCGGCCTTCAAGGCGTCCGGCACACCGGCGGACATGGCCCGGCTCCTGCGGGCGATCTGGACGGATGAGGCCGCTTCCGCCGAAGGCTGCGCGTTCATGCGCGAGGTCATGCGCGGGCAGCCGTGGACACACCGGCTCGCCTCCGGCTTTCCCTACGACGACGTCACCGTCTACGGCAAGACCGGCACCTTCGGCTCGCTCCGCCACGAAGCCGGCGTCGTCGAACTCGCGGACGGCAGCACCTACACCGCGGTGGTGTTCACCCAGGCGGCCAGGGCCGACAGCAGGCTGCCGCGCGCCGACGCCGTGATCGGCGCCGCCGCGCGGGCCGCGGTGGAGGAGCTACGGGGGCATCAGGTCACCTGACGGCGCCGGCTCTCACCTCTTGCCCCACTCCTGCGCCAGCAGCTCGTACGACCGCACCCGGTCCGCGTGTCCGTGGGTGATCGTGGTGATCAGCAACTCATCGGCACCGGTGGCTTCCTGAAGTTCCGCCAGCCGGCCGGCGACCCGGTCCGGGGAGCCGACGAACTGGGTGTCGAGGCGGTCCTGGACCAGGGCACGGTCGGCGTCCGTCCAGATGTGGGCGCGGGCCTCGTCCGGCGTGGGGAACTCGATGGCGCCCTCGGCCGCACGGATGCTGCGGACCCAGGCACCGTAACCGGTGGCCAGTTCGCGGGCGGTCTCGTCGTCCTCGGCGACCACGACGTCGGCGGACACGCTGACGTAGGGCTCGGCGAGGACGCCGGAGGGCCGGAACGCGGCACGGTACCCCTCTGTCGCCTCCAGCACGGTGGCGGGGCTGACGTGGTAGTTGGCCGCGAACCGCAGCCCGGCCCGGCCCGCGACCTGGGCGCTCTGCCCGCCGCTGCTGCCCAGGATCCACAGCTCCACCTCTGCACCCTCCCCCGGGACGGCATGGGCCTCGATGCCGTCCTGCGAACGGTAGGTGCCCGCCAGCAGGGCCATGATGTCGTCGATCTGCTCGCCGTAGTCCTGCGATTCGGCGTGCGGCTGCTGGAGCAGCTTGCGCTGGAGCGCGATACGGGGCGAGCCGAGCAGGTGCTCGAAGGAGAAGCGGGGCGGGATGCGCAGGCCGTTGGGCGTGCGCCCGTCGACCACCGGGGTCGCGGACGGCCGCGGGGCGGCGGACCCGCCGGGCGGGCGTCCGCCGGAGCGTCCGAGGCCCAGGTCGAGCCGGCCGGGATGCAGCGCGTCGATCAGGCCGAACTCCTCGACCGTGGAAAGGGCGGTGCGGTGGCCGAGCTGGACGGCGCCCGCTCCGAGCCGGATGGACGTGGTCGCGGAGGCCGTGAGGGCGAGGACGACCGCGGGCGAGGTACCGGCCACGCCGGGGTTGAGGTGGTGCTCGGCGAACCAGTACCGGGCGTAACCGAGGCTCTCGGCCCGCCGCGCCAGGTCGATGGAGTTGCGGAGCGCCTCGGAGGCGGTGGACCCGGAGGCGACCGGGACCAGGTCGAGGACCCCGAGGGGAATGTCGGACATGACGCGAGGACTCCTCAGCGGTCGGCGGGAACGGGTTCTGGTGCGGGCCCGGCGAGGACGGGGCCCCAGGCGAACGGCGGATCGGGGATCTCCCGGCGCAGCACGGGTGCGACGTCCGACTGGAAGAGCGCGAGCGAGTCCCGGTGCTGAGCATCCGTCAGGCCGCCCGCGTCCGCGTGCAGATGAAGGACCGTGTGGCCGAACTGCTCGTGGTAGCGGTGCACCTTCTCGATGATCTGCTGCGGACTGCCGATCAGCGCCGAGCTGCGCTCCACGAAGTCCTCCAGAGTGGTGAACACCGGTTCCAGGCCCAGCTGTTTCTGGAAGGCGAGGTTCCCCTCGAACACCGGCCGGTAGGCGGCGAGCGCCTCCTGCGAGGTATGGGCCGCGTAGATGCCGGCCGTTCCCGCGCCCACCGCGATGTCCGCCGGATCGTGGCCGTGGTGCTCCCAGCGCTCACGGTAGTAGCGGATCAACTCGGCGTAGGGATCGATGGTGTTGGTGACGTTGGCGGAGAAGAGCGGATCGCCGTAGCGGGCGGCGAGGTCGACCGACTCCCTGCTGGTCGCGCTGCCGTGCCAGACCCGGACCGGCTGCTGAAGCGGTCGGGGCCAGACCTCGGCGTCCTTGAGTTCCGGGCGGAAGCGGGTGGCGGCGGTGACCCTGTCCTGGCGCCAGAGCTGCCGGAACACCTCGTAGCTCTCGGCGTTGCGGTCCCACTGGTCCTCCGGGGTGACCTGGAACAGGTCCCGCTGGGCGGCGCCGTTGCCCTTGCCGATGATGAGTTCGAGCCGTCCGCCGGAGAGGTGGTCCAGCGTCGCGTAGTCCTCGTAGGCGCGCACCGGGTCCAGGAGGCTGAGCGTGGTGACGGCCGTGAACAGCCGGATCCGGGAGGTGAGGGCGGCTATGTGGCTGAGTACGACCGGTGGCGAGGAGGAGATGAAGGGCCGCTCGTGCCGCTCCCCCACGCCGAAGCCGTCGAAGCCCAGCTCCTCCGCGAGGAGCGCGTTGTCGAGCACTTCGTGGAAGCGGTCGCTGGTCGGCTTCCGCACGCCGGTCACGGGGTGCGGGCCGTGCACGATCAGGGTGATGGCGAGGAACTTCATGACGCCTCACGCCCCTCGCGGGCGTCGTCGGGGTGGTCGAGGCCGAGGTGGTCGCGCAGGGTGGTGCCCTCGTACTCCGTCCGGTACACGCCCCGTTCCTGGAGCAGCGGGACGACCAGGTCGGTGAACGCGTCAAGGCCGCCCGGAGTGATGTGCGGGGCGAGGATGAAGCCGTCGGAGACGTCGGCCTGGACGAAGTCGTTGATCGTGGTGGCGACGGTGGCCGGGGAGCCGACGAAGGCCTGGCGGTTCCCGGTCTCGATGACCAGGTCGCGGATGGACCACTTGTTGGCCTCCGCGCGTTCCCGCCACTCCCGGGCGACGGCCGACGGGTCGCGGTACATCCGTACCTGGGCGCGGCCGCGGGCGACGGTGTGCTCGCCCGGGTCGGGGTCGATGTCGGGGAGGGGGCCGTCCGGGTCGTAACCGGACAGGTCCCGGTTCCAGACGAATTCGAGGTGCTTGATGGCGGTGGCGCCGCTGACCTGGCTGCGGCGTACCTCGCGGGCCTGTTCCTCCGCTTCGGCGTCGGTGTCGCCGAGGACGAAGGTGGCCGCCGGGAGGATCAGCAGCTGGTCGGGCCGGCGGCCGTACCGGGCGAGGCGGCCCTTGACGTCCGCGTAGAAGGCCTGCCCCTCCTTGAGGGTGGCGTACCGGCTGAAGATCGCGTCCGCGCTCGACGCGGCGAAGTCACGGCCCTCCTCGGAGTCGCCCGCCTGGAAGATCACCGGCCGTCCCTGCGGGGAGCGCGGCACGTTGAACTGTCCCTCGATGTCGAAGTGCTGCCCCTTGTGCACGAAGGCGCCGGCCTTCGCGTCGCTGAGGAACGTGCCCGTCTGCCGGTCGGCGACGATCTCGTCCCCGTGCCAGGAGTCGAAGAGTTCGTTCGTGGTGGCCAGGAACTCCTTGGCCCGGGAGTAGCGCTCCTGCTGCGGCAGGAAGCCGCCGCGCCGGAAGTTCTCACCGGTGAAGGCGTCCCAGGAGGTGACCACGTTCCAGGCGGCGCGTCCGCCGGAGAGGTGGTCGAGGCTGGCGAACTGGCGGGCCACCTCGTAGGGCTCGTTGAAGGTCGAGTTGATCGTCCCGGTCAGGCCCAGGTGTTCGGTGACGGCGGCGAGCGCCGCGAGGACGGTGAATGTGTCGGGCCGCCCCACGACGTCCAAGTCGTAGATCTCGCCGCCCTGTTCGCGCAGACGCAGTCCTTCGGCGAGGAAGAGGAAGTCGAACTTCGCGCGCTCGGAGGTCCGGGCGAAGTGCGCGAAGGAGCTGAACTCGATGTGGCTGCCGGCCTCCGGATCACTCCACACGGTGGTGTTGTTGACTCCGGGGAAATGGGCCGCGAGATGGATCTGCTTGAGGGGCTTGCTCATGGTCGGTGTCCTTCCGGCTCAGGCGGTCGCGGTGGCGGCGTAGCGGTTGGCGGGGCGGTTGAGCCCCAGCAGTCCGCGCAGGGTCTCGGCCTCGTACTGCCGGCGGAAGGCGTTACGGCGCTGGAGCTCGGGGACCAGGCCCCGGGTGATCGCCGGGAGGTCGTGGCCGGCCACGGCGGGGCGCAGCCGGAACCCGGTCAGCCCTGCGGCCGCCAGGTCCTGGAGCAGATCGGCGAGCCCGGCGGGCGTTCCGGTGAAGACCGGGGCGTCGCTGGTGTACGGCTCGCCGGCGAGCTCGTCCAGGCGCTCCCTGCGGGCGGCGGCCGTCGCGGGGTCGTCGTCCAGGAAGACCACCAGGTCGCCGAAGATGTGCACGGTCTCTTCGGCGCGTCCGGCCGCTGCCTGTTCGGTGCGGATCTCCTCGACGACGGCACGGGCCTCGCCGGCGTCGTGCGGGGTGACGTAGCCGATGTCGGCGGAGCGGGCCACCAGCCGGTACGGGACGGTGGCGTGCGCGAGGGCGCTGACGATCGGCTGGCCCTGGGGCGGCCGGGGCGTGATCGAGGGGCCCTTGACCCGGAAGTGCGTGCCCTCGAAGTCGATGTAGTGCAGCTTCGCGCGGTCGATGAAGCGTCCGGTGGTGACGTCCCGGATCTCGGCGTCGTCCTCCCAGCTGTCCCAGAGCCGTCGCACGACCTCGACGTAGTCGGCGGCCTCGTCGAACAGGCCGTTCACCAGCTCCTGCCCGGCGGGCGTCCGGTAGTCCTCGACGCCGAACGGCGGGAAGGTCCGGCGGCCGAAGTGCGCGGCCTCGTGCGCTCGGGCCGTGACCTGGAGGCGCAGGCCCGCGCGCCCGGTGCTCACGTAGTCGAGGGTGGCGATGGCCTTGGAGATGTGGAACGGCTCCGTGTGCGTGGCGACCACCGTCGGGACCACCCCGATGTGCCGGGTCAGCGGGGCGACCCGCGCCGCGATGAGGACCGCGTCCAGCCGTCCGCGGACCTGGTCGGTGCGCCCGTCGGGCTCGGTGTGGGACGAGGACTGGAGGCCGAGCGCGTCCTCGATGGTCACGAAGTCGAGCAGTCCGCGTTCGGCCTCGGCGACGAGCTCGGTCCAGTAGGCGGCGGTGAGGAGTTCACCGGGGCGGGCGACGGGTTCGCGCCAGGCGGCGGGGTGCCAGCCCGCGCCGTCCAGGGCCACGGCGAGGCGCAGGGAAGGGGAAGAGGGTGAAGAGGACACGGGATCGGTGCCTTCCTGATCGACCGGACGATGAAGCCGGCCCCGGTACGGGGCGGCTGCGAGGGCAACAGGTCAGGGCCGACAGAGTGCGCCGGCGACGCGCAGGAGGTGCCTCACCTTCGCTCCCCCGGGGCTCGGACGAGCAGGAACCGGGTGCGGCGGCGCAGGGTGAATCCGATCGACTCGTAGAGCCGGATCGCTCGGGTGTTGCTCGCTGCCGCGTGGAGGAAGGGGGTGTCGCCGCGCTCCCTGACGCCCGCCGCGACCGCGCGCACCAGCCGGGTGGCGAGGCCCCGGCCGCGGTGGTCCGGGTGGGTGCAGACGGCGCTGATCTCCGTCCAGCCCGGCGGGTGCAGGCGCTCTCCGGCGAGGGCGATCAGCCGCCCGTGGTCCCGGATGCCCAGGTAGTCGCCCAGTTCGATGGTGCGGGGCAGGAAGGGGCCCGGCTCCGTGAGGGCGATCAGGTCGAGGATCTCGGGCACGTCGGCGGGCCCCAGCTGTTCCGCCTCGGGTGCGGGTTCGGCGTACAGGGCGGTGTCGACCAGCTGGACGCCGTCGCCGCCGCGTTCGACGGTCCAGCCGTCGGGGACCGTGCGCGCCCCGGAGACCGGGGTGACGACGCCGGGTCCGACCAGGGCGGCCAGATCGTCCCAGGCCCGCGGGTCGGCGGGGTCCTCCAGGGCGCTGAACGGTGAGATGTCCGTGGGGTAGCGGGCGGCCCGGCCGACACGCTCGGCGAGGTGGGCGTGCGGACCGGTCAGCGCGGCCCAGGCGGCGTTGTCCAGGATGTGCGGCGGTACCGCTCTCGATGGCGGGGCGTGATGGACGCTGGTGGACATGGTGGCGCGGGGTCTCCGTATCTGGGGCATGGGCGGGAGGTGTCCGGATCCGGCCGGAGCGGGGCGCGGGCGCGGGTCAGGAGTTGTCGAGCGGCAGTCCGGGCGGGTCGACCAGGGAGGACGGCACAGCCTCGTTGGAGAGGTTCCAGGCGGCGAGCCACTTGGCGTACTGGCCGTTCTCGATCAGGTGGTTGATCGCGTCGGCGAGCGGCTTCGCGAGTCCGCTGTCCTTCTTCGCGGTTGCCGCGATCAGCCCCTGGAGGGTCGCGCCCGCGCCGGAGAACTTGCCCGCGTTACGGGTCGGGTTGGGGGTCTTCGAGGTCTGCGTGATGTGGTACGCGATGCCGGGGTTGGGCCCGAAGGAGAGGTCGATCTTCCCGCTGGCCAGTGCCAGGGCCGTGGCGTTGTTGTCCTGGTAGTACTTGACGTCGAGCTTGCGGCCCTGCTTCGCCAGCTTCGCCTTCCACTCCAGCAGGATCCGCTCCTGATTGGTGCCGGCGCTGACGGCGACGGTCCGCCCGGCCAGGTTCCGGTAGTCGCCGTCGAAGTTCCAGGTGTTCTTCTTCAGCGCCTCGAAGGCGAGGTTGTCCTGCCGGTAGGAGGCGAACTCGTACTTCTTCTTGCGCTCCTCGGTGTCGGTGACGTTCGACAGGGCCACGTCGACCTTGCCGCTGTCGATGCCGACGAACATGTTCTCCCAGGTCGAGTTCTTCAGCTCGGGCTCCAGCCCGAGGACCGCCGCGACCAGCCGGCCGAGATCGGGTTCGGCGCCGGTGAGGGTCTTCTGGTCCTCACCCACGTACGCGAGAGGCGGGAATCCGGCGGGCAGCGCGCCCACGCCGATCACCAGCTTGCCGCGATCGGCCACCGGCTTGGGCAGTTCGGCGCTGATCGACTTCACCTCCGGCACCTTGAGTTCGGTCTCCTCGGCGGCGCCGTTGGAGAGCGCGCCGACGGTGACCGTTCCGGCCGGCGCACTGTCGGTCCTGGTCGCGGCGTCGCCGTCACCGCCGCACGCGGCGAGACCGGCGGCGAGCGAGGCGAACGCGGCGGAGGCGGCGACACCTCGGCGGAGTCTGCTGCGGAGGATGGGGGTGCGCATGGTGGCTGTCCTTGTCGGGTGCGGTGAGGGTGTACGGAGACGAGGGGGCACGCCGGACGCGGACCGGCGGGCGGAGGGGAGGGACGGGCGGCGGGCGGAACGGGTGGCGGGTGGAACGGGCGACGGTTGGAACGGGCGGCGGTTGGAACAGTCGGCGGGATCAGAGCACCTTGCTCAGGAAGTCCCTGGTCCGCTCGTGCCTCGGGTGGTCGAGCACCTGCTCGGGCGGGCCCTGTTCGACGATCCGGCCGCCGTCCATGAAGACCACCCGGTCGGCGACCTCGCGGGCGAAGCCGATCTCGTGCGTGACGACCAGCAGGGTGGTGCCGCTGCCGGCCAGGTCCTTGATCACGGCCAGTACCTCGCCGACGAGTTCGGGGTCGAGCGCGGAGGTCGGCTCGTCGAAGAGGATGACCCCGGGCCGCAGGGCGAGGGCTCGGGCGATGGCCACGCGCTGCTGCTGCCCGCCGGACAGCTGGCGCGGATAGGCGGCCGCCCGGTCCCCGAGTCCCACCCGGTCGAGCAGATCGCGGGCCAGCTCCCGGGACTCCGGCTTGGTGAGTTTCCCGGTCGCGACCGGGGCGGCAGCCACGTTGTCCAGCACGGTGAGGTGCGGGAAGAGGTTGAAGTTCTGGAAGACGAACCCGATCCGGCCGCGCTGCGCCAGGATGGCGCGCTCGCTCAGCTCCTTGAGACGCCCCCGGTGCCTGCGTACGCCGATCAGCTCGCCGTTCACACTGACATGACCGATCTCGGGCTTCTCCAGGTGGTTGATCACCCGCAGGAGGGTGGACTTCCCTGAGCCGGACGGTCCGAGGACGACCGTGACCTCCCCGGGACGCACGGTCAGCGCCACACCTTCCAGGACGCGCTGGGAGCCGTACCACTTGTGCACATCGTGCACCTCGACCGCGGCGGGGCGCGCCGGGGGCGCCGCGACCGCGCCGGCCTGACCCGGTGTCCCGGCGGGCTCGGCCGCTTCCGCTGTTCCGGTCGTCGTCTCCGCGGTCATATCGCTGTCTCCTTCCGGACCCGTGCCCGCAGATCACCCAGTCCGGTCCGCAGCCTCTGCAGCGGCGTGGGCGGCAGGGTGCGCAGCGCGCCCCGCGAGTAGTACCGCTCGACGTAGAACTGGATGACGGACACCACGCTGGTGAGGATCAGGTACCAGGCGGTGGCGACCAGCAGCAGCGGCACGATGTCGCCGGGGTAGGTGCTGCCCATGCTCTGTACGGAGCCGAACAGATCGAGCAGCGAGACGTAGAAGACCAGTGAGGTGCCCTTGATCAGGCCGATCAGCTGGTTGACGTAGTTCGGGGTGATCGAGCGCAGGGCCTGCGGGAAGACGATCTTCGCGAACCGGTACCGCTTCGGGAGGCCGAGGGCGGCTGCCGCCTCGTGCTGGCCCTGGTCGACGGAGAGGATGCCGCCGCGCACCACTTCGGAGGCGTACGCCGCCTCGTTCAGGCTGAGACCGATGACGGCGACGGCCATGTCGGTGGCCAGGCGTGATTCGTCGAAGCTGAAGAACGCCGGGCCGAACGGCACTCCCACGCTCAGCGTCCGGTAGAGCGCGCTGAAGTTGTAGAGGAACAGCAGGATCACGATCAGCGGGACCGACCGGAACAGCCAGGTGTAGACCCAGCTGACCGCGCGCAGCACAGGGCTCGGGGAGAGCCGGGCCAGGGCCAGCAGCACGCCGCCGAGCAGCCCCAGAACGGCGCTGAACAGGGCGACTTCGAGCGTGACGAGCAGGCCGTCGAGGATGGTGGGCCGCAGGAACCAGTACCGGAACCGGTCCCACTGGTAGAAGGGATTGGCCACCAGGCCGTGGACGATCTGGGCGACCAGTACCAGCACGACGACGGTGACGATCCAGCGGCCGGGCCGCAGGAGTGGGCGGACCCGCTGCGGGACCGGCGGCTTCGGCACGACGGGTGGCCCGGGGCGGGGGGCCGCCTCGGCGGGCGGCGCTGACCCTGGGGACACAGCTACGCCGGGGGATTCACTCACGGAGGGCTCCAGCGGATGCGGACGGCCCGGACCACGGACGGCAGCGCCTCACCACGCCGGTCGTCGGGAACGACGCGGCGGGGCGCGGGCAGCACGGCGCGGAGCAGGGGGCCGGGCGGGGAGGGGACGCACCGCGGCAGCGGTGGACGTCAGGGAGTCAGAGGGCCGTCAGCCTTGACGAAGAGCGCGACAAGCGGCGGTACACAGCGCGCTGTTGACACGCTGGAGGTCGACGGAGCGGTCCGCGCAGAGCAGGACGCGGCCTCGGGACCGCCAGGCAGCCATCCCCTCAGCTGCGTGCATCGCTCTCACCGTCACCGATCCGCCCCGCGGGGCCTCGCGCCTGCCGGACACCGTCCGGTCCTCAACTGCGGCACCCCGCGGTGTGCTGGGGCGCCGGCCGGCGGGCCGGGGCGTATCGCCGCTACCCGGAGCCGTTCCGCGCCGCAAGTTATGCATGGGCCGACAGGAATGTCAACGCGGGTGACCAACAGGCGAGATGGCCCCTGTGGCCTCCTTGACGGCGTCACCCGGCGCACCGAAACTGACGTGGACGGTCACGATTGTCAGCGCCCCCGTGCGGGATCCGTCCTGCTCACGGGGTTCATCGGCCCCGGCCCGCTGGCAGGCAACCCTTCCACCGCGACGGGGTGCCCCGGGTGACGACCGGGTCCCGCCGGTGTGGCGGGGCAAGCGTGGCCCCGCGTCTCGCGGGCCCCGGAGTCGGGACGGGTGGGTTTTGTCCAGGAACGGCTTGACGAGGCGCCTGCACATCGATCTGCTGCGTGTCTCCAGCGCCTACTAGCCCGGAATACCGCACGCGCACGGGTCCGTTGTCGCGTATGACGCGCCCACGTCCGCGCTGTCGTGATTCGGACCGGTGCGCGAGCGCAGCCGTTCCACATCCGGCCGCTGGTGCCCACAAGGCGACGGTGGCTTCCTCGTTCCCACAGGGATCTCCACAGGAGAGTCATGCCCGAGACAGCTTCGCGCAGTTCCAGCACAGGCAACTCCCTCACGTGCGGCTCGATCTCATCCGGCCCGAGTCCGTGCGCCACGCACCCCCGTCCCACCATCGCCGTGCCGCCCTCCCGTATCCACAGCCGTATCGGGGTCGGTCTGGCCGGAGGCTTCTATCCCGCTCCGCACCGCTACGAGCTTTTCCTGTCGGCGAGTTGTCCGCGCTCGCTGCGTATCTCGATCACCCTCGGCCTGCTCGGTCTCCGGGACTCGGTCGCCACCACGTTCCTGGGGCACCCGGCCGGGACACCCGAGGCGTACGCCTCGCTGCGCGGCGCGTACGAGGCCACGCTGCACCATTACGACGGGCCGCTGACGGCGCCCGCGCTGTGCGACCGGTGGAGCGGGCGCATCGTCAGCAACCACACGCCCGACATACTCCGCGATCTCGCGGGCCTGCTCTCCGGCCATGACGAGGCCCGCCCCTCTGCGCTGCGTCCTCCGGAGCTCGCCGACGGCATCGAGGCCCTGCGCGAGCTGCTGGACCGGGACGTCACCCCGCACGCGGGGTCCTCCGAGCGGTCGGCGGCCCTGGACCTGCTGGACCGGTCCCTCGACCGGCGGCCCTACGCGCTGGGCGAGGAGCTGACCGCCGGGGATGTGGACCTGTGGGTGGCGCTCGTGCGTCTCGGCCCGGTCGGCGCCCTCGGCGACCGCCCCCGGCTCAAGGAGTACGTACGCCGCCTCTGCGGCCACCCCGCCTTCCCCGGGACACCGCAGATGCCGGGGGCTCCGGACGGGCCGGGCGGGGTGGCCGCCGTTGACTCACTGCCTCAGGCTCCCACGTAGGCCGCGAGGTGCTCGCCGGTGAGGGTGGAGCGGTCCGCGACGAGGTCGTCGGGGGTGCCCTCGAAGACGAGCCTGCCGCCGTCATGACCGGCGCCGGGACCCAGGTCGATGATCCAGTCGGCGTGCGCCATGACCGCCTGGTGGTGCTCGATCACGATGACGGACTTCCCGGAGTCGACCAGCCGGTCGAGCAGGCCGAGCAGCTGCTCGACGTCTGCGAGGTGCAGGCCGGTGGTCGGCTCGTCGAGGACGTAGATCCCGCCCTTCTCGCCCATGTGCGTGGCCAGCTTGAGCCGTTGCCGCTCACCGCCGGACAGGGTGGTGAGCGGCTGGCCCAGGCTGAGGTAGCCGAGTCCGACGTCGGCCAGCCTGCCGAGGACGCGGTGGGCGGCCGGGGTGTGTGCCTCGCCGCTGCCGAAGAACTCCTCGGCCTCGGTCACCGACATCGCCAGCACTTCGCTGATGTCGCGGCCGCCGAGGCGGTATTCGAGCACAGAGGCCAGGAACCGCTTCCCCTCGCACTCCTCGCAGACGGTGGCGACGCCCGCCATCATCGCGAGGTCGGTGTAGACGACCCCGACGCCGTTGCAGCCGGGGCAGGCGCCCTCGGAGTTGGCGCTGAACAGGGCCGGTTTCACGTCGTTGGCCTTGGCGAACGCCTTGCGGATCGGGTCGAGCAGTCCGGTGTACGTCGCGGGGTTGCTCCGTCGCGAGCCGCGGATCGCGCCCTGGTCGATCGACACCACCCCGTCCAGTCCCGAGACCGAGCCGTGGATCAGTGAGCTCTTGCCGGAGCCGGCGACGCCGGTGACCACGGCGAGGACGCCGAGCGGGATGTCGACGTCGACGCCGCGCAGGTTGTTCGCGTCCGCGCCCCGGACCTCCAGCGCGCCGGTGGGCCCCCGCCGGGTGTCCTTGAGGGTGGCCCGGTCGTCGAAGTGACGGCCCGTGACGGTGTCCCCGGCCCGCAGTCCCTCGACGCTGCCCTCGAAGCAGACGGTTCCGCCCGCCGTGCCGGCGCCGGGGCCGAGGTCGACGACATGGTCCGCGATCGTCTCCGGCTTGTGCTCCACGACGAGCACCGTGTTGCCCTTGTCGCGCAGCCGCAGCAGCAGCCTGTTCATCCGCTGGATGTCGTGGGGGTGCAGGCCGGCGGTGGGCTCGTCGAAGACATAGGTGACGTCGGTGAGGGAGGAGCCGAGGTGGCGGATCATCTTGACGCGCTGCGCCTCGCCGCCCGACAGGGTGCCCGTCGGCCGGTCGAGCGCGAGGTAGCCGAGGCCGATCTCCACGAACGAGTCGAGGGTCTGCCGCAACGCGGTGAGCAGCGGTGCGACGGAGGGCTCGTCGATTTCGCCGACCCAGGCGGCCAGGTCGCTGGTCTGCATCGCGCAGGCGTCGGCGATGTTGATCCGCTTGATCTTCGAGGACCTGGCGCCCTCGCTGAGCCGGGTGCCGTCGCACTCGGGGCAGGTGGTGAAGGTGACCGCGCGCTCCACGAACGCGCGGATGTGGGGTTGCAGCGCTTCCTTGTCCTTGGACAGGAACGACTTCTGGATCTTGGGGATCAGTCCCTCGTAGGTGAGGTTGACCCCCTCGACCTTGACCTTGACCGGCTCCCGGTAGAGGAAGTCGTGCATCTCCTTCTTGGTGAACTTACGGATCGGCTTGTGGGGGTCGAGCAGGCCCGATTCGGCGTAGACCCGGACGGTCCAGAAGCTGTCGGACTTCCAGCCGGGGATGGTGAAGGCGCCATCGGCGAGCGATTTGGAGTCGTCGTAGAGCTGGGTGAGGTCGATGTCGGAGACGGTGCCCCGGCCCTCGCAGCGCGTACACATGCCGCCGGTGCGGTTGAAGGTCGCCTTCACCGCCTTCTTCGCACCGCGCTCGACGGTGATGGCCCCGCTCGCCCGGACCGAGGGGACGTTGAAGGCGTACGCGCCGGGCGGACCGATGTGCGGCTTCCCGAGGCGGCTGAAGAGGATCCGCAGCATCGCGTTGGCGTCGGTGGCCGTGCCGACCGTGGAACGCGGATCGGCGCCCAGTTTCTGCTGGTCGACGATGATCGCGGTGGTCAGTCCGTCCAGGACGTCGACCTCGGGCCGCGCCTGCGTCGGCATGAAGCCCTGGACGAAGGCGCTGTACGTCTCGTTGATCAGCCGCTGCGACTCCGCGGCGATCGTGTTGAACACCAGCGAGGTCTTGCCCGAGCCGGAGACCCCGGTGAAGACCGTGAGCCGCCGCTTCGGGATCTCGATGCTGACGTCCTTGAGGTTGTTCACGCGCGCGCCGTGCACGCGGATCACATCGTGGACGTCGGCAGCGTGCGGCGCGGACGAAGCCGCGCCCTTCCTGGTGGCCATGCTGATCGGTTCTCCATCTGTCTGTCGGCCGGTAGACCGGCCCATGATGACGTGATCGCGGCTCAGCTGTCCTGGAGCAGCCCGAGCACGTTGCCGTCGGGGTCCGTGAAGGTGGCCACCAGACGGCCGCCGCCGACGTCGTGCGCGGGCTCCTTCACGGTGGCGCCCGCGGCCGTCACCTCGGCCAGCTTCGCCTCGATGTCGGGCACCTCCCAGTAGCTCACGGGCGCGGCCGTGCCCTGCTCTCCCCCGTCCGGTACCAGCCCGATGTGCTGGCCCCCGGCCTCGTAACCGACGTAATAGGGCGCGTCCGCCGTCGGCGCCACGCCGAGCAGGGCCGTGTACACCGCCTTGGCGGCCGTCAGATCGGACACGGGGTGCAGGACGGTCTTGATTCCCTGGGTGGCAGAGCCGGTCATGGTCACTCCTGTGGTTCGTGGGGCGCGTCGGCCCCGTGCGGACGTTCGCGCCGGGCCGACGCCGGTACGGGGTACGGGCCCGGCGGTCGCGGGCGGCGCCCGGTGTCCGGGCGCTCGGTGTCTGGCCATCACGCTAGCCGCGGCCCGGTGACCGCGCTTCTCCATTCCTGACCGGTCCGGCCTGCCGTCCAGGACGCCGGCCGCGACCCTTCGCCCGCCCGCAAGCGCCCAGGTCAGGGCTGTGCGCAGGAAGTATTGCCGCCTTCCGGCACCGGGTCCATGCTTATGTGCATGGGTGACGAGGCCGGCCCCGAGCTCATCGCGTATGTCGAGCGCGCCCTGCGAGTGATGGAGGCGGCAGGAGCGCACTCGTCGGATGTCCCCGTGCGGCAGCTGGCCCGGGAGGCGGGTCTGCCGGTGGCCACCGTCGAGCGGCTGCTGAGGGTGCTCGCGCGGGACGGCTACCTGACCGAGCAGGCCGCCGGGGTGTTCACCCTCCCCGCGGAACACTTGTCGCCGGGCGCCGGGCTGCCCAGCCGTATCCGGCCCGTCCTGAAGACCTTGCGGGACGACCTCTCGGCCGCGGTCTACCTGACGTTGTACGAGGAGGGCGAGATCCGGGTCATGGAGATCGTCGACAGCGCCCGCGCGCCGCGCGTGGACCTCTGGGTGGGGTTCCAGGACGCCGGACACGCCACGGCTCTCGGGAAGAGCGTGCTGCGGGAACTGGACGGGGCGGCGCGCGCCGAGTACTTCTCCCGGCATCCGCTGACCGACCTCACGCCCCGCACCATCACGCGCAGGGAGGAGTTGCTGCGGCAGCTCGACTCGCCGCCGGCGCCGCCGGTCGTCATGGACCGGGAGGAGTACGCGCGGGGTACGACCTGCATAGCTGTGCCCGTGTACAGCGGTGACCAGATCGGTTCGATCGGCATCTCCTTCCGGTCGGACCGGATGTACCGGACCACCCAGGTCAGGGCCGGGCTGCTGTCCACGGCGATGCGCGTCACCATGGGCCTCTCGCTTCCCGACTGAGCCCCGGTGCGGGGCGGCGTTGCCCACGAGGCCCGGTGGCGGGCTGCCTGCTAGGGTGATCACGCTGTTCAGCGTGTACGGAGGAGATCAGACATGGCGGGTGACGACGACATCTCCGGGTGATACCCGGAGCTGACGGCCACCGGCGGGCGCCCAGGAGCGCAGCCGAAGTGGCCATGTCGTTGTTCCCTCTGTCCACTCCCCCCGGGGCCGCACTCCGTGCTGTCCCGGAGTCTCACGCGAGGTCTCCCGCATGTCCGACGCTTCCATCATCTGCTCGGGTCTCTCCTTCTCCTGGCCCGACGACACCCCTGTCTTCCACGAACTGTCCTTCGCGATGGGGAGCGGCCGTACGGGTCTCGTCGCTCCCAACGGGTCCGGCAAGAGCACCCTGCTCAAGCTGATCGCCGGGGAACTCCGCCCCGCCGCGGGTTCCGTCTCGGTGGGCGGCACCCTCGGTTACCTGCCGCAGAGCCTGCCCCTGACCGGTGGTCTGACGGTGGCCGAGGTCCTGGGGATCGACGCCGTGATCCGCGCCCTCGACGCCGTCGAATCCGGCGATGTGGGCGAGGACCACTTCGCGGTCATCGGTGACGACTGGGACATCGAGGAGCGCACCCGCGCCCAACTGGACCGGCTCGGCCTGACCGGTATCGCCCTCGACCGGAACATCGGCACGCTCAGCGGCGGGCAGGTCGTCTCCCTAGGCCTGGCGGCCCAGTTGCTGAAGCGGCCCGATGTGCTGCTGCTCGACGAGCCGACCAACAATCTGGACCTCGGAGCCCGGCACTCGCTCCACGACGCGCTCGACGCGTGGGGCGGCACCCTGCTGCTCGTCAGCCACGACCGTGCGCTGCTCGGCCGCATGGACCGCATCGCTGAACTCGGCAGCGACGAACTGCGCCTCTACGGGGGCAACTTCACCGCTTACGAGGAGGCCGTTCGGGCCGAGCGGGAGGTGGCGGAGAAGAACGTGCGCAATGCCGAGCAGGAACTGAAGCGGGAGAAGCGGGAAATGCAGCAGGCCCGCGAGCGCGCCGAGCGCCGGGCGAGCAACGCGGCCCGCAATCTCAAGAACGCCGGCCTCCCGCGCATCTTCGCGGGGAACATGAAGCGCGGCGCCCAGGAATCCGCGGGCCGGGCCGGGCAGACCCATTCCGCCCGGGTGGGTGAGGCCAGGGCGCGACTGGACGAAGCCGGTCGCGCGGTACGCGACGAGCAGCGCATCACCCTCGAACTGCCGGACACCGTCGTCCCCGCCGGACGCACCGTCCTGCTCGCCGAGCGGGTGCGGGTACGCCTCGGCGGACGGGAGCAGTTCACCGGCGCGGGCGTCGACCTGACGATCCGCGGCCCCGAGCGCATCGCGCTCACCGGTCCCAACGGTGCGGGAAAGAGCACCCTGTTGCGTCTGATCAACGGCGAACTCCAGCCGGAGGGAGGCGAGATCAGGCGGTCCGAGGGACGGATCGCCTATCTGTCCCAGCGGCTCGACCTGCTCGACCTCGACCGCTCGGTGGCGGAGAACTTCGCCGCGTCCGCCCCGCACCGGCCGGAGGCGGAACGGATGAACCTGCTCGCGCGCTTCCTCTTCCGGGGCGACAGCGCCCACCTGCCCGTCAGGTCACTGTCCGGTGGCGAGCGCCTGCGGGCCACCCTCGCCTGCGTCCTGTGCGCCGAGCCGGCTCCGCAGCTGCTGCTCCTGGACGAGCCGACCAACAACCTCGACCTGACCAGCGCCGATCAGCTGGAGGGCGCGCTCAGCTCGTACCGGGGGGCGTTCGTGGTGGTCAGCCACGACGAGCCCTTCCTCACCAGGATCGGGGTGGACCGGTGGCTGAGGCTGGCGGAAGGCGAGCTGCTGGAGACCGGGGCTCCGCAGATGTGAACCGCTGACGTGCCGTCCTGGCCCGCGCCCGAGGCCGACCGCCCGGCGGGCCGCGAACCGATCACGTTGGAGGGGACCACCATGACCGCACCCGCACTGCTCGCACACGACCTCGTGCGCACCCTCGGCTCGAAGCGCGTACTCGACGGGGTGTCACTCACCGCAGCGCCCGGCCACCGCATCGGCCTGATCGGGGAGAACGGTGTCGGCAAGTCGACTCTGCTGCGCCTGCTCGCCGGTACGGACGAGCCCGACGGCGGCAGCGTGACCCGGCCCGCCGATATCGGCTTCCTGCACCAGGAGATGGCTTTCGACGCCACGGCGACGATCGCCGACGTGCTGGACGACGCCCTGCGCGAGGCGCGGGAGGACCTCGCGGCCATCGACCGGCTCACCGAGGAGCTGGCCCGCACCCCGCAGGACTCCCCCGGTTACCCCGGACTGCTGGCGACGTACGGCCGGCGGCTGGAACTGGCGGAGGAGCGGCAGACCTGGGACGCCGACCGGCGCGCCGCCGTCCTGCTCACCGGGCTCGGGCTCTCGGCTCTGCCGTACGAACGCGACGTCGGATCGCTCTCCGGCGGAGAGCGCGGCCGGCTGTCGCTGGCGGCGCTGCTGGTGCGGCGCCCTTCGGCCCTGCTGCTGGACGAGCCGACCAACCACCTGGACGACGAGGCCGCCGCCTTCGCGGAGGAGCAGCTGCGCGGGATGCCGGGGCCCGTCGTGATCGCCAGTCACGACCGGGCCTTCCTGGACGCGGTCTGCACGGATCTGATCGATCTGGATCCGGCCGTCGAAGGTCCCGTGCGGTACGGCGGGGGCTACAGCGCCTACCTGGCCGTCAAGCGGGCGGAGCGGGCGCGCTGGGAACGGCGTCACGCCGAGGAGCAGGAGGAGATCGAGGCGCTGCGCCGCTCGGCGGATGTGACGGCGCGGCAGGTCGCGCCGGACCGGGGTCCGCGCGACAGCGAGAAGATGGGGTACGGCCTGCGGGCGGGCCGGGTGCAGAGCCAGATCGCCCGCCGGGTACGCAACGCCTCGCGCCGGCTGGCGGAGCTGGAGCGCCGCCGGACCGGAGAGCCGCCGCAGCCGTTGCGGTTCCGGCACTCGGGGCTCGCGGACGCGTCGGCCGAGGGCACCCTCGTATCCCTGCGCGGGGTGCGGGTGCCGGGCCGTCTGGCGGTCGAGCGGCTTGATGTGGCGGCGACGGAACGGCTGCTGGTCACGGGCGGCAACGGGGCGGGGAAGTCGACGCTGCTCGCCGTGCTCGCGGGGCGCCTGGCCCCGGAGGGCGAGGTGAGCAGGCGGCCGGGGCTGACGGTCGGGCTGCTGGCGCAGGACACCCGGTTCGCCCGGCCGGACCGTACCGTCCGTGACACGTACGAACGCGCCCTGGGCGTGGACCGGGCAGCGGAGGTGCCGCTCACCTCGCTCGGCCTGATGCACGAGGGGGATCTGGACAAGCAGGTGGGACGGCTGTCGGCCGGCCAGCGCCGCAGGCTCGCGCTGGCCCTGCTCACGGCCCGGCCTCCGCAGCTCCTGCTGCTCGACGAGCCCACCAACCATCTGTCCCCGCGGCTCTGCGACGAGTTGGAGGAGGCGCTCGGATCGGGGCCGGGCGCCGTCGTGGTGGCCAGCCATGACCGCTGGCTGCGCGAGCGCTGGCAGGGCCGCGGCATCCGGCTTCACCCGGAGCGGGCCGCCGTCGGGTAGCGGACGAAGAGGATGCCGTGCACGTCGGCCTCCGGTGCGCGGTAGATGTGGGGCACGTCGGCCCGCCACTGCGCGGACGCACCGGGGCCGACCGTCCGGGTGTCGTGCGGCGGGCCGACGACCGCGGTGCCCGCCAGCACCATCAGGCTCTCCCCCGTGCCGGGGACGTGCGCCTCCGACTCCTGGGTGGCGCCCGCCCGGATGGTCACCCGGAAGACATCGGTGACCGCCGCCGCGTCCTCATGCCGCTCCAGCAGAACCGCGGTGACCGCGCTGCCGGAGACCCCGGGGAGGCTGCCGTCGGGGCCGGCGCCGAACACCGCACCGGCGCCCCGTCCCGGACCGGGGCGGCCTTTCGGCGCCGGGTCGCTGAGCAGCGCGCTGAGCGGCCGGCCGAGCGCGGTGGCGAGTGCGTACAGGGTCTCCAGGGTGGGATTGCGCCGGCCGCTCTCCAGCTCGGAGAGCGTGCCCTTTCCGACCCGCGAGCGCCGGGACAACTCCGAGAGGGACAGGTCCTGTTGGTGGCGCAGCGCCCGCAACCTGCGCCCCACGTCCTCGTTCAGCCCCATCGGCGCGCACCCACCTCCATTCCCGGTTGACGGGTGTCAGCCCGCCTCTCTAGTGTTCCATAAACAGAACGTTCCGTATACGGAACATGCTCGCGGCACGCCGGTCCCGTCGCTGGTCAACGGCGTCCCGCACCGCACAGGGGAAGTGGCTCACTCATGTTCGTGATCGCCCGCATTCGCTCGGCCGCGCCGCCCTCGGCCGTGGCCGCCGGACTGATCGCCGTCATGGTCGGGGTCACCAGCTCCGCGGCCCTGGTCTTCACCGCGGCGAAGGCGGCCGGGGCGGACTCGCGCGAGATCTCCTCCTGGATGCTCGCGCTCGGCGTCGGCCTGGCCTGCACCTGCGTCGGGCTCTCGCTGCGCTATCGGGCCCCCGTCGTCACCGCGTGGTCGACGCCCGGAGCGGCGCTCCTCGCGACCGGCCTGAGTGGTGTCTCCATGGCCCAGGCGGTCGGCGCGTTCGTCTTCTCCGGGCTGCTCATCCTCCTGAGCGGGGTGACGGGCTGGTTCAGCCGCGTCATGGGCCGCATCCCGGTGCCGCTGGCGGCCGCGCTGCTGGCGGGGGTCCTGCTGCGGTTCGGCACCGGCCTGTTCAGCACGATGCACGGCAGTTTCGCGGTCGCCTTCCCGATGTTCGTGCTCTACCTGCTGGGGCGGCGCCTGCTCCCCCGGTACGCGGTGCTGCTGGCGCTCGGCGCCGGGGTGGTGGCCACCCTGTTCACCGGCGGCTGGCAGCCGGACAGGGTCCGGTTCGCCCTGGCCACCCCGGTGTTCGTCACACCGGAGTTCGACTGGAAGGTGCTCGTCAGCGTCGGCGCCCCGCTGTTCGTGGTCACGATGGCGTCCCAGAACCTGCCCGGGGTGGCGGTGATCCGGGGCGCCGGATACGACGTGCCGGTGTCCCCGCTGATGACGTGGACCGGGGCGGCCAACGCCGTACTGGCACCGTTCGGCGCGTTCGGCCTCAACCTCGCCGCCATCACGGCCGCCATCTGCACGGGCGAGGAGGCCCATCCGGACCGCGACAGGCGCTACCTCGCGGCGGTCTGGGCGGGCGTCTTCTACCTCTGCGTGGGACTGCTCGGCGCGACCGTCGCCTCGTTGCTGACCGCGATGCCGCAGGCTCTGGTCCTGGCGATCGCCGGAATCGGCCTGCTCGCCACCATCGAGTCCTCCCTGTCCACGGCCCTGGCCGACAAGTCGTCCAGGGAGGCGGCCGTCGTGACCTTCCTCGCCACGGCCTCCGGAGTGACGCTCCTGGGCATCGGCTCGGCCTTCTGGGGGCTGCTGGCGGGCCTGATCACCAGCGCGATCGCCTCGCTGGGGCGGACCGGCCGCGACACCCCCGCCCCGGCCCCCGAGCCGCAGCCCTCACCGCGCGAACTCCGCGTCCCGTAGAGCCGGCCGCCGGGGCCGGTACCCGGCGGACCGGCCGCGTGCGCGGCGGCCCCTGTCCTGTCCGTGGAACGGAGTTGCCGCGCACGGCGTGAGCACGGTGGGATGAACTCCATGCCGAAAGCGCTTGCGCCCGTCTCCGCCGAACCCCTGGCCCCCTTCGACCACCTGGACCACCGCTACCGCGGTGAGAACCCGGTACGCACCCTCGGTCATCTGTTCCACCCCGACCGCGGCCGGCTGGCACTCGCGGTGCTCGTCTTCGTTGTGAAGCACAGCCCGATCTGGCTGCTTCCGCTGATCACCGCGACCGTCCTCGACGTGGTCGTCCAGCACGGCCCGGAGTCCGGACTCTGGGAGTCCACCGGCATCCTGCTGGTCATCCTCCTCATCAACTACCCGCTCCACCAGTGGTACGTACGGCTCCTCGGCGGCAGCATCCGCCGGATGGGCATCACCCTGCGCTCCGCGCTGTGCCGCCGGATGCAGCAGCTGTCCATCGGCTACCACGCCCGGGTCAGTTCGAGTGTGCTGCAGGCCAAGGTGGTCCGCGACGTGGAGTCGGTGGAACAGATGATGCAGCAGAGCGCGGACATGGGTCTCGGCGCCGTGGTGACCCTGGTCGGCGGCCTGGTCGTCATCGGGGTGCGCGTACCGGCGTTCCTGCCCGTCTTCCTCGTGGTGGTGCCGGCCGCCGGGTTCCTGGTGATGAAGCTGCGCGCGCGGCTGCGCGGCCACAACGAGTCCTTCCGCCGCGAGGTCGAGCAACTCTCCTCCCGGGTGGGCGAGATGACCACGCTGATCCCGATCACCCGCGCCCACGGGCTGGAGCGGACCGCGCTGGGCCGGGTCGACGGTTCGCTCCGCCAGGTGTTCGCGGCCGGACTTCGCCTGGACACGGTCAACGGCCGGTTCGGCGCGCTGGCCTGGGTCATCCTCAACACGCTCGGAGTGCTGTGCCTGACGGGCTCCGCCCTGGTCGCCTATCACGGGTGGATGCCGGTCACCGCGGGCGACGTCGTGATGCTCAGCTCCTTCTTCACCGTGCTGACCGGCTCCGTGACCACCCTGCTCGGCCTGGCGCCCGTGCTCACCAAGGGCCTGGAGTCGGTGCGTTCGGCCGGAGAGGTGCTCCAGGCCCCGGACCTGGAACAGAACGCGGGCAAGGCGCAGGTGGAGCGGGTCACCGGCCATATCGACTTCGAGGACGTGGGGTTCGCCTACGACGACGCGGACCCGGCGGTCGACGGATTCACCCTCTCCGCGCGGCCGGGCGAGACGATCGCGCTGGTGGGGGCCTCGGGCGCGGGGAAGTCGACCGTCCTCAACCTGCTCATCGGCTTCATCCGGCCCACCTCCGGCCGCATCCTGCTCGACGGCGTCGACATGGCCGGGCTCGACCTGCGCAGCTACCGGCGCTTCCTCTCGGTGGTGCCGCAGGAGTCGATCCTGTTCGAGGGCAGCATCCGCGACAACGTGACGTACGGGATGGGTGACACGGACGAGGCCACACTGACGCGCGCCCTGGCGGACGCCAACGCCCTGGAGTTCGTACGGGAGCTGCCGCTCGGCCTGGACACGGTCGTCGGCCAGCGGGGCGCACGGCTCTCGGGCGGGCAGCGGCAGCGGCTCGCGATCGCCAGGGCGCTGATCCGCGACCCCCGGGTGCTGGTGCTCGACGAGGCGACCTCCGCACTCGACAACCGCTCGGAGGCCCTCGTCCAGGAGGCGCTCTCCCGCCTGGTGCACGGGCGGACCGTCTTCGTCGTCGCCCACCGCCTCTCGACGATCCGGAACGCGGACCGCATCGTGGCGATGGAGGGCGGCCGGATCGCGGAGGTCGGTTCGCACAGCGAACTGCTGGACAACGGCGGGGTGTACGCGGGGCTCCAGCCGGCCCGCCCGTGACACACGTCTGAAATCCCTCGTCCGGGTCGCGCCGGGCGGGGCGTGAGAGCCCGGTGGCCCGGGAGGTCCGTGGACCTCCCGGGCCACCGGGGTGCCGGGTCAGGGGCGCACGGTGCAGAGCGCCAGCAGGCACAGGTTGAAGCCCTGCGTATTGCTCGGTCCCGCGTTCCCGCCCTCGGCGGAGCTCCCGACCGAACAGCGCGCCAGCAGGCACAGATTGCCGCCCTGTACACCGCGGTAGGCGGGCACGGCCGAGGCCGGCTGCGCCGCCCGTATGGAGCCGCCGGCCGGGGCCGTCCGCCCGGCCGCGCCCGCACCGGCCGCCGACGTGATCACCAGTACTCCCGCGGCTGCCAGGGCCGCACACCAACGCGGGACTGCTGAGGGGATGTTCATGGACACTCCAGATCTCATGAGTACGCGACATTCGACATGGACGATTCGAGGCCGCCGGGCTCCCGGCTTGCCCGATGGCTCGAATTGATGAGTCATTCGACTGATACGCACTCGTGAAGCGCAAACCCCTGCCGCGCCACGCTGTGTCCCGCGTCACATCACCAATCCAACACCTTTGTGACTCCGAACGACTGATGTGATAGCCCAATTGGGGCGACGGTGGCATTTCCGGAGGTGTGTGGGGCCGTGCTGGTGCGTCAGAGGTGTGGTTCACAGCAGCGATGCGTGAACGCGCGCCGACCCAGGTCGAGGGCGCGGTCTTGAGGCGGCCGACCGCTGGGGAACCGGCCGCCGCACGGGACCGGCCCGTCCTCATTCCGCCCTGCCCCGGCGTCCCGCCGCGAGCCGTCCCCGCACCGCAGGCCTTCCACAGAGGTGAGAACGCGTGACCGACGCACCGCACAACACGACTTCGCATGATGATCTTCCGCTGACCTCGGCCCAGCGTGGCATCTGGTTCGCGCAGCGCATCGGCGCGGACAGCGCGGCGTACAACGTGGCCGAGTACGCCGATGTGCGGGGACCGCTGGACCCAGCCGTCCTGCGGGCCGCGGTCGGCCGGGTGGTGGACGGCACCGAAGCGCTGCGGGTGACCTTCATCGAGCGTGACGGCGTCCCCGTCCAACGGGTGCACCGGCCCGGCGCCACGGACCGGCCCCCGCTCGACGTCCCGCTGGTCGACCTCTCGGGCCACCAGGACCCCCACGGCGAGGCGTTGCGGCGGATGGAGACGGCGCTGCGGCAGCCCACGGACATCGCCACCGGCCCGCTGGTGCGTCTGACCCTCTACCGCCTCACGGAGACGCGGCATCTCTTCCACCAGCAGGTGCACCACCTGGCGCTCGACGGCTACGGCGCCGCCCTGGCTCTCGCCCGGATCGCCGACGCCTACACCGCCGCGCTCACCCCGTCCCAGGAGGAACCGCCACCGACCGGCGGCGCGCTCGCGCCGCTCATCGACGAGGAACACGCCTACCGGGCGTCCGGGCGGCACTCCGAAGACCGGGAGTTCTGGACGCGCTACCTGTCGGACTCCCCCGTTCCCGCCCGGCCGGACGCGAACGGGCCCGCCTCCGGACGCGGGTCGCTGCGGGTACGCGCCGAGATGTCGCCCGGCCGGGCGGACCGGCTGCGCGCAGCGGCCAGGGAGTCGGGGGTGGGCTGGCCGACGTTCTTCATGACCGCGCTGGCCGTCTACACGCACCGGAGCCGAGGAGTCGGCGAGGCCGTCCTGGGCCTGCCGGTCACGGCGCGGCGCACTCCCCTGGCCCGTGCCACACCGGGCATGCTCAGCTCCATCCTGCCGATGCGTCTGGCGCTCGCCCCGTCCGACCGGGTGTCCGACGTGGCGAAGCGGGCGTCGGCGGAGGCCCGCAAGGTGCTGCGGCATCAGCGGTACGCGACGGAGGAGCTCCGGCGGGATCTCGGACTCACCGGTACGGATGTGCCGTTGAGCGGCCCCACGGTCAACATCCTGGCGTTCGACGACAGTCTCAGCTTCGGCCCGCACCGGGCCACCCTGCACAACCTGTCCATCGGCCCGGTGGACGATCTCGCCGTCGCCGTGCACGCCTCGTACGCGGACGGCGGGCTCCACATCGACCTGCACGGCAACTCCGCCCGCTACACGGCCGAGGAGCTGGCCGGGCACCACCGCCGGCTGTGCCGGCTGATCGAGCGGTTCACCGACGACCCGTCCCGCACGGTCGGCTCGCTGGACTTCCTCAGCGAGGCCGAACGCCGGCTGGTCCCGGGCCTCGCCGCGCCGCACCGCGCCTCTCCTGACAGCACCGGCAGCGTGCCGGTCACCCTGCCCGAACAGCTCGACCGGCAGGCCCTGGCCACCCCGCACGCGACAGCGGTCGTCTCCGGGAGCACCCGGCTGACGTTCGCGGAGCTGAACGGCCGGGTCGACGCCCTCGCCGCGGTGCTGGCCGCCGCCGGGGCGCGGCCCGGCGCGAAGATCGCCGTCGGCCTGCCCCGTTCCACCGAACTCGTCGTGGCGATGCTGGCGGTGATGCGCTCGGGAGCCGCGTACCTGCCGCTCGACCCCTCGTATCCGGCGGAGCGGCTCGCCTTCATGATCGAGGACTCGGCCCCGGCCGCGCTGGTCGCGAGCTCCGGGTCCGCGCACGTCATCGATCCCGCACGGGCGCTGCCGCTGGTGGATCCGGAGCTCGTCCGGCAGGAACCCGATGTGAGCACACCGGTCGGCCCCGGGCCGAGGGACGCCGCGTACGTCATCTACACCTCCGGCTCCACCGGGAGGCCCAAGGGCGTCGTCGTCGAGCACCGCTCGCTCAGCAATCTCCTCGAACACCACCGGCAGGAGTCCCACGCCCTGGCGGAGGAGACCTACGGCCGGGGGCTGCGGGTCGCTCTGACGGCGGCCACCTCCTTCGACGCGTCCTGGGACCCCGTCCTGTGGATGGCGGCGGGACACGAACTGCACATCATCGACGACGATGTCCGGCGCGACCCGCAGGCGCTGGTGAACCACCTCGTGCGGGAACGGATCGACGCCATCGAGACGACACCCACCTATCTGCGGCAGATGCTCACCGCCGGCCTGCTCACCGCGCCTGCCCACCGGCCCCGCGTCATCGCCCTCGGTGGTGAACCCGTCGACGAGGCCCTGTGGCGGGAGCTCTCCGAGCGGGACGATCTCCTCGTCTTCAACTTCTACGGACCGACAGAGGCCACGGTCGACGCGGTCACGACCCGGATAGCCGGCCGGAACCCGGTCATCGGACGGCCGGTCACCGGCGCCAGTGCCTATGTGCTCGATCCCTCGCTCCACCCGGTACCGCGCGGCGGCAGCGGTGAGCTGTACCTCTCCGGGGAGGGCGTGGCCCGCGGCTACTCCGGCCGGCCCGGACTCACCGCGGAACGCTTCATGCCGGACCCGTTCGGGCCGTCCGGCGCCCGGATGTACCGCACCGGGGACCTCGCGCGGTGGGGCGAGGACGGGATGCTGGAGTTCCTCGGCCGCGGCGACGGCCAGATCAAGATCCGCGGTCACCGCGTGGAGACCGGCGAGGTCGAGGCGGCCCTGCGCCGGCTGCCCGGGGTGAGCGAGGCGGCGGTGACGCCGGTCGCCATAGGGGGCGGCGAGGAGCGCCTCGCCGCCTATCTGGTGCCCGCCGACGCGAGTGCCGCCCTCGGCCTCGAAGCCGTGCGGGACGCCCTGGCCCGGGTCCTTCCCGGCCACATGGTGCCTTCCGACTACGCGACGGTGGAACGGCTGCCGCTCACCCCCAACGGCAAACTGGACCCCGGCCGGCTGCCCCCGGCCCGCCCGGTGGCCGTCCGGGGCGGCGCGCCGCGCACGCCGCAGGAGGAGCGGATGTGCGCCGCGTTCGCCGAGTGCCTCGGCCTGACCGAGGTGGGCCGGGACGACGGCTTCTTCCTGCTCGGCGGACATTCGCTGCTGGCGACCCGTCTGGTGGGCCTGATCCGGGCCGGGTTCGGCGTCGAGTTGCCGATCCGGGCCCTGTTCGAGGCGCCCACGCCCGCCGGGCTCGTCGCGCTGCTGGACACCGCGCCGCCCGCGCGCCCCGCGGTGGGCCCGGTGCTTCCCCGCCCGCGGCGGCTGCCCGCCTCGTTCGGGCAGCAGCGCCTGTGGATCACGGAGGCGATGGGCGACGCCGGAACGGCCTACCACATGCCGCTGGCGCTGCGCCTGTCCGGCGCGCTGGACCGGGATGCCCTCTCCGCGGCGCTCGATGACGTCGTCGCACGGCACGAGAGCCTTCGTACGGTCTTCTCCGCAGACTCCGAAGGGGTCCGCCAGCGCGTACGTGAACCGGGTGCGGCCGGTTCGCTCCTGGTCGTGCGGGAGGCCTGCGCCGTGCGGGAGGTAAGGCCCGACCCCGCCCCGTTCGCGCTGGACCGGGAACTTCCGCTGCGCGCGGAGCTGTTCCCGACCGGCGCCGGTGAGCACGTGCTGCTGCTGGTGCTCCACCACATCGCCGCGGACGGCTGGTCGGTCGGCCCGCTGCTGCGGGACCTCTCCACCGCCTACGCGGCCCGCGCCCTCGGCGGTGCGCCCCGGTGGGAGCCGCTGCCGGTGCAGTACGCCGACTACGCGCTGTGGCAGCGGTCGCTGCTCGGGGACCCGCGGCAGCCGGACAGCGTGGCGGGACGCCAGCTCGCGCACTGGACCACTGCGCTGGAGGGCCTGGCCGAGCAGTCCGGATTCCCCTCGGACCGGGCGCGCCCGGCCAGGTCCTCAGGCCGTGGCGGGCGTGTCCCGGTCATCGTCGGCCCGGCCGCGCACCGGGCGCTGCTCGATCTGGCCGCCGACAGCGGGGCCAGCGGGTTCATGGTGCTGCACGCCGCGCTCGCGGCCCTGATGAGCAGGCTGGGTGCGGGCGACGACATCGCGATCGGGACCCCGGTGGCGGGCCGCACCGACGAAAGCCTCTCCGAACTGGTCGGGTTCTTCGTCAACACCCTGGTGCTCCGGGCCGACACCTCCGGAGCACCGAGCTTCCGGGAGCTGGTGGCCCGGGTGAAGCGCACCGACCTCGCGGCCTACGCGCATCAGGATCTGCCCTTCGAGCGCGTCGTGGAGGCACTGGCCCCGGAGCGCTCCGCCTCCCGGCACCCGCTCTTCCAGGTCATGTTCAGCCTCAACAACACCCCCGTTCCCCGCCCGGAGCTGCCGGGCCTCGCGGTCAGCCACGAGTCCTCGGTACGCGGCGCGGGCGCCAAGTTCGATCTCACCTGGGACCTGGCCGAGCGCTTCGACGGGGCGGGGGCGCCCGCCGGGATCGACGGGGAGCTGGAGTTCAGCCACGATCTCTTCGACCCGTCCACGGCGAAACGGTTCGCCGAGCACTTCTCCCGGCTGCTCACCGCCTTGCTCGCCGGTCCGGACGGGCCCGCCGACGACGTCTGCTTCCTCACCCCCGCCGAGCGCGCCGAGGCGCTCGACGAACCGTCGCGGCAGGCCGGCGCCCGCCCGCCGGCGGCATCCCCGGACAGCGGCGTCCCGGACCGGACGGTGCTGGACGTCCTCGCCGCGCGCGGCGCCCTGTGGCCCGGCCGCACCGCCGTGGTCGCGCCCGACGGGCGGCAGACCTTCGGTGAGCTGCTGGACCGCGTCGAGGACCTCGCCCTGCGCATCCGGCAGTCGGGGGCCGGCCACGGGGACCGGGTGGCCGTCGCCATGCCCCGTACCACCGGGCACATCGTGGCGCTGCTGGCCGTACTGCGCGCCGGGGCCGTCCACGTACCGCTGGACCCCGCCCAGCCGGCGGCCCGCAACCAGCTGATACTCGACACCGCCGCGCCCCGGCTCCTGCTGACCACGAGCGGCACGGAGAGCTCCCTTCCCGCGACGACGCCCCGGCTGCTCCTGGACGGGCCGGTTCCCGGGGACGCGGCCACCGGGGGTCCGCTGCCGCCCGCGCCCCGGCCGGGGGACGCCGCGTACGTCCTGCACACCTCGGGCTCCACCGGGCTGCCCAAGGGCGTCACGGTGGAGCACGGCGCCCTGGCCGCCCTGTACGCGAGCCACCGCGAGCGGCTCATGGAACCGGCGGAGGCCTTCAACGACGGCCGTCCGCTGCGGGTCGCGCTGACGGCGGCCATGACCTTCGACGCCTCCTGGGACCCGCTGCTCTGGATGATCGCCGGACATGAACTCCACCTGGTCGACGACACCACCCGGCGGGATCCAGAGGCCCTCGCCGCTCTGGTCCACGACCGCGCGATCGACGTCATCGAGACGACCCCGTCCTTCCTCGGGCAACTCGCGGCGAACGGTCTGTTCACCGCCGGCAGGCGCCGCCCGAAGGTGGTGGCGCTCGGCGGCGAGGCCCTGGGTGAACGGCTCTGGGAGGAGCTCGCCGCGCTCCGCGACGTCACCGTGTGGAACCTCTACGGGCCCACAGAGACCACCGTCGACAGCGTGATGGGGCGGGTTGCCCCCGGCGTCCGCCCGCACCTGGGCCGTTCGGTCGCGGGCACCCTTGCCCGGGTTCTGGACGCACGGCTGCGGCCGGCCGCCCCCGGCACGACCGGCGAGCTCTACGTGTCGGGGGCAGGGCTGGCCCGCGGCTACGAGAACCTCCCGGCCGCCACCGCCTCCCGTTTCGTCCCCGACCCGTACGGGGCTCCCGGTGCCCGCATGTACCGCACCGGTGACCTCGTACGCCGGCAGGACGGGCTGCTGGTCTTCGTGGGGCGGGCCGACGGCCAGGTCAAGGTCCGGGGTTTCCGGGTGGAGACCGGCGAGGTCGAGAGCGTGCTCGGCGGCCATCCGGATGTGGACCGGTGCGCGGTCGCCGCCGTCGCGGAGGCGGACGGCGGCGGGCAGCTCGCCTGCTGGGTCGTCCCGAGGGACGGCAGCCGTCCCTCCGCGCGCGAGCTGCGTTCCTTCGTGGCGGAACGGCTGCCCTCGTACATGGTGCCGGCCACCGTGACGCACCTCGGCTCGATGCCCCTGACACCGCACGGCAAGGTCGACTTCCGGGCGCTCCCCGCGGGCGGCGGCACCCCGCACCGCCGGGAGACGGACCCGGCGACGGCGGAGTCGCCGCGATCGCCCCGGGAGGAGATCCTGTGCGCGCTGTTCGCCGAGTGCCTCGGCCACCAGCACGTCGGCAGGGACGAGGACTTCTTCGAACTGGGCGGCCACTCACTGCTGGCCACCCGCCTCGTCGGCCGGATCCGGACCGCCTTCGGGGTGGAACTGCCGTTGCGCGCGCTCTTCGAGTCCACGACCCCGGCTTCCCTCGCGAGACGTCTGGACGGGGCGGACGGGGCCCGGCCCGCGCTGCGGCCGACGGTGCGTCCCGCCCGCCCCGCACTGTCCCCGGCGCAGCAACGGCTCTGGTTCCTGAACCAGCTGGATCCGCAGGGAGCCTCGTACCACATCGCCTTCGCCGTGGATCTGGACGGCGTGCTGGACCGTTCTGCGCTGCGTCTGGCCGTGGCGGACCTGGTGGCCCGGCACGAGAGCCTGCGGACCCTCATCGCCGTCCGCGACGGCGAGCCGTTCCAGGCCGTCCTTCCCGCCGAGGGTGCCCGGCCCGCCATGCCGGTCCGGGCGGTGCCGGAAGGCGATGTCCGGACGGCACTGCGCGAGGCGGCGGGGCGTCCGTTCGACCTGTCCCTTGAGATCCCGTTGCGCGCGGAGCTGTTCCGCACGTCGGAGGAACGCCACACGCTGCTCCTGGTCGTGCATCACATCGCGGCCGACGGATGGTCGATGGGCCCGCTGGCGCGGGACCTGGCCGAGGCCTACGCGGCCCGGACCGCCGGACGGCCGCCCGGCCGGGCACCGCTGTCGGTGCAGTACCCGGACTATGCCCTGTGGCAACGCGGACTGCTGGGGGAGACCGATACCCCCGACTCACTGATGTCCAGCCAACTGGCCTACTGGAAGGCGGAGATGGCGGGCGCGCCGGAGGAGACACCGCTGCCCGCCGACCGGCCCAGGCCGGTCGTGCCGAGCGGCCGGGGCGGTTCCGTCGCCTTCCGTGTTCCCGCGGCGACGACGGCGGGCATCGCGCGGCTGGCCAGGAAGTCGGCCTCCAGCACCTTCATGGTGCTGCACGCCGCGCTGGCCGCCGTTCTGCACCGGACCGGCTCCGGCGACGACATCACCATCGGTACCCCCGTGGCGGGCCGGACCGACGAGGCGCTGGAGCCGCTGGTGGGGTTCTTCGTGAACACCCTGGCCCTGCGCGCCGACCTGAGCGGCGGCCCGGACTTCGACGAGCTGCTGGCCCGGGTGCGGGAGACCGATCTCGCCGCCTACGCCCACCAGGACCTTCCGTTCGAGCGGCTGGTGGAGGAGGTGCGGCCGGCGCGTTCGCTCAGCCGCCATCCACTCTTCCAGGTGATGCTCACCCTCAACAACACCCTGCCGCCCCACGCGGAGCTGCCCGGACTGCGTACCCGGGTCCACGAGGTCGACACGGCGGCGGCCAAGTTCGACCTGTCGTTCAGCTTCACGGAACGGCAGGACGGCGACGCCGACGGCGGCACATACCTGGACGGCACCCTGGAGTTCGGCCGGGACCTCTTCGACACCGCCACCGCCCGCCGGATCACCGAGTGGTTCCTCACGCTGACGGCGCACGCGGTAGACGCGCCGGACACCCGGCTCGCCGATCTGCCCGTGCTGGCCGGTCCGGAGCGCTCCCGGCTGCTCGCCCTCGGCGACGGCGGCGACGGCGCGACCGGGGCGGGGACCGTCCTGTGCCGGTTCGCCGAGACCGTCGCCGCACACGGCGAGGCCGTCGCGGTGGTCGCCCCGGACGGCGAGGCGACCTTCGCACGGCTCGACGCCCGCTCCGACCGCATCGCGGCCCTGCTGCGCGCCGAGGGCGTCCGGCCGGGTGCGTGCGTCGCGGTGCTGCTGCCCCGGTCCCTCGACTCCGTCGCGGCGCTGCTCGGTGTGCTGAAGGCGGGCGCGCTCTACGCACCGCTCGACGCGAGCCTCCCGGACGGCCGGATCGAAGCGGTGCTGGACGACGCCCGGCCCGCGCTGGTCGTCGTCGCCGGGGCGACCGGGCACCGGCCGACCGGCCGGTGGCGTCCGCTGGTGCTCGGCGGCGCCGCGGAACCGGAACCGGCCACCGCCACTCCCCCGCCCACGGTCCGTCCGGCCCGGGGCGACGCCGCGTACCTGATCCACACCTCGGGTTCCACCGGCCGGCCCAAGGGAGTACGGGTGGGACACGGCTCGCTCGCACGGCTGCTGGACCACCACCGACACCAGGTCTTCGCACCCGCCGTCCGGGCGCGCGGCGGGCGACGGCTGCGGGTGGCGCTGACCGCGGCGCTGTCCTTCGACGCGTCCCTCGACCCCCTGCTGTGGATGATCGACGGTCATGAGCTCCACCTGCTGGACGACGGCACCCGACGCGACTCCGAGGCCCTGGTGGACGCCGTGCGCTCCCGGGAACTCGACGTCCTGGAGTCGACCCCGACCCATGTCGGCCATCTCCTGGAGGCGGGGCTGCTCTCGGCCGGAACGGGCCATCGCCCGACGGCCCTGATCCTCGGCGGCGAGGCGGTCCCGGCCGCGCTGTGGACGGCGCTGCACGGCGTTCCGGACGTACAGAGCTGGAACTTCTACGGTCCCACGGAGGCCACCGTCGACACCCTGGTCGCCCGGATCTCCGACACGGTCCGCCCGGTGCTCGGCGGGCCCGTGTCCGGCACCCGGGTCGCGCTGCTCGACGAGAGGCTGCGCCCGGTCCCGCTGGGCGTGACCGGGGACCTGTACCTCTCGGGACAGAGCCTGGCGCACGGCTACCACGACAGGCCGGCCGAGACCGCCCGCAGCTTCGTGCCCGACCCCTACGGCCCCGCGTCCAGCCGGATGTACCGCACGGGCGACCGCGCGGTGCGCGCGCCGGACGGCTCACTCCTCTTCGGCGGCCGCGGTGACGGACAGATCAAGGTGCGCGGCTTCCGGGTCGAACCCGACGAGGCGGCGACGGTGCTGACCGCACATCCCGGTGTCGTGGCCGCTGCCGTCGTCGCCCACGAGGACAGCGCGGCGGGGACCCGGCTCGACGCCCACGTGGTGCTGTCCGTCCCACCGGAGGGTGAGCGGGCCCCGGCGGAACCCGAACGCCTCGCGGCACTCAGGGAGTACGCGGCCAGGCACCTGCCCGGCTACATGGTCCCGTCCGGCTGGCAGTCCCTGGACCGCCTCCCGCTCACCCCGAGCGGGAAGCTGGACCGGAACGCCCTGACCCGCCCGGTCCCCCTCGCTGTCACGGACGCCGCGGGGCGCAGCCCCCGCAACCCTCGCGAGGACGTCCTGTGCACGCTGTTCGCCGAGGTGCTCGGCATCGAACGCGTACTGATCGACGACGACTTCTTCGCGCTGGGCGGTCACTCGCTGCTCGCGACCCGGCTGGCCGGACGCATCAGGACCGCTCTGGGTGTCGAACTGGGCATCCGCACCCTCTTCGAGGCGCCGACGGTGGCCCGGCTCGCGGAACGGCTCCTCGACGGGGCACAGGACAGTGCCCTGACGACGCTCCTCCCGCTGCGGACCACGGGCAGCCGGCCCCCGCTGTTCTGCGTCCACCCGGCGGGCGGGCTCGCCTGGTCCTACGCCGGTCTGCTGCCCCATCTGGATCCCGGCCAGCCGGTGTACGGGCTGCAGACGCCGAATCTGGAGGGCGGCGAACCGTTCCCGGAGAGCATCGAGGCGATGGCCGCCGTCTACGTGCGCGAGCTCCGCGCCGTCCAGCCGGCCGGCCCGTACCACCTGATGGGCTGGTCCTTCGGCGGCAACGTGGTGCAGGAGGTCGCGGTCCAGCTCCAGGAGGCCGGGGAGCGGGTGGCGCTGCTCGCCATTCTGGACGCCTTCCCGCTGGCTCCGCTGGACGACCTCGACAACGCGGACCGGGACACGGTGTTCCGGGCGCTGCTGTCCAACATGGGGGTGGGCGAGGAGGGCCTCGGCCCGGAGGACGTGGTCGAGGCGAGCGCCGTACGGGACGCGTTCCGCCGCAGCGGGAGCCCGCTCGGTTCGCTGGAGCCCGCCGTCATCGACGCGATGGTGGACAACTTCGCCGGCCAGGCCCGGCTGATGCGGAAGTACACACCCCGGCGCTTCGAGGGTCCGGCCCTCTTCTTCACCGCCACCGAGGGCCGCCCCGCCGACACCTTCGGACTCGGCCTCTGGGCCCCGTACATCAGCGGCCCGGTCGAGAACCACGACGTGGCGTGCGCGCACGCCCAGATGATGCAGCCCGACGCCCGCGCGCGGATCGGGACCACGCTGGCCGCCGCACTCGGCGCCGGCCACGACACCACCCAGGGAGAGACCCGATGACCAACCCCTTCGACGACCCGAAGACCCAGCACCGCGTCCTGGTCAACGACGAGGACCAGCACGCTCTCTGGCCCTCCTTCGCCGAGATCCCCGCCGGTTGGCAGGCCGTGTACGGACCCGCCGACCACGCCGCCTGCCTGGACTACGTCGAGGTGCACTGGACGGATCTGACGCCCAGGAGCGCCCGCGTCGCCATGGCCTGACCCGCCCGATCACCGCGACCGCACGACGAGAGGCAACCATGACGGAGCGGCGCAACCAGCCGGCGATACGTGCCGAGGGGCTCACCAAGAGGTACGGCGACAGACATGCTCTGGCCGGGGTGGACCTGGAAGCGGCACCCGGCACCGTACTGGGTGTGCTCGGGCCCAACGGGGCGGGCAAGACCACGGCGGTACGCATCCTCTCCACCCTGCTCCGGCCGGACAGCGGAGAGGCGTGGGTGGCGGGGCGCGACATCCGCAAGGACCCGGAGGGCGTCCGGAAGAACCTGGGCCTCTCCGGCCAGTACGCGGCGGTCGACGAGAAGCTGACGGGCCGCGAGAATCTGTATCTCGTCGCCCGTCTCTACGGAATGGGCCGGCACGCCGCCCGGCGCAGAGCGGGGCAGTTGCTGGAGAGCTTCCACCTCGAAGAGGCCGCCGACCGGCCGAGCGGTGGCTATTCGGGTGGCATGCGCCGGAGGCTCGACCTGGCGGGTGCGCTCGTCGCACGGCCGGTCGTCGTCGTCCTGGACGAGCCGACCACCGGCCTTGACCCACGGGGCCGGGCCGACACCTGGCGCTCGATCCAGGAACTGGTCGCGGGCGGCACCACGGTGCTGCTGACCACCCAGTACCTGGAGGAAGCCGATCAGCTGGCGGACACGATCGTCGTCATCGAGCACGGCCGGGTCGTCGCACGCGGCACCGCCGCGGAGCTGAAGAGCCGGGTCGGCGGCGAGCGGCTGTCGCTGACCGTGCCCGATCCGCGTCTCCGCTCGACGGCCGCGGAGGTCCTGGCGGGGCTGGGACCGCACCTCCCGGTGCTGGAACCGAGGACGGGGCGGCTCACGGTCACCACCGAGCACGGCGCCCTCACCCTGGAGGACGCGCTCGGACGGCTGCGGCTGGCCGAGATCGGTGTCCGGGACGTGGAACTCGCCCCGCCCACCCTTGACGACGTGTTCATGATCCTGACCGGGCGCCCCGATCCGGCGCGCGGGCCGAGCGCTCCGCCGGTCGGCACCTCCGGCGGCGGGGAGGCGCGACGATGACCGGGCTCAGGCGGCTGGGCCGCGACGCCTCCATCGTGGCCTGGCGCAATCTGCTCAACCTGCGCCGCACACCGGGTTCGGTGATCGCCGCCCTGGTGCAGCCGGTGATGTTCGTGCTGCTTCTGGCGTACGTGTTCGGGGGCAGCCTCGGCGGCGCCGGGTACCGCACCTTCCTGATGGGCGGGATCTTCGCCCAGGCGGTCACCTTCAACGCGGCGTTCACGGCCCTGGGACTGGCCAACGACATGGACAAGGGCATGGTGGACCGCTTCCGGGCACTGCCCATGCCCCGGCTCGCCGTGCTCCTCGGCCGCACGCTGTCGGATCTGGTCATGAGCGCGGTGACCCTGACCGTGACGTCGCTGTGCGGTCTCCTGGTGGGCTGGCGTATCACCGGGTCCGTGGCCGACGCGGTCCTCGCCTATCTGCTCGTGCTGCTCTTCGCGTTCGCCATGTCCTGGGTCGGGGCCGCCATCGGTCTGCTGGCCCGGAGCGTGGAGGTCGCCCAGAGCGCCGGCCTGATCTGGCTCTTCCCCGTCACCTTCGTGTCGTCGGCCTTCGTCTCGACCCACACGATGCCCGGCCCGCTGCGCACCGTGGCCGAGTGGAATCCGGTCTCGGCCACCGCGACGGCCGTGCGCGATCTCTTCGGCAATCCGCCACCGGTGGGCATGCCGGAGAGCGGGGCATGGCCCGTCGTGCACGCGTTGCCGTATGCGCTCCTCTGTGCGGCGGTCGTCGTCGCGGTGTTCATGGCCGCCTCCCTCGCCCGCTTCCGGCGCATCACGCTCGGCTGACCTACCAGGGGCCGGCCGCCGCCCGCAGGGTCAGGAGCGCTCCAACGGCCAGCACGAGCGCGGCCGAGGCGGCCGGACCGGCCCCCGCGAACCGGGCGAACCAGGCGCGCGGACGGGCGTACTTGTCCGCCCGCGCCTCGAACCTGTCCCGCAGCCGCACGAGCAACAGGCCGGCGAGAGTGAGTGTCACGGCCATTCCCAGGCCGTATCCGACGACGAGCAGCACCCCGAAGGCGGTGCGCCCGAGGGCGATCGCCCCGAGCAGGACGACCAGGGCGGAGGGGCTGGGGACGAGGCCTCCCGCGATCCCCATCCCGATCAGCCCGGCGCGTGACGTCCCGGCTCGACGCGGGGTGCCCGCGGGGGCCGGACGGGGAACGTGGCTGTGGGTACGGTCCCTGGCCGGCGCGAGGACCGTTCCGTGCTCCTCGGCCGCGACCGGCTGGGCCCGCCGCCTCGGCACGAACCGTGCCGGGACGGGCGGGGGGAGCGCCGATTTGGGTGCGTGGTCGTGATGGTGCCCCGGATCGTCACTGTGGTCGTGTTCATGGTCGCGGTCGTGACCGTGGTCGTGGTTATGGTCGCGGTCGTGACTGTGGTCGTGGTCATGCCCGTGACCGTGATGGTGGTGGCCGTGACCGTGATGGTGGCCATGGGCCGGGCGTTTCGTGAGTGCGGCGCGCAGGAGCCACAGACCGATCCCGGTGACCATCAGTCCGCTGACGAGCCCGAGCCAGGCCAGTACGGTCTCCCCCGCCAGCGATGTAGCGAGCGGCAGGGCGAGACCGAGCGCCAGCACGCCCGCGGTATGGGTGAAGGTGACGGTGACTCCGACGGTGACCGCGTCGCGCGGGGTGCCTCGGCGGCCTGCCAGGTACGCGGCCATGATCGTCTTGCCGTGGCCGGGGAGAGCCGCGTGCGAGGCGCCGAGCACGAGGGACAGCAGCAGGGCCAGGAGCCCTGCGGGGACGGTCAGTTCGCGTCGTCCCACCAGTGTGTCGAAGACTCCGGACACCCTGTCCAGCGCCGCCGTGACCGGGCCCGCCCCCGGCAGCACCGTCCGCGCCACGGCTGCGGGCCGGCTCTCGCCGGGTTCGGTGCGCAGCCGGGCCGAGCGCTGGTCCAGGGGGGTGGCCAGCGGGTCCTTGGGGTAGTGCCGGAGTTCGTCGGTGGGCGAGGTGGTGGGCAGCGTCGAGCGGGTGAGTGTGACGCCGAGGCCGCGCGCGGTCATCTCCTGCCAGCCGACGCGCCGTTCGTCGTACTCCGTGCGCACGTCGATGTCCGCGGGTCCGCTCAGGTCCGCGGGGGCGGCGAGGGCGCAGCTGAGTCTGCTGGTCCGCAGGCCTCCTTCGCCCGGCCGGAACTCGAATGTGCTGCGCACGGTCTTCCAGCGCGCCGGTGCACCGGCGATGTCCAGCCGCAGCTGCCGGGTGAGCCGGTCGCAGTCCCCGGCGGCGTAGGACCGGGTCTCGGCCGCGTCCACGGTGCCGTTGTGGTCCCGGTCGACGCGCGGGCGTTCCTGTGCGGTGGCGATCTCCGCGCGGTCCACCACGATGAGCGCGTCGACGGCGTCCTTCCGGAAGGTGAGCCCGGTGTGGTGGTTGACCGTGAAGTTGCCCAGGGGGTGTGCGTGCGCCGTGGTGGCGAGGCCGGCCAGGAGCACCGTGAGTGTTCCCGTGAGGGTCAGCGAGGCGAGGAGGCGCGAGGGGGTTCGGTTCATCGGACGGTTTCGATTCTGCTGAGCGCGGTGCGTGCCCGTGGGGCGTCCACCGGGTGGAAGTGGGGATCGGTGTCCAGGGCGCGACGGAGGTCGGTGCGGGCGGCCCCGGTCCGGCCGAGGGCCTGGTTGATGAGCGCGCGGTGGTAGTGGAACGGCGCGCTCACGGTGCCCAGTGCGAGTGCGAGGTCGGCCTGCTCGACCGCCTCGGCGTCGCGTCCGGCCCGGTGCAGGGCCCAGGCGTACGCGTCGTGGACCGCGATGAAGGGCCGCTGCCGCAGTGCGGCACGCCCCATCTCGACCGCTGTTCGCGGGTTGCCGTGGTCGGCCTCGAAGAGCACCGCGTCCGCGTCCGGAACCCCTCCGCTCGTCTTCCTCAGGGTCTCCTGCGCCCTGAGTACGTCGTACTGCTCCTCGGCCTTCTCGCGGTGTCCGAGCGACCGCTGGAGGTCGCCGAGTCCGAGAAGGTACTGGGGCAGGGGTGCGGCGGCGACGGCCGCGGTGAAGTCGGTGACGGCCTGCGCGCAGTGGCCGAGCGCGGTGTGGGCGCGGGCCCGTGCCTCCAGGAGGGCGGCGTCGCCCGGGAGTACGTCAAGTCCGGTGCCGGCCAGCTTCAGGGCGGTGCCCGGATCGCCGGTCTCCAGCGCGAGGGTGGCGAGGTGGGTCAGGGCGAACGCCTTGTCGGCCGGGGTGCCGGCCGCCTGGAGGGACTTGTTCATCAGGTCGCGTGCCCGCGCCGTGTCGCCGCGGAGTTCCCAGCTGTACGAGGCGCGCGCGAGGGCGCTGCTGTCGGGCCTGAGGTCGGTCATGCGCTGGACCGCCGCGTAGGAGTCCTCGTAGCGGCCGAGCTGGGTGAGCGCGTCGGCCAGGACCCCTTGGGCGGGTGCGCTGTAGGGGTTGTCGGTGGTGGCCCGCCGCGCCCAGGTCAGGGCTTCGGCGAAGTCGTGGCGGGCGGATTCGAGGGCTCCCATCCCGGTCTCCGCCGCGAAGTTGCCGGCCGGCTGGAGGGCGAGGGACTTGCGCAGGGCGGTGCGGGCCCGGTCGTAGGTGGCCGCGTCCGCCGTGCTTCGGGCCTGCTGTACGTAGGCCATGCCGAGGGAGGACCAGCCGCCGGGGTCGGCGGGCAGTTTGCGTACATGGGTCCGCAGGGCTTCGGTGGCGTCCTTGCCGCGGGGCGCGTCCTGGCCGGCGGCGACCGTGGGAGCGGGCGCCTGCTGGGGGGCCAGGCCCAGGGCCCCGACCGTGAACAGCGTGCCTCCCAGGGCGATGGTGACCGCGGCACTGCGCAGCCGTCGTCTACCGGTTCGGGCAGGAGGCACGGGGGCTTGGTCGGTCGGGGCTGGCACTGGTTCTCCCAATGATGTGGGACGGGCGGGGGGGGAGGCGGCGGTGGTGTGCCGACCCGCGCGCCGGGGCCGGAACCAGTGTGAGCCGCGGGCGCACCCG
>NZ_JBVJMU010000001.1:341066-643292 GCF_055584045.1 Streptomyces sp. NPDC104307
AAGGCCTCCGGGTGTTAACCCGGTTGGGGTTTGGGGGCGGGGGTTTTTGTGGGGGGGGGGTGGCATTGTTTCCCAAATTTTTTTGGGTGGGGGGGGGGGGGGAGGCGGCGGTGGTGTCCGGACCGGCCGGCCGGTCCGGACACCTGTGTGACCCGGGAGCACCCCTGGAGCAGGGGCGGCGGGTCAGCTCGTGGCGCGGCGCCGGCGCAGGCGCAGTCCTCCGACACCCAGCAGGGCGATGCCCGCGGTGCCGATCGCGGCCGCGTTCGACGGCGTCATGGCCGACTTCCCGGCGCGGCCGGACGGGCCGCTGTTGACGCTCTTGGTGTGCGGGAGCGCCAGGTACGGGAAGCGCGTGCCGAAGGGCACCTCATTGGCATCGACCTTGTCGCCGTCCGCGAGTGCGGGGACGAGCTTGCCCGTCTGGGCGGCTCCTTCGACCGCCTGGAGGGAGATGTCGATGACGTCGTCGGTGAGGCGGCGGCCGTTCGGGAAGCCGGCCAGGTCCCCGGCGAGGACGCCGAGCCTGTTGGGCTTCGCGGTCGGCGGCACGGCCATGTTCAGCCGCAGCTCCTCGGCCGGGACGATCTTCTTGAGCGAGGCGTCCTTGTTCAGCCGGTGGGCGTTCAGATCGGCCTTGACCGGCCCGCAGGCCTTGCAGATGCCGGTGAGGTAGATCTCCGCGAGGTCGTTGCGCGGGGCCTTCGGTGCCGGCACGCCGTACACCTTCTGGATCAGCTTCGGCAGGATCGGGTCCAGCACCTTGTCCACGACCGGCTGGACGGTCCGGTCCTGGCTGGGGTTGAGGGTGTTGAAGGCGTCCTTGTACTTGAGGGGTACGACGACCTCGTTGACGAGCGGGTTGCCGAGGCGGGAGACCTGCTTCCACCCGGTGTGGGCGCTCGCGGTCCTGGAGTCAGTGACCTGGACGCCTTGGCGCTCGGTGGTCGACCAGATCCCGACCACCGGGTTTCGGGTGGCGTTGCCCCGCAGTGCCAGGTCCTTCTTGGGGATCTGGAGTGCGACCGAGTTGACGTTGTACCCGGCGAGGGTGTCCTGCCCGCGTTCGCTGAGGTTCCCGCCGTAGAGCAGGTCGAAGACGCGCAGATCGGCGAAGAACGGGTCCTCCGCCTGGCCGGCGAACGCCTTGCCGCCGCCCGGGGCGTTGCGGACCGCCTGGGCGCGCAGAGCGGCGTAGTTCGGCATGGACGCCTTGCCGACGTTCGACGGCGCCACGGGGGCCCCGCGCAGCACCGTGGAGGTGCCGCGGGAGGTGGTCACCGTGAGGTCGTAGACCTGTCGGATGTTCAGGTCCGGGTCGTTGAGCGAGGTGACCTGACCGGTGTTGTAGAGGAACTGGCCGCCCGCGTCCCGCGTCAGGGTGCGAAAGCGCCAGGTGTAGGTGACGTCCGCGTTGCCGTCGCCGGTGTTGTCGATCTTGATGTTGTACCGGGCGTCGTCGGCGAACTGGTAGAAGTTCGGGCCCCCGTTGGGCTCCTCGAACGGAATCCAGTTGGCGGCGAGCGTCACCGTGTCGGAGCGGTCGGGGCTGGTGAAGGCGTACACGTCGGTGTTGTCCGCACGCGGGTCACCTGCGATCAGCGGGGCCTCGCGGTGGCTGGAGGCCGCACTGATTCCGGGTGCGAGCGTGAGGACGCCGAGCCCCGTGGCCAGCGCGCCGGCGCCGAGGACGAGGAGGGAGTGGTCGAGGACGCGACGACTGCGCGGCCTCGGAGTGGGGGACGTCAAGACTGGTCCTCTCGACAACGGATCACCACCGCACCGCCTGGCCGGGGCGCAGGTGCGGGTACGGGGCGATGCGTGGGTTGGGCGGAACGGGCCGACGATCCCGCGCACGGGAAGAATTCCGTGCGCCTGTCGCGGGGGCTGTGCCCGCCGCCGATCGTCGGGGCGACAGCGAACCACATTTCTCCGGCAAGGATTCACGTATTTCCTGGGAAGAATTCCGGTGACGCACCCCTCGTCGGACATAACCGCAGATGAACACAGCACTGAGCCCCTACCGGAACCGTGCGAATTGAACGGAGAACACGTTCCGGCTGTAGGCCATAAGCGCTACCACCCACTTATTGCGAATCATTCGCAATAAGCAACCTCTATTCACTCACGGCAGAAGTACGATCATTCACCCGTACGGACCCCCGCCGAAGTCCTCAAATCACCTCGAAGCCGTGGACTTTGGGTGCATCTTCACTAATTTCGTCCGGACGGCAATCCGCAACCGCCCCGGCTACGGATCACTGCAAGAACGGCCGTACAGATGCCACTCGCGGCAACACCGGAGAGGATTTCGGACAGGGATACCTTATTTCTCGTCAACGCATATTCGGCGATCGGCAATTCGGGTGACCGAAGTACCGGTACCGCGGTTCACTGTTGCCTTTTCCATTCCACCGGGGCCCAGGACACCCGGACCGCACATGAAATCGACGAACCCGGGAAACATCCACCCCGTAAACACTGGAGAAATTGGTGTCCGACGTTCACATGCTGACTGGCGCGTACGCACTGGACGCACTCCAGGAGCGGGAACGCACAGCCGTCGAGGCCCACTGCGCCGGATGTCCCACCTGCCTTCGCGAGTGCGAGGAGTTCCGGGCGACCGCGGCCCGTCTGGGGATGGCGTCGACGACGATTCCGCCCGCGGCCCTGAAGGGGCGTGTACTCGACATCGTCCGGGCCACGCCCCGGCAGCCGCCGTGGCGGCTGAGAGTGAGCGGCCTGGGACGGCGGCTTCGCCGTCGGGCAGCCGTGCGGCTGCTGCGCTGCACGCTCCGCTGAGCGCACGGCGCGCAGCGCCCCGGAACACCGCAACACCGGAGCACGCAGAGAAAAGCCCCGCTGCGAGCCCGGACCGGGGGGCTGATTCCGGTCGGGCGCGCAGCGGGGCGGCTCTGTCTGGCGTCGGCCGTGACTACTTGGGCATCAGGACCGTGTCGATGATGTAGACCGTCGCGTTGGCCGTGGGCACGTTGCCGCACACCACCTTGGCGCTGTCGTTGACCTTGTAGGACTCACCGGATCCGGCGGTGGTGAGCTTGGTCTTCTGGAGGGTGTCGAAGCTGCCGTTCTCCAGCTGCTTCGGGGTGAGCTTCTGGCCCACGACGTGGTAGGTCAGGATCTTGGTGAGCGTCGCCTTGTCGCTGAGGACCTTGTCCAGGTCGGCCTTCGGGATCTTGGCGAAGGCCTCGTTGGTGGGTGCGAACACGGTGATGTTCTTGGCGTTGTTGAGCGTGTCGACCAGGCCGGCCTTCTTGACCGCCGTCACCAGGGTGGACAGGTCGGGGTTGTTGGAGGCGGCCGTGGCGACCGGGTCCTTCGACATGCCGTCAAAGCTGCCCGCGCCTTCCTTCGGGACACCCGCGCAGGCCGGGCCGAACGGCTTGTCCATCGAGGCGGAGTCGGCCGTGGCCGGCTCCGAAGCGTCCGGAGCGGCGGCAGCGGCACTGGACTTGCTGTCCGACGCCTTGTCGGAGCTGTCGTCCGAGCACGCGGTCAGCGCCAGCGGAAGAACGGCGGCTGCGGCGACGGCGACGGCTGCACGACGGTAGCGAAGGGCGTTCATGGTGTTCTCCTTGATGGAATGCGAGTTGGTGGAATACGGGTTCTGGAATACGGCGAACAGAGGTCGCGGCCAGCGGCTGCGTCCGCGACGGGTGCCGGGCGGCGGGGCCGGTCAGGACGGCCCGCTACTGAGCGCCCGCACCGGGGGGGAAAGGCAGTGAGGTGCGTCCGGTCCGGACGCCACCGGCCCGGCCGATGGCTCGGGCAGCGGGCACGGTACGAATCGGAGTGGTCCGGAAGATCGTCACACAGCTTGTTCGGTGCTGAGCGCCCGGTGGATTGGTCGATCACTCGATCAGGAGAAGAATTCCCGAAACGCGGACAGCGGGGGCCGGTGAGGCTATGACAGCCGTTGTGCCGACAGGCGCCGTTGTCCCGGTACGCGCCGTTGTGCCGGCAGGCGCCCTCGCGCCGAACGCCGTCTCGCCGGGCGGCCGATCATATGGTGATGTATGTGATCGTTCGTGAGCATGCGCTGAACACAAGTGGCAGCCGGCACCCGGGCTACCTGGCTGCGGCGGTGGTGTTCGCCATCGGGATGGCCGGTACCACGCTGCCCACGCCCTTGTACGGGCTCTACCAGCAGCAGATCGGCTTCTCCGAGCTGATGGTGACCGTCGTCTTCGCCGTCTACGCCGTCGCGGTCATCACCGTGCTGCTGCTGGCGGGCAACTACTCGGACAAGGTCGGCCGCAGACCCGTACTCCTGTGCGCGATGGCCCTGTCGGCGGCGAGCGCCGGCTGCTTCCTCCTGGAGCGCGGTCTGCCGCTGCTCTTCGCGGGACGGCTGCTGTCCGGATTCGCGGCGGGGCTGCTGAGCGGCGCCGCGACGGCCGCTGTCATCGAACTGGCCGGGCCCGCTCAGAAGGCGCGGGCCGGATTCGCCGCCACGGCCGCGAACATGGGCGGCCTGGGCTGCGGACCGCTGCTGTCCGGGCTCCTCGCCCAGTACACGCCCTGGCCGCTGACGCTGCCGTTCTGGGTCCACCTGGGGTTGGTGGCCGTGGCATCAGGGATCATCTGGTTCCTTCCGGAGACCGTCGCGGAGCCGCAGCGGTGGCCGCGCCCGGCGCCCCAGGGCATGGCGGTGCCGCCCGAGGTCCGGAGTGTGTTCGTGCCCGCCTCCGTGGCGGCCTTCGCCGGCTTCGCGCTGCTCGGGCTGTTCACGGCGGTCGCGCCGAGTTTCGCCTCGCAGACGCTGGGGGTGCACAACGCGGCCGTCATCGGGGCCGTGGTCTTCTCGGTGTTCCTGGCCTCGACGTTCGGGCAGTTGCTGACGCGGCGTTTCGGCGCCCGCCGCGCGCTCCCGGCCGGCTGCGGCATCCTCATGGCGGGCCTGGTGCTGGTGGCCTCTTCGCTCATCGCCGAGTCCCTGCCGCTGCTGATCCTCGGAGCGGTGTGCGGCGGCACCGGCCAGGGCCTCGCCTTTCGCGCGGCGCTCACCCTGGTCAGCGGTGCGGCCCCGGCCGAGCACCGCGGCGGCACCATCTCGGCCTTCTTCGTCGTCGCGTACACCGGCATCTCGGTACCGGTCGTCGGGGTCGGCGCCATCGCCACCTGGCTCGGGCTGCGCCAGGCCGGAATCGTCTTCACGGGCTGCGTGCTGCTGCTGGCGGCCGGGGCGGGAACGTACGCCGCGCTCAGGCCACCGCCGGGGTCGTGAGCAGCGGCGGAACGCACCAGGGGCAGGACGGGCCCGGCCCGCCGCTCGGTCGGCGGTGCGGCGCGGAACCCTCAGTCGGCGGTGCGGCGCAGCGCCCTCAGTCGGCGGTGCGGCGCAGGACCAGGCTGACGAAGCCCCAGGTGTCGCGGTAGCCCCGCAGCCATTCGGTGCGACGGGTGGCGGACAGGGCGAGCGTCTCCGCGCCGTCGGGGTGGGCGGGGTGGTCGAGCGCCCAGTCGGCCAGCGTCCCCCAGCAGGCCCATTCGTAGTCGTCCATCTCGCGGCGGGTACTGACGTGGCCGTGGACGGGCGTCCAGCCCTCGGCCATGACCTGGTCCACGGTCGTCGCCAGGTCGGCGAAGTCCCCGAGCATCTCGATCGCCTCCGGTGACGGTTCACGCTCCCAGAAGCCGTCACCGACCAGCACCCGGCCGCCCGGAGCCAGGTGTTCGCGGGCCGCGGCGAGGGTGGGGAGCAGCCCGCCGAAGGCGTGCGCCGCCCCGAAGCTCAGCACCAGGTCGAACCGGTGCGGCGAGACGAAGTCGGCGGCGGGCAGCTGATGGAGAGTCAGCCGGTCCGCGACGCCGAGCCCGGTGGCGCGCGTACGGGCATCCGCCAGCGCGCCCTCGGAGATGTCCACGCCCTCGGCCCGCAGTTCCGGCCGGCCGGACAGTGCGCGCACGAGCCACTCCCCGCCGCCGCAGCCGAGGTCGAGTACGCGCTCGTCGCCGCGCGTGATGCCGTGGTCCAGCAGTTGACGTACCGAGTCGTCGTCGAGCGGGGACTTGATGGGGTGGTGGGCATGGGCGATTCTGGAGAGCTCTTCTCGGTTCACCGGCGCAGCGTGACAGCACCGGAGACCACGCGCATCCGCTTTTCCAGCCAGTGCCCGGCGAGGGAACGGGCACGTTTCAGACGGTGGCGATCAGCAGGTCCTCGCCGCTCGACGCGCGGAGACCGTCGGTCCGGTCCGCGAAGTAGCGTGCGGCCAGCTGCGGTCCCGACACGTGCCGGGCGCTCTCGAATCCGGCGGCGCGGGCCAGGCCGAGCATCTCCTGCGGGGTGTGGAAGCTGATGAAGGGTGTTCCGGACGCGCGCGCCCTCGGCTTGGTCTCCTCCAGCCGGTCGCGGTCCACGTCATCGACGAGTTCGGCCGGCAGCATGAACGTCATGGCGAGCGTCGAGCCGGGGGCGAGCCCGCCGAGCCTGCGCAGGGTCGCCGCGATGGCTTCCTTGGTCAGGTACACCGTGACGCCGGCACAGACGACGAGCGCCGGCCTGCCCGGGTCGAAGCCGGCGTCCGACAGCTGCCGCCACCAGTCGCCGCCCGCCTCGAAGTCGACCGGCACCAGTCGCAGCCGGTCGGGGATCCCGTAGCCGAGCTCGATCAGCCGTCGGCGTTTCCAGGACTGGGTGGCCGGCTGGTCGATCTCGAAGACCCGGAGCAGGGAAGCCGTCTCGGGCCGGCGCTGGACATAGGTGTCCAGGCCTGCTCCCAGGATGACGTACTGGTCGATGCCCTGGCTGATCTCCTCCGCGACCAGGTCCTCGACGAATCGGGCGCGGCACACGGTGGAGGCCCGGAACCCGCTGGTGGCGTCCGGGTCCATGTCGGGGCGGCTCCGCCAGTCCTCTTCCGGCGCCACCAGCCGCAGGCCGATCTCGTCCTCGAACACGTGTGGCTCGGCGTCTGCCTGTACGTGCATCGCCCGCCAGAGCGCGACCCGCACCGCGGTGTTGTCCGGCTCCTCGTACTGCTCGTCCGCCATGGCTGTTCCCACTCCTTACGGTCGGTTCCCGGCCGGGGCCCACATTACCCAAATAGTTGCATATCAATATTTTTAAGCTATTTCACTCAACTGGCACACAGGGCGTCACGGCGGCCACCACCGCCGAGCGGACCGGCGGCGGTGGCCCTGCCCCGCACGCCAGTGGCCCGCGGAACCGACCGCGCCCCACCCTGACGTGGGGTTCCCGTGAGCCGGGTCACTTCGCGATGACCTCCGCGCATGGCTTCGGGCTTCCGGGGAATAGGCCCAGACCGCCGGGGTTCGCCCGGCGTCGGACGCACGGCCACCGAAAGGGCAGCACACGACGTGTCGGCACAACACACGATCCAGGTAGCGGGAGAGTGGCGAGCCGCCGCATCCGGCGCCACGCGCGAGGTTCTCGACCCCGTGGACGCGACCGCGTTCGCCGTCGTCTCCGAGGGGGACGCCGTGGACGCGGACGCCGCCGTCGCCGCGGCCCGGACCGCTTTCGACGCGGGTCCCTGGCCGCACACGCCCGTCGCGGAGCGCGCCGCGCTGCTCAGGCGGGTGGCCGGTCTGCTGGAGCGCGACCGGGAGCGGATCGGCGCGCTGGAGTGCCGGGACGCCGGGAAGACGCTCGAAGAGGGCCGGGTCGACGTGGACTGCGTGCGGGACGCCTTCCGCTACTTCGCCGACCTCGTCATGAACGAGAGCGGCGGACGTGTCGTCGATGCCGGGTCCGAGGAGATCCACAGCGTCGTGGTGCACGAACCCGTCGGTGTCTGCGGGCTGATCACCCCATGGAACTACCCTCTGCTCCAGGCGAGTTGGAAGATCGCGCCGGCTCTCGCCGCGGGCAACACCTTCGTGGTCAAGCCGAGCGAGATCACACCGCTGACCACGGTCGCGCTGATCGCGCTGCTCACGGAGGCCGGACTGCCGGCCGGGGTCGCCAACATCGTCACGGGCCCCGGCGCCACCGTCGGAGCCCGGCTCGCCGAACACCCCGGGGTCGACCTGGTCTCCTTCACCGGCGGGCTCAGCAGCGGGACGAAGGTGATGCGGGCCGCCGCGGAGTCGGTCAAGAAGGTCGCGCTCGAACTCGGCGGCAAGAACCCCAACGTGGTGTTCGCGGACGCCTGCGCCACCGAGGAGGGCTTCGACACCGCCGTGGACCAGGCGCTCAACGCCGCCTTCATCCACAGCGGCCAGGTCTGTTCCGCCGGATCGCGGCTGATCGTCGAGGAGTCGGTGCGCGAGCGGTTCGTCACCGAGCTCGCCCGGCGCGCCGAGCTGATCCGGATCGGCCGCGGCACCGACGACGGTGTCGAGTGCGGTCCGCTCGTCTCGGCGCGACAGCTGGCCAGGACCGAGGAGTTCGTCGCCTCCGCGCTCCACGAGGGTGCGGTGCTGCGGGCGGGCGGTGAACGCCCGGACGGGCCCGGGTACTTCTACCGGCCCACCGTCCTCGACCACTGCGACCGCTCCATGCGCGTGGTGCGCGAGGAGGTCTTCGGACCGGTCCTGACCGTCGAGACGTTCCGTACCGAGGACGAGGCCGTGACGCTCGCCAACGACACGGAGTACGGGCTGGCCGGCGGCGTGTGGACCGCCGATCCGGGGCGCGGCCGGCGGGTCGCGGCCCGGCTGCGCCACGGCACCGTCTGGATCAACGACTTCCACCCCTACCTGCCGCAGGCCGAGTGGGGCGGCTTCGGCAAGTCCGGCATCGGCCGGGAGCTCGGCCCGACGGGTCTCGCCGAGTACCGCGAGTCCAAGCACATCTACCAGAACCTCGCCCCGCGCCCGGTGCGCTGGTTCGCGGGCTGACAGGAGCAGAGGCGATGGAGAACATGACCCACTACGACTATGTCATCGTCGGCGGCGGCACCGCGGGCTCTGTGATCGCTTCCCGGCTCACCGAGGACCCCGACGTCACCGTCGCCCTCATCGAGGGCGGCCCCAGTGACGTGGGACGGGACGACGTCCTGACCCTGCGCCGCTGGATGGGCCTCCTGGGCGGCGAGCTGGACTACGACTACCCCACGACCGAGCAGCCCCGCGGCAACTCGAACATCCGGCACAGCAGGGCCAGGGTGCTCGGCGGGTGCTCGTCCCACAACACCCTGATCGCCTTCAAGCCGCTGCCGTCCGACTGGGACGAATGGGCAGAGGCGGGCGCGGACGGCTGGGACGCCTCGTCGATGGACCCGTACTTCGCACGGCTGCGCAACAACATCGTTCCCGTGGACGAGGCCGACCGGAACGCCATCGCCCGCGACTTCGTCGACACGGCGCAGACGGCTCTCGGAATCCCGCGCGTCGAGGGCTTCAACAAGGCGGCCTTCCAGGACGGCGTGGGGTTCTTCGACCTCGCCTACCATCCCGAGAACAACAAGCGCTCCTCCGCCTCTGTCGCGTATCTGCACCCCTTCCTCGACCGGCCGAACCTCCATATCGCCCTGGAGACCTGGGCGTTCCGGCTGGAGCTGGACGGCGACCGGGCGACCGGAGTGCGGGTGCGCACGGCGGACGGCACGGAGCGGCTGGTAAGCGCCCGGCGCGAAGTGGTGCTGTGCGCGGGCGCGGTGGACACGCCGCGGCTGCTGATGCACTCCGGGATAGGCCACCGCGCGGAGCTGGAGAAGCTCGGCATACCCGTGGTGCACGACCTGCCGGGTGTGGGTGAGAACCTGCTCGACCACCCGGAGTCGGTCATCGTCTGGGAGACCCACGGACCGATTCCGGAGAACTCCGCGATGGACAGCGACGCCGGGCTGTTCGTACGCCGGGACCCGGAGAGCCCGGGTCCTGACCTGATGTTCCACTTCTACCAGATCCCGTTCACGGACAATCCGGAACGGCTCGGGTACGAGCGTCCTGAGCACGGGGTGTCCATGACGCCGAACATCCCGAAGCCGAGGAGCCGCGGCCGGCTGTATCTGACCAGCCCCGACCCCGAGGTCAAACCCGCCCTGGACTTCCGCTACTTCACCGACGCGGAGGACTACGACGGACGGACGCTCGTCGACGGGATCAGGATCGCCCGTGAGATCGCCGCGCGGCAGCCGCTGGCCGGCTGGCTGAAGCGGGAGGTCTGTCCGGGGCCCGAGGTCACCTCCGACGAGGATCTGAGCGAGTACGCGCGCAGGGTCGCGCACACCGTGTACCACCCGGCCGGAACGTGCCGGATGGGCGCGGCCGACGACGCGCTCGCCGTGGTCGCACCCGATCTGCGGATCCGCGGCCTGGACGCCGTCCGGATCGCCGACGCGTCGGTGTTCCCGACCATGCCGACCGTCAACCCGATGATCGGGGTCCTGATGGTCGGGGAGAAGTGCGCGGAGCTGCTCGGCGCCACTACGGGGGGTCATGCCCGATGAACACACCGCCGCACGTCTTCTCCGTGAACAACCTCTGGAAGGTCTTCGGACCGAAGGCCGGCCGGGTGCCCGGTGACGCCGCACTGGCCGAGCTCGACGCCACGGAACTGCGCGAGCGGACCGGCTGCACCGCCGCCGTGCGCGACGTCTCCTTCGACGTCCGCAAGGGCGAGGTGTTCGTCGTGATGGGCCTGTCCGGTTCCGGCAAGTCCACCCTCGTGCGCTGTCTCACCCGGCTCGTCGAACCGACGTCCGGTCAGATCACCATGGACGGCGAGGACGTGCTCTCGATGAGCGCGGGACGGCTGCGTGAACTGCGCCGTCACCGCGCCTCCATGGTCTTCCAGCACTTCGGTCTGCTGCCGCACCGCTCGGTCGTCGACAACGTCGCGTACGGGCTGGAGATCCAGGGCATGGGGCGGTCCCAACGCCGGTCACGGGCAGCCGAGTTCATCGCGAAGGTCGGTCTCGACGGACTGGCGGACCGCCGTCCCGGGCAGCTCTCCGGCGGCCAGCAGCAGCGTGTCGGGCTGGCGCGGGCCCTCGCCGTCGACCCCGAAGTCCTGCTGTTCGACGAGCCGTTCAGCGCCCTCGACCCGCTCATCCGGCGGGACATGCAGGAGGAGGTCGTGCGCCTGCACCGCGAGGAGGGACGCACGATGGTCTTCATCACCCATGACCTGAACGAGGCGCTGAAGCTCGGCGACCGGATCGCGCTGATGCGGGACGGCCGGATCGTCCAGCTGGGCACTCCGGAGGAGATCGTGGGGTCTCCGGCCGACGACTACGTGCGGGACTTCGTGCGCGACGTTCCGCGCGAACAGGTCCTGACCGTGCGGGCGGCGATGCGTCCGGCCGACGGTACGGAGAGTGTCTCGGGTCCCGCGCTCGGACCGAGCACCACCGTCTCCGAGGCGATCGAGGCGGTCGTCCGTACCGGTGAGACCGCGCGGGTGGTCGACGAGGGGCGCTGCCTGGGCGTGGTCGACCACGCCTGCCTGCTCGGCGTCGTGGCCGGGATCCCGGCCGTGAAGGAGGCCGCGTGATGCGGACGACCCTCCCGGATGCCCCGCCGGGCCGCCTCGCACCGTGTCCGCGGCCGGCCGTGCGGCCCGCCGCACCGAGCCGGAGGTGGCAGCGATGACCGCGACCGCCACCCCCGCACGCCCCACGGGCCTCCTCCCCTCCGGGGCCGCCACCGCCTTCGCCCGGCACCGCACCGCCCTCCTGCTGGGCGCCGCGGTCGTGCTGCTGGTGCTCGGCAGCGTCCTGGCCGGCCGGGGCGCCTGGCCCGGGGACCTCACCGTCGACCTCACCGGTCCGCTCGGCAGCGTCAGCGACTGGATCATCGACAACCGCGACACCCACCCGCTGTTCCTCTACTTCTTCGGGCACATCAGCAACGGCGTCGTGCTCTCGGTGCGCGCCGTCTACCTGGTCCTGCTCGCGGCCGGCTGGGCCGGGGTCACCGCGGCAGTCGGGCTGATCGCCTGGCGGGTGGCCGGTGTCCGGCTCGCGCTGTCCGGGGTCGTCGCGTTCCTGCTCTGCGGGCTGCTCGGCATGTGGGTGCCGACCATGCAGACCCTGGCGCTGATGGTGGTCGCCGTCCTGGTCTCGGTGGCGCTCGGTGCGCTGCTCGGCCTGGCCGCGGGCCTTTCGGACCGGGTCTTCCGCCTGCTGCGGCCGGTGCTCGACACCATGCAGGTGATGCCGGCCTTCGCGTATCTGCTGCCGGTGGTGCTCGTCTTCGGCATCGGCGTGCCGGCCGCCGTGCTCGCGACGGTCGTCTACGCGGCACCGCCGATGGCCCGGCTGACCGCTCTCGGGCTGCGCGGCGCCGACGCGGGCGTCATGGAGGCGGCGGCCTCGCTCGGCGCCACCGGACGGCAGCGGCTGCTGACGGCCCGGCTGCCGCTGGCCCGCAGGGAGCTGCTGCTCGGCCTCAACCAGACGATCATGATGGCCCTCTCGATGGCGGTCATCGCCTCGGTGATCGGCGCCGGCGGTCTCGGTGACCGCGTCTACCAGGCGCTGGCCTCCGTCGACGTCGGAGCCGCGCTCGCGGCCGGCATCCCGATCGTGCTCCTGGCCGTGGTCCTCGACCGGGTCACCGGCGCGGCCGGCAACGGGCTCGACACCGCGCCCCGGGCCGGATCGGCCCGGCTGGGCTGGGCCGTCGCCGCGGCCGGCACCGTGGTCGTCGCCGTCGTGGCGCGCCTCGTCTCAGGGACGAACTGGCCGGACGGCCGGACAGTCGCGGTGGCCGAGCCCGTCAACAGGGCCGTCGACTGGATGACCGACCACCTGTACTCGGGCGTCCCGGTCATCGGCGGTACGGCGGACTGGGCCGGGCACTTCACCACCTGGGTCCTGAACCCGGTGCGCGACGGGCTGCAGTGGCTGCCCTGGTGGGCGGTGCTGCTGCTGATCGCCGTGCTCGCCATGCTGATCGGCACCTGGCGCACCACGGTGACCGCCGTCCTCGCGATGGCCGCCATCGGGGTACTCGGCGTCTGGGACCCGGCGCTCGACACGCTCTCCCAGGTGCTGGCCGGTGTCGCGGTGACCCTGGTGGCCGGTTTCGCCGTCGGGATCGCCGCCTCCCGCAGCGCACGGCTGGAGCGGCTGCTGCGTCCGGTGCTGGACGTGTTCCAGACGATGCCGCAGTTCGTCTACCTCATCCCCGTCGTGGCTCTGTTCGGTGTCGGCCGCGCGCCGGCGGTGGCCGCCGCCGTCATCTACGCGCTGCCCGCCGTCGTCCGCATCACCACCCAGGGCCTGAACGGCGTCGACCCGGTCACCATGGAGTCCTCGCGCTCCCTCGGTGCGACGGGGGTCCAGCAGCTGCTGAAGGTCCAGCTTCCGCTGGCCCGGCCGGCGCTGCTGCTCGCCGTCAACCAGGGCGTCGTCCTGGTCCTCGCCGTGGTCGTCATCGGCGGTCTCGTCGGTGGCGGGGCGCTCGGCTACGCCGCGGTGTTCGGCCTCGCGCAGGGTGACCTGGCGACCGGGCTGGTCGCCGGCGCGGCGATCGTCCTGCTCGGCCTGATGCTCGACCGCGTCACCCAGCCGACGGCACGCCACTTCGGAAAGGGGGCCTGACATGGCTCGTCCGCGCACTCCACTCATCGCGCTCCTCTCCGCCACGGCACTGGTCGCCGTGGCCGGTTGCGGGGCAGCGGACATGACCCAGCAGTCCTCGCCGTTCGCCAACGCGCAGGGCGCGAAGACGGTGACCCTGTCCGTGCAGTCGTGGGTCGGCGCCCAGGCGAACGTCGCCGTCGCCCAGTACCTCCTCGAACACGAGCTGGGCTACCGCGTCGACACCGTACAGATCGACGAGGTACCCGCCTGGGACGCCCTCAGTCAGGGCCGGGTGGACGCGATCCTGGAGGACTGGGGCCATCCGGACCAGGAGGCCAGGTACGTCGAGGACAAGAAGACGATCAGCTCCGGCGGCGAGCTCGGGGTCACCGGGCACATCGGCTGGTTCGTACCGACGTACTTCGCCGAGCGGCATCCCGACGTCACCGACTGGCACAACCTCAACAAGTACGCCGAGCAGTTCGCCACGGCGGAGAGCGGCGGGAAGGGCCAGTTGCTGGACGGCTCCCCGTCGTACGTCACCAACGACAAGGCCCTCGTGCACAATCTCGGCCTGGACTACCAGGTCGTGTTCTCCGGCTCCGAAGCTGCCCAGATCACGCAGATCAAGCAGTTCGCCAAGGAGAAGAAGCCCTTCCTCTCCTACTGGTACAAGCCGCAGTGGCTGTTCGAGAAGGTGCCGATGACGGAGGTGAAGCTGCCCGCGTACAAGGAGGGCTGCGACGCCGACGCGAAGAAGGTCGCGTGCGCCTACCCGCGGACGCCGCTGAAGAAGTACCTCAATGCCCGCTTCGCCGACAGCGGCGGCAAGGCCGCCCGGTTCCTGAAGAAGTTCTCCTGGAGCACCGAGGAGCAGAACAAGGTGGCGATGATGATCGCCGACCAGAAGATGTCGCCCCAGGACGCGGCGGAGAAGTGGGTCCACGAGAACGAGAAGACGTGGCGGGCCTGGATTCCCCGCTGATCGCTCCCTCGGCAGCGTGACGGGCAGGGGGGCGCCGGTCTCAGATTCAGGCGCCTCCCCCGGCCTCGCCCGAGGACGCCTCCGTGAGGGCGAACCAGGCGGTCTTGCCCTCGGGTTCGGGCCGCACACCCCACTGGTCGGCCAGGATGTCCAGGAGCAGCAGGCCGCGCCCCGAGGAGGCGAGTTCGACCGGGGTCCGCTGGTGGGGCAGTTCGTCGCCGCGGTCCATGACCTCGACGAGCAGCCTGCGCCGGCCGGTCTCACCGGTGACGTGCGCGGTGAGCGAGCCGTCCTGGTCGGTGTGCACGAGTACGTTGCCGAGCAGTTCCGTCGCCAGGAGCACCGCGGTGTCCACCTGGTCCGGCCGCGCCCAGTCGTGCAGCAGCGCCTTCAGTTCGGCCCGCGCCTCGGCCAGCCCCTCACCCTGGTCCTGGCCGATGGTCAGCACCAGCCGGCGCTGGTTCACCTCGGCGCGCGGCTTCACGGAGTCGCGGCGCAGGAGCAGGAGCGCGATGTCGTCGCCGTCGCGGGCGACGCCCTCGCGGGCGCCGGGTTCGGGGCTGAGCACGGCCGACATCAGCCGGTCGGCCATCCCTTCGAGATCCTCCACGGGACCGGGCGAGAAGGCGTCGCGCACCCGCACCCAGCCGCTGTACATGTCGTGGCCGCCGTTCTCGATCAGGCCGTCCGTGCACAGCATCAGGACCTCGTCATCGTGCAGTCGCAGGATGTCGACGGGGTAGTCCTCCTCGCCGGGCATCAGTCCGAGCGGCAGGCCGCCGCTGACGTGTTTGAGCAGACAGGTGCCGTCCGGCATCCGCAGGACCGGGTGCGGGTGGCCGGCGCGGGCGATGTGGAGGTTGCCGGTGGACGGGTCGGCTTCGATGTATAGGCAGGTGGCGAACCGGTCGTCGTCGAGGGTGGTGAGGAAGCGGGAGGCCCGTGCCAGTACGGCGTCCGGGCCGTGCCCCTCGGCGGCGTACGCGTGGACGGCCGTGCGCAGCTGGGCCATCAGCCCGGCGGCGTGCACATCGTGTCCCTGGACGTCTCCGATGACCAGGGCGAGGCGGCCGTTGGGCAGATCGATGCTGTCGTACCAGTCGCCGCCGACCATGAGCCCTCCCCCGGTCGGCACGTAGCGCGTCGCGACGCTCAGACCGGTCAGCGCCGGACCTGCGGCGCGCATGCTCTGGCGCAGGCCGCGGGAGAGGGCGAGTTCCGCCTTGCCGGCACGGGCGCGTTCGAGGACCTGGGCGATCATCCGGCCCGTCACGGTCAGCAGGGCGCGCTCGCTCTTGGTGAAGGCGACCGGTGAGCGGAAGGCGGCGAGCCACACTCCGACGACCCGTCCGGCGTTCACGAGCGGCAGGAAGGCCCACGCGTTGAGGCCCTTGCGGGCCGACATGTGCCAGGTGGCCGGGAACGCGGCGCGGTACTCCTGGGTGGAGGCCAGGAACACCGCCCGGCCGGTTCTGGCGACCTCGGCGGCCGGGTAGCCGGTGGTCAGCGGCATCCGGAAACCCTCGTCGGTCTCCCCCCCGGGCCGGAATCCGTACTGCGCCGACGCGGTGAGGGAGCCGTCACCGATGGCGAACACGTACTGGGCGTCCATCGGGAAGTCCGGCGCGTACAGCCCGGCCGCCAGCCTCAGCGCCTCGTCGAGCGAGTCGGACTCCGCGACCGTGTGACCGGCCGAGAGGAGGAGCGCGTCGCGGCGCCTGACCGCCTCGCCGGGCGGGACGCCCTCGCCGGCCGTCCGGCTGCCCCCGTCCCTCGGCGCCGGGGACGGGGATTCCAGCCGGTTCAGCTCGGCGATCTGGTCCAGCTCGGCCTCGAACTCGTCCGGCGGCGGTTCATGCCGTTCACCACCCATCCGGCATCCCTTCCCGATGTCCGTCGCCGACTGTTCGTACCATGCTCCGACGGCGGAGCCGGGTCCGCAGTGCGAGAGACCCCGAAGGTGCGCGGCACGGGGCCGCGCGAGGGCCGGGACGCGGGGGTAGGAAGGGGTGCGATGAGCGGGCGTGCTGCCGCCGGAACGGGGCCGGTCAGCTGTCAGCGATACGCCGCGGACCTGCGTACATCGCTGAAGTCGACGGCCAGGTCGGCCTCGCGCAGAGTCTCCTCAGCCACTCGGCGCACCTCCGCCAGGACGTCCCCGTGCTCCTCCACGAGACCGGCGTAGATCGGTGCCTCTGAACTGTCTGTGAAACTCACGTCGAACTGCCTCAATCGGTTGGGTATGCCATCGTTCGGCCGGAAACGGGGCCGATTCTACGTGGTCCGCCGTCCGGGCCGTGGGCGGCACCGAGGAGTGGGCGTTCCGGGCGATACCCGGTTCCGGGCGATAGCCGGTTCCGGCCTGTCCGCCGGACGGGGCATGAGATCCTGCGCCGGGCGCGGAGAAAGCGGTTGACCTCAAGTCAACTTGAGATCTTAGCGTTCTGTCCGCGCCCCTGGCCGTGTCCGGCCGACGGGAGCATCGACTCGTTCCCGGAGGCACGCATGAGTATGGAAGTCACGGCGTGGTCGTCGCTGCACAGTGCGATGAACGCCCAGCAGGACCGCCGGCCCTTCTCCCGGGCGACCGTGCGCCGGATCGGCGCCTTCGCCCGGCCGCGCCGCCGTGAGCTGTACCGCTTCCTGGTACTGAGCGTGGTCATGGCCCTGCTGGCGGTGGCCACGCCGGTGCTGGCCGGCCGGGTGGTCAACGCGATCGTGGAGGGCAAGGAGAACGGCACGGTGACCCGGCTGGCCCTGCTGATCGCCGTGATCGCCGTGGCCGAGGCGGGGCTCGGGCTGCTGACCCGACTGCTGTCGGCCACCCTGGGCGAGGGGCTGATCCTGGACCTGCGCACAGCGGTCTTCGACCATGTGCAGCGGATGCCGGTCGCCTTCTTCACCCGGACCCGCACCGGAGCGCTGGTGAGCCGGCTCAACAACGACGTCATCGGGGCGCAGCGGGCGTTCAGCAACACCCTGTCCGGTGTGGTCTCCAATCTGGTGACCCTGCTGCTGACCCTCACGGTGATGCTCACCATCTCCTGGCAGATCACCTTGCTGGCGCTCGTCCTGCTGCCGGTGTTCGTCGTGCCCGCGCGGCGGATGGGCTCCAGGATGGCCCGGATGCAGCGTGAGGCCGCAGGTCACAACGCCGCCATGGGCACCCAGATGACCGAGCGTTTCTCTGCTCCCGGCGCGACCCTGGTGAAGCTCTTCGGGCGCCCCGCCGACGAGTCCGCCGAGTTCGCCGCGCGCGCCTCCAGGGTCAGGGACATCGGTATCCGTACGGCCATGGCGCAGTCGACGTTCATCACGGCGCTCACCCTGGTGTCCGCGCTGGCGCTCGCGCTCGTCTACGGGCTCGGCGGCTACTACGCGCTGCGCGGGAGCCTGGAGGCGGGCGCGGTCGTGTCGCTCGCGCTGCTGCTCACCCGCCTCTACGCCCCGCTGACGTCGCTGGCCGGTGCCCGGGTCGAGGTGATGAGCGCGCTGGTGAGCTTCGAGCGGGTCTTCGAGATCCTCGACCTGAAGCCGCTGATCTCCGAGAAGCCGGATGCCCGCAGGGTGCCGGACGGTCCGGTGTCGGTGGAGTTCGACGGGGTGTCCTTCGGCTACCCGTCCGCGGACAAGGTCTCCCTCGCCTCCCTCGAAGAGGTCGCGACCCTCGATTCCCGGGGCGGTACGGAGGTGCTGCACAAGGTCTCCTTCCGTGCCGAGCCCGGCCGGATGGTCGCTCTGGTCGGTTCCTCGGGTGCGGGCAAGTCGACGATCGCGCAGCTGCTGCCCCGGCTGTACGACGCCGATTCCGGCTCGGTGCGGCTGAACGGCGTCGACGTACGCGATCTGACCGCCGAGTCGATCCGCGAGACGCTCGGCATGGTCACCCAGGACGGGCACCTCTTCCATGAGTCGGTCCGCGCCAATCTCACGCTCGCCAGGCCCGGAGCGAGTGAGGACGACATCTGGGACGCCCTGCGACGTTCCCGCCTCGACGGGCTGGTGGCCTCGCTGCCCGACGGTCTCGACACGGTGGTGGGCGAGCGCGGCTACCGGCTGTCGGGTGGTGAACGTCAGCGGCTGACGATCGCCCGGCTGCTGCTGGCCCGGCAGCGCGTCGTCATCCTCGACGAGGCGACCGCGCACCTGGACTCGACCTCGGAGGCGGCCGTGCAGGAGGCGCTCGCCGAGGCGCTGGAGGGACGTACCGCCGTGGTGATCGCCCACCGGCTCTCGACCGTGCGGGCGGCCGATCTGATCCTGGTCATCGAGGAGGGCCGGGTGGCCGAGCGGGGTACGCACAGCGAGCTGCTGGCGGCGGGCGGACGGTACGAGGAGCTGTACCGGACCCAGTTCGATCCGGCGGCGGACGGGGCGCAGCCGGAGTCGGAGCCGGTACCGGCCGAATGACAACAGGTGCGCCCCCGGTCCGCGCGGACCGGGGGCGCGCTTTGTGTGCTGCCGAGGCCGGGTCAGTCGTCGTCGACGTCCTCGCCGGTGACGGAGCCGCTGGCCGCGTCGATGTCGACCGTCGTCTCCTTGTAGTCCTTGGCCACGACGTCGACGGACCAGACGAGGACGTTCTTGTCGTTCTCGTCCAGGTCGAGGGAGGTCACGGTGCCCTTGGCCTTGTCCGTCGCGGCCTTGGCCGCCTGCTGCGGCGTCTGGGTGGCCTTGGCGATCCGCTCGGCCGCCCGGCTCTTGTCCTCCGTGTCCTGGTCCGGGTCCTCGACGGACTGGAGCACCTTGCCGGTGACCGCGTCGATGCGCACGGTGTGCTCGGTGCCGTCCTTCGCGACGACGGTCGCCACCCACTCCGGGCCGGTGGCGGAGGGGCTGGCGGAGGGGGAGGCGCTGGAGCCGCTCGGTGAGGAGCTGGCACCGGTCGGGGAGGCGCTCATGGACGCGCTCGCGGAGGTGGACGCGGAGGCTGAGGCGGACGCGTCGGTGTCGTCGTCCGACTTCCCGGGGCCCTTCAGTTCGAGTTCGGTCACCTTGCCGCCCTTGACGGCTCCCTCGGCCGTGGTGACGGCCTTACCGAAGGTGATCTTGGTGGAGGCCAGCAGCTTCTTCCGCTTCTCCTGGTCCTTGGTCAGCGAGGCGCTCGGGCTGGGCGAGGGACTGGTCGTGCGCTCCGGGACGGCACGCGCGGCTTCGGAGGTCTCCGTCTTCGTCGACGTGCTGCCGCTGTCCTGGCCGCAGCCGGTGAGCAGGGCCGCGGTCAGGACGACGCAGGCGGCGCCGGCCGCGCGGAGGCGGTGGGCGCGCAGGAATCCGGTGTTCTTCGGTCGGGGGTCATATGTCATGCCGGCATGCCTAACCGCCCTGCGGCTCCGGCATGTGGGGAGACGGGTGGTAGTCACCCGATCAACCGTGTTCCGGGTCCGGACCCGCCCGTCCGTGACACGGGAGCCCCGGGCGACGGAGCAGCGAGGCGGCAGGGCCCGATTCCCCAGACGTCGCAAGGGATATTGCCTCCCGCGGGTCGCGATCCGGGCGTTTTGGTGCGAGCCTGGAAGCATGACCTGGGCGTCCTGGACGACTCGCGGAGTGTATTCGGGGCACGGTGGCGTGCTCACCGAGGAGGTCGGGCCGCTGTCCGGCGATCTGACCGTCCACACCACATGGGCCGACGACACTGCACAGATCACGGTGCAGTACACCGATGCGGCCGACTGGTTCACCATGTCCGGCAGTCCCGTTCCCTGCTCCTCCGAGCAGGAGAGCCGGTCGCTGCACGAGGCCGTGGTGAACGCCGTCCGGCGGGGTTCTGCGGCCACGGTTCCGACCGCGTGCCTGGAGCCGGACCGGCCGGCCGGCGGGACCGTCGCCGAATAACCGGCAACCGCGGGGCCGTCCCAGCCGATACGTGGCCGCGCGCCCGCACGCGAAGGCGTGACGGGCGCGGGCCGGATCCGTCGTGGCTCAGTGCGCCTTCTTCACGAACTCCGTGGTGTACGTCTTGGAGAGGTCCACGTCCGCGTTCTTGAGGTTCGGGTTGAAGGCCTTCAGGACCCGCTCGACGGTGGCCGGTCCGTCCGGGGGCATCACCCCGTCCGTGGTGAACATCGGCAGGGTGTTCTTGATGGACTGCGCGTACAGCGCCGCGCCGCCGCCCTGTGCGTAGTCGGCCGGCATCTTCGCGGCGATCTCGTCGGCGCTGTGCGTCGACATCCACTTCAGGGTCTTCACGAAGGCGTTGGCCAGCTTCTGCACGGTCGGCTTGTGGGCGTCGACCCACTCGGTCTGCATGTAGAGGCTGGAGGACGGGTAGAGGCCGCCGAGCGCCTTCCTGGAGCCTTCCGGGGTCCGCATGTCGACGAGGATGCTGCCGAGCTTCTTGTCGAGGATGGTGGCCACGGTCGGGTCGGTGGTCATGCCGCCCTGGATGGAGCCCTGCTGGAGCGCGGAGATGAACGTCTGGCCGGCTCCGACCGCGACGGGCGTGAACTCGCTGGTCTGCACGCCGTTCTTCACGGCGAGGTACTTCGTCAGGAAGTCGGTCGAGGAGCCGAGGCCCGTCACTCCCAGCTTCTTGCCCTTGAAGTCCTTCGCGGAGCCGATGTCGCCCGCCGCCTTGTCGGAGACCATCTCGACCTCTCCCGGGGCCTGGGAGAGCTGGACCACCGACTCGATGTGCTTGCCCTTCACCTGGAGGTCGAGGGTGTGGTCGTAGAAGCCGACGGTTCCCTGTACGTCGCCGGAGACCAGCGCGGTCTCCGCCTGGACGCCGGCGGGCTCGGTCAGCAGCTGGACGGCGACGCCCTCGTCCTTGAAGTAGCCGAGCCGCTCGGTGAGCATCGCGGGCAGGTAGATGACCTTGTCGAGGCCGCCCACCATGATCTTCACGCTGTCGTTCTTGTCGCCGGACGCGGAGGTGGAGTCTCCTCCGCAGGCGGTCAGGCTCGCCGCGGCGAGGGCTCCGGCGACGGCGAGGGCCGGGATCCGGGGGGACATACGCATCTGGTTCACGTCCTTGTGAAGGGGGTTCCCGGGAGGGGAAGAGGTGTCACGGAGGGAGGGAGAAGGGCTCGGGTCAGCGCGCGGTGTCGGCGTCGGCCGGTTTCCAGCGGAAGAGCTTCTTCTCCAGGAAGGTGAGCAGCCCCTCCGCGAGCAGGGCGACGACCGCGAGGATGGCCATGGCGGCGTAGACGCCCGCCGCGTTGAAGGTGCCCTGCGAGGCGGCGACCAGCAGACCGAGGCCCTTGGTGGCGCCGATGTACTCACCGACGATGGCGCCGATCAGCGCGAAGCCGAAGCTGACGTGGAGGCTGGTGAAGATCCACGAGGTGGCCGACGGAATGACCACCTGGAGCGTGACCTGCCGGTTGCTGGCGCCGAGGATGCGGGAGTTGGCGACGAGGTTGCGGTCGACCTCCCTGGCGCCCTGGAAGGCGTTGAAGAAGACCGGGAAGAACACCAGGACGACCGCGGAGGCGACCTTGGACGCCGGGCCGAGGCCGAACCAGATCAGGAAGATCGGGGCGAGCACGATGCGCGGCAGGGCGTTGAGCACCTTGATGTACGGGCCGAGGACATCGGCGGCGAAGCGGACCCGGCCGAGCGCGATACCGAACAGCACGCCGGCGATCACGCCGATGACCCAGCCGAGCAGCGCCTCGTAGAGGGTGTACCAGATCTGTTCCCACAGGGATCCCTGGGCGGTTCCGTCGGTCACCCAGGTACGGATCTGTTCCCAGATCTTCGACGGCATGGAGAAGTTGAACGGGTCGATGACGGCTGTCCTGGCCAGCCACTCCCACAGCCCGACGACCGCGACGAGCACGGCGATCCGGCTGGCCAGCACCAGCATCCTGCGGTTGCGGGCGGCCCGCGCCCTGGCCTCGGTCCGGCCGGTCGGGATCACGGCGGCGGTCTTGGTGACGGTCTCAGGCGGCATCGGCCGCACCCCTCTCGCGGGTGATGCGGACCTCTTCGCCGAGCGAGGACCAGATCTCCCGGTAGATCTCCAGGAACCGGGGCTCAAGGCGCACCTGTTCGACCTTGCGCGGACGGGGCAGTCCGATCTCGAAGACCTCCTTGACGGTGGCCGGGCCCGCGGTCATCACGACCACCTTGTCGGCGAGCGCGATGGATTCCTCCAGGTCGTGCGTGACGAAGACGACGGAGGCTCCGGTGCCGCCCCACAGCTCCAGCAGTTCGTCGGACATCAGGGCCCGGGTCTGCACGTCGAGGGCCGAGAACGGCTCGTCCATCAGCAGGATCTCCGGGTCGTTGACGAACGTCGCCGCGAGTGCGACCCGCTTGCGCTGGCCCCCGGAGAGCTGGTGCGGATAGCGGTCCTCGAAGGAGGACAGGCCGACCCGGTCCAGCCAGGCCCGTGCGCGTTCCTTCGCCTCTGCCTTCGGCACGCCCCGGAAGCGGGGCCCCGCCATCACGTTGGACAGGACGGTCCGCCAGGGGAAGACCGCGTCCTGCTGGAAGACGAAGCCGACCTTGTCACCGATGCCGCGCACCGGTTCGCCGGAGACCAGTACCTCTCCCTCCGTGGGCTCCTCAAGGCCGCTGATCAGGGTCAGGGTCGTCGACTTGCCGCAGCCGGTGGGGCCGACGACCGCGACGAACTCACCCCTGCCGATCGTCAGGTCCAGATCCCGTACGGCGGTGTGGAGCGCCCCCGACGGAGTCCGGAACGCTTTGCTCGCCCCCCGCAGCTCGATGGCGGGGCTCAGTTCGCTGTTCATGGGGCGGGACGCTAGGGGCGGTCCGGCAGCGGCGGGAGCCTTGCGCTCACAACTCCTGGTTCTGCCTGTTACCCGTGGTTCTGCTCATTGTGCTCACTCCCGTACAACGAAGCGGAGACGAGGGCTAGGCAGCGAGGCCGGCGCCGTTTACCTTGCGTTTACACCGAGCCGATCGGAGTACCGGATTCGAGGACCGCGGCAGTGCGTCCGCGGGAGAGCAGAGGACACGGACATGCGGATTCACTGGCCCCGCCGTGTCTTCGCCCAGGTCCTGGTCACCCAGGTGGCGATCACGACGGGGGTGGTCATGCTCGTCACCGGGCTCTTCCTCGCCCCGCTCAGCCACGAGCTGGACGACCAGGCGATGCGCCGGGCCCTGTCCATCGCGCAGACCACCGCCGCGGAACCCGGCCTGGTGGACCAGTTGCTCTCCACCCGGCCCGATCCGTCCGGGCCCGTACAGGCAGAGGCGGAGCGGATCCGGCGGGCCACCGGGGCGCTGTACATCGTGGTGATGGACACCCGGGGGGTGCGGTGGTCGCACACCGAGACCGCCCGCATCAACGAACCCGTCTCGACCGATCCGAGCACGGCGCTGGCCGGCCGCGAGATCATGCAGATCGACATCGGCACCCTGGGGCGCTCGGCGCGGGCCAAGGTTCCGCTGCGCGACCGTTCCGGCACCGTGGTCGGGGCCGTCTCGGTGGGCATCGCGTACAAGAGCGTCCGGCAGGGGCTGCTCTCCACCATTCCGGTGCTCCTGCAGTACGCGGGAGCCGCGCTGGCCGCGGGGGTGCTGGCGGCGTTCTTCGTCTCCCGGCGCATCCAGCGCAACACCCATGGTCTGGCCTTCGCGGACATCTCCGCGCTGCTGGACGAGCGGGAGGCGATGCTGCACAGCATCAGGGAGGCGGTGCTCGCGCTCGACGCGCGCGGGCGCATCCGGCTGCTCAACGACGAGGCGCAGCGGCTGCTGGAGCTGGCCCCGGACGCCGTCGGCCGGGCGCTGGGCGACGTGCTGCCGCCGGGGCGCACGGCTGAGGTGCTGGCGGGCCGGGTCGACGGCGCGAATCTGCTCACCGTCTGCCGGGGGCGGGTGCTGATCGCGAACCGGATGCCGACCGGTGACGGCGGCGCCGTGGTGACGCTGCGCGACCGCACCGAGCTCGAACTGCTGGGCCGCGAGCTGGACTCCACGCACGGGCTGCTCGACGCGCTCCGTGCTCAGGACCACGAGCACGCCAACCGGCTGCACACCCTGCTGGGTCTGCTGGAGCTGGGCAGGCACGAGGCGGCGGTGGAGTTCGTCACCGAGGTGTCGGACGGGCACCGGGCCTCGGCCGAGCAGGTCGCGGAGCGGGTGAACGATCCGCTGCTCTCCGCGCTGCTGGTCGGCAAGTCCGCGGTGGCCGCGGAGCGCGGCGCGTCCTTGCTGGTCTCCCCCGCCACCCGGCTGCCCGACGTCGTGGTGGATCCGCGCGATCTGGTGACCGTACTGGGCAATCTCATCGACAACGCCCTGGACGCCGCCACGCTGGTCGAGGTGGAGCTGTTCGCAGAGGGCACCACGGCGGTCCTGCGGGTCAGCGACAACGGGCCCGGGGTGCCCGTCGCCATGCGGGAGCAGATCTTCACCGAGGGCTGGTCCACCAAGGAGCCCCCGGCCCACCGGGAGCGGGGGCTCGGACTGGCGCTGGTGCGCCGCCTCGCCGAGCGCTACGGCGGCGCGGCCCGGGTCACGGCCAGGGCCGGTGGCGGCGCCGTCTTCACCGTCGTCCTGCCGGAGGCGCTCGCCGTCCGGCAGCGGGCCGAAGTCGGAGGGGTGCAGTGATTGACGTTCTGGTGGTGGACGACGACTTCCGGGTGGCGGAGATCAACGCGGCGTACGTGGCCAAGGTGCCGGGCTTCCGGGTCGTCTCCCGGGCTCACACGGCCGCGCAGGCGCTGTCTGTCCTGGAGCGCGAGCACATCGATCTGATCCTGCTCGATCACTATCTGCCGGACCGGACGGGGCTCACGCTGGTGCGTCAGCTGCACCAGATCGGCCATCCGGCCGACGTGATCATGGTGACGGCGGCCCGTGATGTGGTGACCGTGCGGACCGCGATGCGGTACGGCGCCCTGCAGTACCTGGTCAAACCGTTCAGTTTCGGCGGCCTGCGCTCGAAGCTGGAGAGCTACGCGACGCTGCGGCGCACGCTGGAGGGTGTGGAGAGCCGCCGCGGGGAAGCCGGCCAGGAGCAGGTCGACCAGATCTTCGGGGCGCTGCGCACCTCGGAGTCGGTCGCCGCGGCCGGGCTCCCGAAGGGGCACTCCGCGCCGACCGCCGATGTCATCCGCCAGGTCCTGCTCGCGGCCGATGAGCCGCTGTCCGCGCACGAGGTCGCCGCGCGGGCCGGTCTGAGCCGCTCGACCGCCCAGCGCTATCTCAAGTACCTGGAGGGCGCGGGCCGGATCAGCCTCACGCTGAAGTACGGGGACACCGGCCGCCCGGAACACCGCTACGCCTGGGCGGCGGCGGGCTGAGGGGCCGGCTCCAGGCCCGCGCAACCCCGCCGCAACGTCCGGCAGGGTTGTATGGAGGCCGTGCGCGTACCGCGATCCGCGCGGTGCCCGGAGGGAGGCCGGTCCGTGAACCGATGCGAGAGGGTGCGGCCATGAGTACCGAGGACGCGCCGCCGGTGGAGCTGACGCCCGCGGCCGCCGATCTGCTGCGGCGGCTGCGCGGGCTGCACGGACCGTTGATGTTCCACCAGTCGGGCGGCTGCTGCGACGGTAGCGCGCCGATGTGTTACCAGGACGGTGAGTTCCGTACCGGCGGCTCCGACGTACTGCTCGCCTCTCTTGAGGTCGACGGGGTGGCGGAGAGCATTCCGTTCTGGATGTCGAGGAGTCAGTCGCAGGTGTGGGCGCACACCCGGCTGATCGTGGATGTGGTGGAGGGCCGGGGCAGCGGCTTCTCGCTGGAGGCCCCGGAGGGGGTGCGGTTCCTGATCCGGTCGCGGCTGGTGGGCGGCTGATCAGGAACCGGGCACCCCCGGCGGGGAATCAGAAACGCGCCGTGTTCCATCGGCGCCTCACGGCCGTGCGGCGTCGCCGGATCCCCCGCCGCCCCGGCGTGCTCCGCCCGCTCCGCGCCGCGCGCCGGTCCGGCGGTCGAGCAGCTCGCGCCGGATCTCGGCGGCCGTGCTCCTGGCCCGCTCCGAGGTCGCCCTGCGGTCCGCCTGGGCGGGCACGAACCGGTGCGGCGCCAGTCCGCACCGGGGGCACGCGGTATCGGTGTGGATCAGCCGGCCGTCCTCGCACTGCGGGTCCTCGCAGAATGCCGAGCCGAGCAGGTGTCCGGCGATCTCCAGGGGCGGCCAGCGCCGCCCGCCGTCCTCGTCCTTCTCCTGGAGGGTGTGGGCCCAGCGCGCGTTCCACCGGCGCTCCACCCGGTCCAGGAGCTGGTCCGGGCTGCGCCGGCCGAGCTCCCGGTGGATCATCTCGACGAGTTCGGCCGGATACTGGCCGCCGAACTCCCTCATCAGCGGCTGCGGAAGCACGTGCAGGAGGTAGCCGACCGGGTCCGCGCCCGGCCGCTGCCACTTCCGGCACTGGCAGTCCCCGTCCGGGGTGAGCGGGGTGCGGCAGCGGTTGCACAGGCCCCGGCAGTCGCCGCACAGTCCGTGGTCGAGCCCGTCCAGATGCCGGGCGGGTGCCCGGCCGCACTCCCGGCAGCAGGAGGCGCACAGTCCGCAGAGCCGTTCGAAGCCGGCGACCGTCGCCCAGGGCCGCTGCTGGCAACGGCAGCAGCGGCTGCTACGGCAGTGCTCGTGGTGCACGGCGCCCGGTTCGCGTCCGAGTGGGGGCAATGACATGGCTGCGTTCTCCGGGTCCCGGCTCGGTGCGGCGCCCGGCAGCCGTTGCCGTGCCGGACGGGGATACGGTACGCGCTGTCGCGCACCCCACCGGACCGTTTCATACCCGAATGCCCAGGACCCCTGAAAAGCCTCACAAGGTAGCCGGCCGACTGAAACACATTGGTTCCTGTACGTAGCGGGACCATCTGTGCGCGTTTCCACGCCGCTGCTTGACCTTGCCATTGGCGGCAGGGTTGAACGATTGCCGCATGAACAGCAGCTCAGCACCTTCCGGATCTTCCGCCGACCGGGTCGTCGCCATCACCGGTGCCGGGACCGGCATCGGCCGCGCCACCGCCCACGCCTTCGCCGCCGAGGGGGCCACCGTGCTCGTCATCGGGCGGCGCCCCGGCCCGCTGGAGGAGACCGCCGCCGGGCACGACCGCGTCGTGCCGCTGGTGGCCGACATCACCGGCCCCGGTGAGCCCGAACGGATCGTCCGCACCGCGCGGGAGACGTACGGGCGGCTCGATGTGCTGGTCAACAACGCCGCCGTGGTCCGCAGCGCCGCGCTCGACGCCGTGACCAACGAGATCATCGAGCCGCAGATCGCCACCAACCTGATCGCGCCCCTCCTGCTCTCCCGGGCCGCACTGCCCCTGCTGGAGGCCTCCGGCGGCGTCATCGTGAACATCAGCACCTCGATCGGGCAGCGGGGGTGGCCGGGCGGCTCCGTCTACGCGGCGACCAAGGTGGCCATGGAGCTGTTCACCCGCACCTGGGCGGTCGAACTCGCGCCGCGCGGCATCCGCGTCGTGGCGGTCGCGCCCGGTGCGATCGGGACCCCGATCGGCAAGCACCAGGGACTGACGCCCGAGCAGTTGGCGGCGCTGCGGGAATGGCAGCTGGCGCACACGCCGATGCGCCGGCGCGGCACACCGGCGGAAGTGGCACGCTCGATCACGTATCTCGCCTCACCGGACGCCTCGTTCATCACCGGTGCGGTTCTCCCGGTCGACGGCGGTGCGGTGGTCGCGTGATAGGAGTGAACGGGGAGGTGGTGGGCGTGCTGATCGGCGAACTGGCCACGGTCACCGGGACGACCGCGCGTGCGCTGCGCCACTACGAGCAGGCCGGGCTGATCACTTCGCGGCGGGCCGCCAACGGATACCGCGTGTACGAGGCGCGCACGGTCGTCCGGGTCCGGAACATCCGCCACCTGCTGGCCGCCGGGCTCACGCTGGACGACGTGCGGGCGTTCCTGCCCTGCCTGGACGGCGATGTCGCCGCCTCCCCGCCCTCCCCGCAGGGGCTGCGGATCGCCCGCGAGCGGCTCGCGGTCCTCGAAGCCCGGATCGCCGCCCAGACCGAGGCGCGGGACCGGCTGGCCGCGGCGCTCGGGGCACTGTCCGGCGGCCCGGCCCGGCCGGGCGGAGCCACCGGACCGGCGACGGGGTCAGGGCCTGATGCTGCTCACGACGTCGGCGGTGGCGGTCAGGCCCTCCTGGATGGTGGGCGCCATGCTCGTCCCCGCGAGGAAGAACCCCAGCAGGCCGCAGACCAGCGCGTGTGAGATCTTCAGTCCGCCGTTGCGGAGGAAGATCACCGCCAGGATCAGCAGAAGCAGCACCAGTGAGATCGAAATGGCCATGGCCAACCTCCTCCGCCGCGCCTGAATTGCGGCATTCGGCGGCCAGTTTGGCGTAGCGGAGGAGCCATCCGGCGCACTGGCGTGTCCGCCAAACGGGTAAGGCTGGGCGGCCGGGGACAGGGCTTGGGCGGCCCCCGGCCGGCCGGTCCTGCCGGGGACCCGCCCCACGGGTCTCAGGGCGCGGGCAGCTCCATCAGTTCGGCGACGGTCTCGCGGTGGCGGCCCGCCGTGCCGTACGCGATCGAGTCGGCCTTGGCGCGCTTCAGATACAGGTGCGCCGGGTGCTCCCAGGTCATCCCGATACCGCCGTGCAGCTGGACGCACTCCTCCGCCGCGTGGACGGCGACCTTGGAGCAGTACGCCTGCGCGACGGCCACCGCCAGCGGCGCGTCGGGGCTGCCGGTGGCCAGCGTGTCCGCGGCGTTGCGCGCCGCCGCCCGCGCCGAGACGACCTCCAGCCAGAGCTGCGCCATGCGGTGCTTGAGCGACTGGAACGAGCCGACGGGACGGTTGAACTGGTGGCGCTCACGGGTGTACCCGACCGTCTCGGTCAGGCACCACTCGGCGATCCCGAGCTGCTCAGAGGCGAGGAGCCCGGCTCCGGACAGCAGCCCCGCGCGCACCGCTTCCCGAGCGGTCCCGGCGTCCGCGAGGCGGGTTCCGGTGGCGCCGCTCAGGGTGACGGTGGCGAGCGGGCGGGTCAGGTCGAGCGCGACGAGCGGTGCGAAGGCGACGCCCGGGGTGTCCGCGTCGACCGCGTACAGGCCGTCGGCGGTGGGCACCAGCAGGACGTCGGCGGCGGCCGCGTCCGCGATCGGGCCGAGCGTGCCGTCGAGGGCGGCGAGCGGGGTGCCGGTGTCCGGCGCGGCGTCCCGCGACGCGGCTGAGAACGCCGCGGTGGTCTCCGGCGCCGCGGCAGAGAACGGCGCCACGAGCACGGCGGTCCTGCGGCCCGTGGCCAGTTCGGTCAGCAGCGCGGCCACCGGCCCGTCCTGGCCGCCGAGCGCGAGCAACGTCCGGGTGGCGACGACGGAGCTGGTCAGGTACGGCACCGGGGCGACGCTGCGGCCGAGTTCCTCCAGGACCACGGCGGCCTCGCGGTGCCCGGCCCCCTGACCGCCGAGCTTCTCCGGCACCAGGAGTCCGGCGGCCCCGATGCCGGTGGCGAGCGCCTTCCACAGCTCCGGGTCGTACGGCGTGCCGGACTCGGTGCGGGCGATCACGGCCGGCGCGTCGCACCGGGCGTCCAGGAGCGAGCGGACGGCGGCGCGCAGGTCCTCCTCGGCCTCCGAGTACAGCAGATCGGGCGCCTGGCTCTCTTCTGTCCGGCTCTCTTCGTGCCGGTTCTCTTCGTGCCGGTTCTCTTCGCGCCGTGCGGTCATCGGGACAGGTCCTTCCAGGCGACGTCCTTGTCGTTGCGCGGTTCGGCGGGCAGACCGAGCACGCGTTCGGCGACGATGTTGAGCAGTACCTCGCTCGTGCCGCCCTCGATGGAGTTGCCCTTCGAGCGGAGGTAGCGGTACCCGGCGTCGCGGCCGGTGAAGTCGACGAGTTCGGGCCGGCGCATCGTCCAGTCGCTGTACAGCAGCCCCTCGCCGCCCAGGAGTTCGACTTCGAGTCCGCTGATCTCCTGGTTGAGCCGGGCGAAGGCGAGCTTCATTCCGGATCCCTCTGGGCCCGGTTGTCCGGCGACGAGCTGCTGGCGCAGGCGCGCTCCGGTGAGCCGGGCGACCTCGGCGTCCACCCAGAGTGTGAGCAGGCGCTGGTGCAGATCGTGGGTACGCAGTTCGGGGCGTTCGCGCCAGGTCGCGGCGACCGGTCCGATCATGCCGCCCTCGCGCGGGATACGCGCCCCGCCGATGGAGACGCGCTCGTTCATGAGCGTCGTCTGTGCGACCTTCCAGCCCTCGCCGACCGGGCCGAGCCGGTGGCTGTCGGGGATGCGGACTCCGGTGAGGAAGACCTCGTTGAACTCGGCCTCGCCGGTGATCTGCCGCAGCGGCCGGACCTCGACACCCGGGTCGGTCATATCGCAGATGAAGTAGCTGATGCCTCGGTGCTTGGGCACGTCGGGGTCGGTACGGGCGATGAGAATCGCCCAGCGCGCCAGGTGGGCGCTGGACGTCCAGACCTTCTGCCCGTCGACCACCCAGTCGCCCCCACTCTCGGCTTCGCTCGAACGGGAGGTGCCCCCTTCGTCGCGGACGGCGCGGGTGGAGAGGGCGGCCAGGTCGGAGCCGGCGCCCGGTTCGCTGAAGAGCTGGCACCACACCTCCTCCCCGACCCACAGCGGGCGCAGGAAGCGCCGCTTCTGCTCGTCGGTGCCGAAGCCGAGGATGGTGGGAGCGGCCATGCCGAGGCCGATGCCGATGCGGCGCGGATCGTTGTCCGGAGCGCCGGCGGCGGCGAGTTCGGCGTCGACGACTGTCTGGAGGGAGCGCGGCGCGTCGAGGCCGCCGAGTCCGGCCGGGTAGTGCACCCAGGCCAGTCCGGCGTCGAAGCGCGCCTTGAGAAAGTCGGTGCGGTCCGTGGTGGCAGGCGGGTGGGCGGCGAGCAGTTCCCGGGTGCGGCGGCGCAGTCCGGCGGCGTCGGGGGCGGTCATCGGGCGGCTCCCGACGGGAGGACGACGATGCGGCCGGTGCTGGTGCCGTCGGCGACACGCTGGACGGCGGCCGCCGCCCCGTCCATCGCGACACGCTCACTGATCAGGGGTTTGATGACACCCTCCGTGGCGAGCCGGGTCAGCTCCCGGTGACAGTCGCGGACCGCCTGCGGGTCCTTCGTGTTGTACAGGCCCCAGTGGAGCCCGAGGACCGAGTAGTTCTTCACGAGCGCGTGGTTGAGCCCCGGAGTGGGGATCACTCCGCTGGCGAAGCCGACGACGATCACCCGTCCCTCGAAGGCGACGCACTTCACGGACTTGGCGTACGCGTCGCCGCCGACCGGGTCGTAGACGACGTCGGCACCCCGGCCGCCGGTGAACTCCTTGACCGCGGCCACGATGTCATCGGTGCGCCGGTCGATGACCAGGTCGCAGCCGAGCGTGGCGGCGGTCTTCGCCTTCTCGGGTCCGCCGACGACGCCGATGACGGTGGCCCCGGCGGCCTTGCCGAGCTGGACGGCGGCGCTGCCGACCCCGCCGGCGGCGGCGTGCACGAGCAGGGTCTCCCCCGCCTCCAGGTGCGCGCGGCGGTGCAGCCCGAACCAGCCCGTCTGGTAGCCGATGTGCAGCGCGGCAGCCTCGGCGTCGTCCAAGGCTTCCGGGGCGGGCAGCAGGGCCGCCTCGTCCGCGACGACGTACTGGGCGAATCCGCCGTGCGGCAGCGCGGGGGTGGCGAGCACCCGGCGCCCGTCCTCGGTCCTGCCGCAGATCTCCACGCCGGGCGTGAACGGCAGCGGCGGCCTGACCTGGTACTGGCCTCGACAGAGCAGGGCGTCGGGGAAGTTGATGTTCGCCGCGAGCACCTCGACGAGCACCTGCCCGTCGCCGGGCGTGGGCCGGTCCGTCTCTTCCAGCCGCATCACCTCGCTGGGCTCGCCGTTCCGGTGCACTCGCCATGCCTGCATGAGGGGCCTCCACAACACTGTCGGCATTACCACTGCTCCGGCGCATACTAAGCGGTCGCTTGCCCCTCTGGGAACAACCCGAGGGTGACCGATCCGGCCGGGGGCGTATGGAGGGACCGTGCCGGACCGGCCGCGACATGGCTGTGCGCCCGGCCCCGCCCGCATGGGTGCGGGGGTGCCGGGCGCACTTCGGGCGGGCCGCTACGTTCCCGCCACCACCTCCGCGATCTGCGGCGCCTCCGCGCCCTTGCGCCAGGTCAGCCGCACCGCGTCGGCGGTCCGGCCGTGCGTGTCGATGCGGGTGTACGCGCCACCGAGCCGGCCGACGGTCTGCCAGTCGCCGTCCGCGTTCCGCAGCTGGATGTCCGCCGCACCCTTGGCACCGGCCGGCCGTAGGACCACGACCGAGCCGACCGCACGCGCGCTGCCGAGCCCCACCTCAAGGAACTCACCGGCCTGCGGGGCCCGTGCGGCGCGGTAGACCGTGCCCGGGTCCCCGTCGGCCGCCGATTCCATGGCGGAGCCGGTGGCGGCGGGCGGGTCGCCGGTGACCGCTCCGTCCGTGGTCGCGACGTGGAACTCACGGACGACGACCCAGCTGGTCTGGGCCTCGGTCGCCCGCGCCCGTACATAGCGGGCCTTCGTACCGGCGGGCGCGGTCGCGGCGACGTCCGGCTTGCCGGAGAAGGCGGTGAGCGGCTGCCAGCTCCTGCCGTCGGCCGAGTACTCCAGCACTCCGTCGTGCAGGTAGTCGTCGGTGCTGCCGGGCTTCCCCATGGCGAGCGTGATGTCGCCGATGTCCCTGGACCGGCCCAGGTCGACGGTGAGCTGATCGTCCACCGAGGGCGCCCCGTCGCTCCAGAAGTACGTGGCGTCGTCGCCGTCGAGCATCCGGGCGGCGGTGTTGCCCTGGTAGGTGCCGAGGCTCGTCGAGGCGCTGGGCCGGCCGCTCACGCCGAGGATCCGGTCGTACTCGGCGGTGGCCGCGTCGACGAACCCGTCCAGCACCCCGTCACCTACGTGGACCGGCACCTTGTCGCCGCCGAGACCTGTGTAGACGAAGGACTTGGCGTGCTCGACCTGCGCGGGCAGTCGCTGCCGGAGGTCCCAGGCCTGTGCGCCGTTCCCCGCACGGGCCGCTTCGACCATGCGCAGGGCGGTGCTGGACGCGGTCGCCCAGGCCTCGGTGGCGTCCAGCCAGGGGCCGGAGTCCTCGACGAAACCCCGGTCCGGAAGTGCCGCGCGCAGCCGGGCGGGGGCCGCGCCGAGGTTTCCGAGCACGGTGGTGAGCCGCTTCGCGTCGCCGGACCTCCAGAAGCGCGCGACCTCCGCCGCCAGCTCCGGCGCCTTGTCGCTGTTGAGCGCGGAGCTGTAGTTGACATCGGCGAAGGCGCGCAGCGCCTGCTCGGTGCGGGCGTCGCCTCCCGCGTACTCCTTGAGCCCCTTGCCCCAGGAGGTGCGCGGGTCGTAGGCGGCGTCGTTCCAGGAGTAGTCCGCGACGGTGTACAGCGAGAGCTTCGAGGCGTACGGCTGGATCATCGGGTTGGCGGTGATGCCCGCGAGCCTGCCCGGGAGCCCCTTCTCGCGTCCGTTGAACGGGCCGAGGAGCAGCCGGTCGGTCGCGTAGTCGTTCACCGGGTAGTTGTCCCAGGTCAGGATCGGGTGCCCGAACACCTCGCGGGCGGTGTCCGCCTGAGCCACCGTCATGGTCGGCGCGACGACTCCCACGCCGGTCCACTCGACGAGCACATCCGGGTCGAGCTGTTCGGAAAGGGCAGTCTTGTAGGCGGATTCGATGGTGTTGTAGTACTCGGTGGGGACCATCTGGAGCGGCTGCGCGCCGGGGTGGGTGGCGATGAACTCCTTGTTGACCCGGTTCAGCAGGTACGCCTGCGCGGCTCCCGCCGCACCGCCGCCGGTCCCCCACTTCTCCTTGTCGGCGTCGCAGTTCCAGTCGGTGTAGCTGATGTCGTCGAGCGGCACCGCGAAGGTCCGTACGCCGATGTCCCAGATCGTCTGGAACTTGTCGACGAGGGCCTTGATGTCCGCGTCCGAGCTGTAGCAGACCGACAGTCCGGGAGAGAGCGCGTAGGTGAACTCGACGTGCCGCTGGACCGCCCGGTCTGCGAGCTCCTTGATCTGCGCCAACTGGTCGACCGGGTAGCCGTCGCGCCACTTCTCGCGGAGGTAGGCGTCGTCCTTGGGCGAGTACACGTAGATGTTCATCTTGTGCTCGCCGTAGTAGTCCAGCTGGTCCAGCCGGGCCTTCTGCGACCAGGGGGTGCCGTAGAACCCCTCGATGACGCCGCGCAGCGCGGTGCCCGGCCAGTCGCGCACCGCGAGTCCGCCGACCCGGGCGCCAGGCCGCCGCTGGTGCGGCAGGATCTGGCGCAGGCTCTGCGCGGCGTAGTACGTGCCGGTGGTGTCCTTGCCCGCGAGGACGATGCGGCCCGCCCCGACGCCGAGGACGTAGCCGTCGGCGGGCAGTCCGTCGGTGCCTTCGAGCTTCTGGGCGGCGAGCGCGCCGGCGTCACCGACGTGGACGGTGAGCCCGCCCTCGGAGGGCCGCGCGCTCCGGACGACGCGCTGCGCACCGGCCCGCTCCAGGGCGGTCTCAACGACGGCGAGCGAGGACTCGTCGGCCGTTTCGCCGGCCACCACGGTGACGGTGGGAGTGATGGTGATCCGGTCGGACCGGCTCCTCACCGACTGCGGGGTCGGGGTGATCGTGGGGGCCCCGGGGCCGCCTTGGGCCTTCGTCGGGGTGTCGGTCGCGGTGGGGCCGGCCGCCTGTGCGGACGGCCCGGCGGCCAGCAGGCCACCGACGAGCAGGGCCGCAGAGGCGGCCAGGGCGGTGAGACGAGGTGGGCGAGGCGTCACAGATCCTCCATTGATCACTCAAGTCATCAGAGTCGCGCAACACAACTGGACCGAATTCAACATCCTGGCGCTTACATGTCAATGGTCTGGACAACATCACTGCGTGGACCTGGTGTTTTACCTTCGGGCGCGGTAGTTATGCGCCATGACAGAGCCCATGCGCACCTCCGGATTCGCCGCTCCTCCCCCACTGGGCGCCAGCGCGTTACCCCCCGGCACGTACGACGGCGTCGTGGTGCTGGTGACCGGCGGCGGCTCCGGACTCGGCAAGGCGATCGCCGCCGAATTCGCCCGGCTCGGCGCGGATCTGGTGCTGGTCGGCCGGAACACCGAACGGCTGACCGCCGCCCGGGACGAACTGGCCCCCCTGACCGGCGGCCGGGTCATGACGGCATCGGCCGACATCCGCGACCCCGACCGGATCGCGGCGGTGTTCGACGCGGCCGAGGCCCGACTGGGACTGCCGGAGGTACTGATCAACAACGCGGCCGCCAACTTCCCCTCCCCCGCGGAGGACCTGTCGCCGAATGCCTGGCGGGCGGTCCTCGACATCACGCTGACCGGCACCTGGTTCATGACCCGGGAGTTCGGGCGGCGCCACCTCGCGGCCGGCACGCCGGGCTCGATCGTCAGCGTCGGGGCGTCGTACGCCTGGACCGGCGGCCCCGGCTACGCCCACTCGGCCGCCGCCAAGGCAGGGGTCAAGAACCTGGTCGAGACGCTCGCCGTGGAGTGGGGTCCGTACGGCATCCGGATCAACGGACTGGTGCCGGGGCTGATGCCGCACGAGGACATGACCACCGACATCCGCGGCCACCTGGACCAGGCCGACGAAGCGGACCCCGGGCGCAGGGCACACAAACAGCCCAACGAGCACGACGCGCGGCAGCCCGCCCTACGGGTCGGCCTGCCCCGCGAACTGGGCTGGGCGGCGACGTTCCTGGCCTCGCCGTACGCCGGTTTCGTCTCCGGCCACTCGCTCGTCGTCGACGGTGCGAACTGGCAGCGCCGCTCGCTCGTCGCCCCGCCCGTGGTACCGGTGCGCGAGCAGCTGGGCCGCGGCCCGTTCGCCCCGCCCGGCCCCGGCGGGCGGTGAATCAGCCGCCCTCGAAGTGCGGCGGCCGGCGGGCGGCCTTGGCCGCGTAGCCCTCGGCGCAGTCCTGCGAGGTGAGGGTGAGGGCGGCCGCCAGCGCCGTCCGGTCGAGCGCGGCGGCCATCCCGGCGTCCGCGAAGGCGTCGACCGAGCGCTTGATGTGCCGTACGGCCAAAGGGGCGTTGGCCGCCACCGCGTCGGCGACGGACCGCGCGGCGTCCTCCAGTTCACCGGGCGGCGTGACCTTCTGGAGCAGCCCGATCCGCTCGGCCGTGGCCGCGTCGATCCGGTTTCCGGTGAGCGCGAGGTACTTCGCCCAGCCCGCCCCGGCCTCGCGGGCGATCCGCATGTCGCCGCCCGCGTCGACGGCGACCCCGATACCGGCCTCCGGGAGCGCGAACACGGCGTCATCTGCGGCTATCCGGATATCGGCCATGAGCGCCAGCTCGAAGCCGAAGCCCAGGCAGTAGCCCTGGACGGCGGCGACCACCGGCTGCGGGAGCCCGGCGAACGCGGCAAAGCGCTCGTGCACCCAGCGGATGCCCTCGTAAGTGTTCTGGGTGCGTTCGGAGGGGGAACGCCCGGTGATGGCACCACCGGGCGCGGTGACATCGATCCCGGCGCAGAAGGCCCGGCCCTCGCCGCGCAGCAGGACGGCCCGGACCGAGCCGTCGAATCTGATCCGGTCCGCCATGATGCCGAGCTGTCTGCTGGACTCCCAGCTCCAGCCATTGAGCCGGTCGGGCCGGCAGAGGGTCAGCACACCCACGCCGTCCTCGATCCGGAGCGTGATCCGCTCCTCTCCCCGCGGAATACCGTGATCGAGGATGTCGAGCACCGCCACCCCTCCCGTCCTCGCCATAACTGACGCTTCGTCAGGATGCCTTGTGCGGCACAGGGTACGGCGAGACAACCGGGTCGGCCAGAGCCCGTCCGGCTCAGCGCGCGAACAGCTCGAAGGTGACGGCGGGCCGGCCGCCGAACCGCTCGCCCGACGTCTGCGCGTTGCCGGCCAGGAAGGTGCGGCAGTACTCCTCCGGGTCCTGGTCGGTGAGCACCTCGATGTACGTGCGGTGGGCGAGCAGCGAGCGCACGGAGCGTTCGAGTCCGGCTGTCACGTCGACGGCGTGCGTCGGCGTGGCCGATCCGGCGACGGCCACCCAGCGCACCCCGTCCCACGGTTCGAGGCCCTGCTCGGCCAGTTCCGGGAAGATCCAGCGGTTGCCCGCGTCTCCCGCCGCGTCCAGGGTCGCCCGGCCGACCGCACGGTGGTCGGGGGTGTTCCAGGCGACGCCGCCCCAGGTGTCGCGGTGGTTGAGCGTGACGATCAGCTCGGGCCGGTAGCGGCGAATGGCGGCCGCGATGTCGCGGCGCAGCTCCACGCCGTACTCGATCACCCCGTCGCGATGGTCCAGGAACTCCACCCGGGAGACCCCGACGACCGCCGCGCTCGCGCGCTGCTCCCGCTCGCGCAGCGGCGCGCACCTCTCCGGTTCGAGGGTGTCGATGCCGGCCTCGCCCCGGGTGGCCAGCAGGTAGCCGACCTCGCGCCCTCCGTCCGTCCAGACGGCGACGGCCGCCGCGCAGCCGTACTCCAGGTCGTCGGGGTGCGCCACGACGGCGAGGGCGCGCCGCCAGTCCACGGGCATGGATTCCAGCTGCTCGGTCATACCGGCAGGCTAAAGGCTGCCCCGCGATCGCTGACGGTTCAGCGCGCGGACACGTCGGCGCTACTCCGCCCCGACGGCGCGTCCACGAACTCACTTTGCATGATCATGCGTAATAGCGCATACTCTTCCTATGTCTAAGGTTCTTACCTCCCTGCCGGCCGGCGAGCGCGTCGGCATCGCCTTCTCCGGTGGCCTCGACACCTCCGTCGCGGTCGCCTGGATGCGCGACAAGGGTGCCGTCCCGTGCACCTACACCGCCGATATCGGCCAGTACGACGAGCCCGACATCGCGTCGGTCCCGGGCCGCGCCTCTGCCTACGGCGCCGAGATCGCGCGTCTGGTCGACTGCCGTGCGGCGCTGGTAGAGGAGGGGCTGGCGGCGCTCACGTGCGGCGCGTTCCACATCCGTTCGGGCGGGCGTGCCTACTTCAACACCACGCCGCTCGGCCGCGCCGTCACCGGCACCCTGCTGGTCCGGGCGATGCTTGAGGACAACGTACAGATCTGGGGCGACGGCTCCACGTTCAAGGGCAACGACATCGAGCGGTTCTACCGCTACGGCCTGCTCGCCAACCCGCACCTGCGGATCTACAAGCCCTGGCTCGACGCGGACTTCGTCCATGAGCTGGGCGGCCGCAAGGAGATGTCGGAGTGGCTGCTCGCCCACGACCTCCCCTACCGCGACAGCACCGAGAAGGCGTACTCCACCGACGCCAACATCTGGGGCGCGACCCACGAGGCCAAGACCCTGGAGCACCTCGACACGGGCGTCGAGACCGTCGACCCGATCATGGGTGTGCGGTTCTGGGACCCGGCGGTCGAGATCGCCACGGAGGACGTCACGATCGGCTTCGACCAGGGCCGCCCGGTGACGATCAACGGCAAGGAGTTCGCCTCCGCCGTCGACCTGGTGATGGAGGCGAACGCCATCGGCGGCCGCCACGGCATGGGCATGTCCGACCAGATCGAGAACCGGGTCATCGAGGCCAAGAGCCGCGGCATCTACGAGGCGCCGGCCCTGGCCCTGCTGCACGCCGCCTACGAGCGGCTGGTCAACGCGATCCACAACGAGGACACCGTCGCGCAGTACCACAACGAGGGCCGGCGCCTGGGCCGTCTCATGTACGAGGGCCGCTGGCTCGACCCGCAGGCGCTGATGATCCGCGAGTCCCTCCAGCGCTGGGTCGGCGCGGCGGTCACCGGAGAGGTGACGCTGCGGCTGCGGCGCGGCGAGGACTACTCGATCATGAACACCTCCGGTCCGGCGTTCAGCTACCACCCGGACAAGCTGTCCATGGAGCGCACCGACAACTCGGCGTTCGGCCCGGTGGACCGGATCGGCCAGCTCACCATGCGCAACCTCGACATCGCCGACTCCCGCGCCAAGCTGGAGCAGTACGCCGATCTCGGCATCGTCGGCAACACGCACGCCACGCTCATCGGTGCCGCCCAGGCCGCCTCGACCGGGCTGATCGGCGCGATGCCGCAGGGCGGCGCCGAGGTCATCGCCTCCCGCGACCGCGCGGAGGGCGACGACGACCAGATGCTCGACCGCGCCGCCATGGAGTTCGGCACCGACTGACCGGAGCCCGTACGAATCCGCCCGGCAGGGACGCCGCACCGGCGTCCCTGCCGGGCGGAGCGCGGCCCGCCCGGACTTCGTCCACCACGGCTTCGGATACCCCGCCGGGTACCCTGGCCCGTCCGGGGCAGGAGAGAACGAGAACCCGCCCCGCCCCGGTGAACGAAAGGAAACACCGCTCGTGACCAGCCCCGTATCGCTCTCACCAGCCCAGGCCGCAGCCCGCCTCACGGAGTTCACCGTCATCGATGTGCGGGGACCCGGCGAGTACGCCTCCGGACACGTTCCCGGTGCCCTGAACATCCCGCTCGACCGTCTCTCCGAGGCCGTCCCCGCGCTCAAGTCCGCCTCCGCACGCGGAGCACTGCTCGTCGTCTGCGCCTCCGGGGTCCGCTCCACCCGGGCCTGCGACATCCTCTCGGCCGCCGACATCGACGCCGCCACGCTGACCGGCGGCACCTCCGCCTGGGAGGGCGAGGGACGCGACCTGGACCGCCCCGCCGGCTCCCGGGCCGGCTGGCCGCTGGAGCGGCAGGTACGGCTCGCCGCCGGTTCGCTGGTGGTGGCCGGTCTGCTGGCGGGCGTCAGGTATCCGGCCGCGCGCTGGCTGTCCGCCGGTATCGGCACCGGTCTGGTGTACTCCGCGGTGACCGACAGTTGCGGCATGGCGGCAGTCCTGTCCAGGCTCCCGTACAACCGTGACCCGCGGGCGGCGGCGAGCCTGGACGCGACGCTGGACGCCCTCCAGGGCTGACCCGCCCGGCCCCGTCGCGGGCCGGGCTCCGTCGCGGGCCAGGCTCCGTCGCGGGCCGGGCTTCGTCGCTGTCTCAGACCTCGTCGCGGACCAGGGCGAGCAGCCGGTCCAGGACCTTCGGGCCGCCCGCGCGCAAGCCGTCGTGCTCGTACTCGTCGGTCACCCAGGTGCGCAGCCCGCGGATCGAGGCGGCCGTACGCAGCGCGTGGGCCGTGTCCACGTACATGTCGTCGTGGTAGACGGCGGCGGCCACCGGCACCTCGTTGGCGGCCAGCCGCTCCGCGTCGTACAGCGGCTCCCAGTCGGCGCGGGTGGCGAGCAGCTCTGCTGTCTCGCGCAGCGGGCGCAGGGCCGGATCCACGTCGAAGTGCCAGGGGTGGATGCTCTCGCCGGTGAACAGGACCGGGCCGTCGCCCTTGAGCGCGGCCGCCGCGTCGAACTGCGGGAACTCGGCGCGCACGCGTTCGGCGGCCCAGCCGGTGGGGCGTTCGCCGTGACCGTAGATCGCCTCGTGCAGGAGCGCGTACAGCGGGTGCCCGGCGAACGAGCAGGCCGTGCGCATGGCCTCCTGGAAGCTGTCGGAGAGCTCGGTGCCGTGCGGGGTACGGACGAAGGCGTTCTCCAGCAGGTAGTGGAGCTGGTGGCTGCCGCTGCCGCCGCCGAGCATGATGCCGAGGGACTGGAACCCCTCGGGCGTCAGCCGGTGTCCGGCGCTCTCGGACTGGTGCTCCGCGAGGTGAGCGGTGATCTCGCGGGCGCGCTCGACGTCCTGCGGGTAGCGGGCGTAGTGCGCGGCGTTCTTCCGCTCGATCCTCGGGTACGCGGCCCGGTAGACGTCGTCCGCGTGGGCGTCGAGCGAGGGCAGTCCGCCGGTGATCAGGACGGTGCTGAGCCCTTCCGGCGCGGCGCAGAGGTAGCGCACGGCGCAGAAGCCGCCGAAGGACTGGCCCAGCACCGTCCAGGGCGCGCCGCCCGTCAGCTGCGGGCGGATCAGCTCGCAGTCCCGCACGATGCTGTCGGACCGGAAGTGCGTCAGGTAGTCGGCCTGCTCCCGCGGGCCGCCGCGCAGCGGCAGCGTCTGCCGGTTGGCCGGGGTGGACAGGCCGGTGCCGCGCTGGTCCAGGAGCAGCACCCGGAACTCCCGCACCGCGCGGCCCAGCCAGGCCTCCGTGCCGGTGAAGCGGCGGGCGCCGAAGCCGGGACCGCCCTCCAGGTACAGCAGCCACGGCAGCTCCTCCGCGGCCCTGGAACCGGCCACCACCTCCCGGCCGAAGATCTCGATCTGCTCACCGCCGGGGTCGGTGTGGTCGAGCGGCACGGTGAAGCGGCGGTCGGTGAGGACGACGCCGGGCTGACGGTAGCTGTTCAAGGGTGCTCCTGAATCCGATGTTTCCCGGACAGTTCAGCACACCGGGGTGACCCGGACAGTCCCGGCCCGTGTGCGGTGGGCCCGGCCGCCTCCTAACGTGCAGTCATGATCCGGTTCGAGCAGGTCGGCAAGGTCTATCCGGACGGCACGACGGCGGTGCACGAACTGTCCTTTGAAGTCAGCGAGGGTGAGCTCGTCACCCTCGTCGGGCCGTCCGGCTGCGGCAAGACCACCACGATGATGATGGTCAACCGGCTGATCGAGCCGACCTCCGGGCGGATCCTGGTGAACGGCGAGGACATCTCGACTCTCGACCCGGTGAAGCTGCGCCGCGGGATCGGCTACGTCATCCAGCAGGTCGGGCTCTTCCCGCACCGGACGGTCCTCGACAACACCGCGACAGTCCCGGCACTGGTCGGCTGGAAGCGGTCCAGGGCGCGGGAGCGGGCGGCCGAACTGCTGGATCTGGTCGGTCTCGATCCGGCGACCTACGGCTCCCGGTACCCCGCCCAGCTCTCCGGCGGCCAGCGCCAGCGGGTCGGCGTGGCCCGCGCGCTGGCCGCCGACCCGCCGGTGCTGCTGATGGACGAACCGTTCGGCGCGGTGGACCCGGTGGTGCGGGAGCGGCTGCAGAACGAGTTCTTGAGCCTCCAGGCAACGGTCAGGAAGACGGTTCTGATGGTCACCCACGACATCGAGGAGGCCGTGCGGATGGGTGACCGCATCGCGGTGTACGGGGAGGGCCGCATCGAGCAGTACGACAGCCCGGGGGCGGTGCTCGGGTCCCCCGCAACCCCGTACGTGGCCCGGTTCGTCGGCGCCGACCGGGGCCTCAAGCGGCTCTCGGTCACCACGATCGAACCGGAGGACCTGGAGGAGCCCCCGGTCGCCCGGCTGGACGAGCCGGCCGGGGTGGCGGCGGCCCGGCTCGGCTCAGCGGGCTCACGGTGGGCCGTGGTCCTGAACGGTGAGGGCGAACTGCACGGCTGGGTGGCTGCGGACGCGCTGCGGATCGCCGGGGAGCACGGCACGGTGGGTGAGCTTGCCCGCCGGATGGACGCGTGGGTGCCGGTCGGCGCCCCGTTGAAGCAGGCGTTCAGCGAGATGCTCCAGCACGACGCCGGCTGGGTGGCGGTGCTGGACGGGGCGCGGTTCCTCGGCGTGCTGACTCCGGCGAAGCTACACGAGGCGCTTCGCCGCTCCGTGGACGCGGACGCGCAGGGCGTGGGACGCGACGAGGTCGACTTCGACTCGGTGTCGGACGCCTGACGGGTGCGCCTCCACCGCCGCCGCTCGGTCTACCCGCCGGCGGACAGCCGGCTTCCGGCCTGTTCCCACAGCTCGGGTTCGGCCACGTCGTCCCTTTCGTAGGCGTCCTCCTCGAACCAGCCCGTCCCCGCGAGCCAGGTCTCCAGCCACTCCGCGAGGCCGGCGGAGTCGAGGAACCAGCACTGCTCCCACGATCCGCCGCCGTACGGGTTCGGCTCGAAGAGCAGGACCTGACCGTCCTCAACCAGACAGTCGACGCCCGCGTACATGCCACAGCCCCAGGTCAGGACCGGTACGACGCCTGCGGGCCACTCCGGGTGCTCCACTGCGACGGATGCCTCACGGCGCGTCAGGTATTCGCCGACGACACTGGCGTCCGGACCGGACAGCGGCAGCAGCCCGTACCCGGGGCCGAAGCCACCATCGGCGACCCCGCGGTACAGGCGCGCCAGCAGGGGGTGCAGCGCGAAGCCGAGTTGGGCCTCGGCCCGCGCTATTCGGGCATCGTCCGCAGGCGTGGGAAGGTCCTCGTTGTCTGCTGCGGCCCGGACGGCGACGCGTTGTACGAGGTCATCGATGTCGGTCATGACCGTGATGCTGCCAGAGCCCTCTGACATGCCGGTGATCAGGCCGCCGGACGGAGGGGGTCCTCAGGACTGCTCCGGCCTGCGGGCGAGGAAGGTCGCGAAGGTCCGCTCGGCCCCTTCACGGGGTTCCTCCACCAGCCGCGCGGTGAGTGCGAACCCGGCCTGCTTCAGGAGCTGCGCGATCCGGTCGGGCGGCAGCAGGTACGACTCGTAGGAGACGGGGTGGCCGCCGTACGCCCGGGTGGGACGCAGGTGCTGGCCGGCCCCCACGTGGCCGGCCAGCATCAGGCAGCCGCCCGGCGCGAGGGTGCGACGGAACTCACCGAACACCACGGGCAGCAGCGCCGGTGGGGTGTGGTGCGTGGAGTAGTAGGCCAGGATGCCGCCGAGTCCGCCGTCCTGGACCGGGAGCGAGGTCATCGAGCCGACGCCGAATCGCAGATCCGGGTGGGCGCCGCGGGCCAGCTCGACCATGGCGGGCGACAGGTCCAGCCCGAATACGTCCACCTGCCGCTCGGCGAGGTAGGCCGCGACTCTGCCGGGCCCGCAGCCCAGGTCGGCGACAGGCCCGAGCCCGGCCGTTCGCACCGTCTCCGCGAAGACGTTCAGCATGCCCCGTGACAGCGGATCGAGCTCCTCCGGAGGCTTGACCCGTTCGAAGTAGTCGGAGGCGACGGTGTCGTACGACTCCCGGACGGCGGCGAGGTAGGCGTGATCAGGCATGCGGGCGACTCTAGTGAGGGCCCGCCGCGTACTGCCAGAAGTCCCGCATCATGACCGGCGGGGTGGGGCCCGCCATCGCGACCTGGCTGAGCATGACGGCGACCGTGCCGGTGGAAGGGATGATGTGCGCCGTCGTGCCGGTGCCACCGACCCAGCCGTAGCGCCCCGGCACGTTCCAGGGAGCGAGTGTCTCGACGTCGACCGCACCGCCGTACCCCCAGCCCTGTCCCTCGGTGAACAGCCCGCTGGCCGCACGCTGAGCGGGGGTCAGGTGGTCGGTCGTCATCTGCCGCACCGATTCGGGCGTCAGCAGGCTGCGGCTGCCGACGGCCCCCTCGTCGAGCAGCATCCGGGCGAACGCGTACCAGTCGTCGACGGTCGAGACGAGCCCGCCCGCCCCGGACGGGAAGTCCGGCATGCTGCTCCACTGCCCGTCAGGGGCGTCCACCAGTTCCAGGGCTCCTTCCGCGCCGGCCCGGTAGTAGCCGGTGAACCGGTCGAGCCGGTCCGCCTGGACGGCGAAGCCGGTGTCGGTCATCCCGAGCGGCTCGAACAGCCGCTCCGCCATGAACTCCGGCAGCGACTGGCCGGAGACCCTGGCGATCAGGACGCCCAGGATGTCCGAGCAGGTGTTGTACAGCCACGCCTCGCCCGGCTGGTGGAGCATCGGAATGCGGGCCAGCGCGGCCATCCACTCGTCCGGGGCGGCGACGCCCCTCGGTTCCGGTGAGCCCTGGTGCAACTCGCTGAACAGGGGTGCGACAGCGGGCAGCGAGAAGTCGGAGGGGAACCCGTACCCGGCGCGGAAGGTGAGCAGGTCGGACACGGTGATCGGCCGGACGGCCGGGACCACGTCGTCGACCGGGCCGTCCGGGGTGCGTACGACCTTCGGTGACGCCAGTTCGGGCAGCCACCGCCCGACCGGGTCCGAGGCCGCGATCCGGCCGCCCTCGATCAGCATCATGGCCGCCGCCGCGGTGACCGGCTTGGTGATCGAGGCGATCCGGAAGATCGAGTCGCGGGCCATCGGCACGCCGCCGTCCGTGAAGGCGGAACCGGCGGCCGCCACCTCGATGCGTTCGCCGCGGGCCACCAGCCCCACCGCGCCCGGCACAGAGCCGTGACGGACATGCGTTTCGAGTACTTCGCGCAGGGTGCTCATCGCTCCGCCTTCTCAGGTGTGGGGTTCAACAGGATGACTCCACCGGAGGCGCGAACTCATCGGACCGCGCCCGCCACCCCGCTGGGCGCTCAGCCGGCCGGGATGAGGTGCTCGGACCGCAGATAGTTGCGGGCCACGTCCTCCGGGAGCCGTCGCCAGCTGTCGACCTGCTCGTTCAGCCGGGCCAGATCTGCCGTGGTCAGTACGGTGTTGAGCTTGCCCAGCGCCCTGCGCACGCCCTCGCTGCCCGCCCGGGACCGGTTGACGACGGGGACGAGGTAGTCGGCGTTCTGCAGGTGCTTGTCGTCCGCGAGAAGGACGAGCCCGAACTGATCCAGGGTGGCGTCCGTGGTTGTGGTCAGCACCATCTGGTCCCGGCCGCTCTGGACCGCCTGCTTGGCCTGGGTGGTGCCGACGCCCTTGGGGTCCACGGCGGTGATGTCGATGCCGTACGTCTTCTTGAGCCCGGGTGCGCAGTACGGGCGCTGCACGCATTCGTCACCCGCCGCCAGCCGGACCGGCAACCCTGATCTGCCCAGGTCGCTCAGCGATTTCAGGTGGTGCTTCCTCGCGAACGCGGAGGTGACCGCGAAGGCGTTCTGGTCGACGGCGCGTCCGGGGTCCAGGACGGTGAGGCCGCGCGGTGCGGCCAGGGCGCGCAGGGCCTTCATGGTGGCGGCGAGGTCCGGGGAGCCGACGGGCGCGGCGTCGGCGCCGTTCTTCTTGGCGTTCAGCCAGTCGGCGAAGGTGGCGGCGTACTCCGGTACGACGTCGATCTGGCCGCTCTCCAGCGCCGGTTCGTAGATCTCCCGGTTGGTGACGGAGATGATCTTCGTGGAGTATCCGGACCGGTCGAGCAGCAGGGCGTACATCTGGGCGAGCAGATCGCTCTCGGTGAAGCCCGCGGAGCCGATGGTGAGGTGTCTGCTGTCGCCTGGCGGTGCGGTGAGCTCGCCCTGGTTCTCCAGCGCCGGTCCGGTGGTACAGGCGGTCACCGGCAGCGCGAGGAGCAGGATCGCGGGGACCGCGCGGCGGGCCCTCATCCGGCGTTCCCGTCACGGACCCAGTCGGGCGCGAGCCGCTGCGCCAGCTCGAAGAGCCCCTCGACGATCAGGGCGAACACGGCCACCAGGACCGCTCCGGCGACGACCTGGGCGGTGGAGGCGAGGTTGAAACCGGCGGTGATGATCCGGCCCAGGCCGCCGCCGCCCGCCAGGGCGGCGATGGTGGCGGTGGCGACGAGCTGCACGGCCGCGATCCGGACACCGGTCAGGATCAGCGGCAGGGCGAGCGGCACCTCGACCTGGAACAGCAGCTGCCGTCCGGTCATCCCCATGCCCCGGGCCGCCCGCACCACGTCCTGGTCGACCTCCCGCATCCCGACGTAGGCGTTGGTGAGCAGCGGCGGTACGGCGAACAGGACGAGGGCCACGATGGTCGGCCCTTCGCCGAACCGGCCGACCGGGGTGAGCAGGAGCAGCACCAGGACGGCGAAGGTGGGGACGGCCCGGCCGACGTTGGAGATGTTGACGGCGAGGGCGCCGCCCTTGCCGAGGTGGCCGAGGACCAGAGCGACGGGCAACGCGATGAGGCAGCTGATCAGCAGGCAGACGACGGTGAGGTAGAGGTGCTGGCCGAGCCGGGTCCAGATGCCGTCGTCGCCGTACCAGTGCGCGGAGGTCGTGAGCCAGGACCAGGCTTTGGAGAGGGTGTTCACGACTGCCTCCGGGTCCAGGGGGTCAGCAGGCGCTGCACGAGGAGGAGCAGCAGGTCGGCGGCGACGGCGATGACGACGCAGAGGATGGACGCGGTGAGCACCTGGGCCTTGAAGTAGGTGTTCATCCCGGAGTAGATGAGGTTGCCGAGGCCGCCGTAGCCGACGATCGCGCCGATGGTGACCAGGGAGACCGCGGAGACGGTGGCGATGCGCAGCCCGGCCATGGCGGCGGGCAGGGCGAGGGGCAGTTCCACGGCGACGAGCAGCCGTACGGGCCCGTATCCCATGCCCCGGGCCGCCTGCCGGGTCTCCTCCGGTACGGCTCTCAGTCCGGCCAGGATGTTGCGTACGAGGAGGGTGAGGGAGTACAGGACCAGGCCCGCGACGACGAGCGCGGCGGAGAGTCCGTACACCGGCAGCAGCAGCGAGAACATCGCGAGGGACGGCACGGTGTACAGGACGGTGGTGACCCCGAGCACCGGACCCGCCGCCCAGCGCCAGCGGCGGGCGGCGAGGGCGAGCGGGAGGGCGAGCACCAGGCCGATGAGTACGGCGATCACGGTCAGCTGGAGGTGCTGGAGCACGGCCTCCCACAGGATGTGCCGGCGGCTGCTCAGGTAGGCGCCGCAGATCCATTCGTTGCGCGCGAGGCAGTCGTCCGGGGGCGCGGTCACCCGTCCATTGCAGCCCGGAACGGTGCGGGAGCGCGCGTACTGATCGACTGTTCGTGGCTGAGGGACGGCGGGCGGTACCGGGCCGCGGGGGCTGCCGGCGCCCGCTCAGGCCCGGCGCTCGGCCGCCCCGGTGAGAATCCGGACCAGCTCCGCCGGGCGAGAGTACATCGGCCAGTGGCCGGTGTCCATGGTGACCAGCTCCCAGCTGTCCCCGGTCAGCAGCGCGGCCACGTCGTCGCTCGGTTCCGGGCCGTCGAGCAGGCATTTGACGTAGGTGGCCGGTAGGCCGTCGAGCGGGCGTACAAGTTCGGCGGGATCGCTCAGCGAGGCGCCCGGGTGCGGCGTCGCGTCGGCCACGAGCCGCGCGGTCTGCTCCTCGGTGAGTCCCTGGCCCTCGAAGTCGGCCGGGGCCGGCGGCGCCCAGGAGCCGCCGTTGCCCGCGAGCTCGGCCTCCAGCGCGGCCGGCCCCTGCCACCAGGCCGATACGAAGGACTCGCCGTCGGCCGGAACGCTGGCGTCCACGAAGACGACCCGGGCCAGCCGGTCACCGATGCGGGCGGCAGCCTGGCCGGCTGGGATGCCCGAGTAACTGTGGCCGACCAGGACGACGTCACGCAGACCGAGGCGCTCCACCTCCTCGACAATGTCGGCCACATGGGCCTGCGGGCCGACCGGCAGTCCCCGCTTCTCCCCGACGCCGGTCAGGGTCACCGGATGGGCGCCGTGCCCGGCCGCGCGCAGACCGGGCACCACCTCGTCCCATGCCGACGCTCCCAGCCAGGCACCCGCCACCAATACGAACTCAGTCATGGGAAGAACCTAAACGATGGGTCTGACAACGCCGTTGAGCCGTCCGCCGGTCCAGCCCGCGGTAGAGCCGTAACGCCCAGGTGATTAACCTCTTCAACACCTGTTCGACAAATTGACTGTGGAGCGCCCTATGCACCCCTTCCGCGAAGCCGTCGAGGCGCACGATCTCGACGCGATCGAGGCGATGCTGGCCGAGGACGTCGTCTTCACCAGCCCGGTGGCGTTCAAGCCGTACGCCGGCAGGCCCCTCACCGCCGCGATCCTGCGCGCGGTCACCGAGGTGTTCTCGGACTTCCGGTACGTCCGGGAGATGGCGAGTGCGGACGGCCGCGACCACGCGCTGGCGTTCACCGCGAAGGTGGGCGACCGGGAGATCAGCGGCTGCGACTTCCTGCACCTGAACGACGCCGGTGAGATCGACGACATGACGGTGATGGTCCGGCCGCTGTCCGGGGCGCAGGCGCTGGCGGCGGCGATGGGCGCGCGGTTCGACGCGATCGCCCGCGAGGCGTCGGCGGGCTGACCGGCCGGGCGCGAACCGGGCGCCGTCCTCAGCGGCGTTGATACGATCAGTGCTCCATGGACACAGTCACGGACATCCGGATGATCACAGTCCCGGCGGGCCGGGTCACGCTGTCGGACCGGCGCACGCAACGCAGTTGGACGGTCGCTCTCGCCCCGTACCGGATCGCCGCGTCCGTGGTCACCCAGGACCTGTACGCGCAGGTCACCGGCGAGCGCCCGGCCACCGCTCAGGGCGGCCGGCTGCCCGTCGAGGGCGTCTCCTGGCTGGACGCGGTCCGGTTCTGCAACGCCCTGTCGGTACAGGCCGGGCTGACCCCCGTCTACCGGGTCGAAGCCGCCGCCGAGGGTGCAGAGGGCACGGAGTCCGTCGGCTGGGACAGCGCCGCCGACGGCTACCGGCTGCCCACGGAGGCGGAGTGGGAGCACGCCTGCCGCGCCGGTACGACCGGTGCGCGTTACGGGGAGCTCGACGACATCGCCTGGCACCGTGGCAACTCGCGGGAGCGGATGCACGAGGTGGGCGGCAGGGAACCGAACGCCTGGGGTCTGTACGACACGTTGGGCAATGTCTGGGAATGGTGCTGGGACGTCTACGACGCCGAGGTGTACGGCAGCTACCGGGTACTGCGCGGCGGCGGCTGGTTCGACGAGCACTGGAGCTGCCGGGCCTCTGTGCGACGGCGCAGCCACCCGACGTTCCGGATCGACGACACCGGGTTCCGGGTGGCGCGTTCCGTCCTGTGACGTGCGACGGCCTCAGGGCGGACCGTTCCCGGCGGAACGGGCTCCGTCGCCGGCTTGCGCACCTGTAGTGCACGGTGTCGACTCGGAGAAGGTGCGCGGACGGCTGTCCTCCTCTTCCGGTCTGGGGTGAATCCCCGTGCTGTTCTCCGATCGTGCCGACGCGGGACAACGGCTCGCGGCGGCTCTCCATCCGCTGGCGGGAAGCGACCCCGTCGTGCTGGGCCTGCCCCGGGGCGGGGTCCCGGTGGCCTTCCGGGTCGCCCAGGAGCTCGGCGCGCCGCTCGATGTGATCGTGGTCCGCAAGCTCGGCGTCCCGCGCCACCCGGAACTGGGCTTCGGCGCCATCGGGGAGGGCGGTGTGCGGGTCATCAGCGAGGACATCGTGCGCCGCAGCGGGGCGTCGTCTGCGGACCTCGCCGCCGTGGAGCGCGCCGAGGGCGCCGAGCTGCTGCGGCGGGCCCGCGCCTTCCGCGGCGACCGGCCGCGCATCCGCTTCGAGGGACGCGTCGTGATCATCGTGGACGACGGCGTCGCGACCGGCGCGACCGCGCTGGCCGCGTGCGAGGTGGCCCGTGCGCAGGGTGCGGCACGCGTCGTGCTCGCCGTACCGGTGGCGGCGCCGGACGCCGCCGAGCGGGTACGCGGCCAGGTGGACGAGCTGGTGTGCCTGTCCACGCCGCCCCGGTTCTCCGCGGTGGGTGAGTGGTACCGGGACTTCGGCCAGACCCCCGAGGAGGAGGTCGTCGCGCTGCTGGCGCGGGCCGGGGACCGGGCGTCCGCGCCGGCGTCCGTCGAGGTGGACGTGGCGGCGGGCGGCGTCGTGCTGCCGGGTGAGCTGACCGCGGCCGGACCCGCTCGCGCTCTCGTGGTGTTCGCCCACGGCTCGGGCAGCAGCCGGCACAGTCCGCGCAACCGCTCGGTGGCGGCGGCCCTGCACCGGGCGGGGTTCGGCACCCTGCTCTTCGACCTGCTGACACCGGCCGAGGAGGCGGACCGCGCCAACGTCTTCGACATCGGGACCCTGGCGGAGCGGCTGGTGGACGCCACCGGCTGGCTGCTGCGTCGCGAGTCCCTGCCAGTAGGTGTCTTCGGGGCGAGCACCGGGGCGGCCGCCGCGCTGCGGGCGGCCGCGACCATGGGGGCGGAACGCGGCACGGGGATCGGCGCGGTCGTCTCCCGGGGCGGCCGGCCCGATCTGGCGGGCCCCTGCCTCGGTGACGTCCGGTCTCCGACGCTGCTCGTCGTGGGCGGCCGCGACCCCCGGGTACTGGAGCTGAACCAGCAGGCGAAGTCGGCGCTGCGCTGCGAGAACCGGCTGGACGTCGTCGCCGGTGCCACGCACCTGTTCGAGGAGCCGGGCGCGCTGGACGAGGTCGCCGGGCTGGCCCGGGAGTGGTTCACCGAGCACCTGGCGGACCGGTCCGGCTGACCGGACGAACGCCAGGAGCGGATGTCCGTACGAATAGGTGAACTGGAAGCAACCGTGAGCGCGCCACAGCCGTCTTGATCCACAACAAGGCGGCACGCCGCACACGACAAGCCTCTTCCGACCCCCCATGAGCGCACAGGTCGGACCACCGGGCAACTATGCACTGCGTGTATACATCACGCGTATAGTTGACGCGGCCGGCCCGTTCGCGCGTGAAAGGCTCCCATGCACAGCAAAGCACTGGCCCCCGAGTACCAGGGCGCTCTCACCAAGATGTCCGTGAACGCCTCCCTCACCGACGTACTGGCCGAGGGAGAACGCCACTTGAGGGCCGCCGAACTCGCCGGATCTCAGCAGGAGGTGGCCCGCACCGGTCTCGCGGTGGCCGAGGCGCACCGCAGGCTGGGCCATGTGCGGGACGCCGACCGCGCCTGGAAGGCCAGCTACCGCGCGGCCCGTTCTGCCGAGGACACCGGGGCGATGGCCTGGGCGCTGTGGAGCGGCGGCACCCTCGCCCGCCAGCGGGGCTCGCTGCGACTCGCCTTCCGGCTGCTGGGGCTGGCGGCAGAGCTCGGCAAGAAGGGCGGCGATGTGGTCGCCAGGGGCTACTCGCTCGCCGGGCTCGCGGAGACCGGCCGCATCCAGGGCGACTACCGGACCGTCGCGGCGCTGCACGAGCAGCTCCTCGCGGAGGCGCGGGCCCGGGGCGAGGCGCGGCACACCGTCTGGGCCCTGGAGGGCATCGCGCAGATCCACCGCAACACCGGCTCGTTCGACACCGCACTGGAGATGTTCGAGGAGGCGGCGCAGCTGGCCGGGAACGCCGACGACCGGCGCGGCCGGGCCTGGGCCCTGCGCGGTATGGCCGACATCATCTCCGTACGGGACAACGACCCGGAGCGGGCGCTCGCCCTGCTGTCGGAGGCCGAACTGACCTGCCGCGAAATGAACTTGTCCAGCGCCCTCGCCTACAACCACAAGATGCGCGCCAACGTGCTCTACCGTGCCGGGCGGTACGAAGAGGCCCGGCAGGTCTACGAAGAGGCGCTGGGGGAATTCCGGGCGATGACCGAGCCCCGGGGCGAGGCGCTGGCCCGCCTCGGCCTGGTGAAGTCGCTCGCCCGGCTGGGCCGGGACCGCGCGCAGACCGCCGCGGAACTGGACGGCCTGCGGGTCACGCTGGACCGGATCGGACTGCTCAACGCCCGCGACATGGTCGACAAGGCCTACGCGGAACTCGGCGTGTCACCGGCCGGTGACACGGTGGCCGGGGAAGCCGGCCGCCGATGACACCGCCGGTGACCCAGCAGGCCACGGCGCCGGAGATACTCTCCCGCTGCCGCGCTCTCGTCCGGCCCGGCCTGGAGCGGGCCGTGCGGCAGCTGCATCCGTGGCACGCCGAGATCACCGCGTTCTCGCTCGGCTGGGACGGGCCCGGTGGGCGGGCCGTCCCCGGTGCGCAGGGCAAGGGGATCCGGCAGGCCCTCGCGGTGCTCGGTGCGGAGGCCGTCGGCGCGCCCGCGCGAAGTGCGGTACGGGGCGCCGTCGCGGCCGAGCTGATCCACACCTTCTCGCTGCTCCACGACGACATCATGGACGGCGACGAGACCCGCAGACAGCGCGCCACCGCCTGGAAGGCCTACGGGACCGGGCCCGCCGTCCTGGCGGGCGACGCGCTCTTCGCGCAGGCCGTGCAGACCCTGGCGGACGCCCCCGGCGCGCACTGCGTGCAGGCCGTGCGGCTGCTGTCCGGAACGCTGAACGACCTGGTCCGCGGTCAGGCCGACGATCTGCTCTTCGAGTCCCGGCCCTGGACCGGACCCGATGCCGTGCGGCCGCACGAGTACCGGCTGATGGCCGAGCACAAGACGGGCTCGCTGCTCGGCTGCGCCGCCGGTCTGGGCGCCGTGCTCGGCGGGGCCGGACGGACCGCCGTCGACGCCCTCACCTCGGCGGGACGCCATCTCGGGGTCGCCTTCCAGGCCATGGACGACGTGCTCGGCATCTGGGGCGACCCGGAAGTCACGGGCAAGCCGGTGCACAGCGATCTGCGCCGGCAGAAGAAGACGTACCCCGTCCTGACCGCCCTCGCGGCGGGCGACCGGGCGGCGCTGGAACTGGGCGCGCTGCTGCGTACCGGCGAGCCGCTCGACGACGCGGCGGCCCGGCGGGCGGCCCGTCTGACCGAGGAGGCGGGCGGCCGGTCGGCCACCGTGGCCGAGGCCCATCGGCACCTGGACAGCGCCCGCGCCTGCCTGGAGAGCGTCGCGCTGGAGCCGGAGGCGGCCGGGGAGCTCCTCGCGCTGCTCCCCTACTTCGTCGAACGCACCGTGTGACGGGGTCCGGGCGCGCCGCCGGCCCCGTACGCGCCGGGCCGGCGGCGACCGTGTTCAGGAGTGCATGGACGCGCCCTTGAGGATCTTGTCCACGGCGTTGCGGGGACCGTGCACGGCCAGCCCGACGAGGTCCATCGCGTCGCGCCGCACGGCCCGGACGGCGGCCCGGTTGTCCCGGTCGTTGCCCGTCGAGAAGAGGTCGGACGTGAACACCGAGAGCGGCACACCCCGGCCGACCGCGCGGGTGTGGGCCGAGGTCAGCACCTCCTTCCCGCCTTCGAGGACCAGGACCGGCTGGCGGAACATCGGCAGGTAGGGGGTGCCGTCGGCGTCGGCGTACGGTTCGCCGACGAGTTCGGGCACCGCCGTGCCGAGCCCGCTGACCAGGAAGGCCGTGACGTTCAGCCGCTGCCAGGTCAGCAGGTCGTCCCGGAGCAGTACGGCGATCTTGGTGTCGAAGCGGACGGGGGCGGTTTCGTGTGTCATGGCCCCGAGCCTGCCCGCCCCTCCCCCGGCCCGTCTTGTACGAACTTTGCACGCTGCCCGGGAGCGGCAGGGCGCGTGCCGCGCCGGGCGTACGATCGGTGCATGGCTGCTCGTCCGGACATCACCGCGTGGTGTCCGCCCGTGGAGGGGATCGAAGAGGTCTTCCACGCCCACTTCATCGATCACTCCTACCCCATGCACACGCATGACGCGTGGACCCTGCTCATCGTGGACGAGGGCGCCGTCCGGTACGACCTGGACCACCACGAGCACGGCGTGCTCAGTCATGTGGTGACGCTGCTGCCGCCACACATTCCGCACAACGGCGGCGCCGCGACCGCCGAGGGCTTCCGCAAACGCGTCCTGTACCTCAACACCGCGCAGGTCGACGAGCGGCTGATCGGCATGGCCGTGGACAGTCCCGTGCTGCACGATCCGGCGCTGCGGCGCCGGATCGCCCGGCTCCACACGACGCTCTCCCGGCCGGGCGACGAACTGGAGGCGGCGAGCCGGCTCGCGCTGGTCGCCGAGCGGCTCGACCGGCATCTGCGCAACCGGCTGGAGCCCGTCCGGTACGTGCACGACCGCAGGGTCGCCCACCGGCTGCGCGATCTCCTCGACGAGCGGTTCGTGGCGGGCATCACGCTCCAGGAGGCGGCGCAGCTCCTGCACGCCCATCACACGCATCTGGTGCGGGCCTTCAGCCGGGAGTTCGGGATGGCACCGCACCAGTACATGACCGGGCGCCGGGTCGATCTGGCGCGCCGGCTTCTCCTCCAGGGACTGCCGGGGCCCGACGTGGCGTCATCGGCCGGTTTCTACGACCAGTCCCATCTGGCCCGCCACTTCAAGCGCGTCGTGGGCACCAGCCCGGGGCACTACGCCCGCACCCGCGGACCGATCGCCCCGCCCGCGGCCTGAGGGGCTGTCTACCGGCGCTCCAGCGAGCCGCGCACGAAGGAGGCCTGCCCGGCGTGCTGGAGATCGTCCGACAGCACGCTGATCAGCCGTACGCCCAGGGTGACCGGCGGCGACCAGGCCTCGTCCACGACCCGGTCCAGCGCCTGGCCGTCGAGGCCCTGGACGAAGCTGATGGTCTGGAGGTGCACCGCGTCGTGGTAGCCGATCAGCAGCTCCGCCGAGTCCACCTTCACCTCGCCGACCTGCTTGCTGCTCTGCCCGTAGCCGGTGGCCCCCTCGGCGAAGGGCAGATCGAAGCGGGCGGACCAGTCCTGGGCCGACCAGACCTGTTCGATGCCGGCCGCGTCCGCGATGTGGTCGTCCTGGACCCTGGTCAGATGCCAGACGAGCCAGGCGATCGAGTTCGCCCCCTGGTCGAGGCGGGCGTGGAGGTCGTCGGGTTCCAGGCCTTCGACGGCTGAGTGCACCGTCTCCCGGACGCGGGTGTATCCATCCACCAGAATATCTGCGACGTTCATGTCATCACCATGCCGTTCCCCTGCCCCGGCCGCGCCGACGACACGCCCCCGGGATGCGGCGCCGGTGAGGCGGACTCTCCTCACCGGCGCCGCCGGGTGATCAGCTGTAGATGCCGAACTCCCAGAGCGAGTAGCCCCAGGCCGTGCCCCGCTGCGTGAGGCTGAGCTTCACGTAACGGGCCGTCTGGGCGATGTCGAGATCGTCGGCATCGCCGTTCCCGCTGGTGGTGGAGTAGACCGAGCGCCAGTTGCTGCCGTCGTCCGAGACCAGTACCTCGTACGACTTGGCGTAGGCCGGGTCCCACACCAGCTGGAGGTGGCGGAAGGACTTGCGCTCACCGAGGTCGACCTGGATCGACTGGGGGTCGCTCCAGTCGCTGGCCCAGCGGGTGTCCATCCTGCCGTCGACCGCCATGGCGGGGGTGCAGGGGCAGCCGGTGCTGCCGGCCTGGGCAGAGGTGGCGGTGGCCGGGCGCCCGAGCGCCACGTTGGTGCCGGTGACCGGCGGCACCACGACCTTCACCGACTTGGTCTCGATGCCGGCGTTGCCGTGTCCGTCCTCGGCCTGGATGTAGACCTTCCACACCCCGAGCCGCTCCGGCGCCTTCACCGCGAAGGTGCCGTTGCCCGTGGACCGCCAGTCCGCCTCGACCAGGGCCTTGTCGCCGGTGGCGTAGTTGCCGCTCAGATAGATCTTGTACGTCAGCGCGTCGTTGTCCGGGTCGCGGATGTCCGCGCCGATGGTGAACTCCTTTCCGGCAGGCGCGCCGTTGGCGTTCTGGACCGTCATGTTGCTGATGACGGGCGGGGTGTTGTCGCCGGCCGTGGAGCCCTTGTACGCCTTCTTCAGCGCGTAGTACGAGAGCCGCTTCTTGCCGTCGGGCACCACGTTGAACCAGACGCCGCCGAAGTCGTGCTCCGTTCCGTAGTGGAAGAGCGTGGCGCCCAGGGCGACGCCCTGGTGGGCGGTGATGCAGTTCCAGGCCTTGGTGTAGCCCTCGGCCTTCTGCACGTCGGTGGGCTCGTCCGGGACGCCGTTGGCGTCGTCGGGGACCTCCCACTCACCGGCCGGGCCGCCCTCGGTGATGATGTAGGGCTTGGTGTAGCCGCCGGACTCCCAGGCGCCCCGCACCCCGCAGATGTCGCCGTAGGAGTTGACCGAGTACAGGTCCAGGTCAGGGGCGTTGCGCTTGTAGTACGGCCAGGCACCCGTCCAGGCGTCGGTCGACGTCACCGGGTGGTTGGGGTCGATCGTGTGGATCTTCTTCGCCACGTCGTTGACGAAGGTGGTGTAGGCGTTGCGCTGCTTCTCCAGTTCGTCACCGCTGTAGCAGTTCTGGAGACCGAGCACCGACTCGTTGCCGACATTCCACATGAGCACGCCGGGGTGGTTCTTGTACGTGTCGACCCACTTGGCGAACTCGGTGAGCGAGGACGCCTTGTACGCGTCGTCGGTCAGGTAGTTGACGCAGCCGCCGCTGCCGGGACCGCCGCCCGGCTGGAGCCAGAAGCCGCTGACGACCCGGATGCCGTTGGCCGCGGCCTCGTCCAGCAGCGGCTTGGAGGAGGCGTCGGTGCCCCAGGTGCGGATGGTGTTGACACCCATCGACTTCAGGTCGGGCAGGTAGCGTGCCGCGTCGGCGACGGACGGGCCCCAGGTCAGTCCCTTGACCTGGTAGGGCTTGCCGTCGACGGTCAGCTGCCAGTTGCCCTGCGAGCCGGTGACCCGGACCGCGCCGCCGGTCGCGGGCGGTGTGCCGTCGGTGCTGCCGTACACCTGGAACTCCCAGAGGGAGTAGCCGTAGCCGCCGACGCGGGCGGTGCCGTACATCCTGACGTACCGGCCGGATCCGGAGACGGCCAGCTCGTCGGTGCCGCCGTCGCCGTCGGTGACGGTCTTGAGCGTGCGCCAGTCCGATCCGTTGTCGGACGCCTCGATCCGGTACGCCTTGCCGTAGGCGGACTCCCAGGTCAGGACGACCCTGCTCAGGTCCGCGGTGGCGCCCAGGTCCACCTGGATCCACTGCGGGTCGCGCCATTCACTGGCCCAGCGGGTGCCGGTCGTGTTCCCGTCCACGGCCGCCGACGCCGGATAGCCGTCTCCCTCGTGGGAGGAGGCGGTAGCGGTTTTCCCCTGGGAGAGCAGGGAATCGGCGGCTCGGGCGGAGGTCGCTGTGAGCATCACGAGCGACGAAGCGAGAAGCGCGAGAAGAGTGATCAACAGCGTGCCCGTACGCGGTCTCGCGGGCAGGGCTGCGCTAGGTCTGTGCACATTCTCTCCTGGCAGAAGAGTGCGGGACGGTGTCCCGAAACCGAATGGGAGAGCGCTCTCCCAGGAGAGTGACGTGTAGCTGTTCAGCTGTCAACGAGCTTGACGCGACGGGTTCGGCGAACAGGGCCGTGGGCTACGGCACGAGCCGGGTGGACTCGGCCGGCCGCTCGGTGCGGCCGCCGACCCCGGCAGCGCGCGCGGCGGCGTGCAGGGAGCGCAGCGCCAGCATCAGGAAGCCGATGTCGTCGAGGTAGACGGGGTCGGGCAGCAGGTCGACCGGTGACACGGTGTAGATGATCGCTGCCCAGACCAGCGCCTTGTTCTGTAGCGGTATACCGGCGTCGACCAGCAGTTTTCTGGCCCGGAACACCCGCACCAGAAGGACTGCGGCGATACCCACGGTGAGCAGCACGAGAACCGCGCCGATGATGAGCCAGGCCGTGGTGTCCATGACTCACCGTGTACCCGGTGGCGGCGCAATCATCACGCGGACCGGCCGCCGATGGTACATAGGCGCCGGCTCAGCCGTACTCCTTGGCCCTTCGGCGGCTGCGCCGCTTCAGCGCGCGCCGCTCGGCCTCGTCCAGACCGCCCCACACGCCGGTGTCCTGGCCGTTCTCCAGGGCCCAGCGCAGGCACTCGGCCCGTACGGGGCAGCCGTGGCACACCGCCTTGGCGTCCTCGGCCTGTACGAGTGCGGGGCCGGTGGTCCCGATGGGGAAGAACAGGTCGGGGTCCTCGTCGCGGCAAGCGGCCCGCTCGCGCCAGTTCTGCATGGGGCTCTGCATGGGGTTCTGCGTGGGGTTCTGCATGGGTCTCACTCCAGACTGTCGTGTTCGTGTGCGGGGATCAGTACGCTGCGGGTGACCGTCGTGAGGCCGCCGAAACCTCCTGCGACCGGATCTCCCGGTTCGCAGGAGCTGCGGTGGCGGCGGGTCCGGGGCGACCATGGGAGAGCGCGAACCTTGTGTCCGGGCACGGCGACGGCTTGGGAAGGATGGTCCGTGGACGGCACCGATGACATACGGACCGGCTCGGGCGACGCCCGCCGGGCAACGGTGCGCCGCTCTTCCGAGACCGGTCTGGTGGACGTCCTCGGGACGGCCGCGATGATGCTCGACACCGAGGGCCGCATCGTGCTGTGGAGCCCGCAGGCGGAGCGGCTGCTGGGCTACACGCCGCAGGAGGCGCTGGGCAGGTTCGCCGCCCGCATCCTGGTCGACGAGGAACACTTCGAGCTGGTGCTGAGGCTGTTCTCCGAGGTGATGGAGAGCGGTGAGACCTGGGCGGGGAGCTTCCCCGTACGGTGCAAGGACGGCACCAGCCGGCTGCTGGAGTTCCGCAACATGCGGCTGCAGGACGACCGCGGTGACTTCTTCGCGCTGGGGCTGGCCACGGACGGGGCGACGCTGCGGCAGGTGGAGCGCGATCTGGCGCTGTCCGTGCGCCTGGTCGACCAGTCCCCGATCGGTCTGGCGGTCCTGGGCAGCGATCTGCGGTATCTGGCGGCCAACCCGGCGCTGGAGCGGATGAACGGACTGAGCGCGGCCGAGCACCTCGGGCGCCGGGTCGGGGAGGCGCTGCCCTTCCTCGACGCCGAAGTGGTCGAGGCGGCGATGCGCGAGGTCCTCAAGAGCGGTGTGCCGCAGGTGGGCCATCAGGTGGAGGGCCGTACCTCGGCCGATCCGGAGACCGACCGTGCCTGGTCCATGTCGCTGTACCGGCTGGAGGACTCCGGTGGCCGGGTGCTGGGCCTCGCCGTCTCGCTGATCGACATGACCGACCACCACCGGGCGGAGGCAGAGGCGGAGCGGGCCCGGCACCGGCTGGCGCTGGTCGCGGACGCCTCCGTGCGCATCGGGACCACCCTTGACCTGGAGCAGACGGCGCGGGAGCTGGCCGAGGTCACGGTTCCCGCGCTCGCCGACGTCGCGGCCGTCGATGTCCTGGACAGTGTGCTGAAGGGCCGTCCCAGCCAGACCGAGGGCCCCGCCCTCATCCAGGCGCTGGCCGTCGTCGCGGCCCGGCCGACGCCGGTCGTGGAAGCCGCGGATCCGCCGGGTCACGCGGCCCACTACGGAGCGGACCGGCTGATCACGCGCTGCGTGCGTACGGCCGAACCGGTGCGGGTGCCGTACCTCGACGCGGAGTCGATGGCGCGGGTCGCCCGCGACAGCCGTTCGGCCGGGCTGCTGGCGGAGGCCGGTGCGCACTCCTACCTGGCGGTGCCGCTGATCGCCAGGGGCGAGGTGCTGGGCGCCATCGACCTCATCCGGACGGACAACCCGCTGCCGTTCACCGAGGACGACGAGGTGCTGGCCTGCGAGCTGGCCGCCCGCGCGGCGGTCTCCATCGACAACGCCCGGCTGTTCCGGCAGCAGCGGGAGACCGCCCTCACCCTTCAGCGCAGCATGCTCCCGCACAACCACCACGCCCCGGCCGGGCTGGAGGTGGCGTCCCGCTACCGGCCGGCCGCCTCGCGGTACGAGGTCGGCGGCGACTGGTTCGACGTCATCCCGCTGCGGGAGGGCGGAACCGCCCTGGTGGTCGGCGATGTCATGGGCAGCGGTATCAACGCGGCCACCACGATGGGGCGGCTGCGGACGGCCACCCAGACGCTGTCCAGGATCGGCCTGCGGCCCGCGGAGGTGCTCGGGCACCTCGACGAGATCACCGCCGATCTCGACCCGTGGTTCGCCACCTGCGTCTACGTCGTGTACGACCCGGCCCGCGACAGCTGCCGGGTGAGCACCGCCGGGCATCTGCCGCCGGTGCTGATACCGGCCGGGGGCCCGCCCCGGCTGCTCGATCTGCCGGCCGGGGCGCCGCTGGGCGTGGGCGGTGTTCCGTTCAGCGACGTGACGTTCGAACTGGGACCGGGTGACCGGCTCGTCCTGTACACGGACGGCCTGGTCGAGACCCGTGACCAGGACATAGACACCCGGCTGGCCGCCCTGCGGGAGCTGCTGCGCGAGCCGGACGCGTCGCTGGAGGAGTCCTGCGACCGGCTGCTGCGCAAGCTCCGGGACCCGAGCCACCACGACGACGTGGCGTTGCTGATGGCCCGGGTGCGCGGCTGACGGCGGGCGGTGGCTCGGGACGCGTGCCACCACCCACGGCCGGGACGCGTACCACCACCCACGGCCGGATGGTTCAGCGGTGGCACCCGCGGTGCCGGCGGCAACGGCGGCGCGGCGTGCCGCAGCGGCGGGCCCCCGCGCCGAGGAAGCCCAGCCCGATGCCGAACATCCAGGCGTCCTTGGCCAGCGGAACGCCGGCCTGGCTGGGGCGCAGGCTGCCCGGCTCACGCATTCCGGGAACCCGCAGGTACAGGCCGAGCAGTCCGCCGGAGAACCCGGTCAGCGCCAGTCCGGCGAGCCGGGTCGGCACGACGGGGACCAGCAGTGTGCTGCCGACCGCGATCTCGGACCAGGCGAGCAGCCGGGTGAACCGTCCGGCCTCGATCCGGTCGAGGAAGGGGTAGGCGGTGCAGGCCATGCCGTGCAGGGTCTGGGCGGTCTCCTCGTCGGCCTTGAGCTTGCCCAGGCCGGAATTCAGGATGAACGCGCCAGTGGCGAGGCGCGGAGGAATGTCACGCGGTTCGAGCACCGACAGCATCGAAAAGCCTCCACAGATCAGGTCCAAGGCCCCCGGTCGATCATAGGCAGCGGGCTGCCGGACCGCTCGCAGAGAACGGCCGCGGTGCCGCCGTCCGGTCCGCGATACTGGCCGCGGCGGGACGAGAGAGGCGGCACAGTGAACCAGCGACAACCCGGGTACGACGTTGTGGTGGTAGGCGGCAGCGGGGTGGACACGATCGTCCGCGTCGACTCCCTGCCGGTCCCGCTCGCCGACTCCGTCATGGTGGGACCGATCGCGGAGTGGGCCGGGCAGACCGGGGGCAATGTCGCCCTCGGCGTGCGGGCGCTCGGTCTGGACGTGGCCCTGCTCGACTGCATCGGTGACGATCCGACCGGTGCCCTGGTGCGCGAGCGGCTGGCCGAGGGGGATGTGGAGTTCCATCCGCTGATCTCCGCGGCGGGCACCCGGCGCGCGGTGAACCTGGTGGACGCGAAGGGCCGCCGGATGTCGTTCTACGACGCCCGGGACCCCGAGGAGCTGCGGATGCCCCGGGAGTTCTACCTGCCCCGGCTGCGGCGCGCCCGTCATGTCCACCTGTCGATCACGGGCTTCACCAGATTCCTGTACGACGACATCGAGGCCCTCGGTGTCCCCGTCTCCACCGATCTGCATGACTGGGACGGACTGGCCGAGCACCAGCGGGAGTTCGCCCTGCGGTCCGATCTCGTCTTCTTCAGCGCGGCGACGGCCGGTGACGGTGCCCCCGCGCTGATGCGGCGGATCCTGCGGGAGGGCCGTGCCCGGACCGTGGTCGCCACGGCGGGGGCCGGGGGCTCCTGGTTCCTGACCCGCGACGGCGGACCGGACCCGTGCCACGTACCGGCGACCGTGCCGCCGGCCCCGGTGGTGGACACCAACGGGGCGGGCGACGCGTTCGTCACCGGCTTCCTGTACGGGAGGCTCGACGGCAGGGACGTCCAGGACTGCGCGCGGCTGGGCGCGGTGGCGGGTGCGTACGCCTGCACGGGGCCCGGCTCGACCGCCCTCATCGGCCGGGACGCCCTGCTCGCGGCCGGCCCCGACGGTTCGCCGGGAGCCTGACCCCGCCCGTGCCGCCTGCGGGCGGCACGGGCCCCGGCTTCACAGCGCCACGGTCAACTGCGCCTGCACATGGGCCCGCAGCACACCGGCCATGTCCGTCACGCAGCCGCCGATGAGCCACTGGATCTGAAGTCCGTCCATCATGGCGATCAGCTGCTGCGCCGCCTCGTCGGGCTCGATCCCGGCACGCAGCGCGCCCTCGTCGAGCGCCTCCCGGTAGGAGACGGCCGTGGAGAGCAACGAGGTGCGGTAGCGCTCCACGAAGTAGGCGTGGGCCGGGTGGTCGGCGGCGGTCGCCTCTGCGGCGAGTACGGAGAACAGCTCGACGATCCCCCGGCGTTCGGCGTTCAGCGCGGCGAGGTCGACGAGCCTGCGCAGCCGGCCGACGCCCTTCGGACTGCCGACGGCGAGCCATTGGGAGTCCACCTCGTCGCGGTGTTCCAGCACCGCGAGCAGCAGCGACTGCTTGGTCGGGAAGTGGTGCAGCAGACCGGGATGCGAGATCCCGCAGCGGGTGGCGATCACCCGCAACGACGCGCCCCGGTAGCCGGCCTCACCGAAGATGGCCATGGCCTGGTCCAGAATCTCCACGCGTTTGGCCCGGCCCTTGGCGTATCCACGCCGTGTGTCGCCGGTCATGTGCCACTCTCCCCGGCCGTCCCTGACGGCGTCCATGAGTACAGTTGCATACTCACATACTTACCACCCGGTCGGGATTCGGCGTACGGTGGGACCGGGTGGCCGAGTTGGACCGGCCGGTCCTTCACCCAGGCATCCGCCCGACGAGAACGTCACCGACGTTGTGAAAGGAACTCCTGTGGGCTCCTCACTGCCCTATCTCGACCCCGCGCTGTCCGTCGCCGAGCGCGTCGCCGATCTGGCCGGGCGGATGACGCTGCCCGAGAAGGTCGGCCAGATGCTCCAGTTGAACGCGAAGGACGGGGTCCGGCACCACATCGAGGACATGCACGCGGGCTCGATCCTGCACGCCTCCCCCGACCGCGTCCTGGAGGCGGCCGCGCTCACCGAACGGACCCGGCTGCGGATCCCGCTGCTCGTCGCGGAGGACTGCATCCACGGCCACTCGTTCTGGGAAGGGGCCACGATCTTCCCCACCCAGCTCGGCATGGCCGCGAGTTGGGACCCCGAACTCGTCGAGCGCATCGCGCGGGCGACGGCGGTCGAGGTCGCCGCGACCGGCGTGCACTGGACGTTCTCCCCGGTCCTGTGCATCACCCGGGACCTGCGCTGGGGCCGGGTGAGCGAGACGTTCGGCGAGGACCCGTTCCTCATCGGTGAGCTCGCCTCCGCCATGGTGCGCGGGTACCAGGGCGACGGTCTCGACGACCCGACGGCGATCCTGGCCTGCGCAAAGCACTTCGCCGGCTACTCGGAGACCCAGGGCGGCCGGGACGCGAGCGAGGCCGACATCTCGCGCCGCAAGCTCCGTTCGTGGTTCCTGCCCCCGTTCGAGCGGGTCGCCAAGGAGGGCTGCCGGACGTTCATGCTCGGGTACCAGTCGATGGACGGGGTCCCGATCACGGTCAACAACTGGCTGCTGAACGAGGTGCTGCGCGGCGAGTGGGGGTACACCGGAACGCTGGTGACCGACTGGGACAACGTCGGCCGCATGGTGTGGGAGCAGCGGGTCTACGCCGACCACGCGCAGGCGGCCGCCGCCGCGGTCCGCGCGGGCAACGACATGGTGATGACGACGCCGGACTTCTTCGCGGGTGCGCAGGAGGCGGTCGCCGCCGGCACGCTCGACGAGGCGGAGATCGACGCGGCGGTCCGCCGGATCCTCACGCTCAAGTTCGAGCTGGGTCTGTTCGAGAACCCGCGCCACCCGGACCGCGAGCGGCAGGCCTCGGTCATCGGGAGCGCCGGGCACGCCGAACTGAACCTCGAAGCGGGCCGCCGCTCGCTGGTGCTCCTCACCAACGACGGCACCCTCCCGCTGGCCGGCGGTCTCACGGCCGGGCCGGACGGCCGCGCGCTTGCGGCCACCGGGGCGGAGCCACGCACCGTCGCGGTCATCGGGCCCAACGCCGACGACGCGCAGACCCAGCTCGGTGACTGGGCGGGTTCCTCCGGTCAGGCGGACTGGCTGCCGGACGGGCATCCGCGCGACATGATCCGCACCGTGCTGGACGGCTTCCGGGAGCATGTGCCGGACGGCTGGACCGTCACCCACGCACGCGGGGCCGACATCCTCACCGTGGGACCCGACCCGCTGGGCGCGTTCTTCCCGGACGGGCAGCCCCGGCCGGAGGTCGTCGTCCCCGCGGAGCCCTCCCAGGCGCTGATCGGCGAGGCCGTCGCCGCTGCGGAGGCCGCCGACTACGTCGTCGCGGTCGTCGGTGACCGTATCGAGCTGATCGGTGAGGGGCGCTCGACCGCGACCCTGGAACTGATCGGCGGCCAGGTCGCGCTGCTCGACGCGCTCGCCGCGACGGGCAAGCCGCTGGTGGTGGTCGTCATCAGCTCCAAGCCGCTGGTGCTGCCGCCCTCCGCGCACAGCGCGGCGGCGATCGTGCACGCCTTCAATCCGGGCATGCTCGGTGGCCGGGCGGTCGCCGAACTGGCGCTCGGCCTCATCGAGCCGTCCGGCCGGCTGCCGGTCTCCTTCGCCCGCCACTCGGGTCAGCAGCCGACGTACTACAACCAGGTGCGCGGCCAGCACGGCTCCCGCTACGCCGATCTGACGCAGAGTCCGGCGTTCGTGTTCGGTGAGGGCCTGAGCTATACGAGCGTCTCGTACACCGGGCTGGAGGTGCTCACGGAGGACCTCGGCGCGGAGGACACCCTTCGCGCACGCGTCCTCGTCAGCAACACCGGTGACCGGCCGGTGCGGGAGACCGTGCAGGCGTACGTGAGCGACACCGTCACTTCGGTGACGTGGGCGGAGAAGGAGCTCAAGGCCTACCGTCAGGTGATGCTCGAACCCGGCGAGTCGCGTGAGGTGGTCATCGAACTGCCGGTCGCGGAGTGCAGTCTGGTGGACGCCGCGGGCAACCGTATCGTCGAGCCGGGCGCCTTCGAGCTGCTCGTCGGCCCGTCCTCGCGCGACGAGGCACTGCTGCGGGCGGGCTTCACCGTCAAGGGCTGAGAGCCGCCCCTGGTCCGGGAGTCGTCGCCCCTGTTCCGGGGGTCATCGTTCCGGATCGGGGGGATCCTGGCCGCCCGGCCGCCGCGGCTGCCGGGCGGGCTCGTCCGCACCGCCCGGTGCCCCCGCTCCTCCCGGAGCGTCAGCGGCCTCCGCCGCTGCGGGCATCACGGCGCCGCCGCCCCGCAGCCGCTCGATGTCCGAGGGGCGCACCTTGACGATGATGAGCGCGACCAGCGCGGCCACCACGGCGAACACGACGGCAGTGACGAAGGCCCTGGAGATGCCCGTCACCAGCACCTGCTCGCCCCACTGCCCGGGGAGCTGGCCCGTCCTGCGGAACTGCGCCACCTCTGCGGGGGTCGCCTGCGACAGGAAGCCGGGGACCTGATGGGTGGCCTCGTTACGGCTGGCCGTGCCGAAGACCGTGACCAGGATGGACAGGCCGAGCGAACCGCCGACCTGCTGCATGGTGTTGAGGATTCCGGACGCCGCGCCCGCCTCCCGCGACGCCACACCGGACACGGCCATCAGCGTCAGCGACACGAACTGCAGCCCCATGCCCAGCCCGAACACCAGCACCGGACCGAGCAGACTGCCCAGGTACGTGCTGTCCGCGTCCGCCTGCGTCAGCCAGCCGAGCCCCGCGGCGCACAGGAGCGAGCCCGTCACCATGAAGGGTTTCGGGCCCCATCTGGGGAGCAGCCTGGAAGTGAATCCGGCCCCCACGGCGATGATCGCGCTGATCGGCAGGAAGGCGAGGCCGGCCCGGAGCGGGCTGAAACTCAGAATGTTCTGCACGAAGAGGGTCAGGAAGAAGAACATTCCGAACATCGCCGCGGACAGACACAGCATCATCCCGTACACACCCGCGCGATTGCGGTCGCGGAACATCCACAGCGGTGTGATGGGCTGCCTCGATCGTCCTTCGATGGCGATGAACAGGGCGAGCAGGACGACGGCCGCGGCGAAGGCTCCCAGGGTCAGGCCGTTGCTCCAGCCCTCCTCGGACGCGCGGATGAAGCCGTAGACGAGCAGCACCATGCCCAGCGTGGCCGTGAGCGCCCCGACCGCGTCGAAGTGGCCCGGGTGGCGTTCGGACTCCCGGATGAAGCGGGGTGTGGCGAGCACGATCAGCAGCGCGATGGGGACGTTGACGAAGAAGATCCACCGCCAGTCGAGCCACTCCACGAGCAGCCCGCCGGCCAGCAGCCCGATGGCGCTGCCGCCGGCCGAGACGGCGGCGAAGACGCCGAACGCCCTGTTGCGGTCGGGCCCCTCGCGGAAGGTCGTGGTGATCAGTGAGAGCGCGGTCGGTGAGGCGATGGCACCGCCGACACCCTGGAGGGAACGCGCCGCCAGCAACTGCCAGGACTCCTGGGAGAGCCCGCCGAGCAGCGAGGCGAAGGCGAAGAGCACGACGCCGAACATGAAGACTCTGCGGCGGCCGAGGATGTCACCGAGCCGCCCGCCCAGCAGCAGCAGTCCGCCGAACGTCAGCGTGTAGGCGTTGACCACCCAGGAGAGGTTCTCGGTGGAGAAGCCCAGCGCGGTCTGGATGTGCGGAAGGGCGATGTTCACGATGGTGATGTCGAGGACCACCATCAACTGACATGAGCAGATGACGAGTAGGGCGATTCCGCTGCCGTGTGCCCGCTTCCGGGACTCGGCAGACCGCCGGGGTGTCGCGTGGGATTCCGTCATGGGATCGCTTGCAGACTCAAGCCGTTGAGTGAACGCATTCGTTCACTCACACGAGATTAGTCCTGCCCGTCCGCCCTCGCCAATCGATGGAGACTCCGGCGGGTGGCGCGGGGCGGTCTGTGCGGGGCGGGCGCGACATTACGGCGGCGTGAAATCGCGCGGGGCCCCGCACCCGGTTCCCGGGCACCGTGCGCGGACGGCCGGTCGCGGACCGCGAAGCCCTGGTCGGGGGCGGTTTGCCGGTGCCCGCCGGGACGGGGCGCGGACCGCGCTCGGGCGCCCCGCGTGGCGCGGGTACGTGGTTGACGTACCCGGCGGGGCGCTGCGAGTCTCCGGAACATGTTCGCGACGGCCACTACCGATGCGCGGCCCGCCCCGCGCGTCGGCCGCACCGCACGGCCGCCCGGGTGTCCGGGCCGCTGTAGCGCTGCCTGACCGCCCCTGTCGCACCGCGCCTCCGCTTCCCGCGCCACCGCCACGTACCGACATCCCCGCGTCTCCGCGTACACCGCGTCCACACGTATCCGCGTCCGCACGTAACCGCGACCGGACCCTCCGCGTCCGGCGGCGGCAGTCCGGCGGCGGCAGTCCGCCGCCTGCGGGGCGTGCCCCTCGAAAGGATTCCCGCAATGTCCTCGGCAACCACCGCTTCCGCTCCCGCATCCACCGTGACCGTCCAGAAGGTCGGCGGCCGCATCGGCGCCGTCATCTCCGGGGTACGCCTCGGTGGTGATCTCGCCCCAGCGACGGTCGCGGCCGTCCGGGCCGCGCTGCTGGCCAGCAAGGTCATCTTCTTCCGGGGCCAGGACCACCTGGACGAGGACAGCCACGAGGCGTTCGGCAGGCTGCTCGGCACCCCGGTCGCCCACCCGACCGTCCCGTCCGCCGACGGCCGCTACTCACTGGGCATCGACTCCGACCACGGCGGCCGGGCCAACCAGTGGCACACCGACGTCACCTTCGTACCCGCCTATCCGGCCTTCTCCATCCTGCGCGCGGTGACCGTCCCGCCCTACGGCGGCAACACCCTCTGGTCCAACACCGCCGCCGCGTACGCCGGGCTGCCCGAGCCGCTGCGCACCCTGGCCGACGGCCTGCGGGCCGTCCACTCCAACGACTACGACTACGTGGCGCTGCGCCCCGACGCCCTGCCGGAGGCGCTTGCCCAGTACCGGAAGGTGTTCACCTCGACGAAGTTCCTCACCGAGCACCCGGTGGTCCGCGTCCACCCCGAGACGGGCGAACGGGTGCTGCTCCTGGGCAACTTCGTCCAGCGCGTCAGTGGACTCACCGGCCGCGACTCCCGGGCCCTCATCGACCTGTTCCAGTCCCACATCGAGCGCCCGGAGAACACCGTGCGCTGGCAGTGGCAGGCCGGCGACGTCGCCATCTGGGACAACCGCGCCACCCAGCACTACGGGGTGGACGACTCGGACACCCACGAGCGCAAGCTGCGCCGCGTCACCATCGACGGAGACGTCCCGGTCGGCACGGACGGCCGGCACTCCACTCTCATCAGCCCCGCGAAGGTGCCGGAGCCCGCCTTCGGTATCGCGTCCGGCGCCTCGGCCGAGGCCTGAAAGGAGCGGAGGCCTGAAAGGAGCCGAGGCCTGAAAGGAGCGGAGGCGCATACTCCTTTTATTGCGCAACCTTTAAAGTATGGGCATGGATACCGATTGCACGACATGCGAGGAGCACGCGGTGCTCGTCGGGGGCCCCGCCCACGGCCTGCGCCTGCGCGTCACCGACCGGCCCACGGTCGTACAGGTCACCCGCCCCTGCGAGGTGGAGGCCGCGCCGGGTGGCGTCAGGGCCGAGGCCCTGTACGTCTACCGGCTCGGCCTGCCCCCGGGCGACGGCCCGCTGCGCTACGGCTACGACGCGGCGAGCCCGTGACCCCGGCCGGCGGCGCACCGGCCCCACCCGGGCCGGCCGGTGCGCCGCCGGTCAGCTCGCGGCGACCTGCGCCGCGACCTCGATCAGCAGGGCCTGCCCCGGGTTGAGCGTCGGCATCGGCAGCCCCGCGCCGGTCAGCACGGTGCCCGGCACCGGGACCCAGCCGTCGAGCGCCGCCGTGCACCAGCGGGGACCGGCGACCTGGTGGAGGGCGGGCAGCCCCGCCTCCGTACGGATCCGGACCCGGTAGGGCCGGCCGGGGGTGAGGCCGGGCAGCCGGACCCGGCCGGACTGCCCCGGCACCGAGGTCTCCGTGCGCGCCCAGCAGTACAACGCGGCGCCGGCGTCCGGTGCGACCACGCCGTGCAGCTGGGTCGCCTCGTCGTCCAGGTCCGCCCTGACGACCCGTCCACCGTGCAGGAGACCGCGCAGCTCCTTGTACAGCGCCACCCACCGGCCCAGCGCCGCGCGTTGCTCCGGGGTGCGCGCGGTCAGGTCGTCCTCAATGCCCGCGTGACCGAACAACGCGGTGATCAGCCGGAACGAGTCATCGGTGACCCGCCCCGTCGTATGGCTGCGCGGGCCCCCGACATGGGCGCCGATCAGCTCGGGCGGCAGCAGCTGCGCCGTCCAGCGCTGGATCGACTGGCGCTCCACCGGGTCGTTGCAGTCGGACGCCCAGACCCGGTCCGTACGGGCGAGGACGCCGAGGTCCACGCGTCCGCCGCCGCTGGAGCACGACTCGATCTCCAGCGCGGGGTGGCGCGCCCTGAGTTCGTCCATCAGCCGGTACAGGGCCGCCGTCTGGGCGTGCACGCCTGGCCGGTCGGCGCCGGGCGCGCCGCGCCGCACCGCTTCGTGCAGGTCCCGGTTGTGGTCCCACTTGAGATAGTCGATGCCGTACTCGGTGACGAGCGCGTCCAGCCGCTCCAGCAGATGGGCGAAGGCGCGCCCGTCGGCGACGTTCACCACGTACTGGTGGCGGGAGCTGGGGCCCACCCCGGCGGACGGGCCGAGAATCCACTCGGGGTGCTCGCGGGCCATCCGCGAGTCGAGGTTCACCATCTCCGGCTCCACCCAGAGCCCGAACTGCATCCCGTGGCCGTGCACCCGGTCCGCCAGCGGGGTCAGCCCCTCGGGCCACACCCGAGGGTCCACCGTCCAGTCACCGAGTCCCGCCGTGTCGTCCCGGCGGCCGAGGAACCAGCCGTCGTCCAGGACCAGTCGCTCCACCCCGACGGCGGCCGCGGCATCCGCCAGCGCCAGCAGCCGTTCGGGGCGGTGGTCGAAGTAGACCGCTTCCCAGGTGTTCAGGGTCAGCGGCCGGGGCGACGACGGGTGGCCGGGGCGGGCGCGGAGCATCGTGTGGAAGCGGCCGGCCAGCCCGTCCAGGCCCTCGCCGGACCAGGCGAAGAAGCACTCGGGCGAGGTGTACCGGTCGCCCGGGGCCAGCCGGATCTCGCCGGGAGCCAGCAGTTCCCCGCCGCCGAGGACTCCCCCGTGCACCCCGGCGCCCTCGGGCAGCCGCTCGGCGAGCCAGCGCTGGTTGCCGCTCCACCCCACGTGCAGGGCCCAGACCTCGCCGGTACGGAACCCGAATCCGGGCACCCCGACCGTCAGGAGGTGCGGCGCGTCCACTCCGGGCTTGCCCCGGCGCACCTCACGGACATGGCCGGCGAACGCCAGCCGGCCGCGCTGCGGGGAGCGTTCGCGGCACCACTTCCCGGTGAAGTCCAGGATCTCCTGGGCCCGGTTCGGCAGCGGGAGCAGCGCGGTGGTGGCGGCGAGGTCGTACGGGACGGCGGCGGCGGTGTCGGATTCTCGCCGGGCCGGGCACGAGACGCTGGTGCGCACGCCCAGGACGCCGGACGGGTCCAGCCGGTAGGTGAGGGTGATGTCGATTGCGGCGTCGGTGTCGTGGAGGGCGATGGCCAGTTCGCCGGGGCTTTCCTCTGCCCCGGTCAGCACGACCCTGGGCGCGGTGGCCGTCCCGGACCGGTGGCCCTGCTGGGCGGGAGTGCCCAGCCAGCCGTCGGCCTCGGTGGGCCAGACCGTGAACTGACGCGGTTCGTCGGGGGCGTTGTTGAGCGTGGCGGCCTCCGCCGTCATCCCGAGGGCCGCGAGACCGTCGCCGGTCAGCTCACCGAGGTCCTCACCCCAGTGCAGGACACGCGGCAGCGGAGCGCGGAGTTCGACGACGAAGCTCACCCCGGCCGCCCGCAGATGAGCGATCCGGGTGGTGGTGCGGGTCATGGCATGTCCTCTCGGAACCAGCGGTGCGGACGCGGCTCCGCTCGGCCGCCGCCTGCGGCGAGCGCGCGGCGAATGTAGCGAGAGTTTCCTTCCAACGTCAATATATTCAACACCGGTCCAGGGCCATTTCCCCGCCCATGGGTGTTCCACGCCCTCGGACGCGCCTGCCTTGCTTTCGGTCAGAAGGTAATCTCCACGAGGTGAACCTCTCCCGGCAGCCGCCGTCCGCCACCCTCGTTCTCCAGGCCCTGCTGACCCAGGGTCCGTTGACCCGGGCGGAGCTCGGACGCCGTACCGGACTCTCCTCCGGGGCGATCACCAAGGTCTCGGCACCGCTGCTCGACGACGGCTGGATCACCGAGCTGGGCCCGGCCGGTGACCGGCAGCCCGGCCGCCCGGCCACGCTGGTGGCGGTACGGCCGGAGCGGGCCGGATTCATCGGCATCAAGATCACGTCCGACGAGCTCATCGGCATGCTCGTCGACCTCACGGCCGCACCGTTGGCCACCCGGCGGACCCCGCTGCGCTCACGGGACGTAGGCACCGTGGTCAGGGCCGTCGCCCAACTGGTCGGCGCCCTCCGCGGCCAGGGCGCGAAAGGGGCGGGCGAGTCCGGTCCGGCGGTGCACAGCGTCGGCGTGACGGTCTCCGGCGATGTGGACGGGCCGGGCGGAACGGTCCGTTACTCGCCCTTCCTCGACTGGCACGGTGTCCGGCTCGCCGCACTGGTCGAGGAGGCCACCGGCATCGCGACGGTGATCGACAACGACGTCCGGGCGCTCACCGTCGCAGAGCAGTGGTTCGGTGCCGGGGTCGGGCTCTCCTCTTTCGCCCTGGTCACGGTCGGCGCGGGAGTGGGATGCGGGATATCCCTCCACGGACGGGTGGTCTCCGGGGCGTACGGGGTCTCCGGCGAACTGGGACACCTGCCCGTCAGCGGTACGGAACGGGTCTGCACCTGCGGAAACACCGGCTGCGTCGAGGCCGTCGCGTCCACCCAGGCCATCGTCGACCAGGTACGGGAGCAGACCGGGGACGGAGCTCTCTCCCTCTCCGGCGCCGTGCGTCTGGCCAGGTCCGGGGATGCCGCCGCCCGCGAGGTGTTCACCCGGGCGGGGCGGGCGCTGGGGCTGGGAATCGCCTCGGTGGCCAACCTCATCGGCCCGGAGCGCGTCATCATCTCCGGCGAGGGCGTGGCGGCGTACGACCTCTTCTCCGACGAGATCCGGCGGACCTTCGCGGACCAGGCCTTCGGCGCCGCCGCCGGGTGCGAACTCCTGGTGCGGCCACTGCCGTTCGAGGCGTGGGCACGCGGTGGCGCGGCGATGGCGGCCCACCGGCTCCTCGCCCCGCTCCCCGGCCGGTACGGCGGTGCGGTGCGGCACTGACCCGCACCGCACCGCCCCGCCGTACCGGCCCTAGCGGTCCCGTCAGGCGTTGGGATCGAAGGGGATCCCGGCGGGCATCGCCTTCTGGAGGTGGCCCGCGAGGTTCCCGTCCTTCAGGCCGAAGACCGCACTGCCGAAGTCGGCCTGCACCAACTTGTCCCGGATGCCTTCGGGGTAGCCGTTCCAGCCGACGAGATCGGGGAACTGCCACTGGTGGTAGTGGTTCTCGGGCGGCTCGTCGCCGGTGGTCGCGGGACGGAAGCAGTGTGTACCGATCCCGTCCTTGTGATAGACGGCCTTGGGGTGGGTCCCGTCCCACTGGATCTGATCGCGGCCGTAGACGCTGAAGCCGCCGTGGGCCGAAGTGGACACGTACTTCGCCTCGTTGTCCTGCACCCAGACCACGACGTGCTCCCAGTCGTGGCGGTGCCCGCCGAGACCGCTGCCGGCCACGGCCTGGTCCTTCTCGAAGTAGAGGCCGTAGATGATGGCGAACCAGCCGTTGTTGCACTTGGAGCGCGCGTAGCCGTTGGTGTTGTCCAGGTCCCAGGAGTCGTGGCAGCTGCCGTTGACGGCGCCGGTGGTCTTCAGTCCGGGGGCGACGGTGCCGTCGGGGCCGATGGCGGGGGTCGGATAGCAGCCGTCACCGTCGTAGTCGTAGGCCGGCTGGAAGGTCTGTTCCAGTCCGTCCGCGTTCGCGGGCAGAGCACCCGGTACGTCCGCGAAGGCACTGCCCGGCGAGGCCAGGACCAACACCCCGGCCGCGGCCAGCACCAGTGGTACGTTGCGGATCCGTCGTCTGTTCTTCACTGCTTCCTCCTGGTCGAAGCGGGTGGGGCCGCACCATGCGATGTCATGCCCATGCCGATACTCGGGGAACCTCGAATTCCTGCCGGGTACGGGGGATTTCGCGGCGGTGACAGCTCGGCCAACGGCCCGGCCCACCACCGGGCCCAGTCGCTCCGGGCGAGTTCTCCGGGCGGTTGCGCTCCACTGCCGCGACACCTGGCCTGAGACGCTTTTTTTCTTGACAGAGGAAATTAACTCCCCTACCTTTCCGGCCATGTCATCGACCAGCCTCGTCGAGGCGATCGCGTCGGACTCGGCCGTCGTGCGCCGCATCTAACGACCTGTCTCTCCCTCACTCCCCCGCCACCCCGTACGACCGGCGCTCCGCCGCACTGTTTCTCCCCGCCCGTCACCCGCACCGGAAATGGAGTCACCGTGAACGACCAGCACCCGCACCCGCAGCCGCCCGCGCAGCCGGAGCCCGGTCACCCGAGCCGCCGCCGCCTGCTCACGCTCGCCGCGGCCGTGGGTTCGGCCACCACCCTCGGCGCGCTGCCCGCCTTCGCCGCCACGCCCGCCCCGGAGCGGCCCGCCGCGGCCCCGCCGCGCGCCCCCGGCCGGGCCACCGAGATGTGGTACCGGACGCCCGCCTCCGCCGACTCGATGATCGAGCAGGCCCTCCCGGTGGGCAACGGCCGGCTCGGCGCGCTCGTCGGCAACGACCCCGCGCACGAACTGCTGCACCTCACCGACGCCACCCTGTGGACCGGCGGGATCAACGACCAGCTGGACGCGGACGGCCAGTTCCCTTACGGGCGTGAGGACTTCGGCAGCTTCACGCTGCTGGGCAACGTGTCCGTCGACATCCCGGACCACGAGCTCTCCGCGGTGTCCGGCTACCGCCGCGGTCTCGACCTCGCCCAGGGCGTCATCACCTCCCGCTACACGCGCTCCGGTGTGACGTACGAGCGCAGCGTCCTCGCCAGCCGGCCGGACGACGTCGTGGTCATCCGGTTCAGCCAGCGCGGCGGCGGCCACTACACCGGCACGCTCGCGCTGGACGGCACCCACGGCGAGACCACCACGGCCGACGGGCGCAGGGCGGAACTCTCCCTGGCGGCCTCGTTCGGCAACGGGCTCCGCTACGGGGCGGTCGTCCTGGCGCACAGCCGCAGCGGCAAGGTGTCCACGGACGGCGGCCGGATCACCTTCACCCGGTGCGCGGACCTCACCGTGGTGATCAGCGGCGGCACCGACTACGCCCCCGACGCCGCCAAGGGCTACCGCGACCCGGGGCTCGACCCGCTCGCCCTCGCGCGCACCAAGGCCCGTGACGCCGCCGCCGTCTCCGCCACCGTTCTGCTGCACACCCATGTGGCCGATCACCGGGGGCTGTTCGACCGCATGACGCTGGACCTGGGCGCCTCCACACCGCAGCAGCGCTCCCTGGACACCTGGGACCGGCTGCGGGCCCGTACAACGGAGGGTGATCCCGATCCCGAACTGGAGTCTCTGTACCTCCAGTTCGGCCGCTACCTGATGATCTCCGGATCGCGGGGCGGGCTGCCGGTCGCCCTCCAGGGCCTGTGGCTGGACGGCAACGACCCGGACTGGATGGGCGATTACCACACCGACATCAACATCCAGATGAACTACTGGATGGCCGACCGCGCGGGGCTGTCCCCCTGCTTCGACGCGCTGACGGACTACTGCCTCGCCCAGCTCCCGTCCTGGACCGAGCTGACGGGCAGCCACTTCAACGACCCGGCCAACCGCTTCCGCAACTCCAGCGGCAAGGTCGCCGGCTGGACCGTGGCGTTCTCCACCAACATCCACGGCGGTCTCGGCTGGTGGTGGCACCCCGCCGGCAACGCCTGGCTGTGCAACTCCCTCTGGGAGCATTACGAGTTCACCCACGATCTGGCGCATGTGGCGCGGATCTTCCCGATGCTGAAGGGTGCCTGCGAGTTCTGGGAGGCACGGCTGCTGACGACGACCGTCACCGACGCCGCGACGGGCGAGCGGCGCGAGGTCCTGATCGCGGACAGCGACTGGTCCCCCGAGCACGGACCGCAGGACGCGAAGGGCAACACCTACGCCCAGGAGGTGGTACGGGACCTCTTCCTGCACTTCGAGGAGGCGTGCGCGCTGCTCGGCCGCGACGCGCGGTACGGCGCGGCCGTGGCGAGGATGCGGAAGCGGCTGTACCTGCCGGAGGTCAGCCCCGAGACCGGCTGGCTCCAGGAGTGGATGTCCCCGGAGAACCTCGGCGAGACGGAGCACCGCCATCTGTCACCGCTGATCGGCCTCTTCCCCGGGGACCGGATCAGGGCGGGCGCGGTCTCCGACGAACTGCTGGCCGGCGCCACCGCACTGCTCACGGCGCGCGGCATGGAGAACTTCGGCTGGGCCAACGCCTGGCGGGCGATGTGCTGGGCACGGCTGAAGAACGCCGACAACGCCTACCAGCTCGTGGTCAACAACCTGCGGCCCTCGGTCAGCAGCAGCAATGGCACCTCGGCGAATCTGTTCGACATCTACCAGACAGGCCCGGACCGGGGGATCTTCCAGATCGACGCCAACTTCGGTACCCCGACGGCCATGATCGAGATGCTCCTGTACTCCCGGCCCGGCCACATCGAGCTGCTGCCCGCCCTGCCGGCGGCGTGGGCGGGCTCGGGGTCCGTCACCGGACTGGGCGCGCGTGGCGGCTTCCTGGTGGATCTGAGCTGGCGCGACGGGAAGGTGCGCGAGGCGCGGATCCGCAGCGTCGGCGGCCGCAGCACCGAGGTCAGCTGGCAAGGCGTGACGCGGCGGGTGGAACTGCGGCCCGGCCACTCGGTCACCCTGCGGAAGTTCTGACTCCGGTTCCCCGTCCCGTACGGCGGCGGCGTGACCTCTGCCGGTCACACCGCCGCCGGGAGCGGCGTCCGCCGCTCAGGCGCCCCTGGCCTCCTCCGCCGCGCGCAGGACGCGGTCGGGGCGGATCGGCAGCTCCCGGTGACGGACGCCGGTCGCGTGCCACACCGCGTTGGCGATCGCGGCGGCGACGCCGACGACACCGATCTCACCGATGCCCTTGATGCCGATGGGGTCGTCGGGAAGGCGGTCGTCCACCCAGTCCGCCTCGATGACCGGCACGTCGGCGTGCGAGGCGAAGTGGTAGCCGGCGAGGTCGGCGCCGACATGGCCGCCGGAGGCCTGGTCCCTGATCGCCTCCTCGTGCAGGGCCATCGACAGCCCCCAGGTCATCCCGCCGATGAACTGGCTTCGTGCGGTGAGCGGGTTGACGATGCTGCCCGCGGCGTAGATGCCGAGCAGCCTGCGTACCCGCACCTCGCCGGTGGTGATATCCACCGCCGCCTCCGCGAACTGCGCCCCGAAGGAGTGCCGTTCCAGCTGCGGGAGGGTGCCGATGACATCTGCGGTGTTCGACCTGGCGGTGATTCCCTCCGGCGGGATGCCGCCGCCCAGCGCCAGCCGCTCGCGCACCTCGCCCGCCGCCAGCATGACCGCCCAGGCCCAGGAGCGGGTGCCCATCGAGCCGCCTGCGATCATCGCCGGCCCCAGGTCGCTGTCCCCGATCCGCACCTGGACGCGGTCCGGGTCCACCTCCAGGGCCTCCGCGGCGACCAGGGTCATCGCGGTCCTGGCCCCCGTGCCGATGTCCGCCGCGTTGATCCGTACGGTGAAGCCTCCGTCCGGCTCCGCGGTCACGGCCGCGGTGGACGGGCTGACTCCCGAGGGGTAGGTGGCCGCGGCCGTTCCGGTCCCGGTCAGCCAGCGTCCCTCGCGGCGCACGCCGGGGCGTGGGTCCCGGTCCGCCCAGCCGAACCTGCGGGCCCCCTCCTCGAAACAGGCGACCACGTTGCGGCTGCTGAACGGCAGCCCGGAGACGGGCCCGGCCGAGGTCTCGTTGCGGACGCGCAGCGCGATCGGGTCCACGCCGCACTTCTCGGCCAGTTCGTCGAGCGCCGATTCGACGGCGAAGGACCCCGGCGCCTCGCCGGGTGCGCGCATCCAGGTCGGGGTCGGCACGTCGAGCCGTACCAGCGCGTGCTGGGTGTGGTGCGCGTCCGCGTCGTACAGGACCCGCCCCAGCACGGCACTCGTCTCGACGAACTCGTGCACGGTCGATGTCAGGCTCTGCGACCGGTGGTCGAACACGCGCAGCCGGCCGTCCGGGTCGGCGGCGAGCCTGACCCGCTGCGCCGTGGGGCTGCGATACCCCACCAGCGAGAACATCTGACGCCGGGTCAGTACGACGCGTACTGGCCGCTGGAGAACGGTGGCCCCCATCACGGCGGCCACCTGATGGGGGCTCAGCCCCTTGGAGCCGAAGGCGCCACCGACGTGCTCGGACCGCACTCGTACGGCTGACGGGTCGAGGGAGAAGACCAGCGCGAGCTCGGCGGCCACCCAGGAGCTGCCCTGGTTGGAGTCGACGACGTCGAGCCGGCCGTCGTCCCAGCGGGCGGTCGCCGCGTGCGGCTCCATCGAGCTGTGGTGCTCCTCCGGAGTGGTGTACGCCTCGTCCACGACGAAGGCGGCCGCCGCCAGTTCGGCCTCCAGATCGCCCTTCGCCGTCTCGGCCTCGGCCATCACACCGCTCGGCGGGGTGTACGCACCGGGGTGGCCGGCGAAGAACGCCACGTCGTGCGGCTCCTCGTCGTAGCGGACGACCAGCGCCTCGGCCGCCTCCCTGGCCTGCTCGGACGTCTCGGCCACGACCATCGCCACCGGCCAGCCCACGAAGGGCACCCGGTCGTGCTGGAAGAGCCCGATGACCGGGTTGGGCCGTCCCAGCATGCCGACGTAGTCGGTCTCGACGCGCGGTGCGTTCCCGTGGTGCAGCACCGTGAGGACTCCGGGCATGGCCAGGACGTCGGCGTCCCGCACCTCACGGATCCGGCCCCGGGCCACGGTCGAGAGCACCAGCCAGCCCTGGGCGAGGTCCGCGAAGGGGATCTCGCCGGCGTAGCGGGCCGCTCCGGTGACCTTGTCGCGGCCCTCCACCCGGGTACGGCCGGAGCCGACGGCCCCGGTGAACGCCGCACTGTCGGTCGTCGTGGTCATCGGGCTGCCTCCTCGGCGAGTTCGCTCAGCACGGCCACCACGAGATTGCGCGTCAACGTCACCTTGTATCCGTTCTCCGGGAGCGCCTCGGCCGCCGCCAGTTCGGCGTCCGCAGCGGCGGCGTACGCCTCCGCGCTCGCCGGTCCGCCGGTCAGCGCCCGCTCGGCGGTGCGGGCCCGCCACGGCCGGGAAGCGACCGCCCCGAACGCGAGGCGCACCTCGGCCACCGTCCCGTCCCTGACATCGAGCGCGGCGGCGATGGAACCGACCGCGAAGGCGTAAGAGGCGCGCTCGCGCACCTTCCGGTACCGGGAGTACGCGGCGACCGAGGCCGGCGGCAGCGTGACACCGGTGATGAGGGCGCCGGGCGGCAGGGCGGTCTCGATGTGCGGGGTGTCTCCCACCGGCGCGTAGAACTCGGCGATCGGCAGCTCACCGGGCCCGTCGGCCGTCTCGTACGAGATGACGGCGTCGAACGCCGCGAGCGCGACCGCCATGTCCGAGGGGTGGGTGGCCACACAGTGCCCGGAGGCGCCGAGGATCGCGTGGTTGTGGTGCTCGCCCGCGATGGCCGGACAACCGCTGCCGGGGACCCGCTTGTTGCACGGCTTGGCGAGGTCGCTGAAGTAGCCGCAGCGGGTGCGCTGGAGCAGATTCCCGCCGACCGTGGCCATATTGCGCAGCTGTCCTGAGGCGCCCGCCAGGAGTGCCTGCGCCAGTGCCGGGTAGTGACGCCGCACCTCGGTGTGGGCGGCGAGATCGCTGTTGGTGACGGTCGCGCCGATGCGCAGTCCGCCGTCCGGTGTGAACTCGATGGTGTCCAGCGGCAGTCCCTGGACGTCGACGAGGAGTGCGGGGCGCTCCACACCGGCCTTCATCAGGTCCACCAGGTTGGTGCCGCCGCCGAGGAAGCGGGCCTCCGGGTCCGTGCCGAGCAGCGCCAGCGCTCCGGAGACGTCGTGGACGCGCTCGTAGCCGAATTCCCTCATGCGAGCGGCTCCTTGACCCCGTCGGCACAGGTTGCGGAGGCTTCCGCGGCCTGTGCGACCGCCCGCACGATCGACACATAGGCGCCGCAGCGGCACAGGTTGCCGCTCATCCGCTCGCGGATCTCCTCCGCGGTGAGGGCGGGCACCCCGGCTTCTGGCCGGACGTCGTCGGTCACGGCGCTCGGCCAGCCCGCCGCGTGTTCCTCGATCACCGCGAGGGCGGAGCAGATCTGCCCCGGGGTGCAGTAGCCGCACTGGTAGCCGTCCAGGTCGAGAAAGGCCTGCTGGACCGGGTGCAGCCGGTCGCCGTCGGCCACCCCTTCGATGGTGGTGATCGCGCGCCCCTCGGCCGCGACCGCCAGTTGCAGACAGGCCACGGCTCTGCGCCCGTCGAGCAGTACCGTGCAGGCCCCGCACTGGCCCTGGTCGCAGCCTTTCTTGGTGCCGGTCAGATCGAGGCGCTCGCGCAGGGCGTCGAGCAGGGTGGTGCGGTGATCGACGGGCAGCGTGTGCTTTTCGCCATTGATGTTCAGGGTGATCGCACTGGACGTCGATGGGGCCATGATCAGCCTTCTTTCGCGTTGCTGATGCGCGTCGTCGAACGAGACCGGTCCCGGCGGACGGTCCGGGGGATGCGAGGAGTGGCTTGAACGGCCGCTAAGGTAAGGCTAAGTGGACAGCTGTCCGCCAGTGATCAAACCTAGTGGACAGCTGTCCGGTTATCAAGAGCGGCCGTGGCCGTGAACCCGAAAGGAGGACCTGTGCAGGACGGGAAGAACGCCCCGTTGCGTCCGGACGCGCAGCGCAATCGCGAACGCATCCTGGAAGTCGCGCTGGCCGAGCTGACCCTGGCCGCGGACGCTCCGGTGAGCGTGATCGCCAGGAAGGCCCGCGTCGGGCAGGGGACGTTCTACCGCAACTTCCCCGACCGGGAGGCGCTCGTCCTGGAGGTCTACCGTTACGAGATGCAGCAGGTGGCCGACTCCGCCGCCCAGTTGCTCCGCACCCACGATCCCGACCGGGCCCTGCGCGAGTGGATGGACCGGCTCGCGCAGTTCGCCATGGCCAAGGCGGGTCTGGCAGAGGCGCTGCGCACGACGGTCAGCCGGCAGGGCGGCCTGGCCCGGCTGGGTCACGGCCCGGTGACCGCGGCTGTCACGCTCCTGCTGGACGCCAACGAGCGGGCCGGCACCATCCGTACGGGGCTGACCCCGGAGGACTTCCTGCTCGCCATAGCCGGGCTCTGGCAGATCGACCCGCACGGCGACTGGCAGCCGCGTGCGGCCCGGTTGCTGGACCTCGTGATGGACGGGCTGCGGGCAGGCGCGTCCGGCGGGCACGGTACGGCTCCGGACCCCGCGAGCCCCGCCTGATCCGGACGAGAGGCACTAGAGTGCGCCAGTGCCCTCGTACAGCATTGGCCAGGCCGCGGAGCTGCTGGCCGTGAGTCCGGAGACCGTTCGCCGCTGGGCCGACGGTGGCCAGCTCGCGATGGACCGGGGCGGTTCGGGCAACCGGGTGATCGACGGTGTCAGCCTCGCGTGCTTCGCCACGGAGCGTGCCGCCGGCCTGCATCCGGTACCCGGGGAGGTCCTGACCTCGGTACGGAACTCGTTCGCCGGGATCGTCGTCGCGGTGACGGCCGACGACGTGGTGGCGCAGGTGGAGATCCAGTCGGGGCCGCACCGGCTGGTGTCCCTGATCAGCCGCGAGTCCGTCGATGAACTCGGCCTGGCGGTCGGGGTCATGGCCACGGCCCGGGTGAAGTCGACGAACGTCCACATCGACCGGCCGGGCAGCCGGGGCTGATCCCCGGCCCCGGCTCGTCGCCGGTCAGCGGCACATCAGTGCGGCCTGCAGGTCGAGCCGGTGGTCGAGGCGCGACAGATCGCGGCCGGTGAGCTGCTCGATACGCCGGACCCGGTAGTGGACCGTGTTGACGTGGAGGTGAAGTGCCTCGGCGGCGCGGGCCCAGGAGCAGTTCTGCGCGAGGAAGACTTCGAGGGTGTGCAGCATCATGCGCTGCGAGGCATTGTCCCCCTCGGTCAGCGCGCCCAGGGTCCGGGCGCTGAAGACCTCGCGGACCTCTCCGGGGAGTCCCGCGAGCAGCGTGCGCAGGGTGGTGAGTTCGTCCACCGAGGTCAGTCGGGCCGCTGCGGGTGCGGTGGTGCGGGACGCCGTCAGGGCGTAGCGCGCCTGTACGAGGCTGCCGTGCAGTTCTTCCGGACCTGCGGCCGGGGCGCCGAGCCCGCCGTGGAGCGTCGCGTCGGGGTGGCAGCCGTCCAGTACGGGCCACAGGGCGCGCAACAAAGCCTGGCTGTCCCCCGGTTCGCCTTGGACGACGGCCACGGCCGCGCCTTCCGTGAGCCTGCCGACGGCGAAGGGGCGCTCCGTGTCGTGGTGCAGGGCCTCGCTCAGGGCGTCCGCCGCCGCGTTCGCGTCGTCCTCATGGGCCTGCCGGGCGGTGAGGACCTGATAGGGCCCCCGGTCCGAGAGGCCGCAGCCGTGGAGCGCGGTGCGAAGCGATGTCCCGTCGGTGCCCGGGGCGTCGATCAGTGAGACGAGCTCGTCGCCCTTGCGGCGTGCCGCGTTCTCCGCGGGGGCGGCGCGGTGCCGGTGCTGCGCGAGCACGTCGGCTATCTCGTGCAGCACGCGGGGCGGCGCCCCGGCCGTGTCGGGGACGTACAGGTGCCAGACGTCGTAGGGGGATCCCTCCGACTCGACGCGCAGCGTGACCCCGGCGGGCCCGTGCAGGCATTCCGCGCCCCGTCGCGCGGTCAGCGGCGGGGCGGACGGGGTGCGCGCGAGGGTGCGCCCGGTCGCGCTGAGGAGGTAGGCGGGCGGGGTGCCCAGGTGGGCGAAGGCCCGGTCGAGCAGGGTGTCCGGGTGCGCGCCGGCCGCGAGCAGGGCGCTGAGCTCGTTGCGTACGTTCTCCGGGGTCGCGTAGTGGTGCGTGGGGCGGCGGCTGAGATCGCCCCACTGCCGCAGGTAGACCGCTTCGGTGATGGCCCGGAAGCTGGTGCGCGCGGGGACGGCGACGAGGGTGACCCCGTGCGTCCGGCAGGCGTCGACCAGGACACCGGGCACGGTCCCGTGCGTCTCCTCGCCCGCGAGCAGGGCCACGGCTCCGGCCGTCCGCAGCGCGGTTACGAACCGCTCGGCCTTCTCGGGCCCGTCGTCGGGGCGCCACCACACCAGTCCGCTGAGCACGATCTCCCCCTGCTGGAGGAAGCGCGCCGGATCCTCCAGGTCGGTGGCGGTGACCCCGCTGATCTCCCGGACCGGCAGGGGCTCTTCGCCCCACAGCAGGGTGAGGCCGAGCGATTCGAGCTGGAGAAGGTGTTCGACGTGCATGGTGTGGCTCCTTGCGCGACTGCCGGGTCCGGGCCCCGACATCTCACATTCACGAGGCGACTGCGAGTCCGGCCATCGTAAATGCAAGGTGAAGCGAGAGATACACCTCTTGGTGAATCCTCCAGGACGCGGCCCGGGGGCTGGTGTTTTTCCGTGTGGTGCACCAGTCGTGCGCGGGGCGGCGGCGTTGCTTCACTGAGCTTCTCGGTGGCCGACGACGCAGCGGCCGGAGTGGAGAACGACATGGATCTCAACACCGTGCGGGACGTGCGGGACGCCCGCTCCCACGAGCCCTGGCGGCCCGGTGACGCCTGGCTCGGCGGGGGCACCTATCTGTTCTCCGAGCCCCAGCCCCGGCTGCGGCGGCTGGTGGACCTGAGCCGGATGGGCTGGGAGCCGGTCACCCACCATGACGACGGTTCCGTGGAGTTCGCCGCGACCTGCACCATCGCCCAGCTGTCCCGCCACGGGAAGCGGAGCCGGGTCCGGGCCGCGCCGCTCTTCGAGCAGTGCTGCCGGGCGTTCCTCGCCTCCTTCAAGATCTGGAACATGGCCACCGTCGGCGGGAACCTCTGCAACGCCCTGCCGGCCGGGCCGATGATCTCCCTCACCGCGGCCCTCGACGGCGAGTGCCTCCTCCAGGCGCAGGACGGCTCGCTGCGCCGGGTACGGGTGGCCGATTTCGTCACCGGAGCGGGGCGCAAGGACCTGGGCGAGGGCGAGCTGCTGCGCTCCGTCACCCTGCCGGCCCGGACGCTGGCCGCGCGCACCGCCTTCCGGCAGGCCTCGCTCTACGGACTGGGCAGGTCCGGCGCCCTGGTCATCGGGGTGCTCGACGAGCAGGACGGCTCGCTGGCCGTGACGGTCACCGCGGCGACCGTGCGCCCCTTCCGGTTCTGGTTCCCGCTGCCACCGGACCGGGCGGCCCTTCGCGGCGCGTTGGAGGCGGCCATCGACGACGCCGACTGGTTCGACGACATCCACGGGCTGCCCGCCTGGCGGCGCCACATGGCCTTCCGCCTGGCCGAGGAGATCCGGCGCGAGCTGACCACGGGAGGTACGCGATGAGTTTCGGGATCCATGTCAACGAGCAGCCCTTCGACACCGAACCGCGGCCCGGACAGTGCCTGCGCACCTATCTGCGCGAACGCGGCTGGTTCGGGGTCAAGAAGGGCTGCGACGCCGGTGACTGCGGGGCCTGCACCGTCCATGTCGACGGGGAGCCGGTGCACAGCTGTATCTACCCGGCCGTCCGGGCGGCGGGCCGCTCCGTGACCACCGTGGAGGGTCTGGCCACGGACGGCGAACTCCACCCCGTGCAGCGGAGGTTCCTGGACGCGCAGGGTTTCCAGTGCGGTTTCTGCACCGCCGGGTATCTGATGACCACGGCGGCGTTGGACGAGGACCAGCTCACCGATCTGCCGCGCGCCTTCAAGGGAAACCTGTGCCGCTGCACCGGGTACCGGGCCATCGAGGACGCGGTGCGCGGCGTGAAGCACGTCGAGGCCCCGTGCGCGGGCGCGGCGGTCGGCCGCAGCCTGCCGGCCCCGGCGGGCCCCCAGGTGGTGACCGGGACCGCCCGCTACACCTTCGACATCGACGTCCCGGGCCTCCTGCACATGAAGCTGTTGCGCTCCCCGCACGCGCACGCCCGGATCACCGGCATCGACACATCCGCCGCGCTGCGCGTCCCGGGGGTGCGGCTGGTGCTCACCCATCACGACGCCCCCGAACGCCACTACTCCACCGCCCGGCACGAACACCCCACGGAGGACCCCGACGACACCCGGGTGCTGGACGACACCGTGCGCTTCGTCGGCCAGCGGGTGGCGGCGGTCGTCGCCGACAGTGAGGCGGCGGCCGAGGAGGGCTGCCGGCGCGTCGAGGTGACGTACGAGGTGCTGCCGGCGGTACTCGACCCGGAGGAGGCGATGCTGCCGGGTGCGCCGGTCGTGCATGCGAAGGATGCGGCGGAGGCCCGGATCGCCCGGCCGCTCGACAACGTCGTGGGCGAGTCGCACGGTGAGATCGGCTCGGTCGAGGAGGGGTTCGCCGCCGCCGACGTGGTGTACGAGGAGACGTTCCGTACCCAGCGGGTCCAGCACGCGAGCCTGGAGACGCACGGCGCGGTCGCCTGGTTCGAGCGGCCGGAGGAGGGGCCGGAGCGCGTCGTGGTGCGCTCCAGCACCCAGACCCCTTTCCTGACCCGGCGGGCGCTCTGCGCCCTGTTCGATCTGCCCCTGGCGAAGGTGCGGGTGCTGGCGGGGCGGGTGGGCGGCGGGTTCGGCGGCAAGCAGGAGATGATCGTCGAGGACATCGTCGTACTCGCCGCGATGCGTCTGCACCGTCCGGTGAAGCTCGAATACACCCGCGCCGAGCAGTTCTACGGGGCCACTACCCGGCACCCGTTCACCGTCCGGGTCAAGGCAGGGGCCCGTGACGACGGCACCCTGACCGCGCTGCAACTGCGGGTGGTGTCCAACACCGGGGCGTACGGCAACCACGGACCGGCCGTGATGTTCCACAGCGTCGGTGAGTCGATGGCCGTCTACCGCGCCCCGCACAAGAAGGCGGACGCCTACGCCGTCTACACCCACGCCGTGCCCGCGGGCGCGTTCCGCGGCTACGGGCTCGGGCAGGTCGTCTTCGCCATGGAGTCGGTCATGGACGAACTGGCCCGGCTGCTCTCCATGGACCCGCTGGAGTTCCGGGAACGCAACATCATCGGCCCGGGGGAACCCATGATCAGTCCGGGCGGCGAGGAGGAGGACCTGCATATCGCCAGCTACGGGCTCGACCAGTGCCTGGGCATCGTGCGGGGCGCGCGGGCCGAGCCCGCCGGGACCGCGCCCGAGGGGTGGCTCGTGGGGGAAGGGTCCGCGCTCTCCATGATCGCGACGGGGCCGCCCGGCGGGCACATCGCCGACGCCCGGATCAGCCTGCTGGCCGACGGAACCCTCGATCTGGCCGTGGGGACCGCGGAGTTCGGCAACGGCACCACCACGGTTCACCGGCAGATCGCAGCCGGCGAACTGGGCACCACCGTCGACCGGATCGCCGTGCGCCAGTCGGACACCGATGTCGTGAAGCACGACACCGGGGCCTTTGGATCGACCGGGACCGTGGTGGCCGGAAAGGCGACGCTCCGCGCCTCCCAGGCCCTGGCGGAGACCCTCCTCACCTTCGCGGCCCAGCACCTCGAGGTGCACCGCGACGAGTGCCGCCTCCTGGAGGACGCGGTCGAGTACCGGAACACCCGCATCCTCCTCAAGGAGCTGTACGCCGCGGCGCAGTCGGCCGGCCGGGAGCTCGCGGCGGACGGCCACTTCGGCGGGACGCCCCGTTCCGTCGCCTTCAACGCCCAGTGGTTCAGGCTCGCCGTCGACCCGGGAACCGGTGAGATCAGGATCCTGCGCAGCGTGCACGCGGCGGACGCGGGCAGGGTCATGAACCCGATGCAGTGCCGGGGGCAGGTCGAGGGCGGCATCGCCCAGGCGCTGGGAGCCACGCTCTTCGAGAACGTCCGGCTGGACGAGCGGGGCAAGGTCACCACCGCCGCGTTCCGCCAGTACCGGCTGCCGCAGTACGCGGACATCCCCCGCACGGAGGTCCACTTCATGGAGACCGAGGACTCGATCGGCCCGCTGGGGGCGAAGTCGATGAGCGAGAGCCCGTTCAACCCGGTCGCGCCTGCGTTCGCGAACGCGCTGCGGGACGCCACCGGGGTCCGGTTCACCGAACTGCCCCTGACCAGGGACCGCGTCTGGCTGGCCCTGGACGAACAGGCCCGGTGCCGGTCCGGCGCACCGGGCGGTCAGTGATCCTGGAATGCGGCAGAAACGCTTGATATCGCTGGCGCTGGTTCACAAACGCCAGGCTTTTGGCGGACATCGCCTCGTACGCGCGATTTCGCGGGGCGACTGCTGGGCATACCTTCTGACAGCCGCCCTGCGGGCCGTCCGATTTGGGGATCCCCATGAGCAGACTCAGTGCGCAACCCCGCACTCCCGCCACGCTGTTCACGCCCTTCACCCTGCGTGGGGACGTCGAATGCCCGGCCACGCTGACCGTGGCCGACCTGCGCGGCGGCTGGGAGCAGCACCGGGCGGAGGTGGTCTTCGACTGCGCCACCAACGGACCGCAGCACCACCGCTTCGAGGGCCCGCTGCTCCGCGAGGTGGTGCTCGACGCCCACCCGGTGTTCGACGCGCGCAGGCGCAAGGACCGGTCCCGCTATCTGCTGGCGGTCACCGGCGGGGACGGCCACCACACGGTGCTGTCCTGGGCGGAGGTGGACGCCGAATTCGGCGATGTCCCGGTCCTCCTGGCCACCAGCATGGACGGCCGGGGGCTGGACGCGGTGGGAAGCCAGCTGGTGGTGCCCGCCGACCGGTGCGGCGCGCGCTACATCAGCGCCATCACGCGTGTGTGGGTAGGGGCGTGGCCGGTCCCCGTATGACGGGCGCGTCCGCCTGCCGCCACCTTGGCGGGCCGCCCTGCGGCAGCCACTTCGGAGTTTCCTCCGAACGGCACCGCATCTGCTATGGAGCATCGCATTACGCGTTGTAAATGCGAGCCGAAAACACCTACTGTGTGGCACATGCAGTCCCCCGCCTTGGGCGATCCCGCAACCCGGGTGACCACCACCCGCTGTGCGTCGCCCGGCGTGCACACCGACCGCAGCTGAGCCCACGACCCCACAAGCCCCACAGCTCCACAGCTCCACAGCTCCACAGCTCCACCAAGCGGCGTCGCCCGTCCCCGGCGCGGCTCACCACCATCCGCTCGGACGGCACCGGCCGACCGCGTTCCCAAGGAGTCCCGACCCTCATGTCCCTCGCCTTCACCAGACGCCGTACCGCAGCCGCGATCCTCACGGCGGCTCTCCTCGTTCCGCTGGCAGCCTGCGGCAGCGACAACGACAAGAAGGACTCGGGCGCCGACGCGAGCGCCTCCGCCACCGGAGTCCCGAAGGCGGATCTGACGGTGCTGGCCGCCTCGTCCCTCACCGACGTCTTCAAGACGGCCGGTGCGGCGTACGAGAAGGAGCACCCCGGCACCAAGGTGAAGTTCTCCTTCGCCGGTTCGCAGGAACTCGCCGCCCAGGTCAAGCAGGGCGCGCCCGCCGACGCCCTGGTCACCGCGGACACCAAGACGATGGACGGCCTCAAGTCCGACACCGGCACGCCGGCCGTCATCGCGAAGAACCGCCTGGTGATCGCCACCGGCAAGGGCAACCCGGAGAAGATCGACAACCTGAAGGACCTCTCCGACACCAAGCTCAAGGTGGTGCTCGCCGCCGCAGAGGTGCCGGTGGGCCGCTACAGCAAGCAGATCCTGGACGCCCAGAAGATCACCGTGAAGCCGGTCTCCCAGGAGCCCAACGTCCGCGCCGTCCTCAGCAAGGTCGAGCTGGGTGAGGCGGACGCGGGTCTCGTCTACAAGACGGACGCCGCGACGGCCACCGACAAGGTCGAGGCCATCGACATCCCCGATGCCCAGAACGCCGTCGCCTCGTACCCGGCCGCGACGCTCAAGACCACGAAGAACAGCGAAGCCGCGGACGCGTTCGTGAAGTGGCTCTCCACCCCGGAGGCCCTGAAGATCCTTACCGACGCGGGCTTCCAGCAGCCGTAACCGGTGACCGCCCCGTGCGGGCGGCCGGGCCCCGGTCCGGCCGCCCGCACGGTGTTTACTGCTTCAGGGACTTCCAGCTTCAGGGACTTCGATGAGACGCATTCACAGCCGCGCCGCCGGCCCTCGCGCACCGATCGCCCTGGCGGTCCCCGCGCTGCTGGCCATCGCCTTCCTGTTGCTGCCGCTGATCGGGATTCTCGCCCGCACCTCCTGGGGCGAGCTGGGCACCCATCTGACCAGCCCGGAGACCACCCAGGCGCTGAAACTGTCGCTGCTCGTCTCGTTCTGGGCACTCGGGCTCTCGCTCGTGCTCGGGGTGCCGCTGGCCTGGCTGCTGGCCCGTACCGATTTCCCCGGCAAGACCTTCGTCCGTTCGCTCGTACTCCTGCCGATGGTGCTGCCGCCCACGGTGGGCGGTGTGGCCCTGCTGCTCGCCTTCGGCCGGCGCGGGCTGCTCGGGCCGTGGCTGGAGGACACGTTCGGCATCACGCTGCCCTTCCACACCTCGGGCGCCGTCCTGGCGGCGACCTTCGTCGCGATGCCGTTCCTCGTCATCAGCCTCGAAGGGGCGCTCGGCGGGCTGCGTCCCCGCTACGAGGAGACGGCGTCCTCCCTCGGGGCCTCGCCGGTACGGGTGTTCTTCACCGTCACCCTGCCCATGGTCGCCCCCGGCCTCGCCGCCGGGGCCGCACTCACCTGGGCGCGGGCACTCGGTGAGTTCGGCGCCACCATCACCTTCGCCGGGAACCTTCCCGGGACCACCCAGACGCTGCCGCTCCAGGTCTACCTGCTCCTCCAGGACAATCCGGAGGCCGCCACCTCGGTCTCGCTGCTCCTGCTCGCGATCGCCATGCTCGTTCTCCTCGGGCTGCGCGGGCGGTGGACCGGGACCCCGAGCGCGGCGACCGCAGGTCCGCGCGGACCGGCCGAGGAGCCGGCCTCCGTCCCGTCACAGGACGTTCGGCCGGCCCCGCCGGTCCACGTCGAAGCCGACGCCGAAGCCGAGGCCGGGGACAGCTGGCCGCTGCACGCCGAGGTCACCGGCTTCAACCAGCTCACGCTCGACGCCGGTGCCGGGACCACCATCGCTGTCGTCGGACCCAACGGGGCGGGCAAGACGACCCTGCTGCGCGCCCTGCTCGGGCTCACCCCGCGCGCCCACGCCGCGCTGCGGCTCGGGGAGCTGGACGTCAGCGCCCTGCCCACGCACCGCCGCGGCGTCGCCTGGGTGCCGCAGGACGGCGCGCTGTTCCCGCACCTCAGCGCAGTCGCGAACACCGCCTACGGGCTGCGTGCCCAGGGCGTGCCGCGCGCCGAGGCCCGCCGCCGCGCCCAGGAGTGGCTCGACCGGCTCGGCGTGGGACATCTGACCGCCCGTAAGCCGTCCCAGGTCTCCGGCGGACAGGCCCAGCGCATCGCCCTGGCCAGGGCGCTCGCCACCCGGCCCCGGCTGCTGCTGCTCGACGAGCCGCTGGCCGCGCTCGACCAGACCACCCGGGCACATGTCCGGCACACCCTGCGTACCCATCTCGGCGGCTTCGGCGGCGTCTGCCTGATCGTCACCCACGACCCGGTGGAGGCCGTCTCCCTCGCGGACCGGGTCCTCGTCCTGGAGGACGGCCACGTCCTCCAGGACGCCCCGCCCGGCGAGGTCACCCGGCACCCGCACTCCCCCTGGGTCGCCCGCATGCTCGGCCGCAACGCCTGGCCGGGCACCGCGACCGCCGAGGGGCTCCGGCTCCACGACGGCGGCCTCCTGGTCATCGCGGACCCGCTGCCGGCCGGTACCTCGGCACTGGCGGTCATCGCACCCGAAGCGGTCTCCGTGCACCGCACCGAGCCCGGCGGCAGCCCGCGCAACATCTGGGCGGGCACCGTCCGGGAGATCACCACCAGCGGCAGCCGGCTGCGCGTGCTCATCACCTCACCGCAGGCACCGGATCTCGTCGCGGAGATCACCCCCCAGGCCGCGGCCGAACTCGGCCTCGCCGACGGTGTCCCGGTGTGGACGAGCGTCAAGGCGACCGAGACGACGGTCGTGACCCTGTAGGCGTACCGGCACGGGCGGACATGCCGGGACACCGGAAGTTGTCCGGGTTGCCTCGCGCGAGCCGAGCGGGGTCTGCGAGGGTGACCCGTATGGCGGACAGATCAGCGGATACGGAACCCGGAGAGCGGCCGGGCCAACGGCGCGGGCGCAGGCGGGACGTGATCGCCGCGATCCTCACCGGCACGGCGATCGCGGCTGCGGTCGTGCACATGGTCAAACCGGACCTCAAGATCGACGGAGTCACCGCGGTGCTCCTCGTCGTGGCCGTGGTGCCGTGGCTCGGCAGCATCTTCGACAGCATCGAGCTGCCCGGTGGAGCGAGGTTCCAGTACCGGCAACTCGCCGACCGGGTGGAGGCGGCCGAGGAGCAATCGGCGCAGGCCGGCCGTGCGGCGGACGACGCGACCCGCACCGCGCGCGTCGCCTTCGTGACGAGGAGCGGCGAGGACAGCGGGGCCCCGGACACCTCCGGCGACGGGTCCGGGGAAGCCGCCGGGGCCGTCGAGCACCTGGCGAGTGAGTACACCGGTCTGCGCGCGCACGCACCGAGCAGCGCCGCACGGACGGCCCGCATGGAGCAGATCTTCGCCGATCTGGTGACGGCGACCAGGCGGCTGGACGGCTTCGACATTCCGGCCGCCCTGCGGTCCACAGACCCGGGCACCCGGCTGGCCGGCTACGCCCGGCTGTACGCCCGGCCCGACGGGGACTACCTGGACGGACTGACGCAGGCGGTTCTGGGCGACGAGCAGCTCGCGTTCAGCCAGTACTGGGGCTTCCACGCGATCGCGGCCGTCGTCGACAAGGAGGGCGCGGGCAGACTGCGGCTCGGGCAGGTCGAGGAGCTGGACGCCTGCCTCGCGCGTCTGCCCGCCGACAGCGACCGGATCCCCTTCCTCCGGCGGCTGCTGGCCAGGATCCGCAGCCGATGACGTCTCGGTGACCGGCGGGAAGCAGTGCCCCCTCAGGCCCGTCCCGCCGCCTTCTGGCTCCGGCGCGAGAGGGAGTCGACGACCACGTGTCGATGACGTTCATCAGCAGATTGCCGCCGCCCGATGTCTGGCTCGCGGACTGGATCTGGCCGGCCGGGAAGATGCCGCCGGCCCCCGCCATCGTGCGGGCGGCGCCGGAGTCAGTCCATCAGGCCGCTCGCGAGCGTCGCTCCCAGCTCCCAGCACGCCTCGGTATCGGCCTTGCCCGGCTCTCCGGTCACCGTCACGGGGTCCGCCGCCCGGCGCCATCCCAGGCCCGTGGTGATCGAGTCGATGGCACGGACGGCTCCGGTGACGTCGTTGCCGCCGTGCACGTAGTACCCGAAGGGGCGGCCGCGCGTCGCGTCCAGGCAGGGGTAATAGACCTGGTCGAAGAAGTGCTTGAGGGCGCCGGACATGTAGCCGAGGTTGGCCGGGGTCCCGAGCAGCAGCCCGTCGGCATCGAGCACATCGGACGCCGTGGCGGCGAGCGCCGCCCGTCGCACGACCCGGACGCCTTCGATCCCCTCCGTCGTCGCACCGGAGACGACGGCTTCGAACAGCGCCTGGCAGTTCGGCGAGGGGGTGTGATGGACGATCAGCAAAGTGGCCACACCCCCGAACCCTGCCGCCCCCGGCTCCCGGCCGCAAGCGAGGCACGTCTCAGGCACGGGCCGGGCATGATCACACAGGGCGCCGTCACGCCGGGCGGTCCGCGGTGACCAGCCAAGCGGTGCCGCGCAGCCGGACGGCGCCGCGCTCCTCGTGGTCGCGCAGCCGGTTCGCCAGAGCCTCGCGGGCGCGGTCGCGCGTCGCCTGGTCCACCTGATCGGTCAGATGGCGTCCGGGTCCGCTGTCCAGCAGGAAGTCCGCCGCGTCCCCTGCGTCGCGCCCCCAGTCCCCGTACGCCTCCACACCCGCGACGCCGATGTCCACGAACCCGGCGGCGGACAGCACGGTGCGGACGCGGTCCGGATCGGCAAGGGAGAACATGCCCGGACCGCCCGACGTCCCGAACTCCCCGAAGGGGAGGTGGTCGCGCAGCGCGGCCATGGCCGTGATCCACTCGTTGCCCCCGGCCTCCGCCGCGCAGATGAACGCCAGGCGGCCGCCGGGGCGCAGGGCGCGGCCGATGTTGGCGAAGGCCTCGACGGGGTCACCGAAGAACATCACCCCGAACCGGCTGACCGCCACGTCGAAGGCGGCGGGTTCGAAGGGGTGGACCTGGGCGTCCGCGTGGTCGAACGTCGCGTTGCCGACGCCCTCCTGCGCCGCCGTCAGCCGGGCGCGCTCCAGCATGGGGAGCGACAGGTCGACCCCCAGCACCTTCCCGCGCGGCGCTCGCTCCGCGGCGAGCCGTGCCGTCTTTCCGGCTCCGCAGCCGACATCGAGCACCCGGTCCCGCTCGCCTATCGCGGCGGCGGTGAGCAGCGGTTCGTCGAAGCCCCCGTTCACCGCGTTCCAGCGGTCCTGATTGCGCGCCCAGTAGGCGCCTTCGTAGCCGTTCCATGCCTGCGCCTGCTCGCTGTTGGCGATGTTGGCGAAGTCTGACATCGGGTGCCTCCTGCTGGGTGCGGGAACGCCGGACTTATGATGGGCGTGTGCCCATCAAGGTATGGGCGCGCGCCCATACTGGCAACCCTGGAATCACGAACCGAGAATCGGGAGGAGCCCCATGTCGCCGCGTGGAGTAGCGATGCCGGACGTTCGGGAGCGGTTGTTCGCCGCTGCGGAACGCGTGCTGGCCCGCGAGGGGCCGGGTGCCCTGACCAGCAGGGCGATCACCGCGGAGGCGGGCTGCGCCAAGGGCGTACTGCACGCCCATTTCGCCGGGCTGGACGAGTTCGTCGCGGATCTGGTGCTCGACAGGTTCGCGCACACCGCACGGTCGGCCGAGGAACTCGCCGGACGAGCGGGCGCGGGCACCGTGGCCGGGAACCTCTGCGGTGTCGCGCTCGCACTGCTGGACTCCGCCGGTCCGACGATCGCCGGCCTCGCCATGACCCGCCCCGCCGCCTCCCTGCGGCTGCGCCGGGCACTGGAGTCGGGGGCGCCCGGCTTCTCCGCGGTCCAGGAGTCGATCACCCGTTACCTGGACGCCGAACAGCGCCTGGGCCGCGTCGCGTCGGGCGCCGACACGTCGGCGGTCGCGCTCGCCGCGGTCGGAACCACCCATCATCTGCTGATGACGGGATGGTCCGGCGCCGCCGACCCCAGGGAGCAGGTGCGGGGGCTGATCGCCATGCTGGCGTCGGCGGCCGGGGCCGCCGGGTCCGCCGGGTCCGCTTCGGGCGAACTCCCGGCCGTCGAGTAGGCGCTGTCGACGCAGCCCCGGCAGCCGCGCGCGTCAGGCCGGCGCCTCACCGATCCTGGCCGGCTGGTCCCGGACCGGCCGGGTGTGCGCCCTGGCCAGACAGGCGGGCAGCGCCGTCACGGCGCTGTGATCCCCGGCCCGGTACGCGCTCGGCGTCATGCCCACCAGTTCCGTAAACCGTGAGCTGAACGAGCCGAGGGAGGTACAGCCGACCGTCATGCACGCGTCGGTCACACTCACGCCCGCGCGCAGCAGCGCCATCGCCCGCTCGACCCGGCGGGTCATGAGGTAGCTGTACGGCGTCTCGCCGTAGGCCTCCCGGAAGGCCCGGGAGAAGTGCCCCGGTGACATCAGCGCGCGGCTCGCCATCGCCGCCACGTCGAGCGGTCGCGCGTACTCCCGGTCGACGAGATCCCGCGCCCGGCGCAGGTGCGCGAGGTTGGCGAGGCGCTGGTCGTCCATGCGACGAGGGTACCTCCCCCCGCGCGGCCGCCCCCGTGGTTTCGTAACCCTTCTCAGCGTGTCCGCTCGGAGGTGCCGGACCCGCCCGCCTGCGCCAGGAGTGATGCGGCGAGCTCGGTGAGCCGGGCGCGCCCGGCGGCGGGCAGTTCGTCGGTGAGCGCGTTCACCCGGCGTCCGATCTCGTCCGCGCACCGCCCGGCGAGCTGCCTGCCGTCGGGCGTCAGCGTGACGAGGACGGCGCGGCCGTCGTACGGGGAGGGGGTGCGCTCGACCAGGCCGCGCTTCTGCGCGCGGCCGACCAGTCCGGTCATCGAGGACTTGTCCAGGCCGAGGTGGCGTCCGAGTTCGACCATGCCCGCCTGCCGGTCACGCAGGATGCCGAGCAGCCTGATCTGGATGACCGACAGGTCGTGCTCGGCACCGGCGGCGGAGACGATGCGGTGGATCAGGAAGGACAGCTGCACCAGCGCGTCCACCGTGTTCGGGGGCCCCTCGGCGGCAAGGCCGGACGGGTCGGATTCAAGGGTCATGGGGCCAGCCTATTTGACGTAGTACGCGATACAAACTATTTTCGAATTTAGTACGTGCCGCAAACCAAATGGTCGCGGCAGCCACAGCGGAACGGGAGAACCCCATGCACGCCGCAGTAGTACGGTCCTTCGGCTCGCCGCCCCGGTTCGAGAGCTTCCCGACCCCCAGCGCCTCCGGGGACCACGAGGTCCTGGTAGATGTCCTGGCCGCCGGTCTGCACCCCCGGGTCCGCTCGGCCGCGAACGGCAGCCACTACACCTCCGACGGCACACTCCCCCTGATCCCCGGATTCGACGCGGTCGGCCGGACCCAGGAGGGCGAACTGCTCTACTTCGTCGCCTCGGACACGGCTCCGGGCACCATGGCGGAGCAGGCGGTGGTCGACCGCCGCCGGGCCATCGCGCTGCCGTCCGGCACGGACCCGGCCGACGTGGCCGCGGCGATGAACCCCGGCATGTCCTCCTGGGTGGCGCTGCGCTCCCGCATCTCGTTGCGGCCAGGCAGCTCCGTCCTGGTCCTGGGCGCCACGGGCAACGCCGGACAGCTCGCCGTCCAGATCGCCCGGCACCTCGGGGCCGGCCGGGTGATCGGCGCGGGCCGCTCACCGGAACGGCTCAGGCTGCTGGAGGGCATCGGAGCCGACGAGACGGTGAGCCTGACCGGCGACGAGGAGACCGTGACCGAGCGGCTCGGCCAGGCGGCCGCAGACGTCGACGTCGTCATCGACTACCTGTGGGGCCACATCACCCAGCAGGCCATGCCCGCGATGCTGATGGCCCGCGCCGACCGCGCGAAGGCGCTGACCTGGATCCAGATCGGCTCCATGGCCGGCCAGAACATCAACCTGCCCTCGTCCCTGCTCCGCGCGGCGAACCTGAACCTCATGGGCAGCGGCCAGGGGTCGGTGACCACCGCGGGAATCGTCGCCGAGCTGCCGTCCCTGGCCGAGCGGATCGTCTCCGGAGAACTCGCCGTGGACCCGCTGCTCATCCCGCTCAGCCAGGTCGAGGAGGCGTGGAACACCCCGACCGCCCCCGGCCAGCGCATCGTCCTGACCCCCTGACGCCCACGCCGCGGTGCCCAGGACGAGACGGTACCGACGTTGCATAATTCAGCACGAGGAGCTCACGACACCCACCACGAAGGAGTCCCCGTGGCTTTGACCCGTGAAGAGCGCGAGCAGTTCCTGACGGAGCCGCACGTCGCGGCGCTGGCCGTGAACGCGATCGAGCGGGACCGGTCCCCGCTGACGGTCCCGATCTGGTACCAGTACCTGCCGGGCGGCGACGTCTGGATCATGACAGGGCTCAACTCCCGCAAGGGGAAGGCGATCGCGGCGGCGGGCCGGTTCTGCCTGATGGTCGAACGCGTCTCACCGACCGTCCGGTACGTCTCGGTCGAAGGCCCCGTCGTCTCGACCGTCCCGGCCACCCGCGAACACCTGGTGGAGATGGCGTCGCGCTACCTCGCCGCGGAGAAGGTCGAGGGTTACGTCGACTTCGCCTGGAAGGAGCACGGCGAGCAGGTGGTCATCCACCTGCGGCCGCAGCACTGGCTCTCCTCGGACCTCGGCCAGGTCTGAGGAGAGCGGTACCGGGCCGGGCCGCCCGCACCGGGCCCGCGCCCCCCTTACCGGGACCGGGTCAGCCGGACGGTTCGTCGGGCACGGGGTGCTCCGGATGGGGCCGATGGCCGTCCTGCGAAGCGCCGCGTCGGCCGGTGCCCGCCTCGTCCGTGTCGGGGATCCCCGGATCCGGCCGGTCATCGCCCGTACGCCGCTTCTTGCCGCCGACCACGTCCAGGGGGTCCTCGTCGGCCCTGGCCTGCTGATCGGGCGGGTCGCGGGGTATCGGGTCCACGCTGTTCCCCCGGCCATTCGAATGAACGTCGTTCACGGTGTGCTCACTTCCTCCAGTAGGCGTCCCACCCGTTGCGGGTACCCGGGCGACCGGCACCGATGCATGGCGGCCTCGTCACCTGATGCCCTCGGCCGCCCCCGGCTCCGACGGCACACGGCCCGCCTCCGGGTAGGGCACTCCATTCGTCCCACAGGAGCGGGGATCACGCTCACCGAGAACGCGGAACACGGGCTCGGAGCGGCTGCTCGCCGCCGTCCCTGAGGCACCCCCTGCTCCCCCGTCCACCCCCGTCGTCAACTCGTCACCCACCACATCCCGTTCGGGTGGCGTGCGTCGTGTCGAGGGAATCGCGCGGAGGCCCGGGGCAGTCTCCCGGCGAAAGACCGTGAAGGGGAATTCGCCGAAGGGGAAGTCTTGGAAGTGTCACCCGAGTACGGGCGCACCATCAGCGAGGGTCCGACCCCGGCGGACACCGCCGGGGCGCCGGCCCTGCCCTACCCGAGCGGCTGGTCCGCACTGGCCTTCTCGCACGAGCTGCGGCCCGGCACCGTCCTGACCCGGCCGCTGGCGGGCCAGGACGTCGTGCTGTACCGGCTGGGCAGCGGGGCACTGCGGGCCGTCCAGCCGTACTGTCCGCACCTCGGTGCCCATCTCGGGCTGGCGAAGGTCGAGGGGGACGAGCTCACGTGTCCCTTCCACTTCTTCGCGTTCGGCCCCGACGGCGCGTGCGTGCGCACGGGGTACGGCACGCCGCCGCCACGTTCCCCACTGACCCAACTGCCCGTGGACGAGGTCAACGGCGCCGTCTTCGTGTGGCGCCACCACGACGGCCGCGCCCCGGACTGGACGGTCCCCCGCTGGCACGAGATCGGCCACCGGCCCGCCCGCACGGCCGCCTGGGAGCTGGCCGGAAACGTCCAGGAGGTCATCGAGAACTCGGTGGACCTCGGGCACTTCGCCACTCTGCACGGCTGGGCCAAGGCCGAGATCGGCGGTCCGGTGGTGTATGACGACGCCGCGTTCCACGTATCCATGCGGGCCCACGAGACGGCTCCGCTCGTGGGCGCCTTCACCGTAGATGTCGAGGTGGACGGATACGGGCTCGGCTGCCTGCACGCCGACGTGTACACGCCGCGCTTCGGGCTGCGGATGTGCACGATGGTGATGCCGACGGCGATCGCACCCAACCGGATGCAGTTCCGGCAGTTGAACCGCATCGCCTTCGCCGAGCCGGGCCGGCTGCCGTCCCCGCTCGCGCGGGCGGTCAGCCGTACCGCCGCCCGGCTCCTGGACCGGATCATCTTCCGGTCCAGTTGTGAGTTCACCGCGGCCGACTTCCCGATCTGGCACCACAAGCAGTACCAGCAGCCGCCCCGGCTGGCCTCCGGTGACGGCCCGATCGGCCCGTTCCGGCGCTGGGCCCGGCGGTTCTACCCGCCACCGCCCGGCAACGGCGCCGTACCGCGCCCGAGCCACAGCGAGGGAGGCGACAAGGCCGTGCTCCCCTGACTCCGCGCTCATGCCTCAGCCGCGCTCACGTCCTAGTCGCGCTCATGTCCCAGTCGCGCTCACGTCCTCCCAGTCGCCCTCACATCTCAGCCGCGCTGACGTCGCAGCCGCGCTCACATCTCAGCCGCGCTCGCGGAGGTATCCGTCCAGCTCCGTGGCCCCGGTCAGCATCGCCCGGCCGCGGGCGGAAAGCCGGGCGCGCCAGTCGCCCAGTGCGGCCTCCAGCGGCTCCGGTCCGCCGGCCGCCCGCACCTGGGCGATCAGCGGGGCGATCTGCTGTAGCAGGTATCCGCCCCGCCTCAGTTGATGGGCCAGCCGGGCGTCCCGCACGTCGGCCTCGTCGTAGACGCGGTAGCCGGTCAGCGGGTCGCGGTCCGGGCTCAGCAGTCCGGCGCCCTCCCATTTCCGCAGCGTCGCGGGCCGGATCCCGAGCCTCCCGGCGAGCGGCCCGATGAACGTGCCGCCCTTCGCCCCCGTGACCGCACCGGGCTCGGACACCGGGGCGGGCTCAAGGTCGCGGAGGGCGCTCTCCACGGCCTGGAGGGTCCGGCGGTCGTCGAGGAGCTGGGCGTGGCTCTCGTCGATGAGGTGGAACGCGTGATCGGCCGCGCCCTCGTTCACCGACCGCATGATCAGCGTCGCCGTCCGGTGGCCGTGGCCGGGCACCAGGGCGAGGAACGCGCGCAGAGCGACCGCGTGCAGCGGCGTATAGGTGCGGTAGCCGTTGGGGGCGCGGCCGGCCGGTGGAAGGATGCCGGCCTCCTCGTAGTTCCGCACCGCCTGGGTGGACAGACCGTGCCCACGCGCCAGATCAACCGGCCTGAGCCGCTCACCGCTTTGAGGGTTTTTCCCCACTGCTCATCCAACTCCCTCTGCATTTGCTGCTGGTTGTGCGCAAAAGTTTCCACCGTTGGTTCAACGATAGCGTTGAAGGCATGGCTACTGGCATCAGGGACATCACACAGGCCGTAGAGGCCTCCGCCGTCATGAAGCTGCTCCCGGGCCGGCCTCGGCTGCTCGCTCTGGGCGAGCCCACCCACGGCGCGGGCACGGTGCTGGACACCCGCAACGAGCTCTTCCGCCAACTGGTCGAGCAGGAGGGATACCGCACGATCGCGATCGAGAGCGACTGCCTGATGGGCCTGCTCGTGGACGACTACGTCACCTCGGGCACGGGCACGCTCGACGAGGTCATGGAGCACGGATTCAGCCATGAGTGGGGCGCCTTCGCGGGCAACCGCGACCTCGTACGGTGGATGCGGGCACACAACGAGGGCCGGCCCGCGTCCGAACAGGTCCGCTTCGCCGGTTTCGACGGGCCGTTGGAGATCACCGGCGCCGCGAGCCCCCGGCAGGCCCTCATCGCCCTCCACGGCCACCTCTCCTCCCACGTGGCCACAGACCTGCTCCCCTGCACCGCGAAGACGCTCGACCGGCTGCTCGGCCCGGACGACCGGTGGACCGAGCCCGCCGCGATGATGGACCCGGCCCGGTCGTTCGGGCGGTCGGAGGAGGCCGCACGGCTGCGGCTGCTCACCGACGATCTCGTGGCGCTGCTCGATGCCCGGACACCGCAGCTGATCGCGTCGGACTCGCGGGAGGGCTGGCACCGGGCGCGCCTGTACGGGCGCACCGCCGTCGGGCTGCTCCGGTACCACTTCTGGATGGCCGACGCGTCACCGAGCCGCCTCTCCTGGCTGATGGGCCTGCGGGACTCGATGATGGCCGCCAACCTGCTCGCCCTCGCCGAGCAGGGTCCGGCACTGGTCAACGCCCACAACGGGCACCTCCAGCGGGACAGGAGCACGACGCGGATGGCCGGCCGGCCGCTGGAGTGGTGGAGCGCCGGCGCACTCGTGAGCGCCCGCCTGGGCGAGGGGTACGCCTTCCTCGCCACGGTCCTCGGCACGATCCGGCACCAGGGCGTGGACTCCCCGCCGCCGGACAGTGTCGAGGGGCTCCTGTACGCGCTGCCGGAGGACCGCTGCGTCGTCGGCGCGGCGGAACTGGCCGCCTCCCTCGGGGACACCCGGCCCGCCCACCGGGTCTCCCCGTACTACGGCTACTCACCGCTGGACCCGGCCCACCTGGAGCGGATCGACGGGATCGTGTTCGTCAAGGACGTCCCGCGGGGTTAGAGACTGATCCACGTCGGTCTCCCGGTCGCACCGGCCCGCCCGCACCGGCCCCGGGCCCCCGGGAAGGCGTCAGCTGCGCCCGCTCTCTCGTACCGTGCAGGTGTCCGCGTCGGCGGGGCACCACTGAGTGCGCCCGCCGACCAGGTGGAGTTCGAGGTCGGCATCGCGCATGCCGTGCTCGTCGAGAGCGGCGCGCAGCGCGGTCGGCGCGGGCTGTGGGGGGAGCCCGAGTACGCCGATCACGACGATGCCGTTGCGGGCCTCGACGGACGCGATCTGCCATTTCCCGGTGGCGGCCCACTTCTCCGCGACCGGCCGGGCGTCGGCGGCCAGCGAGCGGTCCCGGGCGACGGTGACGGTGCCCGCGGTGAGCGGGGCCGCGACGAGCACGACCACGCAGACCACCGCGGCGAGCGTTCTGCCCCGGAACTCCCCCACCCGCATGTCCGCCCTCTCGGCTCCCGCCCGGACCCCGTAGATCAGGAAGACCACGGTCCCGGTGGCGACGATCGCGGCCACGTTGGTGGCGAACAGCAGCGCCGACTGCCCGGCATCGTGGTAGCGGTGCACGGTGAGCAGCAGTCCGGTGACGGCGAGCGGCGGTACGAGCGAGATGGCGATCGCCACACCGGGCAGCGTGTCGGAGATGTCGGCGCGCACGAGGGCGAACGCGCCGACGGTGCCGGTGGCCAGCGCGGCGAGCAGGTCGATGAGTCGGGGGCTGATGCGGGAGGAGACCTGGCTGTTGGAGGCGTAGGCGTCGGGCGGGGTGACGATCCAGCCGAGCAGCAGACCGATCGCGACGACCGCGACGGCGCCACCGATCACGAGCAGCAGGCAGCGTGTCACCTGGCGGCGGCGCGCCAGAACGAGGGCCAGGGCGCAGCCGAGGATCGGTGTCATCAGCGGGGCGACGATCATCGCGCCGATCACGGTGGCGGTCGAGTCCCCGACCACGCCGGCACTCGCGATGACGGCGGCCAGCACGAGCAGGCCCCAGAACCGGGTCGAGCCGGGACTGCGGATTCCGCGCTCGATGAACAGGGTTCCGGTCATCCGCCGGACCGCGTCCGCGTCGACTCCCGCCATGGCAGAGGTCCTTTCTGTCGGGTGGCCGCGTCCGGTCAGGCGGGGGGCGCCACCGGTTCCCGGTCCCCCGTGCCCGGCCGGGCCGCCAGGAACTCGACCACGGCCAGCAGGAACAGCAGGCACAGCGCGATGGCGACGACCACCCAGCCGGTGGGGTGCGACCACAGCAGGTACACCAGCAGCGAGGCGGCCACCAGCACCCAGGTGATCCAGGTGCGGCGGCGGCGCACGAAGGGGCCCACGGGCCCGGTGCGCAGACCGGCGACGTCGGCGGTGGAGCGCACCGCCGCGATGCCGGTGACCCACAGCCGTCGTACGAGTCCGGCGCGCCGGCCAGGACCGGTGAGCCAGGCAGCCAGGGCGATGACGACGCCGACGGCGACGACCATCCGGACGGTGGTCTGCAGGAAGTGGGTCATGGCGTCGTAGACCGCGCCCGCCGCGCCCTGGGAGACGTCGGCGGGCAGCGCGTCCAGGTAGACCACCCGGAAGACCCGCAGCCCGATGCCGAGTGCGCCGGCGGCCACCGCGGCGCCGAGACATCCCGCGACCAAGGCCCGGCGTCGGCGTACCGCGAGCAGTACCCCGGCGGCGATCAGGAGGACCGCGATCACCGGCAGCCAGTTGCCCAGGAACTGCAGGACCCGCAGGTACGTCCTGACCTTGCCGATGTCGTCGGACCTGACGAGTGTGATGTCGGTGTGGATCTCGGGGATCCGCCCGGCGACCGTCAGACCGGCGTCGACCAGGCGTTGCTTGACCCGGTCGACGACAGGGGCGAGGTCGAGCGTGACCGCGTCGTCGGTCAGCTCGACGGCTCCACCGCCCTTGCCGGTCAGCGCCTTGTCCACGGCGCTGTGGGCCCGGCGGTTGGCCTCGGTCCAGACCGTCTCGAACGCGTCGGAGGACACGGCCGCGCGCGCCTTGTCGTGCACGAAGCTGCGGATCGCGCCCTCCAGCGAGTCGCCCAGCGGGCCCAGTGCCTTTTCCAGACGGGGCCGGTCCGCAGGTGCCACGTCAGCGAGGAGGGCGGAAAGGTCGATCCGGGTCATGAGCGCGTCGGTCACCCGCCCGGCGGCGGCGTCCTGGACATCGGGATCGGACGCAAGGGGTGCGACCGTGGCCACGTAGCGGCCGGTGTCCCCCACTTGGTCGGCCGCCCAGGCGGCGACGACGGAGAGCGGGGCGAGCAGGCATCCCACCGTGATGAGTACCGCGGCGAGGAAGGACCGGCCGCGGTGCCGGGGCGGCCGGGCACGCTCGCTCTCAAGGGCGGCAACCCGCGTGCGCAGACCGTCGAGTTCCGACTGTTCCAACTGCTCCGGACGCCGTGGCTGCTCCGGCTGCTCCGGCTGTCCGGTGCCGCCGTCGCCGCGTGTGCTTCCGTCCTCCACCCTGCCCCCCTGCTCCCCTGCCCCGTCCGGTTCTCCTTCTGTCTGTCTGCCTGTCAGGGAACGGTCTGCGGCGGGCTGACGCGAGCCGAACTGGGCCATTAGGGGTGTTAACAGGGCTATTAAGTCATTACGTGTCGTCTTGTCATATGTTTCAACTACCTTGACTTATATGTACCGCCGGTCTCCACAGCAGGCCGCAGAACCGACGCAGCACGGAGGCCGGTCATGGGCGACGCCATCGGACAAGTACTCGCCCCGGCGGTCGGCATCGCCATCAGTCCCGTCCCGCTGATCGCGATGGTGCTCATGCTGGCGACACCGCGCGGGCGGACCAACGGCATCGTGTTCACCGTCGGATGGATCGTCTCGCTGGCCGTCCTCGTCACCGTGGTGGTGCTGGTCGGCGCCGGTGCGGACGCGTCCTCCGGCGGCGCGCCCGCCCGCTGGACCTCCTGGCTGAAGCTGGCCTTCGGCGTACTCTTCCTGCTGCTCGGCGCCCGGCAGTGGACGCACCGGCCCAGGGAGGGGCGGAAGGCCGAGAACCCCGGCTGGATGGCGGCCATCGACGCCTTCACCCCGGCCCGTACGGCGGGCCTGGCCGTGGCACTGGTCGTCGCCAACCCCAAGAACCTGGTGCTGGCCGTCGGAGGCGGTGTGTCCGTCGCCGACGCCGACGCCACCGCGGCCGGGCGGGTGGTCGCCGTCGTGGTGATGGTCCTGATCGCGTCGCTGTGCACGATGGTCCCGCTCGCCGTCTACCTCCTGGGCGGCGAACGTTCGGCGCGGGTGCTCGGCGGCTGGAAGGAGTGGATGGCACTCCACAACGCCGCCATCATGACGACGCTGCTGATCGTCCTGGGCGTCAAGTACGTGGGTGACGCGGTGAGCGGTCTGGCCGCGTGATCCCGGTGCGGACCGTGTTCAAGCGGGCGAGGTCGCGGCTGGGCAGGCCGCGCCCCGCGGACGTGGGTTCCGGGCTGGTCACGGGCCTCTTCTCCATCCCGGAGGGCATGGCGTACGCGGCGATCGCCGGGTTCAATCCGGTCGCCGGGCTGTACGCGGGCGTCGTACCGGCGATCGTCGGCTCGCTCACCGCCCGTACCGTCCTCATGGTCACCACCCTCACCAGTGCGATCGCCCTGACCTCCCAGAGCGTGCTGAAGGACGCCGGACTCGATCCGAAGGACACGGGCAGCGTCGCCACCCTGACGCTCATGGCGGGCGTGACCATGGTGCTGATGGGTGTGCTGCGGCTCGGCGTGCTGCTGAGCTTCGTATCGAACGCCGTGATGACGGGGTTCTCCGTCGGAATCGCGCTGCAGATCGTCACCGGAGTCCTCAAGGACGCCACCGGCTACGACCCGCACGGCCACAACCGCCTGTACCAGTTGGGCGACTGGCTCGCGCACCTCACGGACTGGCAGCTCGACACCACTCTCGTCGCCCTCGCCACCATCGCGGTGTGGGCGCTCGCCCGGCTGGTACGCCCCCTCAGGCCGGTGGCCCTGTTGATCGCCATGGTCGCCTCGACCGCCGGGGTCGCCGTGTTCGGCGTCGATGTGGAACTGGTGCGCGACATCGCGCACATCCCGGCCGCGCTCCCCGGGTTCTCCGCGCCCGATCTGTCCGCCGTGCCGCAGCTGCTCGGCGGGGCGTGCGCGGTGGCCCTGGTGGCGCTGGCGCAGGCCGCCGGGATCGGGCCGTCGGTGCCGAACCCGGACGGTTCCCGCTCCTCCGTGAACGGCGACTTCGCGGCCCAGGGGCTGGCCAACCTCGCGGGTGGCTTCTTCCAGGCGCTGCCGGCCGGCGGCTCGTTGTCCCGCACCGGGGTGGCGGTGTCCGCCGGCGCCCGTACCCGTTGGGCGGGGGTGCTGTCGGGGGTGCTGCTCGCCGCAGTCGTTCTGGTGTGCGCGCCGCTCGCCGAACGCATCCCCATGCCGGTCATCGGGGGGCTGATCCTGGTGGTCGGCGGGGAGCTGATCGTGGGCAAGCGCCATGACGTGCGGCTGGTGCTGCGCACCTCGCGGCTGTCGTCCGCGGCGATGGCGGTGACCTTCCTGGCCACCACTCAGATCCCGTTGCAGCGGGCGATCGTGCTCGGCGCGGTCCTGTCACTGCTGCTGTACTGCGTACAGGCGGCGCGCCGGGCCCGGCTGCTGGCACTGGTGCGCGCCCCGGAGGGCCGGTGGCATCCGGCGCCGGTCCCCGAACGGCTGACGCCCGGTGAGGTCACCGTCCTGTACTACGACGGGGTCAGCCTGTTCGCGGAGCTGCCCAGGATCGAGGCGTCGCTGCCGCGGGCGGACGGGGCGAAGGGCGCCGTGCTCGTCCTCGTGATGCGCGGGCTGCCGGACGTACCGTCCTCCATGGTGGTCAAGCTGCTGCGGCGCCGGATCCGGGAACTCGACCGGAACGGGGCCCGGCTGGTCCTGGTGGGCGTGCAGCCGGAGCTCGGCCGCCTGCTGGCGGCGACCGGCATCGCGGCAGACCTCGGCCCCGAAGGGGTGATCCCCGCCGGAGGCGCGCTGTTCGAGCCGCTGGAGGAGGCGCTTACGCAGAGCCGTACGTGGGCCCGCCGTCACTCGGGCGACGGTTCGCCGGACGGCTCCTGAACCGGACGGAGTCCTTGGGCCAGCGCCCCTGCGGGCCTTGTAATGCCCGAGTAACGGCGTCCTCCTAGCGTGCGGACTCCCCCGTACCGTTCCTGGAGGAGCATCCCGATGCACCTGTCCCGATCGCCCCGGCGCAGAACCGCCGCATGGGCGGCCGCAGCGCTCACCGTCACGGGCCTGCTGATCGGCCCACCGTCCGCGGCCGCCGCTTCCGGGCCGACCGCCCAGGTCGACGCCGCCCTGCTGAACGCCGTGGACGGCGGCGGCGACGCGTCGTTCTTCGTCGTCCTGAAGGACAAGGCCGACCTCTCGCCGGCCAAGAGCAAGCGCGCCCACGCCGCGAAGGCGAAGTCGGCGTTCAGCGAGCTGAAGACCAAGGCACAGACCAGCCAGCGCTCGCTCAACTCCTTCCTCGACAAGAAGAAGGTCGGCCACCAGGACTTCTGGATCGCCAACACGGTCAAGGTCACCGGTGACGCGGACCTGATCGCGGAACTCTCGAAGCGCTCCGACGTCGCGCGGATCGTCAAGGAGCAGCACTACAAGCTCGACGACATCGAGAGCAAGCCCTCCAAGGCAGCGACGAAGGCGGCCGTCGACACCGCCTCGAAGGCCGCGGCCACCGAAGCGGACGGCGCACCCGAGTGGGGCGTCAAGGACATCAAGGCCGACCAGGTCTGGGACGAGTACGAGGACCGCGGCGAGGGCATCGTCATCGCCGACCTCGACTCCGGTGTCCAGTACGACCACCCTGATCTGGTCGGCAACTACCGGGGCAACAACGGCGACGGCTCCTTCACGCACGACTACAACTGGTACGACGCCAGCGGTCAGTGCCCCACGTCCGCTCCGTGCGACAACAACGGCCACGGCACGCACACCATGGGCACGATGGTCGGCAAGGACGGCGTCGGCGTCGCCCCCGGCGCGACCTGGATCGCCACGAAGGGCTGCGAGACGGACTCCTGCTCGGACGCGTCACTGCTCGCGGCCGGCCAGTGGATTCTCGCGCCGACCGACCACAAGGGTGAGAACCCGCGCCCGGACCTCGCGCCGAACATCGTGAACAACTCCTGGGGCGGCGGCAACACCACGTTCTACCAGGACACGGTCGAGGCCTGGAACGCGGCGGGCATCTTCGAGGCGTTCGCGGCCGGCAACGCCGGTGACGGCGCCACCTGCTCGACCACGGAGGCACCCGGCGCGCAGGCTCCGGCCTACGGCGTGGGCGCGTACGACTCGACCGGGAAGATAGCCAAGTTCTCCGGCTTCGGCCCGTCGCTCGTCGACGGCTCGATGAAGCCGAACATCTCGGCCCCGGGCGTCGATGTCCGGTCCACCTGGCCGGGCGACACGTACAACACGATCTCCGGCACCTCGATGGCGACTCCGCACGTCTCCGGCGCGGTGGCGCTCCTGTGGTCGGCGGCCCCGTCGCTCATCGGTGACATCGATGCCACCCGCGCCCTGCTCAACGAAGGCGCGACGGACGTCGACGACACGCACTGCGGCGGCACCGCGGCCGCCAACAACGTCTGGGGCGAGGGCAAGCTCGACATCTACGCCTCCGTCGAGAAGGCTCCGCACAGCGCCGGCACCGTGACCGGCAAGGTCACCGACAAGGCGACCGGCACCGCGCTGTCCGGCCTCTCCATCCAGGCCACCGACGCCGCAGGCGCCTCTCGTGCGGTGCACACCACCGCGAACGGCGGCTACCGGCTGACCCTGTCGGCCGGCACGTACGACTTCACGGTGAGCGGCTACGGCTACGCGACCTCCACCGTCTCCGGCGTCGAGGTCACCGAGAGCGGCGACCTCAGCCAGGACTTCGCACTCGACGCCGTCACCTCGCACCAGATCTCCGGCTCCGTCAAGGACGTCCAGGGCCGGCCGCTGGGCAAGGCCACCGTCGAGATCTCCGGTACGCCGGTGAAGCCGGTCACCACCGGCACCGACGGCACGTTCACCCTGCCCGAGGTCGCCGAGGGCAGCTACACCCTGACCGTGACGCCCGCCGCCCCGGTGCTCTGCAACGGTGTGTACGCCGAGGCCCTCAAGGTGGCCGGTGACATGTCGGAGAAGGTCAAGCTCCCGCTGCGCACCGACTCCTACGGCCACACCTGCTCCCCGGCCACGTACTCCTGGGTCAACGGCAAGGACAAGGTGACGCTCAGCGGTGACGAGGACGCCACGACGATCTCGCTGCCGTTCCCCGTGGAGCTGTACGGCGTCGACTACACCAGCGCCTCGGTCACCACGAACGGTCTGATCAACTTCATGGAGCCGCGGCTCGGCGACTTCGACAACGTCGCGCTGCCGTCCGTTGCCAAGCCCAACGGCGCCGTCGCCGCCCTCTGGGACGACCTGGTCCTGGACAAGAAGTCCAGCGTTCAGACGGCCACCAAGGGCGATGTCGGCCACCGTACGTTCGCCGTCGTCTGGAACAAGGCCGCCTACGCGGACGGCTCGGGCGGCCGCGCCACCTTCGAGGCCGTCTTCGACGAGGCCACCGGTGCGGTGACGCTGCAGTACAAGACGGTCGACGACCGGGGCGTCGGTGCGACGGTCGGCATCGAGAACCAGGCCGGCGTCGACGCACTCCAGTACTCGTACAACCAGCCGGTGCTGACCGCCGGTTCCGCCGTTCGTATCGCGCCGGAAGGCAAGTAATGAGAACCCACGCCTCGCGGCGGGCCCTGCGGCTCGCCTCCACCCTCGTCGCGGCCGGTCTCGCGCTGACCGCGGCCCCGCACGCCCTGGCCGCCGACAGCTCCCCCACGGCGATGCGCCTCACCGCTGACCAGGCGAAGCAGCTGGCCGCGAACGCCCACGTCGATGTGTACGGCGACGGGGAAGGCACGGCCAAGGACGACGCCACCACGAAGGACCACGGCACCTCCCTCCAGGGCTCCCCGGCGAAGAAGGCACCGAAGGCCTCGGCGTCCGGCACCGACGCGACGGACACGCCCGTCACCTTCACCAAGAAGTCCGCGCTGGACGGCGTCGCCGGTCTCGGCGCCACCGTGCCGGCCGGCTCCCGCGGCTACTTCACCGTGCACAGCCTCGCCACCATCCAGTTCCACAAGACCGACGGCTCCACCACCTGGTCACGCACCAGCGACTCCCTGTACGCGGACTGGAAGATCAAGAACCTCCGGCCCTGGCAGACCGAGTTCTACCCGGCCCGGGTGATGATGGGTTACAACGCGGTCAGCCCGTTCTCACCCTATTCCGACCAGGGTTACGACTCGGGCGACCTGACCGGTGACGGCGTCCCGGACCTGGTCTTCTCGGCGAGCGTCGGCATCGACCCGCCGACCGGCGTCACCATCCCCGGCACCACGATGACGTCCGGCACGGTGGTGACCGTCCTGGACGGCAAGACCGGGAACACGCTCTGGTCGAAGGTGTACGCCTACGCCGGCATGGTCAAGATCGTCGACGGGACGCTGCTGGTCGCCGACTCACCCCAGCTGAACGGACAGCCTCCGGCCGACGCGACGGGCGCCCTCTACGGGACCCGGTTCTCGTACGCCGATGGCGCGCTGACCCCCTCCTCGACCTGGACCTACGACACCGGGGAGACCGGTACGGCCGCCTGGGGTTCGCTGGAGGACGCGGGCGACGGGAAGGTCGCCGCCTCCTGGAACCTCAGCAAGACCGCCACGACCGCCGCGCGGGGACGCACCCTGGTCCTGGACACCTCCGACGGTTCCGTCGTCTGGAAGACGGACAGCGAGCTGTACGGGCGTCAGCTGCACCTGGACGCCGCCCGTGGCCGGATGGTGGCCCTGGAACAGGCGGACACCTCGGACGCGGTCAAGTACCAGATCGTCTCCTACGACCTGGACAGCGGCAAGCGCATCACGCTGAACACCCGGATCAACGCCCTGCCGACCGCCATGACGATCGGTGACGTGGCCCCGGGCGGCGGGACCGAGTACGCGGTCAGCGAGTCGACGCTCGACACGAATCTGTTCCTGAACGCCAGTACCGTCCGTGTCCTGAGCGGCTCGGACGGCGCCACGGTCCAGTGGACCAACACGACCAAGCGCTCGCCCGGCAACGCGCACAACGCTCCGGCCACCTGGCACATGGATGTCGTCGGCGGCAAGCTGATCGCCGCGGCTCAGGACGACACGGACAGCGCACTGGCACAGAACATCGGCAGCCTGCGGTACGGCTCGCTGACGGCGTTCAACGCCAAGGGAAAGGTCGCCTGGCGGCAGGCCGGGCTGAACGCCTCACCCATGTTCCAGCAGGCATACCGCTCCGGTGGCACCGACTACGTGCGGACCATCGACCCGCAGCAGAACATCCACGAGTACAAGGTGGACAACGGCAAGCAGCAGAGCCTGACGCCGCTCCAGGGTGACCTCAACTACGCGCAGGCCGCCGATCTGGACGGCGACAAGAAGCCGGACGTGGTTGCCGGCGGAGAGTCGAACGGTGTGTGGGCATGGTCCGGCCCGTCACTGGTCAAGGGCGCGCCCAAGCAGCTGTGGAAAACCACCGTGCCCGGCTCCGTGCTCAGCGTCCAGACCGGTGACGTGACCGGTGACAAGAAGCCGGAGGTGATCGTCGCCGCAGAGAAGGCGGTGGTCGTGCTCGACGGCACCACCGGCAAGATCCTGACGACCATCGACGGCGGCGGGCAGTACGTCCGCTCCGTGACCGTCGCCGATGTCGACGGCACGGGCAAGGCCGAAATCCTCGTCCCGACCGACGCGTTGCGCGCCTACAAGGGCAACGGCAAGGCGCTGTGGACGTATTCGGCCCCCGCCGACGCGGGCGACGTGGTCTTCTCCGACACCGTCACCGGTGACGGTCAGGTGTACACGCAGTACGCCTCCAAGAACGCGCTGGACCTGCCGGACGCCGCCGAGAACGGTGTCGCGCTCGACGGTGCGAAGGGCACCGTGAACTGGAAGGCCGATCCCAAGGCGCCGGCCAAGGCGGTCGACGGCAAGCTGCACGGCGCGCTCCTCGACCACGCCGTCTTCGCCTCGCCCAAGATCCCCTACGCGGACGGGCACGCGGTCGTCTACACCTGGCTGGCGCTGACCGATCCCACCACCTCCGGCGACATCTCCACCGCGACCCCGCACATGGTGGCGGAGATCCGCGACGGGCGCACCGGCGAACTGCTGCACCAGACCGTCAATGGCAGTCCGTGGTCGCACGGCAACTTCTTCATCGACGGCACGGGCGGCCCGTTGTACGACATGAGCTTCGGTACCTTCCATGGATACGGTCCCGACGGCCAGGACACCAGCAGTTCGGTGGTGGCGCCGCTGCGGACCGCCCAGTTCATCACCGGCCCCGGCGGCCGCAAACTGGTGGCGGGCGGCGTGGAGGGCGGCGTGGGCGTATGGGACCCGTCGGTCCTCACGTCCGGCTGGTCCTTCCAGGACGGTGTGGGCAGCGCGGGCACCATGGGCGGCCGCAACTACCTCGCCGCTGACCTGGACGGCGACGGAGTCGACGACATGGTCTCGCTGAACTTCGACCACCACGGCAACAACCGGATGGCTCAGGAACTGGGCGGCGGCGTCCTGTCCCTGAACGACGCCAGTCGTCAGATGGTGGTGTACACCCTGTCCTGACCGCTCCAACCGGGCCGCGCGGCGCCATGGCGCGACGACCCGCAAGCGCTTGACCACTGAGGACCCCCGGCGGCGGCCGGGGGTCCTCAGCATGCTCGGTTACAGTTGCGCCCTCATGAACGCACGACGTACCACCGGCACCGATCCCGTGGCGCCACGCCTGAACCTGCACCTTTTCGGCGGTTTTCGGGCTACCAGGGAATCCGGCGCGGCACCCGCCGAGCGCTGGCCGAGAATGACCGCACAGGCCCTGGTGAAACTGCTCGCCGTGGTGCCGGAGCACCGGCTGCACCGCGAGCAGGTCATCGACATCTGCTGGCCGGACTCCGATCCGCACGCGGCGCAGGGCAGCCTGCGCGTCGCTCTGCACTCCGCCCGCCGGATCCTGGAGCCCGAACTCGCCTCACGTGCCACGTCCTCCTACCTGGTCTCGGAGGGGGCACTGCTGTTCCTCGACCCGGCGACGGTGTGGATCGACGCGGACCAGGCCGAACGGGACGCGCTGGACGCGCTGGCGAGTGGCGGCGTGGCGGAGCTGGCGCGGGCCCTGGAGTGGTTCTCCGGCGAACTGCTGCCCGAGGACCGTTACGCCGACTGGGCCGAGGGCCGTCGGGCCCAGCTCGCGCGGCTGGAGGAGCGGGTGCTGCTGGGCCTCGCGTCGGCGCAACTGGAGGCGGGCGCGGCGCAGGAGGCGGCCGCCGCCGCCGAACGGGTCCTCGAATCGAGCCCCGCGGAGGAGCTGGCGCACCGCATCCTCATCGACGTGTACACGCGCCAGGGGCTGCGGCGGCGCGCGGTGCGGCAGTACCACGTGTGCCGGGCCGCGCTGGACGCGGAGCTGGGGGTGCGGCCGGGTGCGGAGACCGAGCGCCTGCACCGGATCGCGCTGGCGGCGGAGCTCCCGCTCGTACCGTCCGCGCCCTCGCTGCCGGCGGTCCTGCGGGTCCCGGTCGCGACCCCGCTGCGCGGACGCGAGGCCGTCCTGTCACGGCTGCTTGCGGCAGAAGGCCCCGCCGTCGTCAGGCTGCTGACCGGTGAGGCCGGGGTGGGCAAGACCCGGCTGGTGGGCGAGGTGGCGCGGCGGGCTGCCGCATCCGGTACGGCGGTGCTGTGGGGCGGCGGGCACGACGCGGAGGGGCACACGCCGTACGGGGCGTTCGCGGAGGCGCTCGACGGGTGGCTCGCCGAACGCGACCCGGACCAGCGCGCCGGGGTCGGCGCGGAGTACCCGGAGCTGGCCGCGTTCCTCCCGGCGCTGGGCCGGGTGCGTGCGGACGAGGAGCGGAGCCCGGAGGAGGAGCGGGACCGGCTGTTCCGCGCCACGGCCGGGCTGCTCGGCGAACTGTCCTCCGTGCAGCCGGTACTGATCGTCCTGGACGACCTGCACGCGGCCGACGAGGGCTCGTTCCAGCTGCTGAGCCACTTGGCGAGGCGGGCGGCGCAGACGGGCGGCCCCCGGTTCCTGGTGACCTGCCGCGAGGAGGAGATACCCGACGGCGATCCGCGCCGGACCGGGCTGACGTCGCTGCTGCGCCAGGGGCTGGCCACCCGCGAGGAGGTGGGCCGGCTGAGCCAGGAGGCCTGTCTCGCGGTGGTGCGCGACACGGTGCCGCTGCCCGCCGCCCCGCACCTGGCGCCGGGACCCGGCGACCCGGCCGGTGACGTCGGGCAGGACGACCGGCTGAACCGGGTGTGGGAACTCTCCCTCGGCAACCCGCTGTTCGCCGTCGAGCTGGCCCACGGCCTGGCCGAGGACGTGTCCGGCGTCCCGGCGCCGGACGGAATCCGGCAGCTGGTGGCGGAACGCCTCGGCCGGCTCGACCACGACACGCGGCGCATCGTCGAGGCGCTCTCCGTCGCAGGGCCCGAGACCGCCCTGTCCGAACTGCTCGATGTCGCCGCCCACGGACTGCACCCGCCGGTCTCCGGCGGCGCCGCCACCGACGCGCTGGAGCACGCCATCGGTGCCTCCCTCGTCGAGGAGCGCGAGATCGTGCTGGCCGGCCAGCACGAGGCCGGGCTGATCTTCCGGCACCCCCTGGTCCGTCTCACCTGCTACGAGGAGCTCTCCTCGGTCCGCCGCAGGCAGTTGCACGGCGCGTTCGCCCAGGCGGTGCTGCGCCGCCGCCCCGACGCGGTCGACACCCTCGCCGCGCACTTCGCGCACGCCGACGACCCGCGCGCCGCCGAGTACCTGCGCAGGGCCGCCGCACGGGCCGCTGCGCTCTTCGCCAACGACACCGCCGACCGCTACTACCGGGATCTGGTGGCGCGGCTCGACGTGGACGCGGCCCGTGCCCGCCTCGCGCACAGCCAAGTGCTGTGCCGGATGGGCAACTTCGGCGAGGCGGCCGAGGTGCTGCGGCTCGCGCTGGACGAGTTCGCCCGCCGGGGCGACCACGAGGACGTCGTCCTCACCGCCGCCTGGCTGGCCGACGCCCTGGCGCGGGCAGGCGGCCCGGAATCCGGCCGGCGGGTGCTGGGCGAGCATCCCGTGACCGAGGACACCGCCCCCGAGCCGGCCGCCGGGCACTACCTCGCGCTGTCCATGATCTGCAAGATCCAGGGACGGTACGAGGAGGGCTACCTGGCCGCCCAGCAGGCGCTCGCCGTCGCGCTGCGGGTGTCCGGCAGGCAGGGGCAGGGGCTCGTGGCCCGCTCGTACGCCCTGCAAGCCAGCAACCTCGGCCTCAACGGGCGGCTGGACGAAGCCCGTACGGCCGCCGGCCGGGCGCTCGCTCCGGCCGAGGAGTACGGGGACCCGACCCTGCTCGGCTCGGTTCTGTCGACCTTGCGGGAGAACCGGCGGCGGGGCGGCCGGCTGCGCGAGGCCGTGGCCATGGGAGAGCGCGCCCTCGATCTCGCGGAGCAGTCGGGCGATCCGATCGCGGCCGCGTTCGAGCGGGCGAACCTCGCCGAACTGTTCCTGCTGCTCGAAGAGTTCACCGCCGCGCGGACGCTCGCCGAGGCGGCGGTGGCGAGCGCGGAGCCGGACGACGCGTGGTGTCTGCCGTACACCCTGGCGACGCTGGCCCTGGTGCGGATACGCACCGGAGAGCCCTCGGAGGCGGCGGCCCTGCTGGATCGGGCCGAGCGGTCCGCCGTGGGCATGGTGGACCGGCAGGCCGGCCACGAGGTACGCACGGCCCGCGCCGAACTCGCCCTGCGCGCGGGCCTGCCCCGCGAGGCGCTCAGTGCGGTGGACGGATTCGCGGAGGAGGCCCCGGTGCTGGTTGCCTGGGGGCAGCTCCGCGCGGGGCATGCCGCGTCGGCGCGGCGGATCGCGCACGCGGAGGTCGGACGGGCGGCGCGGACCGGTGAGCGGATCGCCGAGGCGGACGCGCGGATCGCCCTGGCCGTGGCCCTGTTCCGGCTCGCGGAGCACGCGGCCGCGCGGGAGGCCCTGGACCGGGCCGAGGCGCTGGTGCGGGCGCTGCCGTATCCGGCGGGGATCCGCCACGCGGCCGACGCGCGCCGGCTGATGGACAGGGCCGCCTGAGACGGGGGTGCACCCGAGCCACATCCCCGCACCCCCGCATCCCCGTCTCCCACGTCTCCCGGGCCTCCCCCGGTCTCAGGCAGTCTCAGGCGGGGAGCCGCTCCAGCAGTCCGGCGAAGTCCGTGCCCGGCGCGAGGGTGCCGAACGCCTGGCCCCGGTCCCCGTCCAGCCTGGACGCGCAGAAGGCGTCCGCGACCGGGGCCGGTGCGTGCCGGACGAGCAGGGAGCCCTGGAGCACGAGCGCGGCGCGTTCGATGAGACGGCGGGCGCGCAGCCGGGCGTCCTCGGTGAGGACGAGTTCGCCGCGCAGTTCCTGCCAGGCGGCGTCCAGTCGCCGGTCGGCGCCGGAGGCGGCCTCGATCTCGGTGTGGAAGGCCTCGAAGGACTCGGGCTCACGGGCCAGCGCCCGCAGCAGGTCGAGGGCGTTCACATTGCCGGAGCCCTCCCAGATGCCGTTGAGCGGGGCCTCCCGGTAGAGGCGCGGCATGCCCGACTCCTCGACGTATCCGTTGCCGCCGAGGCATTCCAGCGCTTCGGCCACCGCGACGGGCTGGCGCTTGCAGACCCAGTACTTGGCTACGGCCGTGGCGAGCCGCAGGAACCCGCGCTCCCCGGTGTCGCCCCGCTGTGCCCGGTCGGCGGCGCCGGCCAGCCGCAGCGCCATCGTCGTCGCGGCCTCCGACTCCACGGAGAGGTCACCGAGCACGTTGCGCATCAGCGGCTGGTCGATCAGTTTCGCGCCGAACACCGAGCGGTGGCGGGCGTGGTGGGCGGCCTGGGCGAGGGCGGCGCGGGTACCGGCGGCGGAGCCCAGAACGCAGTCCAGGCGGGTCATGGTGACCATGTCGATGATGGTGCGTACGCCCTTGCCCTCGGTGCCGACGAGCCAGGCCACCGTGTCGTCGAACTCGGGCTCGCTGCTGGCGTTGGCACGGTTGCCGAGCTTGTCCTTGAGCCGCTGGATTCGGAAGGTGTTGCGGCTGCCGTCCGGCAGTACGCGCGGCACCAGGAAGCAGGAGAGTCCGCCGGGCGACTGGGCGAGCACGAGGAAGAGGTCGTTCATCGGCGCGCTGGTGAACCACTTGTGCCCGCGCAGCCGCCAGGTTCCGTCGGCCGCTTCGGTGGCCGCGGTGGTGTTGGCCCGTACGTCGGTGCCGCCCTGCTTCTCCGTCATGCCCATCCCGGCGAGCAGGCCGGGCTTCTGGGCCGGGGTGCGCAGGCCGGACTCGTAGACCCTGCTGGTGAGCAGCGGCTCGTACGTCTTGGCCAGGTCGGGTGAGTGGCGCAGCGCCGGGACCACGGCGTACGTCATGGAGACGGGGCACAGGTGTCCCGGCTCCAGGGTCGTCATCAGCATGAAGCCCGCGGCGCGGGCCACATGGGCGCCGGGGCGTTCGTCGGCCCAGGCCGCACCAGCCAGGCCGGCGCCCACCGAAGTGTCCATCAGGTGGTGGTAGGCGGGGTGGAACTCGACCTCGTCGACGCGGTGTCCGTAGCGGTCGTGGGTGCGCAGGACGGGTTCGTGGTCATTTGCCTGGTCGGCCCAGCGCTGCGCCTCCTCGCTGCCGACGAGGCGGCCGAGGCGGTGCAGTTCTTCGACGTGCCACTCGGCGCCCTCGCGCCGCACGCCCTCCAGCAGCACGGCGTCGTCCGCGAGGTCATGGCCGGTCAACGGCGGTGTCTGGTTGGTTACTTCGTGGGTCGGTGCGGTGGGGTGGCTGCGAGGGGCGTCGGTCGTGGTCACGGGTTTCCTCCGAGTGGGATGGACGGGAGGCGGGGGTTCTCGCCGGTCCGGTCAGGGCTGCGGGGAGCCGGGCGCGGCGCCCGCGCAACGCAAGGCCATGGCGACGAGTTCGGCGAGGAGCGCCTCCGCAGCCTTCTCGTCGCGGGCGGCGAGCGGGTCGACGAGCACTTCACCGATCGCCCCGGTGAGCGCGGCCGCGGTGATCTCGCCGTTCTGGGCGGGCAGCAGGCCGGACTCGATGCCCTCGTGCACGACCTGGGCGAACAGGGCTCGGTAGCGGCGGCGGAATTCGAGGCGTTCGGCGCCGACCGCGGGTTCGGCCGGGGCGGCGAGCAGCGCGTAGGCCAGTCCGCGGTTCTCCAGGGCGCGGCGGGCGAAGACCTCGACGCCGCGTCCGATCCGCCCGACGGGGTCTCCCGGTCCCTGGAGCACGTCACCCAATACGTCGACCTCGCGCCCGGCGGCGCGCCGGAACACCTCGACGGCGAGGGCGGTCTTGGACGCGAAGTGCTGGTAGACGGAACCGGCCGCGATGCCCGCCGAGTCGGCGACGGCGGTCACGGACGCCTGTGACCAGCCCACTTCCGTGATCACCGAGGTGGCACAAGTGATCAGGTGCTCTCTGGCGGCTTCGAGCCGACTGATTTCGGCTGGGGTCTTGCGGTAGGCCATAAAAGAAGTGAACCATCATTCAGAGTTTCCCGCCACGGTCGGTTCCACCGGCCCGGCCCGCAAGGAGAACGTCATGCACCTCAGTACCCTGCTGGACAGCGCGGTCCGCTCGGCCGGCGACAGCGAAGCGGTCGTCTACCGTGAGCGGCGCTGGAGCTACCGCGAGTTCGCCGACGCGGCGCGCCGCGCCGCGACCGTGCTGCGGGAGGCCGGGCTGCGGCCGGGAGACCGGCTGGCGGTGATGACGTACAACACCCCCGCCTTCCTGTTCGCGGCGTTCGGGGCCTGGTACGCGGGCGCCACGCTGGTGCCGGTGAACCACAAGCTGCGGACCGCGGAGGTGGAGCGGCAGCTGAGGCACTGCGGGGCCAAGCTCGGGGTCGTCGACGCGGAGATCGGGGCGCGGGCGACCTCTGCGGACACCGGCACGCCCTGGCTGGTCAGCCACCCCGACGCCGGGGACGGCGAGCTGCCCGCCGACTCGTTCGAGGCACGGATGGCACGCGCCGAGCCGTGGTCCGCGGAGCCGGGCCCGGACAGCGACGTCGCGCAGATCCTGTACACCTCGGGCACCTCCGGGAACCCCAAGGGCTGCGTCCACACCCACCGGGGCATCGCCCTGACGGCGACGTACACGGCGGCCGCCATCCCGCTTCAGCGGGACGAGCGGTTCCTGATCTGCATGCCGATCTGGCACGCGTCGCCGCTGAACAACTGGGCGATGGGCACACTGCTGCTGGGCGCGACGGTGGTGCTCCAGCGCGAGTACGAGCCACGCGGCATGCTGGAGACCATCCAGCGGGAACGGATCACCGCCCTGTTCGGCGCACCGATCGCCCTGATCACCCCCGTCCGGGCGGTCGAGGACTTCGCCGCGTTCGACCTGACATCCGTGCGCGCCTGGATCTACGGCGCCGGCCCGCTGGACGCCGACACCGCGCGCCGGCTGATGAAGGCGTACGGCTCCGACCGATTCCACCAGGTCTACGGAATGAGCGAGACGGGCCCCGTGGGGGCTTCGCTCTCACCGGCCGAGCAGGTGACGAAGGCGGGTTCGATCGGGCGCGGTGGGATGCCCGGCGTGGATCTTCGGCTCGTCCGGCCGGACGGCACGGACGCCGGGGCCGGGGAGACCGGAGAGATCTGGCTGCGCTCGGACACCCGCATGACCGGATATCTCGACGACGAACCGGCCACCGCCGAGGCGTTCGCGGGCGATTGGTACCGCAGCGGTGACCTGGGCAGGGCCGACGAGGACGGATTCGTGACGGTCGTGGACCGGATGAAGGACGTGATCATCACCGGCGGGGAGAACGTCGCGTCCCAGGAGGTGGAGGGCGTTCTGCGCGGCCATCCGGACGTCCTCGACGTCGCCGTCCTGGGGCGTCCGAACCCGCAGTGGGGCGAGACCGTGGTGGCCGTGGTCGTACCGCGCGCGGGCGCGGAGGTCGACCTGGAACGGCTGCGCGGCTGGCTGGAGCCTCGGATCGCGCGCTACAAGCTGCCCCGCGAGCTCGTCCTGCGGACGGAGCTGCCCCGCACACCGTCCGGAAAGATCACCAAGCACGTCCTGCGCGCCGAACTCACCGAGGCCGCCGCGCACCCCTGAGAACGGCCTCGTGCGGGGCCCGCGTAGGGTCACGGCATGGCCGATGAACAGGCACGGACCGCCCGCCGGGGCCCGGGGCGGCCCCGGGAGGAACGCGTCACCCGGGCCGTGCTGGACGCCGTCGTCGAGCTGGTGACGGAGAACGGCATGAGCGCCCTGACGATGGACGCGGTGGCGGGCAGGGCAGGCGTGAGCAAGCCGGCCATGTACCGGCGCTGGGCCACCAAGCAGGATCTCGTCATCGCCGCCGCGGAGTCCCGGATCGGCCCCCTGGACGTTCCGGACATGGGCGATTTCCGGGCCGAGCTGCGTGCCGTGCTGGCCGCGCGCATGGAGGCGTACCGGCAGCCGGGCATCAACCGCCTGCTGGCCGGGGTGATCGGCGCCGCCTCCGAGTCGGGGGCCGGACGCGACGCCTACCGCGACTACACGGCCCGGGTGATGAGCGAGACCCGTCATCTGCTGGAGCGCGGCGTGGCGCGCGGTGACGTGCGGGCCGATGTCGACGTGCCCGCCGCCGCGACGCTCGTGGCGGCGTCCCTGGCCTTCCGCATGGTCGGCGAACAGCAGCTCCCTGACGAGGAGTTGGTCGACTCCGTGGTGGATTTGATCTCCCGCGCGGTCGCCGCCCTGCCGTAGGGCGTGTTTGAGAAGTCCCGTCTGCCCGCCCGCGAGAAGCGGGCCACGGGGGCCGTCGGCATGCCCGGACGACGCCCGCGACGGACCGTTGAAGCTTCGGTAAATCAATCCCTCACACCCCTTGCCCCGCCACATCTTGATATCGATACTGCTGGTTACGTAATCAGCCTCGCTGTCGGGAGGAACCCTCATGCAGAGCGCGACGACCAACCCTGTCGACAACCCCAGGCCGGTCCTGGACAAGCCCCTCATGCACTACGGGAGCCGGGTCCTGGAACGGCTCGCCCCGGGCGCGGAGCCGTCCGCGTACCGGCACGTGGAGATCAGCCCGCTCACCCCGCACTTCGGCGCGGTGCTCGGCGGCGTCGACCTGACCGGCCCCATCCCGGACGAACTCGCCGGGGAGCTGCGGCAGGCGCTGCTGGAGTGGAAGGTGATCTTCTTCCGGAAGCAGACCGGGTTCACCGCGGACCACCAGCTCGCCCTGTCGGCGGTCTGGGGACCGCCGGAGCCCAACCCGTTCTTCCCCAGGACCGGCACCGCGGGCGTCTCCCGGCTCGCCAAGGACGCCAAGGCCGCCGGGAACAAGAACATCTGGCACAGCGACCATTCGTTCATGGCCAACCCTGCGCTCGGCTCTGTCCTGCGCGCCGTGGAGGTACCGGCCGCGGGCGGCGACACCATGTGGGCGGACATGGCGGCCGCCTACGACAACCTGCCCGAAGAGCTCAGGCAACGGATCGAGGACCTCACCGCGGTCCACGACTGGGCACCCAGTTGGGGCGCGCTCATGAACGACGGGCAGAAGGCCGAGTTCCGCAAGCTGTGGCCGCAGGTCGAGCACCCCGTCGTGGTCCGCCACCCGCGCAGCGGCCGCCGCACCCTGTACGTCAACGAGCCGTTCACCACCCGCGTCAAGGGCCTGTCCGACGCGGAGAGCCGCGAGCTGCTGGACATCCTGGTGCTTCAGGCCCGCATCCCCGAGTACCAGGTCCGCTTCCGCTGGGAGGCCGACTCCATCGCCATCTGGGACAACATCGCCACCCAGCACTACGCGATCAACGACTACTTCCCGCAGCGACGGGTCATGGAGCGCATCGCCGTCGCCGGCGTACCGCTGTCCTGAACCCGACCTGCCCTGAACGGACCGGCTCGCACCGCCCGCCGATCGCGGTGCGGGCCACACTCCGCGACCTCGAAGACCGCACCCCGCAGGACGTCAACCCCGCCTCCCAGGAGTCTCCATGACCGCGGCACCGACCGCGCCGCCCCAGCCCCACGCTGCGGCCGCGGGACCCACCACCAGCAGCAGTAACGTCCGTGCCTGGACGGTGACCGCGCTGCTCGTGGTCTTCATGATGGTCAACTTCGCGGACAAGTCCGTCCTCGGCCTGGCCGCCGACGAGATCCGTGCGGACCTGCATCTGAGTGCCACTCAGTTCGGGCTCGTCAACGGCGCGTTCTTCCTGCTCTTCTCGGTCGCCGCGGTCGTTGTCGGCCTCGCCGCCGACCGGGTGTCGCCCAAGCTGCTGCTGGTACTCATGGCGCTGCTGTGGTCCGTGGCGCAGGTGCCCGCCGCGATCGGCGGCGGGCTCGCCGTCCTGATCGGCTCCCGCGTCTTCCTCGGGGCGGCGGAGGGACCGGCCTTCCCGGTGGCCCAGCAGGCCACCCTCGCGTGGTTCCCCAACCACCGGCGCAATCTGCCCGGCGCGCTGATCACCCTCGGCGTCACGCTCGGCGTGATCGTCTCCGCGCCCGGCCTGTCCTGGGTGATCCAGCACCACGGCTGGCGGATGGCCCTGTGGGTCCTGGCAGGCGTGGGACTGGTGTGGGCGGCCGTCTGGGCGGTTTTCGGCGCCGACGGCCGGCACCAGATCGGCACGGCGGGCGCGAACACCCGCGCCGAGCGGGCGGCGGCGCAGGTCCCGTACCGCCGGATCCTCACCAGCCGCACCTGGATCGGCGCCACGGTCGCCTACTTCACCAGCTACTGGACCGTCGCCCTGATGCTGGTCTGGATGCCGTCCTACCTGCGCAACGGCCTGGGCTACACAGCCGACGAGGCGGGCACCGTCGTCATCGCGCCCTGGACCATCGGCGCGGTCGCCCTGCTCGCCCAGGCCGGGATCACCGGGTGGCTGATGCGCCGGGGTACCGGCAGCCGGCGTGCCCGCGGCTGGGTGGGCGGTGCCCTGCTCGCGCTCGGCGCCGTCTGCTGTCTGGCCCTGCCGCTCGTGGACGGCTCCACCGCCAGGACCGTGCTGGTCGCCCTCGGCTTCGGTCTGGGCGGCTCGTACGCCGCCGTGGCCGCGACCAGCGTCGCCGAACTCTCCCCGCCGTCCAGGAGCGGTGGGACCCTGGGCGTCATGAACGCGGTGGTGACCGCCGCCGGTCTCGCCGCGCCCGCCGTCGTCGGCGCCCTGGTCGACGCCCAGGGATCCGACGGGTACCAGAGCGCGATCGTCCTCTCCGGCCTGCTGCTGACCGTCGGGGCAGCGGCGTCCTTCTGGCTCGTCGACCCGGCCCGGGACATCGCCCGGCTGTCCGCCTGACCCCGCCCCCACCCGCAGCCCACCCTCAAGGAACCCTCCATGAGCGCCGCACCCGTACTCGACACCGCCTCGCTCGACCTCGCCGTCGCCGAGCTGCGCGACCACGCCGCGAGCTGGACCGCCACACCACTGGCGGAACGCATCCGGCTGCTGGAGCGGATGCTCCCGCGCATCGCAGAAGCAGCCCCCGCCATGGTCGCCGGAGCCGCCCGCGCCAAGGGGTACGGGGCCACGTCGCAGTGGGCCGCGGAGGACTGGGTGACCGCCCCCTGGGCCCTGGCGCAGATGGTGAGCGCGTATCTGCACGTACTGCGCAGGGTGGCGGCGGGAGACGATCCGGTCGGCGCCGGGGCCGTCCATGAGCGCGACGGCCGTGTGGTCGTCGACGTCTTCCCCGCCACCGCCTCCGACCGGCTGCTGCTCAACGGGTTCACCGCCCAGGTGTGGACGCTGCCCGGAACGACCCGCGCGGACGTACTGGCCGACGCGGCGGGCGAGTACCGGGGCCGGCAGGGGCGCCCGGGGGTCGCCCTGGTGCTCGGCGCCGGGAACGTCCCCGCCATCACCCCGCTGGACATCCTGCACAAGCTGTACGCGGAGGGCCACGTCGTCCTGGCCAAGATGAACCCGGTGAACACCTATCTCCGCCCCCAGTTCGAGGAGGTCTTCGGCGAGTTCATCGAACGGGGCTGGGTCCGCTTCGCCGACGGCGGCGCGGAGCAAGGCGCGCACCTCACCGCGCACCCGGACATCGACACCATTCACGTCACCGGTAGCGAGCGCACCCACGACGCCATCGTCTGGGGCACGGACGACCGGGCGGGGCGGCGGCGCAGCGAGGACATCCCCCTCAACGACAAGCCGTTCACCAGCGAGCTGGGCGGGGTCAGCCCCTGCATCGTGACGCCGGGACCGTGGAGCGCGGCGGACTTCCGGTTCCAGGCCGAACACATCGTCACCAGCAAGATGAACAACTCCGGCCACAACTGCGTCGCCAGTCAGATTCTCGTGGTGCCCCGGGAGTGGGACGGCACCGAGCGGCTGCTCACCGAGATCCGCGGGGTGCTGCGCGAACTGCCTTCCCGCAGCGACTACTACCCGGGCGCCGCGGAGCGGCTCGACGCCGTCGTACGGGCCCACCCGGACGCGGAGACGCTGGGCGAAGCGGCGTGCCGCATCCTGGTCCCGGACATCACGGACCCGGACGACCCGATGTTCGACGTGGAGGTGTTCGCCAGCGCGCTCGGGGTGGTGCGGCTGCCGGGTAGCGACGCGGCCGGGTTCCTGCGCGCGGCGACCGAGTTCGCCAATGGCAGGCTGCCGGGCACCCTCGGCGCCACCCTGCTGGTCCATCCCAGGACGGAACGCGCCCATCGCGCGGCGGTCGAAGAGGCCATCGCAGCCCTGCGGTACGGCACGCTCGGCGTCAACTGCTGGTCGGCGTTCGGCTTCCTCCTCGGCTACACGCCGTGGGGCGCGTTCCCGGGCCACACCCGTCAGGAGATCGGCAGCGGCATCGGGTTCGTGCACAACGCGTTCATGCTGGAGCACGTCGAGCGGACGGTCCTGCGCGCCCCCTTCGCACCCGCGCCGCGCGGCCTGTTCACCGGTTCGCCGTCGCTCTCGCCCCGCCCCCCGTACTACGTCACCAACCGGACCGGCCGTACGACGATGGAGCGGCTCACGGCCTACACCACCGATCCCAGGCCGTCGCGGCTGCCCGGCATCTTCGCCTCGGCCCTGCGCGGCTGATCCGAGGGCCGTGCGGGGCACCGGCCCTGCGCGGCCGTCGGGTCAGTGCAACTCGACGCGAGCGCCGGGAAGGGCTTGAGCCCGGCATTCAGAACGTGAGCAAGCTCCTCGGTCGCGTGATGATCCTCCTGAACCGCGCCAACGGGACCGGGCTCAAAGCTGTCAGCTGCGCTTGACCAGGCCGCGGGCCGAGTCGGCGATGTGGGAGCGGGAGATCCCGGCCGCGTCGAGGAGCTCGTCCGTGGTGCCCGATTCCGGCAGGCCGGTGACGGAAAGATGGGCGAAGCGCGGGTTGCTGCCGGACGTCGCGAGAGCCGAAAGGACCGCTTCTCCGAGGCCTCCTTCGGGATGGTGGTCCTCGACCACGACCAGGGCTCCCGTCTCCGAGGCCGCGCGGACCAGGGTGCCCGCGTCGATGGGCTTGACCGAGTACAGGTCGATCACGCGGGCCGGGATGCCGTCGGCGGCGAGTTCATCGGCGGCGGCCAGGCACTCGTGCAGGGTCACACCGGCGCCGATCAGGGTGACCTGGTCGGTGTCACCCCCGCGCAGGGTCTTGGAGCCTCCCGGCCGGAAGGTCTCGTCCCCGTCGTAGAGAACCGGGTAGGCCCCGCGCGTGGTGCGCAGGTACGAGATGCCGTCGATATCGGCCATGGCGGCCGTCAGGGCGGCGGCCGAGGTCGCGTCGGACGGATAGAGGACGGTGGATCCGAGGACGGCACGCATCATCGCAAGGTCCTCGACACCCATCTGGGAGGGACCGTCGGCTCCGATCTCCACGCCGCTGTGGGTCCCGCACAGGGCCATGGTGACCTCGGAGACGGCGGCCATCCGGATGAAGTCGTGAGCCCGGGTGAGGAAGGCGGCGAAGGTGGTGGCGTAGGGACGGTAGCCGCGCACGGCCATGCCGACGGCGGTGGCGATCATCTGCTGCTCGGCGATGTAGGTCTGGAAGTACCGCTCCGGGTGGGCCTTCTTGAAGTCCTCGGCGTGCGTCGAGTTGCCGACCTCGGCGTCCAGGGCGACCACGTCCGGGCGGGCCCCGAGGGCAGCCAGTGCCTTGCCGAAGGCGACCCGGGTGGCGACCTTGTCCCCCACGTCATAGCGGGGCAGCTCCACCGGACCCGCTGCCGGGGCCGGGGACGGGGCGGCCTCCGGCGGCCGGGGGCCGCTCACCCTGAGATCGCGGATGCCGCCCAGTTCCGCCACGGCCCGCTCGGCCAGGTCCTCGGGCAGCGGTTTGCCGTGCCAGCCTTCCTGGTCGGCGACCTCACTGACGCCCTGGCCCTTCACGGTCCTGGCGACGATGACGGTGGGTGCCTGCCCGTCGGCGGCGGTGGTCAGGGCCCGGTCGACCGCTTCGAGGTCATGGCCGTCGACCACGATGGCCCGGCAGCCGAACGCCTCGGCCCGCCGCGCGTAGGCAGCCGTGTCCCACTGCAGCTCGGTCGGTCCGCTCTGGCCGAGCCGGTTCACGTCGACGATCGCGGTGAAGTTGGCCAGCTGGTGCCGCCCCGCCTTGTCGAGCGCCTCCCAGACGGAACCCTCGCTCATCTCGCTGTCCCCGCAGAGCACCCATACCCGGTAGAGCTGCTTCTCCAGATCCCGGCCGGCCAGCGCGATGCCGACCCCGTACGCGATGCCCTGGCCGAGAGACCCGGTGGCCAGGTCCACCCAGGGCAGCACCGGGGTGGGGTGGCCCTGGAGGCGGTGACCGAATCGGCGGTACGTGGTCATCAGCTCCTCGTCACCGATGACTCCGACGGCCTTGAACATGGCGTAGAGCAGCGGTGACGCGTGCCCTTTGGAGAAGATCAGGTGGTCACCGGCAGGGTTGTCCGGCGCCGACCAGTCGTAGTGCAGGTGGCGGGCGAGCAGGACGGCCATCAGATCGGCCGCCGAGAGGCTGGAGGTGGGGTGCCCGGAACTCGCGGAGGTGCTGGACCTCACGGAGTCCACGCGCAGTTGCTGGGCGAGCTCGAAGATCTGGTGCAGGTCGCTGCTGGAATCGAGCGTGGTCGGTCGGGTGGACATGGCCGGGCCTTTCGTACGGGTGCGGAGGGAGAGACGGTGCGGAGGGAGAGACGGTGCGACGGAAGACGGTGCGACGGAAGACGGTGCGACGGAAGACGGTGCGACGGGGAGAGGTGCGACGGGAGACGAGTTCCCTGATCCGGGCGATCCATCACATCTCCGGTCCGCTTGACCTCGTTCGGCCGTGGGCCGCGGGTGGAGGCAGCGGTGGAGGCCGCACGACGGTGCTGCGCACGTTGCCGAACCGTCCACGCGCTGCCGGTATCACCCCAATGCACGATGCTCCCTCCTGCTCCCGGTTCCCGGACGGCTCCGGGGCCACCGCGCATTCCGGCGTTCGAGGACACCGCCGGGCCCGCCCGGTCGGGCTCCTGAACGCTACGGTGGCCAGGGGCTGACACGACACGCCTGAGGAGCGCGAAACCGGATGAGACGAGGCACGGAACCCGCGAACGCCCGCAGCGCGCTGCGCCTCAGGAGAATTCTCGCGACGACGGCTCTGCCGCTCTTCGTGGTGGCCGCGGTGCTGCTGGCCCTCGGGGCGGCTGCCGCCGGTCCCGGCGATACACCGACCCGCACGGAACTGGCCGTTCTCGCCGGTGTGTGCGCCCTCCTCGCCGCGACCGCCGGCATCGACCTGCTGGTGCTCCGGCGGAGGCTGAGACGCCAGTGAGGTCATGCCTGCGGGGGGCCTGCTCGAAAGCAGCCCAGGTCACGAGGCCGGCTGTCGCGGTGATCCGGACCATCAGCGGTCGGCATTCTTACTCGCCGCATTCACACCCCCGGCAGTGCGAGTCAGCTCCAGCCACACGCAGCGCATCCATCCAGCGTGGACGACCGGTCGGCCGAGGCACTCAAGCGCCGACTCCTGCCGCGACATCAGGGGGCTGTGTACTCGTGGGCGGGGGCGCCCTGCCACTCGACGAGGGACGCACAGTCGAGGGCCCGCTCGGGGTTGGCCATTCCGGCGTCGGCGAGGAACACGATGACGTCGTGGTCGCTGTGGGCGAGCCCGAGCCGTTCTTCGCGGCCGGCGATGTGGACGGTGACGAGCCTCGCACCGGAGGGTGCCGGCCGGTGGATCACGATCGGAGGCGTAGCCATGATTCCAGCGTGACCCTGAGCGCCGCCGCCCGCATCCGCTCCGGACGCGGGCGCCCCCGCACGGCATGCGAATGGTTCCGGTCAGTGGTGCCGGCGGAACGCGCGATACACCAGTGGCCCGCATAGCCGCCTTCTCCTGCGCCGAACAGCGGGACCCGGGGGCGCCCGCCGGGACATCGTGGGTGGGGACGCGGCGCCGGTCGGATCACAGGGCGAATATGCGGGCGATGAAGAAGGCGGCGACGAGAACCGCGCCGAAGACGATGAGTCCCAGCCAGATCTGCGGATGCTCCCACACGCCTCCGTCCGGGCGCTCTTCATGGGCTTCGGCGATGCAGCCCTCTGCGGGAGGGGTCTCAGTGGGATATACGAGGTGCTCAGCCATGGTTCAAGCGTGGTGCCATACACCCGTCCGCGCATCTCCAGACCGCCTGGGACCTCAGCGGAACGGCGGTCGAGCGTCGCTGACCGCCGGGGAGAGGCGCGGCCCCGTCCGTGCGGAGGTTCATCTCTTCTTGCGTGGCAGGGGGGTGCGCCACCAGTTGGCGTCGCCGAGGAGCGCCACGAGGGCCGGTGCGAGCACGCCGCGGACGATGGTCGCGTCGATGACGATGCCGAGCGCGAGCGCCGTGGCAAGGATCCTGACGTCGGTGGTGGGGACGCGTGACAGGGCGACGAAGGCGAGGAACAGGATGAGTGCCGCGGAGCTGACGAGCCGGCCTGTCCGGGCGACGCCCAGCACCGTGGCGGTGTCCGTGTCGGCTCCGGCGTCGTGTTCTTCGCGGATCCGGGACAGCAGGAACACCTCGTAGTCCATCGAGAGGCCGAAGAGGAACGCGAACACGGCGATCGGGACCCAGACGGTGATCGCGCCCGATGCGGACTGCCCGAACAGGAACTCGGTACCCAGGCCGTGCTGCCAGATCAGGACCGTGATGCCGTATGCGGCCCCGAGCGAGAGCACGTTGAGCACCAGTGCCTTGACCGGCAGCCAGAACGAACGCAGGGCTCTGGACAGGAGCAGGAACGTCACGACCACGATGATGGCCAGCACCCAGGGCGCGTTGCCGTAGACGGCGCTGAGGAAGTCGGCGTCCTGGGCGGGGCCTCCGCCGACCTGGGCACCGGCCTTCTCGGCGGCGGTCCTGATCTGTGCGGCCGCATCGGCTCCGGCCTCCGTGGAGGTGTCCGCACGCGTCCACGCCTCGACGACGGAACGGCTGCCGTCGGTCCAGGCGGGTGGTGCGATGACGCCCGCCACGCCTTCGGTACCGCCGAGTGCCTCACGGACCTTCGCCACGTCCCCGGTGACGATCTCGACGGGATGCGCGAGACCGGCTCCGATCGACGAACCGTCCAGTTGATCCACGGCGGAGGCGGCCGGCCCGCCCAGGGATGCCAGTGACTCCGTCGTGGGCCGGCCGAGCCGCAGACCGAGCACCGGCGAGGCCAGTGCCAGCAGCACCACCGTGGCCGCCAGACCGGCCGCCCAGCGGTGGCGCACCACAGCGCTGCCGACCGCGTGCCAGAGCCTGCTCCCGGAGGCGCGGGAGCGCCGGCCGGGCCACTCCAGCCGCCTGCCCACCGTCAGCAGGAGAGCCGGGAGCAGGGTGAGGGCGGCAGCGACGCTCATCAACGGAATGAGCAGCCCCGTGAATCCGACGCTTCGCAGGAACGGGACGGGCAGGACGATCAGTGCCGCCAGGCTCACCGCCACGGTGACCCCGGAGAAGAGCACGGAGCGACCGGCCGTGGACATGGCCCGCCGCACGGCCTCCTCGGTGTCGGCCCCGCGGCCCAACTCCTCGCGCCAGCGGGTCACGACCAGCAGCGCGTAATCGATCGCCACCCCCAGGCCGATCAGGGCGAGCAGGTACTGGACGATGAACGAGATGTCGGTGACACCCGTCAGGCCCCACACGATCAGGAACGTGGTGAGGATGGAAGCGGCGGCGATGAGCAGCGGCATCAGCGCGAGGGCGGATCCGAACACCACCAGCAGGACGATCAACGCGCCCACGCCGCCGAACAGCGTCTCGGCGAGCACCCCGGCGCCGCCACCGCCGCCGTCCGACTGCAAGGCGTCCTCCCCGGTCACCCGCACCGTCTCACCGGAACGCTCAGCGACTTTCGTCAGGGCCGGCAGGGCACGGGCATAGGGGTCCTGGCCGGGCACCGGCCGGGGGTAGACCAGGATGACGCCGGTGCGTTCGTCGCGGGACAGCAGCGCGGATTCGTCACCGAACGAGGCCACACGCGCGCCGGGCACCGCGCGCCGCACATCGGCGACCAGAGGTGCCGCCGCCGACCGCTGGACACGGGCGTCTCCGTCACCGACGACCAGCAGGACGGGTGCGTTCGATCCGCCGGAACCGAAGTGCTCCACCAACTGCTCGTTCGCCTCGTAGCCGGGCTGGTCCGGCAGTCCGAACTCGAAGCTCAGGGCAGCGGTCGCCTTCGGTGCGGCGTAGCCGCCCACCACGGCCAGGAGCAGCCAGACTCCGAGTACCAGGAAGCGGTGCCGGATGACGAAGCCAGTCAGTGTGTGCACGCGTGTTGTCTCTCAGGTAGAGGCTGGATTCCGCTGGTGGGGTGACACCTTTTGACACTTCGTCTCCCACGGCCACTTCGGATGCAGCAACGAGGATGGGCAGTGCGCGCGATCAGGTCGGCACGATTACACGTCGTGTGCGCGTCGCACGCATCCGCAGTGCCGTCCCCTGCGGAAGTATCTCCAGCAGGCGGGCGGTCCTCTCCACGGACCGCCGGCTTGCTGTACTGACTCCCGTTCGAGAGAGAGGCGCCCTGTGCTTCAGCCGGACGTCGTCATCGTGGGCGCCGGGGCGGCCGGGCTGACACTGGCCCATCAGCTGTGCGCGCCGACGGACGGTGCCCCCGTGTCGGTTGTCCTCGTCGACGCGCCCGAAGGACCGTTGCGGCCACCGCCTCGCACGTGGTGCTTCTGGGAGGCCGCCGGTGGCGCGTACGACGACGTGTTGTCCGCGTCCTGGGCGCGGTTGCGCGTGACAGGCCCCGACGGGGCGGAAACCGTGACGTGCCCCGATCCGTTCCGCTACAAGATGCTCCGCTCCGACGCCTTCGAGCAGTTGGTCCAGCGGTGGCTGTCGCAGGCGGCGGGCTTTCGCCGGTTGGAGGCGACGGTGACCGCGGTCGGGGACGCGCCCGGGGGCGGTGGCCGGGTGGTCGCACGCGACGCCCGGGGCGGGCGGATCCTGCTGCACGGGAGGTACGTCTTCGATTCGAGACCGCCCGCCCGGCTGCCGTCGGCGCGCACCACGCTGTTGCAGCACTTCATGGGCTGGTTCGTCGAGGCCGACGAGCCGGTGTTCGATCCGGCCACGGCGGATCTGATGGACTTCCGCACTCCGCAGCCGCCGCGGGGCCTGTCGTTCGGATACGTGCTCCCGATGGGACCGCGCAGCGCCCTGGTCGAGTACACGCAGTTCTCGCGTGCGGTGCTGGACGCGCCGGGATATGAACGGGCGTTGCGTCACTACACCCACGATGTGCTGAGTCTCGGGGCCCATCGGGTGACCGCTGTGGAGCGGGGCGTCATTCCGATGACCGACGGACGTTTCCCGGTGCGGGTCGGCCGGTCGGTCTTCCGCATCGGGACGGCGGGCGGGGCCACCCGCCCGTCGACCGGCTATACGTTCGCCGCTGTCCAGCGCCAGAGCCGGGCCATCGCCGCGCGGGTACGCGGCGGAAGCCGGCTGCGGGTGGCATCGCCTTACGGAGCCTGGCCGCGCGCCATGGACGCCGTCATGCTGCGGGCGCTGGACAGCGGCCGGGTGGATGGTGGCGAGTTCTTCTCCGGCCTCTTCCGCACGGTCCCGGGAGAGCGGCTGCTGCGGTTCCTGGACGGTACGTCGCGCGGATACGAGGACGTCCTGGTCGGACTGCGCACGCCGGTCGCCCCGATGCTTCGCACCGTCGTCGAACTCCCTTTCAGACCGAAGCGGCAGGCTCCTGCCGTAGCGCGGCCGTGGCCCCTTCCCGGCGCTCCTGCCCGTACGCCTCCTGATCAGGAAACGAGCGTCCCATGACACTGCTGCGTGACGGCGACCTGTCCGCCGCGTTCGACCACGGCTCCCTCGCCTACGACCGGCTCACCTCGGTCAATCCCGGCTACCGCCGCGACCTGCGGCGCTCGGCGCGCAGACTCGGGCTGGCGGGCGGAGGCCGGGGCCTGCGCCTGCTGGATCTCGGCTGCGGAACGGGAACGTCGACCGCCGCGCTCCTGACGGCGGCACCGGATGCGGAGATCGTCGCGGTGGACGCGTCGGCGGGCATGCTCGAACGTGCCTCGGCCAAGCGCTGGCCGGCGAACGTCACCTTCGTGCACGCACCGGCGGAGGCCCTGCACCCCTCACAGGTGAACGGCCGCTTCGACGCGGTGTTCGCCGCCTACCTCTTCCGCAATGTGAGCGATCCGGACCAGGTGCTCGACGTGGTCCGTGAACTGCTCGTCCCGGCCGGGCGGCTGGCCGTCCACGAGTACACGCTCGGCTCCGGCCGCACGCAACGGGCGGTGTGGTCGGCGGTCTGCGGCGCGGTGGTGGTCCCGGCCGGGCGGCTCACCGGAGACACGGACCTCTACCGTCACCTGTACCGCAGCGTGCTGGAGTTCGACTCGGCCGCCGATTTCGCCGGCCGGGTACGCCGCTGCGGATTCGGTCATGTGCGGGTCCTGCCGCTGCCCGGTTGGCAGACGGGCATCACCCACACGATCGTCGCCCAGGCACCGAGCGCCGTACGGGAGCGGCCATGAGGTCCGCAAGGTCCGTGACGGACGGCCACCGTCGCGGCCGCGACCGGAGGGCCGTCATGCTCCCCGGACCCGGCGGTCGTGCCCGCTTCTCCGGTGACGCGCCCTCGGTGGCCGTGATCGGCGGCGGCATCGCGGGAATCTCCGCGGCGACACTGCTGGCCGAGCGAGGCGCGCGGGTGACGCTGTACGAGCGTGAGCCGGGTCTCGGCGGGCGGCTTGCGGGCCGGCCCACCGAGATCGCCGACGGGACCACGATCACGATGAGCCGCGGCTTTCACGCCTTCTTCCGTCAGTACTACAACCTGCGCGGCTTGTTGCGCCGGGTCGACCCGGGACTGCGTACGCTGACCGGGCTGCCCGACTATCCGCTGCGGCACAGCACGGGCCTGTACGACAGCTTCGCGCGGGTGCCCCGCACTCCCCCGTTCAGCGTCCTGGGTTTCGTCGCGCTCAGCCCGGCCTTCGGCCCGCGCGACCTGGTCCGGATGAGGCCGCGGGCCGCGCTGCCCCTGTTGGACGTGCGCGTGCCCGACGTGTACGAGCAGCTCGACGAGGTCAGCGCGCACGACTTCCTGACGCGCATCCGGTTCCCGGAGGCCGCCCACCATCTGGCCTTCGAGGTGTTCTCCCGCAGCTTCTTCGCCGACCCGCGAGAACTGTCGGCTGCGGAACTGGTGTTGATGTTCCACATCTATTTTCTCGGCTCCAGCGAGGGACTCCTCTTCGACGTGCCGGACGAGCCGTTCCCGCAGGCGTTGTGGGAACCGTTGCGGCGATACCTGGAGGGGCACGGCGCGCGGGTGCGCACGGGATCGGCGGTGGAGAACGTCACACCCCTGTCGGGCGGTGGGCACGATGTCACCGCCGACGGCCGGACGCGGCGCCACGACGCACTGGTCCTGGCCCTGGACACCGACGGACTGCGGAAGGCCGTGGCAGCGTCGCCCGGACTGGGCGACGCTTCCTGGCGTGCGAAGGTGGACGGTCTCCGGACGGCACCACCGTTCCTCGTCTCGCGGCTCTGGCTGGACCGTCCGGTGGCGCCGGACCGCCCCGGCTTCCTCGGTACCAGCGGCTACCCCCCGCTGGACAACGTCAGTGTGCTGGACCGGTGGGAGGGCGAGGCCGCCCGCTGGGCGCGCCGTCACCGGGGCTCTGTGGTCGAACTGCACGCCTACGCGGTCTCACCGGACGCGGACCGTGCCGGGGTGCAGTCGGCGGCGATCGAACAGCTCCACCGGGTCTACCCGGAGACGCGCAGCGCCCGGGTGGTGGACGTACGGCACGAATGGCGCGCGGACTGCCCGCTCTTCCCGGTCGGCGGTTACCCGCACCGGCCTGGCGTCCGCACGCCCGACCCGACCGTGACGGTGGCGGGTGACCTGGTCCGGACGGAGCTTCCGGTGGCGCTGATGGAGCGTTCCGCGACAAGCGGATTCCTCGCGGCCAACGCGCTGTTGGAGCGCTGGGGGGTGCGCGGTCAGACGCTGTGGACGGTGCCTCGGTCCGGCCGATCCGCGGTGCTGCGCGGGCTGTCCGCGCTCGGCACCCGGTGAGGAGGACGGCCGAAGCCGGGCGGCGCGCGGTCACAGCACCGCCCGGCAGGCCGTCGGGCCGGGCGCGCGCCGAGGTCAGCCCGGGAAGCGGCCGCTGCCGCGCAGTTCCCAACGCCGTTCGGCGTACGCGAGGTCGTCCCGCCACAGGCGTCCGGCGGAGGCCCGCATGAGCGGGCGGAGCAGCGGGGCCGCCGCGCGGGCAACGGCGAAACCGCGACGGTCGGAGGCGGCCAGGAGCGCCTCCGTCACCGCGGTCCGGGGCCTGCCCATGGGGTCGGGTCCCAGCGGCGTGGCATGGGATTCGACCGCGGACCCCCGGCCCTCGCCTTCCGTGATGTGCATGACGACGGTGCGTGGTTCCGGCGCGGTGAAGCGGGCGCGCACCGGTACCACGACGCGCCCCACGATCTTGAAGGACACGTCGACGGCGAACCCGTCCTCGTCCCCGTCGCCCTCACCGGAAGGCGTACCGGTCACTGTCAGGTCGACGAATGAGTACGGGTGGAACCAGGCGCCGTGCCAGGGGTCGAGGCGATTGGCCACCACGTCTTCCGGCTCGCAGACGCCGACACCCTCGTACACGGAGTCGACGGTGGCCCCCGCCGCCGGCCGGGGCGGGACGACCGGCCGCTCCAGCGGGGTCTCACCGCCGACGTGGTCGAGGCGCACCCAGGCGAGAACTCCGTCGTCGAAGGCCGGATAGGGCTCCCAGCCGGCGAACGGCTCACCGCTCAGGGCGAGTCCGTGCCAGTGACAGACCAGGGTGCCGCACCGGACGGGGCTGTCGCGCAGCGGCGCCCCGAGGTGCGGGCACGCGCCGGGGCCCGCGCGCAGACGGCCCGAGGCATCGCGCCAGGCGACCACTTCGCTGCCACCGATGGTCCGTCCGATCGACCGCTCGGCCGTGACGGCACGGGACGCCCCGAGGACGTACCAGTTGCCGGAAGGCCGGCCCAGCGCGCGCTTCAGCGCGTCCGCGATGACACCGGGCCTGGCGTCGCGCCAGGTCGGGGGCTGCCGGTCCCACGTGACGGCCGCGCTGCGCAGCCGCAGGGGGATCCGGTTCCGTGCGGTACGGCGGCCGCGGGTCATGCCACCTCCTCGCGGACCGGTGGGGCCAGGGTCTCGGGCGCCGGCGCGGCGCTCGTCGCGGGGCGGGCCGGCGAGGTGTGGCCGGCACCCGCTCCGGCCCTGGTGGCCAGGGCCCGTACCAGTCCGTCGAGGGCCACGGCCGCCCGGTTCAGTCGGGGCACCACTGCCCGTCGGTGCAGGACGGCGTAGCCGTCGTCCTCGATCGCGTCGAGGATGCGGCTGTAGAGGATGAACGCGGTACGGACGCACGGGCGTGAGCGGGGCGCGAGCAGGGCGAGACCGGGGAGCGCGTCGCGATAGACACCGCGGTTGTGAGCGGCCGCCGCTTGCATGACCCTGGTGATGCGAACGTCGCTCCGGCCGGTGGCCCTGCTCCATTCGAGGTAGTCCCGGTCCACTCCGTGCGCGGCCAGCAGATCGGCCGGCAGATAGAGCCGGCCTCGGTCGAGATCCTCCCCCACGTCCCGGAGGAAGTTGGTGAGCTGGAAGGCGACGCCCAGGGCGGCCGCGTACGGGGCCGCCTCGTCCTGCGGACCTTCGGTACCCAGCACCGGCAGCATCTGAAGACCGATCACGGCGGCCGACCCGTACATGTAGCGGCCGAGTTCCTGGTAGGAGGCGTAGCCGGTCACCGTCAGGTCGCTGCGCATCGAGGTCATGAAGTCGGCGAAGTGACGGTGGTCGATGTCGTGGACGGCTGCCGTGTGGACGAGCGACCGGATGACGGGCTCTGTGCAGGTGCCGCCGCGCAGGCCGTCGTCGAGGACTTCCTGGAGACGGTGCAGCGCGTGGGCGCGTTCGTCGGGGGTGGCGGCGCTGTCGAGGTCGTCCACGATGTCGTCGGCCCACCGGGCGAAGCCGTACAAGGCATGGACCGCTGGGCGCTTTTCGACCGGGAGCAGCCGGGTCGCGAGGAAGTACGTCTTGCCGTGCCGCGCGTTGAGCCGGCGGCACGCCGTGTACGCGGCGCGCAGGGCGGGCTCGTGGATGCCTGCCGCGTCGAGTTCACGAGGCGTCATGCGGGCCTGCCCTTCGGGAGGGGGGACGTGGACGAGGTCGGCCGGAGCGAGGACCGGTGATCCTCTCTGCGGCCAGCTTTCCCGAGATGAGCACGGTGGGCACGCCGACGCCCGGCGTGGTGCCGCAGCCGGCGAGCACGGCGTTCTCGGTGCCCCGTGGGAGGTTGCGCGGGCGGAAGGGCCCCGTCTGGGGAAAGGTGTGGGCGGCGGAGAAGGGTGTGCCGGCCGGGTGTCCCTGGGCGGTCCAGTCGATGGGGGTGACCAGGCCCTCCTCCTCGATCGCGGAGCCCAGCCCGGCCATTCCACGCTGTTCGAGCGTGGTCAGCAGGGTGTCGCGGTAGCGGGGTGCCAGTTGGCGCCACTCCCCGGTGCCTGGTCCGACGTCCGTGTTCGGGCACGGCGCCAGGATGTAGTGGAGGTGTTTGCCGGGCGGAGCCAGATCCGGGTCCGTCGCGGTGGGCCGGGTGATGAGCAGGGAGGGGTCCGACATCAGGGATCCGTGGGTGAGTTCACGGAAGGTCTCCTTCCAGGCCGCACCGAACGAGATGGTGTGGTGGGCGAGGCCGGGCCAGGTCCGGTCGGTTCCCGCGTGCAGGATCACCGCGGACGGAGAGTGGCGCAGAGCGAGGGGGCGGCGGGGGCTGTGGCCGAGCAATCGGTAGCTGACGGGCGGATCCGGCGTCAGGACGACGGCATCGCAGGCGATGCGCTGCTGGTCGGTGACGACGGCGGTGATCCGTTCTCCGGAACGCTCCAAACGGGTGACGGTCTGCCCGTAGTGGAACGCGGCGCCCGCCTCGGTCGCCGAGCGGGCCATCGCCTTCGGCAGTGCGTGCATGCCGCCCCGGGGGAAATAGACCCCTGCGACGGTGTCCATGTAGGCGATGACGGCGTAGGCGGCCAGTGCGCGGGCCGGCGGCACACCCGCGTACAGGGCCTGGAAGGTGAAGACCCGGCGCAGCCGTTCGTCCTTGATGAAGTGTCCGACGCGCGCGTCGAGCCGTCCGAAGCCTCCGAGGGCGGCGAGCCGGGCCAGGTCGGGGTGGAGGAGCTGGAGCGGGGAGTCGAAGTTCGTGTCGATGAACCGGCGCATCTGTACGGCGTAGAGGCGTGTCAGCCAGGTCCGCAGCCTGCGGTAGCCGACCGCTTCCCTGGCGCCCGCGAACTGCCCGACCGCGGCTTCCATGGCCGCCGGTTCCGTGTGCACGTCCAGCTGCGTCCCGTCGGCGAACCGTGCCCGGTAGGCGGGGTGGAGAGGGATCAGCTCCAGTCGGCCGGCCAGAGTGTGGCCGACGGCCGCGAAGGCCTCCTCGACCAGATCCGGCATGGTCAGCACGGTCGGACCGGTGTCCATGCGGTAGCCGCCGCGCTCCAGCAGCCCGGCTCTTCCGCCGGGCGAGGAGTCTCGCTCCACCACGGTGACCTGCCGTCCGGCGCCGAGCAGATGGAGAGCGGCGGAGAGTCCCGCCAGCCCGGCTCCGACCACCACCACGTGGTCGGTGGGGCCCTTCACGGTCAGCACCGGGCTGCGCCCCCTTCTGCCGGGCCGGTCGCGCCGGAAGGCGAGGAGGAGCCCGTCTCCGGGGCCGGGCCGGGCCGGGTCCTCGCTTCCGCCGATGGAGTCGGGCCGGCTCCGGTGACGCTTTCGAACAGGCCGAGCAGGCGGTTTCCGGCGTACGGCTCCACGGAGGCCTCGGCCAGGTGGCGCGCCGCGTGCTTCATGAGCCGGCCGGCTCTGTCCTCCATCTCGGCGCGGGCCCCGGTGGTCACGAGTACGTCGCGCACCTCGGTCAGGGTTTCGTCCGAGAGGTCGGCCCGGCCCAGGGCGTCGTCGAGGACGGCGCGCGCACCGCTGGTGCCGGCTCGCGACCGGGCCACGGCCATCAGGCAGGTCGGCTTTCCCTCGCGGATGTCGCCGCCCGAAGGCTTACCGGTCTTGCCGGGGTCACCGAAGACGCCCAGCAGATCGTCGCGGATCTGAAAAGCGAGGCCGGCGCACCGGCCGGCCGCCGACAACGCGCGAGTGGCGTCCTCCGTGGCGCCGGCCAGGGCAGCTCCCAGCGCCAGTGGACGGGCAACGGAGTACAGAGCGCTCTTCAGGTACGCCGTTCGCAGGGCACGGCCCTCGGACCGTGTGCCGGTGACCTGCCCGTGCAGGTCGAGGTACTGCCCGGCCACCATCTCGGTTCTCATCGCCCGCCAGACCTCCGACACGCGCTGCCTGGTCCCCGGGCGCATGGTCGTCTCCGCGACGGTGTCGTCCGCCCAGGCGAGAGCCAAGTCACCGAGGAGCACGGCAGCGGATCTGCCGAATGAGTCCCGCAGCTTCGGGCCGCATGAAAGGCCGGGGCTCTCCGCGAAGTCGACGTGCACGGCGGGGCGGCCCCGGCGCAACGACGAACCGTCCATCACGTCGTCCTGGACCAGCGCGCACGTCTGGACGAGTTCGACCGCCACTCCCAGGCGCAGCGCGGGCTCGACGTCCACGGCCTGTGAGCCCGCGGCGGTCGCGCGCATGCCCCACCAGATGAACTGGGAGCGCATGCGGCTCCCCCCGCCGAGGGTGAAGCCGGCGAGGCGGTCGGCGACGTCACGGGAGAAGACGGCGTCGATCGCGGCGGCCTGGTCGAGCTTCTCGCGGAGGACGGCCCGTGCTGTGCGCAGGACGGCACCGGCTACGTCCTGGTCCACCAGGCCAATGGCACCGTGCCGTGGCCCGGCCCCGTCGTGCGCCGGGTAGCGGCCCCGGCCGGCGTGAGCGGCACCGTCCATCGTCTCTGTCTCCGAATGCGGGGGGCCTTGGGAAAAGGACTGCGCCTTGGCCCGGCTTCGCAGCATCACCATGTCCTCCGGTCGGCGGGTTCGGCGCACTCCCACTTCTCATTCCGTACTGCGAGGCGTTCGGATGCACTGAATAACGAATTTCCGGCTATGGATAGGGCCGACCGGCCGTACGAGAGGACCAGGGGTTCAGGCGGTGGCCGAATACCTCTGCGTCCATTGTGATGCGTAAGCCGGTATTGATCTCGCAGGACACAGGGACCGGGTGTCTCCTTCACAACTGAACGGCGGTCCGCGCGCGACACAAACTACTTGGTTATGGATCAGACGGGAGGGGGAAGTGGAAATGACGTCATTCGACCGACGAAGGAGTGTCATGGCGGTTCCCAGTAATCCGCGCTACACCGTTCCCGGCCTCAGCGCCAAGGAGGGAAAGCAAGTTATCGCACTGCTGCACATGCGTCTGCACGCACTCAACGATCTCGCACTCACCCTGAAGCACATCCACTGGAACGTGGTGGGGCCTCATTTCATCGCCGTCCACGAGATGCTCGACCCTCAGACCACCGCGGTGCGGGGCATGGCGGATGCCGCGGCGGAGCGCATCTCCGCGCTCGGCGGTGAACCGCAGGGCACCCCCGGAGTCCTCGTCGCCGAACGTGACTGGAACGACTACAGCCTCGGCCGCGCCGACGCCCTGGCACACCTGGGCGCCCTGGACCTCGTCTACACCGGGGTCATCACCGACCACCGCTCGGCAGCGTCAGAGGCGGGCTCTCTCGATCCGGTCACAGAGGACCTTCTCATCGAGCACCTCCGTTCCCTGGAACAGTTCCAGTGGTTCGTCCGAGCTCATCTGGAGAATGCCACCGGCTCCCTCTCGACGGCCGGGAAGCGGACCGAGGAGCAGGCCGCCAAGGCAGCCTCCCCTGCCCGCAGGCCCACTGCCAAGCGGCCCGCCAAGAAGCGCGGAACCGCCAAGGCCTGAGCGTTACGCAGAGATTCCTGATGATTGCCTGTGTGCCCGCAATCTGACAGGAAAGGCGGGAGAGATGGACATTCACGAGATTGGTCCACGCATGGTGGGCGAGAGGCTGATGTACAACCGTGCGGTCCGGGTCGAATCTCCCCGGAGCTGGCTCTTTGTCTCCGGGCATGAAGCCCGCGACGACGACGGCGCCATCGCCTGGAAGGGGGACATGGCTGGGCAGATGAGGCTCGCCCTGCAACGGCTCGGGGAGACCGTCACCGAAGCAGGAATGACGATGGCGGACGTCGTACAGATTCGCGTCGTCACCACCGACCTGGCCGCCTGCAAGGCCCGCTACACGGTTCTCATGGACGAACTCGCCGCAGTCCACTGCCGTCCAGCCAGCCTCCTGGCCGAGGTCAGTGCCCTGTCCGACCCCGACATGCTCATCGAGATCGAGGCCATCGCGGTGAGCTGACCCGTCCCGCCGCTCAGCGCACACGCCCCCGGGGCTTCAAGGGCCCAGGAGGCAACGCCGGAGCGGGGAGCGGCGCACCGTCGTAGCCGCGTACGGCACCGAACCGATCACCGCCCGTCCAGTCCGCGCGAGCCTGCTCGATCTCCTCGTGCGAACGCCCCACGAAGTTCCACCACATGACGATCTCCTCCTCGAAGGGCTCGCCGCCCACGAGCATCAGGCCGGCGTCGGACTCCGCGCGCAGCGGGAGTTCGTCGCGGCCGCAGCCCAGGTAGAGCATCGAGCCCGGCAGGACGGGCACGCCGTCGACCTCGGCCTCGCCGGACATCGACAGCACCGCGTACTCGAAGTCGGGGTCGAGCGGCAGACGCGCCTCGGCGCCCCGGCTCAGGGCCAGGTCCGCGCCGACGATCGGGGTGTACGCGGTACCGGGCGAGGTCGCGCCGTCGAGATCGCCGAGGATCACCGTGGCGCTGAGACCCGGGGCGGTGACCGTCGGCAGGTCCGTGTGGTGCTGGAAGTGCGGCTCGGCATCGCGGTGGGCGTCCGGGAGCGCGACCCAGAGCTGCGCGCCGTGCAGCAGCGCGGCGTGCGACCTGGGGCTCTCCTCTGAGTGGCTGATCGCCCGGCCGGAGGTCATCAGGCCGAGTTCGCGCGGGCGGATCGTCGCCAGGCTGCCGAGGCTGTCGCGGTGCAGGACCTCGCCCTCGTGCAGCCAGCTGACCGTCTGCAGGCCCATGTGGGGGTGGGGCGGTACCTGCATCCCGGGCTCGTCGGTGATGTCGTCGGGGCCGTAGTGGTCCACGAAGGCCCAGGCCCCGACCATGCGGCGGCCGAGATTGGGCAGCAGTCTGCGGACCTCGGTGGACTCCCCGAGCTTCACGCGGCGCGGGGTGAGGAGCTCACGTACCGGTTCGGCCACGACGAAGCCGCGTCCTCCGCAGACGGAGGGGACGGCCTGGCGATCGAGATTGCTCATGGCGCTCAACCTATTCCCGTACGGGCCCGGTCCGATGGCACCGACGCCGAATATTTAGTGGAATGTTAAACCATCTCGGAGTGTTGTGGCGATTGACGCGTGCGGGACCGGCCCGGCGGCGAGCCTCGACCGAGGAGGACGAATGAGCGACACCTACTACGAGTTCGGAACGGCCGCCGAGCGGTGGGAGCGCGCGCAGTTCTTCTTCGAGTCGAAGGAGTACCTGGTCGCGGCCCGGATTCTGGGCGGGCTGGTCGAGGAGGTACCGGAGCAGGTCGCGCCGCGTCTGCTGCTGGCCAGGTCCTACTACCACTCCGCGCGGCTCGGCCGGGCCGAGACGGAGCTGCGGGCGGTGCTGGAACTCGATCCCGTCGAGCACTACGCCCGGCTGATGCTCGGACGCGCCCTGGAGCGCCAGGGGCGCGCGGCGGAGGCGGCGACGCACCTTCGGGTGGCGGCCGCACTGTCCGGGGACTTCACCCCGGCGGAATCCACCCCGGCCGGGGGCGAGTAGCCACCGGCCGGCCACCGTCAGCTCCGAAGCCGGCGGCCGGCCGGCGAGGATATCCGGGTGCGCGCCGCGCGGACCGCGTGATAGTCCACTGGGTCATGACCGCGCTCAGTACTCCACGCCTCCTGCTCCGCGCCATGAGCGCGTCCGACGCCGAGCACGTGGCGGCGGGCCGGCCGCCGGAGGGGGTCCGCTGGGCTGACGGGTATCCCTCCCCCGGTGAGCAGGCTGCGGCCACCCGGCTGCTCGGCACCTTTGCCGGCACCGGGGATCCGAGCCCGTTCGGCTCGTACGAGATACGGCTCCGGGAGGGCGGGCCGGTGATCGGCGGGATGGGGTTCCACGGAGCGCCCGACGAGGCCGGGCACGTCACGATCGGCTACGGGCTGGTGCCCTCGGTCCGGGGCATGGGGTACGCCTCCGAGGCGCTGCGGGCGCTGCTGCGGTTCGCCCGGGACCGGGGCGTCACCTGCGTGCACGGGGACGCCGACCTCGACAACATCGCGTCCCAGCGGGTCATGACGGCCGCGGGCATGCGTTTCGTGCGTCAGGACTCCGCGCTGAAGCACTACCGGGTCGACTGGGACGGGCCCGGCCCGGAGTGAGCCGGACCGGAACCGGAACACGGCGGAACCCGCGAGGTGAATCCTCGCGGGTTCCGCCGTGTCTCGGTCCGGTAGCGCCTCCGTGCGGGTCAGCGCGCGGCGGTGGCGGTCCGTTCCGACGTTCCGCTTCCGGCCGTCACGGCCTGCGCCCTCGGCACCAGCAGCCGCTCCGTGAGGTAGCCGAAGACCAGCCCGAAAGTGGTCCAGAGCGTGAACTGAACCGCGAGCGTGGCCAGTCTGAACTGCCACAGCAGGGTGGCCGGGAAGTCCCTTCCCACCTCGTTGAACGAGGGCAGGAAGGCGTAGGCGAGGCCGATCACCAGCACATAGCCGGCCGCCGCGGCGATCGTCGCGTTCCAGACGCCCAGTCGGGGAGCCAGCCGCCTGCCGAGGATGACGGCGGCGACGGCAAGCAGCACGCTGAGGGCGACCATCAGGAAGAACAGCGTGGTGCGTTTGCCGATGGTGTCGGGGTTGCCGACGGCCGGCGGATTGGCCGGGTACTTCAGGAACGGCACGACGTACACGGTCAGCAGAGCGGCGCCCGCGATCAGCGCCGCCGTGGCCCGCGGGCCGAACCGGCCCATCCGGCCGAGCGCGTAGCAGAAGACGAGTGCGGCGATGCCGCCGATGGCCACGCCGAAGACGAGCACGCCGGTGGCGAGGCCCGCGGTGGACTGCATGGTGCGGCTGACGAGTTCCTCGCCGCCGCCGTGATCGTGGCTGTGCGCCTCTTCGAGGGCGATGGCCGCGTCCACCCGGGACTCACCGAGGCAGTAGGCGACGATCAGCGCGAGCGCGCCCGCGATCAGGCCGGCCAGCATGCCGCGGACCAGCAGAGCTCTGACAGATATGGAGTTCATGAGGGATTCCCCTGGATCAGCCCGGTAGGTCAGTGGCAGGGGAAACCGAGCAGGTGGCGGCCGTCGTGGACCCACTCGTGCACGCCTGCGCCCGAGATGACGGAGGTGGCGCCCTGCTCGGCGCCGACGAAGTACAGCAGGATCAGCATGACGATGCCGAAGAAGACCGCCCAAGGGGCAATGACCTTCAGGGATATGGGGGTGATGGCGGGTGCGCCGGTGGTGGGGGCAGCAGTCTGTGCCATGGCAGAACCTCCTGTGGGAACACGCGTCCCGATCGTGGTGCCTGAGACGAAGGTGCTGGGTCTGACTTCCCGCACAGGTACGGGTTCACAGTGGCGCGACCGTGCCGGATTCTCACCGGGCTTCCGTCACACCGTCGTCATGTCGTCGCGACCATACCGCCTGGAAGCGGGGCCCGCCATGGCGCATCGAAGGTGCTGCGGAGCCCGGGTGCCATGGTGTGCTTGGCCAAGTGGCCACTGTTCAGGGAGTTGAGGGCGGTAATGACGGTACGGGTGATGTTGATCTCACCGGCGATGAACGCCGCGCTGCGCGAGGCCCGGTTCGCCGGCGACGCGCCGCTGGACGCGTCCGGTCTCCGGCAGGCCCGGTCCGCCGCCGGCGCCGTGCCCGCCGCGGACCGGTGCCTGCGGGGTCCGTCCCTGCGCTGTGCCGCCACCGCGGACGCCCTCGGGCTCCGGTCCGATCCCGAACCCGCCCTGCGCGACTGGGAGATGGGCCGCTGGTCCGGAGCACGGCTCACCGAGGTGGGCGCGGACGAGCCGGACGGGGTGGCGGCCTGGCTGACCGATCCGTCGGCCGCTCCGCACGGGGGCGAGTCCCTGCTGGAGCTGTGCGCCCGGGTAGGCGCGTGGCTCGACTCCTCGCACGGGGGACACGGGAGACACGGAAGCGGAGGGAGCGGAGGGAGCGGAGGGAGCGACGGCAGCGGGGGGAGCGACGGGAGTCACGGGGGCGACGACGGGCCGGTACTGGCCGTGGCCGAGCCCGCCGTGATCCGGGCCGCCACCGTCCACGCGCTGGATCTCCCGCCGCAGGCCTTCTGGCGGCTGGACGTGGCCCCGCTGACCGTCACGGAGCTCAGCGGCAGGTCGGGGCGGTGGAACCTGCGCTGCGGCCGGCCGCTCTCGCCGGAATCCGGGAACTGACACGCGTACCGCAGGGGCGGTGGGATCGATGCGTGCAAGAACTGTGGTCTGTGAGGAGCCTTGACACGCTCTTGGTTCACTTCTTAAATCACGTACTGAACTAAGGCCTCAACTCCCCCACGTGGCCGCCATGCCCCCACTTGTCATATGCATGGTGAGTCACATTTCCTCCGTCCCGTACGGAAAGGAAATCCACATGAGCTCCCCCCATCTGACCAGGCGCCTCCTGGTCTCCGCGCTCTCGGTTCTCGCCCTCGTCTCGGCCACCTCCAGCCTCGCTTCCGCCGCTCCTGTGCCCCTTCCGGCGGCACAGGGATCCGTCACGAACCAGGCGTCCGCAGCCGCCGCGACGTTCACCGACGACTTCGACGGAGCCGCCGGTTCCGCCGTGGACGGCGGCAAGTGGCAGATCGAGACCGGCGACAACGTCGACAACCACGAGCGGCAGTACTACACGGCGGGCAACAGCAACGCGGCGCTCGACGGCCAGGGCCATCTCGTCATCACCGCGCGCAAGGAGAACCCGAACAACTACCAGTGCTGGTACGGCACCTGCGAGTACACCTCGGCGCGGCTGAACACCTCGGGCAAGTTCACCCAGGCCTACGGTCATGTCGAGGCCCGGATGAAGATCCCGCGCGGCCAGGGCATGTGGCCCGCCTTCTGGATGCTCGGTGACGACATCGGACAGGTCGGCTGGCCCAACTCCGGCGAGATCGACATCATGGAGAACGTCGGCTTCGAACCCGGCACCGTCCACGGCACCCTGCACGGACCCGGCTACTCCGGCTCCGCCGGCATCGGCGCCGGATACACCCTCCCGGACGGCCAGGCCTTCGCCGACGACTTCCACACCTTCGCCATCGACTGGGCACCCGACTCCGTCACCTGGTCCGTCGACGGCAACGTCTACCAGCACCGCACCCCCGCCGACACCAACGGCAACACCTGGGCCTTCAACAAGCCCTTCTTCCTCATCCTCAACCTCGCCGTCGGCGGCTACTGGCCCGGCGACCCCGACGGCAACACCACCTTCCCCCAGCAACTCGTCGTCGACCACGTCCGCGTCACCACCAGCGACAACCAGCCGCCGGCCTGAGCGAAACGGTCCCGCCGGGCGGTCGCCCGGCGGGACCGCGTGCGCGCCCGCGGCTCAGCCGTAAGCCCTGGCGTCTGCCCTCTGCGCCACGGCCAGCGCGTCGATCTCGACCCGGAAGTCCGGGTGAACCACAGACCGCGAACCGCGACCCGCGGGGCCGGGGTCGCGGTTCGCGGTCCCGGCCCCGCGGGCCTCCCGGCTGTCAGTGTGCGGGGGACGTCATCGGCTCACGCCGGGTCGATGCGCGAGATGCTGCCGCCGATGGCGAGAACATACAGTTCGCCGTCGCCGCCCTCCACGAACGAAATGACCTCGCCGCCCTGGACTCCCAGGTCACCCTCGCCGGTGACCTCGCCGTTCTCGATCCGCAGGGTGCGGATCGTGCCGTCGCAGTAGTCGCTGAACACGTACTGTCCCTTGAGGTCGGCGATGGCATCGCCGCGGTAGACGTAGCCGCCGGTGACCGAGCAGCCGAGGCCGCTGCGGTCGTACTCGTGGACCGGCGGCACGTGATTCGCGGGCTCGGTACCGCCGCGGAAGGGGTGGTTGCCTTCCATCGAGGACCAGCCGTAGTTCTCGCCGCCCTTGCTGTCCGCGGGAGCCCAGTCGATCTCCTCCCAGTCGCTCTGGCCGACGTCACCGATCAGCAGGTCGCCCGTGCCCGCGTCGAACGAGAACCGCCACGGGTTGCGCAGTCCGTACGCCCAGATCTCGCCCCTCGCCGCCGGGTCGTCCACGAACGGGTTGTCCGCCGGGATGGCGTACGGGTCGCCGCCTCCCGGATCGATCCGCAGGAGCTTGCCGAGCAGCGTGCCGAGGTTCTGGCCGTTGCCGTCCGGGTCACCGCCCGATCCACCGTCACCGAGGCCGATGTAGAGATAGCCGTCGGGACCGAACATGATGTCGCCGCCGTTGTGGTTCGAGTACGGCTGGGTCTGTGTCAGAACGGTGCGCCGGGTGTCCGGCCGGATCGCGCCGCCCGCCATGGCGAACTCGTCCACGGTGCTTGTGCCTTCGAGGTCCGTGAACGAGATGTAGAGGTGGGCGAAGTCCGGGTCGAACGCGATGCCCAGCAGGCCACGTTCGCCGTCGATGGTGGTCTCGTCGGAGATGTCCAGGACCGGCTCACCGAGCCCCTGGTCATTCAGAACCCTTACGGTTCCCGCGCGTTCGGCGATCCAGACCGTGCCGTCCGGCCCGGCGGTGCCGGCGGACGGGCTCGTGGCCCGCGCGACTTCGTTGAGGACGACCGACGCCGACTGCTGCGGGGCGGCCGACGCCGAGGCGAGGGCCAGGGACGCGGCGAGACAGGCAGCGCCGACGATCGCCGTGATTCTGGTGCGTAATTTCACCGTGGCCTCCTGGAGGCGGTGAGTGGGGGGGAGGTTACCCGGCCGCTCGACGGAGAGCCGGCCGGGCATCGCGCTCGCCGGCGCGCAACCAGGGGTGGGGAATGGCGTGCCGCCGGCACGCACGAGGATAGAGGGACGGAACCCTCTTGGCCTAGACCACAGGAGAGATGACTCGCTCCGCCCGCCGCACCCGCACGCCCTTCACCGTCCGGCCTCGACCGCCGCTGCTACCCCCGGTACGCCTCCAGGAGCCGCAGCCAGATCTCGCTGATCGTCGGGTAGGCGGGGACCGCGTGCCAGAGCCGCTCGATGGGGACCTCCGCCGCGACGGCGACCGTCGCGGAGTGCAGCAGTTCGCCGGTGCCCGGACCCACGAAGGTGACGCCGAGCAGGATCTCCCGGTCCAGGTCGACGATCATGCGGGCGCGGCCCCGGTAGCCGTCCGCGTACAGCCCGGCGCCCGCGACCGCGCCGAGGTCGTGGTCGACGGCCCTGACCCGGTGGCCCGCCTGCTCCGCCTCGGCCAGGGTGAGGCCGACCGAGGCGGCCTCCGGGTCGGTGAAGACGACCTGGGGAACGGCGGCGTGGTCGGCGGTCGCCGCGTGGGCGCCCCAGCGGTCGGTCTCCAGCAGCGGAACGCCCTGGGCGCGGGCGGCGATCGCCGCTCCGGCGATCCGGGCCTGGTACTTGCCCTGGTGGGTCAGGAGCGCGCGGTGGTTGACGTCACCGACGGCGTAGAGCCAGCCGGTGCCCTCGACCCGGCAGCTGTCGTCCACCGTGAGCCAGGAGCCGGGCTTCAGGTGCACCGTCTCCAGTCCCAGTTCGTCGGTGCGCGGGGCGCGGCCGGTGGCGAAGAGGATCTCGTCGGCCTCGACACTCTCACCGTTGTCGAGCTCGACGGTGACCGGTCCGTCCGGGGCCGGGCGCCGTACGGCGGTGGCCGAGACGCCGAACCGGACATCGGCCCCGGCCTCGGTCAGCGCCTCCGCCACGAGCTCACCGGCGAACGGCTCCATCCGGGGCAGCAGCCCCGCGCCCCGGACGAGCATGGTGACCTGCGCGCCCAGGGCGCCCCACGCCGTGGCCATCTCCACCCCGACGACGCCCCCGCCGACGACCACGAGCCGTCCCGGCACCTCCTGGGCGCTCGTCGCCTCGCGGCTCGTCCAGGGGCGGGCCTCCGCGATTCCGGGCAGATCGGGGACCACGGCCCGGCTGCCCGTGCAGACGGCGACGGCGTGCCGGGCGGTGAGCCGCTGCTCCGTACCGTCGGGCGCCGTGACGGAGACCGCCTTCGTGCCGGTCAGCCGGCCGGTGCCCCGGTAGATGTCCGCGCCGATGCCCTCCAGCCAGGCCACCTGGCCGTCGTCCTTCCAGTGGGAGGCGAAGTCGTCGCGGTGGGCGAGAACGGCGGCGGTGTCGAGCGGGCCCTGTACGGATCCGCTGAGCCCGGGGACGCGGCGGGCCTCCGCGCGGGCGACGACCGGGCGCAGCAGGGCCTTGCTCGGCATACAGGCCCAGTACGAACACTCACCCCCGATGAGCTCGGACTCCACGATCGCGGCGCTCAGACCGGCGGCCCTGGCCCGGTCCGCCACGTTCTCACCCACCGGACCGGCCCCGATGACCACGACGTCGTACTCGACAGGCTCCACAGCATGTGTCATGAGGCCCATTTTGGTCGTGGGTGTGCGCGGCGGCCACATGGGCAGGCGGAATAGTGCAAGCACAGGCACCGTTGTCCGGGGACAAGTCCGCACGGGCACAGGAAGAGGTAGCAGAGCATGAGCACCGTAGAGCTCACCAAGGAAAACTTCGATCAGGTCGTCAGCGAGAACGAGTTCGTCCTGATCGACTTCTGGGCTTCCTGGTGCGGCCCGTGTCGGCAGTTCGCCCCGGTCTACGACTCGGCGTCCGAGCGCCACGCCGATCTGGTCTTCGCCAAGGTCGACACGGAGGCGCAGCAGGAGCTGGCGGCGGCCTTCGAGATCCGGTCGATCCCGACGCTCATGATCGTCCGGGACAACGTGGCGGTCTTCTCGCAGCCGGGCGCGCTGCCCGAGGCGGCGCTGGAGGACGTCATCGGCCAGGCCCGGAAGCTGGACATGGACGAGGTCCGCAAGTCCATCGCGGAGGAGCAGAAGGAGCAGAAGTAGGCGTCTCGCGGAAGCAAGCTCCCGGAAGCAGACGTCTCGCGGAGGCGCGCGAAGCCCGTCGGGGCCCGGCCGTGGACGGCCGGGCCCCGGTGCGTTGCCGGGCGGCGGACTCAGCCGTCCGTGTTGTTCTCGGGGACAGACGTCTCCGGGACGTGGTTGCCGGGCACGTGGTTGTCCGGGACGGGCTGCTCCGAGATCCGGGCAGTGAGTCCGTAGTCGAGTTCCGAGCCGTCGACGAGAATCGCCTCGACGGTGTGGGTCGCCGGGTCGATGTCGGCCACCATGCCCTCCCCGGCGTATCGCGGGTAGCCGGACTCGCCCGTCGCACCGGTCGCCGTCACGACCGCGGAACGGATGGTCCGCCCGGTGCCGGAGGCGTCCGCCCCCTTGGCGTCGCTGAACTGGGGGATCACCAGGATCTCGTAACTCTGCGGATGGCTCATGGTCATGACGCTAGGCAAGGGAGGTCCGCCGCGCACGTTGCCGCGCTGGCGGGTCCGTTCAGCTCGAATCGCGGTGGACGGCCCGCGCCCGCAGCAGGTCGTGGCGTTCGGGTTCCTTGCCCGGATGGCGTACCAGCCGGTCGACCAGATCGGCGAGCGGCTGCTCGGTGTCCAGTTCCATCCGTACGCTGCTGAGCCTGGGCCTCAGCAGCCTGGCCAGCATCAGGTCGTCCGCGCCGACCACCGCGGTCTCGCCGGGGACCTCGATGCCCGCGTCCTGCAGCGCCCGCATCAGGAGCATCGCGTGGAGGTCGTCGTGGGCGAAGACGGCGTCCAGGCCGAGTGTGCGCCAGCGGGCGGCGAGTCCGGCGGCCGATTCCTCGTCGTTACGCAGCGGCAGCGGCTCGATCCGGGCTGTGCCGGCGGCGGCCTGCCGGGCTCCCGCGAGTCTGGGTCCGGCGAACGGCGCGAGGCCCGGTTCCGCCGGCATCACCACGCCGATCCGGCGCCTGCCGCGTTCCAGCAGATGCCGGACGGCGCAGCTGCCGACCCTGCGCTGGTCCATGATCAGCGCGTGGGCTCCCGCCACGGGCTGCGGTCCGAGCGTGATCACCGCCTTGGCGCCGGAGCGACGGAGCACGGCCGCGCCCTGCGGGGTGAGAGGGACGGAGCCGGGGACGATGACGGCGGCGGGCCGGAGCTCCGCCCAGGCGCGGGCCGCCTCGTCGGCGTCCAGCCCGAGGGAGCCGTACTGGACCACGGTGTAGTCGAGGCGGCGCAGTCCGGATTCCAGCTCGCGCAGGAAGCGGTGGTGCAGGGGGCCGGAGGGAAAGCTCCCGGTGGGCAGCAGCACCATGCGGGAGTGTCCGGCGCGCAGGCTGCGGGCGGCCGCGTGCGGTACGTAGCCGAGTTCGGCGGCCGCGTCGCGCACCCGGCGGCGGGTCGGATCGCTGATCCGTACGGCCGCGTTGTTGTTCAGTACGTAGGACACGGTGGCCCGGGAGACGCCGGCCAGCCGCGCCACGTCGGCGCTGGTCGGGACGGGGCCTTCGGCGGGCTGCTCGGGTAACTGAATCATGGCGTCGGGCAGTCTTACAGACCCGTCCGGTACGGGAACGCTCCGGCCCCCGTACCCGTTTCGCGGACCCGCTCCACGCGAGGGGCCGTGCGGGTTCTACGGTGTTGCGATGAGCATCCAGCACCGCAGCGACATCAATGACGGCTCGGCGGCCTCTCCCGGGCGCACCGGTCCCGGCGCCACCGCGGAGGCCGACCCGAACGGGGTGGGCCCGGTCCGTGCCACCTACGCCCCCGACCGGGACGGCGATCCCGACCCCGGCGAAATCGTCTGGACCTGGGTGCCGTTCGAGGAGAACGACGGGCGCGGCAAGGACCGCCCGGTTCTCGTCGTGGCACGTGAGGAGGCGGGCACCCTGCTCGCCGTACAGCTCTCCAGCAAGCAGCACGACCAGGACCGCGAGTGGGTGGCGCTGGGCGCAGGGCCCTGGGACAGCTCGGGGCGCCCGTCCTGGGTCGACCTGGACCGGGTGCTGCGGGTCCACGAGGACGGGATGCGGCGCGAGGCGTGTGCCCTGGACCGGGACAGGTTCGACCTGGTCGCCGGGCGGCTCCGGGAGCTCTACGGCTGGAGGTGACGGTGCGGCGGCCCGTCACTTCCACGGCGTCCCTCGCGCGGGCGTGCCGGGCCGCGGACCCGAACGGCCGAGGCGGGCCGTACCGGATGACGTCGAAGCCTATGGCTCAACGTCAGGGTGAGGGTTGACTCATTTATCCGAATGCGCGATCGAACGCGGCCCTGATGGGCGATTCCCCGTCGCGGTCGAGGATGCCGAAGACGATCTGCTCGAAGTGGCCCGCGAACCGGCCGTCGTCGGCGAGCAGAGCGCGGAAGACGCCCGCCACCTCCGCCGGATCGTTCTGGAAGACGCCACAGCCCCAGGCTCCCAGCACCAGCCTGCGGTATCCGCGCACCGTCGCGACCTCCAGCACCCGCTCGGCCCGTGCGGCGAGCGCGGCCCCGACGAGGTGCGCCGAGCCGGGATCCGTACGGCGGATCACCCCGGCGTTGGGCGCCGGCGAGGTGAGGAATCCCGCCACATACGGGGCGCCGAGGAGCCGGCCCCGGTCGTCGCGGAAGACCGGCACGCCCGGTGAGTGGATGACCCGGTCGGTGTAGAAGGGGCTGCGTTCGGCCCGGTGGTGCGCGTAGAACTCCGGGGCCCTGCGCAGCGTGGCGTAGAGCGCGGAGCCCCGGCACAGTGCTTCCTCCTGCGCCTGGGCCCCGTTGAGGTATCCGCCACCGGGGTTGCGGGCGGAGGCGTAGTTCAGGACGGCGACCTTGCCCGGCCGTTCGCCGGTCATCCGGGCGGCAGCCTCAAGGCTGCTCTCGCCGGTGACCTCGAAGACCGGTGTGCGGTCGTGGTCCAGCGACGCCACCGGCACCGGCTCGGGGCCGTACAGCCTGGTACCCGAGAGGGCGGCTGTCAGCGCCCGTTCGATGCTCACTTCCCGCCCTTGCGGCGTGCGGTAGAACCCTGCCTCGACGATGGACTCGGTCTCTCGCGCGATGCCGCGCAGCCGGGCGCTCACCGGCCCTCCCCCTTATGGTGCATACGGGGCATGATCGACGCTCCAGCGGTTTGGACGCAACCGAATTTCTGACGCACAGGGGCACCCTTGTGCGAACTCCCGACAGGGGTTTGGGTAGGACGGACGCACCGGCAAAGGAGGCCCGGCATGTCACCCGAAACGTCCAGCGGCCACGGTCCGCCCGGCCACGCCCCGCCCCTCGGCGAGGGCGAGGCGGAGGATCTGCTGCGCGGCATCTGCTTCAAGACGGGACCGCCGCGCATCGTGGGAGTCGAGCTGGAATGGCTCCTGCACGATCGCGACCGCCCGCACAGTCCCGTCCCCCACCACCGTCTGGAAGCGGCCGCAGCGGCCGTCCGGGCGCTGTCCCTGAACGCCGCGGTGACCTTCGAACCCGGCGGCCAGCTGGAGCTCAGCTCGCGCCCCGCGAATTCCCTGATGGCGTGTGTCAACGACACCGCCGACGACCTCGTCGCCGTACGTGCCGCGCTCGACCGGCTGGATCTCACCGCCGTCGGGCTCGGCGTCGATCCCTGGCATTCTCCGCGCAGGCTGCTGCGCGAACCCCGGTACGACGCCATGGAGAAGGCGCTGGACCGGTGGGGCCCGGCGGGCCGCGCCATGATGTGCACGACCGCCTCCGTCCAGGTCTGTCTGGACGCCGGAGAGGAGGAACCCGGTCCGCTCGGTTACGGGCGGCGCTGGCAGCTGGCCCATCTGCTGGGTGCGGTACTGGTGGCGGTGTTCGCCAACTCACCGTTCCGGCAGGGCAGGCCGACGCCGTGGCGCTCCGCGCGCCAGTCCCTGTGGACCGATCTCGACCCGCTGCGCACGCTCGCCCCGGCCGCTTCGCGGCCGGCCCGGGACGCCTGGGCCTCGCACGTCCTGGACACGCCGGTCCTGTGCATCCGCGGCGAGGCGGGGCCGTGGCACGTGCCGGAGGGGCTCAGCCTCCGGGAGTGGATCCGGTCCGGGGCGCCCCGGCGCCCGGTCCGCTCCGATCTCGACTACCACATCACCACGCTGTTCCCGCCGGTCCGTCCGCGCGGGCACCTTGAGCTGCGCATGATCGACGCGCAGTCCGGTACCGACGGATGGCTCGTGCCGCTCGCGGTCACCACTGCCCTGTTCGACGACCCGGAGGCCGCCGAGACCGTGTACCGCACCGTCAAACCGCTGGCCGAGACCGCGGGGCCGCTGGCCCCTCCGCGCAATCCGCTCTGGCTCGCCGCCGCCCGGGACGGACTGGCCGATCCCGAACTGCGGGCGGCGGCCACCGCCTGCTTCGAGCTGGCCATGGCGGCGCTGCCCAGGATGGGTGCGACGCGGGCGGTGCAGGACACCGTGGCGGACTTCCACGACCGGTACGTCGCCCGGGGCCGATGTCCCGCCGACGATCTCCGGGCCACGCTCTCAGCTGACCGGACGGACGGCCGGTACGACCCGAAGGGGACCCTCTCATGACCGACTCCCCCGCACCTCATACCCAGGACGGACCTGAAGCGCCCGACGCCGAGGCGCTCCGCGAGCGTGCTGTCGCCGCGCTCCTCACCGCACGGGAGCGCACCACGCTGCTCACCGACAGCGTGGACGACCATGAACTGACCGCCCAGCACTCACCGTTGATGTCTCCCCTGGTCTGGGACCTCGCGCACATCGGCAACCAGGAAGAACTGTGGCTGCTGCGCTCAGTGGGCGGACGGGAGGCGATGCGCCCGGAGATCGACGGCCTGTACGACGCCTTCGAGCACCCCCGGGCCGCCCGCCCCTCCCTGCCGCTGCTGGCCCCCGCGGAGGCCAGGTCGTACGCCGCGGAGGTGCGCGGCCGGGCCCTGGACGTGCTCGGCTCCACACCGCTCGGCGGGCGCCCCCTGCTGCGGTCCGCCTTCGCCTTCGGGATGATCGCGCAGCATGAACAGCAGCACGACGAAACCATGCTGATCACCCATCAGTTGCGCTCCGGCCCCGTCGCGCTCAGCGCCCCCGAGCCGCCCGGGGCCGCAGAGGCGGCCACGCTTCCGGCCGAAGTGCTGGTACCGGGTGGCCCGTTCACCATGGGCACCTCGACCGAATCGTGGGCTCTGGACAACGAACGCCCCGCGCACGGCCGCGAGGTTGCCGCCTTCTTCCTCGACACCGCCCCGGTGACCTGCGGCGCGTACCGGGCGTTCATCGAGGACGGCGGCTACACCGAGCGGCGCTGGTGGGCGCCCGAGGGGTGGGCGATGGTCCGTGAACACGAGTTGACGGCGCCGCTGTTCTGGCACCGGGACGCCGGTCAGTGGCTGCGCCGGCGCTTCGGCGTGACCGAGCCGGTGCCGGCGGACGAGCCGGTGCTGCACGTCAGCTGGTACGAGGCCGACGCCTACGCCCGCTGGGCCGGGCGCAGGCTGCCCTCCGAGGCCGAATGGGAGAAGGCGGCCCGCCACGACCCGGCCACCGACCGGTCCCGGCGCTATCCCTGGGGCGACGAGGACCCCACACCGGACCACGCCAACCTGGGCCAGCGCCATCTGCGGCCCGCCCCCGCCGGGGCGTACCCGGCCGGCCGGTCACCGTCCGGAGCGGGGCAGCTGATCGGGGACGTGTGGGAGTGGACGTCGAGCGACTTCCTGCCCTACCCGGGCTTCGCGCCGTTCCCGTACCGCGAGTACTCGGAGGTGTTCTTCGGTCCCGGTCACAAGGTGCTGCGCGGCGGTTCGTTCGCGGTGGACGCGGTGGCCTGCCGGGGCACGTTCCGCAACTGGGACCTGCCGGTCCGACGGCAGATCTTCTCGGGTTTCCGCACCGCGAGGGATGCCTGATGTGCCGTCACATCGCTTACGTGGGGCCTCCGGTAGCCCTGGGAGAGGTGTTGACCCGGCCCGCGCACTCACTGGTGCGCCAGTCCTGGGAGCCGCGCAGGCAGCGGCACGGGACGGTCAACGCGGACGGCTTCGGCGTCGGCTGGTACGCGGACGGGGACCCCGTCCCCGGACGCTACCGCAGGCCCGGACCCGTCTGGGGCGACCGGACCTTCGCCGATCTGGCCAGGGTGGTACGCAGCCGTGCCGTGCTGGCCGCGGTCCGCGATGCCACGGAGTTCGATCCGGACGGCGAGGCCGCGGCCGCGCCGTTCGCCGCCGGTGAGGTGCTGTTCAGCCACAACGGCGCGGTGAAGGGCTGGCCCGGCTCCATGGCGCCGCTCGCGGCGACGCTGCCCCCGGCCGAACTGCTGAGGCTGACCGCCCGCTGCGATTCGGCACTGGTCTGGGCCCTGGTGCGGCACCGGCTCGCCGCGGGCGACGCGCTCCCGCAGGCCGTCGCGGACACCGTGCTGGAGGTCGCGGAGGCGGCTCCGGGCTCCCGGCTCAACCTGCTGCTCACCGATGGTTCCACCATCGTGGCGACGGCCTGGGGCGACACCCTGTGGCACTGGTCAGAGCCCGGCCGGCACGCGGTCGTGGCCTCGGAGCCCTACGACGACGATCCGCGCTGGCGCGAGGTCCCGGACCGCACTCTGCTGACCGCGACCCGCACCGATGTCCTGCTGACCCCGCTCAAGGAGCCCACCGAGTGAGTCCCTTTCTGCTGACCCGCACCCTGCCGGTGGACGCGACGGACGCGGCGCTGCGCGCCGACGTGCTGCACGGACTGACCCGGCAGCCGAAGACGCTGCCGCCCAAGTGGTTCTACGACGCCCGCGGCAGCGAGCTGTTCGAGGAGATCACCCGGCTGCCCGAGTACTACCCCACCCGGGCCGAGCGGGAGATCCTGATCGACCGGGCCGGCGCGATCGCCGCCGCGTCCGGCGCCCGGACCCTGGTGGAACTGGGCTCCGGGTCCTCCGAGAAGACCCGGCACCTGCTCGACGCGCTGCCGGATCTGCACACCTACGTGCCGGTCGACGTGAGCGAGAGCGCGCTGCGCGGGGCGGCCGAGGCGCTGCTGGAGGAGCGGCCCGGACTGTCCGTGCACGCGCTCATCGCCGACTTCACCGGCGCGCTGACACTGCCACAGACCCCGGGGCCGCGGCTGATCGTCTTCCTGGGCGGCACCATCGGCAACCTGCTGCCGGAGGAACGGGCCGCGTTCCTCTCGTCCGTGCGCTCGCTGCTCTCCCCCGGCGACAGCCTGCTGCTCGGTACGGATCTGGTGAAGGACGAGGAGGTGCTCGTAGCGGCGTACGACGATGCCGCAGGAGTAACGGCGGCGTTCAACCGGAACGTCCTGTCGGTGGTCGACCGGGAGCTGGGGGCCGATTTCGAGCCCGCCGACTTCGAGCACGTGGCCCGGTGGAATCCGGAGCGTGAGTGGATCGAGATGCGGCTGCGGGCCCGCCGGGAGCTCACGGTGAAGATCCCGGAACTGAATCTGGTGGTGCCGTTCGAGGCCGGTGAGGAGCTGCGGACGGAGATCTCGGCGAAGTTCCGCGAGGAGGGGGTACGGGACGAACTGGGCCGGGCCGGGCTGCGGCTGGCTCAGTGGTGGACGGACGCCGCGGGCAGGTTCGCGCTGTCGCTGGCCACGGTGGACTGAGCCAGCCGGGCCAGTTCACGGCGGCCGGGCACCGCGCCCGCCGGGATCGGCGCCAGTACGCGGATCTCGGCGGTCAGCCCGGCCGCCCGCACCACCCGCCACAGCGAGGCGGTCAGCGGATCGTCACCGACGAAGGCCGCGGCGCCCGCCGGAGCCCGGTGGTCCGGCGGACCGGCCAGATAGCGGATGCGCAGCGGCTGGACGGCGGCCCCGGCGTCGATCGCGGCCTGGAACGCGGCGGGCCGGAACCGGCCGCCGGGCGCGCGGCCGCACCGGGTACTGCCCTCCGGAAAGACGACGACCCGGGAGCCGCCGCGCAGCGCGGAGGCGAGGTTCCGCACGGTGGCGGGCAGCGTACGCAGCCGCTCGCGCTCGACGAACAGGGTGCCCCCGAGCGCCGCCAGCGGGCCGAGCACCGGCCAGTGCCGGATGTCGCTCTTGGCCAGCATCCGGCCGGGGCACACGGCCGCGACCAGCGGGATGTCCAGCCAGGAGACATGGTTGGCGACCACCAGCACCCCCGGGGTGCCGGCGCGGCTGCCCGCCGCGCCGCCCCGGACGGCCGGAGCCCCTTCCCGTACGGCGGGCGGCCCGGTGATCCGCACCCCTACCCCGAACGCCCGCAGCACCCCGTGCGCCCAGCACCGGATCAGCCGCTCCCGCCACGCCCCGCCGGTCAGCGACAGCGCCGGCGGGGCGCACAGCACCCCGGCGAGGGTCAGCGCGCAGCCCGCCAGCAGCAGGGCCGCCGCCGGTACCGGATGCCGGGCCCGGCCCGCGTGGACCGCACAGCCGGGCGGGGTGCACGGGGACGCGGGCATCCAGTGGCTCATTGCTGCGGGGCGAGCGAGAGGAAGTGGCGGAGGTAGCGCGGGTCGGTGCCGCGCAGCGACAGCAGTACGTAGAGATCGGCGACGTTGAACTCGGGGTCGTGGGCGGGCGCCCCGCAGATCCTGGCGCCGAGGCGCAGATAGCCGCGCAGCAGCGGCGGCAGCGCGGCGAGCCCGCCGGGGCCGCCCGGAAGCGCCGTAGGGGCCCGCCAGAGGCGGTGCGGGGAGACCCAGTAGTCCTCGGGTGCCAGGTGTTTGTTCCGTACGGTCTCCCAGGCGCGGGCCGCTGCTCCGCCGCCGTCGGAGAGGGAGATCGAACAGCAGCCGGCCAGCCAGTTGTGGCCGGTGCGCTCCATGTAGCGGGCCAGGCCTGCCCAGATCAGGGCGATGACGGCGCCGTCGCGGTGGGCCGGGTGGACGCAGGAGCGGCCGACCTCCACCAGTTCGTCGCGGATCGGTTCGAGCCTGGTGAGGTCGAACTCCCCCTCCGCGTAGAGGCGTCCGGCGATCCGGGCCCGCTCGGGCGGCAGCAGCCGGTAGGTGGCGACGATGTCGCCGGTGGCCGTCTCCCGGACCAGCAGGTGGTCGCAGTACGCGTCGAACGCATCGCTGTCCAGGCCCGGTTCCGGGCCCTCCAGCCGGGCGCCGAACTCGGCGGCGAAGACCTGGTGGCGCAGGCGCTGGGCGGCGCGCACCTCCTCCTGGTCCACGGCAAGGGAGACCCGGTAGCGCGGCGGTGCGGCGGGCCGCGCGGGCTGCCGCACGGCAACGGGCGGGACGGCTTCGAGGGGGACGGCAGCAGGAGTGGCGGAGGCGGTGGAGGCGGTGGGCAGCGCATGCATGACGGTCTCCGGGGACGGGTCGGCAAGGGCGGCTGCCGGGCCGCCGCGGCAGGTGCGGCGGCCCGGCTCCTTACTTCTTCCGTGACCGGCTGGATTCGACGTGACCGCCATGGAGAGCCGGGATGTGCGACGGCTGAATCCCGTGGTGCGCGCCGGTCCCCGGCGCACCGGCCGACCGCGCGGTCAGCTGCCCGCGAGTGCTCCCGTGATCTTCTCCGAGGCGGTCTTCGCCTCCGCCGCCGGGTCACCGCCCTGGAGGACGGCCGTCATGTACGGCTTGATCGGGTTGTCGGCCTCCACCGCCGCCCACTGCGGCGAGTTGGGGGTGGCGTGGCCCTCTGCGGCGCCCTCGGCCATCGCGGCGGTGCTCTCCTCGCCCTCGATGACGTGGGCCAGGGTGGTCTTGTTGGGAACGTAGCTCATCGTCTTGGCCAGTTCCTCCTGCCACTTGGCGCCCGCCAGTTCCTTGACCACGTCGATGCCGGCGCTCCGGCGGTGCGCCTTCTCCGGAACGATCAGATCGGATCCGCCGGTGAATACCGAACCGGGAGACTTCGCGGTCTTGCCCGGGATCGGGAAGTATCCCAGTTTTCCCTTGAGTTCGGGATTCGCCTTCTCGATCAGGGTCGCGGTACTGGGGGTGGAAATGATCTGTGCGACATCCCCCTTGGCGAACACATTGCCCTGCGGGGGCTTTTCCTCGTCCGCGTCCTTGGGGCCGTTGCCGAGCGCCTGGAGCTGCTGGTAGAACTTCATGCCCCGCAGGGCCGCGGCGGAGTTGAGCGTGCCCTTCCAGTCGCCGCCCTTCTCGCTCGCGAGTTCACCGCCCTCGTCCCAGACGAATCCGGCGAGCACGTACCAGTTCTGGCCCGGCAGGTACATGCCCTGATTGCCGTCCTTGTTCAGCTTCTCGCTGTCCGCGATCCACTGCGCGCGCGTCTTCGGCAGGGACTTGATGCCGGCCTCCTCGAAGAGGTCCTTGTTGTAGATCACCACCCGGTTGGCCGCGTACCAGGGGATTCCGTACTGAACGCCGTTGATGCTGCCCGGTTCGGCGAGGCCGGGGAGCCAGTCCTCGCTGCCGAGGTCCCGCATCGACTCCAGGGTCAGGTCGCGCAGCCCGCCGCTCTCCGCGTACTGGGCGACCTGTGTGTTGCCGACCTCGATCACGTCCGGGGTGTCCTTGCCGCCCAGGGCGTCGATGACCTTCGGCCCGATACCGCTCCAGCTCTGGATTTTGAAGTCCAGTTCGACCGAAGAGTGCGCCGCTTCGTACGACTTCTTGAAATTGGCCAGGAAGTCGGGGCTCACGCTGTCCTTCATCAGCCAGATCGTGACCTTCTTGCTGCCGGAGCCACCCGAACCGGGGATCACACCGCAGCCACCCAGCGCGGCTACGGATATCAGGGCAACAGCTCCTACGAGCTTGCGGTTCTTCACGGGGGTCACCTTCTGCGAAACGGCACGACAAAGTCAGGACCCGGTGTGGGGGACTGCGGGCTGCGCTCGCACGGGCGTGGCTGGATTTTGGTATGGACCAATACTTTGGTCAAGGCCGGTTCCGGACGCCCGGCCGCCTCGCCAACTCTCGCGAACCCCGTCAAGGTGGGGCACCTTGGTAGAGGCGAGAGGAGACATAAGATGTCAAACCATACGTATCGCGTCACAGAGATCGTAGGAACCTCCCATGAGGGCGTCGACGCGGCAGTCCGCAACGGGGTCGCGAGGGCTTCGGAAACGTTGCACAATCTCGACTGGTTCGAGATCACCGAGGTGCGCGGCCAGATCAAGGACGGCCGGATCGAGCACTATCAGGTCGGCATGAAAGTCGGCTTCCGGCTCGACGACAAGGACTGACGCGGAGCGCGCCCGGCGGGCCCGCACAGCGCGGGTCCGCAGCGGCCTAGAATCGGTCTGTTTGTCCGGCCCGGACCGGACTGCCCCGAACCGTACGGAGTCCCCGCCCCCATGCCCACCCCCCACGACCCGTACGTCAGGGTCCGCGGCGCCCGCGAGCACAACCTCCAGGACGTCCGGGTCGACATCCCGCGCGACACCCTCACCGTCTTCACCGGCGTCTCCGGCTCCGGAAAGTCCTCGCTGGCCTTCGGGACGATCTACGCGGAGGCCCAGCGCCGCTACTTCGAGTCCGTCGCCCCGTACGCCCGGCGGCTGATCCACCAGGTCGGCGCACCGGCGGTGGGCGAGATCACCGGGCTGCCGCCCGCCGTGTCGCTGGAGCAGCGCCGCTCCGCGCCGGGCGCCAGGTCATCCGTGGGGACGGTGACCACGCTGTCCAACTCGCTGCGGATGCTCTTCTCCCGGGCCGGGACGTATCCGGAGGGCGCCGAGCGGCTGGACTCCGACGCGTTCTCACCGAACACCGCCGCGGGGGCCTGTCCGCGCTGCCACGGCCTCGGCCGGGTGCACCGCACCGCGGAGGAGCTGCTGGTCCCCGACCCCTCGCTGTCGATCAGGGACGGCGCGATCGCCGCCTGGCCCGGGGCCTGGCAGGGCAAGAACCTGCGCGATGTGCTGGACGCCCTGGGGTACGACGTGGGACGACCGTGGCGCGATCTCGACCCGGCAGACCGGGAGTGGATCCTGTTCACCGACGAGCAGCCGGTGGTGACGGTCCATCCGGTTCGTGACGCGGGCCGGATCCAACGCCCGTACCAGGGCACGTACATGAGCGCGCGCCGCTATGTGATGCACACCTTCGCGGACACCAAGAGCCGGTCCCTGCGGACGAAGGCGGAGCGCTTCCTGACCAGTGAGCCGTGCCCGGTCTGCGAGGGCAGCCGGCTGCGGCCGGAGGCCATGGCGGTCACCTTCGCCGGCCGGACGATCGCCGAGTTGGCGGGACTCCCGCTCACCGGGCTCGCCGAGGCACTGACTGCGGCCGGCGGAGGCGACACGGCCCGGGTGCTGACGGCTGATCTGCTGGCCCGCATCGAAACGGTCACCGAGCTGGGGCTCGGCTATCTCAGCCTGGACCGCACGGCCCCGACACTCTCCTCCGGCGAGCTGCAACGGCTGCGGCTGGCCACCCAGTTGCGGTCGGGCCTGTTCGGCGTCGTCTACGTACTGGACGAGCCGTCCGCCGGACTGCACCCGGCGGACACCGAGTCGCTGCTCGGGGTGCTCGGCCGGCTGAAGGAGGCCGGGAACACCGTCTTCGTCGTGGAGCACCAGATGGACGTGGTGCGGCGGGCGGACTGGCTGGTCGACGTGGGGCCGCTGGCCGGTGAGCACGGCGGCCGGGTGCTGCACAGCGGCCCGCCGGCCGGTCTCGCCGATGTCGGGGAGTCGGCGACGCGCCGCTTCCTCTTCGACGACGGGCCGGCCCCGGTGCGCGAGGTGCGGGAGCCCACCGGGTGGCTGCGGCTGCACGGCGTGGAGCGGCACAATGTGCGCGGCGTGGACGCCGCCTTCCCGCTCGGGGTGTTCACCGCCGTCACGGGGGTCTCGGGCTCGGGCAAGTCGACGCTGGTGGGGCAGGTCCTGGCGGACGTGCTGGCCGACCGGCGGGCTCCTGCCGAGGCGGAGGCCGATCAGCCTCGGGAGCGGCCCGCACCCGGGTGCGCGTCGGCCGAGGGGCTGTCGGCGGTGGACCGTCTCGTCCAGGTCGACCAGAAGCCGATCGGCCGTACGCCGCGTTCCAACCTGGCCACGTACACCGGACTGTTCGACGTCGTGCGCAAGCTGTTCGCCGCCACGGACACGGCGGTGGAGCGCGGTTACCGGGCCGGGCGGTTCTCCTTCAACGTGGCGGGCGGGCGGTGCGAGACCTGCCAGGGTGAGGGGTTCGTCTCCGTGGAGCTGCTCTTCCTGCCCAGTACGTACGCGCCCTGCCCGGACTGCCACGGCGCGCGGTACAACCCGCAGACCCTCGAAGTCACCCTGCGCGGGCTGAACATCGCCCAGGTGCTGGATCTCACGGTGGAGTCGGCGGCGGGCTTCTTCGCCGGTACGCCCGGCGCCGAACGCAGTCTGCGGACCCTGCTCGACGTGGGGCTCGGCTATCTGCGGCTCGGGCAGCCGGCGACCGAGCTCTCCGGCGGCGAGGCCCAGCGGATCAAGCTGGCCGCCGAGCTCCAGCGCGCCCGCCGGGGCCACACCCTGTACCTGCTGGACGAGCCGACGACGGGGTTGCATCCTGCCGATGTCGAGGTGCTGATGCGGCAGTTGCACGGGCTGGTCGACGCGGGCAGCACCGTGGTGGTCGTCGAGCACGACATGGCCGTGGTCGCGGGCGCCGACTGGGTGATCGACCTCGGGCCGGGCGGCGGCGACCGGGGCGGCCGGATCGTGGCGACGGGGCCGCCCTCGGAGGTGGCGCGGGCGGAGGGCAGCCGGACGGCGGCGTACCTCCGGGCCTCGCTCCACCTCGATTGACCGTTCTTTTCTCCGCAACTCCCCTAATTGTCCTGCCGGTTGCCGGTTCGGGCAGCGAGAGGGAAATAAAACAGTAAAGAACGTTGACAGTTAGCTGGTCCAGACCAATTATGGGCATGCCTCACGGCCGTTCCACGCCGTGCGGTACGTGACCCCCGGCCGGGATTCACAGGAACGGACCACGCCCTCGACGGGCGTGGCAGAGCCGTGCGATCCGCCCGTTGTCTCACTCCGCTGGGAGCTACCCCATGAGACGTCCAAGAACAGTCGCCGCCGTCCTGAGTGCGCTGGCCACGGCCGTCGCGTCCGCCGGCCTGGTCCTCGGATCAGGCGCCGGCGCGCAGGCCGCCGCCACCGCCGCCACTCCCCTGCCCGCGCATGTCTTCGCCCCGTACTTCGAGGCGTACAACGGAGACAGCCCGGCCGCCCTCTCGCAGGCGTCCGGTGCCAAGTATCTGACCATGGCCTTTGTCCAGACCGAGGCCAAGGGTTCCTGCACCCCGTACTGGAACGGCGATTCGAGTACGCCGATCGCCCAGTCCGAGTTCGGCGCCGACTTCACGACCATCCGGTCGCGGGGCGGCGATGTGATCCCGTCGTTCGGCGGGTTCGCGGCCGACAACGGCGGCACCGAGATCGCCGACAGCTGCACGAGCGTCGACTCCATCGCCGCGGCGTACGAGAAGGTCATCACGACCTACGACGTGTCCCGCCTCGACATGGACATCGAGGACAACTCACTCACCAACAAGGCCGGGATCGACCGCCGCAACCAGGCGATCAAGAAAGTCCAGGACTGGGCCGCCGCCAACGGCCGCTCGGTGCAGATCTCGTACACCCTGCCCACCACGACCAGCGGCCTCGCCGCCAGCGGGCTCGCCGTGCTCAAGAGCGCGGTGGCCAACGGCGCCCGGGTCGACGTCGTGAACCTCATGACATTCGACTACTACGACGGCGCCTCGCACAACATGGCGCAGGACACCCAGACGGCGATCACCGGGCTGAAGGGCCAGCTGGCCAAGCTCTACCCGTCAAAGACCGAGGCGCAGCTGTGGGGCATGACCGGGATCATCGAGATGCCGGGCATCGACGACTACGGCCCCGCCGAGACGTTCACCACGGCCGACGCCACCTCGGTCTACAACTGGGCCGTCTCCAAGGGCGTCAGCACCCTGTCGTTCTGGGCACTCCAGCGTGACAACGGCGGCTGCCCCGGCACCGGCGGCAGCGACACCTGCTCCGGGATCGCGCAGGACACCTGGTACTTCAGCCACACGTTCGCGCCCTTCACCACCGGAGGCGGCACGGGTCCGGTGACGGACGACTACTCGGTGGCCGTCGCCCCCGGTGCGGCGACCGTCGCGCCCGGCGGTTCGGCCACGGCGACCGTGAGCACCGCGGTCACCTCCGGCAGCGCCAAGACCGTCGCGCTGACGACGAGCGGGGCGCCGGCCGGTGTGACGGCCACGCTCAGCCCGGCCTCGGTCACCGCGGGCGGTACGTCGGCGCTGAAGGTCACCGCCTCGGCGTCGGCGGCGCCCGGCACGTACAAGATCAGCGTGACCGGCGCGGCGGGCACGCTGAGCCACACGGCGGTCTTCACGCTGACGGTCTCGGGTCCCGGGGGCGGCACCGGGTCACTGGTGAACGGCGACTTCGAGACGGGTTCGCTCGGCCCCTGGACCTGTGAGTCCGGTGGCTCGGTCGTCTCCACCCCGGTGCACGGCGGCTCGCACGCGCTCGCCGCGGCGGCCACCGCCTCGCAGACCGGCGAGTGCACGCAGACGCTGACGCTGTCCCCCAACACCAAGTACACGCTGAGTGGCTGGGTGCAGGGCAGCTACGGCTACCTCGGCGTCAAGGGCGGGGCCACGGCGAGCACCTGGGGTTCGTCCAGCGGTTACGCCAAGCAGTCGGTGGCGTTCACCACCGGGGCCAGTGGTGCGGTGACGGTGTATCTGCACGGCTGGTACGGGCAGGGCACGGTCTACGGTGACGACCTCGCCGTGACGTCCTGACCGACGGGGCGACGGAACGGCGGAGCCCCGGCTCCGGAGGCGGGCGGCCTCCGGAGCCGGGGCTCCGCCGGCTCAGCGGTGGACCTTGCGGGTCGCCCGCAGCCACTCCTTGTTCATCGCGGAGATCGACGGCAGCGGGATGCCCTTCGGGCAGGCCGTGGCGCACTCCCCGGTGAGGGTGCAGCCGCCGAAGCCCTCGCTGTCCATCTGCCCCACCATGTCCAGCACCCGGGTCTCACGCTCCGGGGCGCCCTGCGGCAGCACGTTGAGGTGGTTGACCTTGGCCGAGGTGAAGAGCATCGCGGAGCCGTTGGGGCAGGCCGCCACGCAGGCACCGCAGCCGATGCACTCGGCGTGCTCGAAGGCGAAGTCGGCGTCCGGCTTGGGCACCGGGGTGGCGTGCGCGTCCGGGGCCGTACCGGTCGGGGCGGAGATGTAGCCGCCGGCCTGGATGATCCGGTCGAAGGCCGAGCGGTCCACGACCAGGTCCTTGACGACCGGGAAGGCCGAGGCGCGCCAGGGCTCGATGTCGATGGTGTCGCCGTCCTCGAAGGACCGCATGTGGAGCTGGCAGGTGGTGGTGCGCTCCGGGCCGTGGGCGTCCCCATTGATGACCAGGCTGCACGCGCCGCAGATGCCCTCGCGGCAGTCGTGGTCGAACGCGACGGGGTCGTCCCCTTCGAGGATGAGTTCCTCGTTGAGGGTGTCGAGCATCTCCAGGAACGACATGTCCTGGGAGATGCCCTCCACCCGGTAGGTGGACATGGCGCCGGGGGCGTCGGCGTTCTTCTGGCGCCAGACGCGCAGGGTGAGCTTCATGCGTAGCTCCGCTGAGTGGGGTGGACGTACTCGAAGACCAGGTCTTCCTTGTGCAGGACGGGAGCGTCGCCGGTGCCGGTGAACTCCCAGGCCGCGGCGTAGGAGAACTCCTCGTCGCGCCGGGCGGCCTCGCCGTCCGGGGTCTGTGACTCCTCGCGGAAGTGCCCTCCGCAGGACTCGGCGCGGTGCAGTGCGTCGAGGCACATCAGCTCCGCGAGCTCCAGGTAGTCGACGATGCGGTTGGCCTTCTCCAGCGACTGGTTGAACTCCTCGCCGGTACCGGGGACCTTGATGCGCCGCCAGAACTCCTCGCGGATCAACGGCAGCTTGCCGAGCGCCTCGCGCAGCCCCTCCTCTGTGCGGGCCATACCGCAGTACTCCCACATGAGTTCACCGATCTCCCGGTGGAAGGAGTCGGGGGTGCGGTCGCCGTCGACGGCAAGCAGCAGGTTGATCCGGTCCTCGGTCTCGGCCACGGCCTCCTCCACCTCGGGGTGCGAGGCGTCGACCTTCTCGTGGTGCGGGTTGCGTGCCAGGTAGTCGTTGATCGTCGACGGGAGGACGAAGTAGCCGTCCGCGAGGCCCTGCATCAGCGCGGAGGCTCCGAGCCGGTTGGCCCCGTGGTCGGAGAAGTTCGCCTCGCCGATCGCGAACAGGCCCGGGATCGTGGTCTGGAGGTCGTAGTCGACCCAGAGCCCGCCCATCGTGTAGTGCACGGCCGGGTAGATGCGCATCGGTGTCTCGTACGGGTTCTCCGCGGTGATCTGCGCGTACATGTCGAAGAGGTTGCCGTACTTCTCCTCGACCTTCGCCCGGCCCATCCGCTGGATGGCCTCCGCGAAGTCCAGGTAGACGCCCTGCCCGCCGGGACCGACGCCGCGGCCCTCGTCGCAGACGTTCTTCGCCGCGCGGGAGGCGATGTCGCGGGGCACCAGGTTCCCGAAGGCGGGGTAGATGCGCTCCAGGTAGTAGTCGCGCTCGTCCTCGGGGATCTCGCCCGCGGGACGGGTGTCGCCCTTGGCCTTCGGGACCCAGATGCGGCCGTCGTTGCGCAGCGACTCACTCATCAGCGTCAGCTTGGACTGGTGCTCACCGGTGCGCGGGATGCAGGTGGGGTGGATCTGGGTGAAGCACGGGTTGGCGAAGTACGCGCCGCGCCGGTGGGCGCGCCAGACGGCGGTGGCGTTGGAGTTCATGGCATTGGTCGAGAGGTAGAAGACGTTGCCGTATCCGCCGCTGGCCAGCACGACCGCGTCGGCGAAGTACGTGTCGATCTTGCCGGTGACCAGGTCGCGGGCGACGATGCCGCGGGCCTTGCCGTCGACGACGATCAGGTCGAGCATCTCGGTGCGGGGGTGCAGTTCGACGTTGCCCGCGGCGATCTGCCGGGACAGGGCCTGGTAGGCGCCGAGGAGCAGTTGCTGCCCCGTCTGGCCCCGGGCGTAGAAGGTGCGGGAGACCTGGACGCCGCCGAAGGAGCGGTTGTCGAGGAGTCCGCCGTACTCGCGGGCGAAGGGGACGCCCTGGGCGACGCACTGGTCGATGATCTCGACGGAGATCTGGGCCAGCCGGTGCACGTTGGACTCGCGGGCGCGGAAGTCGCCGCCCTTGACGGTGTCGTAGAAGAGCCGGTGGACCGAGTCGCCGTCGTTGCGGTAGTTCTTCGCGGCGTTGATGCCGCCCTGGGCGGCCACCGAGTGGGCCCGGCGAGGCGAGTCCTGGAAGCAGAACTGGACGACGTGGTAGCCCTGCTCCGCCAGGGTGGCGCCCGCGGAGCCGCCGGCCAGGCCGGTGCCGATGACGATGACGGTGTGCTTGCGGCGGTTGGCCGGGTTGACCAGCTTCGCCTCGAAGCGGCGGGTGTCCCAGCGTTCCGCGACGGGCCCGCCGGGGGCGCGGGTGTCGGCGAGGGGCTCGCCGGTCGCGTAGTCCGTGTAGTCGTTCATGTCAGCTCACCACTCCGGTCATGACGGCGACGGGTACGGAGACGAAGCCCGCCGTCAGCACCAGCGCGAGCGCGTTGGCGAGGGTCTTGAGGACACGGTCGCGGGTCGCGCGGCCGGCGCCGAGGGTCTGTGCCGCGCTCCAGAACCCGTGCTGGACGTGCAGGCCCATGGCGAGCATGGCGACGATGTAGATGACGTTGCCGTACCAGGTGGAGAAGGTGTCGATGACGTTCTGGTACGGGTGTCCGGACTGGAATCCGCCCGAGTGCACGGTGCCGGTCGTCAGGTCCAGGATGTGCCAGACGATGAACAGCGCGAGGATGATGCCGCCGTAGCGCATGGTGTTGGTGGCATAGCTGGCACGCGGCTTGCGGTGCACGTACTTGCTGGGCCGCGCCCTGAGGTCGCGGCGGCTGAGCTGGTACGCGGAGACGGCGTGCAGCACCACGGCGGCGACGAGCACCAGCCGGACGATCCACAGCGCCCACTCGTGGTGCAGTACCGGTTCGCCCATCACGCGCAGCCAGTGCGCGTAGCCGTCGAACTCGCCCGGTCCGAAGAAGATCTTCAGGTTGCCGACCATGTGGGCGACCAAGTAGAGGAGCATGATCAGACCGCTCACGGCCATGATCGTCTTCTTGCCGACGGATGAGTCCCAGAGCGAACGCGTCATGGACGGCCGTCGGTCCGTCCGTGTTGCCAATGCCATGGACGTGATGCTAGGGCCGAATATCCGATCGGTCCAAGACATCGAGCAGCTGATGTCCATAGCCTCCGCCTATCGGGCGAGCTATGGTGGGTGTATGCAGTTCCAGCAGCTGACGTACTTCGTGGCGGTGGCAGAGGCCCGCCATTTCACTCGCGCCGCCGAGGACGTACATGTGTCGCAGCCCTCGCTCTCGCAGCAGATCAGGGCGCTGGAGAGCGAGCTGGGGGCCGAGCTGTTCAGCCGCGCCCGGGGGAACATCGCGCTGACCGACGCCGGTGAGGCGCTGCTGCCGCTGGCCCGGCGCATCCTGGCCGACGCGGACACCGCCAGGCACGAGGTCCAGGAGCTGGCCCAGCTGCGCCGCGGCCGGGTCCGGCTCGGCGCGACGCCCAGCGTCTGCACGGGGCTGCTGCCCGACGCGCTGCGCGCCTTCCACGATCTGCACCCGGGCATCCAGCTGCTGCTGGAGGAGGGCGGTTCGCACGACCTGGTACGGGAACTGGCGCGCGGCGCCCTCGATCTCGCTCTCGTGGTGCTGCCGCTCCCCGCGGCCTCACCGGCCCTGACCACGGTCGAGCTGCTCCAGGAGGATCTGGTGGTGGTCTCGTCGGCGGCGGAACCACGGCCCGGACGGGGCGGGCGCGTCCGGATCGCGGATCTGCGGAGCGAGCCGCTGGTGATGTTCCGGCACGGCTACGACCTGCGGGAGCTGACCGTGGCCGCCTGCCGCGCCGAGGGCTTCGAGCCGTCGTTCACCGTGGAGGGCGGCGAGATGGACGCGGTGCTCGGTGTCGTACGGGCCGGTCTGGGCATCGCGGTGGTCCCGAGCATGGTGGCCACCCGGGCGGGCCACGACCTGCGGACGACGCCACTGGCGAAGCCGGGGCTCCGCCGCACGATCGCTCTCGCGCACCGCAGTGACGTGGCTCCGCCACGGGCGGCGCGCGAGTTCCAGCGGGTGCTGCTGGCGAGCCGGGCGGACACCGCGCCTCCGGGCGCCTGAGGCGCCCGGAGCCGGAGCGTCCGCCGGCTCACACCGCGTCGGCCAGCAGCAGCGAGTGGATCCGGTCCGGGGCGCCGGGCCGCGCGTAGTACCAGCCCTGGCCCGTGTCGCAGCCCAGCTCGCGCAGCTGCTCCGCCTGGGCCCCCGTCTCCACGCCCTCCACCGTCACCGCCAGGTCCAGGCTGTGCGCGAGCGACACGATGCCCTCGACGATCTTCAGGTCCACCGGATCGGCCGGATGGTGCTGCATCCCCTGGGTGAAGGAGCGGTCCAGCTTCAGCACGCTCACCGGCAGCCGCCGCAGGTTCGCCAGGTTCGAGTACCCCGTGCCGAAGTCGTCGAGCGCGATGCCGACACCCATGTCGGCCAGTTGGCGCAGCGGCTTCAGCAGATCGTCGTCGGCGCCGATGAGAGCCGACTCGGTGACCTCCAGGCACAGCGCCGCGGGCTCCAGCCCGGAGCGCTCCAGGACATCGACGGTCTCGGCGACCAGACGCGGATGGTGCAGCTGGGCGGGCGAGAGGTTGACGTTGATCCGCAGCGGGCCCCCGTCGGTGTGCCGCTCCTGCCAGAAGTTGGCCTGCCGTACCGACTCCTCCAGCACCCAGCGGCCGAGCGGCACGATCAGCCCGGTGTGCTCGGCGAGGGCGATGAAGCGGTCGGGCCCCAGCACCCCGTGCTGCGGGTGGCACCAGCGCACCAGTGCCTCCGCCCCGTGCACGGAGCCGTCCCCGAGGTGCACCAGCGGCTGGTACTCGATGAAGAACTCGCCGCGCTCCAGCGCGGCCGGCAGCGCCGTGGTGAGCCCGTGCCGGGTGATGGCACGGGCGTCCGCCTCCGCGTCGGCCAGCTCGAAGCGGTTGCCGCCCGCGGACTTGGCCCGGTACATCGTGATGTCGGCGCTGCGCAGCACCTCGGCGGCGCTGCGTTCACCGGCCGGCCCCTCGACGACCCCGATGGACCCCCGGACGGTGAGTTCGCGCCCGTCGAGCCTGATCGGTGTGGCGAGCACCGAGAGGATGCGGCAGGCGAGTTCGTCGACCTCTGAGGCCGTGTCGGGGCCGGTCGTCAGCGCCACGAACTCGTCGCCGCCCAGCCGCGCCACCATCTCGCCCGGCGCGGTCGCGCAGCTCTGGAGCCGGTCCGCGACCTCGACGAGCAGCCGGTCGCCCGAGGCGTGGCCCAGGCTGTCGTTGATCGCCTTGAAGCCGTCCAGATCCAGGTAGCAGAGGCCGAAACGGCTGCCGTCACTGGCCGAGAGCGCTTTCTCAAGGCGCTCGAAAAAAAGCGTCCGGTTCGGCAGACCGGTGAGCGCGTCGTGCGTGGCCTCGTACCGCAGACGCAGATTCAGGAGCCTGCGCTCGGTGGTGTCCTCCATCAACGCCAGCTGGTACTCCGGGTTGCCCTCCGCGTCGCGCAGCAGGGACACCGTCAGATTGGTCCACAGGACCGTTCCGTCGTTGCGGTAGAACGCCTTCTCGACGTGGTAGTGATCGCGCTCGCCGCCCACCAGCTCGTTGTAGTACGTCCAGACCTTCGGGGAGTCCTCCGGGTGGACCCACTCGTTGACGCGGTGGCTGCGCACGTGGTGCTCAAGCCCGCCGAACATCCGGGTGAGGGTGTCGTTGACCTCCAGCACGTTGCCGTCGAGGTCGGCGATGCCGATCCCGATGGCGGCGTCCTTGAAGACGGCCCGGAACCGCGCCTCGGTCGCGTGCAGCGCCTGTTCGGCGTGGGAGCGTGCGGCGAGCGCCGAGCGGGCGATGGCCTCCTGCTCGGCGAGGGTCCGCTCGCGCAGCGCCTGGCTGAAGCCGCCCGCGACGGCGTGCTGGATCCTGGCGCAGCGGGACCGGCTGTCCTCGGTCGCCAGTGCCACCGGGCCGTTGTTCCCGCAGTACAGGACGAGGTAGGAGTCGACGACGCCGAGCGTGGAGCTGAGCGCGTCCGGGTCCGTGCAGTGCGCCGCGACGAGCGCGCCGCCCACCCCGGCCGCCGCTACGGCGTCGAAGGGGCGGGCGTGCAGGGTGTCGCTGAGCATGCGGGCCAGCGGGAGCAGATGGTGCTCGAACTCCGGGCGGGTCAGGGAGGTTGCCGTCGACGGGAATATGGCCCGGCTCCAGATCGTGGCGAATCGCCGGAGCCGGTCCTCGGGGCCGTCGGGCTCCGCGTCCGGCGCTCCGGACGACTGGGCGGGAATACTCACGCCTTGCGTCCCACTCCCGCGAAGCCCGAGAAGGCGTACGGGTCTTCACCGCCCTGCGCCACCGGGGTGTCGGGGCGCCAGCTCGGCATCGGCACCAGGCCGGGGTCGACCATCTCGTAGCCCTCGAAGAACCGGCCGATCTCGTCGGGCGAGCGCATGACCAGCGGGTTGCGGATGTTCTTGTACACCCCGACCGCGCCGCCGGCCTCCTCCCGGGTCAGCGGGATGCCCTCGTACGAGGCGTGGGTGACGACGAGGAGGCTTCCGGGGGCCAGCAGGTCCCGCAGTTCCGCGACCGCCTTTTGCGGCTCGTCGGAGTCCTCGATGAAGTGGAGTACGGCGACGAGCAGCAGCGCCACCGGCCGGTCGAAGTCGAGGAGTCCGGAGATCTCCGGGTTGTCCCGGATCTCCTGCGGGCGGCGCAGATCGGCGGTGGCGATCACCGCTGCGGAATTGCCCTCCAGCACGGCCTGGCTGTGTGCGACCGCGACCGGATCGTGGTCGACGTACGCCACCCGGGCCTCGGGGGCGATGCCCTGGGCGACCTCATGGACATTACCGAAGGTCGGTATCCCGGAACCGATGTCCAGGAACTGGGAGATCCCCTCATCGAGTGCGTAGCGCACCGCCCGGCGCATAAAGGCACGGTTCGCCTGCATGATCTTGGGAAGTCCCGGCATGAACTCCATGGCCTTGCGGGCCGCTTCCCGGTCCACCTCGAAATTGTGCGAGCCGCCCAGATAGAAGTCATACATTCGGGACACGCTCGGCACCGAAATGTCAATGCCTTGCGGTGCCCAGGCGGGACGCTCCATCGATCTCTCCAACAAGTCGCCACGGCGATCCGGCCATGTTCATGGTCAGTGTTGACCAGAGGCTACTGATCGCCCGCCAGGAGAGCGAGCGGAAACGGAAATTAGCGGTCCGTTATTGGTCACACACGTGGCAACTGCAACCGCCTCGTCGCTGCGTGTGACATTCGGCCGACGGAACCCCTGAAAAAGGTTCGCAATAGAACTACTTTGACGTATCGGCCGACTCGGCATTGCGGGACGCCACGCACCATCTTCCCCCGGCTCCGGGGCTGTTGACACCGGCCGGCCCACCGCCGCCGGGGCGGGCACGCGGCCGCCGCACGCGAACCGGCCCAGCCGATGTGCATGTCAACTCTCCTGCCGACGCTGTCAGTTGCGATGCGCAATCGTGTGATGCATGACCATGAGGGGGTCCGCATGGGCCCTCTTTGTTCAATGCGTCCGCAGAATTTTCCCCGGCCGCAAACACCCAGTGCCTCAGGTCCCCACCATCAGGGGAATCCAGCGGCCGTGCGGCGTGCCGACGTGCGGCCCGGAACATGCTCCCGGTCGTGTACGGATCACTCATCGGCCGGCTCTCGGCGGCCGTCGCACTCATCTGGCTGCTGACCGCCCCGGTGCCAGCGGTGGCGAGCAACTGCGGGTATGCCTCGATCGGCGACGACGGGGGCAGTTCGGCGGTCGCCAGCAGTGGTGACGGCAGTTGTCACGCGGGTCCGGAGCCCAAGCCCACGCCACCGCCCGCGCCCCGGCCCCCGCCGCCACCTCCAACACCACCCCCGCCACCTCCACCGCCCCCTCCCCCTCCTCCACCACCGCCCCCACCAGCACCAGCGGCGCCCGCGCCGCCCCAGCCGGAGCCGGCACCACCGCCTCCTCCCCCACCGCCGCCCCCTCCGTCGCCGGCCCCCTCACCCTCACCCTCGCCGTCACCGTCGCCGTCCGCGCGTCCCACGCCCCGGCCGGTGGCCCTGCCCGCCTACCGCAGACCGGTCCGGAAGGCCCCGGAGCGCCATACCTCCCTGGTCACGCTCACTTTGATGATCACAGCCCCCGCGGTGTTCGCCGTCGCCGTGCTGCGGCCCCGTTCCCGATGACCTTCGGAGACCCACATGTCGGAATGGCTTGTTCTCACCTTCGCCATGGTCGCGGCCACCGCCGTGGTGCTGACCATCGCCGTACTCAACAACCGCCGGCTTCCCGAGGACGACGACCCGTCCGAAACCCCTGACGTCATCGAGTACATGACGATGATGATCGGCGTGGTCTACGCGATCGTCCTGGGCCTCGCCATCGCGGGCGTCTGGGAGGGCCGCGGAGCGGCCCAGGAGTACGTCCGCCAGGAGGCGCAGGCGCTCCACGAGGTCGACGCACGCTCATCCGTCTACCCGGTCGAGGTACGCACCCGGATCCGCGCCGACGTCGACGCCTACGTCAGCTTCGTCGTGCACGACGAGTGGCAGACCATGATCGACCACGGCAGGCTCGACGACCGGGGCTCGCAGCTCCTGGACCGGGTGCGCGCCGATGTCACCGACTACAAGCCGAAGACGGACCACGAGGGACAGGCCTACCAGCCGCTCGTCGACCAGATCGCCGCGGCCGACGACGCCCGCAGCGCACGCGGGCAGAGCGCCGGGGCCACCATGCCGGGGGTCGTCTGGTTCGGACTGATCACCGGGGCGCTGGTGACCGTGGGACTGATCTTCACCCTGCAGATCCGGCGCACATTCCGGGAACTCCTGCTGGCCGGCCTCTTCAGTGTCCTGATCGCCTTTCTGCTCTTCCTGATCTGGGACTTCGACTCGCCTTTCGGCCGCGGCCTCTCGGCCACCGCCGCACCCTTCCTCGATCTCTTCCCCCGGGCCTCGGGGGGTTAGAACTCAGGTGCGTGCGCCGCTCGGGGGACAGCGGCGCACCATTGGACGACTCCGATCGCGGGCGAAATGCGCCACTTCTAGCGTTGGCGGCATCGAGGTGCATTTCTGATGCTTTGCGGGAATCCGTTCCGCAACTGCTCCTCGGGGACCCGGAGGAATCACCATGCGCGCAATACGTGTCGCTCCCCTCGCTCTGCTCGGCGCGGCGGCACTGGCCCTGACCGCCCCGGCCGCGACCGCGTATGCCGCGACCGCGGGCGGACCGTCCAACGGCGGGAGCGGATACACCGTCACGCCTTCGGTGATCGCGCCGGGCGGTCAGGTGACCCTGGCCGCCAAGGGGTGCTCGACTACGGCCACGGCGTCCTCCGGGGTGTTCGACACCGTCACCATCCCCCGGGGCGGCACCGCCAGGGCAACGGTCGACTGGGACGCCAAACCGGCCGCCGCGTACGAGGTGACGTTCACCTGCAACACTTCGCCGAGCTCCACGGCGAAGGTGAACCTCACGATCAGCGCGGCCACGAGCACGCCCACCACCAGCTCCACGAGCACCACGAGTTCGACGGCCTCGCCCGCCGGCGTTCAGGGTGGTCTCGGCGGCAGCATCGACAGCCCGAACACCGCGATGATCGTGGGCGGCACCGCGCTGGCCGTGGCCGCCGCGACCAGCACCGTCTTCGTGGCGCGGCGGCGCAGGGAGAACCGCTCGCACTGACCGGCACCGCCGGCGGGAACGGAAGTCGCCCCGGGTCCTTTCACAGGACCCGGGGCGACGTGGTTATCGGTCCGGCAGGTGTGTCCGCGAGGTCAGACCGCCCCATGGCTGTTCCTCCGGCGGCGCATGATGTACATGCCTCCGCCGAGGGCCGCGGAGGCGACCAGGCCCGCGCCCACACCCATGTCCGCCGGGCTCGCGGCCATCGAGCCGCCGAGGCCGCCCTGTGCGCCACGGCTGTTGAGCACGGTGAACCGGTGCCCGGCCGTCCGGTCGGTGCCGTCGCAGCGCACCGTCAGGTTGTAGGAGCCGGGCGTGGCGTCGTTGAGGATCCGGACCCTGGCGTGACCGACCCGGCCCGCCGAGAGCCGCGTGGTCCGGAAGGCGTTGGACGAGACGCTGCCGCCCCGGCCGCAGCCCTCCGCGCTGACCTGCATGGCCGCGCCCTGGTGCACGCGCTCGGGATCGACGGTCACGTTGTTCGGACCGTTGTTGCGGCCGTTCCCGTTGCCGTTGCCGTTCCCGTTGCCGTTCCCGTTCCCGTTGCCGTTCCCGTTCCCGTTCCCGTTGCCGTTGCCGTTGCCGTTGTTGTTGCCGTTCCCGTTTCCGTTGTCCCAGTTGCCCGGGTCGTTCCAGTCGTTCTGGCTGTTCCCGTTGTTCTGGCCGTTCCCGACGTCTCCACCGGCTGCTGCCATCGGGGCGCCGATCCCGAGGGCGGCGACGGCGGTCGCGGCGACAACGAGAGCGCGTGTAGCACGCATCGTTCGAACCTCCAGCGGGAAGCGCCCCCGGAGCTCGGTGCGCCGGGATGGATCGACGAGAACGCCTCCCATGACGAACCCTCACCAGATCCTTGATCCACCGCATTTCGGCGCTGCTCCACCCCGGTGATCCGACACACCGTGCGCACACCGGTGAAACTGATGGATTCGCAGGTCACAGAGCGTCAGAACTTTTATCCGCGCACTACTCCGATACGCAGCCGCCCGCCCGGCCGCCACCCGTTCGCCCCTCCCTGATCGCCGCCCGGCCGCCCCGCGCCTAGCGTTCCCCTCGTCGCGACGAAGGGAGAACCATGGGCCGGGACAACTGGCACCCCGAACGGATCAGACACTCGCCCTGGGGCGCGCTCGCCCTGGTGATGCTCACCGGTCTCGCACTGATGCGGAACGGCGCGGACCTCTCGCCAGGACCGCCGCAGCCGGTCGCCGCCACGTCGGTCGGCCACCAGAAGGCAGTGCCCGCGGCGCCCGCGTCGGGGCCGGTGGTCAAGCCGCTGGCGTACGCCCCCGTCGACCGCGTCGCCATCCCGTCGATCCAGGTCGACGCGCCGGTCATCGACGTGAACCTGGACCCGGACGACTGGATCGAGACGCCGCCCCCGCAGGACCCCAACCTCGCGGGCTGGTACCAGAACGGCATCGCACCGGGGCAGCTGGGCACCTCGGTCGTCGTCGGCCACGTGGACAACGAGGCGGGCCCGGCCGTCTTCTACAGCCTGGGTTCGCTGAAGAAGGGCACCCGCGTCGAGGTCACCCGCAGCGACGACCGGGTCGCCGTGTTCGAGGTCTACGGGGTCGAGGTGTTCGCGAAGAACGACTTCCCCGGCGCCCGGGTGTACGGCGACACCGGCAAGGCGGAACTGCGGGTCATCACCTGCGGCGGCGGATTCACCAAGGCCAACGGTTACGACGGCAACGTCGTGGTCTTCGCCAGGCTGGTCGCGACGCGCTGACGACCGCTGCCGGGGGCGGCCCCGACCCCCGGCAGCGACCGCCGCACGGCTCAACGGCACGACGGCACGGCTCAACGGCACGGCTCAACGGCGCCGCGGCACGGTGAGCCGGTAGCCCTCGTCCAGCAGCTCGGGCAGATAGCGCCCCAGCGCGGCCACGCTCTGCGAACGGTTGCCGCCCGCGTCGTGCGACAGCACCACGACGCCGGGTCCGGCACCCTCCCTGACCCGGTCGACGATGCTGTCGGTACCGGGAACCGTCCAGTCAAGCGTGTCCACCGTCCAGGCCATCGGTTCCATGCCCATCGCCGCGCCGATCTCGAAGGAATTGCGGTTCCAGGCGCCGTAGGGCGCCCGGTACCAGAGCGGCGGCGCGCCGGTGATCTTCTCGATCACCTCGCTGGTGCGCCCCAGTTCATCGGTGATTCCCGCCCGGGAGAGCTTGGTGACCAGCGGATGCGTCCACGAGTGGTTGCCCACCGTGTGTCCGTCGTCGGAGATCCTGCGCACCAGGTCCTGGTTGTCGTTGGCCATCTCCCCGCAGAGGAAGAACATGGCCCGTACCTCGTGCCTGCGCAGCGTGTCCAGGATGTGCGGGGTGTAGAGAGGGTCCGGGCCGTCGTCGAAGGTCAGCACCATCGCGTGCCCGATGTCGGGCAGCTGCTCGAACGGCCGGGTACGGACGGGCGGCGCCGCGGGGCGGTAGTGGGGTGGAGTGTTCGCTGTCATGGGGCTCAGACGATAGGACAGCGGTCTGGTCCGGAGAGCCGCGGGCGGCCCCGCCGCGGCGTCGGAAGGCGCCACGGGGCGCCGGAAGGGAGTGCCTGCGGTGTCCGCGGCGACCAGGCTCACGAGGGAGGCCCCGCCCAGTCCTGCGGCCAGCCTCAGCAGCGTCCTACGCCCGGGCGGCCTCTGATCATTTTTCATGACCAACTGCTCGCACGTCCGGGCTGCCACCCACCTCAACGACACCGGCCACGCGGCTTTTTGCACCCAATGGGGGGAGCCCGTCCGTGGCAACCGGCGCCCGCGCGACCCCGCGACCGAGAGCCCGGCCGGGCGGGCCGCACGGCAGCGGATAGCCTCACTGCCGTGACAGACCAGCAGCCTCACCAGTTCGAACGTGGCACAGACGGCCCAAAAGTGATCGTCGCGGGCCTCGACGGTTCGGAGTCGTCCATGCGTGCCGCGGCCTATGCGGCCGGGCTCGCCCGGCGGCAGCGGGCCATGCTCGCCCTCGTCTACGTACAGCCCGTGCTGCCCGCGGGCGCCGCGCTCGGTGTGCCGGTCGGTGATACGACCGGGGAGGTCGCGGAGGGGCTGGTGAATGAGATCCGGGAGTCGACCGAGCGGATGAAGGACATATGGGATGTCCGCTGGGAGTTCCACACCTTCCGCGGCGATCCGTACAACGGCCTGGTGACGGCGGCGGACGAACTCAAGGCGGATGCCGTGGTGGTGGGCGCGTCGGAATCGGCGGGCCACCGTTTCATCGGCTCGGTGGCCGTCCGCCTGGTGAAGGCGGGGCGCTGGCCCGTCACCGTCGTCCCGTAACGCCCGCTCCCCGCACTCCCGCCCGCGCCGCCCGACCGCTCACCGCACCATTCGCCGCCCCGTGCGACCGCTCGTCGCACGGGGCGGCTTTTGTCCTGTTGCCAGGGGCCCGGATGCGTTCGTATACGCGAGTCAGCAGCGAGGCGGCAGGGACCTCCGCGGGGAAGGGCGTTCACCATGACCACGACGACGACCGACGAGCGGGCCCTCGCGGATCTGCAGCGTGAGCACGGCCCGGCCCTGTTCCACTTTCTCCTCGGTCTGACCTTCGGTGACCGGCAGCGGGCCGAGGACCTGCTCCAGGAGACCCTGGTGCGGGCCTGGCAGCACCCGGAGGCCTTCGACGGCCCGTACGAGTCGATGCGGCCCTGGCTGTTCACCGTGGGCCGGCGGCTGGCGATCGACGCCCGCAGGTCGCGGCTGGCCCGGCCCGCAGAGGTGGGCGACGCGGTGCTGGAGAGCGCCCCGTGCGCGCAGGACACCGCCGAGTCCGCGGTCGCCGCGCTCGATGTGCGCGAGGCGGTGCGCGGCCTCAGCCCGGAGCACCGGGCGGTGCTGGTCCAGATCTACTTCCGGGGGCTGAGCGTGGGCGAGACGGCCGAGGTGCTCGGGATTCCGGCCGGGACCGTGAAGTCCCGTTCGTACTACGCGCTGCGCCTGCTCTCCCGTAATCTGCCGGGCTACTCAAGGAGGTCCTCCTCGCTGAGCAGCGGGAGCAGGGCCGCGGCCTCCGCCACCGCCACGTAGTCGGCGGCGCAGCGGTCGCAGCTCTGCAGATGGCGGGAGACCTCCAGCGCCTCCGGGGCCGGGAGCGCGTCCAGCACATAGGCGCCGAGCAGTTGCCTCATGTGCGGTCCCTCCCCGGGCTCTGCGGTCATCGCACCCTCTTGTCTGTGACGCATCCGGTCCGACGGATCCTGTCCTTCTGGCCACGCGGGGCGCGCTCCCCCGGTTCAATGCTGCGTGTGGGGGCGTGACGAGAACGGAATGGGGCGAGACGCGATGCGTCCGGAACGTCAGGACGGATCCAGTGGCGGCGGACTGCTCATCCCGATGGCGTGGATGTACGCGGAGTACATCGCCGACGAGCTGCTGCGGACCGGGGAGCTGATGGAGCCGGCCACGCTGGAGTACCGGGCGGGGCGTGACGCGCTAGCCCTCACGGTCTTCCTCTCGGACAGCGCGGTGGCCGAGGCGCTGCCCGCCACCCGGGTGGACGAGCTGCGGCTGCTGACGGCGTACGGGGCCCCGTGGCGCGGCTGGGTCTGTGAGCGGCTCGACGCGCTGGAGGCGGCGCGGGGCGGCCCCGGCCCGGATCTGGCGCTGGCACGGGCGGCGTGGCGGTGGCTGGAGGACACCGAACTGCTGGCGGCCGACCTCGACGCGATCGGCCCGCCGCCCGGGGAGCCGGCCGACGGCCCGCCGGAGGCGGAGGGGGCGGCGGCCCAGGTGTGGACGCCGGCCTGGCAGCTGGGGCTGCCGCTGGGTCACCTCTCGATCCACCTGTACTGAGAGCCTGTCGGCCGCCTCTCAGGAACCGTGCACCCCGGCGCGGTACTTCGGCAGCCGCACCGTGATCCGCATTCCGGCGCCGATGCCCGTCTCGATGACGAGCCCGTAGTCGTCGCCGTACACCTGGCGCAGCCGTTCGTCCACGTTGAGCAGGCCGACCCCGGTGGACTTGCCGCCCTCGCCGCGCAGGATGTGGCGCAGCCGTTCGGGGTCCATGCCGATGCCGTCGTCCTCGATGACCACCTCGGCCTCCGAACCGGCGTCCAGGGCGCTGATGGTGATGCGGCTGGAGGTGACCGCCCCTTCGAGTCCGTGTTTGACGGCGTTCTCGACGAGGGGCTGGAGGCAGAGGAACGGCAGGGCTACGGGCAGCACCTCCGGCGCGACCTGGAGGGTGACCGCGAGCCGTTCCCCGAACCGGGCCCGGACCAGGGCCAGGTACTGGTCGATGGAGTGCAGTTCGTCCGCGAGGGTGGTGAAGTCGCCGTGGCTGCGGAACGAGTAGCGGGTGAAGTCGGCGAACTCCAGGAGGAGTTCGCGGGCCTGCTCGGGGTCGGTGCGGACGAAGGAGGCGATGGCGGCGAGCGAGTTGAAGATGAAGTGCGGGGAGATCTGCGCGCGCAGGGCCCTGATCTCGGCCTCGATGAGCTGGGTGCGTGAGCGGTCGAGCTCGGCGAGTTCCAGCTGTACGCAGACCCAGCGGGCGACCTCTCCGGCGGCCCTCGCCAGGACCGCCGACTCCCTCGGCGCGTAGGCGATCAGGGCGCCCAGGACCCGGTGGTCGACGGTGAGCGGCACGGCGACGGCCCACCGCAGCGGGCAGTCCAGATCGTCGCAGTCGCTGCGGAAGGCGGTGTCGCGGCCGCTGGCGAGCAGCTCCGCCACCTGTTCCATGACGTGTTCGCCGTGGTGGCCGCCCTCGCCGTCCCAGACCAGGATCCGCTCGCGGTCGGTGAGGCAGAGGGCGTCGGTGCCGAGCAGGGAGCGCAGCCTGCGGGCGGATTTGCGGGCGCTGTCCTCGGTGAGTCCGGCGCGCAGCGGGGGCGCGGCCAGCGAGGCGGTGTGCAGGGTCTCGAAGGTGGCGTGCTCCACGGGGGTGCCGACGTCGCTGGTGCGGACGGGGCGGGCGGTGCGGCGTCCGGCCAGCAGTCCGGCCCCGAAGAGCAGGACGCCCAGGAGCACGATGACGGCGTATCCGGCCCCGGTCACCGGTGCCTCCCGGAGGTGAGGGCTTCCGGCAGGTGGAAGCGGGTCATGGCGGCGTTGGTGCCGGCGGGTATCCGGCTGGGCGTGGCCAGCGACACGAGGATCATGGCGAGGAAGCCGACGGGCACCGACCAGACGGCGGGCCAGGCGAGCAGGGCGTGCGGCCAGCCGGGCGGGCGCACCGCGCCGCTGACGGTGATCGCGACGGAGAGCATCGCGGAGCCGCCGCCGAGCAGGAGTCCGGCGACGGCGCCGGGCGGGGTGAGTCGGCGCCACCAGATCCCGAGGACCAGCAGCGGGCAGAAGGAGGACGCGGAGACCGCGAACGCCATCCCCACGGAGTCCGCCACCGGCACCCGGCTGACCAGCAGGGAGCCGGCCAGCGGGACGGAGATGGCGAGGACGGTGGCCAGCCGGAAGTGCCGTACGCCGCGCGAGGGCAGGACGTCCTGGGTGATGACTCCGGCGACGGCCATCGTCAGTCCGGAGGCGGTGGACAGGAACGCGGCGAAGGCGCCGCCCGCGATGAGCGCGCCGAGCAGGTCGCCGCCGAGGCCGCCGATGACCCGGCCGGGCAGCAGCAGCACGGCGGCGTCCGCGTCACCGCCGTGGATCAGCTCGGGGGCGTAGAGCCGGCCGAGGGCGCCGTAGACGGGCGGCAGCAGGTAGAAGACGCCGATCAGGGCGAGGACGGCGACGGTCGTGCGGCGGGCGTCGCGGCCGTTGGGGCTGGTGTAGAAGCGGACGACGACGTGTGGCAGGCCCATGGTGCCGAGGAAGGTGGCGACGATGAGCCCGTAGGTGGCGTACAGCGGGTGGTCGGCGCGGAAGACGGACAGCTGCTCCTCGAAGGTGACGCGGGGCCGTCCGTCGCCCTGCCAGGCCAGCACCAGGAAGAGGGCGGGGACCAGGAGCGCGGTCAGCTTCAGCCAGTACTGGAAGACCTGGACGAAGGTGATGGAGCGCATGCCGCCCGCGGCGACGGCCAGCACGACCACGGAGGCGACCAGCACGTCGCCGAGCCAGCCGGGCGCCCCGGTGAGGATCTTCAGGGTCAGTCCGGCGCCCTGGAGCTGCGGCACGAGGTAGAGCCAGCCGGCTCCGACGACGAGCACGCTGACGAGCCGGCGCACCTGCCGGGATTCGAGCCGCCCCTCCGCGAAGTCGGGCAGGGTGTAGGCCCCGGAGCGGCGCAGCGGCGCGGCGACGAAGACCAGCAGGACGAGGTACCCGGCGGTGTAGCCGACCGGGTACCAGAGCATGTCGGGGCCGTGCACGAGGACCAGTCCGGCGATGCCGAGGAAGGAGGCGGCGGAGAGGTACTCGCCGCTGATCGCGGCCGCGTTGAGGCGGGGCCGTACGGTGCGGGAGGCGACGTAGAAGTCGGACGTGGTGCGGGAGATGCGCAGTCCGAATCCGCCGACGAGGACGGTGGCGGAGACGACGGCGGCGACCGCCGTCACCGCGTAGGCGCGGCTCACTGTGCGGGGCGGCCTTCCACGAGCCGGGCGAAGTCGTGTTCGTTGCGCTCGGCCCGGCGCACGTACCACCAGGCGATCAGGGTGATCGGCGGGTAGGCGGCGAAGCCGAGGACGGCCCATACGACGGCGTCGCTGCGCAGTGCCGCGAAGACCAGCGGCAGGGTGCCCGCGACGACGGCGAGCGCGGCGAAGGCGGTGAGCCCTGCGCGCAGTTGGCTGCGCATCAGCGAGCGTACGTAGGCACCGCCGAGCGCGGTCTGTTCGTCGATCTCCGACTGGGTGCGGTAGCGCGGCAGCGGCCGTACCCGCCGGGGCTCCCCCGTCACCACTTCGCGCCGGGGCGTTGACTCTGCGGACATGGGGCCGGAGTGTACGCAGCACCGGACCCCGCTGGGAAGGGCTTCGAAAGGCGGGTAGCCGCTGGTCAGCGGCCGCCCTGCCGCATCAGCAGATCGCGCAGCGCCCGGGTGTGGCGGCGGCTGACGGCGAGTTCGGCGGTGCCGATGCGCACGCTCATGCTGCCCGCGTCGAGCCTGAGTTCGTCGATCCGGCCGAGGGCCACGAGGTGGCGGCGGTGGATGCGTACGAAGCCGCGGGCCCGCCAGCGTTCCTCCAGGGTGGTCAGGGGCACCCGGACCAGGTGGCTTCCGGTGGCGGTGTGCAGCCGCGCGTAGTCGCCCTGGGCCTCGGCGTAGGCGATGTCGTCGATCGGGACGAAGCGGATGACGCCGCCCAGTTCGACCGGGATCTGGTCCTGCGCGGTGTCGTGGACGGGGGCGGAGCGCTCCCCGACCTGTTCGGCGACGCGGCGCACGGCTTCGGCCAGCCGCTCGCGCCGTACCGGTTTCAGGACGTAGTCGACGGCCTTGAGGTCGAAGGCCTGTACGGCGAAGTCCTCGTGGGCGGTGACGAAGACGATGAGCGGGGGCGCGGCGAATCCGGCCAGCAGCTGGGCGACGTCGAGCCCGGTCAGTCCGGCCATGTGGATGTCGAGGAAGACGACGTCGATGGCGGCGGGGTCCTCCGGCCCCGCGTCGACCGCGCCGCCGATGCGGCGCAGCGCCTCGGTGGCCCCGGTGGCTCCTTCGGCGCTGCGGATGCGGGGATCGGCGCGCAGGAGGTACAGGAGCTCCTCCAGGGCGGGTTCTTCGTCGTCGACGGCGAGTACGCGCAGCATGAGGCCGGAGTGTAGACCGGCCGGGTGGCGCGGGAGCCCGACGGCCGGGCTCCTACTTGAGCAGTCTGGAGAGCCTGCGGTCGGCGAGCGGTTTCCCGCCGGTCTGGCAGGTCGGGCAGTACTGGAGCGAGGAGTCGCTGAAGGAGACCTCGCGGATGGTGTCGCCGCAGACCGGGCAGGCCTCTCCGGTACGTCCGTGGACCCGCATCCCGCTGCGTTTCTCGGCCTTGAGCTTCTTCGCCGCGAGGCCGCTGGAGCGGGCGACGGCGTCGTCGAGGGTGGTGCGCAGCGCGGTGTGCAGCCGGGTGATCTCGTCGTCGGTGAGGTGCGCGGTGAGTTTGAAGGGGGACATCTTCGCGACGTGCAGGATCTCGTCGCTGTAGGCGTTGCCGATGCCGGCGATGAGCGACTGGTCGCGCAGCGCGCCCTTGATCTGGCGGCGCTCCCCTTCGAGCAGTGCGGCGAACGTGTCCCGGTCGAAGGACGGGTCGAGCGGGTCGGGTCCGAGGCGGGCGACGCCGGGCACCTCTGCCGGGTCGTGCACGAGGTAAACGGCGAGGCGCTTGGTGGTGCCGGCCTCTGTGAGGTCGAAGCCGTCGCCGCCGCTGAGTTCGGTGCGCAGCGCCAGTGGCCCCTTGCCGGGGCGCGGCGGGGTGGCGGGGAAGCTGTTCTTCCACTGGAGCCAGCCGGCCCGTGCGAGGTGGGTGAGCAGGTGCAGGGGGCCCACCGCGATGTCCAGGAACTTGCCGTGCCGCCGGACGCCGGTGACCGTGCCGCCGTGCAGGGCGGTGAGCGGCGGGTCGTACGTCTTCAGGACGCTGATGGCGAGCGGGAGGACGCGGTCGATCTCCCTGCCGACGAGGTGCTCGTCGAGGAAGACCCGCAGGGCTTCGACTTCCGGCAGTTCTGGCATGGTCCCAGCCTGCCGCAGTCGGCGCCGGGGTGGCTACCGGAGGCCGTAGACCCGCTCGGCGGTGGTGGCGAGGACGGCGGCCCGTTCATCGGGGCCGAGGCCGCTGAGCAGGGCGTGGGCGGCCTCGACGACCTCGGTGTACGTGGCCGCGAGCCTGCACACCGGCCAGTCGGAGCCGAACATCAGCCGGGTCGGCCCGAAGGCGTCGATGACGGTGTCCGCGTACGGGCGCAGGTCCTTGACGGTCCAGTTGTGCGGATCGGCCTCCGTGACCAGTCCGGAGAGTTTGCACACGGTGTTGGGGAGGGCGGCCAGCGCCCGCACGTCGTCCGCCCAGGGGTGCGGGGAGCCGGTGGCGATGGGCGGTTTGCCCGCGTGGTCGAGGACGAAGGTGAGGCCGGGCAGCAGTTCGGCGGCCCGGACGGTGGCGGGCAGCTGGTGCGGCTGGACCACCAGGTCGTAGACGAGTCCGGCGGCGGCCACCGCCGCCAGGCCGCGCAGGACGTCGGCGCGCAGCAGCCATTCGGGGTCGGGTTCGCTCTGGACCTGGTGTCGCAGCGAGACGAGCCGGTCGCCGCCGGGCAGCGCGCGGAGGGCGGCGAGAGTGTCGGTGATGTCCGGCGCGGTGAGGTCGCTCCAGCCGACGACGCCGGCGACCAGATCGCTGCCGTCCGCGAGCGCGAGGAACTCGGGGGTCTCCTCGGGGACGGTGACGGTCTGCACGAGCACGGTGGCGGTCACGCCGTTGGCGCGGGCCTCCGGTTCCAGGTCGCTGAGGGAGAAGTCGCGGCGCAGGGGCGCGAGTTCCTCGCCGGTGATCCACTCCTGGTCGCGTACCGAGAGGTCCCAGACGTGGTGGTGGGCGTCGACGATCCGTGGGGTGGCGGTCATCTCACAGCTCCCAGGCGACGGGGAGTCCGGCTTCGGCGCCGTCCGAGGAGTAGTCGTGCGTGACGTCGAGGAGCTCGTCCATCCTGGCCTGCCAGGCGACGTTGACGGGGAGCTCCTCCAGTTCGGCGAGGAGGCGGGCGTAGTCCTCGCACTCGATGACGTGGAACAGTTCGGTGCCGCTGCGCCAGATCGTCCAGGAGGTGGCGCCGGCCGCGCGGATCGCCCGGGTCAGTTCGGCCGGGACCTCGCGGTGCGCGGCCTCGTACTGGGCTATGCGGTCCGCGCGGACCTTGGTGTGCAGGGCGACGCGCATGTCAGTTTCCGTTCTCGGGCAGCAGTCCCGCTTCGCGCAGTTCGTCCCAGAGCTCGTCGGGGACCGGCTCGCGCAGCAGGGCGGCGGCGTCGCGGACCTCGTCCGGGGAGCGGGTGCCGACGAGGACACCGGCGACGGCGGGTTGGGTGAGCGGGTAGTGCAGTGCGGCGGCGCGCAGCGGTACGCCGTGGCCCTCGGTGACGGCCTTCAGGCGCAGGGCCCGGTCCAGGAGGGTCAGGGGTGCGGCGGCGTAGTCGTATGTCGCGCCGGGGCGCGGGTCGGCGAGGAGGCCGGAGTTGAAGACCCCGCCGACGACGACGCTGCGGCCGCGAGCGGCGGCCTCCGGCAGCAGAGTGCTCAGGGCGGACTGGTCGAGGAGGGTGAGGCGGCCGGCGCAGAGCACCACGTCGGCGTCGGTGTCGCGGACGAAGCGGGTGAGCATCGCGGTCTGGTTCATGCCGGCCCCGATGGCGCCGATCAGGCCTTCCGCGCGCAGTTTCTCCAGCTCCGGGTAGGCCTCTTGGAAGGCGGCTTCCGCGTGGTCGTCCGGGTCGTGCAGGTAGGCGATGTCGATGCGGTCGAGGCCGAGCCGTTCCAGACTGTCCTCGATGCTGCGGCGGACCCCGGCGGCGCTGAAGTCCCAGCGGCGGCGGTGGGTGGCCGGGACGGCGAAGCCCTCGGAGAGCTCTTCCGACGGAGCGGATCCGCCGTCGGGCAGCGGGTCGAGCACCCGGCCGACCTTGGTGGACAGCACGTACGAGTCGCGGGGGCGGGCGCGCAGCGCCGCACCGAGCCGCCGCTCCGAGAGGCCCAGTCCGTAGTGCGGGGCGGTGTCGAAGTAGCGGACGCCCTCGTCCCAGGCGGCGTCGACGGCGGCCGCGGCCCGCGCCGGTTCGACGGCGGTGAAGAGATTGCCGATGGCGGCCGCCCCGAAGGACAGCTCGGTGACCTCTACCGCGCTGTTTCCCAGCCTGTTGCGCCGCATCGCTGTGCCGCCCTCCCCGATGATCGATCTGCCCTCTCCGCACATATTCATCGGATCACTCGACTGCGTCAACACCCCGGAGGCGATCAACTACGGCGTTTACTCGGGTATCTGTCCGATCTATAGCGCCGCACTCGGTCGGACGACCGGGCCTCCGGCCGGTCAGTGGACGGGCAGCGTCGCGAGCAGCTCAGCCACCTCTTCCTCCGCACAGCGTCCCAGCCGCTCCAGATCGGGCAGCGCCTTGCCGTCGGCCACCAGCCCGACCTGCACCCGGCCGCCGTACGTCGTGAGCGCCACGGCCAGCGACTGGCCCCGGGCCAGTGGCGCCATCGGGTACAGCGCGCGCAGCGGGCAGCCGGCGAGGGAGAGCGCGGAGCGCGGCAGCGGCACGCTGGTGACCAGGACGTCGAAGAGCATCCGGGCCGCGCCGCCGGCGAGCGGGGCGCCGAAGCGGTGGGCCAGCGAAGGAAGCTGATCGGCCAGTACGGCGACCGCGCCTGCCCCGCGCAGCGGCCCCGCGGCCTTGTTCCGGTCCATGGCGCCGCGTACCGCCCGCAGCCGCTCCCAGGGGTCGGGTTCCGAGACGGGGAGGCCGAGCAGGTACGCGGACAGCCGGTTCCCGGTGGCGGCGCCCCCCGGCCGGCGCCGGGAGACGGGGACCAGGGCGCGCGGATCGGCGCCGGGCAGCGGCTCGCCGCGCTCCAGCATCCAGCGGCGCAGCGCTCCGGCGACGACCGCGAGCAGCACGTCGTTGGACGTGCCGCCCGCGACCCGGCGGACGCGCTGCACGTCGTCGAGGTCCAGATCGGCGGTGGCGAGGCGCCGGGTACCGCTGGAGCTGGCACTGAGCGCCGTCGCCCCGCGCAGGTCGAGGCGGCTGGCCCGCACCAGGGAGGCGCCGACGCCGAACGCCCGGCCGAGGTCCTCGATCCGGCCGAGCGCGAGACCGGCGACCTGGCGTGGACCGGGCATCCAGGAGCGCGGCGGCACCGGCCTGGTCCGGCCGGCCGGTGCCCCGGCCCGGCCACGCCCCGCGACGGAGGCGATCTCGTCGAAGATCCCGGCCCCGATGGCGACCGCGCGCATCCCGTCGGCGAGCGCGTGGTGGAGCTTGACCAGGACGGCGAAGGGGCCGTCGGCGGCGCCGCCGATCACGTACATCTGCCAGGGCGGCAGCCCCCTGCGCAGCGGCTGTTCCATCAGTTCGCCGGCGAGCCGGGTGGCCGCCGCCATGAACGCGCCCTCGCCGCCGGTCTCCGTGCCGGGCAGCTCCACCCGCCTGACGTGCTGGTGGACGTCGAAGTCCTTGTCGACCGACCAGGCCGCGCCGCCGACCGGCAGCAGTACGTCGCGCACCCGCATCCGCAGCCGGGGGATCGCGGCGGCACGGGCACCGAGCAGCTCCAGCAGGGCGTCCGGGCCGGGCGAGGGGCCGCCGTCAGGGGAGAAGACGGCGAGCGCGCCGAGGTGCATGGGGTGGGCATCGGACTCAAGGTGCCAGAAGGCCAGATCGAGGGGTGCCAGTAGCTCAGTGCCCAACGGGTCCTCATGTCATCGAAGACAAACGACTGACGGAAATCACCAGATCACGACATCACCAGATCACGACATCGCGAGATCACGAGATCACAGTCAATCCCTCTCGGTCGGTTACGGTCAAGTACAGACATGTTACGTTCTGTTACTTTGCAGTAGCGTTCACTGCCTCCGCCCGCCGCGTCGATCCGGCAACTCAGTCGCGGGGCGGAATATTGAATTCGCACCAGACGCACTTGCCGGTGCCCCGGGACTCGACGCCCCAGGCGTCCGCGAGCTGGTCCACCAGCATCAGCCCCCGGCCCGACACCCCGGATTCGCCCGCGTCCCGGCGGCGCGGCAGCGCACTCGACCGGTCCTCGACATCGACCCGGAGCCGCCGCCCGGCCCCGGTGAGCACCCGGATGGTGACGATCGCTCCGCCGTCGGTGTGCATCAGCGCGTTGGTGGTCAGTTCGTCGGCGGCCAGCTCGACCTCGTCGGCCCGGTCCTTCGCGCCCCAGGCCCGCACCGCCGCACGGATCATGTGGCGCGCCGAGCTCAGCGCCTCCGGGTCGTTCTGCGCCACGTGCTGCTGGAGCCGGCCGCCGGGCTGCGGCGCGTGGGCGGCCCGGCGCCGCAGCAGCAGCACGGCGACATCGTCCTCGCCGCCGCGCTCGTCGACCCATTCGCAGAGCCGGTCGGCCAGCTCCTGGAGGTCCTGCGGACCGTTCCTGACCATGTCGGCCAGCAGCTGCGTGCCCTCGTCGAGATCGGCTCCGGGCAGCTCCACCAGCCCGTCGGTGAACAGCACCATGGTCTGGCCCGGATCCAGCTCGACCGTGCTGACCGGGTACTCCAGCCGCCCGAACATCGCGGAGAGCCCCAGCGGCAGCCCACCCTCGACGGGCACCTTGCGGCAGCTCCCGTCGGCCTCCCGGACCAGCGGGTCCACATGACCGGCCCGGACCAGCTGGACGACCCCGGTGGTCAGGTCGGCCTCGGCGTAGGTGCAGGTCGCGAAGCGGTCGGTGTCCAGCTCATGCAGGAAGACGGAGGCCCGCGCCATCACCGTCGCCGGGCTGTGGCCCTCGGCCGCGTAGGCGCGCAGCACGATGCGCAGCTGCCCCATGACGGCCGCGGCGTGGGTGTCGTGTCCCTGTACGTCACCGATGACGGCGCCCACCCTGCCGCCGGGCAGCGGGATGACGTCGTACCAGTCGCCGCCGATGTCCCGGCCCAGGCGGGCCGAGCGGTAGCGGACGGCGGTCTGCGCACCGGGCACGTCGGGAATCCGGCGCGGCAGCATGGCCTGCTGGAGCCCCTCGGCGAGGTCGTGCTCCTGCTCGTAGAGCATGGCGCGCTGCAGGCTCTGGGCGATGGAGGTGCCGAGGGCGACGAGCAGATTGCGTTCGTCGCCGGTGAAGCCGTCCTTGTCGCTGTAGAGCAGCCCGAGCGCGCCGATCGGCCGGGCCTGGGCGATCAGCGGCAGATAGGCCGCGGAGGTGATGCCGAGATGGCTGATGTGGGGCCACAGGAGCGGGTAGGAGGCCGCGAAGTCCTCGGCGGACTCGATGAAGCGGGGGGTGAGCGTGCGCACGACCTCGCTCATCGGGTACGGCTCGTCCGTCCGGGTGTAGCGGGTGCCCGGCACGAAGGAGCCCTCCGGCCCGTCCGCCACCAGATGGATGCGCCCGGCCTCTATCAGTCCCATGACCAGGCTCGTCGCGCCCAGGTGCGCGAGCCCCTGGGAGTTCTTGAGCACGTCGGTGACGTCCCGGACGGTACGGGCGTGCGCCAGCGCGGCCGTGGTGGCCTCCACCAGACTGGTCCGGCGCCTGCGCTCCCGGTCCAGCTCACGGCGGGCGGTGGAGTCGGCCAGCTCCTGGGTGGCGTCCCGGACGATGCCGATGATCCGGCGGGGCCGCCCGCTCGCGTCGCGCTGGACGAAGCCCTGGGTGTGGGTCCAGCGCAGGCTCCCGTCGCGGCGCAGGCTGCGGAAGTAGGCCCCGTAGTTGCTCCGGCCGCTCTTGAGCGCCTGCGCGACCAGCGCGTCCAGCCGGACGCCCTCGTCCGGGGGCACCCGCACGGCGAGCGACTCCGGCCGGTCGTCGTACTCGTCGGCCCGCAGGTCGAACACTTCAAGCGCGGGCTCGTCCATGTGCATGAGGCCGCTGTCGAGGTCCCAGTCGAAGCTGCCCATACGGTTCAGGGCGAGACTGAGGTCCGGGTGGGCGGGCCAGTCGTCCGGGAGTGACAGGGCACCCGCTACCCGATCATCCATACGGATCACTCTGCCACCATTTGTCCGATTCTTCGAGTGAGCTGTCCACCAGCTGAACGTGCGATGGGACACATTCCCCGGGTCGGCCCACAGGCCCGTATCCCAAGGATTCGGCGCGCGGAGCCGCGTTCGGGAGTGCCGGATACCCCCGCAGAACGCCGACCCGCCCCGAAACCGGACGCGGGCAGCGGCTAACGTGTGCGGGGGTGAACTAAGCCAAGCCTTACCAAGGCAGGTCCTGCCCGTGTTCGCCCACTGTTCGCCTGATCGTTCTTCCGTTCTCCGCCCGCTCTTCGCCCGTTCTAAGGAACAGCCCTCCATGACACGCCCCGTCCGCGTTGCCATCGTCGGAGCCGGTCCCGCCGGAATCTACGCGGCGGACGCGCTGCTCAAATCCGAGGCCGCCGCGGAGCCGGGCGTGTCCATCGACCTGTTCGAGCGGATGCCCGCCCCCTTCGGCCTGATCCGCTACGGCGTGGCACCGGACCACCCCCGGATCAAGGGCATCGTGCAGGCGCTGCACCAGGTCCTGGACAAGCCGCAGCTGCGGCTGTTCGGCAATGTCGACTACCCGAACGACATCGGCCTGGACGAGCTGCGGTCCTTCTACGACGCGGTGATCTTCTCGACCGGCGCCAACGCGGACCGGGCCCTGGACATACCGGGCAGCGAGCTGGACGGCTCGCACGGGGCGGCCGACTTCGTCTCCTGGTACGACGGCCACCCCGACGTGGCGCGCACCTGGCCGCTGGAGGCCGAGAAGGTCGCGGTCCTGGGCGTCGGCAACGTGGCCCTGGACGTGGCCCGGATGCTCGCCAAGACCGGCGACGAGCTGCTGCCGACCGAGATCCCCGCCAACGTGTACGAGGGCCTCAAGGCCAACAAGGCGCTGGAGGTCCACGTCTTCGGGCGGCGCGGTCCCGCCCAGGCCAAGTTCAGCCCGATGGAGCTGCGCGAGCTGGACCACTCGCCCAACATCGAGGTCATCGTCAACCCCGAGGACATCGACTACGACCAGGGCTCGATCGAGACCCGGCGCGGCAACAAGCAGGCCAACATGGTGGCCTCCACGCTGGAGAACTGGGCGATCCGCGACGTCGGCGACCGGCCGCACAAGCTCTTCCTGCACTTCTTCGAGTCCCCCGTCGAGATCCTCGGCGAGGACGGCCGGGTCGTCGGCCTGCGCACCGAGCGCACCGAGCTGGACGGCACCGGCAACGTACGCGGCACCGGCCGCTTCAACGACTGGGACGTGCAGAGCGTCTACCGCGCGGTCGGCTACTACTCGCAGGAGCTGCCCAAGCTCCCCTTCGACGTCGCCTCCGGCACCGTTCCGCACGCCGCCGGACGGGTGCTGGCCGGTGACGAGCCGATGGACTCGGTGTACGTCACCGGCTGGATCAAGCGGGGCCCGATCGGACTGATCGGCCACACCAAGGGTGACGCCAACGAGACCGTCGCCTGCCTGCTGGAGGACCACACCAGCGGCCGGCTGCCCGCCCCGGCGCAGCCCGAGCCCGAGGCCGTCACCGAGTTCCTGCGGGCCCGCGGCGTCCGCTACACCACCCGTGAGGGCTGGTACCGGCTGGACGCCCACGAGCGCGCCCTCGGCGCGGAGCAGGACCGCGAGCGGGTCAAGGTCGTGGAGCGCGACGCCATGCTCGACGCCTCCGAGCCCGGCAACTGACAGCACGGCCGACGGCACCGGAAGGTCTCCTCGCGGGAGATCCTTCCGGGGCCGTCGGCCGTCACGGAGCGGGGGCGGTCAGCGCCCCTGGAGTGCCTTGACGTTGTCACCGAAGGTCCAGTTCTTGGACCCGTCCCAGTTCAGCGACCAGTCCATCAGGCCCTTCAGGCCGCCCCCGTAGTGGTTCCAGGCCTGGGACACCAGCCCCGGCGCCAGGTAGCCGCCGCCCGCGCCCGGCTGGGCGGGCAGCCCCGGGACCTGCTTGTCGTAGGGCACCTTGACGGTGGTGCCCTGGATGACGAGTCCCTTGTCGAGACAGTCCGTCTGCGCGGTGAATCCCTCGACGGTGCCGGCCTCGTACGAATCGCCGGAGCAGCCGTACATGCTGCCGTTGTAGTACTGCATGTTCAGCCACCAGAGCCGGCCGTTGTCCGCGTACTTCTTCACGATGGGCAGGTACGCGCCCCAGATCGAGCCGTACGTGACACTGCCGCCGGTGACGTAGGCCGTCTCCGGGGCCATCGTCAGGCCGAAGTTCGACGGCATCTGGGCCAGCACCCCGTCGATGATGCGGATCAGGTTGGACTGCGAGGCCGACAGCTGGTTGATGTCGCCGCTGCCGCTCAGGCCGGTCTCGATGTCGATGTCGATGCCGTCGAAGTTGTACTTCTTGAGAATCGGCACCACCGTCTCGACGAAGCGGTCGGCCACCGCGCTGGAGCTGAGGTCGATCCCGGCCGCCGCGCCGCCGATGGACATCAGGGTGGTGAGCCCGGATGCCTTGGCCTGGCACATCTCGGCCGGGGTGGGGACCTTGACGGTCGAGTCCATCCCGTCCTCCCACAGGACGGTGCCGTCGGAGAGGATCACCGGAAAGGCCGCGTTGATCACGTTGTAGCCGTGCTGCGTGATGCGGCTGTCGGTGACGGGGATCCAGCCCAGCGGCGGGTGCACCCCGTTGGAGGCGCCGTCCCAGTTCTCCCAGTACCCCTGGAGCACCTTGCCCGCGGGCTTCGACTTGACGGCGCAGGTGTCGTCCTGCGCGGAGCTCGGTGTCGCCGCGACCAGCATCTGTACGACGCATGCCGCCGCGATGCCGACGCCCAGCAGACGTGATGTCCGACCGAACATGTCCGGTTCCCTTCGTGGGGTGGAGACCAGAGAAGCCGAAAATGCCATGATCCTGACAAGTCAGAGCTGGTCAGAGCTGGTCAGAGCTGGTCAGAGGTCCTGGCATCCCGGCCGCCACAACGCGGCACACGCTAAAGTGGTCCAGACCTTCCGTCAATAGGTCTGGACCAGATGCGCGAGCGCCGGGCTCACCCGGTGACGGGTCCCGCGCCCTCCCCCTCGTCGTCCGGCCAAGGCAGCCGGATCGCGGTCTGTGGCTCCTCCGTCATCGACGGCACCGGATCCCCGGGCGGCTCTTCCGGCTCCGCCGGGGTACCGGGCGGCTCCTCGGACGGGAGATCCGGGGGCTCGGTGGCGTCGTCGGAGGGCAGACCGCTCGGACAGCGCGGCACCGCCCGGCCGGCCTCCGGGGCCCCCGAGGGGCTCGCGGTCACGGCGGCCTCCTCCCCCGACGGAGTCGGGACGCCGGGAGTGGGGCAGTCCGTCGGCTCCGCGGGCGGCACCTTCGGCAGCGGTCCGGTGATGTCGGCATCCGGGGCGTACGGCGGCGGCACCCGGGGGGTGCGGTCCCGGGCACCCTCGTCCCCGGTCAGCCGCTCGATCCAGGCGTCGTTCACGACGTCGACGATCACCAGGCCGGAGACCTCGCGCTCGGCCGGCCCGACGGCGACGATGCGCGCCGGGTCGTAACCGGTCCACTCCCCCGCCCGGCCGGCCGGCACGCGCGCACGGTCCGGCGCGGTCAGCGGGTTTCCGCAGGTACACCTCACCCTCGGCAGCCCGTACCCGTCGGCCAGCACGGCGGTACCCGACTGGAGCACGGACTGGAACGTGGTCACGGACCCCCCGTCGAAGCCGTGGTTGGCGACCCGGGTGTCGGCCCGCAGCAGGACCGGGGTCAGCCCGCGCAGGAAACCGGGGATCCCGGCCGTGGAAACGCCGGCCGCGTGCGCGAACGCCGCCCCCTTGGCGCGATCGGCGGAGAGCAGCCGGATCTGCCTCCCGACATCGCAGGAGGCCACGGACCGGATGCCGCCGTAGATACCGGGGGTGGCGCCGGTGATCTCGTGGACAGCGCCGCCACCGGAGCCGGGGGACTTCTGCGGGGCGGTGCGTGAGGGCGTCGGCGCCGCACCGGACGGCCGGGCCGTCGACGCGGTGAAGGGGTGCGGCCCCCGCGACGCGGCCGGCTGGAGCAGGACCTCCTGGACGTCGGCCGTCCCCTTGGTGCCGTTGCTGCTGCCATGGGTGGCCTGTGCGCAGCCCGCCGCGAGGAGTATCCCGGCGGACAGTGCGGCGCCCGCGGCGCGGCGCAGGCGTATGGGTGAGCGCACGAAGAGGCCTCCTGCCGGTTCACCGGTCCCGAGTGGTCCCCTCATGTCTGCCGCAGTTGACCCCGCCCCGCAAGCCGGGGGCGGACCACGGGCGCGACAGCGGGACGATGCCGGAACCATCCGCTTGAACACGTTCAAGAAAGTCTCTAGAGTCGGCACAGGCAAACAGTTGAACGTGTTCAACGGGGGGTGGGTCATGTCTGTTCTGGTCGGCCTGATCGTGATGCTCGGCATGCTGGTGATCGTGCCGGCCGGGCTGCGGCTGGCGGACGTGCCGGAGCTCGACCGGATCCGGCGGCTGTGGCCGGCCTTCGCCGTGCCCGGAGCCGTCTCCCTCTGGCTGCCGCGCGGCCCCGCCGCCACGGCCCTCGCGCTCTGCTACGCGATCGGGGCCGTGCTCCTCGCACTGCACACCCCGCCCCGGCTCGTCCGCCGCTCCGCACCGATCCGTACCCCGCGTACGGCACCGGCCGAGATCGCGCTGCTCACCGCCCTCGTGACGCCCGCGATCGCCGCCACCGCGCTGGTCGCGGAGCGCTCCGGCAGTCCGCTGTTCGGATTCGGCCCCGGCATCCTGGCGCTGACCGTGCCGCACTTCCACTTCGCCGGGTTCGCCGCCGCGCTGGTCTCCGGACTGCTCTGCCGGCTCGTGGACAGCCCGGCGGGCCGGTTCGCGGCGATCAGCGTGCCGCTGGGCACCCTGCTCGTCCTGATCGGCTACTTCGTCGGGGAGTGGGCCGAACTCACCGGCGCGGTCGTGCTGACGGCGGGGATGTGGACCACCGCCCTGCTGACCTGGCGACGGCTGCGCACCGGCCGCGACCGGGCCACCCGGCTGCTGCTCGGCACCTCGGCCGGCGTGCTCGCGGTGACCATGGCGCTCGCGCTCAGCTGGGCCCTGGGCGAGGCCACCGGACTGCCCCACCCCACCCTGACCTGGATGGCCGCCACCCACGGCGTCGGCAACGCGCTGGGCTTCGCGCTCTGCTCGGTGCTCGCCTGGAAGCGGCTCCGTGACCGCACCGACCACGAAGGACGCATCGCATGAGCACCCTGACCTACTCCGAGGCGGGCGCCACCCGTCTCGGCCCGCTCCCCGACGGCTACCACCACCTCCACCACCGGAACCGGGTCGGCCACGGCCGCGCGGACTTCGAGGCCGCCGGAGCCGCCGTCACCGAGTTCCGTATGCACCGGGCCTCCGGCGCCGGGGTCGAGGCCTCGGCGCCACGCGCCGAGCCCGGTGGGGCCGTTCGGGTGTCCCTCGGGGTCGGCCCGGTCCGGTTCTCCGCGCCCTGCCGGGTCGTCTGGACCGAGTACGGACCTCAGCGCATCGGATTCGCCTACGGGACGCTGGCCCGGCACCCCGAGTGCGGTGAGGAGTCCTTTGTGGTCGACCTGGCCGACGACGGAACGGTGTCGTTCACCGTCATGGCGTTCAGCCGCCCGGCCCGCTGGTACGCCCGGCTCGCCGGTCCGCTCGTACCGGTGGCGCAGCGCTGGTACGCGCGCAGGCTCGGCCGCACCCTGCGCCGGATCGTCACGCGGGCGCGCCGACAGCCGAACTGACGCGCCGGAAGGCGCGACGGGCCCGATACTGGGGGCGATGGAGTGGTTCACCGCAGACGGGTACTGGCTCAGCCGGCTGATCTTCCAGCGGGCGCTCGCCGTCATCTATCTGACCGCCTTCCTCACCGCCGCGCTCCAGTTCCGGGCGCTGACCGGTGAACGCGGCATGCTGCCCGTCCCCGCGCTGCTGCGGCGCACCGACTGGCGCACCGCCCCCGGGCTCTTCCGGCTCCACTACTCGGACCGGTTCTTCGCGCTGGTGGCCTGGACCGGCTGCGCGCTCTCCGTCGCCCTGATCGCGGGCGTGGAGGCCCGGCTGCCGCTCTGGGCGGCGATGCTGCTGTGGGCCCTGCCCTGGGCGCTGTACCTGTCGATCGTCCAGGTCGGGGACGTCTGGTACGGCTTCGGCTGGGAGTCGCTGCTGCTGGAGACCGGATTCCTCGCCGTCTTCCTCGGCAACGGGCCCACCGCGCCGCCGGTGCTGGTGCTGTGGCTGCTGCGCTGGGTGCTGTTCCGGGTCGAGTTCGGAGCCGGGATGATCAAGATCCGCGGCGACGCGTGCTGGCGCGGGCTGACGTGCCTGTACTTCCACCACGAGACCCAGCCGATGCCCGGACCGCTGAGCTGGTTCTTCCATCATCTGCCCCGGTCGCTGCACCGGGCAGAGGTGGCGGCCAACCATGTGACCCAACTGCTGGTCCCGGTACTGCTCTTCACTCCACAGCCGGTGGCGAGCGCGGCGGCGGGGCTGATGGTCCTCACCCAGCTGTGGCTGGTGCTCTCCGGGAACTTCGCGTGGCTCAACTGGCTGACGATCGTGCTCGCCCTGTCGGCCGTCGACTGGTCCCCGCTGGTTGAGCCGCCCGCGCAGTCCGCCGCGCCCCTCTGGTACGAGGTGGTGGTCATCGCCGTCACCGCCCTGGTGCTGTTCCTCAGCTACCGCCCGGCCCGCAATCTGGTCTCGCGCCGCCAGGTGATGAACCGCTCCTTCGACCCGCTGCACCTGGTCAACACCTACGGCGCCTTCGGCAGCATCAGCCGGGTCCGGCTGGAGGTGGTGGTGGAGGGGACGGACGAGCGGACCGTGGGGCCGGACGCGGTCTGGCGGGAGTACGGATTCCGGGGGAAGCCCGGCGATCCTCGGCGGCTGCCGCGCCAGTTCGCCCCGTACCACCTGCGGCTCGACTGGATGATGTGGTTCGCCGCGCTCTCGCCCGCCTATGCCCGCCCCTGGTTCGGGCCGTTCGTCCAGCGGCTGCTGGAGAACGACCGGGACACGCTGCGGCTGCTGCGGCACAACCCGTTCCCGGACGCGCCGCCGGAGCACGTCCGCGCCAGGGTGTACCGCTACCGGTACACCACCTGGCGCGAACTGCGGGACACCGGGCACTGGTGGCACCGCACCTATGTGCGGGAGTTCATGCGCCCGGTGCCGCGCCCGGGACCGGTCAGCCCTTCCAGTCGATCTTGAACACCCAGGCGTGCTCGCCGGTCCTGCGGGACGCCGCCGGTACGTCGATCACCAGCGAGTCACCGGCGGTGCGCCAGCTCAGCGGCCGGCCGTACCCGAGCAGCGTGATCCGGTCGCCGCCGCGCACCGGCACCGGCGCCTGGACCGTCAGGGTCGCGCCGGGCCGGACCAGCGAGTGGATGTAGAACGCCCGGTCCGGCCGGACGGTGAACCGCAGGTCCTCGCCCAGCTGCGGCATCCGCGACCAGTACGTGGTGTCGTAGATCGCCTCTCCGTTGGTCTTGAGCCACCGCCCCGTCTCGCGCAGCCTGCGCTGCATGATGTCGGGGATGGTGCCGTCGGCCTTCGGCCCGATGTCGAGCAGGAAGTTGCCGTTCTTGGAGACGATGTCGACGAGCGAGTGCACGATCTCCTGAGCCGTCATGTACTTCTCGTCCGGGGTCTGCGCGTTGTAGCCGTAGCTGTACGGGTCGAGGCCCCGGCTGGACTCCCACTTGGCGGTGACGATCTGGTCGTACGTCGTGTACTCGGGTGTGGTGAAGTCGTGCGAACCGATTCCGGAGCGGTCGTTGACGGTCACGTCGATCGGCCGGGCCCGGTTCTTGGCGTGGTTGAAGTACTCGGCGAGCACCCGGTGGCTGTCGTTGTCGCCGCCGATGTCGCACCAGATGATCTCGGGGTCGTATCCCTCGATCAGCTCCAGCATCTGCGGGCCCTGGAACTCGGTGACGTAGTCCTTGCCCGCCGTGTGGCCGGTGTACGGGACGGGCTCCAGGGTGTACGGATTGCGCGGGGCGTGGCCCTGCCACGGGTGGTCCGGGTTGAACCACTCGGGCATGGAGAAGTACAGCCCCCGGTGCAGTTCGGGGGCGTAGCGCCGTGAGGCGTCGAAGAGTTCCCTGACGACATCGCGTTTGGGGCCCATCTTCACCGAGTTCCGGTCGGAGAGCTTGGTGTCCCAGAGCGCGAAGCCCTCATGGTGTTTCGAGGTGAGGACGTGGTACTGGGCGCCGGCGTCCCGGAACAGTTCCACCCAGGCGCGTGGGTCGAAGTGTTCGGCGCGGAACTGCGGGATGAAGTCGTCGTAGGCGAAGGACTCACCGTAGGTGTCGCGGTGGTGGGCGTAGGTGGGGTTGCCCGGGTCCTGCATCTGACTCCAGTACCACTCGGCGTACTGCGTGCCGACCGGTGCCCAGGCCGGGACGGAGTAGACGCCCCAGTGGATGAAGATCCCGAACTTCGCGTCCTGGTACCAGTACGGCGCCTGGTGGGTGGAGAGGGAGGCGTCCGTGGGCGTGTAGTCGGGGACGCCGAGGGTGAGCGAGCGCCGGACCGTCGCCGCCTGCTGTCCCCGGCCGCGGGCGACGACGCTGCCGTCCCGGGCGGTCCCGGCGGCGGTGCCCGGTCTGTTGCGGATGCCGATGCGGACGCGGGCCTGGTCACCGGGGGCGAGCCGGGTGATGCGGGCGGGCGCGACGGTGCGCGCCCCGGGTACGTCGACCGAGAGGCTGAGCCCGTCGGCGGCGAGGATGCCCACGGTGCCCGCGTTGACGACGGTGGCCTCGACGCTCTGGGCACCGTTGTCGAGCAGTGAGGTGGTGGAGTGCGCCTCCCGTACGGCCAGCGCCCGTCCCTCTGCGGCCGGCTGGAGGGAGAGCGCGAAGATGTGCAGGGCGGACTTGTTCTCCTGCGCTGGCTGGGTGGTGGGGAGCGTCAGCGCGACGGCCTGCCTCGCCGGGTCGAGCGGGATCTCGGACACGGCGATGGAGACCGGGTGCGGGTCCTTCGTGCCGTCGGGGGCGTAGCGGTAGGCGGAGGTCAGGTCGCCGTTGCCGGCGTACCAGTCGGGTCCGGCGAGGGCCGGTTCGGAGGTGGTGCCGTCGGCGTAGTGCACCGTCGCCCTCCCGGAGGCGGCTCCGTAGCTGCACGCGGTGAGGAAGAGGCCGGACAGGTAGCGGCCTGGCGGGAGGTCGACGCGCTGGCCGAGGGCGACGATGTTGTTCTGGGCTCCGGCCCCGGCGGCCGGGAAGCGGAAGAGGGTTCCGGCTATCTCCCGCTCTCCTGCCGGGAGTTCCTCGCCGGGGAAGGTGTAGCCGGAGCCGTCGAAGCTGCCGCCCCGGTCCTGGGCGGTGTCGATGCCGTCGTTGTCGAACCAGTCGTCGAGGGGGACGGGGACGGCCGGGGGCACCGTCCCCCAGTCACCGCCGTGCCGGGTCTCGGGCGCGGTCCCGGTTCGCGGGGCCGCTTCGGCGGTGGCTGGGGTGAGCAGGGCGGCGCCGACTGCCGCCCCTGCCGTCATTCCGAGTACGTGGCGCCTGGGAAGTTCGGTCATGACGTCCGATGATTGGAGCAGGACGTGAACCTGTCAATGCAATCTTCCAGACAGAACGAAACTTCTCTCCCGCATCCATCGGATGACTTGAGGGACGAAGCGGGGCGGGCCGGGCATCCGGAGTCCGCCTCGCCAGCCGTTGGCTACTTCTCCTGCCGGCGGGCCCGCAGCAGGGTGCTGATCTGCTTGACGAGTTCCTCGTCGCTGGTCACCGGCTTGCTGGAGACCAGCGCGCCGAGGCGCTCCGCGGTCTGGAAGTCGTACGCCCGCTCCTGCTCCTCACCGGGAACCCGGCCGTACTCCTCCTTGGCGCGGAAACCGACGGTCAGATCCACTGCCTTGGCGATGAGCCAGGTCAGGATGAAGGAGAAGGCGATCACGGCGGCGATCGCGACGAGCTGCTTGCCCAGCAGCCCCCAGCCGCCGCCGTAGAAGAGCCCCTTCTTTCCGCTGATGCGCGCGGTGGCGAACAGGCCGACCATGATCAGGCCGATCAGACCGCCGACCCCGTGCACACCCACCACGTCGAGCGTGTCGTCCACGTTGAAGCGGAACTTCAGGGTGATCGCGAACGCGCAGACCGCGCCGACCACGAGGCCGGTGATGACCGCGCCCAGCGTGTTGATCTCACCGCAGGCCGGGGTGATGGCGACCATGCCCGCGACGGCGGAGGAGACGACCCCCATCGTGGTGACCCGGCCGGTGCGCCACTTCTCCACCAGCGGCCATGTGACCATCGCTCCCGCCGCCCCGAGCTGGGTGTTGATGAAAGCCGCGGCCGCGGTGCCCTGGTCGGTCAGCGCCGAGCCGGAGTTGAAGCCGAACCAGCCGAACCACAGGAGGCCGACCCCGATGACCACAAGCGGAATGTTGTTGGGGCGCTCCTCGCGGCGGGCGAAATCGCGCGGCGCCCGCAGGACGAGCGCGACGGCCAGGCCCGCCACACCGGAGTTGAGTTCCACCGGCAGGCCGCCGGCGAAGTCGAGGGCGCCGAGGTGCCTGACGATCCAGCCGTCCGTGTCGAACACCCAGTGCGCGATGGGGATGTAGACGATGAGCAGCCACAGCACGACGAAGACCAGCCAGCCCCGCATCGTGGCGCGGTCCGCGATCGAACCGCTGATCAGCGCCACCGTGATGATGGCGAAGCCCATCTGGAAGGTGCTGTAGACGTAGGTGGGGATCGCCCCGGTCAGCGTCGTCAGTTCGATGTCGTGCATGAACACGTGGTCGAGGTTGCCGATGACTCCGGCACCGCCCACATCGGGACCGAAGGCGAGGGTGTACCCGATGACCCACCAGACGAGGGTGCCGAACGCGAGCGCGGCGAAGCTCATCTTGATCATCACCAGCACGTGCTTGGTGCGCACCATGCCGCCGTAGAAGAACGCGAGACCGGGCGTCATCAGCAGCACCATGGCGGTGGAGGCCAGCAGCCAGGCGGTGTCACCGGAGTCGTACGCGGGTGGCATCGGCGCGGGAGCGGTGTTCATCGGCGGGTACCTCGGGTTTCTCGCGGTTCTCGTGGGGCGGAGAGGCTACGGTTTGCGCAGGTCCGGGACCGGATGGCCGGTGAGCAGCCGGCGCACGGACCGCCAGGCGGCCTGATGCGCGGCGGCGACCCGGATCGGGCTGTCGTCCAGCAGCCGCACCCAGGCGCCGCACTCCCGGGGCAGGACGCTCACCCCGTACAGGACGCCGAGCGGTGCCAGCGCCCCGTGCAGGGCGTCGGCCACTTCGGCGGCGGGGGCGCGGTCGGTCACCACGAAGAGCGAGGCGACATGGTCGTGGCCGGCGAACACCCCGGGGCCGAGGACCCCCGCGCCGTCCGGACCGGGAGCCAGGCGCAGCATGTCGAGGGCGAGCAGGGTGCCGTCGGGCCTGCTGACGCGCAGGTCGGTGGCGAGCACCCGGTAGGCGTGGCGTTCCCCTCGGGCGAGCCGTCCGGCGGTGAGGGTGTCGCCCACGACGACGGTGGCGCCGCTCGCCACCGTGACCTCGGTGCGCTGGTAGAAACGCGCGTCCTTGAACGGGATCAGCGGGTCCGGCAGGTATTCGACGTAGCTCCCGGCCTCCGCCGTCAGGTGCACCCGCTGGCTGGCGTAGTCGTGCTCCATCCGGAAGACCTTGGTGGCGGCCTGGGTGGTCAGATGGACCTGGGTGTCCGGGCCGCAGCGGAAGTCCATCCGGTAGCGGTCGGCCTGGGCGTAACCGCCGCCGGTCGCCATCAGGTAGACGTAGCTCATGCCGGGCAGCGCGGGGTCGATCCACAGCGGCCGCATGATCTGGAGCGGTGTCTTCTGGTAGCGCTCGACGAGTTCGGTGCGCCCGCCCCGCACGGCGAAGGCCAGGTCGAGGATGCCGACCTTGGCCGGGGACCCGGGCGCGAGCGTGTCGGGCACGGACGCCAGGGCCGCCACGTCCGGCGGGATCCGGACCGCGGCGTAGTACTCCTCGGCCAGCCGGTCGGCCGGTGGCCGGTGCGGGGCGAGCGTCATCTCAGATCAGCACCTTGCGGCGCGATTCGAGGTAGACCGCGATGTCGTCGATGCCGACGCCGGTCAGGCAGTCGGTGAGGACGACGGGGCGGTTGTCCCGGACCCGGTGGGCGTCGGACTCCATGACATTGATGTCCGTGCGCACGTACTGGGCGATGTCGATCTTGTTGATGACGAGCAGATCGCACTCGGTGATGCCGGGGCCGCGCTTACGGGGCATCTTCTCGCCCTCCGCGGTGTCCAGCACGAAGAGGAAGAGGTCCACGAGGGCCGGGCTGAAGGTCAGTGTGAGGTTGTCGCCGCCGGACTCGTAGAGCAGTGTGTCGGTGTCGGGGAAGCGCTCCAGCATCTCGGCGCCGGCCGCCAGGTTCATCGTGGGGTCGTCGCGTACGGCGGTGTGCGGGCAGGCGCCGGTCTCGACGCCGACGACCCGTTCCGGCTCCAGCACACCGGCCAGGGTGCGCCGGACGTGCTGGGCGTCCTCCTGGGTGTAGATGTCGTTGGTGATGACGGCGGGGCGGTGGCCGCGCTCGATCAGCATCGGCACCAGCGCCTCGATGAGCGCCGTCTTGCCGGAGCCGACCGGTCCGCCGATGCCGACCCGCAGTACGTTGTCGTCCATGGTGCTCCCTGTGTGTGACGGGGTTGGTTTCAGCTGGCGAAGAGCCGGGCCTCGGCGCGCTCATGACGGCCCGACATGATGTCCGAGGCGAAGACGGTGGCCCCGACGTCATCGAGTTCGCGCCGCAGCGCCGCCTCGACGGCTTCCTCGATGAGGGGCGCGGCGCCCCGCAGGAGCGTCTGCGCCGAGCGGTGGTCGGTCAGCCTGAGGCGCAGTGCCGCGCCCGCGAAGCTGACGCAGAAGGCGAAGAGGTCGCAGGCGACGGCCTGCCGGACCGGGACCCCGGTCGCCGCGTAGATGACGCCCGCGGCGACCGCCTGGGTGCCGGGGGCCTCCCGGCGCACCACACGGCCGAAGTAGTCGGAGATCTCCGGGTGGTCGAAGACCTCCTGCCCGAGGTCGAGCAGCTGGCGTCCGGTCCGGGTGGCGGCCTGGCGCATCTCGCGGCCCAGCTTGGTCGCGAAGAGGTGCTCGTCGATCCGGACCACGGCCGCCGGTTCGCCCGCCGCCGTCGCGCGGTGGGCGAGGGCGAGCGCCGTGGCGTCGGCGGGGCCGACACCGTGCAGCAGCAGGTCGTGGAGCAGGCGCGGCACGGTGGCGGCGTCGACGGCCCCGGCCTGGGCGAAGCCCTCCAGGCTGTGCGACAGCGTGTAGAAGCCGCTCGGGAACGCCGAGTCGGTCAGCTGGAGGCTGACCAGCAGCCGCCCGAGGCCGGTGGCGCCCGTGGTCACTGCGGGCGGGGGCATGGCGGGCGGGGGTTCGCCCAGGCTGTCGCCCTCGTTGCGGTACATCGGCCCTAGACCAGGAAGTACAGGTGGTTGAGGGGCAGCGTCTCGGCCGGGTCGATGGTGGCGACCTTGCCGTTGAGCGTGACCTTGAACGTCTCCGGGTCGACCTGGATGTCCGGCAGCGCGTCGTTGCGGACCATGTTGTGCTTGCCGATGGTGCGGGTGCGCCGGACCGGCAGGACCTTGCGTTCCAGGCCGAGTTCGGCGGGGACACCGGCGGCGATGCCTGCCTGGGACATGAAGGTGACGTGCGTCGACGGGAGCGCCTTGCCGTACTGGCCGAACATCGGCCGGTAGATGACCGGCTGCGGGGTGGGCAGCGAGGCGTTGGGGTCACCCATCTGGGCCCAGGAGACGATGCCGCCCTTGATCACCATCTTCGGCTTGGCCGCGAAGGAGTGGATGGGCCACAGCACGATGTCGGCGAGCTTGCCCTTCTCGATCGATCCGACGTGCTCGGCGATGCCCGAGGCGATGGCCGGGTTGATGGTGATCTTGGCGAGGTAGCGAAGCACCCGCTGGTTGTCGTTGCGCGCCGAGTCGCCCTCCATCCTGCCGAGCTTGTCCTTGCAGTGGTGCGCGGTCTGGAAGGCCCGGGTGACCGACTCCCCGACCCGGCCCATGGCCTGGGAGTCGGAGGAGAACATGCTGATCACGCCGAGGTCGTGCAGCACGGACTCGGCGGCGATCGTCTCGGCCCGCACCCGGCTGTCCGCGAAGGACACGTCCTCCGGGATGTCGTGGCTGAGGTGGTGGCAGACCATGACCATGTCCAGGAGCTCGTCCACCGAGTTCTTGGTGTAGGGCAGGGTCGGGTTGGTGGAGGACGGCAGGATGTTCGGCTCGCCCGCGACCCGCATGATGTCGGGGGCGTGGCCGCCACCCGCGCCCTCGCTGTGGAAGGTGTGGATGGCCCGGCCGTCGATCGCGGAGCGGGTGTCCTCGAAGAAGCCGCTCTCGTTCAGGCTGTCGGTGTGGATGGAGACCTGGACGTCGTACGCGTCCGCGACGTTCAGTGCGTTGTCGATGACGGCCGGGGTGGCGCCCCAGTCCTCGTGCACCTTGAGGCCGCAGGCACCCGCCACGATCTGCTCGTTGAGCGCTTCCGGCAGGCTGCCGTTGCCCTTGCCCATGATGCCGAGGTTGACCGGGAAACCCTCGGCGGCCTGGAGGAACCTGGCGATGTTGAACGGGCCGGGGGTGCAGGTGGTGCCGTTGGTGCCGTCCGTCGGTCCGGTGCCGCCACCGATGAGGGTGGTGATGCCGTTGGTGAGCGCCTGTTCGGCCTGTTGCGGGGCGATCAGGTGGACGTGGGTGTCGATGGCGCCCGCGGTGGCGATGAGGTGCTCCCCCGCGATGGCCTCTGTGCCCGCGCCGATGACCAGGTTCGGATCGACGTTGTTCTGGGTCTGCGGATTGCCGGACTTGCCGATGCCGACGATGAAGCCGTCCTTGATGCCGATGTCGCACTTGACCACGCCGACCATCGGGTCGATGACCACGACGTTGGTGATGACGGTGTCGAGTGCGCCCTGGGCGGCGGTGATCTGCGGGTCGGAGGCCATACCGTCCCGCATGGTCTTGCCGCCGCCGTAGAGGACCTCGTCGCCGTACTGGCCCTCGCTGTAGTCCTTCTCGACCTCGACGACGAGGTTGGTGTCGGCCAGGTGGAAGCGGTCCCCGACCGTCGGGCCGAACATGTCGGTGTACTGCTTGCGCGGCAGGATGGGCATCAGCGCGAACCCTTCTTCTTTTCCTTGGCCGCCTTGGCGGGCTTGGCTGCGGGTTTGGCTGTGGGCTTGGCTGCAGGCTTGGCGGCCCGCTTCGGGGCGGGCCGGCCGGCCCCGGTGCTCCTGGCGGCGGTGCTCCGCGCGCCCTGGAAGCCCTGCTCGATGGCCTTGCGGACGGCTTCGACCCGGGCGGGGTGGGAGGCGAGGCTGCCGTTGAGCAGCCCGCTGAAGCCGATCAGCCGGCCGGTCCCCCCGTACGCGCACAGCTCGACCTCGCGCGAGCCGCCGGGCTCGAACCGCACCGAGGTGCCGGCGGGGATGTTGAGGTGCATGCCGAGTGTCTCCTCGCGGTCGAACGACAGCGCCGAGTTGACCTCGAAGAAGTGGTAGTGCGAGCCGATCTGCACCGCACGGTCACCGGTGTTGCTCACGGTGACCTTCAACGTGCGGCGGCCCGCGTTGATCTCGATGGGGTCCTTGCCGTAGAGGTACTTCTGACGGAACGTCACGCGATGCTCCTGATGACTTGGCCCGCTCCATCGGCGGACGGGTGCTGATGCGGGTGCGGATGGCCAGGGCCGCCGTGATGGTGGTGACCATGGCCGTGGTCGTGGTCGTGTCCCCCGCCCGGTGGGTGGGTGTGGGAGTGGCCGTGGTTCTCTGCCGCGCTCAGCCCGGCCGCGATGCCGTCGTCGCCGCTTTCGCGCAGGCGCCGCCGGGCGTCGGCCACCCGCTCGGCCAGTACCCGTCGCAGCGCGGACGCGGACACGAGGGGGCCGGCGCGGTCCACCGCCGGCCCGGCCGGTCCGGCGGGCTCCGGCACCTCCGGCGGCGCGAACCCGGCCGGAAGCAGCGTCACCCGCTGCGCGCCGAGCAGCCGGCAGCGCCGGACGCCCTCGGCCGGGTCCGGGTCCCCGCCCGTGAACGCCACCTCGACCAGGGCGTGCCGCCCGTAGCGGCGTACGAGTGCGGCGATCCGGTACAGCTCCGCGTCCTCGAACGGGTCGCCGGACGTGGCCGTGACCAGCAGGGCGGAGTCCTCCGGTACTCGTCCCGCCGCAGCGCGCAGCCAGCCGACGAGGTGCTGTGCGGTTCCGAACGGCTCGGTGAGCACGGTGGCCGCCCGGTCGCCGCCGGCAAGGGCTCGCAGGGTCCGGGCGGTGTCCGCGACGAGTCCGGGGTCCCGGCCGAGCGTCATCGGGACGACCGCGGTCTCCTCACCCCGGCGCCGGTGCGCGGAGATGCTCCGGAACAGCTCGCGCCCGCTCGGCACGACGCTCACCCCGGGGCCCAGGAGTCGCTCCAGCGGACGCCCGTAACCGGCTTCGTGGCCGCACACGGCGATGACGGCGCAGCGCTCGGCCACCGGGGTCAGCCCCCGATCGGGTCGTGGCAGGACACCAGCTTCGTACCGTCCACGAAGGACGCCTCGACCTGGAGCAGGCCGAGCATCTCCCGTACGCCGGGCATGGTGTCCGGCTCGCCCACGACATGGCGGCCCAGCTCCATGCAGTCCGCGACGCTCCTGCCGTCGCGCGCGGCTTCGAGGATCGCCTCGGTGATCAGCGCGACGGACTCGCTGTAGTTGAGCTTGAGGCCGCGTTCCTGGCGTTTGCGGGCCAGGTCGGCCACCACGTACACCAGCAGCTTGTCGATCTCGCGAGGGGCGAGGTTCATCGTCGGTACCTTCCTCGGGTTGTACGGGCTGAGGGCGCGGGGCCCGGGGGCCTGGACGGTCAGCCGCTCCGGCGGAGCCGGGGCAGCAGCGGCACGGCGGCCATCAGCGCCCAGGTCGTGAGAATGAACGGCCAGGTGAAGGTGTGGCCGCCGAAGGTCTTGAAGATGGACGTCAGCGAAGCTGTGAGCCCGGTACTGACGGCCGCGCCGAAGAGCGCGTACGCACCGTTCCAGACCGTGTTCGCCAGGAACACCGCGCCGAGGGCGATGGCCACGAGCACCGCGTTGTATCCGTAGATGCCGTTGGCGATCAGCGCCGTCGGGGCGCCGAGCACCCACGCGGCGACGATGCCGGCCACGCTGCCGCCCGCCGCGTAGAGCACGACGCGCGGGCCGGCCAGGGCGAGGCCGACGAGCATGATCAGCCCGACGTACCAGCTGTCGATCAGGAAGACCTGCGAGATGTTGTTGAAGAACGCGTGCCACAGGGCGGTCCAGGTCCACCCGGTCCCGCCGGTGGTGGTGCTGGCCACGGAGGCCGGATCGCCGTGCCAGACCCGGGCGAACGAGGGGGCGCCGACCACCATCACTCCGGAGACCAGGCAGAAGGGCGCGGTGAGCGGGGTGAGCCCGTAGGGCGCGAGGAGGGTGCCCAGGGCGGCCATCAGAACGGTGCACATGACGGCGCCGACGACGGTCAGCACATAGGTGGCGAGATGGTTGCCCAGCGAGGAGACGAGGGCGATGCCCGTGAGGCAGCCCGCGTACCCCTGGAGTCCGAGCGCGATCCCCGACCGGTCGACGGCGAGGGCGTAGGCGGTCGCGGTGGCGATCAGGGTGCCGAGCGTGGCGTAGAGGCCGTTCTGCCAGCCGGACACCCACAGCGCGACGAGGATCGCCACACCGGTCAGCAGTCCGGCCTGGAGATCGACCTGCCCGAACCCCCGCAGCGAGGCCAGTACGTACGCGGACGGCTGACGGCTCTCCAGCCGCCGGACGAATTCCGGCTCGGCGAGGGGCAAGGCTGACTCCAGCGACTCGACGGCGAGGAGGCCTCCGTCCCGACGGGCCGGGGGCGCATCACTACATATGCCATCAAGACATAGAGTGTTCGGATAATCGCGCTGCGGGGTCTCCAGTTGACCCACCCGGGTACGGGCTCGCGCGCTGCGCCCCGGCCGGACCCGCCCGTGCCGCCCGCCGGGTCACCCTGGCGGCGGGCTAGCTGCTGCTCACCGTCGGCGCGGGGGTCGGCCTCTCGTTCGCCGGGGCCGCCGTGGCCCGCGCGGCCTTCTGAACGGGGCGCCCGCCAGACGGCAGAGCTCCGGCCCGCGCCCCCGTTCACGGGTGCGGGCCGGAGCTCGGTGGTGCGACGCTCAGTCGATGCCGGGCAGGATGTGCGGCTCGGCGAGGTCGTCCTCGTAGCCGGCCAGCCGGATCGGCGCGGACCTGGCCCAGACCTCGATGTTCCGGAGCTTCTCGGGCCTGCGGGCCCGCTCTCCGGACCGTTCGGCCGGTCGCTCCTCGTGCTTCGTCAGTTCCGGTGTCGTCACCGCGCACTCCTTTGTGTCGCGTAACCCCGGGCGTCGCCGACGCTCCGGCTCCTATACCGGCACGTCGACCGCCCGCCGGGGCGGGGGAAGGATCAGCTTCGGTCGCGGTGGCGCCGGGTACGGGGCGGGACGGCGGCCTGGTTGACAGGCCTGTCCCGGGGCGGCCGGGGAATCTTCGTGGATCCCTCGGTTGCGTCCGTTCCTCTCAGAGTAACCAAATGAGCGCCGCTACGCTCGATGGAACGTGTGCCCTGGGTCACTTTCAGCCACCGGGCACGGAAAAGACCCGGCCCGGGAGACTTCCCGGGCCGGGTCCGCGGCTCCGTGCAGGGGCGCCGTTCCCGACCGCTACCAGTTCGCCGGGGCGTAGTCCTTGAGGAAGCAGCCGTACAGCGCCTCGCCCGCCTCGCCGCGCACGATCGGGTCGTAGACGCGGGCGGCGCCGTCGACCAGGTCGAGCGGGGCGTGGAAGCCCTCCTCCGCCAGCCGCATCTTGTCGGGGTGCGGCCGCTCGTCGGTGATCCAGCCGGTGTCGACGGCGGTCATCAGGATGCCGTCCTTCTCGAACATCTCCTGGGCGCTGGTGCGGGTGAGCATGTTCAGCGCGGCCTTGGCCATGTTGGTGTGCGGGTGCCCCGCTCCCTTGTAGCCGCGGCCGAACACGCCTTCCATCGCGGAGACGTTGACCACGTAGGAGTGGGCCGACGCCGTCGCGGCCATGGCCGGGCGGAGCCGGCTGATCAGGATGAAGGGCGCGGTCGAGTTGCAGAGCTGGACCTCCAGCAGCTCGATCGGCTCGACCTCGTCGACTGTCTGGATCCAGCTGTTGCTGTGGTGCAGGTCCGGGACCAGGCCGCCCGCGTCGATGGCGGTGCCGGCAGCGATGCGTTCGAGCGAGGCGGATCCGGTGACCAGTGCGAGATCGGTGACGTCCTGCGCGCTCAGCCCCTCCTTGCGGGCGGCGGGCAGCGCGGCGACGCGGTCGACGGTGCCGCTGCCGAAGGTGCCGATCACCTCTGCGGCGGGGAGTTCACCCGCGGGCAGCGGGGCGGACTCGGCACCGAGCAGTTCGCTGTACGCCTGCGGTGAGCGGCGCACGGTCTGGGCGGCGTTGTTGATCAGGATGTCCAGCGGGCCCTCGGCGGCGACGGATTCGGCGAGCGCGACGACCTGCGCGGGGTCGCGGAGATCGATGCCGACGATCTTCAGCCGGTGGATCCACTCGTCGCTGTCCTCCATCGCCTTGAAGCGGCGGATCGCGTCGTTGGGGAAGCGGGTGGTGATCGTGGTGTGCGCGCCGTCCCGCAGCAGACGCAGCGCGATGTACATGCCGATCTTGGCGCGGCCCCCGGTGAGCAGCGCCCGGCGGCCGGTCAGGTCGGTGCGCGCGTCGCGGCGGGAGCGGTTCTCCCGGGCGCACGACTGGCAGAGCTGGTGGTAGAACGCGTCGACCTCGACGTACCGCGTCTTGCAGATGTAGCAGGACCTGGGGCGCTGGAGGACGCCCGCGATCTCCGCGGCGGCGGAGGAGGACGGCAGGACGCCCTGGGTCTCGTCGTCGATGCGCTCCGCCGAACCGGTCGCGGTGGCCTCCGTGACGGCCTTGTCGTGCGCGGTCTTGGCGGCCCGGCGCTCCTGGCGGCGGCGCTGCTTCACGGTCCGGTAGATGCCGGCGGTGGCGCGGCGCACCGCGATGGCGTCCGGGTGGTCGACCTCGATGGCGTCGAGCTCGTCGAGCACGCCCAGGCAGACGGCCAGCCGCTGCGGGTCGATACCGGGGCCGAACTCCCCGGCACCGGGACCGAACTCCTCAGTACCGGGCACGAGCTCCTCGGTACCGAGCTCGGGACCGTCCTCTGTCACCGTCATTGCCGTTCCTCTGTTGCTTGTGCCGCCGGATTCTCCCGGCGACCGTGGCGCGCCGCCGAGCCGGACTCACGAGGACTCGCATCCACGGGACTGAAGGTCCGGCCGCGGGCTTCTGCGCGAAGCCGCCGCACTGCGGGCCGAACGCCCCCACCAAGTTTGCCATGCTCCGGCGGCTGCTCCATTCGAGTGCGTCAGCCTGGTTCGCCCGAGGGCCGCGTCCCGCTTCCGCCGGCATCCCTCCGGGTGCTCAGCGGCGCGGCGATGTCCTCAAGGGACCGGCCCTCCGCCGCGACCGCGAAGAAGCAGGCCACCAGCCCGGCCGCGATCATGAGCCCGGCCCCGATGCAGAAGGCCAGCGCGGTGTCGGCCACCACGCCGCTCTCCGTGAGGTCGGCGAAGACGAGGGGTCCGGAGATTCCGCCGGCGGCGGTGCCGATGGCGTAGAAGAAGGCGATCGCCATCGCGCGGGTCTCCATCGGGAAGATCTCGCTGACGGTCAGGTAGGCGGAGCTGGCACCGGCGGACGCGAAGAACAGCACGACGCACCAGCACGCGGTCATGGTGACGGCCGAGAGCCACCCGCTGTTGAAGAACCACGCGGTGACCAGGAGCAGGACGCCGGACAGGATGTACGTCCCGGCGATCATGGGTTTGCGGCCCGCGGTGTCGAAGAAGCGGCTGAGCAGGAGCGGTCCGAGGAAGTTGCAGGCGGCGATGACGGCGAAGTAGTAGCCGGTGGCGCCGCTGGACACGTCGAAGAACGTGACGAGGATCGAGCCGAAGCCGAACGTGACGGCGTTGTAGAGGAACGCCTGCCCGATGAAGAGCGAGAAGCCCAGCACGGCGCGTTTCGGGTAGGACCGGAAGACGGTCCTGGCGATCAGCCCGAAGCCGATCCCGCCCCGCTGCTCGACGGTGATGCTCGTCCCGGCCTCCGGGAGCTTGCGCCCCGTCTGTGACTCCACCTCACGTTCCACCTCGGCCACGAGCTTCTCGGCTTCCTCGTCACGGCCGTGGATGAACATCCAGCGGGGGCTCTCCGGCACGTGGCGGCGTACGAGGAGGATGACGAGTCCGAGGACGACCCCCAGGGCGAAGGTGAGACGCCAGCCCACGTCCTTCGGGAAGATGGACGTGTTGAGGGCGAGCACGGAGAGCAGCGAGCCGGCCACGGCGCCGAGCCAGAAGCTGCCGTTGATGATGAGGTCGACACGTCCCCGGTACTTGCTCGGGATGAGTTCGTCGATGGCCGAGTTGATCGCGGCGTACTCCCCTCCGATCCCGAAGCCGGTGAGGAACCGGAAGAGGAAGAACCACCAGACCGAGAAGGAGACCGCGGTGAGTGCCGTCGCCAGGAGGTAGACGGCGAGCGTGATCAGGAAGAGCTTCTTCCTGCCGTAGCGGTCGGTGAGCCAGCCGAAGACCAGCGCGCCCGAGCACGCCCCCGCGACGTACATCGCCGCGGCGATTCCGGTGACCTGGCCGCCACTGATCGGCAGACCGCTGCCGTCCTCGGAGAGCCGGCTCGCGATGTTGCCGACGACCGTGACCTCCAGGCCGTCCAGGATCCAGACCGTCCCGAGCCCGATCACGATCATCCAGTGCCACCCCGACCAGGGGAGCCTGTCCAGTCTCGCCGGAATCCTGGTCGTGACCGTGGCCGGGCCCGCGGAATCGCTGTTCGCCATGGCATCTCCCTGCGCATCGGATACAAGACAGTGCCCGCGAATGCGGGCCGGCAACATCCCGGATCCAACCGGCACTGGCACAAAATGGCCATAACGGGCACTCATATCCGCTGCCGCCACGGCGGCGAGAAAAAATCGCACCCATTCGGCATGACCTCACTGATGCGGGGCACACGAGGTCTGACGAACTTGGCTAGCAGGAGGGGCGACAACATGGCGGCCACGACGGACCAGACCGGCGCAGTCCTTGGTTCCACCCGCACGTTCTCCGAGCAGACCGGCATCCGTTCGGAGCCCGGCACCTCGGAGCTGCCGTGGATCGAGGACACCGGGAAGGTGGCTCCGAAGGACGCCCGCGCCCTGTCGAAGCTCTTCCTCGACCGGCTCCAGGTCCTCGAAGAGGGCACTCACGAATACCAGTACGCGCGCAACACCCTCATCGAGATGAACCTCTCGCTGGTGCGGTACGCCGCCTCTCGGTTCCGCAACCGCGGTGGCGACGACACCGAGGACATCATCCAGGTCGGCACCATCGGGCTGATCAAGGCGATCGACCGGTTCGACCTCTCCCGTGACGTCGAGTTCGCCACCTTCGCGGTCCCCTACATCGTCGGGGAGATCAAGCGCTTCTTCCGGGACACGACCTGGGCGGTGCACGTGCCTCGGCGGCTCCAGGAACTCCGTGTCGACCTGGCGAAGGCGAAGGAACAGCTCTCGGCGAAGCTCGACCGCGATCCGACGGTCAAGGAACTGGCCGAACTCATCGACCTGCCCGAGGAAGAGATCATCGAGGGACTCGTCGCGGCCAACGGCTATTCGGCGGGGTCCCTGGACTCCCCCTCGGCCGAGACCGATTCCGGGAGCGACCAGCGGTCGTTCGCCGAGATGATCGGTGAGGCCGACCCCGGGATGGAGACCGTCGAGAACCTCCACACGCTGGCGCCGCTGCTGGAACAGCTCGACGAACGCGAGCGCAGCATCGTGCAGATGCGTTTCGGCCAGGAGATGACGCAGTCCCAGATCGGTGCCGAGCTCGGCGTCTCGCAGATGCATGTGTCACGGCTGCTCGCCCGCATCGTCAAGCAGTTGCGGGCCGGAATGTCCGTCGAGGCCTGAGGCCCGACGCCTGGCGTCCGGCAACGGCAACGCACGTAGTGCATCACACAGCAGCTGAATGGCGCCTGCCCGCACTCGGGCGGGCGTCATTCACATATGCTGCCCTGGCGACGGCGGGCGGCCCGCTCGATCACAACGAGAGGGTGAGGCGTGGCTGAGACGCGTACTGGCTCCCACACGCGACACCCGATCAGCGCGATTCTCCCGGCCCAGACCGGGGCACAGCAGGGCGGCCGGGCCTCCGTGTGGGACGTCAACGCCGCCATCCTGCTGGTGGAGGACGACGCGGGCGACGCCCTCCTCGTCGAGGAGATGCTCGCCGACGGCGAGCTGGACTCCGCGCTCACCTGGTGCAAGACACTGACCGAGGCCCTGACCTTTCTGCGCGGACACCGGACACCCGTCTGCGTCCTGCTGGACCTGCACCTCCCCGATGTGCACGGGCTGAGCGCCGTCACGCAGATCGTGGAGACCACTCCGGACGCCGCGATCGTGGTGCTGACCGGGCTGGCCGAGGCCGAGGCCGGTCTCGACGCGGTGGCCACCGGTGCGCAGGACTACCTGGTCAAGGGACGGCTGGACCCGCAGGCCCTGTCCCGCGCCGTCCGCTACGCCCTCCAGCGCAAGCAGGTCGAACGGGCGGCGGCGGCCCTGCGCGCCAACCAGCAGATGGCCCAGGAGAACGCCCGCCTGGAGCGCGGGCTGCTACCGGTACCGCTGCTGAACGACGACGGTTTCGAGGCGGTCGCCCGCTACGAGCCCGGCCGCGCCCACGGTCTGCTCAGCGGTGACTTCTACGACGTGGTCCAGACGTCCGACGGCACGGTGCACGCCGTGATCGGTGATGTGTCGGGGCACGGCGCGGCGGAGGCCGCGCTGGGGGTGTGCCTGCGGGTGGCCTGGCGCACGGCTGTGCTGTGCCGCACCGGCCAGTTGGAACAGATCGGCCTGCTGGAGGAGATCCTGGTCGCGGAGCGGTCCGACCCGCACGTCTTCGCGACCGTCACCTCGCTCGTCTTCCCGCCCGGCGGGGACCACGTCCGGATCGTGCGGGCAGGACACCCGGGACTGCTGCTGCGCCAGGGCACGGACATCGAGTGGGTGGAGCCCGAGGGCGGCATCGCGCTCGGACTGCTGCCCGGTCACGGTCAGTGGATCTCCACCGACCTGACGCTGGCGCCCGGTGCCCGTCTCGTACTCTTCAGTGACGGCCTGTTCGAGGGGCGCACCGGCCCCGACACCCGGCTGGGCGAGGACGGACTGCTCGCGATGGCCCGGAGCCGGGCCGCGCTTCCCGCCCGTCCGTTCATCGACGCCCTGGTCGACGGAGCCGCCGACGCGGCGGCTCCCCACGGCGGCCTCGCCGACGACGTGGCCGTGCTTCATCTCGCTTGGAACAGGACATCTCATGACCAGTGACTCACCGGCGGACTCCCCGCTGCTGCCGGGACGGCTGGCACGGCTGTCGGTCCAGAACTGGGTCCATCTGATCCTGGGCTGCTTCGTCATGGTCGTGTGCGGCTGCCTGGTCATCGGCGGACTCGTACTGGCCCGGATATCCGACCGGACCACCGAACTGGTGGACCGCATCCAGCCCGCCCGCTCCGCCTCCTTCCAGCTGCAGAACGCGCTGCTCGACCAGGAGACCGGGGTCCGGGGCTACGCCCTCAGCGGCGACCCCACCTTCCTCCAGCCCTACGCGACGGGCAAGCACGACGAAGAGCTGCGGCTGGCCCGGGTCCGTTCCGCGATGGGCGGCGCCGAGCCGTACGCCCGTGATCTGGACCGGATCGCCGCGGCCTCCGCGCAGTGGCGCAAGGAGCACGCGGAACCGCTGATCGCCGCCGTCCGCCGCGACGGCCCGCAGGGCCGCGCTTCCGCCAGGACCTCCGAGAGCAAGACCGCTTTCGACACGCTGCGGCGGCTCTACACCGCACAGCAGTCGCATCTCGCCACCGCCCGCGACCACGCCCGCGCCCAGCTCAACGACGCACGCGTCACCCGCGACCGGACCCTGATCGCGCTCGTGGCCTGCTTCGTGCTGTGCGTGATCGCCCTCAGCCTGCTGCTGCACCGGGTGGTGGGAAGGCCGCTCCACTCGCTGACGGAGGCGTCCCGGCACGTACAGTCCGGCTCCTTCCGCCGCCGGATCGAGGTGCGCGGCCCGTCCGACGTGAGGGCGGTGGCGGCTGCCGTCGAGGACATGCGGTGCCGGCTGGTCGAGGAGCTCGACGCCGCCACGGGGCGGGAGGAGCTGCTGGCCCAGCAGACGGAGGAGCTCCGCCGTTCCAACTCGGAGCTGGAGCAGTTCGCGTACGTCGCCTCGCACGACCTCCAGGAGCCGCTGCGGAAGGTCGCTTCCTTCTGCCAGCTCCTGGAGAAGCGTTACGGGACGGAACTGGACGCGCGCGGCAAGCAGTACATCGACTTCGCGGTCGACGGCGCCAAGCGCATGCAGGTGCTCATCAACGACCTGCTGACCTTCTCCCGGGTGGGCCGGGTCCACGACGGCTGGAACACCGTCGACCTGGACCGCTCGCTGGACCGGGCGCTCGCCAATCTGACGCTGGTCATCGAGGAGTCCGGGACCACGGTCGTGCGCGAGGACGCACTGCCCGAGGTGAACGGCGACGGTACGACCCTCGCCATGATCTGGCAGAACCTGATCGGTAACGCGGTGAAGTTCCGCCGCCCGGACGAGCCGTGCGTGATCACGGTCGGCTGCGTCCGGGAGGACGACGTCTGGCACTTCACCGTGACGGACAACGGGATCGGGATCGCCCCCGAGTTCGCAGAGAAGGTCTTCGTGATCTTCCAGCGTCTGCACGCCCGTGACGAGTACGACGGCACCGGGATCGGACTGGCCCTCTGCCGCAAGATCATCGAGTTCCACGGCGGCCGGATCTGGATTGATCCCGAACCCCGCCGGGGCACCCGCATCCACTTCAGCCTGCCGGCCGAGGACGACGAATCCTCTGCCGAGGCCGAGGCCGCCCCACCCGCCGAGATCCCCGGAGATACCGCGTGACCCATCCCGCACAGCCCATCGAGGTCCTGCTCGTCGAGGACGACCCCGGTGACGAGCTGATGACGCGTGAGGCGTTCGAGGACAACAAGATCCGCAACACCCTCCACGTGGTCCGCGACGGACAGGAGGCGCTCGACTTCCTCTACCGCCGCGGCGAGCACGGCGAGGCGCCGCGCCCCGACCTGATCCTGCTCGACCTGAACCTGCCCAAGTACGACGGGCGTCAGGTGCTGGAGCAGATCAAGCAGGACCAGGAGCTCTCCCTCATTCCGGTGGTCGTGCTGACGACGTCCTCCGCCGAGGAGGACATCCTGCGCAGCTACAAGCTGCACGCCAACGCCTACGTCACCAAGCCGGTCGACCTCGATCAGTTCATCGCGGCGGTCCGCCAGATCGACGAGTTCTTCGTGACCGTGGTCCGGCTTCCCGGACGTGCGTAAAATCTGCTGGCACCGGCCGGGAGTGGGATCTCCCGGCGGGGGTACACGATCAGCGAGAAGAGAGGCCTTCACGGTCTCCCCGCCGCGCCTTGGCTGGAGCACATGAACGAACAGGCCATCTCCCGGCCGGACGACTCCCCGGTGGGCGGTCCGCCCACGGAGTCACTGCACGCCGCCGAGGTGTTCGACGGCGAGCCCGGGTGCATCTCTCTGGCACGGGAGCTGGCCGACCGTTTTCTCGCGCGGCTCGTCTCCGAGTGGATGGCCGTGCTCGGCACCCACACCCGCAACGATCTGATGCTGGCCGTGAGCGAACTGGTCACCAACGCCGATCGCTACAGCCACGGCCCCTATCTGCTGGAGCTGGAGGGCACGGCCAAGCGGATCAGCGTCACCGTGTACGACAGCAGCAGCGCGCTCCCGGTCTTCTACTCCCCCGATCCGAGCCGGCTGGGTGGTCACGGCATGGAGATCGTGGTGGCCCTGTGCGACCGGCTGACGGCCGAGCGGGTACCCGTCGGCAAGCGCATCCGCGCCGAGTTCACCCTCAGCAGCTGATCCGGGCCCGCCCCGGCGGTCTCCGGTTCCGACGTCCCACCGGCCCGCGGCGGTCAGCCTTCGCTGTCGTGTCTGCCGAACCAGTCGATGCAGACGACCAGCGCGTCGTCGAGCGGGTCCGATTCGCGGTAGTCCGCGAGCTCACGCAGCACGGCGCCGGGCACCGAGGCGGCGGGCAGCAGCCGGGTCGCCAGAATGGCCCGGGCGAGACCCCGCTCGACGTAGGGCTCGCCGAGCGGCGAGACGGTGTCGTACACCCCGTCGCTGACGAGCAGCAGCCGGTCGCCGGGGACCAGCTGGAGGTACTGGACGTCGTACCGCGACTCCTCGAACATGCCGAGCGGCAGCTGCGCGTCCAGTTCGATGCGGGCGACCTTCCTGCCGCGCAGCCGCCACAGCTGCGGGGAGCCGGCGTCCACCGCGCCGACCGTTCCGGTGGCGAGGTCGAAGCGGAGCAGCAGGGTCGACACGTAGGCGGCGCCGCGGTGCTGGTCGTAGAGCGCCTGGTCGGCGAGTGCGGCCTGGTCCTCGATGCCGATGCCGGCCCTTCTGGCGTTGCGCAGGGCGTTCACGGCGAGGTTGGTGAGCAGGGAGGCCTGGATGCCCTCGCCCATGCCATTGGTCACGGAGACGGTCAGCTGGTCGCCGTCCGCGGCCCAGTCGAAGTTGTCGCCGTGGATGGCGTAGGCCGGCTCCAGCTGGGCGCCGATGGCGTACTCGGCCGCGGTGAACGCGCGGGCGGGGAGCAGCTGCCACTGCATCTCGGCGGCCAGGGTGAGCCGGGCGATACGGCGGGCGCCCTGATACAGGTCGGTGTCCCGTTCGGCGACGATGATCTCGTGGCCCAGCAGGTCGGCCACCTGGGCCAGCTCGTCCATGATCCGCGGGGTGGAGCCGCCTGCCGGGAGGCGGACGGTGAGGATGCCGAGGCGCTCGCCCCGTACGGTGACGGGGAAGTGGTGGTCGACGGCGCCGCCCCGGCCGGCCGGCTCCTCGTGCGGGAGCTGGCTGCCGAACGCCCGGCCCTGCGGGCTGTTGTGCATCGACAGGGTGCGTTCATGCCCCGGCGTGGAGCCGACCGGCTTGAGCACCGTCATTCCGTAGTCCGCCAGCAGCAGTTCCACCGACCGGGCGTCGTACGCCGCGGCGAGTGCGCTGCGCACCGCCTCGACCAGGGCGTACGGTGCGGCCGCGCGTACGGCTCTCTCGATTTCGGTACGGACGTTCACGGTCTTGCGCTCATTCCTCTTCGGGTCGCGGGGGCCGGGCCGGGCTGACAGGAGGGTGTACCGGATGAAAGAGTGGATGGATGCGCCACCGTACCGACCCTCCTCACCGCCTTGAGCGGGTGTCCGAGGACGTGTGTGCCGCAGCGGAACTGCTTGAGGTGTTGTGGGGCCGCGGCCAGGAGGCCGCGCCTCCGGGCACGGTGTCGACCTCGCAGCTGCGGGCCCTCCTCGTCATCGAGAAGCAGGAGGGCAGCAACCTCCGCTCGCTCGGTGAGGCGCTCGGCTCGCGGGCTCCGTCGGTGAGCCGGCTCTGCGACCGGATGGAGGCCATGGGCCTCGTCCAGCGGGAGCCGAGCCAGACGAGCCGTCGTGAGGTCGAGCTGCGGCTGACCGGGCGGGGCCACGCCCTGCTGGAGGAGTACCGGGCGATCCGCACTCGAGAGCTCTCCGCCGTGCTGGAGCGGATGCAGCCCGCCGACGTGGCGGCGCTCGCCGCGGGGCTGGCCGCCTTCCGTTCGGCCGCGGCGCAGCGGCTCACCGCCGACCGGCTCCGTGACGACATCGCGGACAGCGCCTAGGGCGTGTCCGGACTGCCGCGGCACTAGCTTCATCGGGCCTCTGCTTCAGCGTTTCCGAGGTACGCCCCGGGGGGATGCGTCCATTGATCGTTCAAGTACAGATTGTTGCTCCATGGAGAATGTTGTCAAATGGCAACTATTACTTCTATCGTTGGCCTCCACCCGCCGCGAGCAGGACGGACATGCACCGGACCGTCCGCGTCAACCGGTGTTCTCCCCCGCCGTCCAGTGCGTCATGAGGTGACCGTGCTCCCATCCCCCAGTGCCGGCAGAGCCATGAGAATCGTCCCACGCGAGGACCGGGGGGCGCTGGTGCTCGCCGTGACCGGCGACCTCGACATCGATAATGTCGCCCCGCTCGGCGCCGCCCTGGAGAGCGCGGCCGCGGGCGGGGAAGGCCCCGTCGTGGTCGACCTCTCGGACGTGAGTTTCGCGGACTCGACGACGGTGAACGTGCTGCTCCAGGGGCAGACCCTGCTGGGGCCCCGGCTGCGGCTCGCACAGCCGTCCCCGTTCATGGAGCGGCTCATCGGGGTGCTGGGCCTCGACAGCGCGCTGCCGGTCTTCGCGACCGTCACCGAGGCGATCGACCCCCCGCTCCCCCGCTGAAACCCGAACGCCGGGCGCCCTTCCCCCTTGGTGCGGGGGAAGGGCGCCCGGCGTTGCCGCGGACCGGCCGGGTCAGCCGAGCGCGGGCGGAGCGTCCTCGGGCGAGGTGCCCCAGGCCGACGGCGTGTCGCCCACCGTGAAGGAGAGCGAGCGGGCCGAGCGGATGTCGTCCGTGGTCAGGTAAGTGCGCGACTGCTTCGCACCGTCGAGCCGGGCGGACTGGATGTAGCGGTCGGTGTCCGAGGCGCCGGGAGCGCTCACCGTGAGCGAACCGCGCGGGTAGTACCGGCGGTCGAGCTTGATGTCGACGCGCTCGAACGCGGGCGTGGACAGCCCCCAGGTGTCGGTGCCGGGCTGGACCGGGAAGACCCCGATCGAGGACAGCACCATCCAGGCGGACATGGTGCCCAGGTCGTCGTTGCCCGTCATCCCGGTGGGACCGTTGGTGAAGAGCGTCAGGGCCGCGTGGACCACGTCGGTCGTCTTCCACGGCTGGCCGGTGGAGAGGTAGGTGTACGGGGCGATGAGGTCGGGCTCGTTCTGCGGGTTGTACTTGTCGGCGTTGTAGTACGCGTACGGACCGTTGACCCAGACCTCACGGGCGGTCTTCGCGGGGTCGGCCAGCAGCTTGTCGTACGCGAAGAACGAGTCGAGCCGCTGGTTGGCGGCGTCCTTGCCGCCGATCAGGTCGACCATGCCCGGGATGTCCTGCGGCACCATCCACTGGTACTGCCAGGACGTGCCCTCGTGGAAGCCCTCGCTCTCGGCCGGGTCGACCGGTCCGGTGAAGGCTCCGGCGGCGTCGCGGGCGCGGAAGAAGCCGGTCGACGGGTCGAAGATCTTCCGGTAGTTCTGGGCGCGGGCGTCGTAGCGGGCGGCGTCGGCCTTGTGGCCGAGGTCGCGGGCCATCTCGGCGAGCATTCCGTCGGACAGCGCGTACTCCAGGGTGGCGGAGGCGCCGTGGTCGTAGTCGGAGTCGCCGGGCTTGGCGTGCTCACGGTCCTTGATGTACGGGGCGAAGCCGTCCTTCAGGTACTCGGCGTTGGCCTCCCGGCCGACCGGGGCGGAGTCCTTGGGCGGCACACCGTCCGCGTTCTTCTTCAGGGCGCGGTACGCCTCCTCCTCGTACCCCTTCAGCAGTCCCTGCTGGTAGGCGTTGGTGAGGAAGGGGGTGACCGGGTCGCCGGTCATGATGTTCGTCTCGACCGTGCCGTAGCCCCACTTGGGCAGCCAGCCGCTCTCCGCGTCGATCCGCAGGACGGATATCGCCATGTCGCGGGACTCGCGCGGGGCGAGCAGCGAGAGGAGCTGGGCCTGGGTGCGGTAGGTGTCCCAGAGCGACCAGTTCTGGTAGTACGTGAAAGTTCCCTTGGCGGAAACTGCACGGTGCTTCTTCTGGTCCCAGCCGGTGTAGCGGCCGTCCACGTCGCTGCCGACGTTGGGCGCGAGGAAGGAGCGGTAGAGGGAGGAGTAGAAGGTGCGGCGCAGTTCGTCGCTGCCGCCCTGCGCCTTCACGCCTTCGAGGCGGTCCTCCCAGTCGCGCTGCGCGGCACGCTCGACGCGGTCGAAGCTGCGGCCGCCCTCGGCGCGGAGGTTGAGCGCGGCGCCCTTGGCGTCGACGTAGCTCAGGGCGGTGGTGGCCTCGACGGTGCGGTCCTTGCTGGTGTCGAAGCGCAGCCAGGCGCCGTTGCGGGCGTCGGTGGCGGAAGACGTCTTCGAGCCCTCGGTGACGGTGTCGCCGTTCCAGGTGCCGGAGGTGGCGAACGGCCGGTCGAAGTGGGTGACGGTGTAGACCGTGTACGGCTTGGTGTCCTGGCAGAAGCCGCTGCCGGTGATCGCGGTGCGCACGGTGCGGCTGTCCAGGATCTCGACCTTGGACGAGAGCGTCTTGTGCAGCGTCTGTCCCGCGTTGAGCAGGACGTTGGCCTTGTCGGTGGCCGGGAAGGTGTAGCGCTGGACCCCGGTGCGCTTCGAGGCGGTCAGCTCGGCGTCGATGCCGGTCTTGAGCCCGACCTTGTAGTAGCCGGGGCTCGCCTTCTCGTCGTCGTGGCTGAACTCGGCCGCGTACTTGGCGTAGTCGGTCTCGGTGACGTCCCCGGTGGTGGGCAGGGTCGGCAGATCGCCGCCGAGTCCGCAGCCGACGCCGGAGAGGTGGACGGCGGAGAAGCCGCGGATGTGGTTCTCGCCGTAGTCGTAACCGGTGTTGTGGCCGGTGTCCGGGGAGAGCTGCACCATGCCGAAGGGCACGGAGGCGCCGGGGTAGGTGTTGCCCTCGTTCTGGGTGCCGATGAACGGGTTGACCAGATCGGTCAGCCGGCCGTCCTTGTGCGGCGCGGCCTCGGCCGTGGCCCCCGTGGTGAGGACACCGCCCAGGAGGGCTGCGGCCGCGAGTGCGGCCGCCGGGCCGCGCAGTCGCGGCCGTGGGGTCCGGTGCATGGGAATACTCCTTCGGACAACGTTGTCAGAGCGCGATCATTCTTGGTTCCCCGTCAGCCCCCGTCAAGAGGGCGGACGGACCCGCTCCGGCCCGCCCGCGAGGGCCGGACCGGAGCGGGTCGCACGGATCAGCCGGTGGGGCAGCCCGCCACGGCGGGCTGCGAGGCGTCGCGGATCAACGCCTGCTGGGCGTCGTGCACCCGCTTCACATCGGGCTTGACGACCCTGCGGTCGTAGGTGAGCAGACCGTTCAGCTCACCCTCCACGTCGGAGATCTGCGTGTACACCGCGCCGTTGCTGCCCTTGCAGGCGAGCGCGTGCACCTCGTCGAGCTTGGCGAGGTAGTCGTCGGTGTAGGTGGCCGGGTCGACGGCGATGTACGACTGCTGCACGGCCCAGGCGTGGCCGGGGACCGCCAGCCCCAGTCCGCCGTACTCACCGCTGATCAGGGCACGTTGACCGTCCGGCTTCGGCAGTGCCGGGCTCGGGTAGCCGTGCTCGTCGATGATGTCACCGGTGCCCCCGTCGACGCCCAGGTTGATCCCGGACATGCTGTTGACCAGGCGCGTCGGGTCCCAGGACTTGGCCTGGTCGGCGATGCGGGCCTCGTCGTACTGGCCCCAGCCCTCGTTGAAGGTGACCCACATGACGACGGACGGGTGGCTGGAGTGTTCGTCGATCATCTCCTTCATCTCGTGCTCGTACTCGGTGCGCGCGGCGGCCGAAGGAGTGTCGGCCATCGCCGGCATGTCCTGCCAGACCATCAGGCCCAGCTTGTCCGCCCAGTAGAACCAGCGGTCGGGCTCGACCTTGATGTGCTTGCGCACCGAGTTGAAGCCCATCGCCTTGTGCATCTTCAGGTCGTACGCGAGTGCCTCGTCGGTGGGCGCGGTGTGCAGCCCGTCCGGCCAGAACCCCTGGTCGAGGGTGGCCATCAGGAAGACCGGCTTGCCGTTGAGGACGGTGCGCGGGGTGCCGTTCACCTTCTCGACGGAGATGGACCGCATCCCGAAGTAACTGCCGACCCGGTCGGAGCCGACGGAGACCTTGAGCTGGTAGAGGTGCGGGTCGTCGGCGGACCACAGGTGCGGGTCCGGGATCCGCACCTTCAGGGCCGATCCGGTCCGCCCGGTGACGGTGCCCACCTTGCGCTTGCCGTCGTACGCGGTCGCGGTGACGGGGACACCGTCACGTACCCCGCGTACCTCGACCGCGACGCTCTTGCCCGGAACGTCCGGGGTGATCTTCAGCGAGTCCGCGTGGTCGGCGGCGACCGGCTCCATCCAGACGGTCTGCCAGATGCCGGAGGACGGGGTGTACCAGATGCCGCTGGGGTCGAGGCGCTGCTTGCCCATCGGCGGGTTCTCGCCGCCCTTGGCATCGGTCGGGTCGTAGACGCCGACGATCAGCTCCTGGGTGCGGCCGGGCTTCAGCGCGTCGGTGACATCGGCGCTGAACTTGTCGTAGCCGCCCTTGTGTTCGGTGACCTTGTGCCCGTTGACGTACACCTCGGCCTGCCAGTCGACGGCGCCGAAGTTGAGCTGGAGCCGCTTGCCGGAGCCGACCTTCCAGTTCTTGGGCACGGTGAAGGTGCGGCGGTACCACATCCGGTCCTCGTGCCGTTCGATCCCGGAGAGCTGGGACTCGACCGGGTACGGGACGAGGATCTTCTCGCCGAGCTTCCTGCCGACCGGGGGGCGCTCCCCCGCCTTCGCCGAGGCGAACTCCCAGGAGCCGTTGAGGTTCTGCCAGTTGTCACGGGTGAGCTGGGGGCGCGGGTACTCGGGGAGCGCGTTCTTCGGCCCCACCTCTTCGGCCCACTTGGTGCTCAGCTCGTGCGTGGAGTGGTTCGGCCCGCTGGACCAGAAGGCACCGACCCGCTTGCCGTCCTCACCGGCCAGGGCGCCGTCGCCGTCGTAACGGATGTCGGCCAGGCCGGTGGCGTTCCCGGCCTTGTTGCCGACGACCGGTTCCTTGAGGGCGACGGTCAGGCTGCGCGGGTCCTTCCGGTCGGCCTTGACCGCGCCGAGCGGCCACTCGGCGCCGCCGATCACGGCGTCGAGGTGGTTCACCAGGCCGGCCGGAAGCTTCCCGAGCTTCTGCGCGAAGTCCAGCTTGAGGGTGCGTCCGTCCGCGAGGACGGTGGCGGCGATGGCCCCGTCGTACGCGAAGTCGTCGGGCAGCCGGAAGGCGGACTGCGGCACCGGCACCTTCGTGCCGCCGGGCTCGGTCCACTTGAGGTGGAGGTTCGAGCCGCCCTCGTGCTCGAAGTACTCGACCTTGAAGTCGTAGGCCTTGCCCGCGGTCAACTCGACCGGCTCCGAAGTCTGTTCCTTCTCCCAGTCGTCGACCCAGTGGTCGATGACCGGCTTCCCGTCGATCCAGAGACGGAAACCGTTGTCCCCGATCATGGAGAAGGTGTGGGCGCCGGACTTCTCCGGCACGATCTTCCCGGTCCACCGGATGCTGGCGTCGTCGGCCTGCCCGGTGGCCGAGGACAGCCGCGACTCCAGGCTCTGGAAGTCGATGCCCGGGTCGAATCCGGTGGCCTTCAGCTCACCGAAGTCGAAGGCTCCCGGGGCGGACTGGGTGTAGTACTCCCCCTTGAGCCCATGCACGTCGGACGTGCCCCCGGGGTCCTGGTCCGCCGCGGAGGCAGCGGGTACGGCGGACAGTCCCGCGGCGCCGACGACGGCGGCGAGCAGCAGGACAAACTTCTTTCTGATGCGCACGGATCCTCCTTGTGAGGAAGGGTGGCGGCTCGTTGCAACAGGATGTACAACGTTGGAAGGAATGGCAGTTGGCATGACAGCACGACCGATACGGCCCTGTCCAGGTGCATGACATTCGACTCTTCGGAGGGAGTAACACCGGGAAAACCGGCGGCACATCGGCATGGCACGGGGCAGGAAGCACCCCCGCCACGCCGCCCTTCGGCACGCCTGCGACCAGGGGTCCGGCACACCGAAAAGTACGCTCGCGGCGCTCGGGCCAGACGCTTTAGGCGCGCCCCGCCGCGCCGGGCGCGCTGTCGAAGACGCAGTCACCGCACAGGCCGCCGCCCGGAACGCGGTAGTAGAGACAGCAGGTGTTCCGGCGGAATCCGGGGCCGGGCGGGGCGCAGGTGTCGCGCAGCTCGTGGTGGTCGAAGAGTTCGGCCGCCAGGGTCCTGGTGCGGGCGGCGACGTCCGGCCTGCCGTGCGTACGCGCCCAGCCGGTCAGCTGGCGTACGGTTCCGGCCAGTGCGGATCCGGCGTTGCCCCACAGGAGCCGGGACGAGACGGCCGTGTCGCGGCGGATCGCCGCCGCGAGCGGTTCGAGATGGCCGTACTGGACGACGTCCCTGATCCGGGCCGCGGTGCCCGGCAACAGCTCGGCGGAGTCCGTCCACAGGTCCTCCGGCGCCGGCCGGCGCGGGTCCCAGTGGAGGTTCTCCGGCCGCAGGTCGGGGAAGCGGCCCGAGAGTGCCGCGGGACCGAGCGCGCAGGACCACAGCCGCGCGGCCAGGCCCAGCTGCGCCAGGGAGGCGGCAACCCGGCGCTCGGTCGTTCCGAGCCGCTCGGCGACGGTGTCGATGCGGGAGGTCAGCGGCTCCGTGCCGCCCGCGTACAGGCGGGTCAGCGCGCGGTGTCCCTCGCCCTGCGGCGGGGCCGCCCCGAGCGCGAAGAACACGCTCACCGAGGCCGCTCGCGGCTCGTTCATCGCGCTGCCCCCTCCGCTCTCCCGGCCACCTGTCGTGACGCCGCGGATACCAGGAGTGCCACGGCTCGCGGTCCACCGTATCCGTACGGGATGATCGTTCTGACGTCGGTCGCAGGGGGGACTACCGTCGGGAGGAGGACACCGTAACCACTGCCGTACTACCAAAGCAGTACGCCGGATCGCCGTCTCAGGGACGACGACGCGGCGGCTTTGAAGGGCCATCGTGGTGTACATGAGTTCCCTCGCGCTGTCCGTGCTGCTGTCACTGGTCTCCGCGGTCGCTTACGCGGCCGGCGCGATCGTCCAGGAGCGCGTCGCCACGGCCTCCGACGGCCGCTCGCTCGCTCCGCTGCGCAACCGGGTCTGGTGGGCCGCGGTCGCCCTGAACGGGGTGGGAGCGCTTCTGCACGTGGTGGCGCTGGCCTACGGCCCGCTCAGCCTCGTGCAGCCGCTGGGCGCCCTGACCATCGTCTTCGCCCTGCCGATGGCCGCCCTCTTCGTCCACCGCAGGGCCGGGGCGACGGCCTGGCGCGGCGCGGTCATGGCGACCGTCGGGCTGGCGGGTCTGCTCGCCCTCACCGGAAGCTCCGACACCCACACCCTGGGCCGCCCGCAGCAGCTGATGCTCGGCACGGTGACGTTCGGCGCGGTGGCGGCGCTCGTCCTGCTGTCGAAGGTGATGCGCCGGCCGGTGATGCGGAGCGTGGTGCTGGCCGCGGCTGCCGGTGTGGCGTTTGGTATCGCCTCGGTGTTCACGAAGACCGTGGCCATGGAGTGGACCTCCGGCTCGGTGCGGACCGGACTGCCTGCCCTGCTGGTGATCGCGGCCCTCGCCGCCACCGGGCTGCTGCTGTCGCAGGCCGCGTACCGAGGCGCGGGTCTGACCGCCCCGCTCGCGACGGTCACCGTGGTGAATCCGGTGGTCGCGGCGGTCGTCGGCCTCACGCTGTTCGGTGAGTCGTTCCGGCACGGCACCGCGGGCGCCATGCTCGCCCTCGCCTGCGGGGTCGTCGCGGCCGGCGGTCTGATCCTGCTCACCACGGAACGGATGGGCGCGGAGCGCCGGCGGGCCCAGGAGGCGGCGGACGGCGGAGCGCGGCGGGCCGGAAAGAGCGCGGACGAGGCTCCGGGCGCACCCCCCTCACCCGCCGTACCCGAATCCGATGCCTCACCCGGACCCGGATCCGGTGCCGCACCCGATGCCTCACCCGGATCCGGTGCCGCACCCGTCCCCGGCGGGGAGGCCGGGGATTTCGGCGGGCCCGCCGGGTCCCCGGACCCGGCGGGCGCAGCACGGCGGCAGGCCGGGGCGCCTCGGGGCACGGTGGCGTTCCCCGGGCCCGCGGGGCCGGAGCAATCGATTCCGGAAATCCCTCCCAGCCGGCGGTCGCTGCCTGTTCGGACCCCGCCGGAGCTCCGGTCGGTCCAGGTCGCGTTCAGTCCGGGCCCGCGTCCGCCGCACACCGCCGGCGCGGGGCGCGGCGGATCGCCCGCCGGGTCAACCGCCTCACCCTCCGCTGCCGGCGCCACAGCCGTGACGGCCGATGACGCCGGTCGGGGCGGGACCGTTCAGACCTTGACGCCGCCCGCCCTGAGGTAGGCCAGCGGGTCGATGTCGGAGCCGTACTCGGGGCCGGTGCGGACCTCGAAGTGCAGGTGCGGACCCGTCACGTTGCCGGTGGCGCCGGAGCGGGCGATGCGCTGGCCCTCGCCGACCCGCTGTCCGGCGCGCACGTGGAGCGCCGAGAGGTGCGCGTACTGGCTGTACTTGCCGTCGCTGTGCCGGATGACGATCTGGTAGCCGTACGCCCCGCCCCAGCCGGCCGTGACGACCGTGCCGGAAGACATCGCCTTGACCGAGGTGCCGGTGGGCACGGGGAAGTCGACGCCCGTGTGGTAGCCGCTCGACCAGGCACCGGACTGCCTGTACTGGGTGCCGGTACGGGCCTCGACCGGGGCCGTGATCCCGGCGTGCTTCGCGGTGTGCCCGCTCTTGTGGGCCTCGGTTTTGTGAGCCTGAGTCTTGTGGGTCTCGGTCTTCTTGTGGGTCTCGGTCTTCTTCGGTGCGGGCCTGGCCTGCTGCTTGGGCTGTGCGACCGGCTTGGGGTGCGACGGCTTGGCCGTCTGGCTGGGGTGCGCCTGCTTCGGTGCGGGCTGCGCCGTCCGCTTCGGCGCGGCCGGCCGGGCCGCCGGCTTCTGATCGGTCTTCGGGGCGCTCTTCGTGGCCGCTCTCGGAGTACCGGCGAGGTCGAGGCTCAGCCGCTGGCCTGGGAAGATCAGGTCCGGGTCGTCACCGACGACCTTGCGGTTCGCCGAGTACAGCCTCTGCCAGGCACCGAGATCGCGGTCGGCCGCGATCCCGGAGAGCGAGTCGCCGCTCGCCACGGTGTACGAGTCGCGCTTGCCCGGCACCGATGTCGGCGTGCCGGCCGCCGGGGTCTGTTTCGTCCGGGTCTTCGCGGGTGTCGAGGCCCTGGTTTCGGAGGCCTTGGCTTCCGTGGCAGCCCGTTTCGGCGCCGAGGCCTCGGTCCTCCGCTCGGTCTGCGGGCTGATGTCGGGAGAGTCGCCGCCCCGTGCCAGTCCCGCCCGCCCGGAGCAGACCGGCCAGGCGCCCGGCCCCTGCCCCTTGAGGACCTTCTCCGCGATGGCGATCTGCTGGTCCCTGCTGGCCAGGTCGGCGCGCGGCGCGTACTCCGCGCCGCCGTACGCCGCCCAGGTCGACCGGGTGAACTGGAGCCCGCCGAAATAGCCGTTGCCGTTGTTGATGTGCCAGTTGCCGGTGGACTCGCACGCGGCCACCTTCTCCCAGACATCCCCCGAAGCCGCACCCGCAGAGGCGGCCGTGATCAGCGGGAGTGCTAGTCCCGCACCGCCCGCTGTGACCAGCACAGAGGCGCGGTTGATGCGGCTCGGCTGATATCTGCGGTGCCGTCCGTTCGCGGCCATGACTTGGCTCCCCCACTGACAGTAGGACACGTCGCAAGCGGTCAACTTATGTGCTGACAACGGGTGATGACAAGAGCGCGACCGGTAACCCGCTTCAACCCCCGCGCAACCGTTCCCCATTGACACGGCCGACGTCGGCCAGCGACGCTGGCCCAGGTACCACGGGAGAGCGCTCTCCGGATGCGGAGAGGGCTGGGGTGAAGGGACATGGCCGTCATGACGGACGAAGAGATCGATCCGCTGCTGGAAAAGCTCGACGCCGCGCAGAAGGTGCGTCTGCTGACCGGCGGGAGCACTTGGCGCACCCACCCCGAACCGGCTGTCGGAATGCGCGCCCTCACCCTCTCCGACGGCCCCGCCGGGGTGCGCGGCGAGACGTGGGACGAGCGCGAGACCTCGCTCGTACTCCCCTCCCCGACCGCGATGGCGGCCGCCTGGGACGAGCGGCTGCTCACGGATCTCGGCGCGCTGCTCGCCGCCGAGGCCCGCCGCAAGGGGGTGGACGTGGTCCTCGCCCCGACCCTCAACCTGCACCGCTCCCCGCTGGGCGGGCGGCACTTCGAGTGTTTCTCCGAGGACCCGCTGCTCACCGGGCGGGCCGGGGCCGCGCTCATCAGGGGCATCCAGTCCGGCGGGGTCGCCGCCACCGCCAAGCACTTCGTCGCCAACGACGCCGAGACCGACCGGCTGACCGTCGACGTGCGCATGGACGAGCAGACCCTGCACGAGGTCTACCTCGCCCCCTTCGAGGCCGCGGTGGAGGCCGGGGTCTGGGCGGTGATGTCGGCGTACAACAAGGTCGACGGCGTGACGATGTCCGCGTCCCCGCTGCTGGAGAGCCCCCTCAAGAGCGAATGGGGCTTCGACGGGACCGTCGTATCGGACTGGGGAGGCGTGCGGACCCTCCTGGACACCGCCCGCTCCGCACAGGACCTGGTGATGCCCGGACCCGACGGCCCCTGGGCGACCGGCCTGCTCGCCGCCCTGGAACGGGGGCTGGTCCCCCCGGAGGTGGTCGACGACAAGGTGCGGCGGCTGCTGCGGCTGGCGCGACGCGTCGGCGCGCTCGGCTCCCCCGACCCGGTACGGCGGCCCGCGGTGGCCCCCGCGGCGCGGCGTGCCCTGCTGCGCCGCGCCGTCGCCGCCGGTTCGGTGCTGCTCCGCAACGAAGGGCGGCTCCTCCCGCTCGACCCGGCGGCGCTGCGCTCGGTCGCGGTGATCGGCCCGCACGCCACCGCCGTACGGATCCAGGGCGGCGGCAGCGCGGAGGTTTTTCCCGACCATGTGGTGACTCCGCTGGCGGGTATCCGGGAGGCGCTGGGCGGGGAGGCCAGGGTGACCTACCGGCCGGGGCTGCCGCCGTCGCCGCTGCCCCGGCCCCTCGGCCGGGACTGGTCGCGCGACCCCCGGTCGGGGGAACCGGGCGTGCTCGTGCGGCTGCTGGACGCGAGCGGGGCCGAACTCCACGCGGAGCACCGGCTGTCGGGCCGGATCGTGGAGCCCTCCGTCACGGTCGAGGGCGCGGCGGCCGTGGAGATCCGGGCCCTGGTCCGGCCGCCCGTGGGCGGGGTGTGGACCTGGGCGGTGGGCGGCTGGGGCGACATCTCGCTGTCTGTCGGTGGCCAGGAGGTGCTGGCCGGGACCTTCCCGCTGGACAGTGACGATCCGACCCGGGTCCATGTCGCGCCGCCCGAGCACGGCGCGCGGACCGAGCTCGCGGCGGGCGAGGAGGTGGAGGTGGTGGCGCTGCGCTCGCTCGCGCCGCGTTCCGGAGTCGCGACGATCCTCGCCGCCGCCCCGCCCGCCGGGGACGCGCCCGCCGCGCTCGCGGAGGCCGTGGCCGCCGCACGGGCGGCGGAGGTCGCGGTGGTGGTCGTGGGGACCACCGAGCAGAGCGAGTCGGAGGGGCACGACCGCGAGAGCCTCGAACTGCCGCAGGGGCAGGACGCGCTGGTCAGGGCCGTGGTGCGGGCCAATCCGCGCACGGTGGTCGTGGTCAACTCGGGCGGCCCGGTCGCCCTGCCCTGGCACACCCGGGTGCCCGCGCTGCTGCTCGTTTGGTTCCCGGGGCAGGAGGCGGGCAGCGGGCTGGCGGACGTGCTGTTCGGCCGGGCGGAGCCGGGCGGCCGGCTGCCGACCACCTGGGGCGCCGCCCAGGACGACGTACCGGTGCTCGACACCCTGCCCACCCCCGACGGGCGGCTGCGCTACGAGGAGGGCCAGCACATTGGCTACCGGGCCTGGCTGCGCTCCGGCTCCGCGCCCGCCTACTGGTTCGGCCACGGACTGGGCTACACGGACTGGGAGTACGAGGAGCTGACCGCCCCGGCCGGGGTACGGGCCGGGGAGCCGTTCGACGTACGGGTACGGGTGCGCAACTCGGGCCGCCGGTCCGGCCGCGAGGTGGTCCAGGTCTACCTCGCCAGGAGCGGGTCCTCCAGCGGGTCCTCCGTGGAGCGGCCGGTGCGCCGGCTGATCGGATACGCGGCCGTCCGGGCGAGGCCCGGGGAGAGCGCGGTCGCGGTGGTGCGGGTGTCCGGGCGGGCCCTGGCGCACTGGTCGGTGGAGCGGCACGGCTGGGAGACGGAGTCCGGCGGGTACACGCTGCTGGCCGGCCGCTGCGCGGGCGAACTGCCGCTCAGCGCGACGCTGACGGCGACCGGGGCGGCGCCCTCGCCGGGCACCGGTGTTCCGGAGGCGCCGCACCGCGATGGAGAGCGCTCTCCGTCGGTGCTATAAATGCGCGTATGACGGATGATCTGCGCTCGGCCGGTACACCCACCCTGGAGGACGTGGCGAGGGCGGCCGGAGTCTCCCGCGCCACCGTCTCCCGGGTGATCAACGGAGTCCGCAATGTCGATCCGGTGATCCAGGAGGCCGTGCGCCGGGCGGTCGCCAGCACCGGATACGCCCCCAACCGCGCGGCGCGCTCGCTGGTGACCCGGCGCACCGACGCCATCGCGCTGGTGGTCTCGGGCGCCGGGGTGGAGACCGAACCGGCGGACGGGGCACGCTCGTCCGGCTCCGGGCCCGCGGAAACCGGCGAGCCCGACAGCGGTTCCGCCTTCACCGCGCAGGTGTTCGCGGACCCGTTCTTCGGCCGGGTGGTGACCGGGGTGGTCAACTACCTGCGGCCCCGGGGCATGCACCCGGTGCTGATGTTCGCCGAGACGTCACGGGCCCGGGAGGACGTGGTCTCGTTCCTCCGCCAGGGCAGCGCCGACGGCGCCCTGGTCGTCTCGACGCACGCGGAGGACCCGCTGCCGGGCCTGCTGACGGACGCGGGGCTGCCCGCGGTGCTGTACGCGCGGCCGGCCCGCCCGGTCCGGATCAGCTATGTCGACCTCGCCCACCAGGACGGGGCGCGGCTGGCGGCCGAGCATCTGCTGTCGCGGGGGTGCCGCCGCATCGCGACCATCACCGGACCGCTCGACGTACCCGCCGGGCAGGAACGGCTGGCGGGTTTCCGCGACACGATGACGGGGCTCGGGCACCCGTACATCCCGATCGCGGAGGGGCAGTTCACCCAGGAGAGCGGCGAGGCCGCGATGGAACGGCTGCTGGTCGAACATCCCGACGTGGACGCGGTGTTCGCGGCCAACGATCTGATGGCGGTGGGCGCCTGCCACGTCCTGCGGGAACACGGGAAGCGGGTGCCGGAGGACGTCGCGGTGATCGGGTTCGACGACAGCAGCGCGGCGTCCGCCTGCCGCCCGCCGCTGACCACGGTCCGGCAGCCCGTCGAGGCGATGGCCGCCGAGATGGCCCGGCTGCTCATCGAACGGCTGGCGAAACCGGACGGGGCGACGACCTCCGTGATCTTCGAACCGGCGCTGGTGGTGCGGGACTCGGCGTAGCCGGGCGGGTCCGCCGGGACCGGCCGTCTCCCCGCCGCCGTGGGGGTGTTGTGCCGTCGTGGAACCACGGAAAGGATCGGGTGGTCGTTGTACCACTTGATCGGGGTCCCTGGTGAATCTGACCGACCGGATACTGCCCCTCGCGGGCGTCGCTCTCGGAGCGCTGATGTCGTTCCTGGTGAGCAGTGTGAACGAGCGGACGAGATGGCGGCGACAGCAGGCGGTGCGGTGGGACGAGCACCGCTTGAAGGCGTATGCCGAATACGCCCATGCCGTCAAGGAGTTGGCGGCCCGCTATCAGATGATCGCCGCCGCCCGCGGTCTGACGACCGGGCCGATACCGCTGGAACCGACGCCCGAGGTGCTCGCGGAGGTCGGCGAGTTGGAGTCCCGCCGTTCCGCGCTGTCCGAGACCCTCGCGCTGCTCGGTGACACCGAGGCGAACACGGCGTCCAAGACACTGGACCACTGCGTATGGCGGTTGGAGAGCCTGGCCCGGGCCGTCGCCACCGAGGTCGAACAGGACTGGGACGAGGCGTATCAGGACTTCCGGCTTGCCCGGAGCCGCTATGTCGAACACGCCAGGGCAGGTCTCGGCGTGCCGGGAGCCGTCGCCCGGAACGTGGCCTGGCCGCAGGCGTGGCGCCCCGCGTCCCGCTCGTCGCCCACGCGCTGACGCTGCCGGGGCGCCGGCTGTTCCGCCGTCCCGCTGCCGTGCCGTACCGGCCCGGCGCCACCCGCCGCACACCCGCCCCTCAGCCCGTCGCGTCCGAAGCGGTCTGCGGGTACTCCCGCCTCCGCACGGCGTCCGCGGCGGTCCGGAACCCCGGCGCCGGGGCGCTGGGCCGGGGCTCAGGGGCCGGGCGGCTGCCGCCTCTGGCGAGGAAGTCGGCCAGCGGGAGCGTCGCGGCGCCGACCGTGACCGCGTCGGGGCCCAGGCGGCCCATCTCGATCGTGGTACGGGCCCCGGCGTGCCGGAGCGCGTACTCCTGGGCGTAGCGGCGGATGTCCGGCAGCAGGTGCGGCCCGATCAGCAGGCCCGCCCAGCCGCCGAGCAGGATGCGCTCGGGCAGGAAGAGGTTGATCAGGTCTCCCAGCGCCGCGCCCAGGCATTCGGCCGTCTCGTCCAGGAGTGACACCGCCAGCGGGTCGGGCTCGCCGCCCGGGCCGGGGTAGGCCGCGGCCAGCAGCGCGGCGAGCGCGGTCTCGTCGTCGGCGTCGGCGGCGAGCGGGCCGCCCGCCTCGTGCCAGCGCTCGCGCATCGCCTCCGCGCCCGCGTACGCCTCCAGGCAGCCGATGGAGCCGCACCGGCAGCGGCGTCCGCGCAGCTGAACGGTGGTGTGGCCCCATTCGAGGGCCATGCTGCTGCGGTCCTCGTCGAGCAGGTCGCCGTGGTTCACGCAGGCTCCGACACCGGAGCCGATGAGCGCGATGGCCGAGGCTCCCGCGCCCCGGCCGCCGCCGAACCACATCTCGGCCTGACCCAGCGTCTTGGCACCGTTGTCGATGAAGAACGGGACCTCCGGCGGGACCCGGACGGCCGCGCGGAGCAGCTGCTCGAAGGGGACGGCACTCCAGTCGATCGTCTGGCCGTGGACGACGGAGCCCACATCACCGACGGCGCCGTCCGGGGCGTCCCGCTCGATGATCCCCGGGACGCCGATCCCGATGCCGAGCAGCCGGCGCGGATCGGCCCCGGCGTCGCGCAGCACATCGGCGACCCCGCTGCGGACGTGGCCGACGATGCGGCTGACGTCGTAGCCGTGCTGGGCCAGCAGCCTTTCGGTGCGGGCGAGTTCGGTGAGGGCGAGGTCGAAGAGCTCCACCCTGATCCGGGTCTCCCCGATGTCGATGCCGATCAGGAGACCGCCCGCGGGTGCGACGCGCAGCAGTGTGCGGGGGCGGCCGCCGTCCGAATCGACGACTCCGGCCTCCTCCAGGAGGCCTTCGGCATCAAGTTCCGTAACAACGTTGCTGATGGAACCCGAGCTCAGCCCGGTGGCGGGACCGAGCTCCTGGCGGCTCAGCGGGCCGTCGAAATACAACCGTTGCAATACCCTTGCCCGGTTGCCCCGTCGCAGGTCACGCACGGTCCGTCTGTTGCGCTCAGCCATGTGGCTCCTTCCCTTCCCGCAACATACCGTGACCGCGGGACTTGACGCGACCTTCTCTCAGCTCTTAAATCACGTCATAAATTAAGTCCTGAAGACCGTTCGGTTCTCGAACACGGCCTTCCTCCCCGGAAAGGGGCCATCCAGCATGCGCAACGTCAGAGCCGCAGCAGCAGTCACCCTCGCGATCTCCATCGCCGCCGGCGTCACCGGCTGCGGAGGCGGCTCGTCCGCCTCGGGCGGCAGCAACGATTCGCCGAAGACCCTCACCTACTGGGCGTCCAACCAGGGCCCCAGCATCGAGGCCGACAAGAAGATCCTCACCCCCGAGCTGAAGAAGTTCGAGAAGCAGACCGGCATCAAGGTCAAGCTGGAGGTCGTGCCCTGGGCCGACCTGCTCAACCGGATCCTCGCCGCCACCACGTCCGGTCAGGGCCCGGACGTGCTGAACATCGGCAACACCTGGTCGGCATCGCTTCAGGCGACGGGCGCGCTGCTCCCCTGGAACAAGGAGAACTTCGACGCGATCGGCGGCCGGGACCGCTTCGTCGAGTCGGCGGTCGCCTCGGCCGGCGCGGCGGACAAGGACCCCTCTGCGGTGCCGCTGTACTCCCTCGCGTACGCCCTCTACTACAACAAGAAGAGCTTCGCGGAGGCGGGCATCAGCAAGCCCCCGGCCACCTGGGACGAGCTGGTCGCGGACGGCAAGAAGCTCTCCAAGGGCGGCAAGTGGGGGCTGGGTGCCGAGGGCTCCAACCTCTCCAACAACATCCACCAGACCTTCGTCCTGGGTCAGCAGCACGGCGCGGACTTCTTCGACAAGTCGGGCAAGGCGACCTTCACCTCCGACGGTGCCGTCGCCGCCGTGAAGCAGTACATCGACTTCATGGCCAAGGACAAGATCATCGCTCCGGGCAACGCGGAGTACGCGCAGAACCAGTCCCTGACGGACTTCGCCAAGGGCAAGACCGCGATGGTGCTGTGGCAGGCCGCCGCCTCCACCTTCGCCTCCCAGGGCATGAAGCCGGAGGACTGGGGCGCGGCGCCGGTCCCCGTCGCCGCCGGCACTCCGGGCACCGGCAAGAGCACCAACTCCATGGTCGCCGGCATCAACATGGCGGTGTTCAAGAACACCAAGAACATCGACGGCGCCAAGAAGTTCGTGAAGTTCATGACCAGCGACGCCGAGCAGAAGCTGCTCAACAAGACCTACGGATCGATCCCGCCGGTCAAGGCCGCCCAGGCCGATGAGGCGTTCTCCGCCCCCGACCTCTCGGTCCTGCGCGACACGCTGGCCAAGAGCGCCGCCCCGCTGCCGCAGGTGCCGAACGAGTCGCAGTTCGAGACGGCCGTGGGTACGGCGGTCAAGGAGCTGTGGGCCGACGCCGCGGCCGGACGCCCCGTGACCACCGAATCCGTCAAGGCGCGCCTCGAAAAGGCCCAGCAGACGATGCAGCAGTAAGGCTTCTCATGACCGCCACCGTGACCACCGACAGCCGGACGGAAAAGTCGGACAGGGTGACGAGCCGGGGCAGCGGGGGTGCGCGCAGGAGACTGCCGCGCATCCCCGACCGGATCCGCCAGGGCGGACTGCCCTATCTCCTGCTCCTGCCGGCCGTCCTGCTCGAACTCCTCGTCCACGTGATTCCGATGATCATCGGAATCGTGATGAGTTTCCGCCAGCTCACGCAGTTCTACATCAACAACTGGGGCGGAGCGCCCTGGAGCGGCTTCGACAACTACAGAATCGCCGTGGACGTCAACGCCCCGATCGGCGAGGCGCTGCTCCACTCGTTCTTCATCACCTGTGTCTTCACGTTCTTCGCCGTAGGCCTGGCCTGGCTGTTCGGGGTCGCGGCGGCGATCATGCTGCAGGAGAACTTCCGCGGCCGGGGCTTCCTCCGGGCGATCTTCCTCGTTCCGTACGCCCTGCCGGTCTACGCGGCCGTCATCACCTGGGCGTTCATGTTCCAGCGGGACAACGGCCTGGTCAACCACGTGCTGCACGACCAGCTCGGACTGACCGACCAGCCCTCCTTCTGGCTGATCGGTGACAACAGCATCTACGCCCTGATCATCGTCTCGGTCTGGAAGGGCTGGCCGTTCGCCTTCCTGATCGTGATGGCGGGGCTCCAGAACATCCCGCGCGAGCTGTACGAGGCCTCCGCGATCGACGGCGCCGGCATCTGGCAGCAGATCCGCAAGATCACCCTGCCCGCGCTGCGCCCGGTCAACCAGGTCCTCGTGCTCGTCCTGTTCCTGTGGACGTTCAACGACTTCAACACCCCGTACGTGCTGTTCGGGAAGGCGGCGCCGGAGAACGCGGACCTGATCTCGATCCACATCTACCAGTCGTCGTTCGTCACCTGGAACTTCGGCACCGGATCCGCCATGTCCGTCCTCCTGCTGCTCTTCCTGCTGCTCGTGACGGCCGGCTACCTGATCATCACCTCACGCGGAAGGAAGGGCGCCGATGCCTAGCAATGCCCACTCGGCCGTGGGGCCCGGGGCGTCGAAGTCCCGGGCCCGGAGGCGGTCCCCGATGGCCGCCCCGCAGTCCTTCCTCTGGACCCGCCGCATCATCCTGACCTTCCTGGCCGCCTTCGCGCTGCTGCCCGTCTACGTGATGATCAGCAGCTCGCTCAAGCCGCTCCAGGACGTGTCCGGGAAGTTCCACTGGATACCGTCCGGGCTGACGGTCCAGCCGTACTTCGACATCTGGAAGACCGTCCCGCTGGCCCGGTACTTCGTCAACTCGCTGGTCGTGGCGGGTTCGGCGACGGTCCTCTCGGTGATCATCGCGGTGTTCTCCGCGTACGCCGTGAGCCGCTACAAGTTCCGCGGCAAGCGCGTCTTCACCGTCACGGTGCTCTCCACCCAGATGTTCCCCGGCATCCTCTTCCTGCTCCCGCTGTTCCTCATCTTCGTGAACATCGGGAACAGCACCGGCATCGCGCTGTACGGCTCGCGCGGCGGACTGATCCTCACGTATCTGACGTTCTCGCTGCCGTTCTCCATCTGGATGCTCATCGGCTACTTCGACTCGATCCCGAAGGATCTGGACGAGGCCGCCCTGGTGGACGGCTGCGGACCGCTCGGCGCCCTGTTCCGGGTCGTCGTGCCGGCCGCGGTGCCGGGCATCGTGGCCGTCGCCGTCTACGCCTTCATGACGGCCTGGGGCGAGGTGCTCTTCGCCTCCGTCATGACCAACGACACCACCCGCACCCTGGCCGTCGGCCTCCAGGGCTACGCCACCCAGAACGACGTGTACTGGAACCAGGTCATGGCCGCCTCGCTCGTCGTCAGCGTCCCGATCGTCGCCGGGTTCCTGCTGCTCCAGCGGTACCTGGTCGCGGGCCTCACGGCGGGAGCCGTCAAGTGACCACTTCGGAAAGGAAGTCCGTGAACGACCTCAGCGCCCTCCCGGCCGACTTCACCTGGGGCGTCGCCACCGCCGCGTACCAGATCGAGGGCGCCGTGGCCGAGGACGGCCGCGCCCCGTCGATCTGGGACACCTTCTCCCACATCCCGGGCAAGATCGCCGGCAACGACACGGGGGACGTGGCCTGCGACCACTACCACCGGGTGCCGGAGGACATCGGCCTGATCAAGGAGGTGGGGGCGGGCGCGTACCGCTTCTCGCTCGCCTGGCCGAGGATCGTCCCGGGCGGCGACGGCCCGGTCAACAAGGCCGGGCTCGACTTCTACGACCGGCTGGTCGACGGGCTCCTCGAAGCGGGGATCACCCCGTTCGCCACGCTGTACCACTGGGACCTTCCGCAGGCGCTCCAGGACCGGGGCGGCTGGACGGTCCGGGAGACGGCCGAGCACTTCGCCGCGTACACCTCGGTCGTCGTGGAGCGCCTCGGTGACCGGGTGAAGGACTGGGCGACCCTCAACGAGCCGCTCTGCTCGGCCTGGATCGGTCACCTGGAGGGCACCATGGCGCCGGGTCTCACCGACCTGACCGCCGCCGTCCGGGCCTCGTACCACCTGCACCTCGGGCACGGTCTCGCCGTGCGGGCGATCCGGGCCGCGTCCTCCGACGCCCGCGTCGGCATCGTCAACAACCTCAGCCCGGTGGAGGCCGCCACCGACCGCGAGGCGGACCGCGCCGCCGCCGTCCGCGGCGACGGGCACATCAACCGCTGGTGGCTCGACCCGATCCTCGGGCGCGGTTACCCCCAGGACATGGTCGACCTGTACGGCGTCGAACTCCCGGTCCAGGACGGCGACATGGACCTGATCTCGGCACCGCTCGACTGGATGGGCGTGAACTACTACTTCCGCCAGGTCGTCACGGCCGACGCGACCGGTCCCGTCCCGCACGCCAAGCAGGTCTACCTCCCCGGCTCCCGCCACACCCACATGGACTGGGAGGTGCACGCCCAGGGCCTGGAGCAGCTGCTGCTGCGCCTGACCGAGGAGTACGGCGTCGAGCGCCTCTACGTCACCGAGAACGGCTCGGCGTACCAGGACGTCGTGCTGGCCGACGGTTCGGTGCACGACCCGGAGCGCACCCAGTACCTGGAGGAGCACCTCGCCGCCTGTGCGCGCGCCGTCCGCAAGGGCGCGCCGCTGGCCGGGTACTTCGCCTGGTCACTGCTGGACAACTTCGAGTGGGCGTACGGCTACGACAAGCGCTTCGGCCTGGTCCACGTGGACTACGCGACGCAGCGCCGCACGGTCAAGAGCAGTGGCCGGCGCTACGCCGAGCTGATCCGTGAGGCCGGGGCGGGCCGTTCGGGCAGGGCCGCCTGACCCCGGCCGGCCCTGGTGGCCGGCCGAAACCTCCGGCCGCGGCGGACGACCGCCGCGGCCGGAGGTTTCGCGTTTCCACGGGAATCCCTCCACCGGGAAGCCTTCCGCCGGGGCCGGGCTGCGGCCGGTTCCGGGCATGAGTCCGCGGTGGTCACGGATTTCCATGACCACCGCGGACTTCCTCACCGCACCGACAGCGGGGATGGGACGGTGCGGGCGGGCTGCGGGACCGGCGGCCCGGCCAGGGTGTGAAACCCGACCGGGAGAGCGCTCTCCCAACCGGAACCAGTGTTGCGCCGCCGCTCAGCGAGTGTCAAGACGAGCGAGCGGGGCACGGGAGGGAACGGAGGGCGGTGCGAGGTGCCCGGGAGGGCGGCGCGCACCCGCCTGCCCGGCTGAACAGGCCGTCCGCCGGGCCCGTATCCATACTGGAACGACGCGACATCCCGGCGCCTCGGCATCCCGGCGTCCCGGCCTCCCCCGACAGATTGCAGGAGCACCCAGATGAGCGGCACCGCGCAGATCGGCGTCACCGGGCTCGCGGTGATGGGCCGCAACCTCGCCCGCAACTTCGCCCGCAACGGCTTCACGGTCGCGGTGCACAACCGCACGGCGGCGAAGACCGACGCCCTGATCGAGGACTTCGGCGACGAGGGGACCTTCGTCGCCGCGCACACGCCGCAGGAGTTCGTCGAGGCGCTGGAGCGGCCCCGCCGCCTGGTCGTCATGGTGAAGGCGGGCGATCCCACCGACGCGGTGATCCAGGAGTTCGCGTCGCTGCTGGAGGAGGGCGACGTCATCATCGACGGCGGGAACGCCCACTTCGAGGACACCCGGCGCCGGGAGAAGGAGCTGCGCGAGCGCGGCATCCACTTCGTCGGCGCCGGCATCTCCGGCGGCGAGGAGGGCGCGCTGAACGGGCCGAGCATCATGCCCGGCGGCAGCGACGAGTCCTACGCCTCGCTCGGGCCGATGCTGGAGAAGATCTCCGCGAAGGCCAAGGACGGGGCACCGTGTGTCACGCACATCGGCCCCGACGGCGCCGGTCATTTCGTGAAGATGACGCACAACGGCATCGAGTACGCGGACATGCAGCTGATCGGTGAGGCCTACCAGCTGCTCCGCGACGTGGCCGGGTACTCCCCCGCGCAGATCGCGGACACCTTCCGCACCTGGAACACCGGGCGCCTGGACTCCTACCTCATCGAGATCACGGCGGAGGTCCTCTCCCAGGTGGACGAGGCGACCGGCAAGCCCTTCGTGGACGTGGTGCTCGACCAGGCGGAGCAGAAGGGCACCGGCCGCTGGACCGTTCAGATCGCCCTGGACCTGGGCGTTCCCGTCTCCGCGATCGCCGAGGCCGTCTTCGCACGCTCCGTCTCCGGCCATGCCGCGCTCCGCGAAGCCTCACGCCACCTCGCCGGACCGGCCGCCCGCAAGCTCGGAAAGAACGAGGCCGCGGCGTTCGCCGACCAGGTCGAGCAGGCGCTGTACGCCTCGAAGATCGTCTCCTACACGCAGGGCTTCCACGAGATCGCGGCCGGCAGCGAGACGTACGACTGGGACATCGACCTCGGCAGGGTCGCCGCGATCTGGCGCGGCGGCTGCATCATCCGGGCCGCGTTCCTCGACCGGATCACCAGCGCCTACGAGGCCCAGGACCGGCTGCCGAGCCTGCTGGCGGACAAGAGTTTCGCCCGGGAGATCGCCGCCGCGCAGGACGACTGGCGCGCCGTCGTCGCCACCGCCGTCACCCAGGGCGTCCCCACGCCCGCCTTCGCCGCCACCCTCGCCTACTACGACTCGCTGCGCGCCGAACGCCTGCCCGCCGCGCTCACCCAGGGCCAGCGCGACTACTTCGGCGCCCACACCTATCGCCGGGTCGACCGCGAAGGCGTCTTCCACACCCTCTGGGGCGGCGACAGGACCGAGGTCGAGAGCTGACGGGCGAGCCGGACCAGCTCACATCTTCGCGCCGAAGTCCTGGGTCCACCACGGTCCGCCGGGTCCCTGGTGGATGCCGATGCCGATGTCCTTGAAGTCACAGTTGAGGATGTTGGCGCGGTGGCCGGGGCTGTTCATCCAGGACTCCATCACCGATTCGGGAGTCTGCTGGCCCCGGGCTATGTTCTCGCCGTACGTCGACCAGTGGTAGCCGGCGTCGGTGATCCGGCGCCCGGGGTCGGCGCCGTCGGGGTTGGTGTGCTCGAAGAAGTCGCGGGCGGCCATGTCGTCGGAATGCCGCAGCGCCGCGTCCGTGAGCTGCGGGTCCTCCTTGACCGGTCCGCATCCGGCCGTCGCCCGCTCCTGGTTGACCAGGGCGACGACCTGGGCCGTGTCGCCCTCGGGGGCGGGTCGCGTGGCGGGGGCGCTCGGCGGAGGCGGTACGGGCGTCTTCTTCGGCGCCGGGGCGACGCTCTTGTGCGGTGTGCGGGCCGGGGGTGTGGAGGCGCTCCGCTTCTTGGACTTGGACGGCGAGGCAGAGGCCGAGGGTGAGAGGGAGGACGAGGCGGATGCCGGCGACGGCGAAGAGGTGGTGGCGGGGCTTCCGGACGCCGTGAGGTCGGCGATGGGCTGCGCCGACGTGCTCGACGCGCTGTCTCCCCCGGTCCCCGCTCCGGGCCCCAGGGCCGCGTACCAGAGGCCCCCGCCGGTCATGCACGCCACCACCACCGCGCCGCCGACCGCCCGGCGCTGAATCCGGCGCCGCCGTCGGGCGGCGGCGCGGGAGGGGGTACGTCCGCCCGTGTGCCGCCCGCCGCGGGAGCGGTGCCGGCCGGGCGGGGCTGCTGTCGCGGTGTCGAGGGCGTGTGCGGCGGCGACCGGTGCGGTGTCGTCACCGCCGGGCCACAGCGCGAGGAGCGCGGCGGGCACGGCGACCAGCGCCAGCCCTGCCAGCAGGCCCTCCGCGGGCATCAGGCCGCTCCACAGCCCGGAGCACCGGAAGCAGTCACGGGCGTGCCGGGCTATTCGTTTGCGCCACAGCGCGGAGGGGCGGCCGTCCCAGGCAGCGCAGACGCCGCGGAGTTCCTCGCACGGCGGCTGCGCGCCGAGTGCCCGCACGACGACGCGGGCCGTCTCCAGCTGCGCCTTCATCCGCTGCACCCGGACCGCCGCGTACTGCAGCGACAGCTCCAGCGCCTCGGCCACCTCGGTCCGGGTCAGCTCCCCGGCGCACTCCAGCCACCACAGCGACAGCAGGCCCCGGTCGTCCGGCTCCAGCCACCGCGTCGCGCACGCCGTCTCCCGGCGCTGTCCGGACAGCTGCAGGCGCATCATCGTCAGGTCGACGAAGTCGGCCCCCGGATCAGCGATCTCCCCGGCCTCCTCCAGCGTGCCGGGCGCGATATCGCGGTCCCGCCAGTGCGCACGTATCTGGTTCATCGCGATCGCCACCAGCCAGGAGCGGAAACTCTCCGGGGCGCGCAGACCGCCGAGGCCGTCCAGTGCGCGGAGCATGGTCTCCTGCACCACGTCGTCGACGTCCGCGGAACCGTTCAGCGCCCGGCCCACGATGTTGTAGACGAGCGGGAGGTACGCACTGGCCAGTGCGTCCTGCGCCCCCGCGTCACCGTTGCGCACGGCGATCACCAGTGGCACCGGATCCACCGTGTGGTGATGACTGCTCATGAATTGGGTCCCTGTCCTGTAGGCCGCCGATGATGCCCGATGACTGGGAGACCGCCGAGGGCGGCCGGGATATCAGTTCCTCGGAGCGGAGTTTCCGGTACGTGTTCCCGCGCGGGCGGCCCGACGGATCAGGCGAGCTTCTTGATCAGCTCACCCGCGAGCGGGGCGGCGGAGGCCGGGTTCTGGCCGGTGACCAGATTGCGGTCGACGACCACGTACGGGGCCCACGGCTCGCCCTCCTGGAAGTCGGTGCCGATCTCCACGAGGCGGTCCTGGAGCAGCCACGCGGCCTTGTCCGCGAACCCGGCCTGGCTCTCCTCCGTGTTGGTGAAGCCGGTGAGCCGGTAGCCGGCGAACGCGTTGGCCCCGTCATCCCTCGTGGCCGCCAGCACGGCGGCCGGGGCGTGGCAGACGATGCCGAGGGGCAGGCCCGAGTCCAGCGCACCGACCAGCAGCCTGCCGGAGTCCGCGTTCACCGCCAGGTCCTCCATCGGGCCGTGGCCGCCGGGGTAGAACACCGCCGCGTAGTCCGCCAGGTCCACGTCCGCCAGCCTCAGCGGATGCTGGAGTTCGGTCATGGAGGCGAGGGCGCTCGCCACCCGGTCGGCGTTCTCCTGGCCGTCGTTGAACTCCGGCGCCAGGCTCCCCCGGTCGACGGTCGGCACGACGCCGCCGGGAGTGGCGACGACGATCTCGTACCCGGCGGCCTTGAACCTCTCGTACGGCGCGACGGCCTCCTCGGCCCAGAAGCCGGTCGGGTGCAGGGAGCCGTCGGCGAGGGTCCAGTGGTCGGATCCGGTCATCACGAAAAGAATCTTTGCCATGTCATATCTTCCGCAGGGCCCTGGCGTCGGCCGCCCGGGACGCTTCGCGCGATTTCGCGCCTACGGACCCGACCGTACGGTGCGCACCCGCCGGAGCCCGGCAGGGGCGCTACGGTCGGGCGCGCGAAAGTCATGGGGTGACGTGGATGGAGCAGCCGGCGGGGGCGCCCGCCGTCCGCCGGGCCAGGTCACCGGTCGGAGGACGGCGTGTGCCGTCGTTGAGCGGATGGAGAGCCGATCATGCCCGCCCAACTCATCGACGCCGTGCTGTGCGACATCGACGGCGTGATCCGGCACTGGCCCGCGCAGGATGCCCTCGAAGACGCACACGGACTGCCCCGAGGCGCACTCGCGGCTGCCGCGTTCGCCCCGCGGCGGTTGCTTCCCGCGATCACGGGCGAGGTGACCGACGAGCAGTGGCGGTCCGCCGTCGCGGCCGAACTGACCACGGTCTGCGGCTCCGCGGACCGGGCCGGGGCCGCGGTCGCCGCCTGGGCCGGGCTCGTACCGCTCGTCGATCCGGAGGTGGTCGCGCTGCTGGCCTCGGTCCGGGAGGTGGCCGCGGTGGCGCTGGTCTCCAACGCCACCACGAGGCTGGAGCTGGACCTCGACCGGCAGGGCCTGGGCGGGGTGGCCGACGCCGTCGTCAACACCGCGCGCATCGGCGTCGCCAAGCCCGACCCGAGGGTCTACCGCATCGCGGCCGAACGCGTCGGGACCGTGGCGGGGCGCTGTCTGTTCGTGGACGACACCGAGGCCCACGTGACCGCTGCCCGACGCGAGGGCATGACCGCGCTCCACTACCGCCGGCCGGAGGACCTGCGGGCCGTCCTCGCCCCGCTGCTCGACGGCGCAGGCTCCCGGGCGCCACGGACCTGACGAGCCGTAACGCACTCCGGGCCTGGTGAGAGCGGCCGGTACGGTGGAGCATCGCGCCGCCGCAACCGTCGCGCCGCCCGGCACGGCGGGGTGACGGCGCTCTCCTTCCGGCGGCCGGCTGCCCGGAAGGTCCCAAGCGGATCGGAGGCTCTGTGGCAATCGACATCAATGAACCGTTCGGCCAGAACTGGACGCACGCGGCGCAGTTCGGCATCGCGTTCGGGCTCTCCTGCGCGATCGGGATCGAACGCGAGATCCGCCAGAAGGCGGCCGGACTGCGCACGTACACGATCGTCGGGCTCGGGGCCGCACTGTTCACCCTGGTCAGCAAGTTCGGCTTCTCCGACGTACTGGTCACCGGGCAGGTCGAGTTGGATCCGTCCCGGGTGGCGGCGCAGATCGTCTCCGGGCTCGGGTTCATCGGCGGTGGTGTCATCTTCGTCCACCGCGGCTCGGTCAAGGGGCTGACCACGGCCGCGTCGATCTGGCTGACCGCGGCGGTCGGCTGCGCGGCCGGCGCCGGGCTGCCGGTACTCGCCACCCTCGCCACGCTCGCCTACTTCCTGGTGTCGTACGGCGTCCGCCCGCTGGCCCACCGGCTGCCGGCGCTGCGCAACGCCTCGATCGGCTACCGGATCACCTACACGGAGGGGGTGGGCGCGCTGCGGGAGCTGGTCAAGCACTGTACGGAGGCGGGGTTCGCGATCTCCGAGCTGACCACGCTCGCCGCCGACGGCGAGGGGATGTTCCGGCGCCGTCGCCGGTCGGAGACCGTGCCCCCGCCCGAGCGGACCGTCGAGGTCGCGCTCAGCGTGCAGGGCAGGGGCGATCCGGACGCGCTGATGGCCCGGCTGTCGGGCACCACCGGGGTGCTGGCGTGCAGCCGGAGCGACCTCGCCGACGAGTGACCGGGCCGGGGCAAGCGCCCGGCCGGGCGGGCGAGGGAGCGGCGCGCACGTCGCCCGGTCGGACGCGCCGGGGTGCGGCGCCCCGCCGGATGTGGGTAAGTGGCAGCGGGCCCCGCGTCCTCACCCGCGCGGGTGCCGCCTTGTCGCCCACGCCACCCCATGGAGCCGCCGCATGCCCGGGACCACCGAGGAAGCGGCCGCGGCGCAGCCCGTCGTCGCACCGCTGACCAGCGCCGCGCTGATCCTGGTCGCCACGATCGAGCCGGGCGGTGAGCCCGCTGTCCGCGAGGCGCTGCCGGATCTGGCGGCCCTGGCCCGCTCCATCGGGTTCCGCTTTCCCGGTTCCGGGCTGGCCTGTGTGACCGGCTTCGGTTCCGATGCCTGGGGCCGGCTGTTCGAGGGGCCGCGTCCCGCCTCGCTCCATCCCTTCCAGGAACTGCGCGGGCCCCGCCACCACGCCCCCGCCACCCCGGGCGACCTGCTGTTCCACATCCGGGCCGAGCGGATGGACGTGTGCTACGAGTGGGCCTCCCAGCTGCTCGGCCGGCTCGGCGGTGCGGTGAAGGTCGTGGACGAGACGCACGGGTTCCGCTACTTCGACCACCGGGATCTGCTGGGCTTCGTGGACGGGACAGAGAACCCGGTCGGTCCGGACGCGCTCTCGGCGGCGCTGGTCGGTGACGAGGACCCGGACTTCGCGGGCGGCAGCTATGTCGTCGTGCAGAAGTACCTGCACGATCTGACGTCGTGGAACGCGCTGAGCACGGAGGAGCAGGAGCGGGTGATCGGGCGGACCAAGTTCACCGACATCGAGTTCGCCGACGACGTCAAACCCGCCGACTCACACGTGGCGCTGAACACCATCACGGACCCGGACGGCACGGAGCGCGACATCCTGCGTGCCAACATGGCGTTCGGCAGCTTCGGTCAGGGTGAGTTCGGTACGTACTTCATCGGGTACGCCGCCGACCCCGGCGTCACCGAACAGATGCTCCGGAACATGTTCCTCGGCAGTCCTCCCGGCACCCACGACCGCATTCTCGACTTCTCGACAGCGGTCACCGGCACGCTCTTCCACGCCCCCGGCGCCGACTTCCTCGACGCCCCGCCGCCGTCGCCCGAGTCCGCAGCGGCCGGGACCGGGGCACTGCCGGAGCCGGCGTCCGCGCCGACGGCGCAGACCCTGATCCCGCCGGACTCCCGTGACGGTTCGCTGCACATCGGCAGCCTGCAAGAAAGCGCCCAGTGATGAACAACCTCCACCGCGCACTCGCCCCCGTCACGCAAGCCGCCTGGGACCAGATCGAGGAGGAGGCCCGGCGCACCTTCAGCCGTCATCTGGCGGGCCGGCGCGTCGTCGACGTCAGCGGGCCACAGGGCCCGCGGCTGGCTGCCGTCGGCGACGGCCACCTCCGGGAGATCGACCCGCCCACCCCCGACGTGCTGGCCCGCGCCCGCACCTCGGTACCGGTCATCGAGTGGCGGGTGCCGTTCACACTGGACAGGGCGGCGGTGGACGATGTCGAGCGCGGCTCCGACGACAGTGACTGGCAGCCGGTCAAGGACGCCGCCCGGACCTGTGCGTTCGCGGAGGACATGGCGCTCATCGACGGCTACGCGGCGGCCGGGATCACCGGTCTGCGGGACGGTTCCTCACACGCCCCGCTGCCGCTTCCGGCAGATGCCCGGGACTATCCGGCCACCGTCAGCCAGGCGCTGACCAAGCTGCGGCTGGCCGGTGTGGACGGGCCCTACCGGCTGCTGCTGGGCGCGGACGCGTTCACGGAGGCGACCGAGACATCCGACCACGGATATCCCGTCTCCACCCATCTGACCCGGCTGCTCGACGACCAGATCCTGTGGGCGCCGGCGGTGGCGGGCGGGGTGCTGCTGTCCACCCGGGGCGGCGACTTCGAGCTGTGCCTGGGCGAGGATCTGTCGATCGGCTATCAGGAGCACGACGCGACGACCGTCAGTCTCTACTTCCACCAGTCCTTCACGTTCCGGATGCTGACGCCGGAGGCCGTGGTCCCGATCATCGCCTGATCGCAGCTCATGCCGGAGGCTCGTAACGGTGAGCCTCCGGCAGGAGCACGGAGAGCGGCGGTGTTCATCGGGCCGCCCGTGGGCAGGGACGGCGGCGGCCGGCCACCCGCGTCGGTCACCCGCACGGCTCAGCCCACCGGTGAGGGCTCCGGCTCCGGCGGCGGCACCGGCTCGGGGTTCGGCGCGGGCGGCTGCGGGATCGGGTCGGGCGAGGGCCCCGGCGGCGTGGGGACGGGCGGCGTCGGCCCCGGCCCCGGCGGCACGGGCTCCGGCTCCGGCAGCGGCTGGGGCGGCCCAGGAATGGGTCCCGGAGTGGGCGCGGGCGGGACGGGGTCGGGAAACGGATGGGTCATCTCGGTCCTCCGAACGGTCTGGGTGGATCTCCTCCACCGTCTCCCGGAGCGGCTGCCCGCGCCCGGCGAGTCCATACGTTCGGCCTACGAAAGATCCGTCCGGCCCACCGAAGCGACCGCTGCCGCCGCGGCGGCCAGGCCCGGCCGCGGACTGGAGAGCACCGGAATCCGCGTGACCGTACGGGTGACGGCACCGGCCATGGACGCCTGGGCCAGCACGATCACATCGGCGTCCGCCACCGCGTCTGCGGCCTCGGCCACCAGGTCCAGATAGCCGTCACGCTCGCCCGCCTCGAAGCGCTCCCAGGCGCCCGCGACCAGCACGGTGCGGACCTCGGCCGGAGGCCGGCCCGCAGCGTCGGCCTCCTCGGCGATCAGCGCGAGGGTGGGCTCCAGGGTGGCGGCGAGCGCCGCGATGACGGTCACCCGCTCCGCACGGGCCGCGACGGCCGCCATCGGGCGGTCGACCCGCAGCACGGGGACGCCGAGCGCCGGCCCGAGCGACTCCGCGACACCGCCGATCGTCGAGCACGTACAGAGCACCGCGGTGGCCCCCTCGGCGACCGCCCCGGCGAGCAACGCCTCGATCTCGCCCGTCACCGCCTGCGGCCCGCTCTCCCCGGCCCGTTCGAGGAGGCCCTCGTGCACGAGGTGGCGCAGCACGAGCCCCGGATGGCCTGCGTCGCGCAGGGCGTCGAAGACCGGGACGTGGGCCGGGGAGGTGTGCAGCAGAGCGAGGGGCATGGGCGAGACGCTATCGGCCCGCCGCTGGGCATTGTTCGGGCCTGGGCCGCCGGCCTCCGGGATCAGTAGAGCTCGGGACGCGACGCGAGCTGTTCCTTCGCCCGCTCCACCAGTGCGGCCGGGGCCTGCGGAGCCTCGTCGGGATGGCGCGACGCCCACTTCGCGGCGTACGGGCAGAGCGGTACGACGGGGACTCCGTCACGGCCCGCCATCGCGTAGAACTCCCTGACCAGTGCGCTCCCGATCCCCTTGCCCTCGTGCCCCGGCTCGACGACCGTGTGTACGGCGACGAGCGCGGCGGGTGCCCCGTCCATCACGAAGTACACGATGACCCCGGCGGCCGCGCCGTCCTCGTACGCGAGCAGTCTGCCCGCCGCCCGGTCGTCACGGATGTCGGGCCCGTCCTGACCACTCCGGTCCGCCATATCGGATGCTCCTTCGCTGGGTAGGTCGCTTCAGCGCGCCGCGGGGACGGCGTGCGGGCTGCGCGCGGTGTCGGTGCCCGGGACGGGAGCGGAGGCGTCGGCGCCGAGCGCGACGATCCGGTTCCCCGCGTCGACGTGGACGACGCTCGGGACCAGGCTGCGCGCCTCGGCGTCGTCGACCTGCGCGTAGCTGATCAGGATGACCAGGTCACCGGGGTGGACGAGGTGGGCGGCGGCGCCGTTGATCCCGATGACTCCGGAGCCGCGTTCGCCCTCGATGACGTACGTCTCCAGCCGGGCCCCGTTGTCGATGTCCACGATGTGCACAAGCTCGCCGGGGAGCAGATCCGCGGCCTCCATCAGCTCGGCGTCGATGGTGACGGAACCGACGTAGTGCAGGTCGGCCTGGGTCACGGTGGCCCGGTGGATTTTGGACTTGAACATGGTGCGCATCATCGGAACACTCCCACTCATAGGCTCCCTGCCTGCGTTTTTGCAGGTCAAGGGCTGTTTCGACACCCTACAACGAGTCGCACGTCCGAGCAGGCGGTCTCCAGGTTCTCCATGACTCACACTGACCGTGTCTGTCCGCTGCCCAGGTACAGCACGTCTTCGATTCGGCACCGGCGCCACGGTTCAGCGCGGCAGTGGGGCCGCCGCGCATGGGGTCGCAACGGCGACGGCCTCGCCGCTTGGTTCCTTGCCGCCTTCACTGACCTTCGGCGGCTTCTACAGACCATCCAGCCGCCTGGTCACTGTGTCGAGTGTCGGCCAAGGAGGACCCTCGCGCAGCAAGCGCAGGCATTCCTTTCCGAATCGCCTTCCATTCGGAAACTGGTCGCCAACCTCCCAACGCCACGCGGCGACCATCGCGATAACGAGCTCGCGACACTCGTTCAGCAGCCCTTGGTCGACGCCTGGGTAGTGCTCGCAGACAGCCTCGGGAACATGGGCGAGATCGAACTCGACGGGTCCGCGGCAGCACGTCTCAAGGTCGATGAACAACGGGCCGTTCCTCGTGCTGAGCACATTGCCCGGATGCGGCTCGCCGTGGAGCAGCTGCTCCACGGCGCCGCGGTCGTCGATCGCTCGTCGCAGACTTGCCAGCCTGCCGCTGAGGAACACGCGGTCCGCGCCGGTGAGCTGCGGCGAGCGATCCGGGTCGGCGACGACTTCTTCCGCCTCCGTGATCCGGTCCGTGAACCTCGGACTCGGCATCTCGACCTGTCGCATGCCGGCGTGCAGCTGCTCCAGCGCCTTGGCGTAGTCGACCGGTGAGGTGTGAGGTGTCACGGGCTCGTAGTAGGTCCACAGCGTCACTGCGAAGCCATCGCACGTGTACACGCGCGGGTCCGCCCGAGGCTCCAAGGGACACATCGGGCATCCGGCCTCGATGAGCCGCTGAGCGAGATCGACTTCGAACTGTGCGACCTCTTGTCCCACAGGGGCGACCCGGGCAAAGACATCGCACGGCGTCAGCCGCAGTGCCAGCTTGTTCGAGTTGTGGAGAACGATTGCGTCGTTGGCTGGCAGGTCGAGCGATGCGGCGACCGAAGTCGCAGCCGCGATCGCACGCGTGACGTCGGTCTTATCCATCCTCGCATCTTGGCATGGACAAGCGAGGGTGATGCCAACCAGCGTGGTCAGGTGCCAACTATCGTGGCCCGGCGCATACACGGCGTCGACGCCGACCCGGGCGGAGGCGGACCCGAACACCAGCACTTCGACCTCCGGTTCCTCTTCTGCCCGCACACCGCGGACGAGACGCTGGCGGTGCTACCGGGAGGTCACTGCCAACGCGACGGTCAGGCGGTGGCCGTGCGTACGCCGAGCGAATCACCGGTGCCCACCGCCGGGACTTCTGGTGGGACTGATCCACTACCTGGAAGACCATCGCAGGCCGGCTTCGCCGACTGGCGGCATTGCCCGCGGCCGGTCAGTCGCGGCGCTCGCGCTCCTGCTCCAGGAGCGCGTCGAGATCGCGGAGCCTGTCCAGACCTCGCACCGCCCGGGTCATCCGCGCGTTGTGTTCGAACCGGTCACGGTGGCGGTGCAGGAGGTTCCAGTACCCGGCAGTGAAGGGGCAGGCGTCCTCGCCGACCCGTACGGACGGGTTGTACCGGCAGGGGCCGCAGAGGTCGCTCATCCGGTCGATGTAGGCGCCCCCGGACGTATAGGGCTTGGTGGTCATGCGGCCCCCGTCGGCGTACTGCGACATGCCCACCACGTTCGGGACCATGACCCAGTCGTAGCCGTCGACGAAGCTGCGGTGGAACCAGTCGGTGACGGCCCGGGGGTCCCAGCCCCGTTGGAGGGCGAAACTGCCCAGGATCATCAGGCGGGGAATGTGATGGGTCCAGCCTGTCGTCCTGACCTGTTCCAGGACGTGGGAGAGGCAGTTCGCCCCGGTGCCGTCCGGGGACAGTTCCGTGAACCAGTCGGGCAGTGGCTCGCGGTGGCGCAGAACGTTGCTCTCGCGGTACTCCTCGTCGAAGTACCAGTAGACGTGCCAGACGAACTCGCGCCACCCGGCGATCTGCCGCACGAACCCCTCGGCACTGTTGAGCGGCACATCGCCCGACCGCCATCCGGCCTCCGCCCGTTCGACGCATTCTGCGGGGTCCAGCAGCCCGAGGTTGAGCGACGTGGACAGCAGACTGTGGCTCATCGTCGGGTCCCCGGCCAGAACCGCGTCCTCGTATTCCCCGAACGTGGCGAGCCGGTGCTCCACGAAGCGCCGGAGTGCGGCGAGCGCCTCCCGGCGCGTGGCCGGGAATACGCGTGGTGCGTCCTCGCCGACGAACTCCACGTCCCCGTCCCGCGACCACCGGTCCAGGTCGGACCGCACCTCGTCGTCGATCTCGCTCTCCCGGGGCCGGTACGGTGCCGGTACGCCCAGTTCGGTGACGTCGCGAGGCGGGGGCTGCCGGTTGTCGTGGTCCAGGTTCCAGCGGCCGCCGACGGGGTGGTCGCCCTCCATCAGCAGACCGTGCGTCCGGCGGACCCATCGGTAGAAGTCCTCCTGACGGAGCTGCTTCGAGGCGCGGCCGTCCGCCCAGGCCTTGAAGTCGTCGTGGCTCACGAGGAAGCCGCGCGCCGGCAGAACCCGCACCGAGGGCAGCCCGCGCACGAAGGCGTGGGCCGCACGGGATGTGGGGTGGTGGACGGTCACCCGGGCATCGCCCACCGCCTCACGCAGTCCTTGCCGGTACGTATCCGCCTTGACGTACCGCACCCGGTCACCGAGCTCCGCGGCCCGGTGGCGCATCGCCGAAAGGAGCAGATGCGCCTTGGCGCGATGGAAGCGCCTCCTGCGCAGGACGTTCCGGGACTCGATCATCAGCAGCGGCGCGTCCCGGTGCGGGCCGCCGTGCGCCGGGTCGATGAAATGCGGGCCGAGCTGATCACCGAACAGCCAGTGGGGCGTGCCGGGTTCTTCCTTGCTCATGCCGAACGCTCCCTTGACGGACTGCTGCCCGGCCGGTGCCACGCGGTGCCCGCCGGACCGATCCGCACCGCGCGCCTCCCCCATAGATCAAAGCGCACGACGGCCCGGGGCGCGGGCGGCACACGCCAGGCGCCTCGCACGGCGAAGCCGACTCTGCGCCCGCTGCGTCAGGATTTCCTGGGACGCGCTCGCCCGGACCGCCGCAGGACTGCCCACGCGGTCACTCCACTGGCACGTGGACGTCACCGATGACGAGGCGATGGCCCGCGCCGCCGAAGAGGTGGGCCGTCGGCTGGGCCCCGTCCCCCTCACCCGGTCCCTTCCTCCGCAAGAACCCAGGTCTATTTCACTGTCGCGCCCTTCATGGCTCGGCGCATTCCGGCAGGCGGCCGCGCCCCGGGCCGCCCCGGCCCCCGCGGAGGAGCGACCGGCGGGTAGGCGCGCGCACGCCCAGGGCATAGGTACGGGCGTGAGCGAAGAACAGAACAGCCCCCCGGACACCGCACACCGCCGCCCCGAAGGCGTGAGCGACAAGACCGTCGAAGCGCTGGGCGCCCTGTCGAAGGCGCTGGAGACGACCGAGCGCGCCCGCGGCGCACTGTACGAGTTCCACCAGCTGACCGGCAGCGCCGACTTCGCCGTCGGCGACGCGGTGCGTCTGCTGCGCGAGGCCGGCCACGACCAGGACGCCGACCTCGTCGAACGTGAGCTCCTCGGCCGCAACGTCATCCCCGGCCACTGGACCTTCCAGCTCGTCGAGAGCTACAACCGGACCTACTACCGGCCCTTCACCGAGATCGAGCAGCAACTGGTCCACAGGCTCGCCCAGGGTCGCGACCACCTGTACGAGGCCGAGCTGAAAGGGGCCCGCCGCCCTCTGGGAGGCCCTCCCGGCACCACCATGCACCCGGACTAGCGTCCTGGGTCCGGATCACGTCGGATCGCATCGGATCCGGTCGGATCCGGTCGGCGGATCAGGAGAAGTAGACGGCGGGTGCTCTCCCGGGCGGTGACTCGGGAGAGCACCCGCCGCCGTGCGGGCCCGCGCATACGCCACCGCGGTCATGCCTCGCGTTTCGGTGGGCAGGAGTGCCCCGAACCCAGGGAGGCCACAGTGACGCGTGATCGAATGGAACTGGCTGAGGTACTGGGCGCGGCGGCGGCCGGCGGCTGCGTCGACGCCTCGCTCATGGCGACGCTCCTGGTCAACGCGTCGCGCGGCGCCCGTCGCGCCGGGGCGGACCTCGCCGAACAAGCCCGCCAGACCCACCAGGCCCTCCTCGACCACGGCAGACGCACCTTCGCCACCGGCCAGCTCCTGCGCGTCGCCCTGGGCGGTTCCGGCGCACAGATCGTGAACGCCGGCCACCCCCGGCCGCTGCGGCTGCGCGACGGCCGGGTCGACGAGCTCCGACTGGCGGTGAACCTGCCCTTCGGCGTCGTCGGACAGGGCCCGTACCAGGTACAGGATCTCGGCCTGCGGCCGGGCGACCGCTTGTTGCTGTACACCGACGGCACGCAGGAGCGTGAAGCCGCAGCCGTCGACCTGCCCGTCCTTCTCCGTGACACCGCGGCCGAGCACCCCCGCGAGGCCGTGCGCGCGCTCGTCGCCGCGGTGACGGACGCCTACCACGGCGCCCCCAGGGACGACGCCACCTTCATGTGCCTCGACTGGCACGGCGCTCGCACGGGAGAGCGTCCCGGCCCGGCGCGGGCCGTGACCGCCGAAGTGGCGGCCGACTCGCGCGCAGCCCATTCTGGACAGGCGGCGATCAGTCGTCGCCACTACGAAGGCGAGAGGCGGCCATGGCCGTACCACTTCGCACGAGGCCACGACGCATGCTGACAGTGCCGGGCGTCTACACCCCGCAGCACGACACGCACCTCCTCATGCGAGCCCTCGCCAGGGAGAACATCGGCCCCGGCACACGTGTACTGGAACTGGGGACCGGCAGCGGCGCGCTGGCGGTGCACGCCGCCCGACTGGGCGCCCGGGTCACCGCCGTCGATGTCTCCCACAGGGCGGTGCTGTGCGCCAGAGTGAACGCCGCGCTCCACCGCAGCCGGGTGACCGTCCGGTACCGCGATCTGTCGGCCCGCGACGCGGGACCGTACGACATGGTGATCAGTAACCCCCCGTACGTTCCCTCGCCGGCCGCTCTGCCGCCGTTGCGGGGCAGAGCGCGTGCCTGGGACGGCGGCCCGGACGGCCGGGCCGTCGTGGACCAGGTCTGTGCCACCGCCGCGGCCGTCCTGCGACCGGGCGGAACGCTGCTCATGGTCCATTCGAAGATGTGCGGCGCCCAGACGACGGTCGATGTCCTCGCGCGGGCGCGCCTCGACGCGGAGGTCGTCGACCGCGAACTCATCCCCCTCGGCCCCGTTCTGCGCTCCCGCCTCCCGTGGCTGCGCGATCAGGGGCTGCTGGACGACGAAGAGCAGGACAAAGAGGAACTGGTGGTTATCCGTGCGCGACAATGCTGACCCCCGCCGTGTCCGCCTCGAACGCAACGGCCCCCTCCTGGTGGAGGGGCCCGTGACCGTCACCGGGGATGACGGCGTGGCCGTCACCTCCGAGCGCTTCATGGTGGCGGTGTGCACCTGCCGTCGCAGCCGCCGCTACCCCTGGTGCGACACCAGCCACCGCGGCCGCCCTGCCCGGACCGGGACCGACGCCGCCACCGACCCGGAAGCCGGTGGAGCGGCATGACCACCTCTCCCTACCTCGAATCCCGTGGCACCAGCCCGGCGCTGCCCGTCCCACGCGGTGTTGTCTCGCGCGGCGTGCTGTCGGCCCTGCGGGACGGGCACGCCCCCCTGGTGGATCCGGAGGCCGTCTCCGGGGCCGATCCGTACGGGGACGATCTCCAGCTCGCGCTCTACGTGCTCTACGAGCTGCACTACCAGGGGTTCGACGCCGTTGGTGACGACCGTGAGTGGGATCCCGACCTGTTGCGGCTGCGCGGCGCACTCGAACACCGCTTCCTGAGCGCCTTGCGCGCGGACGTGCCGGGCGGGGCCGACGCGCGTGAAGCCCTCGCCACCGTCCTCACCGAACCGGCCGTTGACGACGGCACCGGCGTGAGCAACTTCCTGCAGGACGAGGGCCAGCTCTGGCAGGTCCGGGAATACGCGGCGCTGCGCTCCCTCTACCACCTCAAGGAAGCCGACCCGCACGCCTGGGTCATCCCGCGGCTGCACGGCCGCGCGAAGGCCGCGATGGTGGCGGTGGAGTACGACGAGTTCGGCGCCGGACGTGCCGAGGACGTCCACGCCCGGCTCTTCGCGGACCTGATGGACGACCTCGGTCTGGACCACACCTACGGTCACTATCTCGACGCGGCCCCCGCGCAGGGGCTGTGCACGGTCAACGTGATGTCGCTGTTCGGTCTGCACCGGGCGCTGCGCGGCGCTCTGGTGGGGCACTTCGCCGCGGTGGAGGTGACGTCCTCGCCCGGGTCCCGGCGGCTCGCCAACGCGATGCGGCGCACGGGTGCGGGGCCGGCGGCGGCACACTTCTACGACGAGCACGTCGAGGCCGACGCAGTCCATGAGCAGGTCGTCCGGCACGAGGTGATCGACCCGCTCCTGGCGGCCGAGCCCGGTCTGGACGCGGACGTGGCCTTCGGCGTCCAGGCCACCGGTCTGCTCGAAGACAGGCTGGGTGCGGTGTTGCTGGCGGCCTGGCGAGGCGGCGACTCCGCCCTGCGCGTCCCGTTGACAGCGACCCGCCGGCCTCACTGAACGCGACGGGGCTTCCCGGGAGAGCCCTTCTCCTCGTCGTCCTCGCTGTCGTCGTCCCCCGGCACGTAGACATCGAGAACCTTGATGTTGATCTCGACAACTTCCAGTCCGGTCATCGTCTCCAGCGCATCGGTGACATGGACGCGGATCTTCTTGGCGGTGTCCAGGATGAGAGTTCCGTACTCGACCACGATGTCGACGTCGACGGCTGCCTGCTTCTCGCCCACCTCGACCTTCACTCCGCGGCCGGGGTCGTTGGACCGGGACACCTTGTCCCGCATCGCCCCCACGGCCCGGGAGGCTCCCCCACCGACGGCGTGGACCCCATCGGTCTCGCGTACCGCTATTCCCGCGATCGTGGACACCACGGTGTCCGCGATGACCGTCGTCCCCTTGGTTCCGCTCGACGATTCGTTCGATCCGAGCGCCGTTCCGTTTTCACTGCCGTTCGTCGCCATGAGTACCTCGCAGCGAGAGTCCTGAGAGGGGCGAACCGGATGTGGCGGACGGTTCCGCCACTCGTGCCCCCTTCCACCGTGCTCCAAGATCCCCACGTCCGCCATTCGAGTGCCCCGGCGGCGCAGCGCATTCGGCTCGGCCTCCCCCGGACTCCGCTCTCAGTCACGCGGCAGGAGGGAGCCCAGGGGTCCGAGGTCGAGGTTGAGGTCTTCCGGCCGTACGCCGTGCTGCTCGCAGAGCTCTGTCATGCGCTGGTCGAGCATCATCAGGGTCGTGCCGATCTCATCGGTCTGTTCGTCGGTCAGGTCACCTTCGTCGATGCGCCGCAGGGCCTGCCGCTCCATCAGCTGCCTCAGCAGTTCGACCACCGTGAGGACCAGCGTGACCAGATCGCGCCCCAACTTCTCGGAATCCAGGTCCACCCGTGAGCTCGTCACAGCGGCCCGCTGTCGGCCCAGGGGGCTGGAACACGCTCGTTGACCGACGACAGCAGCGCATGGAGTGAGACCCGTACGAGGGGTACGTCGGCGATCGCGATGACCAGGTCACCGCTCACGACCACCCCGGTCCCCAGGACACGGTCCAGCAGATCGACCAGTGGCACGCCGATCGGACCGCTCAAGCCGCCGGGGGTGTCCCACGGAACTGCTTCACGCGTCACGGACTTACACCTCTCCCACGAAGGAGTAGGGCACCCAGGGCCCCGAGACCTCGATGTGCGCACCGGTGCGTTCTCGCAGGCCGGCCACCAGCAGGTCCAGCTCTGCCGCCCGGCTCCCCTCGACCAGATAGGTGGCGTTCAGAACCTGCACGCGATGGTCGTCACGGGCTCCATCGCCGTGTGGCCGCAGGCGACGGGATTCCGTGGCGAGGCGGCTCACGTCCGCGTCCACGGCATCCGCGATCCGCAAGGAGTCCACCTGTCGCCGCTCACGCCGCGACTGCAGGTTGCGCTTGCGCTCCAGGTACGCCCTGCCCGCTCCGGGGGCCGGACCCGTCCCGTCCGCCGGCACAGCCGTCCGTTCCTCGGCGGGGTCGTCGCCCGCGCTCCGCGAGAGGGGCGCGTAGACCTTGATTCCCCATTCGGCGTGATGCGCGATTCGCGTCAGCGCCCTGCGAAAGCGTGTCGACTCACCGGCGAGTGCGAGTGCGGCCCTCTCGTCCCCGTTGTACAACGTGGCCAGCGGCAACGGGACCGTGGGAAAGCGCGCGGCGACCGACGAGACGACCTCATGGTGGGCACGCGCGTACCGTTCGAGTTCGGCCTCGTCGCTCAGCCGGTTCTGCCAGGCCTCGTCCGTGAAGTCAGCCCCTCGAACGGTCTGCACGATCGCTGTGAGCGAGCCGGTGCGGAGGCAGCGCACCGGTCCGTCGCGCGAGACCCCGGCGAGACCGTCCACGTCGGGGTTCCCCTCCGTGTGGCAGACCGCGAACACGTAGGTGGCGTTCGTCTCCGATGTCCCTGTGCTGCACTCCGTCATGAGCCCCTGTTCTTCCTCTCCGTGGCTCGTCGCGGGTCCGGCGATGTCTCTTCGGTGCGCGATTCGAGTGCCTCAAGCCGCGCCCGCAGCTCGCGGTTCTCATCCTTCAGGGCGTCCCTCGCCGCGTGGGAGCTGAGCGCGGGGTCGGTCTCCCACCAGTCGATCCCGGCCTTCTTCGCCGTGTCCACGGACGCCACGAAGAGCCGCAGGCGGATGGTGAGCAGTTCGATGTCGAGAAGGTCGATCTTGATGTCCCCGGCGATCACGATGCCCTTGTCGAGAACGCGCTCCAGGATGTCCGCCAGGTTCGTGTTCTGCGGTCCGGCTACGGGATAGGAAGCGTCCTGTCGGAAGTCGAGATCAGTCACTTCGTGCTCTCCGTGATCGCTGCTTCGCGGACCCGGTCCGCCTTCTGCGCGGTGCCTCTTCCTCTTCTTCCTCTTCTTCTTCCTCGGGCTCCTCTTCCTCTTCTTCTTCCTCCGGCTCTTCTTCCTCTTCCTCGTCGTCCTCGTCGGTCAGTGGGTCCTCGTCCTCGTCCTCTTCATCCCACTCGTCCTCGTCCTCGTCTTCGTACTCCTCCCCCTCCGGGTCTTCCTCGTTCTCCGCCTCTTCCTCTTCCATGGCGTCTTCGTGAGATTTGACTACTTCTCCGTCGCGGATCTCACCCCGCCACCCGTCCGGCTCCTCGTCCGTGAGTGTGACGTACTTCTGGAAGTGCTTGAAGTCGAGCCGGATCCGGCGTCCTTGCACACGCCAGAGGTTTCCCGTCTTCTCGAAGAAGCCGGACGGGTAGTACTCAATGACCAGAACGATGCGTGTGAGGGACGGTGCCAGTTCGTGGAAGCTCACCACGCCCCGTGTCGTTCCCTTTGCGCCCTCGGATGTCCAGACGATGCGATCGTCAGGGACCTGCTCCTGAACCGTTGCCTTGAAGCTCCGCGAGGAGGGCCCCACCTTGACCTTCCAGTCGCTCGTCATCTCCTCGTCCATCGAGACGTCCTGCACGCCCTTGGCGAAGCTGCTGAACTGGTCGTACTGGGTCCAGTGGTCGTACGCGGTGCGCAGCGGCACTCCCACATCGAGGACCTCGATGATGTTCATGGTCTTTCCGCCGCTCGCCTTGCGCTTGCCCTTGCCGCCACCACCGAAGGTCTCCTTGGCCTTGTCCACGACGTTGTCCTTGACGCCCTTGGCCTTCTCCGAGACGAACGCCTTCACCGGGGAATCGCCCTGGAGGATGCGGGAACCGATGGCCGGCAAAGAGCCGCCGTTCTCGGCTACATCTGTCAACTGGCCGGTGACATCGGTCAGCTTGTCCCCCGCCTTCTCCGCAAGCTTCTCCACCTGCGTGCTGAGGAAGCTGGACAGCTCGCCGCGGAGTTTGTCCATTCCGGACTCTTCGGTCTCTTCTGCCTCTTCGGTCTCTTCCGAATCAGGCTCTGCCTTTTCCGTCCTGGCCATGACCCGCTACCTCCGACCGCTGGTGCGCTTGGATGCGGCCCGCTTCGACGATGACTTGCCCGCTGCCGTCTTCTTGGCCGCCGCCTTCTTCGCCGGGGCGGTCTTTTTGGCAGCGGCCTTCTTCGCGGAGCCGCCGGACTTCTTGGCCGCCGCCTTCTTGGCCGGGGCCGCCTTCTTCGCCGGAGCGGTCTTCTTGGCAGCGGCCTTCTTCGCGGAGCCGGACTTCTTGGCTGCCGCCTTCTTGGCCGGGGCGGCCTTCTTGGCTGCGGCCTTCTTCGCCGGTGCCGCCTTCTTGGCCGGAGCGGTCCGCTTCGCCGAGGGCTTGTCGGTCCGAGGGCGCCTTCTCGGCTGCTCCTCCGGCTCCTCCTCGGGTTCTTCCTCGTCCTCGTCCTCGTACTCTTCTTCGTCCTCTTCTTCGTCTTCGTCCTCTACTGGCTGCTCACCCTCGTCGTCGCCCTCCTCCGGTTCCTCCTCGTACTCTTCGTCCTCGTACTCCTCGTCCTGGTCCGCGTACGCCTCGTCCTCGTCCTCGTCCTCGTCGCTCGGGGGTTCAAGGAGACGAGCCGTGCGCTCGCTGATCGAGCCGGCCAACGTGCTCATGCTCCGGTTGGCGGCGGCGGTCACGGCCTTGCGGCCCGCGTCGAGAACCTCGCCCCTGAGCTGTTCCTGAAGTTCAGCGACCTGGGGGACCTCGCCGAGTCGGCGCATGCCCTCTGCGGCGAGTTGGCGGGGTTCCATACCGAAACGCCGGCCGGCGAGATAGGTCGCGACGCTGAGAGCCACTCGTCCCTTTTTGGTCCGGCCCAGCACATAGCCGCCGACTACCGCGACCGCGAGGGTCAACTTCGTCTGATCTTCCATGAGCTCGTCACCTTCGATCACTCTGTGCCGGGCCGACCCGTACGGCGTGCAGGCGGTCAAGCAGGCGTTCCTCTTCGCGTTCGAACTCCTCCAGATTGATGTCTCCGGATTCAAGTTCCTGGTTCAGTACCGCCAACTGCGTACGCAGCACGGCAGGGTCGTGCAGCTCGCGCTCGGCAGCATCATTGAGCTTCTCGGCCACCCAGACCACGCCGCGCACCGGCGCGATCGGGAGCGTGAGCAAACCGGTGATCAGCCCCATGTCAGCTGCCGCCCACGAGCGCGGGTCGGGCCTCCGCCGAAACGAAGCTGTAGCAGGGAAGCGGGCCGACGGGCCTGATCTCCGCATGCTCCCGAAAGGCCGCCCCGAGGCTCTGGGCCCGCGAGAGGAAGGCCTCGCTCTCGGAGCGGTCGACGAGGAAGGACTCGTTCAGCACGCATCCCTGGACCTCCGGTCCCGGGACGGACGCCCGAGCAGCAGGTGCGAGCTCGCGCAGGATCCGCTGCCCCGCGGCGGTTGCGCGCCTGGTGAGAGCGCCGGCGATGGCCTCGCCCAGCCGGAGGCTGGCCTCGTAACCCGGGTTTCTCCGAGCAGCCGCACGGAACTGCCGCACACGCGTGTCCTCGGCGACGAGTGCTTCCAGCGCGTTCTGCGCGGGAAGGACCTTCACGTTGATCTCGACGCGGCCCGCGAGCCGCTCCAGGGTGGCGGCGTATGCGGCCTCCTGAGCGGTCAGTTGCGCGAGGACCGACTGCTCGTCCGCCGCGACCATGCCGAACCGCATAGGAAGCACCGGCCCATCGTCGGCCAGTCGCATCAGAAGGTCCTGGTGTGCCAGCAGATCGCGTCGACGGGCGCGCAGTCGCGGCGGCGCGTCGCTGACGACCGCTCCAAGCAGGCCCTGACTGACGACCCTGAGGGCAGCCGGTGGCGATCCGACGCCGACCGCGTCCTTCGGCAGCGCTCTTGAGGCGTGCAGGACCGCGTAGACGTAAACACCCTCGGTTGACGCGCTCACGCTCATGCCTCCGCGCGCCGTCGTCGGCTCTCACTGCTGCGGGCAGGCGCACGTCGCTTCTTCGGACGCGCCTGCGGCTCGTCCTCTTCCTCGGACGAGTCGTCGTCGCCGCCCACCGCTTTGCGTACGGTGTTGCCCACGGTCTCCACCGCGTTTCGCGCCTTGCGCTTCCCCACCGACTTGGCCACACCGCCGCCCAGAAGCTCGGGAATGGTGGTGCTGCCGGAATCGCGCTCAAGGTCGAGCCGGTTGCACGCCTCCGCGAAGCGCAGGTACGTATCCACGCTCGCGACAACGATGCGCGCGTCGATCTTCAGGATCTCAATGCCGACCAGCGACACCCGAATGAACACGTCGATGACCATGCCACGGTCAAGAATGAGCTCCAGTACGTCGTACAACGTTCCGGCGCGGGGCGGGCAGGCCACTACCTCGTCCGTGTAGGTGGTCGCGGTCATGGAAAGTCCTTCCAACAGGGAGCAAAGCGCGGGTCACTCGTCGGCTGCACCGCGTCGGTAGCGGCGGACCCTGCGGTATTGCAGGAGTTCGCCGTCCCGGTCCAGCTGCACCTCGTAGGAGGCGAGGAGGCTTGTGGTGTCGGGGATCCGTGGCACTTCGAGAACGTCCACCACCACGCACCAGCCGTCGTCCTCGCGGCGCACGGCGGAGACCCCCTCCGCGGGATGACCGATCAACCCCTCCAGGCTCTTACCGGCAGCACGAGCCGCGTACTCCGGGCCTCGCGCCGGTCGTCGGGCGCGGGAAGCGGTCGCCGTCTTCGAGCTCCCGGCGTTCGTGCGACGTTGTTCTGCCATAAGGCCAGTCTCGCCACTCCCGTCTACCGCGCATCTTGAGCGGTTCCATCGGAGTGCGTGGTACGACGGCCGGAACGTCTGCCGGGGTCTCCAGCGGTGTACAGGGGGCAGGGCGGCGGGGAAATTCCTCGGTTTCGCGCGGGCGGCGAACGCCGCACGGAAACTGGGCGCGCCGGTGCTGCTTGGCAGCATGACCGATCATTCACATGGCACTGACAGCTAACGTTGTTCTTCCGCGAACGTGAGCGCCTCGCGATGCTCGTCAAGGCTCTCCCGCCCGTCCCGCGCCCTCAAGGACAGGTCCGAGCGGAGTCTGCGCGCCATCTCGCGTGCGTCGTCCTGCGGCGCCGCCCCCTCGACGTACTCCAGAAATCCCAGCAGCGCCTGCAACTCGCCGCTGCGCAAAGCAACTTCGACGACCTCTTGCTTCTCGGCGGTCAGGGCCCTCACCACCCGCCTCTGACAGGCATCGATCCGCAAGGACTCGAACCGGCTGTCGTAGGAGGATGATTCCGTACCCCCGCTGTCGGCGTCGAATACGGCGAGCCGCTGGAGAAGCGGTCTCGGGTCCCCGTGCGGAGCCCGATAGAAGGGTCGTTCGTCGCTACCCGAGAATTCGGGGTCCAGCTGGACCTCGGAGAGGAACGCGGCCACTCGGCCTGGGTCCGGCGTCAGCCCGCCCCCCATCCATCGGGCCGACTCCATCAGCGTCACACCGGATCCCTCAGGCATGCGGAAGAAGCACCAGCCAGAGACGCCGCACCAAAGAAGCCCCGCGTCCCGGCCCGCACCGAACACCTTTCGCCGGAAGGAAGGAGTGAACTCCACGCTTCCTTCCACGTCAGCACCGAACGCGTCCTGGCTGGGGTCGTCATAGACCCCGTACGAGGAAATGGAGGAAACCGGAAGGCCTTCGTCGAGAAGCTTTCCGGCGACAGCCACCATGTAGTGACCTATGGCAGCTTCGAGGTCGTCCCTCATGTGCTGCGCACCATTGTCCTTGTACCCCACGAGGGTTCTCCTGATTCGGCTCCGGCTGCGAGTCCTTACCTCTAGCCGTTTCCCAGAAAACCGCAGTTCACACGGGGTGCGGCGGAGCCGGCTCCGGGTTGCCGGCTCGGTCCGGACCGAGGCGGGGCCCGTTCTGCATATCCCCCGGCTTGTGCGCATGCTGGATGGACGACGCTGTTTCGCTCGCCCTCGGGCCGGCACCGGTTCGAGGTGGTGCACACCAATCAGTTGAGGCGGTGAGCCCTGTGAAGGCACTCGTCTACCAGGGGCCGCGGGATGTTGCGGTTACCGATGTTCCCGATGCCAGGATCGAACGTCCGACAGACGTGCTCGTCAAGGTCACCTCGACCAATATCTGCGGGTCCGACCTCCACATGTACGAGGGGCGGACCACCATGGAGACCGGGCGGATACTCGGCCACGAGAACCTCGGAGAGGTGATCGAGGCCGGCGCCGGGGTGGACCGCGTGAAGGTGGGTGACCGCGTCTGCCTGCCGTTCAACGTCGGCTGCGGATTCTGCGCCAACTGTGAGCGCGGTTTCACCGGCTTCTGTCTCTCGGTCGACTCCGACACACCCGGCGGGGCCTACGGCTTCGCCGCGATGGGCACCTACGCCGGGGGCCAGGCGGAGTACCTGCGGGTCCCCTGGGCCGACTTCAACTGCCTTGTCCTCCCGGACGACGCGGCGGAGAAGGAGAACGACTACGTGATGCTGGCGGACATCTTCCCCACCGGCTACCACGCCACGGAACTGGCCGGTGTCTCGCCGGGTGAGTCCGTCGTCGTCTACGGGGGCGGGCCCGTCGGTCTCATGGCGGCCTACTCCGCGCGTCTGCGCGGCGCGAGCCAGGTCCTGGTCGTGGACCGGCAGGCCGACCGGCTCCGACTCGCCGAGCAGGCCGGAGCCACCGCGGTCGATGATTCCGATGGCGATCACGTGGAGCGGATACTCGACCTGACCGACGGTGGGGCCGACAAGGGCTGCGAATGCGTCGGGTACCAGGCCCATGACCCGCAGGGCGAAGAAAGGCCGGAGGCGACCATGAACGACCTGGTCGCGTCCGTGAAGGCGACCGGCGCCATTGGAGTCGTCGGAGTGTTCCTCCCCCAGGACGACGGCGCTCCGACCGAACTGACCCGCGAGGGCAAGCTGCCCTTCGACTTCGGCCAGTTCTGGTTCAAGGGACAACGGATCGGGACCGGTCAGGCCAACGTGAAGGCGTACAACCGCTACCTCGGCCGGCTCATCCAGCACGACAGGGCGAAGCCGTCGTTCATCGTCTCGCACGAACTGCCGCTGGACGAGGCCGCGAACGCCTACCGCCGTTTCGACGACCGCGACGCGGGGTGGACGAAGGTCGTCCTCAAGCCCTGACCCCCGCCACGCGGGGCGCCGGGGCCGGGCTCGGGCGGGCGGCAGGGGTCAGGGCAGGATCGAGTCCACGTAGCCGCCGTCCACCCGCAGGGCGCCGCCCGTGGTCGCGGAGGCGAACGATGAGGCCAGGTAGACCACCATGTGGGCGATCTCCTCTGGCTCGATGAGGCGCTGGAGCAGCGACTGCGGCCGGTGCGTGCGCATGAACTCGCGCTGCGCCTCGTCCCACGGAAGGTCCTTGTCCACCAGTTCGTAGACGAAGTCCTCGACCCCGCCCGTGTGTGTCGGGCCGGCGATGACGGAGTTGACCGTGACTCCGGTGCCCGCGGCGTCCTTGGCGAAGCCTCGGGCGACGGCCAGCAGCGCCGTCTTGGACACGCCGTAGTGGATCATCTCCGCCGGGATGACCACCGCCGAGTCGCTGGCGATGTACTGCACCCGGCCCCAGCCGTTCTCCTTCATCCCCGGCAGATAGGCCCGGGTCATGCGGATCGCGGCCAGCACGTTGACCTCGAAGTAGCGACGCCAGTCGTCGTCGCTGATCTCCAGCGCCGGCTGAGCGCCGAAGATGCCGAGATTGTTGACGAGGATGTCGGCGTGCGGCAGCGCCTCCCGCACCTGCCGGGCGCCGTCGTCGGTCGCGATGTCGCCCGGCGCGGCGACGAACTCCGCCTCCGGGCACTGCTCGCGCAGCCGCTCGATGGCGGCCGCCACCGAATCCGCGCTGCGGCCGTTGACCGCGACCCGGGCGCCCGCCGCCGCGAGACCGGCGGCGATCGCCGCGCCGATTCCCTGCGTGGAGCCGGTGACCAGGGCTGATTTTCCGGAGAGATTGACGAGCATGGAAGTCGCCTTCCCCGGATGAACCCGGATCAATCAGTCGAGAATCGTCGATTTGTCACCCCACTCACCCCTTGCGCCTCCCCCGTGGCGCCACGGCCGCCCCATGCCTCCCGTAGGCCGCAGAAGTGCACAGCCAGGACGGTGAAGCACCCGGCCGTCACCTCCAGCGGACTCAAGTCGAGGTGTTCATAAGGGCGTTCGGGGCAACCGAGGTTCAAGCCGGTCATCACCGGACCTGGCCTCAGGCCGATCACGAAGGAGTGGGTCATGACGACGCAGTACGGCAATCACCAGACCGGCCAACAGCCCCACGGCGCACCGCGACCCGCGGCGACCGGCAACGTGCTGAGCATCATCGCGATGGTGCTGGGAGTCATCTCGCTCGTCGTCCTGCCGATCGTCTTCGGCGTGGTTGCCCTGGTCCTGGCCATCGTCGCCAAGACCGTCCGGCACGAGCGGCTTGCGGTGATCGCCATCGTGGTCAGCGCCGTGGGCCTGGTCGGCGGCATGGTGCTCGGAGCACTGCTGGCCTCGTGACGGTCCGGACCCGCGCCGGCCTCGTGACGGTCCGGATCCGTGCCTCGGGCCCGCCCCGGGCCATGCCGTCCCCGGCGCAGGAGCGTGGGTCCGGTCCGCCTCGGCGGACCGGACCCACGCTCCGTGTCTGCTACCAGCCGGCCTTCACCCCGTTGTAGGCCGCGCGGCAGTCGGCGTTGGTGGCCTCCGCGGCGAGCTTCTCCATCGCGCTCTTCCAGACCTTCTTGGCCAGCGCCTCCAGGTCACGGGTCGCGGCGGGTACGTTCGGGGCAAACTTCTTGATCGACCCGATCGAGGCCTTGGCGAACTTGTTGCAGGCGGGCGCGGCGGCGTTCCGGTAGCGGGTGTCCAGGTCCGAGGCGACCGCCTGGCCGTTGTTGGTCGCCCAGGTGTTCCAGGCCGCGCACCCCGCCTCGGTGAAGGCCGCCTGGTCGGCCTCGCTCAGCCCCAGCACTTCAGCCAGCAGGGCGTTCTTGGCCTTGTCGGGGACCGTGAAGTCCACGACAGGGAACTTGTCCAGGGTTTCGAGCAGCGCCTCCTGACACGCGGGCGGCAGCGGGGCCGCCTGTGCGGCGGCCGGGGCGGCGGCGCGGGCGGCGGGATCGGCCACGGCGCTGGAGGAGACGGTCAGCGCGGAGGCGGACAGCAGAGCGGCGGTCAGGACGGTGCGCCGGACGGTACGCGAAAGAGTCATGGAGTAGTGCTCCTTGCACGGAAGGATCTGTCGGTCCGGGCACCGCGTCGGCGCCCGGCGGCTACAGAACGATCACCGTGCCCCGCAGGTCACGGCTGCTTTCCGCGCACCGGACGGTGGCACAAAGAGGCGTCGGGCGTCCGTGCGACAGGGACATCCACGGCCCTGCCGGTGGTCGGGCGTTCAGGTGGGCCGTACGTGCTCCGCCGACGGTCCGGGCTCCGCCGAGGGCAGTGGCGCGGGGGTGTCCCCAGCCGCTCCGGGCCCGTGGGGAGCGGGGACCCATGGCCGCCTTTCCGGCGGGAGCGCGTTTCCGGTCCGCCGGCGGAAGACCAGGAACCCGGCCGAGGCGGCAGCGACGAGCCAGAGGCACTGGATCACCAGGCCCTGGACGGCCGAGGCGTCGGAGAACGCCGCCGACATGCCGGCCTGCACAGCTCCGTACGTCGGCAGGAAGCGCACCACCGCGCTGTCGGACCCGGAGCTGGAGAGGGGGTTCTGCAACGCGACGTCGAGGATGCTGATCATCAGAATGGCGAACATGCCCTCCACCTCACGGCGGAGTACCGATCCGAAGACCACGCCGAGCGCACCGTAGGTCAGTGCCGCGCAGAACAGCGCGGCGGCGAGCACGATGGGCTGCCGCGGCGGCCAGGAGAATCCGACGGCGACCGTGGCGTACCCGGCGATGGCGGCACAGACCAGCGTGAGCGCGGAGAGTTTGGCGAGGACGAGGTGGTACCGGGGGTAGCCGGCCATCGCGAGCCGGCGGTCGAAGGCGCCTCCGGTGAAGGTGGCCGCGAACATCATGAATCCAGCGATCAGCGTGACCGCGTTCAGCGCGCCGGTGATCTGGGTCAGGTGGTTGCCGGGCGGGGACAGCACCTCGCCGGTCGCCCGCAGCCGGAACGGGGCGGGCCGGTCGGGGATGGTCACATAGGCGAGGGCGATCCATACGGGGATGTACACGACCACCAGCAGCATCGCGAACCGGTTGCGGGTGTGCCCGATCAACGCGTACCGCGACGCCGTGCTGAACAGGGACCAGTGCCGCCTCATGCGACCGCCTCCGCACGCGGCTCCTGGCAGTGCAGGCGCCCGTTCTCCAGGCGCCAGAGCACGTCGAGCCGGTTGATGTCGTACGCCAGGTGCGAGACGACCAGCACCGAGCGCCCGGCGTCACGCAGCCTGGTCGCCAGCTCCCAGAAGCGCAGATACGTCTCCCAGTCGAAACCCTGGTAGGGCTCGTCCAGCAGCAGGACGTCCGGATCGTGCATGAGCGCGAGGGTCAGATTCAGCTTCTGCCGAGAGCCCCCGCTGAGCAGGCCCGCACGCTGGTCGAGGTACTCGGTGAAGGCCAGGACCTCCATCACCTCCTCGGCCAGCCGCAGGTCCGGGAGCCCGAACGCGCTCTTGAAGAAGTCGAGGTGCTGGCGGACGGTGAAGGAGTCGTCCAGGACCACGGACTGCGGGCAGTAGCCGAACCTGCCCCGGTGACGCACCGAACCCCGGTCCGGCCCGAGTTCACCGGAGACGATCTTCAGCAGAGTGGTCTTGCCCGATCCGTTCTCCCCGACGATGCCCGCGAGGGTGCCGGGCCGCAGCCGGAGGTCGACGCCCCGGAGAACGGCGTGCCGGCGATAGGAGTGGTGCACATCTGTGACGTCCATGGTGTCGCTCCGTCGTGCCGGGTCCGGCTGTGGGCCGCGGGAGTGGTCCGCGTCCTGCCGGTGTACGGGAGTACGTGGGCCGGGCGTTCGGTGGCGCGTCCGGTCCGCCCGTGCCCAACGAGCAGGCCGGGCAGCGGAAACGGTGCCGGAAGGAGCACCCGTACCGCTGTCGTCAACCCCGTGCACGACGTGTTCATCCGCGCGACGGGTCCACCGCCGAAGACCGGTTCCAGGGGTCGCGGCGTGGATAGCGTGACCCGCTCCGGAGCATCGTGCTCGGTGCAGGCGAAGGGGCGGTCAGCCGTGCGGAGAACGTGTGTGATCGGAGCGGGTCCGTCGGGTCTGGCCGCGAGCAAGGTCCTCGCCTCGCACAGTGTTCCGTTCGACTGCTTCGAGGCCGGTTCGGGCATCGGCGGGCTCTGGCGGTACGGCAACGACAACGGCATGTCGGGGGTGTACGCGTCGCTGCACGCGAACATCTCGAAGGAGAGCATGTCCTTCTCCTCGCTCCCGATGCCGGAGACCTTTCCGGTCTTCCCGCACCACAGCAGGGTCCTCGCCTACCTGGAGGAGTACGCCGCGAGATCCGGTCTGCACCGCCACATCACGTTCGGCACGGAGGTCACCTCGGTGCGGCCCCTGGACGACGGCGGCTGGGAGGTCGGCCGCCGGCGCCGCGGGGACCCGGCGGCGGAGGTGACGACGCGGCGGTACACCGAAGTGGTGGTGGCCAACGGGCACCACTGGAGCCCCCGCCTGCCCGGCCCCGCCGTGCCGGGGGCCGGGGAATTCGAGGGGTCCGCGCTCCACTCGCACGAGTACCGCTCCCCCGAGCCGTACGCCGGCCGGCAGGTCCTGGTGATCGGCATGGGCAACTCCGCGTGCGAGATCGCGGCGGAGATCTCGCGAACGGCGGCCCGGACCTTCCTCTCCGCACGCGAGGCGACGCACGTGTTCCCCAAGATGCTGCTCGGCCGGCCGGCGGACCACCTGGTGCGGAGCCCGCTGTCCCGTATCCCGCGATTCCTCAAGGGCCCGGCGATGGCGCTTCTCCTGCGCCTGACCCGAGGCGCCCCGGCCCAGTACGGGCTGGCCGATCCGGTACACGGCCCCCTCGCCGCCCACCCGTCCACCTCGGACGAGCTCCTCGTCCAGCTGGCCCGGGGCGCGGTGACGCCCAAGCCCGGCGTGAGCTCCTTCGGCCGGGACACGGCGGCCTTCACGGACGGCAGCCGCGAACCCGTGGACGCCGTGGTGTACGCCACCGGATACTCCCTCTCCTTCCCCTTCCTCGACCCCGCCGTCTTCGCGGCCCGGGACGGCCGCACGGAGCTCTATCTGCGTACCGTGCCGCCGAGGCTCCCCGGCCTCTACTTCATGGGGCTGGCTCAACCCTCGGGCGCGGCCTTCCCGTTGCTCGAACCGCAGGCGGAGTGGGTCGCCGGCCTGATCACGGGAACGGTCGCCCTGCCGTCACCGCAGGACATGACGCGGGCGATCGGCCGCGAGCGGCGGTCCCATGAACGGACCTACGCGCCCAGCTACCGCCACGGGATCGAGATCGACGTCGGCTCCTACCAGCGGGCCCTCCGCCGGGAGCTCCGGGCGGGCCGGCGCCGAGCACGCGGTGTCGTACCGCCCGTGCCGGTGTTGGCCGCTGCCCGTCCCGGTCCGGCGGCCGAGGTCCCGTGAACCGCTCCGCACCGTGACCGGTGGCGAACGCCCGGCCCGGCTCAGGCCGGCGCCGTGTTCGCCTCCAGCTCGCCCACGGCCCGCTCCCACAGCTCCGGCAGCGACTCCCCGAGCGGAAGGGCGCCATCGGCCACGAACGACACCTCGGCCCATTCACCGAAGAACGACAGCCCCACCCCGAAGAGGTGTCCGGGCACGACCAGGGGCAGCAGGGCGGTGCCCGTCACCTGTGTTTCGCCCAGGCTCCCCTTCTCGGCGACCGGCATGGAGGTGGCCATGACGTTGGTGACGCGCGGGGAGAGGACCCTTCGCAGATACCACTCGGTGGGACGGCCCGGCATGAACCGGACCAGGTCCTGAATGCCCTGCCGCCAGGACTCGCCCCGCAACTTCCGGGTCGTCGCCATGACTTGGTCCAGTCGCCGCAGTGCGGCCGCAGCGTCGCCGGTTCCGTCCGGGTCCTCGGTGACGGTCCGCACCGGCAGTTCCAGCGGCACGGCGAAGCAGCGGTTGCCCCACGTCTGGTCCTCGTCGGGACGGCGTGCGTCGATGGGCAGCACGGCCGTCACCCGAGGCAACGGCACCCCGGACCGGGCCGACCAGGCGGACAACGCCCCGGCGAGTGCGGCCAGATGCACGTCATGGGCGGAGCCGCCGCGTGCGGCGCCGATCCGGCGCAGCGTGTCCGCCGGTACCCGCCCGCGCCACAGCCGCCGCTCCCCGGAGGGGGTGAAGACGGCATCCGGCCGGTGCCCCCGTACGGCGAAGGTGCCCGCGACGAACTTCGTGGCCAGCGCGACGGCCGCGCCCACCCGCCGCGGCACCCCGGCCCGACGGCTCCGGCCCGGTACCGGGCGCGCCGACGGCTCCCCCTCGCCCAGCATGGCGCGGAAGGTCATGGCGGCGGCAGAGCCGTCCTGGCAGGCGTGCCGGAAGCGGTAGCACACGGCGTAGGCGTCGGGTTGGTGCCCGTGGACCAGCCATACCCCCCACAGGGCACCGGGCGCGAAGGGGGCGTTGAGCGCGGTGTGCAGGGCGGAGTCCCACGCGGCGGGGCCGTCGGCGACCACCTCGTGGACATGCCGGCCGATGTCGAACTCCGCGTCCGGCTGCCACCGGGGCCGCCGGCCGCCCTCGACCCGGCTCGTGTGCAGGGGCAGCCCGCCCAGGCGGAAGGCCACGTACGCGCGAAGGTCCGGCAGGGCCGGGGGCGGACCACTGAGGTACGCGACACCGCCGGCGTCCCAGCGGACGTCGGGCCGCCGCCGCTCCAGGCTGAGGAACGCACGGTCGACCGAGTGCGTCGGGTGGCGGGGCGAAGGAATGGACGGAGCGGAACGCTCGGGGGAGGCGGGCGGCTCCGGCTGAGCCGACTCGGCGGGCTCAGCGGACTGTTCGAGATCAGGCATGGGGATTCGGGGCTCCGATTCCGGCCGAAGGCCATAGCAGGGCAACCGCGGAGCCGCGGCTGGGCGACGGCACCGGCGGCAGGAGAGAAGGGCAGACGAGACGAACAGATGGGAGGGACAGTCGGGACGGGGAGGTGAGACGGAGCGGCACGGGCGGACATGCGGCGGGAGGCCGCCGCCGGGCGGTCCGTCCGGCGGTGGCCGCAGCACAACGCCCACCCGGACCGGCCGGACAACAGAATGGCCACCGGCCGCAGCCGCTCCGCCCGCACCCGCGCGCCGTAAGGCCCTCAGCACCCCGGTTCGCCTCGTGGCCCCGGGCTGTCGGCCGCCGCCCGCCCCACAAGTGCCCGCGGCCCGTGTTCCCGTGCCGTGGCTGGCCTGCCGCCCCCGCGCCACCGGCAGCCGCGGACGACGCGCCGGGCCCCGGCGGGCCTGCCCGGAACCCCCGGCCGGTCCAGGACCCTCACCGCCAGGTTCCCCCGAAAGGAGGACTGCGCCCGTACGGCACTGCCCGTGTCCTGCACCGCGTACCCGTACTTCGTTCGGGTGAGCAGGGGGAATCGGGGCTCTCGGTCCGCCCACCGTCTGACATTGTGTGCCGTGCGCCGGAGGTCACCGGCCTGGGGCAGGCCCCAGGAACCCCTGCCGGACGGGGCAGCCGGAGCACCCGCGAGCACCGAACCGCACCGCGCGATGCCTCCGCCAGTGGCACTCCGCCTCGCAGGACGACCAGCGGCATCCCGCTCCGCCGCACCGGCGGCACCCCGCCTCCGCACCCGGTCCCGGGACCGCCCTCTCACCGCCCTTGGAGCCGCACCCGTGCACGTCGCCCTCACCGGCGCCACCGGATTTCTCGGACTGCGCCTGTTACGCCGCCTGCTCGGCACGCACCCGTCCGTGACGGTGCTGGCCCACGCGGGATCGGCCGACGCACTGGACCGCATCACCCGGTTCTTCGAACTGACCGGCGCACCCGAGGCGTTCACCGCCGAGCTGCCGGACCGGCTACGGGTGGTGGAGACCGATCTGGCACAGCCCCGGCTGGGACTGTCCGGGCGGAACTTCCAGCAGCTGGCCGACGGTCTGGGCACGATCTGGCACAGCGCGGGCTCCATCAACCTGGAGGGGGACCTCCCCGAGCTGCGCCGGATCAACGTCGAAGGCACCCGGCAGGTGCTGGAGCTGGCGGCCGCGGGCCGCCGGGCGCCCCTGGTCCGTCACGTGAGCACCGCGTTCGTCGCCGGGGCGCGGCGGGACGGAGTGGCGTACGAGGACGAGCTGGACGACACCTTCGGATTCGAGAACGCCTACGAGCGGTCCAAGTACGAGGCGGAGCTGCTGGTGCACGCGTGGTCCCGGAAGCACGGCCGCCCGGCCCTGGTCCTGCGGCCGAGCGTCCTCGTCACGGATCTGCCGCCGCACCCCGAACTGCCCTCGCACCCGCTCCAGGTCATCGAACGGATCCTGCGGGACGCGCGGTGTACCGCCGGTCCCGGCACGCCCGGCGGTCCGGCCGGCCGGCCGCTCGTCCGGACGCTGGGGCATCGGAGCGGACGACTGAATCTGCTGCAGGTGGAGCACGCGGCCGAGGTCATGGTGCGGCTGGCCGGTCTGGCTCCCTCGGGCGGCGTCGACACGTACCACGTCGTCCACGACCGTGATGTGCCCGTTCCCACGGTCGTGACCCTGCTGGAGCGGCTGGTCCCGCTCTCGATCGACCTGGTCGCCGCCAAGCCGGAGACCCCGTCGCCGCTGGAGGCCCTGCTGGAGTTCTATCCGGGCATGACGGCCTACCTCGCCCACCGGCGGCGGTTCGACGACACCCGGGTCAGGACCCGGCTGGGGCCGTCGGCGGCCTCCGCCCCGGTGGGCCTGGACTACCTCTGGTCCGGTCTGGCCCCGAGGGGCCGGCCCCTCGCCCCGGCGCCGGGCGCTTCACCGGCCGTCCTTCCGTCCGCCTGACCGGCGGACCCGTACGCCTGACCAGCTCACGTCCTCTCCCGTTGGAGCCCTTGCGTGTCCGTCCCCACCGTTCCCGGCGCCCCCGCCGCGTCCCTGCCGGTCTCCTCGCCCGTCTTCTCGCCCGTCTTCTCGCCCGTCTTCTCGCCCGAGGAGATCACGGCCCGCGCCCGGCAGATCCGGAGACCCGTCCACGTCGTCAGCGCTCCGGACGGCCGTGAGCTGGGGATCGCGACCGGACCGGTACCCGACGGCCCGGTGCTCGGCATGCTGCCGCCGCTGTACCCGGAGTGGCTCGGCGGCCGTACCTTCTGCGAGGCGCACGGCGTCCGCTTCCCCTATGTCGCGGGGGAGATGGCGAACGGCATCGCGACCACCCGGATGGTCTCGGCGATGGCACGGGCGGAGATGCTCGGCTTCTTCGGGGCAGGGGGGCTGGCCTATCCCGAGGTGGAACGGGCCGTGCACGCGCTCGCGCGGGAGCTGGACACCCGCGGCAACTGGGGCGTCAACCTCATCCACTCACCGGCAGAGCCGGAACTGGAGTTCCGCGTGGCCGAGTTGCTGGTGGGCGCCGGAGTCCCCCGGATCTCCGCTTCGGCGTTCATGGAGCTGACCCCGGCCGTCGTGCTGTGCTCCGCGCACGGGCTGCGCCGGGACCCGGACGGCTCCATCGTCCGGCGCACCCGGCTGCTCGCCAAGGTCTCCCGCCCCGAGGTGGCCGAGAGGTTCCTCTCCCCCGCTCCGCCCGCACTGCTGGACCAGCTCGTCGGGCGGGGGAAGCTGACCCGGCAGGAGGCGGATCTCGCGGCTCTGGTGCCGGTGGCGGAGGACATCACCGTGGAGGCGGACAGCGGCGGCCACACCGACAACCGGCCGCTTCAGGCCCTGCTGCCGAGGATCGCGGCCCTGCGCGACACCCTGTGCCGCCGGTTCGGTTACCCCCGGCCGGTCAGGCTCGGCGCGGCCGGCGGCCTCGGCACACCGGACGCGGTGGCCGCCGCCTTCGCCCTCGGCGCGTCCTACGTCGTCATCGGCTCTGTGAACCAGACGGCCGCGGAGGCGGGACTGTCGGACGAGGCCAAGACGATGCTCTGCGACGCGGATATCTCCGATGTGACCATGGCGCCGGCGGCCGACATGTTCGAACTGGGCGTGAAGCTGCAAGTGCTGTCCCGGGGAACGATGTTCGCCCAGCGGGCCGGGCGGCTCCACTCCGCGTACCGGGCCCACGGTTCGCTGGAGGAGCTCCCGGCCGCGCTGCGGTCCTCGATCGAACGGGACGTGCTGCGCGCCCCCTTCGACGAGGTCTGGCAGCACACGCGCGCGTTCTGGGACCGGCGCGACCCGGCGGAGATCGCCCGTGCGGAGGCAGACCCGAAGCACCGGATGGCCCTGGTCTTCCGCTGGTACCTGGGGAGTTCCAGCCAGTGGGCGATCAGCGGCGAGGCGTCGCGGCGGGCCGACTACCAGATCTGGTGCGGTCCCGCGATGGGCGCCTTCAACCGGTGGGTGGCGGGCTCGTTCCTGGCCGCCCCGGCGAACCGGTCCGTGGTGCAGATCGCGCTCAACCTGCTCGAAGGGGCCGCGGTCGTCACCCGCGCCCATCAACTGCGCACCTACGGCGTCCCCCTGACGGCCGAGGCGTTCAGCTTCCCGCCGCGCGAGCTGGCGTGAGCGGGACCGGCGCCGCCCCGGCGTCAGCAACGACAGACCGACCCGGAGGAGAGACCGTGCCCGGCCCACCCCACCGCCAGGTCCCCGTCGCCGTGGTCGGCGTCGGGGCCCTGGTGCCCGGCGCGACGGACGCGGCCGGCTACTGGCGGATCGTGACCGGCGGCCGCGACCTGATGACCGAGGTGCCCGCCTCGCGCTGGAGGGTGGCGGACCACTACGACCCGGACCCGGCCGCTCCCGACAAGACGTACGCCCGGCGGGGCGCCTTCTTGCCGGAGGTCGACTTCGATCCGATGGCCTACGGGGTGCCGCCCACCATTCTGCCGACGACGGACACGTCTCAACTGCTCGCCTTGATGGTCGCCGACCAGGTACTGAAGGACGCGGGCGGGCCGGGTCGGGTGGACCGGGACCGGACCGGTGTGGTCCTCGGCGCCGCTGCCCTGGAACTGCTCCCGCACATGTACGGGCGGGCCCAGCGCCCGGTCTGGCTCGCGGCGCTGCGGGAGAGCGGACTCGGTGAGACCGAGGCACAAGCCGTGTGCGACCGCATCTCGTCGCGTTTCGCACCGTGGCGGGAATCGACCTTCCCCGGACTGCTCGGCAACGTCGTCGCGGGACGGATCGCCAACCGGTTCGACCTGCACGGCATCAACCACACCACCGACGCCGCCTGCGCCAGTTCGCTGGCCGCCCTGTCGACCTCGGTCGGTGAACTCTCCCTCGGCCGGGCCGATCTGGTGATCAGCGGAGGCGTGGACACCGGGAACGACATCGGCATGTTCCTGTGCTTCTCCAAGACGCCCGCCCTGTCCCCCAGCGGCGACTGCCGGCCGTTCTCGGCCTCGGCCGACGGCACCATGCTGGGCGAGGCGGTCGTGATGTACGCCTTGAAGCGGCTGGCCGACGCCGAGCGGGACGGCGACCGGATCCACGCCGTGATCCGGGGCATCGGCACGTCCTCCGACGGCAGGAGCACGGCGATCTACGCCCCGCTCCCCGACGGCCAGGCGCGGGCCCTGCGCCGCGCCTACGAAGGGGCGGGCTACGGGCCGGAGACCGTGGAGCTGGTGGAGGCACACGGGACCGGCACAAAGGCCGGGGACACCGCCGAACTGGCGGCGCTCAGTGAGGTGTTCGGCGCGACGGGCCGTACGGACGGCCAGTGGTGCGCCATCGGCTCTGTCAAGTCGCAGATCGGCCACACCAAGTGCGCGGCGGGCGCGGCGGGGCTGCTGAAGGCCGTCATGGCGCTGCACCACAAGGTGCTGCCGCCGACCGTGAAGGTCGACCGGCCGAACCCGGCGGCAGCCGACGCGGACGGCCCGTTCTACGTCAACACCGAGACCCGCCCGTGGGTGCGGCCCGCCGGGCATCCACGCCGGGCAGCGGTGTCGAGCTTCGGCTTCGGCGGCAGCAACTTCCACGTCACGCTTGAGGAGTACACACCCCGGGCCACCGGGGGCCGTACGGCTCTGCGCCACCGCTCCGCCCCGAGCGAGCTCGTCCTGTTCAGCGGCGAGGCCCCGGCGGACCTCGCGGCACCGAGGGCCGACGACGGCCGCCCGCTGGCCGCACTGGCGCGGGAGAGCCACAGCTCCTTCGCACCGGCCGCCCGGATGCGGCTGGCCGTCGTCGCCACCGATGCCGATGACCTGCGGGAGAAGCACGCGCGGGCCCTCGCGCTGATCCGGCGCAGCCCCGGCGACGCGTTCTCCACCCCGGCCGGTGTCCGGTACGCCTGCGGGGACGCCGAACCCGGCCGCATCGGCTTCCTGTTCCCGGGACAGGGGTCCCAGTACGTCGGGATGGGCGCCGATCTCGCGATGCTGGCGCCGGCCGCCCAGGCCGTGTGGGACCGGCTGGGCGGCACCCGCTTCGACGGACGCCCCCTGCACCGGGCCGTGTTCCCGCCGCCCGCCTTCACCGACGGGGAGCGGGCCGCCCGGCGGGACCTGCTGGACGCCACCGAGTGGGCGCAGCCCGCGTTGGCGGTGCACGCGCTCGCGCTGCTGGAAGTGGTGCGCGAGCTGGGCCTGCGGCCGGACTGCGTGGCGGGTCACAGCTTCGGTGAGCTGGTGGCGCTGCACTGCGCGGGAGTTCTGGACGCCGGCTCGCTGGTGGACCTGGCCCGCCGCCGCGGCGAGCTGATGCGCGACGCGGCGGTCACCCCGGGCGGGATGCTGGCGGTGGCGACGGACCGCGCGCACGTGGCTCGGGTGCTGGCCGGCGGCGGGTTCGGCGACATCTGGCCGGCCAACCACAACTCGCCGCGCCAGGTGGTGCTTTCTGGCTCCTCGGAGGCGATCGCGCGGGCCGAGAAGGCGTTCTCTGCCGACGGGACCGGCACCCGCCGACTGGCGGCATCGACCGCCTTCCACAGTCCGCTGGTCCGGCCGGCCGTCGAGCCGTTCGCCGCGTACCTGCGCACGGTGCCTCTCACCGGGCCCCGGACCGAGGTCTACGGCAACGCGGACGCGGCGCCGTACCCGTCGTCGCCCGAGGAGGTACGCGGCCGGATCGCCCGGCATGTCGCTTCCCCGGTGCTGTTCCAGGACCAGATCGAGGCCATGTACGCGGCCGGGGTGCGGACCTTCGTCGAGGTCGGCGCGGGCGCGGCGCTGACCGGCCTGGTTGGACAGATCCTCGGTGACCGCGAGCACGCGGCCGTCCCCCTGGACCGGCCGGCCCGGCCCGGCGCCGACACCCTGCACGCCGCGCTCGGGGAACTCGCGGTACGCGGCGTCCCCCTCGATCTCGACACCCTCTGGGCGCCGTACGCCCACGAGGGACCAGCGAAGGAGCACGAACCCCGAATGACCGTGAAGATCAGCGGAGCCAACTGCGGTCAGTTCCCGCCGCCCCGCACCGCGTCCGCAGAGCCGCCGCCCGCTCCGGAACAGGAGCCGGAACACCGGCCCCGGCCCGCCCCCGCCCCCGTATCCGCGTCCGACACCCCGGCGGTCCCCATGCCCGCGTACGTCCCCTCCCCGGTCCACCCTCCGCAGCCGTCGGAGTACGGGACGGCATCCGCGCCGTGGCAGCCGGAGCCCGAACCGGTGCCCGGTGCCGAGCCCGCCGCCCACGACAGCTGGTACACCGCCGTCGAGAGTGTCCAGCGGCAGACGGCGCAGGCGCACGCGGCGTGCCAACGCATGCTGACGGACAGCCACATCGCCTTCCTGCGGATGACCGAGACGACCCTGGCGGCCATGCTCGGGCAACCGCACCCGGGCGGAGCCGCGGAAGTACCCGTGGGCAGGGCCCCGGAAGTACCTGTGGGCGGTGCTCCGGACGTGTACGCCGGGGGAGGTCGAGGTCCGGACGTGTCCGTCCCCGCGCCGCCGCTGCCGCTCCCCCGCTCCTCCTCGCCGCGAACCGCACCGGCACCGGCACCCGTGGCTCCTTCGGTACCGGCAATGAGCGCTGTGCCGGCAACCGTCCCCGCACCCGCCCCCGCCGATGGCGATGGCGATGGCGCGATGCCCCTGTCGCCGTCCGAGCTGGAGGAGTTGCTCCTGTCCGTGGTGGCCCGGCTGACCGGCTATCCCACCGCCATGCTCAACATGGACATGGAACTGGAGGCAGACCTGGGCGTCGACTCGATCAAGCGCGTCGAGATCCTCTCGGTCATGCGCCGAGAGGTGCGCGACGTGGGCGCGGGCGACATCGGCCGGCTCGGCAAGCTCCGTACGCTGCGCGAGATCGTCGACGCGCTCACCGACGGCGCCCCGTCTCCCGGGACCACGGTGCCGGAAGCCGTCGAGCCCCCCGGATCCCCCGAAGTCACCGCCGTCGCCGCGACGCCCGCGCAGCCCGCCCCGCGCACCGGTTCCGCCGGGCGGACGCCGCTGACCAGGCTGGTCCCGCGCACCGTGGAGTCGCCGCCGTCCGGGCTGGCCACGGCCGGGCTGTTCGACGGGCCTGTCGTGGTGACCGGCGGCGGGACGGCCGGGTCCGCGACGGCCGGCCTCATCGCCCGGAAACTGGCGGAACACGGCGTGGACGCCACCGCCATGACGGAGGTGCCCTCGGACGCGCGCGCGATCATCCATCTCGGCGCGCTCACCTCTGACGCCACACCGGACGGGGCGCGGGAGGTCCACCGCTCCGCGCTGCGCGCGGCGCGTGCGGTCTCCACGGCTCGGTCGGCCGGGGGCGGCGGGCTGTTCGTGACCGTCCAGGACACCGGGGGCGACTTCGGGCTCGGGGGCGGCGAACCCGGCCGTGCGTGGCTGGGCGGGGTCGCCGGCCTGGCCAGGACCGCGGCGAAGGAGTGGCCGGACGCCTCGGTCAAGGTCATCGACTGCCGGCGCGGCGGACGGGGCGAAGAGGAGGTCGCCACCGCGATCGTGCGGGAACTGCTGGCGGGCGGAACAGATCCGGAGGTGGGCCTGCGCGCGGACGGCACCCGCACCCTCGTGCGGCTGGTACAGGAGCGGGTGACGCCCGGCGGCACGCCGCGGATCTCCTCCGATTCGGTGATCGTGGCCACCGGAGGAGCACGCGGGGTGACCGCTGCGGCCCTGCTCGACCTGGCCAGGACCCACCGTCCGCAGATCGTGCTGCTCGGCAGGACCGAGCCGGCCGCCGAGCCCTACGAGCTGGCCTCCGCGACCGACGAACCGGCCCTCACCCGGCTGCTCGCGGAACGCGCCGGCCCGGACGCGGCGGACACCTCTCCCGTCCGAATCGCGGAGCGGGCCCGGGAGATCCTGGCCGCGCGCGAGGTGCGGGCGACGGTGGCGGGGCTGGAGGCCGCGGGATCGCCCGTCCGGTACATCCGGGTGGACGTCCGCGACGGTGACGCTCTCGCCGCCGCCCTGTGCGACGTGCGCGAGACGTGGGGGCCGGTCACCGGCATCGTGCACGGCGCGGGGGTACTGGCCGACAGCCGGATCGCGGACAAGACCGACGCGCAGGCCGAGCTGGTGATGTCCAGCAAGGTGGACAGTCTGCGGGCGCTCCTGGCAGCGACGGCGGACGACCCCCTGGACACGATCTGCCTCTTCTCCTCCGTGGCCGCCGTGTTCGGCAATCCGGGCCAGGGCGACTACGCGATGGCCAATGAGGTGCTCCACCAGGTCGCGTCGGCCGAGCAGTCCCGTCGCCCCGGCTCTCTGGTGCGGTGTGTGGCCTGGGGGCCCTGGCAGGGCGGCATGGTCACCCAGGCCCTGGCCGCGCACTTCGACCGGTCCGGGGTTCCGCTGATCCCCCTGGACCAGGGCGCCGCGGCCTTCACGGCCGAGCTGGACGGCACCGCCGGAGAGGCCCGCGTGGTACTGGCCGCCGGGGACGAGCCGGACGCCCTGTCCCCGGCGGGTGATTCACGTCGCGCACAGGTGCTGCTCCGCTCCGACACCCTTCCGCAGCTGGCCGACCACACGCCCGCCGGGGTTCCCGTGCTGCCGGTGGCCATGGTCCTGAACTGGTTCGCCGCCTCGGCCGAGGCCTGGCTGCCGGATGCCGGACAGCTGGTTCTGCGCGATCTGCGGGTGTACCGGACGTACGCCCTGCCCGAACTGCGGAGCGCGGGCCACCGGATCACCGTGGTCGGCGGCCGGGCGCCCGGTTCGTTCCCGGAGCTGGAGGCGGAGCTGCTGGGCGAGGACGGCTCGGCGCACTTCCGGGCGGTCCTGGACACCGGGGACGGCAGCCCCGATGCGGCCGCCTGGGAGATCCCGGACGGACTGGAGCCGCTCGCGCGCGCCGAGTCGTACGACGGGAAGGTCCTCTTCCACGGCCCCCGCTTCCAGGCACTGCGCTCGGTGCGCGGCGTCTCCGGGCACGGCGCGGAGGCGACCGTCGCGGGACTGCGTGCCCTGGACTGGGCGGGTGAGCACTACTGGCCGCTCGATCCGGCCGCTGTGGACGGCGCGCTGCAACTCGCCCTCCTCTGGGGCGAGGAGGTGCTCGGCGCGGCGACGCTGCCGATGGCCGTCGCCGAGTGCCGGGTGCACCGACGCGGCCCGGTGGACGGCACCGTGCGGTGTGTGGTGCGAGGGCGGAAGGCGCACGACACGGGGGCGCGCTGCGACGCGGCACTGATCGACGCCGACGGGTCTGTCCGGCTGGAACTGATCGGTGTCGAACTCGTCCGCCGCCCCTCCTGACCCGCCCTTCCTGACCCAGCCCCTCCTGACCCCGCCCTCGGCCTCCGCCCTGCCGTGAAGTGAGACCCGTATGCCTGTCGAACCCATCGCCGTCGTAGGCCGGGGCTGTGTACTGCCCGGCGCGCTCGACCCGGACACGTTCTGGGAGAACATCGCCGGCGGGCGCCTGAGCCTGTCGGCCGCCCCCGCCGACCGGTGGCGGCTGCCGCGCCACTGGGCCATGGGTTCGGTGGACGACCATCTCGACCGCACCTGGACCGAAGTCGGCGGGTACGTCCACGGGTTCGAGTCCGTCTTCGATCCTGCCGGCTTCCGGATCTCCCCGGAGCGGATCTCGTCTCTGGACCCGCTCTTCCACTGGGTCCTGTACGGGGTGCGGCAGGCGCTCACGGAGGCGGGCCGCACCGGCCCGCTGCCGCGCGGCGGCCTGGTGCTGGGGAACCTGTCGTACCCGACACCCGCCGGGGCGGCCTACGCCGAGCACGTCTGGTTGTCCGCGCAGCAACCGCCGCTGCGCGAAGCCCTGTTGACGGGTGAGCGCGGCGCGCGCCCCGACGCCCGCAACCGCTTCTCGTCCGGGCTGCCCGCCGGGCTCGCGGCCGACGCGCTCGGCCTCGGTGCCGGGGCGTGGTCGCTCGACGCCGCCTGCGCGTCCTCGCTGTACGCGATCAAGCTGGCGTGCGACCGGCTGCACGACGGCACGGCGGACCTGATGGTCGCGGGCGCGGTGAGCCGCCCCGATCCCCTCTACCTCCACGTGGGGTTCTGCGGCCTCTCCGCGACCAGCCGCACCGGGCGCAGCCGCCCGTTCCACCGGGACGCGGACGGGCTGGTGCACGGCGAGGGCGCCGGGTTCGTCGCCCTGATGCGGCTGTCAGAGGCCCGCGCCGCCGGACTGCCGGTGTTCGGCGTGATCCGCGGGGTGGGGCTGTCCAACGACGGTCGGGGTTCCGGACTGATCAGCCCGTCGCAGGAGGGCCAGGTACGGGCCATGCGGCTGGCGTACGAGGTGGCGGGGGTATCGCCGGAGTCGGTGTCGCTCGTCGAGTGCCATGCGACGGGGACTCCGGTCGGTGACGCGGTGGAGGCGCGCGGTATGGCCCGGGTCTTCGGGGCGGCGGACGACATGCCCATCGGTTCGGCCAAGTCGAACGTCGGGCACCTGCTGGCCGCTGCGGGCGTGGCGGGACTGCTGAAGGTGCTCGGCGCGATGCGGGCGGGGGTCCGCCCGGCGACGCTCGGCGCACAGCGGCCTTTGGACGCGCTGGCGGGAACCCCGTTGCGGGTGCTGTCCGCCGCGGAGGAGTGGACGGGGCCCCGGCGGGCGGCGGTGAGCGCCTTCGGGTTCGGCGGCACCAACGCCCACCTGATCGTCGACCCGCCGGACGCCGTTCCCGGGTCCGCCGTGCGGCGCGCCCGGCCGGCCGCTCCCAACTCGACGCCCGCACCGGCCCCGGTCCAGGTGGCGATCGTGGCCATCGGTGCCAGGGTCGGCGAGGGTACGTCCGCCGAGGACCTGCGAGAGGCGGTGCTGGGTGGTGAACGGCGCGGTCCCGTCACGGAGATCGCCGTGGAGCTGACGGACCTGTGCTTCCCGCCGCTGGCCCTGGAGCGGGCCGTACCCCATCAGCTCCTGGTGCTGGAGGCGGCCCGGGAGGCCGTACGGAAGGTGAGCCTGCCCCGGGAGCGGACCATGGTGGTCATCGGGACCGGGGTGGACCCGCAGGTGGCCCGCGCGGGGGCCCGTTGGCGGGTGCCGTTCTGGCTGGAGCAGTCGGGCGCGCCCGTCACGGGTTCTTCCGCGGATGCCGCCCGGGAGGCGTTCGCTCCCCCGATGACGGCGGAGGGGGTGGTGGGCAGCATGCCGAACCTCGCGGCGAACCGCATCAGCACCCAACTGGACCTGGCCGGGCCCGGGTTCACGGTGTCCGCGGAGGAGGCGTCCGGTCTGGTCGCGCTGGAACTCGCGGTCCGGGCCATCCGCTCCGGAGAGGCCGACGCCGCTCTCGTCGGTGCCACCGACCTGTCCTGCGAGGCGGTCCACCGGGCCGCTCTGCGGGAGCTCGGCCGTGAGGACGAGCCCGGGGACGCGGCGGTCGTCCTGGTCCTCAAGCCCCTGGACGCGGCGCGCAGGGACGGCGACACCGTCGTGGCCCTGCTGGACGAGGGGGCTGCCGGGGAACCGGACATGGTCATCGGGGACGGACCGGACGCGGTGTTCGATCCGTCGTCGGTGTTCGGGCGTGCCCATGCCGCGTCCGGGCTGGTCTCCGTCGCGGTCGCGGCGCTCTCGCTCCAGCACCGCGCGGTGCCCCGCCCCGGCGGGCCCGCGGACGCCGCGGCCGTCGCCCACACGGCGCTGGCCGTGGCCGTACCCCTGGAGGGGCCGGCCGCGAGCGTCCGGCTGCGCGCGGGGGACGCCCTGCCGTGGCTGCGGTCCACGGCGCCGCGTCTGCACGTCTTCTCCGGGGCGAACCGTCAGGAGGTGCTGGCCGCGCTGGACTCCGGGACGCGGTCCGCCTCGGGTCCGGCCCGCCTGGCGCTCGTGGCCGACGGGGACACCCTGCCGGCCGACCGCCGGGAGGCCGCCCGCCGCTGGCTGACGGAGGGCGGGGTCCGCCCGGCCGATCTGCTGTACCGGGACGGGCCGGTCACCGGGCAGACCGCCTTCGTGTACACGAACGGCTCGGCCGCGTACCCCGGGATGGGCCATGAGCTGATGCTCGCCCTGCCGTCGCTGGGCGAGGCCGTACGGGAGAAGCACCGGGCGATGACGGCCCAGCTGCGGTCACAGCCGGAGCCGGGAGTCCTCGGCCAGATCTGGGCCGCCGCCGAACTGGCGGTCTTCCACACCGTTCTCAGCCGCGACCTGCTCGGACTGCGCCCGGACGCCGCGCTCGGATACTCCTCGGGCGAGTCGACGGCGCTCGTCGCACTGGGGGCCTGGCCGGACGCCTCCGGGCTGTTCGAGGCCGTCCGGGACAGTGGTCTGTTCACCACCGAACTCACGGGTGAGCTGCGGGCGGTCCGGCGCTACTGGCGGCAGCGGGGCATCCAGGGCTCCCGGTGGTCGAGTTACCTCCTCGGAGTACCGCTGGAAGCGGTCCGCGCGGAGCTGGCCTCGGACGCCTCGGTTCACCTGATGGCGGTGAACGCGCCCGGTGTCTGTGTCATCGGCGGCGAGTCCCGGGCGTGTGCGGCCGCTGTGGCCAGGATCGGCGCCGACCGGGCGATCGAGCTGGACTACGACCTGGCGGCCCACGCGCCGGAGCTGGCCGAGGTCTCCGAGGTGTGGCGCGAGGCCCACCGCCGTCCCACGGTCGACGTGCCCGGGGTGCGGTTCTACAGCGGGGCCACCGGGCGGGCGTACCGGCCGACCTCCGAGCGGGCCGCGGAGGCGATCACCGCGCAGGGGGTCGGCACGATCGACTTCGCGGCCACCGTCGAGCGGGCGTGGGCGGACGGCGTGCGGGTGTTCGTGGAGCACGGGCCCCGGAGGCTGTGCACCGGCTGGATCAAGCGGGTGCTCGGCGACCGGGAGCATGTGGCCGTCGCGCTGGACGCCTCGGGGGACGCCGGGCTGCGGCAACTGTGCCTCGCGGTCGGTGAACTCGTCGTCGCCGGAGTGCCGGTGCGGGCCGACGCGGTGTTCGCCCGGCTCGCCGAGGCCTCGGCGCAGCTCCCGCCGCCCGGCCCCGCCGTCACCGTTCCCGTGCCACCGACCCCGTGCCTGCCGTCCCTGGAGCGTGCTGTGACCGTTCTGCCCCGGGCCCCCGAGCTGGCCCCCGTGCCGGACCGGCGCCCCGTCCCGCCCCCCGGCTCCCCCACCGAGATCACCGAGGCCACCGCGACCACCGTGATCTCCGGGGCCGCCGTGATCCCCAAGCCGGCCGAGCCCGCCGAGCCCGCTGTCGTCGTACCGTCGCCCTCCTCCCCCGCCCCGGCCCGGCTGCCCGCGCGGACCGCCCAGGAGCCGGGGGTCGCGGAGGCGACGGGCGCCGGGGCCGTGGCCGCAGCGCACGGCCTACGGGTCGCCACGCTGCATCAGGAGGTCATGGCCGCGCACACCGAGGCCCACCAGCGGTTCCTGCGGGTGTCCGCGCTCGCCGTCAGGGCGCTGACCGCCGCCGGCACGAGGGGAGCCGGGCCCGGCTCCCCTCCGGTACGGCCCCCCGCTCCACCACCTGCACGCGTGCCGGTGCCCTCGCCCTCGCCCTCGCCCTCGCCCTCGCACGTTCACAGGCCGGGGCCGAAGTTCGACCGTGCCCAGCTGGAGCACCTCGCCTCCGGGGAGATCTCCGTCCTGTTCGGTCCGCGCTTCGCCGAACAGGACGGATACGCGGTACAGACCCGGATGCCGGGGCCGCCCATGCTGTTCGCCGACCGGGTCACCGGCCTCGACGCGGTGCCCGCGGCGCTCACGCTGCCGGGTCCGGTGCGCACGGACGGGAGGATCTGGACGGAGACCGACGTCCTGCCCGGGAGCTGGTACCTGGACCCCACGGGCCGGATGCCGGCCGGCCTGCTCATCGAGGCGGGCCAGGCCGATCTGCTGCTGCTCAGCTGGCTCGGCGTCGACCTCCTGAACCGGGGCGAGCGCGCGTACCGGCTGCTCGGCTGCGAGGTGACGTTCCACGGCACCCCGCCGAAAGCGGGCGACACCCTGTGCTTCGAGATCCATGTCGACGGCCACGCGGAGGCCGACGGCGTCCGGCTGGCCTTCTTCCACTACGACTGCTACGTGGACGGCGAACTGCGGCTCAGTGTCCGCGAGGGCCAGGCCGGGTTCTTCACCCCGGCGGAGCTCGCCGGCAGCGGCGGTGTCCGCTGGAATCCCGCAGAGCACGCACCCGGTGAAGAGCTGCCGCTCGACCCGCCGGCCGTGCGCTGCGAACGGACCCGGTTCGACGCGGACCGGATGCGAGCCCTGGCTGAGGGGCGGCCCGCCGACTGCTTCGGGCCCGGCTGGGAGGCGACGGCGGCCCACGTGCGTACGCCCACGCTCGACGAGGGCCGGATGCGGCTGCTGGACGAGGTCGTCGCGTTCGACCCGGCCGGAGGACCGTGGGGGCGGGGGTATCTGCGCGCGGAGACCGCGCTGTCGCCGGACGACTGGTTCTTCACCGGACACTTCAAGAACGACCCCTGTATGCCGGGCACGCTGATGCTCCAGGGCGGTCTCCAGGCGATGGCGTTCTACCTGACGGCCATGGGCTTCACCGTCGACCGGGACGGCTGGCGCTTCGAACCGGTCACCGGACACCCCTCCAGCGCGATGTGCCGGGGCCAGGCGACCCCGGAGGGCCGGCGGGTGGTCTACGAGGTGTTCGTGTCCGGTGTCTCCGGCGGACCGGTGCCGACGCTGTACGCCGATGTCCTCGGCTCGGTGGACGGGGCCAAGGCATTCCTGGGCCGCGGCATGGCGCTCCGGCTGGTCCCCGACTGGCCGCTGTCGCACTGGCGGCACTCGGGCCCGCCCGCCGTGCAGACCAGCGGCACCCCGGTGCCTCTGCCGGACCTCGCCGGGCTGGCCGGGCACCGGGAGGAGAAGCCGGTGGCCGTGGCCGCCGACGGATTCCCCTTCGACTACGCCTCGCTGCTGGCCTGTGCGTGGGGCAGGCCGAGCGAGGCGTTCGGCGCCATGTACGAGCCGTTCGACGGCACCCGCAAGGTGGCCCGGCTGCCCGGACCGCCGTACCACTTCATGAGCCGCATCGTCTCGGTGGACGGGCCGCAGGCCGGTATGCGGGAGGGCAGCGTCGTCGTCGCCGAGTACGACGTGCCCGCCCTGGCCTGGTACTTCGAGCAGAACGGTGGCCGCGCCATGCCGTTCGCCGTCCTGCTGGAGATCGCGCTGCAACCGTGCGGGTGGCTCGCCTCGTACGTGGGCAGCGCGCTGACCGGCGCGACGGACCTGCTGTTCCGCAACCTCGACGGAACGGGAACGGTCACCGGCGAGGTCACTCCGGCGACGCGCACGGTCCGTACCAGGGCCGAGCTGACGCGTGTCTCGTCCGGCGGAGACATGATCATCGAGTCGTTCCGGGTGGAGTGCACGGCCGACGGTGTACCGGTGTACGAACTCTCCACGGCCTTCGGCTACTTCCCGCGATCGGCCTTCGACGAGCAACAGGGTCTCCCGGCTTCGGCGGACGAGCGGGCCCGGCTCGACGAGCCCTGCGGCCGTACCGTCGATCTGACCGCCCGTCCCGCCCGGTACTGCGCCGGGGAGCCGCGACTGCCGGGACCGATGCTGCTGATGCTGGACCGGATCACGGGCTACTGGCCGGACGGGGGAAGCGCGGGGCTCGGCCGGTTGCGGTCGGAGAAGGATGTGCGCCCGGACGCCTGGTTCTTCCGGGCCCACTTCTTCCAGGACCCGGTTCAGCCGGGCTCGTTGGGCATCGAGGCCATGTGCCAGCTCCTCCAGTTCCATCTGCTGGAGAGCGGCGCCCCCGACGGCCTCCCCGGCGCCGTGTTCGAACCGGTGCTGCCCGGCCGCGAATCCGTCTGGACGTATCGCGGCCAGATCACCCCGGCGAACCGGCTGATCAGGGTGGACATGGACATCGTGGCGAGCGGCACGGACACCCGGGGCCCCTATGCCGTGGCGGATGCGTCGTTGTGGGGCGACGACACATGCATCTACCGGGTAAAGGGCCTGGGCATGCGGGCGGTGCCAGGCGTGGGGCGTACGCCGTAACGGGCTTCGCGGGCGCGGAAGTTCCGTTCCGCAGTCGCGCGATCCGGCGTGGACGGCGGAATGCGGCGCGTGGCCGGGTCGGGGCAGTGAACCGTTCTGACTCCGCACGCCCTGACGGTGGCCACGGCCCGCGGCCATGATGAGCGGACGGCAAGTGATCCAAGTGACTCAGATCCGACCGCCCCCGAGCAGGCGGGTCTGCGGTGGAAGGAATTCACATTGTTGCTTCTCATCTCCCCGGACGGCGTCGAGGAAGCCCTCGACTGCGCGAAGGCGGCGGAGCACCTCGACATCGTCGACGTCAAGAAGCCCGATGAGGGGTCGCTCGGCGCGAACTACCCCTGGGTCATCAGGGAGATCCGGGACGCGGTCCCGGCGGACAAGCCGGTGTCCGCCACCGTGGGGGACGTGCCGTTCAAGCCCGGCACGGTGGCCCAGGCGGCGCTCGGCGCGGCCGTCTCCGGGGCCACGTACATCAAGGTCGGCCTCTACGGCTGCTCGACGCCCGAGCAGGCCGTCGAGGTCATGCGAGGGGTGGTCCGGGCGGTGAAGGAGTACCGGCCGGACGCGTTCGTCGTCGCCTCCGGGTATGCCGACGCGCACCGGATCGGCTGCGTCAATCCGCTGGCACTGCCCGACATCGCCCGGCGCTCCGGCTCCGACGCGGCCATGCTGGACACCGCGATCAAGGACGGGACGCGGCTGTTCGACCATGTGCCGCCCGATGTCTGCGCGGAGTTCGTCCGGCGGGCCCACGAGGCCGGCCTGCTCGCCGCCCTCGCGGGCAGTGTCAAGGCGGCCGACCTCGGGGCACTGACTCGTATCGGCACCGACATCGTGGGGGTGCGCGGGGCGGTCTGCGAGGGAGGTGACCGCAACACCGGGCGGATTCGGCCGGTGCTGGTGGCCGCCTTCCGGGCGGAGATGGACCGGCACGCCCGGGAGCACGCCGCCACTGCTCCCACCGCCCCTGCCGTGGCGGGCTGATCACCGGTATGCCGAACTGCCGGCCCCGCCGCGGGCCCGGTACCCGCGGCGGGCGCTTCGCCGTTGTCGATCCGGCGACGGGCGAGGCCTTCGACGACTCCCCCGACCAGCAGGCGGACGAGCTGGACGCCGTCGTCGGCCGGGCCCAGGATGCCTGGCGGGACTGGCGGTCCGATGACGGCGCCCGCGCCGCCGCTCTGCTCGCGGCCGCCGACGCCGTGGAGGCGGCCGGCCCCGGTCTCGCTCCGCTGCTCACCCGCGAACAGGGCAAACCCCTCACCGAGTCGTACGCCGAGGTCGCCCGCACGGCGGCCCGCCTGCGCTACTTCGCGGGGTCCGCTCCCGGGCCCCTGCCGATCACGGACGGCCGTCCGGTGCTCAGCGAGATCCGCTGGCGGCCGCTCGGTCCGGTCGCCGCGATCGTCCCGTGGAACTTTCCGCTCCAGCTCGCGTCGGCGAAGTTCGCCCCCGCGCTCGCCGCGGGCAACACGGTGGTGCTCAAGCCGTCCCCGTTCACGCCTCTCGCCACCCGGCTGATGGTGTCCCTGATCTCCGCCGCCCTGCCCGAGGACGTGCTGACGGTCGTCACGGGCCGTGAACCGCTGGGCGCTCGTCTCGCGTGCCATCCGGGGATCCGCCATGTGACCTTCACCGGTTCGGTTCCCACCGGGCGGGCGGTCGCCGAGGAAGCGGCGGCCTCGCTCGCCCGGGTCACGCTGGAGCTGGGCGGGAACGATGCCGCGATCCTGCTGGATGACGTGGATGTGGACCGGATCGCCGAACGGCTGTTCTGGTCGGCGTTCCGCAACTGCGGGCAGGTCTGCATGGCGGTCAAACGCGTCTATGTCCCGGCCCGGCTCCACTCCGGCGTGGTGGAGGCCCTCGCGCGGTACGCGAAGTCCGCGGTGGTCGGATCCGGGCTCGACCCGGGTACGCAGCTGGGGCCGGTCAACAACGCCCAGCAGCTGGCCCGGGTGGAGGACTGCACGGCCCAGGCCCTGTCGGACGGCGCCCGCGCCGCTGCCGGTGGCCACCGGCTGGACCGGCCGGGGTACTTCTTCGCGCCGACGATCCTGACCGATGTGCCGCCCGACAGTGTGGTGGTGACGGAGGAACAGTTCGGTCCGGTGCTGCCGGTGCTGCCGTACGGAAACCTCGACGAAGCGATCGATGCGGCCAACGACACCCGCTTCGGGCTGGGCGGCTCGGTGTGGGGAACCGACCTCGACCGGGCGGAGGCGGTCGCCGGCCGGCTGGAATGCGGAACGGCGTGGATCAACCACCATGCCGAACTGTCCCTCGCCCAGCCCTTCGCGGGCATCAAGGAGAGCGGGGTCGGCGTCGCGGGCGGCCCGTGGGGGCTGTACGGGAACCTCAGGCCTTTCGTCGTGCACCGGCCGCAGGAGGAGCAGGAGGAGCAGGAGGAGGGGTGAGGATGAGGTTCGACGCGGCGGTACTGCGCTCGTACGGGGGCCCGTTCACCGTCGAGGAGGTGGTCCTGGACGCGGGGCCGGCGCAGGGCGAGGTCCTGGTCAGGATCGCGGGCTGCGGGATGTGCCGGACCGATCTCGCGGTGCGGCACTCGGCGGGCCGCTCACCGCTTCCGGCGGTGCTCGGCCACGAGGGGGCCGGGGTGGTGGTGGAGACGTGCGGCCCGGACACCGGCCTGAGCACCGGTGACCACGTCGTCCTTGGTTTCGACTCCTGCGGACACTGCCGGACGTGTCTGAGCGCCGCCCCCGCCTACTGCGACTCCTTCGCCTCGCTCAACCTCTTCGGGGGCCGGGCGGAGCACGCGGCGCGGTTCAGGGACGCGGCCGGTGGCGAGCTGGCTCCCCGGTGGTTCGGCCAGTCGTCGTTCGCCGGGTACGCGATGGTCCCGGCCCGCAATGCCGTGCGGGTCGATGCCTCGCTGCCGGTCGAACTGCTCGGCCCGCTCGGCTGCGGCTTCCTGACCGGCGCCGGAGCCGTCCTCAACTCCTTCGGCGCCGGCCCCGGTGACACCCTCGCGGTCTTCGGTGCGGGGGCGGTGGGTCTGGCCGCGGTGATGGCGGCCACCGCCGCCGGTGCGGTGACCGTGGCCGTCGACCGGTTCCCGGAACGGCTGGCCCTGGCCGAGCGGTTCGGCGCGATCGCACTGCGTGCCGGATCGTCCGGGCTGGCCGACCGGATCCGGGGCCGGACCGATGGCGGCGCCCAGTACGCGTTGGACACCACGGGCTCCGCCCCGTTGATCAACGACGCGCTCCGGGCCCTGCGCCCGGCCGGTCACCTCGGGCTGGTGGCACGGCTGCGCGGCGCGCTGCCGCTCGAACCGGGCTCGCTCGACCGGGGCCGGCGGATCTCCCACATCTGCGAGGGGGACGCGGTGCCGCGGCTGTTCGTCCCGAGGCTGACCGGGCTGTGGCAGGCGGGCCGGTTCCCCTTCGATCAGCTGATCCGTATGTACCCGCTCACCGACATCAACGAGGCCGAACGCGACTGCGAGGCGGGCCGCGTGGTCAAACCGGTGCTGGTTCCGTAGGTGCGGCACCAGTTCCGAAGGTGCAGAACCCCGAGGAGGAGGGAGACCGGACCGCCCCGCAGCGTGTTTACGGCCGTGGCTTGTTCGCGAACACCCAGCGGTTGCCCGCCAGCGCGTCGTTCTCCTCCGGCAGCGGCCCGCGTCCGTGGTGGCGGGTGAAGTCGAAGGGCGTGTGGACCGATGCGGACCAGCCCTTGGCGGTCAGATTGCCGGCGGAGTCGGGTCTCGCCTCCCTGTTGAAGAGGGTGAGGAGGTCGATGCCGATCTGCTGGGTCGTCGAGGTGTAGAGGGGGCTGTCGCGGTATTCCAGCAGGTCCTTGTCGAGTTTGACCTCGAACGCGAGGGCGCTTCCTGCGGCGCTCAGCCGGTCAACCGTGTCGATGAGGTGGGTCTCGGTGTCGCTGGGCAGGTAGAACAGCAGTCCCTCGGCCAGCCAGACACTCGGTGCGGCCGGGTCGAAGCCGGCGGCGGTCAGTGCTCCGGACCAGTCGGCGCGCAGGTCGATCGGGACCGGTATGCGCGTGGCCTTGGGGGCGGCCGACAGCCCGTCGAGCACCTCGTGCTTGAAGGCCAGCACGCCTGCCCGGTCGACCTCGAAGATCACACAGTCCGCAGGCCAGTCGAGCCGGAACGCCCGGGAGTCCAACCCGGCCTCGAGCAGCACCACTTGGCGGGCGTCCGCGTGGACCGACCGGAGGAGGAAGTCGTCGAGGACTCTCGTCCGCAGACCGAAGTAGCGCGCGAATCGCCCCCACAGGGGGTTCGCGTCCCCGTCGGGAACCTGCTGGATGCGGACCGGCCAGCCGGCGCATGCCGGTGCGGCGAGCACGAAGTGCTCCGCGAAGACGTCCCGTGCCAGGGGGTCGTGGCGGTGGGTCTCGATCGCGCGTGCCGCGGCGACCAGAAGAGCGGTCAGGCCGACGCCCCCCGCCACCCCTTCCGCCTCTCCCACCCCTTCGGATATTCCCGTTCCATTCATTTCTTCTGCCCCTCCCCTTCCGCTTTCACTGATCCGATACTCCACGCCGGTCACGCGCCCCCTGAGACATAGGGAGACCGCCATCAGCGGCGCATCGAAATGGCGGGTCCGATTCCACTCGGAACGGGACCCGCCATGTCAGCCTGCCACACTCCCGACAAGGCAGTCACCGGGAATACCGGCCTTTTCGGGACTGTAGTAGTCCTTGATGCCGACCACCCAGGACGCGACCTCGATCCGATCGGAATCCGAGGGTCCGAAGGCATCGAAAAGGGCGTCGATGTTCGGGGGCTCGAAACCGATCGCGGTCATCAGCGCCATGAAGAGCGGCCGCTCGATGAGACCGTCGCCGTCAGGGTCGCCCAGTGCGGCGAGCGATTCGGCGAAATCGCTGATCGCCAGGTCGAAACGCGCAGGTGACAGCACGCAGGCCGCGTACTCGTCGAAGGTGATCAGTCCGTCCCCGTCAGCGTCCAGCTCAGCACTGAGGGTCGACCAGTACCGCCGGAATGCGGCCACCATGGCGCTCTTCGCCGTGTCCTCGGAATCGGGTGCCGCCTCGATGACACGACCTGCCATGAGCTCGAAGTCGTCCGCTTCGAGAACACCATTGGCATTGGCGTCGAACAGTGAGAAAACAAGCCTGACCCGATTGGTTGCCTCTACACGCACAGCCCAGCCACCTTTCTCCCGGCCGAACCTGCCGGCGGCCAGAAGGAATCGACGAATGATGGTTCACCGCACTTACCAGCCCCGCCCGGACTCCCCGGACTTCGGCCGCCCCTTTACTATCCAACCGACGATCGCCGTTGCTTGAAAAATCCACGTCGATTCACCTGAACGGGTGCATTTCACCCATATGATGTGTGCCGCGAATAATCAGTCATTCGGAACGCACAGGAGACGCCGTCACCCCGCCCGCCCGGCATCCTCCGCCGGGCGGAGTTGCGGCCGGGACGCCGACGAGCCATGGAGAGACCGTACGAATGTGCCGCACAGGGGTAGGCCGACGCCCGCTCTTGTTATACCTTCCGTCCAACAGCTTGCTAGACGCCACGTCTAATAAGCGAGGACGGTGTCCGGCGGCCGGCTGTCTCATCGAGTGGGCAGGGATGAGGCTCCGGTCGGGCGCCGTCGGGTCGATCTCCCTCGATTCAAGGAGCCGCTCCATGGCAAGCAGCACTGTTCGGCCGGAGGACCACCACCAGGACCGGCCCGCCGGGCAGGACGTCGCCCGGCGTCTGCTCGACTCGGCCGCGAAGCTGTCGTACGACCCGGCCACCGAGGTGGACTGGGACACCCCCATGGACCCGGACCACCACGGAGCGAGCCCCGAGTGGAGCACGCTCTACGGAACCGCGTACTGGCAGGAGTTGACCGAGGCCCAGCGCAAGGCCCTGACCCGCCAGGAGGCCGCGTCCGTCGCCAGCACGGGCATCTGGTTCGAGATGATCCTGCAGCAGATGGTGCTGCGCGACATGTACGCGAAGGACCCGACCGACCCGCGGTTCCAGTGGGCGCTCACCGAGGTAGCAGACGAGTGCCGGCACTCCATCATGTTCGCCCGGGGCGCGGCGAAGCTCGGCGCACCGGCCTACCGGCCGCGCCGGCCGGTGGTCGAACTGGGCAGGGCCTTCAAGACACTTGCCTTCGGTGAGGCCGCCTACGCCGCGATCCTCGTCGCCGAGGAGGTGCTCGATGTGATGCAGCGCGACTGGATGCGGGACGAGCGGGTCGCGCCGTTCGTCCGCACCATCAACAACATCCACGTGGTCGAGGAGTCGCGGCACATGAAGTTCGCCCGCGACGAGACGCGCAGGCGCCTGCGGAACGCGGGTCCGGTGCGCCGCCACATCAACTCCCTCGTGGTCGCGATCGCCTCGTACTACATCGTCACCAGCATGGTGAACCGGGACGTCTACGCGAACGCCGGGCTGGACAGCGGGCGCGCCCGTAGCGAGGCGGGGGCCAATGAGCACCACAAGTCGCTGATGCGGTCCAGCTGTTCGGGCCTGATGGAGTTCCTGGCCTCGGCGCGGCTCCTCACCAAACCGGCCCTCTTCTTCTACAAGCGCGCCTCCCTGATCTGACCGGGGCGCGCCGACCGAACCGACCGAGCGACCGAACCGACGAGATGACGAGATGACCTACGCCATCACCCAGACCTGCTGCAGCGACGCCACCTGTGTCGCCGTGTGCCCCGTCAACTGCATTCACCCGACCCCGGAGGAACAGGCCTTCGGCAGCACCGAGATGCTCTACGTCGATCCCGCGACCTGCATCGACTGCGGCGCCTGTGCGGATGCCTGCCCGGTCGACGCGGTCTTCCCGGTGGACAGCCTCTTCGGGGCGCGCAAGGAGTACGCCGCTATCAACGCCGCCTACTTCGAGGACCGGGAGCCGGAGCCGGTCGCCGGACCGAACTTCCACGCCTGGGGCGAGCCGTCGTTCCCGCGCAGCCTGCCGTCCGGCTTCGCACCGATCCGGGTGGCGGTCGTCGGCACCGGGCCGGCCGGGATGTACGCCGCGGAGGACCTGCTGCTGCACACCAACGCCGAGGTCACGCTGGTGGACCGGCTGCCGGTGGCGGGCGGTCTCGTGCGGTACGGAGTCGCGCCCGACCACCCCGCGACGAAGAAGGCGGGCGAGACGTTCGCGCGCTTCCACTCGCACCCCCGGGTACGGATGGCCCTGGGCGTCGAGGTGGGCCGGGACGTCACCGTGGGGGAGCTCGCCGAGCACCACGACGCGGTGATCTACGCGGTCGGCGCCTCCACCGGCCGGCGGCTCGGCATCCCGGGCGAGGACCTGCCGGGCAGCATCTCGGCCACCTCGTTCGTGTCCTGGTACAACGCCCACCCGGAGACGCCGCCGGAGAGCGTCGCCCTGCCGGCGGACCGGGTGGTCGTCGCCGGGAACGGCAACGTCGCGCTCGACGTCGCGCGCATCCTCGTCACGGACCCGGCCGCCCTGGCGGACACGGACATCGCCGGTCACGCTCTGGCGGCCCTGCGGGACTCAAGGGTGCGCGAGGTGGTGCTGCTGGGGCGGCGCGGCCCGGAGCACACGGCCTGCACCGCCTCCGAACTGCTCGCCCTCAAGCACCTGCCGGGCGTGGAGCTGGTCGTCGACGACAGCGACCCGAGGACGGGCGAGGCGATCGACGCCGCCGCGCCGGGCGAGAAGGCGGCGCTGTTCCGGGACGTGCCACGGGAGACGGCCGGCCTGCCGCGTCCACCGACCGCCGGACGGCGCATCGTCTTCCGCTTCCACGCGGCCCCGACGGAAGTGCTCGGCCGGGCCCGGGTCGAAGCGGTGCGGGTGACGGCCGCAGAGGGGCAGCGGGAGATACCTGCGGGGCTGTTTCTGCGGGCGATCGGATACCGGGGTCTGCCGGTGCCGGGGCTGCCCTTCGACGAGACGACCGGAACCGTTCCGCACGAGGGCGGCCGGGTCACCGGCCTGCCGGCGACGTACGTCGTCGGCTGGATCAAGCGGGGCCCGTCGGGCGGCATCGGGGCCAATCGCACCTGCGCCGCCGAGACCGTCGGCTCTCTCCTGGCCGACGCTGTCGCGGGCGTGCTGCCCTCCCCCGCTCCCCCGCCCCGGGCATTCCACCGCCTCGCCCGGAGCCGGGGCCGCGATGTCATAGACGCCAGGGGGCTGGCGGCCATCGAACGGGCCGAGCTGGCGGGCGGCCGCGCGCAGGGCCGCCCCCGGGTCAAACTCGCCACGGTGCCCGCGCTGGTCGCGGCGGCGAAGCGCGGCCGCCGCAGACCATCGAACTGACCGGACGGCACAGAGCGGGGCGGGACCCGACCGGCAGACGGCGGAACCTCCGGGCTCAGCTCCCCCGCCGGATCAGAATTCTTCCGGAGCCGGAGCAGGAGCAGGGACCTGTCCCCTGGCGCGCTTGCCGACGACGGCGGCAGCCGCCACCGCGCCGCCCGCGAAGGCCAGAGCCACCGTCCAGGGCCGGTTGAACACGTGGCAGGTGGCCTGGTCCACGGAGTAGCGGCCGGGGCCGATCAGCCCGATCGCGGCAGCGGTGAACCCGAGGAAGGCCGGGTACTCGTAACCGCCGCCCTGTGCGAAGAATCCGGCGGGCGCGTGGACGGCCACGGCACCGGCCATGGCGCCGGCGGCCGCCGCCCCCGCCGCCGGCGTGGCCAGCCCCAGGGCCAGCAGCGCGCCGCCGCCGGCCTCGCCCAGTCCGGCCGCGACCGCGCTGTGCTTCGGCGGGTGGAAGCCCATCGCCTCCATCGCGGCGGTGGTGCCCTCGATGCCTCCGCCACCGAACCAGCCGGCCAGTTTCTGGCTGCCGTGCGCGGCCAGCACCGCGCCGGTACCGACGCGCAGGAGAAGGAGGCCGAGGTCTCGACGGTTCACGCTGCCCATGGGGTTCTCCGGGGGGTTCGGGGGCCCGGCCGGACGGAAAGGGGCCCCGGGTGCGGTACGGGTCCACTCTCCGCGTCCCGGCGCCCCGAGGGGTCACGTTGTTAGGCCGTCCGGGCATCGGCCGAAGGGCGGGTGACCCATGGCACAGTGCGACGTACGCCATTGTGCAACTTGTTGCACAATGGCGTACCGGTGCTCTAGAACTGGTGCGACGACACTGCGCGAGGAGCCGCCGCATGAGCCCGTACCCGCATCTGCTGAGCCCGCTCGACCTCGGGTTCACCACTCTCCCGAACCGGGTCCTGATGGGATCGATGCACATCGGTCTGGAGGAGGTCGAGCACGGCTTCGAGCGCATGGCCGCCTTCTACGCCGCTCGTGCGCGCGGCGGCGTGGGCCTCATGGTCACCGGCGGCATCGCGCCGAACGACGCCGGCTGCACCTTTCCCGGCGGCGCGAAGATGACCACGGAGGCGGAGGCGGCCGAACACGCGCGGGTGACCTCGGCCGTCCATGCGGCGGGCGGCCGGATCGCCATGCAGATCCTGCACTTCGGGCGTTACGCCCATCACCCCGGTCTGGTGGCACCGAGCGCGATCAAGGCGCCGATCAGCGCGTTCACCCCGCACGCGCTCACCGACGACGAGGTCGAGTCGACCATCGAGGACTTCGTCACGGCGGCCGCGCTGGCGCAGCGCGCGGGTTACGACGGCGTCGAGATCATGGGCTCGGAGGGCTACTTGATCAATGAGTTCATCGCCGCCGCGACCAATCACCGCGACGACCGCTGGGGCGGCTCGTACGAGAACCGCATCCGCTTGCCCCTGGAGATCGTGCGCCGGGTACGCGCGCGGGTCGGACGCGATTTCATCCTGATCTACCGGCTCTCCATGCTGGACCTGGTGCCCGGCGGTTCTTCGCTGGAGGAGGTCGTGCTGCTCGCCCGGGAGATCGAGGCGGCCGGGGCGACGATCATCAACACCGGTATCGGCTGGCACGAGGCGCGGATCCCGACCATCGCGACGTCGGTGCCGCGCGGCGCGTTCACCTGGGTCACCGAGAAGGTGCGCGGCGCCGTCTCCGTACCGCTGGTGACGAGCAACCGGATCAACACCCCGGAGGTCGCGGAGGAGATCCTCGCGGCGGGGCGCGCGGACATGGTGTCGATGGCCAGGCCGTTCCTCGCCGACCCCGACTTCGTGGTGAAGGCGAGCGAGGGCCGCGCGGACGCGATCAACACCTGCATCGGCTGCAACCAGGCCTGTCTGGACCACATCTTCAGCGGCAAGGTCACCTCCTGCCTGGTCAACCCCCGGGCGTGCCACGAGACGGAGCTCGCCCTGTCGCCGACACGCACCCGCAAGCGGGTCGCGGTCGTCGGCGCGGGTCCCGCCGGGCTCGCGTGCGCCGTGACGGCGGCCGAGCGCGGCCACGAGGTGACGCTGTTCGACGCGGCGGAGGAGATCGGCGGGCAGCTCAACGTGGCGCGCCGGGTGCCCGGCAAGGAGGAGTTCAACGAGACGCTGCGCTACTTCCGTACCCGGCTGGCGGAGGAGAAGGTCGGGGTCCAGCTCGGTGCCACGGTCACCGCGGAGCAGCTCGGCGGTTTCGACGAGATCGTGCTGGCCACCGGGGTGACGCCGCGCACCCCCGCGATCCCGGGCGTCGACCACCCCAGCGTGGTCAGCTACCTCGACGTCCTGCGGCACGGGGCGCCGGTGGGCGACCGCGTCGCGCTCGTCGGGGCGGGCGGGATCGGTTTCGACGTGGCCGAGTTCCTGACCGACGGAGGGGATGCGGCGAGCCTGGACCCGGAGGCGTTCTTCCGGCAGTGGGGTGTGGACACGGAGTACCGGGAACGGGGCGGGCTGGGCACCGCAGAGCGTCCGAAGGCGCCGCGTACGGTCCATCTGCTCCAGCGCAGGGCGAGCAAGGTCGGCGCGGGGCTCGGGAAGACGACGGGGTGGATCCACCGCACCGAGCTCCGGCACCGCGGCGTGACCATGCTGGCCGGCGTGGGCTACGAGCGGATCGACGACGACGGGCTGCACGTCACGGTCGACGGCGAGCAGCAGTTGCTGCCGGTCGACACGGTGGTGCTGTGCGCGGGCCAGGAGCCCCGGCGGGAGCTGTACGAGGAGCTGCTCGCCGCGGGCCGGCCGGCGCATCTGATCGGCGGCGCGGACGTCGCGGCCGAGCTGGACGCCAAGCGGGCGATCCGTCAGGGCACGGAGCTCGCGGCCGCGCTCTGACCGAGCGTGTCCGGGGGCGGGTGTACGAACGCCCGCCCGCCCGGCCGTCTTTAGGATGCACCCCATGTCACTCCCGCACGCGATCCTCACCGCCCTGCTCGAAAAGCCTTCTTCGGGGCTGGAGCTGACCCGCAGGTTCGACCGTTCGATCGGCTACTTCTGGTCCGCCACCCACCAGCAGATCTACCGCGAGCTGGGAAAGCTGGAGCGGGCCGGGCAGATCAGGGCGCTCGTCCCGGCGCAGCCGGCCAGGGGACAGAAGAAGGAGTACGAAGTGCTGCCGGCGGGCCGCGAGGCGCTGTCCGAGTGGGTGGCCCGTCCGGAGGACCCGAAGCAGGTCCGCGATCCCCTGCTGCTGCGGATGCGGGCGGCGGCGGTCGTCGGAGCCCCTGGCCTAGAGACCGAGCTGCGCCGGCACCTGGAGCTGCACCGGCAGCAGCTGGCGGAGTATCTGGCGATCGAGGAGCGGGACTTCCCGCCGGAGCGCACGGCGGCGGAGGACCGGCTGCGTCATCTCGTGCTGCGGGGCGGCATCGACCTGGAGAACTTCTGGATCGGCTGGCTGACCCGCGCACTGGCCGATGACGCCGCCGTCGCCCCGGCTCCACCCGGCCCGCGGTAGCCGGACCCTGGCGCGGCCTTCACCGCACGCTCGGGCCCTTCACGGCTCGGTTCAGGACCGGCCGGCCCTGATCCTGCGGAGGTGTCCGTGCTGTCCGTGCTCCGGGCGGAGCGCGCGCGGACTCCTGATGACCACCCGCGACGGTACGGGGGCGTCCGGCACGGTCACGGGCGCGGCGACGGGCGCAGAGCCGGCCTGTGCGCGGCTGAGCAGGAACACTCCGCGTACCGCGGCGGCCGAGCCCAGCAGGGCCGCGATCAGGCTGATCGTCCCGCCCTGGAGGCGCTCCCCGAGCAGCGCGAGTCCGATGGCCGCCGCGGCGACGGGGTTGGCGAGGGTGACCACGGCCAGCGGTGCGCCGAGGCCGCCCCGGTAGGCCGTCTGGGAGAGCAGCAGCCCGCCCATCGCGAACGCCGAGACGAGCAGCGCGACGACCACCAGGCGCCAGCTGAACAGCGGGCCCGTGGTGTGGTCGGTGACGGCGACCGTGAGCGTCTGGGTGAGCGCGGAGGCGACACCGGAGGTGATGCCGGAGGCCGCCGCGTGCCGCAGCCCAGGGCGGGCGCCCGGACGGCTGAGGCCGGCCACGACCGCCATGGTCCCGGCGCCCACGGCGAGCGCCTCGACCAGGCTGAGGGTCTGATGCGGGGCGGAGCCCCCCGAGGTCGTCAGCAGGGCCCCGAGGCCGAGCAGGGTGAGCAGGGTGCCGCGCCATTCGGTCGTGGAGACGCGGCGCCCGGCCGCGCGGGCGCCCAGCGGGACGGCGGCGACCAGGGTGAGGGCGCCGAGCGGCTGGACCAGGGTGAGCGGGCCGTACTTCAGCGCGGCCACGTGCAGCAGCGCGCCGCCGGCGTTCAGCCCGACGGCCGACCACCACGCCCCGTGGCCGAGCAGCCGGAGCGTCCCGGTGCCGGGTGCGGTGCGGCCCGCGAGGCGTGCCTGGGCGACCGCGGCCGAGGCGTAGGCGGCGGCGGAGACCAGGGAGAGCGCGACGGCGATCAGGGTGGCGTTCATCGTCCGGCTCCGGACGCGGCGTAGGACGGGGAGCGGTCACCGGACCGCGCGGGAACAGCAGCGGGGACACCTGCGGAAACGGCATAGGAGCCGGTGGCGTACGGGCCGGCCGCGGCGGCCGGCCAGGGCTTGTGCCTGACCGGTTCCGTGTGCGGCAGGCGCAGGGCCGCCAGGGCCACCGAGAGCAGTGCGGCGACCACGATCGAGTCGAGCCAGTAGTGGTTGGCGGTGCCGACTATGACGAACAGGGTGATCGCCGGGTGCAGCAGCCACAGCCAGCGCCACCGGGAGCGGGTCGCGACGACGAGGCCGACACCGACCATGACCGCCCAGCCGAAGTGCAGTGAGGGCATCGCCGCGAACTGGTTCGCCATCGAGTCGGTGGCGGGCGTGGCCCCGTAGACCGTCGGCCCGTACACCTGACCGGTGTCGACGAGGCCGGTGGCGGCGAGCAGCCGGGGCGGGGCGAGCGGGAAGATCAGGTGCAGGGCGAGTGCCGCACCGGTGAGGACGGCGAGGACGCGCCGCGACCAGACGTAGTGGCGCGGGCGGCGCCAGTACAGCCAGCCGAGGAAGAGCAGGGTGGCCGGGAAGTGCACGGTGGCGTAGTAGGTGTTCGCCAGGTGGATCAGCGTCTCGTTGTGGAGCAGCAGCCCCTGCACGGTTCCCTCGCCGGGCAGGTGCACGGCGCGTTCGAAGTCCCAGACGTGTCCGGCGTTGTGGAACGCCTCGTCGACGTGACCGTTGGCGGCCTGGCGGCCGAACTTGTAGATCGCGAAAAGCCCCACGACGAGAAGAAGCTCGCGGACGAGGGGCGGTCGGGCAGCGCTGTCCGGCTCCTGATCTGCGGGCCTGCTACCGGCGAACATCACCCGGTGCCCCTTTGCTGACTAAGCGGTGTTACGGCGGCATGGATGAGTCCATGCCGTATCGATACGCCAGTGTACCGATACGCGGGCGTATCGGAACACTGGCGTATCGGTACACTGGCGTATCGATGGACCTCGTCGCAGAGTCGCAGAGAGGGAACGCGCATGTCGTCGCAGGAAACCGGGCAGGAGACGGCGCCCGCGCCACGCCGCTCGAAGATCACGCCGGAACGGGCCCAGGAGCTCTACGCGGCCGTCCTCGACACACTCAGGGAGAGTGGCTACGAGTCACTCACCATGGAGGGGGTCGCCTCCCGGTCCCGCTGCGGCAAGTCCACGCTCTACCGGCAGTGGGGCTCCAAACCGGAGCTGGTCGTCGCCGCCCTGCACGGCACCCGGCGCGGACTGCTGCCGAGGATTGACACGGGCACCCTGGCGGGAGACCTGCGCGAGGCGGCGAAGGCCATCGGCGAGGGCTCGGGCCGCGACACCACGCTGATGCTGGCGCTGAGTCACGCCGCGCTCCAGAGCCCCGAGCTGCTGTGCGCCCTGCGCGAGTCGCTGATCCTGCCGGAGATGGCGGCTCTCGACGCCATGGTCAGGCGCGGCGTGGAACGCGGCGAGGTGGCGGCGGACAACCCCGCCACGGAGTTCGTCTCCGCGCAGCTGCTGGGCGTGATGCGCGCCCGGCCCCTACTGGAGGAGACCTGCGCGGACGAGAACTTCCTGGTCCGCTTCGTGGAGGGCGCCGTCCTTCCCGCACTCGGCCTGGGCGCCCCCGCGTCCGGGTCCTGACAGACGTGGGCCGTCGCCCCAGCGGATGACGACGGCCCGCCCGCGCCGCACCGTGGTGACGGGGGCGGCGCACCGACCGGGCGGGCGGGGGCGTCTGCGGCGGGTCCCCCCCGCCCCGGGGTGGGGGGCCGGCCCCCCCCACTGCTGGGGCGGTGGGGAGAGGCCCCGCGCGCGGGTGCGGGACCGC
>NZ_JBVJMU010000001.1:643302-1271900 GCF_055584045.1 Streptomyces sp. NPDC104307
GGCCCCCTTGGGTTTGCCGCGGGCCCCCCCGCCCCGCCCGGTGGTGGGGGGGGGGGCCCCCCGCCGGGGCGGCTGTTTACTGCACCGCAAGTCACCGGCCGCCCGTTTTCGTACGCACTCACACCTCTTCTCGTCCTCTTGACGATATAGCGCGACGCCGGTTATCGTCTCCATGACGAAAACAAGGGGGTCCTCTCATGGCCGACATCACCAGGCGCTTCGGCTGGCGCCATCTGCGCTCCGCGCCCACGGCCCACATCCGCCACCACAAGCGCGGGGTACTCGCCCACGACGGAGCGGGGCTGAGCTTCTGGTACCGGTCACTCAGCGCCGCGCTCTCCGAGGTGCCGGTCAACGACCGCGAACTGGCCATGGCCTTCCACGCCCGCACCGCCGACTTCCAGGACGTCACCGTGCAGGCCACCGTGACGTACCGGATCAGCGATCCGGCCGAGGCCGCCGCACGCCTCGACTTCTCCGTCGACCCGGACTCCGGCGTCTGGCGCGGCGCACCGCTGGAGCAGATCGCGACACTGCTCACCGAGACGGCACAGCAGCACACCCTGGACGTACTGGCCCGCACCCCGCTGGCCGGCGCACTGGTCGACGGCGTCGCCGCCGTGCGCGAACGGGTCGCCGCAGGGCTGGCCGACGAGCCCCGGCTGCCCGCCACCGGGATCGAGGTGGTGGCCGTGCGCGTCGTCGCCATCCGGCCGGAGGCCGAGGTGGAGCGGGCCCTGCGCACCCCCGCCCGGGAGCAGATCCAGCAGGAGGCCGACCGCGCGACGTACGAACGGCGGGCCGTGGCCGTCGAGCGCGAGCGGACCATCGCGGAGAACGAGCTGGCCAGCCAGATCGAGCTGGCCCGCCGCGAGGAGCAGCTCGTCGAGCAGCGCGGCACCAACACCCGGCGCGAGGCGGAGGAGAACGCCGCGGCCGACGGGGTGCGCGCGGAGGCCGAGGCGGCGCGCAAGGTGCGCCTCGCCCGCGCGGAGGCGGAGTCGGCGCGTGAGGTCGGCGCGGCCCGCGCCGAGTCCCAGGCGGCCTGGCTGCGGGTGCACGGAGAGGTGGAGGCCGCGACCCTGCACGCGCTGGCCGCGACCCGGCTCGCGGAGAACCTGCCGCGCATCGACAGCCTCACCCTCTCGCCCGACGTCCTCACCGGCCTGCTCACCAAGCTCGGCCGGCCCGCTCCCGAGAGCCGGGCATGAGCCTGGCACCGAGAGCGGTGCTGGTCCATCGCACCACCGAGTACGAGGAGTTGCTCGCCCGGCACGGCACCCACGGTCAGGCGGCGTTCTTCCTGACGAGCCGGGGCCGGTCCATCGAGGAGGTCGCCCGGCGGCACGAACGGACCCGGCAGGCGCTCAGCGAGGTGGCGGCGGCCGTTCCGCTGCAGTGGCGGCAGTCCCGGGTGGAGCGCCAGGATCTGGACCGGTTCCTGTTCGCGCCCGAGGACGTGGTGGTCGTGGTCGGCCAGGACGGGCTGGTCGCCAACGCCGCCAAGTACCTCTCCGGACAGCCGGTCGTCGGCATCGACACCGACCCCGGACGCAATCCCGGGGTCCTGGTCCGCCACCGGCCCGCCGACGCGGCGGCGCTGCTGCGGGCGGCCGTGACGCCGGGCGGCACGGCGGACGAGCTGACGATGGTCGAGGCGGTGGCCGACGACACCCAGCGGCTGCTGGCGCTCAACGAGATCTATCTCGGTCCGCCGGGGCACCAGACGGCTCGCTACCGGCTCGGCCCCGACACGGCGGACTCCCCCGCCGAAGCGCAGGCGTCCTCCGGCGTCCTGGTCGGCACCGGCACCGGCGCCACCGGCTGGCTGCGCTCCCTGTGGCAGGAACGCCGCAGCCCGCTCACGCTGCCGGCGCCCACAGACCCCCGGCTGCTCTGGTTCGTCCGGGAGGCCTGGCCGTCACCTGTCACCGGCACCTCGCTGGTCTCGGGCGAGCTGGGGCGCGGGCAGGCGCTGCGGCTGACCGTGGAGTCCGACCGGGTGGTGGTCTTCGGCGACGGCATGGAGTCGGACGCGCTGGAGCTGGCATGGGGGCAGACGGTGCGGCTCGGCATCGCGCCCACATCTCTCCGGCTGGCCGGATGACCTCGGGCACCCGCGCCGCCCGCCCGTAGGCTCGACACCTTGTGGCGGTCACCCGGCCGCCGATCAGCCGGAGGAGCAGACGCAGACATGGACAGCGAAACGGCACCGGTCCCGGACCGCAACTCCCGGCCGCCACAGGCCCAGGCCGCGCTCGGGGTGGGCGTGATCGTGCAGGACAACCGGGGGCGCGTCCTGCTCGGCCGGCACCACAGCGGCAGCTGGGAGCTGCCCGGCGGGAAGGTCGATCCGACGCACGAGTCCATCGCGGCGGCGGCGGTGCGGGAGCTGCGCGAGGAGACCGGCCTTGAGGTCCCCGAGCACCGCATGGGCGTCTTCGCGATGCTGCACGACGTGGCCGGCGGCATCAACCGGGTGACGATGGCCGCCCTGGTCACCGTGGAGTCGGGCAGCCCCCAGGTGACCGAACCCCACCTCATCAGCACCTGGCGGTGGACCCGGCCAGAGGCCCTGCCGACGCCGCTGTTCGACCCCTCGGCGCAGATCCTCGCGGCCTGGCGTCCCGATCTCGGCATCGAGCACCCACCCGCCCACCGACTGGCCGTAGTGCCCGATGCCATACAGGTGAAACCCTAAACAGTTATTCATTTGCCTAGGGGTCGTAGGCAGAGTTAGCGTCGATGTCATGAAAGCCGTGACCGAGCAGGACATCCGCACATCGTTCGTCAACTGCTCCAAGGGGGAAGCCAAGCGTCTGCCGCTCCCCCGCGATTTCGAGGAGCTGCCCTGGGAGGATCTGGACTTCCTCGGCTGGCGTGACCTGTCCGCTCCCGGGCGCAGCTACATCGTCACCGAGCACGACGGCCGGACGGCGGGCATCACGCTTCGCTTCCCGTCCCAGCAGCGCGGCTTCCTGCACCGGAGCATGTGCTCGCTCTGTCTGACCACGCACCCCGGCAGCGGCGTCTCCCTGATGACCGCCCGCAAGACCGGGCAGGCCGGGCGCGAGGGAAATTCCGTCGGCCTGTACATGTGCACCGATCTGGCCTGTTCGCTCTACGTCCGGGGGAAGAAGGCCGTGCCCTCCGGCGCCCGGTTCAAGGAGTCGCTGACGGTGGAGGAGCAGATCGCCCGCACCTCGGCCAACCTCGCCGCGTTCGTGGCCAAGCTCTACGGCTGACGGCCGCGCCCGCACCACGAGTCGCGCGGGGCCACGGCGGCGTCCGCCCGGCGTCCGGCCCCCCGCACCGCGACCCGCGACCGCCCGGCTATCCTGGCCGCTTCACCGGACACGGGGTGCCCCTGCACAGGGGCTGAGAACACACCCGTCGAACCTGAACCAGTTAGCACTGGCGGAGGGATGTCTTCATGTCACTGCCGTATGCCCAGGACGAGCGCGCGGCCACGGACCGGCGGCCCGCGTTCGACGGGCGGATGCCCACCGCCCCGGGCGATCTGCGCGTCGAGGCGCACGGGATAGCCCCCGTTCCCGAGGACCGCCGCTACGGCGGGCCCGGCCGGCTGTTCACCGTCTGGTTCGCCCCCAACCTGACCATGACCGGGGTCTTCACCGGCACCGTCGGCATCGCGCTGGGCCTGGACTTCGCCACAGCGCTCACCGCCGTCGTGCTCGGCACGCTCGTGGGCGCCGTGCCCACCGCGTATCTGGGCACCTGGGGCAGTCAGACAGGTGCCGGACAACTCCCGCTCGCCCGGCTGGCGTTCGGCCGAGGCGTGGTGCTGCCGGGCGCGCTCCAGTGGCTGTCGTCCATCGCCTGGGACGCGCTGATCGGACTGTTCGGCGGCGAGGCGCTGGCCCAGTTGTGCGGCTGGCCCTTCTGGCTGGGAGTGCTGGTCATGATGGCGGCCCAGGGCGCGCTCGGCGTCCTGGGGTACGAGGTGATCCACCGGCTCCAGACCGTGATGACCTTCGTCCTGGCCGCCGCCTTCGCGGTGCTCGCCACGAAGCTCCTGGACGGGGTCCACCCCGCCGCGACCGGCAGCGCGCACGGCGCGGACCGGGCGGGCGCGTTCGTCCTGACGTGCACCATCGCCCTGAGCCTGGCGCTGTCCTGGGCGCCGTACGCCAGCGACTTCAGCCGCTATCTGCCGCGCACCACGTCGCGGCCCCGGATGTTCTGGTGCACCCTGCTCGGGATCAGCGTCTCGTTCGTGGCGGTCCAGACGCTCGGCCTGTGGGGTGCGTCCGTCTTCACCGACCAGACCGCGCACGGCGTCGACACCCTGCTGGGCGGGGGCGCGCTCGGGGCGTTCGGGCTGCTCGCCGTGGCACTGGCCGCGCTGTGCAGCAACGCCATGAACGACTACAGCGGATCGCTGGCACTGCAGACCATGGGGGTGCGCCTGCCGCGCCCCGTCGCCGCCGCGCTGGCCGCCGCCCTCGGCTTCCCCCTCGTCCTGTGGATGCACGCGGCCGACACCACGGCCCGCTTCCAGAACGTGCTGCTGCTCGTCGGCTACTGGATCCCCGGGTTCGTCGCGATCGTGGCCGTCGACTGGATCGTCCGGGCGAGGGCGCGCGGTGGCTCCGCCGTCGACCTGGCCGCCGAGAGCGCCCGCCCCCAGCCGTGGTGGCCGGCGCTCACCGCCTTCGCCGCCGCGTTCGCCGCGGCGGTGCCGTTCATGAGCACCGGCCTGTACGTGGGCCCGGTGGCGAAGGCGCTGCACGGGGCGGACCTCGCCTACGGGGTGGCGTTCCTCGCGGCCCTCGCCGTGTACGCCCCGCTGCGGCTGCGCCGCAGCGCCTGATGGCCCCGGCGGCGGGCGCGGCGGTTGGCGAGGCGCGGGGGCGTCACGCCTTCGCGGACTCCGTCTCGCCGTGGACGTAGCGACCGCCGCGGAGGAGCGAGACGACCGCGGCCACCAGGCACGCCGCGATGGCGAAGTCGAAGGCGACGGAGAGGCCCTGCTCGAACGGTCCGGAGATCAGCGTCGGGAAGAAGGCCCGGCCGGTGAGGTAGTCGGCGTGGCTGGTGGGCAGCTGCGCCAGGGTCTCCGGGCCGAGCAGGCTGCGTACCGGGTTGTATCCCAGGAGCGCCGCGAACAGCACGCCGACCGGTGGCAGGGCCGCGACGCGTGCCGCGTCGGCGGACGGCACGCCCTGCTCGGTGAGTCCGTGGGCCAGCGTGTCCGGGAGCGAACTCGCGAGCCCGGCGATCATCAGCGAGAAGAAGATGCCGATCGACAGCACCGTGGCCGAGTTCTGGAAGGTGGTGCTGATTCCCGCGCCCACCCCACGCTGGTCCGGCGGCAGACTGTTCATGATCGCCGCCCGGTTGGGCGAGGCGAAGAGCCCCATGGCCAGCCCGTTGACGAGTAGGATCAGCGCGAAGAGCCAGTAGTCGAAATCGACCGGCAGAACTTTGAGCGCCACGAAGGTGGCGGCCGCCAGGAGCATGCCGCCGGTGGTGAAGAGCCGGGCGCCGTAGCGGTCGGAGGCCCACCCGGAAAACGGGCCGGCGATCAGGAAACCGATCGTCAGCGGCAGCATGTAGATACCGGCCCACAGCGGGGTCTGCTCGAAGCCGTAGCCGTGCCGGGGCAGCCAGATCCCCTGGAGCCAGATGATCAGGATGAACATCAGGCCGCCGCGCCCCAGGGACGCCAGGAGACTCGCCACGTTCCCCGCCGTGAAGGCGCGGATGCGGAACAGCGCCAGATGGAACATCGGCTGGGCGACCCGGGTCTCGATCACGCAGAAGAGCCCGAGCACGGCCAGCCCGCCGACGATAGCGGTGATCACCCACGGGTTGGTCCATCCCATGGTGTCGCCGCCGTAGGGCTGGATGCCGTACGTGATGCCGGACAGTACGGCGATCAGACCGGCCGCGAAGGTCAGGTTGCCCCACCGGTCGATCCGGGCCGGGGTGCGGACGCCGGTGTCGTGCAGCTTCAGATAGGCCCAGACCGTGCCGAACAGCCCGATCGGGACGGAGACCAGGAAGACCAGGTGCCAGTCGAAGGGACCGAGCAGCCCGCCGAGCACGAGTCCCATGAACGAGCCCGCGATCGCCGCGACCTGGTTGAGCCCCAGGGCGAGACCGCGCTGCCGGGGCGGGAAGGCGTCGGTGAGGATGGCGTTCGAGTTCGCCATCAGCATCGCACCGCCCACGCCCTGGAGCACCCGCATCCCGATCAGCCACAGGGCGCCGGCGGTGCCGTGCATCCAGGTCACCGAGAGCAGTACGGAGAAGAGCGTGAAGACCGCGAACCCCAGGTTGTACATCCGGACCCGGCCGTACATGTCACCCAGCCGGCCGAAGCTCACCACCAGGACCGCGGTGACGACCATGTAGCTCATGATCAGCCAGAGCAGCAGGCTCGTGTTGCCCGGCTGGAGGGGGTCCACTCCGATACCGCGGAAGATGTCCGGCAGCGCGATGAGGATGATGGACAGGTTGATCGTCGCGATCAGCACACCCAGCGTGGTGTTCGACAGCGCGATCCACTTGTAGCCCGGACCCAGTGGGTCCTCGGCGCCGCCGAGGCGTACGGCTGTGCTCTGCATCGGACCATCCCGCCCGTCGGAGGTACCTCGGCCGCCTACCGGAGCCAAGTTATTGGCGGGCCCCGGGGGCGGCCAGTCCTGATACTCCGGTGAAGCACCGCCGGATACTTCACCGCCCGCCGGACGGGTGGCTAAGGTACGAGCGGCCCGGGAGGCGTGTGCTCCGCGGCCAGGGGATCGAGACCGGGGGGTTCTGCGGAGATGGCGGAGAGTACGGGCACGGTGCGCGCCGACGAGGCCGACGGGCGGACGGCTCCGCCGGACCGGAGGGTGTTCGCCGTCGCGGGGCTGGTCTTCGCCCTGCTGATGGCGCTGTCCCCGCGCTACGGCTTCCACATCGACGAGTTGTACTTCCTCGACTGCGCCCGGCACCTCCAGGCCGGCTATGTGGACCAGCCGGTGCTCGCTCCGCTGCTGGCCCGGATCTCCCTGTCGTTGTTCGGGGTCTCGGAGGCGGGGCTGCGGCTGTGGCCCGCGCTGGCGGCGGCGGGCACGGTGGTCGTGGGCGGCCTGACGGCGCGTGAGTTCGGCGGCGCGCGCCGGGCCCAGCTGCTCGCGGCGGTCGCGACCGGCACGATGCCCGTCCTGCTGGGCGGAGCGCACATCGCCAACACCACGTCGTACGAAGTGCTCGCCTGGGCGGCGACAGCGCTGGTGGTCGTGCGGATCGGCCGCACCGGCGACACCCGGTGGTGGCTCGCCGTGGGAGCGCTGGTCGGCGTCGGCTCGGAGTTCAACCACCTCGCCGCCATCTTCGGGATCGTGCTGCTGGCCACCGTGCTCCTCGGCCCGGCCCGCCGGACCGTGGCTGACCGCCGGCTGCTCGCGGGCGCAGCCGTCGCCGTACTGCTGGTGCTGCCCGACCTGTGGTGGCAGTCGCGGCACGGCTGGGCGATGTTCGAGATGACACGGGCGCTGAACGGCCAGAACGGGGGCCCGGGGAACATCCCCACCTGGATCGTGGGCCAGCTCGGCATGTCCTGCCTGGCGCTGGCGGTGCTGTGGATGGCGGGCCTGCGGTTCCTGTGGCGCTCCGGCCGCCCGCTGTGGCAGTGCCTGGTGGCCGCGTACGCCGTGCTGTTCGTACTGTTCGCCGTGACGACCGGAGCCCAGGTGTACTACCTGGGCGGGCTGTACGTGTGCCTGCTGGCGGCCGGGTCCTCGGACTCGACGGCTGGCTGCACGCCCGTCCCGGCCGGTTCCGCGGCCTGATGATCGGGACCGCCGCCTCCGCGGGGCTGTTCGCGGTGATGGTCCTGCCGGTGCTGCCGCCCTCGGAGGTGGCCTGGACGTACGGCGTCAGCTCGAACTCGGGCGAGTCGGTGGGCTGGCCCCAACTCGTCGGCACCGTACGGCAGGTGTGGACCGGGCTGCCGGCCGGGCAGCGCGCGAACGCGGTGATATTCACGGCGGACTACGGCGAGGCCGGCGCCGTCAACGAACTGGGCCGAGGCACCGGACTGCCCACCGCCGTGAGCGCCCACAACACCGACTGGTGGTGGGGTCCGGGCAACCCGGACGCCACCACCGTGGTGGCCATCACCCCCGGCCCCGAGCACGAACCCCGCTACGTGGCCCAGCTGCGCAGCCACTTCCGGCACGTCCGGGTGGCCGCCACCCTCTCCAACCCGTACGGCGTGCCCAACGTCGAGCAGGGCGGCCACGTCTACGTCTGCACGGGCCCCCGCCGCCCCTGGGGAGAGATATGGCCGGAGCTGCGCACCTACGTGTGAGAGTCCGCAGCCCCCGGTGGCCCCGCGTCGCCCGAGGGCTGGTTCCGGTCGGCCGGCATCAGGGCCGTAAGGATCAGCCGGGGAGCCGTGGCGGTTGCTCCGGATGCCGGGGCCGAAACGACGTGTCACTGCGCAACGGCGCCGCGAGCACCTGCGCCGCCGGCCCCTGCTCGATGAGCCGGCCTGCGTCCAGTACGGCGATCCGGTCGGCGGTCGCCGCGACGGCGAGGTCGTGGGTGATCAGGACGAGGGCCAGTTCGGGGCGCTCGCGCAGCAACGCCGCGAGCAGGTCGAGGAGGCGGCGCCGGGTGATCGCGTCCAGCCCGGAGGTGATCTCGTCGCAGATCAGCACCCGTGGCCGGGCGAGCAGGGCGCGGGCGAGCGCGGCCCGTTGGAGCTCGCCGCCGGACAGCAGGCCGGGTCTGCGGCGCACCAGTTCCTCGGTGAGCCCGAGGCCGGTCAGGGTGTCCAGGGCCTGAGCGAGTGCTTCTCCCCGGCCCGCTCCGCGCAGCCTGGCCGCCGTGCGCGCGACCTGGTCCAGGACCGGCCGGTATGCGTCGAAGGCGGCCTTCGCGTCCTGGAACACGTATTGGACCGACGCCAGTTGTTCCCTGGTCCGGCCGCGCAGGCTGCGCGGCAGCGGTACGCCGTCGAGCAGGACGTCACCCGTCCGGTCGCGGTGGAGGCCGGCCAGGCAGCGGGCGAAGGTGGTCTTGCCACTGCCGGAGCGGCCGACGACAGCCAGGCACTCGCCCGCACGGAGGGCGAGTTCGGGGACGCGCACCACCTCGCTGACTCCGGTGCCGTCGCGGTGCCGGGCCCGCAGGCCGCGCACCCGGAGGGCCACGGCACCCCCGTCACCAGTGGCCCGGTCGCGTACCGTCGTCCTGTCCGCCGAGAGGAGCTCGGCCGTCCACGGATGCCGCGGTGCGAGCCAGAGGTCCTCCGGGGACGCCGCCTCCACCACCCGGCCGGCGCGCAGGACCAGTACCTCGTCGGCCAGGGCCCGTACGACGTCCAGGTCGTGGCTGAGCAGTACCACGGCGATGCCCTGCCGGGCCACGGCCGCGAGCTGCTCGACGATGCGCCGCTTGGTCAGCGCGTCCTGACCCGTGGTCGGTTCGTCCGCGATGACCACCCGGGCGCCGAGGAGCAGCGCCTGCGCCAGGACGACGCGCTGCTGTTGGCCGCCCGACAGCTGATGCGGGAAGCGCCGCAACAGCGGATCGATCTCCGGTAGTTCGGCCATGGAGAGGGCGTGCAGGACACGTCTGCGGGCGGCGGCGCGGCGCTCGGTCCTGGGCAGGCCGCGCACCTGCTCGCGCGCGATGTCGCCCAGCAGGGCGCCGACCCGGCGCGCGGGGTTGAGCACCGCGCCGGGGTGCTGGGGCACGTATCCGGCGCGGCCGACGGCGAGGCGTACTTCGCCGGTGACCCGGGCGCCCGCCGGGTACTCGCCGAGCAGGGCGAGGCCCGTGGTCGTCTTCCCGCTGCCGGAGGCACCGACCAGTGCCGTGACCTTCCCGGGCCGGACCCGGAAACTGACTCCGTCGACGATCGCGCGGCCGCCGACCTCGACACGCAGGTCTTTGACTTCAGCGATCGCGGTCACGGTGGGCCCTCTTTTCCAGTACGCCGTCGAAGAGCAGGTTGCCGCCCATGGTCAGGGCGATGATCAGCAGCGCGGGGACGATCACGGCCCAGGGCTGGACGAACAGGCCCGTGCGGTTGCGGTCCACCATCACAGCCCAGTCCGGGGCGTCCGGCGCGACGCCCACTCCGAGGAAGGCCGCTGTGGACACCAGGTAGAGCACGCCGGTGAGCCGTACGCCCGCGTCGGCGGCGAGCGTCCGCGCGATCGACCTGCCGACATGGCCGACGGCCGTGCGCCACCAGGTCTCGCCCTGCATGCGGAGCGCTTCGACGGCGGGGCGTGCGGCCGCCGCGGCCGAGGCCGCGCGGACGATCCGCGCGGCGTCCGGGACGTTGACCAGGGCCACCAGCAGGCAGAGCCCCACGGCTCCCGGCGAGAAGACGGCGGCCACCAGAAGGATGAGCAGCAGCGAGGGCACGGCGAGCAGCACGTCCAGGGGGCGCATCAGCAGCTCTTCGAGCCAGGGGCGCCGGGTGAGCGCGCTGATCAGGCCGAGCGGCAGGGCCGCGAGGTAGGCGAGGGCGGTCGCGGTGAGCGCCACGAGGACCACGGACCGTCCGCCGAGCAGCACCTGCCGCCAGACGTCGCGTCCGACGAAGTCGGTGCCGAGCCCATGTCCGCCACCGAGCGTGAAGGAGGCGGCCCGCGGACCGGGGGGCCCGGCGGCCATCGGGCCGAGGAGGGCGAGGACGAGCGGTACGCCGACGATCAGCGCACCGAGCACGACGCGGCGCTTCACGCGGCCACCCCCGCCCGGGGCGCGAGACGGTGGGCGACCAGGTCCGCCCCCAGGTTGAGGACGACGGCGGTCAGCCCGAAGACCACCGCGAGGCCCTGCACCACGGGGACGTCCCGTTCCGCGACGGCGTTCATCAGCACGGTGCCGAGCCCGGGGATCACGTACAGCGCCTCCACGACGATGACGCCGCACAGCAGCCAGTCGACGGTGCGGGCGAGTTGCTGGGCGGCGGGAGCGACGGCGTTGGGCAGCGCGTGCGTGTAGCGGACGCGGGTTCCGGAGACTCCGCAGCGCAGGGCGTGAGCGACGTACGGCGAGGCCAGCGCGTCGATCATGCCCGCACGGACCAGCCGGGCCAGTGAGCACACCGGCCGCGACAGCAGTACGAGCACGGGCAGGACCAGGGCTGCGGGATGGCCGAGCAGATCGTCGCCGTAACCCACGGCCGTCGGGGGCAGCCAGCCGAGCCGCAGGGCGAACACGGTGACGAGCAGCACGCCGAGGGCGAACTCCGGTACCGCGTACACGCCGAGCGTCACCGAACTGACGAGCCGGTCCGCGAGCCGCCCCTCGTGGCGGGCGGCCAGCACTCCGAGGCCGACCCCGACGGGCACCAGCAGCACCAGGGTGAGCGCGGCGAGCAACGCGGTGGGCCCGAAGCCGTCCGCGAGGTAGGAGCCGACCGGGCGTCCGGAGGTCAGGGACGTGCCGAAGTCGCCGTGCGGGAGCCCGGCCGCCCAGTCCGCCAGGCGCTCGTGGGCCGGACGGTCCAGCCGCATCGCCTCGCGGATGGCCGCGATCCGCTCCGGGTCCGGCTGGTCCCCGGCGAGTGCCACGGCGGCGTCGCCCGGCAGCGCCTCGGTGAGCGTGAAGACGAGCAGCACGACCGCTGCCGTCTGCGCCACGCCGAGCAGCAGCCGCCGGGCGATCCAGGACCGGAGACCGCTCACGCCAGCCAGACCTTGTCGAAGCGGGCCCAGTCCAGGGAGTTGGCGGGTGCGTTCCGCTCGACGCCCCGGACGGTGCGGGCGGTGCCGAGGATCCAGTCGGCGAATCCCCAGATCAGGAAGCCGCCCTCGGTGTGCAGGCGGCGCTGCATGCGGGTGTAGACGGCGGTGCGGTCCCGCTTGTCCCTGGTGGACTGTGCCTGTTGGTACAGGGCGTCGAAGTCCCGGTGCCGCCAGTGGGTGGCGTTGGTGGTGGACCCGGTGAGCAGGCGCTGGGAGATGTGGGTCTCGATGGGCATGGCGCCGGAGCGGTAGGACGCCAGGGTCCCGGAGTCGAGGATGTCCTTCCAGTAGCTGTCCTTGCTGCCGGTCCTGATCTCGATGCGCACCCCGGCTCCGGCGGCCTGGTCGCGGAAGATCGCCGCGGCCTCTGTGAACCCGGCCGCGACGGGTGAGGTGTCGAGGGTGACCGTGAGCTTCTCGGCGCCGGCCTCCTTCAGCAGCTTGCGGGCCCGGTCGAGGTCCTGTTCGCGCTGCGGCAGGCTGTCGGCGTAGTACTCGTAGCCCTTGCCGAACAGGTCGTTGCCTATCTGTCCGGCGCCGGACAGTGCGCCGTCGACCAGTTCTCTCCGGTCAGCGATCAGGCAGAAGGCCTCACGTATCCGCTGGTCGTCGAACGGAGGCCGGTCGGTCTTCATGACGAAGCCCTGCATGGCGCTGTTGCGGAGCCGGACGATCTGGATCCGCCCCTTGTTCTCGTGGGCGCGGGCGGTGGCCGGGTTGAGTTCGTGGGCGTACTCGACCTGACCGCCGAGCAGGGCGTTGACGCGGGCCGATTCCTCGTTGGCGACGAGGAATTCGAGTTCGTCGAGGTGCGGGGCGCCGTCCCAGTGGGCGTCGTGGCGGGCGAAGACGGCGGACTTACCGGGTGCGAAGGACACGAAGCGGAAGGGGCCGCTGCCCACCGGCTCGCGATCGAAGTCCTGAGCGCCCTCGGGGACGATGAACGCGCCGAACGCGGCCATTACGTTGGGGAATTCGGCGGTGGGGCGCCGCAGCACGAACTCGACGGTGCGCGCGTCCAGCGCGCGGCTGGACTTCAGGTCGATGGGCTCCAGCGACGCCTTGGCCCGGAACGCCTTCGTCGGGTCTGTGATGCGGCGGTAGCTGTAGAGGACGTCCCGGGCGGTCACCGGCCTGCCGTCGTGGAAGGTGGCCTCGCGCAGGGTCACCTTCCAGCGGTCCAGGCCCCTGTTCGCCTCCCAGGCCGAGGCGAGCCGGGGCTGTGCCGAGAGGTCGGATCCGTAGTCGGCGAGCTTGTCGAAGAGGGCCTTGGCGCGGGCCGCGTCGGCGAAGAGGTTGGCCAGGTGCGGGTCGAGGGTCTCGCTCGCGCCGCCGCCGGCGAAGGCGGCGCGGAGCCGCCCGCCGCGTCGGGGTCTGCCGTCCGCCGCGGCGGGGCCGGCTGCCGTGCCGGAGCCGGCGCAGCCCGCCAGGGCGAGGGCGCCGAGTCCGGCCGCGCCTCCGGCCGCGGCGAGGAGGCCGCGGCGGCGCGGGCCGGGAGGACGGGAGCCGTGGGCAGGGGCGTCGTTCATGAGGGATTCCTCGGTGTGTGAAGGGGTGTCTGCGGGGGCGGCGCCCTGTTTCAGCGGGGGCGGCGCCCTGTCTTAACGGGCACGGCATCCTGCTTTCAGCGGGTGAGGCGGGCGACGAGGTGCAGCCGGTCGGCGTCGGCCGTGGCGTTCGGCAGGTCACCCTCCCGCCAAGGCGGCTCCGTACGGGGGCCGGGGCCGTCGTGCAGGGCGAGTGTTTCGAAGCCGTGGGCGGCGAGGACATGGCGCAGTTCCTGGGGGAAGAACAGCCGCCAGGCGGAGTGCTGTTCGACGGGTGGCGTTCCGTCGTCGGCTGTCCATACCCGGGTGCGTCGCAGCAGTTGAGCGGTCCGGTCCACCCCCAGCTCTGTGGTGGAGCGGTAAGTGGTGCCCTGCCAGGCGAAGCCGTTGAAGGACGGCCGGTCCAGGAGTTCGGTACGGCCGAGGAAGAAGGCCCCGTTGCGCATCTCGGCAACGAGCAGCCCGCCGGGTGCCAGACAGCGGCGGCAGGAGCTCAGGAAGCCGTCGATCTCGTCGTTGGTGTGGCAGTACAGCAGGGCACTGTCCAGGCACACCACGGCGTCGAAGGGCGGTTCCGCGAGGTCGAACCCGCGCAGGTCCGCCCGGACGTACCGGGGGCCGGGGTGGTGCCCGCGCGCGTGGTCCAGCATCGCCTCCGACAGATCCGCACCGACGACGGTGCGGCCGGCCGCGTGCAGGTGCGCGGCGTCGCGGCCGGTTCCGCATCCGAGGTCCAGGACGCGTGCCCCGGCGCCGTGCCGCCGCAGGCAGTCCTCGGCCCAACGCCCCGCCAGACGCTCCTCGTCGGGGAACCGGGCTTCGTACAGGGCCGGGTTGTCGGTCAGCAGGTTGGTGCTGCTCATCCTGTCTCCTCTTGTGTCCTCAGGCCGGTGCCGGCAGTGGCGTCACTCGGGCGGGAAGCACGCGTCGGTGGTGCAGCCATGCCACGCCGGTGGCGGAGGCCAGTCCGAGGGCCAGGCAGCAGGTCCAGGGCAGCCACGGCATTCCGGCGCCATGGCCCGCGTCCATGGCCCGGCCGACGATCGCGTTGCCCACCGCCGCGGCGATGCCCGAGAACAGGTAGAACAGGCCGAAGTAGGTGCCGGAGAGCTCTGGGCGGCCGAAGTGGGCGATCAGCTCCATGACGAACGGCTGGGCGATCATGAGGCCCAGGCAGAGCAGCAGCGCCCCGGCCAGCACCGGCAGGGCGCCGAGCACCGCGTCACCGGCGCCGCCCCGGGCCGTGCCCCTCACCGTCATCGGCGGAATGAAGGCGAGCCCCATCAGCGTGAGCCCCACACCGACCCATCTCGCCCGGCTGCCGGTCTTCTTCAGCGCCCGGGTGATGCGCAGTTGCAGCCCGAGGCCGGTGAGGGTGCCGACGAGGAGGACGAGACCGGCCGCGCCGTCCCAGCCGGTGGCCCGGCGGGCGCTGTCCGGCAGCAGCAGATACAGCTGGTTCTCCATGGTGAACATGCCGACCATGGCGACGGAGAAGGCCACGAAGCCCCGGTTGCCGATCACCTCGCGCCAGTCCCCCAGGACGCTGTTCGCCGACGGTGTGACAGCTCGGGCGGGGAGCACGAGGGCCTGGGCGAGGGTGAGTACGGCGAAGATCCCGGCCGCGGTGAGCGCGGAGGTGCGGAAGTCGACCAGCAGCAGGGCGCTGCCGATCAGCGGGCCGATCAGGGCGCCGGTGGTCGCGAAGACGTTGAACAGGGCGAACGCCTCGGCCTTGCGCTCCCCCGCCTCCAGGGTGAGGTACGCGCGTACGGCCGGGTTGAACAGCGCCCCGGCCAGGCCGCTGAGCACGGACGCGGTCAGCAGCACGGTCAGTCCGTCCCCGAGCGCGAAGAGCCCGAAGCCGACGGTGCGCAGCGCGCATCCGGCGATGATGACGCCTCGCGCGCCCAGCCGGTCGGCTGCCGATCCGCCGAGCAGGAACAGGCCCTGCTGGCTGAGGTTGCGTACGCCGAGCACGATACCGACGACGGTGGCCGACAGCCCGAGATCCTCGCTCAGGTGCACGGCGAGATACGGGATGAGCAGGTAGAACCCGGTGTTGACGCCGAGTTGGTTGATCAGGAGCAGCCGTATCGCGAGGGGGAAGCCGCGTATCTCGCGCCACGTCCTCACCGGGGGTCCTCCTCGGTGCGCGGGCGCACGCCGAGACCGGGACGGCTGCTCGTGCGTACGGTGCCGTCGGCGCCGCCGATGCCGGCCCACGGGTCGCGGGCGAGCAGCAGGTGCCCGTCGAGGTCGGTCCACCGGGCCCGGCCGGCCAGGTGCACGGCGGGGGCGATCCCGAGCGTGCTGGCGGTCAGGCAGCCGAGCATCAGCTCCGTGCCGGTCCCCTCGATCAGTTCGGCGATCCGCAGTGCCGCGGTGACGCCGCCGCACTTGGCGAGCTTCACGTTGATGCCGTGGACCCGCCCGGCGAGGCGGCGGGCGTCCTCGTATCCGATCGCGTCCTCGTCGGCGATGACCGGCAGCGGTGAGCGTTGGGCGAGCCGGGCCAGCGCCTCGGGGTCGCCGGGTGGGACCGGCTGCTCCACGGCCTCGATCCCCAGTTCCGCGAGGCGGGGCAGCAGCCGCTCCGCGGTCTCGACGGACCAGGCTCCGTTGGGGTCCAGGAGCAGCCGGGCGGTGGGAGCGGCGGCCCGTACGGCACGTACGCGGGTGAGGTCGTCCTCGGGGTCCGGGGTCCCGGCCTTGATCTTGAGGGCCGTGAACCCGTTCCGCACGAGCCGGGCGGCCTCGGCTGCGGCCCGGTCCGGCGGCACGATGCCGATGGTGCGGCAGGTCGCGGCGGACTGCGGCCCGGGGGTGCCCAGCAGTTCGTGGACCGGGAGGCCCGCGCGCTTGCCCGTCAGGTCGAGCAGTGCGCTCTCGACGGCGGCGCGCACTGCGGGCGGGGTGCGGCGGCTCGCGGTGCGCAGTTCCGCCAAGGCGCTCTCCGGTTCGGCGAAACGCGCCAGCCACCGGGACTCGGCGTGCAGCAGCCGCGTCAGGGTGCGGGCGTCGAGGCCGTAGTACACGCTGCTGACGGCTTCTCCGCGGCCGGTCCGGCCTTCGTGTTCGACGGACAACCAGACCGCGTCGCGGGCCGCCATCGTGGAGCGGGATATCCGCAGTGGCTCGGTGAGCCGGAGGCGCACGGTGCGCTGGGTGACGTTCACTGGCTCTCTTCCGGGCAGGGGGTCCGGCTGTGCGGCGGGGCGGTGACGGTGCGGCACCGGGTCCATCCGGTGGCCTCCACGGCCTGCGGATGGGCGATCTCGACGGGTCGCCTCGCCGCGGCGGCCAGGTCGATCCCGTGGGCGACGGCGAAGTCGTCGTCGTAGACGCTGCCGAGGTAGCGATGCGGACCGTCGGGGAAGACGGTGGCGACAACCGCTCCCGGATGGACGCGCGCGGCCCACGCGGCCACCAGCGCCACCGCTCCGGTGCTCCAGCCGCCGCTGACGAAGGCGCCCGCGGCCAGCCGGCGGCAGGCGTCCGCGGCCTCTGCGGGCCCGACCCAGTGGACTTCGTCGAACGCCTCGTGGACGACGTTGCGCGGGTGGATGCTGCTGCCCAGGCCACGCATCACGCGCGGCCTGGCGGGCTGGCCGAAGATGGTCGAGCCGATGGCGTCCACGCCGATCAGCCGGACCCCCGGCCAGTGACGGCGCAGCGGACCGATGACACCGGCACTGTGGCCGCCGGTGCCGACGCTGCACACCAGCACGTCCAGATGGTCGAGCTGTACGGCCAGTTCGGCGGCGAGCGAGGCGTAACCGGCGATGTTGTCGGGGTTGTTGTACTGGTCCGGCCAGTAGGCGTCCGGCAGCGATGCCAGCAGCCCGCGCAGCCGGGTCAGCCGGGCGGCCTGCCAGCCCCCCTCGGCCGCCGGGCGGTCGACCAGCTCAAGCCGGGCGCCGTGGGCGTGCAGCAGCCGGCGCATCGAGGGTTCCAGCTCGGTGTCGCCGACCAGCACGACCGGGTGGCCCAGGGCCTGCCCGGCGAAGGCCAGTCCGATGCCGAGGGTTCCGGAGGTGGACTCCACCACCGTTGCTCCGGGCCGCAGTTCACCGCGCTCCTCGGCACCGAGCAGCATCGAGACGGCCGCGCGTGCCTTCATGCCGCCGACGCCGAGACCTTCGAGCTTGGCCCAGAATCCGGGTTGCGGGCAGGGCAGATCGACGGCGACGCGGGCGAGCGGGGTCCGGCCGACCAGGGCGAGCAGCTCCCTGTTGCCGGCGGGGCTGAGGACGGCTGTGGTCACAGGGCGCCTCCCGGACGCTCAATGCCTCGGTAGCGGTGGATGACGCCGGGCCCGCCGTCGAGCCAGAAGAAGGGGTACGGCTCCGCGGACACCGCGCTGACTCCGGCGCCGATGAGGCGCGGCAGCACCGCGCTGCCGGTCTGGGCGAACATCACCAGCGGTTTGCCGTGGCGCAGTGCGTGCTCGCGCAACGGCTCGAAGGTGCCGTTGCCGAGGGTCATGCCCGAGGCGAGGACGGCGTCACAGCGTTCCAGTTCGGCCAGTGCGTCGGTGCGTACCGGCTCGCCCCACTCGGTCGTGCCGCCCTTGAGGTCGCAGGGTATGCAGGCGAACCCGCGGTCCCGCAGCGCCTCCAGCAGCGAGTTGACCACGCCGACGACGAGCACGACGCTTCCCGGCGGGAGGTCGAGCAGACCGGTGACGGCCTTGGCCCGCGCCCGGGACTTCTCCAGCGACGTCCCGGCGGGAAGCGGACACGGTGCGGAGCCGCTCGCCGGGCCGTGGGGAAGCACGTGCATCAGGTAGGCGTCCAGGGCGGCCACCCGCACCGACGGCAGTTCGTGCGCCAGCAGCCGGGCCACATCCGATCCGACACAGTCCTCGACGGCACCGTCGGGAAGGGCGCCGGGCTCTACCGCGCACGAGCCGAGGGCCGCTGCCAGGCGCAGACTGAGCACTTCGTTCCGGTAGCCGGAGCTGCGCCCGTGATGCCGCACGGCCTGGCGCGTGGTGAACGCCACGGCGATCCGCCGCGTCCTCGGGTCGGGGCCGAAGCGCCCGCGGAGCACGTCGTCGACGAGTTCCTGGTACGAGGACGCGGTGGTGTGCGCGTGAGCGAGGGCGGTCATCGGCCGACCACCTTCGGGACGTGAGCGAGGGCGGTCATCGGCCGACCACCTTCGGCAGCAGAGCCGAGAGCAGCTTCTCGACCCGGTCACGGGCCCCGAGGCCCGCGGCGTCGGAGACCATGACATGGCCCAGGTACTCGTTGTTGCTGGCCGCCGCCCTGACGGCCTTGCCGGGGCCGGCGAGCTGGAGTTCCAGCAGGCCGTCTGCCGTGCGGACGCCGTCGGCGCCGTCGATGGCGTCGAGCACGCCCTCGCTCTCCGGCAGCAGGAAGCCGATGGCCGCGCTGCGCAGTCCGGTGTCCCGGCGGCGCAGGTCCGGTTCGCGGCCGAGGGCCAGGTCGACGCAGGCGGCGGCGAGGTCGATGCCCGTCACGTGGCGGACCAGTTCGGTGATGCGGTTGCCGGCGGGGCGGGGGTTGACCTCCACCACCCGGGGCCCGGTGGCCGTCAGCTTGATCTCGGTGTGTGCCACGACCCCGTCGAGGCCGAGGGCGTTCAGTGCCTCAACGGCTGTCCGCTCAGCCGCCAGGCAGTCAGCGGCGTCGAGCGCGGCGGGGAACATATGACCCGTTTCGATGAACGCCGGGGCCCCGCCGATGCTCTTGTCGGTTACCCCGACCACCTGGGCCGTTCCGCCGGACGACACCGTCTCGACGCTGACTTCCGGCCCCCGCAGCAACTCTTCGAGCAGGACCGCCGGCCCGCGGCGCTGGCCACGCGCGTTGACCGGGAAGCCCGCGAGCGCCCGGTGTGCCTCTGCGAGCGCTGCCTCGTCGTCGACGCGCCGTACGAACATCCCGGCGCACAGGTCCACCGGCTTGAGCACGAGCGGGTAGCCGATCTCCCGCGCCGCGCAGACGGTCGCGGCCCAGTCCGCGCAGACCGCGAAGCGGGGCCCCGGCACACCGGCGTCGGCGAGGACACGACGGGTCGCGTCCTTCCGGCAGGCGTTCTCCACCGCCGCCGGGGAGGGGCCGGGCAGCCCGAGTCGTCCGGCGATACGCGCGGCCGCCGGGAGGTAATAGTCGCAGGAGGTGACCACCCCGTCGAAGCGCAGCGCACCGTGGGCGCGCTCGACCAGGGGCAGCAGTGTCCCGGCCTCGTTGGTGTCGGCGGTCAGTACGTTGCGTGCCGCGAGCAGCGGATGCGCGGTGCCCTCTGGAGCGGCACGCAGGTAGTGGTGCAGATCGCGGGTGATGAAGGTGAAGTCGTGCCCGCCCTCACGGATCGCTCTGGGCAACAGCCTGCTCATCGACCCGACCCAGCTCTCGACCATCAGCAGATGGGCCACGGATTCCTCGTCTCCATAGGCGGGTTGGACTCATGACGCGTCGGCAGCACCCGACACGGGCCCGCTCGACTTGACGCGACCATACGCTATCGACAATCGTTTTCATTGTCATCTGAGTCCCCCTCGATTCCCGAACGCGAGACCCGTGACCCCCGACATCCCCGCCACCCCCCACCGGAGCCATCCAATGACCGAGACCCCGCAGGACGCCCCTCGCTCCCCGTTCAGCGTGCGTCCCGCCACCGCCGCCGACACGGAAGGAGCGCGCCGGGTCATGCTCGACACGTTCTACCGGGACTTCGGCTACGGCTACGTGCCCGAATGGCACCGCGACGTCGTCGACATCGAAGGCACCTACCTGGACGACACCCGGCATCTGCTGCTGGTCGCCGCGCTCGGCGACGAGGTGGTGGCCACGACCGGCGTGCGGTCGGCCGGCCCCGCCCATCCGCCGCACCCGCGCTGGCTCGCCGAGCGCTATCCCTCGGGCACGACCGCACAGATCGTCCGCGTCTACGTCGCACCGGAGCACCGGCGGCACGGCCTGGCACGCACCATGGTGCGCAGAGCCTGCGCCTTCGCCGCCGCCCAGGCGGGCTACGACAGCATCTACCTGCACACGAACGCGCAGGTGAAGGGAGCCGAAGCCTTCTGGCGGACCATGGCCAAGGAGGTCTTCGACGCCCGGACCACCGGTGAGCACGGTCCCGGTGTGGGCACCGTGCACTTCGAGATCCCGATGCCGCGGTGAGGCGACAGCCCATCGGGGCAGTCTGCCGATACCGTCCCGTTTCCGGGCCGGGAACTCCATGGCGGACACGATGCGGGCCTCATACCGGTCGAGGCGTTCGAAGCCGTGGCGCGGGCCGGAGTCTGCACAGGTGATCGCGGTCCGGGCGGCGCGGCTGTCGTCGCCCGGGATGACCTCACGGTCGGAGCCGACGTCGTCCGCGCCTGGCCGAGCGGGCAGCCGTCGTTGTGGTCGATCTCTGATGACAGGGGCGATGACCAGGCTGAAGGTTGCCGGTCCCGACACCTTGCCGAACAATCACCTGGGTCGACATTCTGTGTCCATGACATGTTTCACTGTCATCTCGATCCTGCAGGACGGGATCGACGCAAGGCGACGCCAGTATCAGTGATGTCCCGTCAGAGGCGGTTCAGAGACAGGCGAAAGCATGCCTCTCCGCCCACCCTCACGGAGGTCGGACACATGCGATTGAGTTGGCCAGTACGACGGCGCAGCGGGTGGCGAAGAACCCTCGGACTGATCCCTGTCGTCGCCGTCACGGTGGCGACCACCCTCGTCGGTTCGTCGAACGTCGCCCAGGCGGCGATCCCGGCTCCCCCGGCGGGCTTCACTCTCACCTGGAGCGACGACTTCAACGGCGCCTCCGGCACCGGCATCGACCAGGGGCTGTGGAAGTACGACACCGGTCCGGGCAGTTCGTTCGGCACCGGTGAGATCGAGACGATGACCAACAGCACGTCCAACGTCTACTACGACGGCCAGAGTCATCTTGTGCTCCGGGCCCTGCACTCCGGCTCCGACCCCAGAAGCGGCTGGACATCCGGACGCGTGGAGACCCAGGCGGCGACCTTCGGCGCGCCGGCGGGCGGAATCGTCCGTATGGAGTCCGTACTCCAGCAACCGAACGTCAACACCTCCAACGGGGCGGGCTACTGGCCCGCGTTCTGGATGCTCGGCGCGCCCCTGCGCTCCGGTGTCTCCTGGCCGAGGTCGGGCGAGATCGACATCCTGGAGAACATCAACGGCCGCGACTCCCACTTCAGCACCATCCACTGTGGTGTGAACCCGGGCGGCCCGTGCAACGAGTCGACCGGCATCGGCTCCGGCGAACGCGCGTGCTCGGGCTGCCAGACCGGCTTCCACAACTACGCCGTGGAGATCGACCGCTCGGTCTCGCCGGAACAGGTCCGGTTCTACCTCGACGGGAGCAACTTCTACACCGTCAAGGCCAGCCAGGTCGACGCGACCACCTGGGCCGACGCGATCGACCACCCCTTCTTCATCATCTACGACCTGGCGATCGGCGGGGGCTTCCCGGACGCGTTCGGCGGCGGTCCGAACGCGGCGACTGTCTCCGGCGGCAAGCTCGTGATCGACTCAGTGGCCGTGTACAACAAGGCGCCCGGCTCCGGCGGCGGCACGCCGACCGGCCAGAAGATCACCGGTCCTGGCGGTAAGTGCGTGGACGTGGCGGGCGACGACATCGGCGGCGACGGCACTGCGGTCCAGCTCTGGGACTGCCAGTCGGCGGCGAAGGACCAGCACTGGACCTGGAGCGGTCAGACCCTGCAGACCCTCGGCAAGTGCCTGGACATCGCCGGCGGCAACAGCGCCAACACCACCAAGCTCCAGCTGGCCAACTGCAACGGCGGCGGCTACCAGAACTGGGTTCCGCAGAGCAACGGCGCGCTGAAGAATCCGACCAGCGGCCGCTGCGTGGACTCCCCATCCGGCGCCACGGCCAACGGCACACGCCTCCAGATCTACGACTGCAACGGCACGGCGGCCCAGAAGTTCACCATCGGCTGACCACCTGACCCGGCCGCCCGAAGCCTGGCCCGGACCGCTCCCGCGATCCGGGCCTGCCGGGAAGCCGCCCTTCGATGACCCGGCACGCCGGTCCGAACCGCCTCCGGGTAGGAGGCGGTCGGACCGGTGTGCCGGGCGAGTGGCTCGGGGCAGGGCGGGAGGGTCACCCCCGGGTCGCGGCCCTCGGTTCCGCAGTCGGGTTGTGGCCCGGCTTCCAGTCGGGCGTGCCCGAGGGGGCGACGGGCGCCTTCCTGGTCAGGGACGCGGCGGTCGTGGGGAGCGTCCACTTCTGGGCGGCGCTGGCGTTGCAGGTGTAGAGCTGGAGCTGGGTGCCGCCCGCCGTGGAGCTGTTGGGGTCGTCCAGGCACAGGCTGGACTGCGGATTGACCAGAGAGTTGTCGGCGCCGGCCTTCCACTGCTGGCTGCCGGTCCCGTTACAGGTCCACAGCCGCACCTTCGTGCCGTTGGCCGTGCCGCCGTTGTCCACGTCCAGGCACTTTCCGAGCGAGCGCAGGGACCCGTCCGTGGCCACGGTCCAGTCCTGTGCGTAGGTGGCGTTGCAGGTCCAGAGCTGGGTGGCCGTGCCGTCGGCCGTACCCGAGTTGGCCACGTCGACGCAGAGCTTGCCGCCATCGGAGCCGGTGACGCCGGAGACGACCGGTCCGACCCGGGGAATCGCCGGGGCCGACGTGCCGCCCCCGTACGAGGGCGGTGCCGCCGCGCTTCCGGATGCCCAGTTCGTGTTGGCGGTCGTGCCGAGGGTGAAGTCCAGCGTGCCGCCCGCGGTCACGGCCGAGGTGGGCGCGTAGGCGTTGTTCCACACCGAGCCGTTCCAGGCCGCGGACTGCACGTAGGGGGCGTTGTCGGCGGCGCCGTTGCCGTTGATGGTCAGCTTCTTGCCGGACGGCAGCGTGATCACGGCCTGCGGGAACAGCGGGGAGCCCAGCGCCAGATCGGCGGTGCCCGGCGTCTGCGGGTACATGCCGAGTGCGGAGAAGACGTACCACGCGCTCATGGCGCCCAGGTCGTCGTTGCCGTCCGCGAGACCGCCGGGTGTCGCGGACCAGATCTGCTGCTGGATGGCGCGGACGGTGCCCTGGGTCTTCCAGGGCTGGCCGGTGTAGTCGTACTCCCAGGGCAGCTCGATACTCGGCTCGTTGCCGACCCACGCGTAGCCGTTGGCGCCGGTGTAGCTGCGCAGGACGGTGTCCAGATAGTGGTTCATCGCGGCGTTGCCGCCCTTGGCACGGGCCAGGTCGCGCACGTTGAAGGGCACCATGCCGGTGTAGATCCAGGAGTCCGCCTCGACCATGTCCGTACCGCTCGTCGGGTCGAATCCGCCCGTCCAGGTGCCGTTCGCGTTGCGCGGCTGGACGAAGCCCGAGGCCGGGTTCAGGACGTTGCGCCAGTTCTGGGCGCGGGTCGCGTACCGGGACTGGTTCGTAGTGTCTCCGAGCGCACCGGCGAGGGCGGAGAGGGCGAAGTCCGCGGTGTTGTATTCGAGCGTCGTGGCGACCGGGCCGTAGAAGTTGCAGCAGCCGTAGCTGCCGTCGTGCGGCATGTAGCCGGGCGAGTCCAGGTAGTTCAGACCCGGGCGGTCGTTATTCGCCTTGGACGCCTGGGCGACCAGGCCGCGCAGCGTCTCGGCGGTGTCGAACTGCCGGGCCCCGAAGGCGTGGAAGTCGGCGATGATCCCGGCGGCGGGGTCACCGACCATGACGTAGGACTCGCCGTTGTTCTCCGACCACTTCGGGAAGATCCCGGTCTGCCGGTAGTCGTCGAGCATGGACTGCGCGGTGTCGGAGGCGGCCTGCGGGTCCACCAGCGCCTCCAGCTGCGCCTGGGAGCGGTAGGTGTCCCAGCCGGAGTAGTTCCCGTACGCGGCCTGGTGGCCGGAGTCCACGGTGTGGACCTTGCCGTCGAAGCCGGGGTACTGCCCGTCGACGTCGCTGATCACGTTCGGGTGCAGCAGCGAGTGGTAGAGCGCGGTGTAGAACTGCTGCTGCTGGGCGGCCGTGCCGCCGCCGATCTGCACCCGTCCCAGCTCGGTGTTCCAGGCGCCCTGGGCCGCGTTGCGCGTGGCGTCGAAGTCCCAGCCGGAGTTCTCCGCCGTGCGGTTGGCCCTGGCACCGGCGACGGAGACGTACGAGACGCCGACCTTCGCCTGCACCACCGGGTGCTTGGTGGCGTCGAAGGTGACGTAGCCGTTGTTCGCGGCGGCCATGACGCCTGCCGATGCCCTCGGCTTCGCGGGGGTGCCGTGCAGGGCGGGGTGGTTCGGCTTCTCGGCGGCGTTCTTCCCCGCGCCCTTGCCGGCCGGGCCGCGCAGGGTCGCCTTGGCGGCCGGGGTGCCGCTCGTGCTGAAGGGCTGGTCGAAGACCATGTCGAAGTAGACGGTGTAGGTGTTGCCCGCGCCGCAGAAGTGGCCGCTGGTCACCTGCCCGCTGACCTCGGTGTCGGAGACCTTGGTGAACTGCGTGTTGCTCGCGCCGTTCTGGCTGCCCGTGAGTTTGAAGACCAGGTTGGCCTGTGTGGTGGAGGGGAATGAGAAGCGCGCCATTCCGCTGCGCTTGGTCGCCGTCAGCTCGGTGGTCACCTTGTTGTCCAGCGCGACCTTGTAGCTGCCCGCCGAGGCCGACTCGTTGGCGTGGCTGAAGCCGATGCTCGCCTTCGTGTCGACCGCGCCCACCGTGGGAAGCACCGGCACGTCACCCGCCGCCCCGCACCCGGGGCCCGCGATGTGGGTCAGGCTGAAGCCGGTGACCGACTTGTCGTTGTACTCGTAGCCGCCGCCCGGCGGCCGCGAGGGCGTGTCGGGGCTCCACTGCACCAGGCCGAACGGGGCGTCCGCCCCGGGGAAGTCGTTGGCCTGGTTGGACGTGCCGATGAAGGGATTCACCAGGGTGGCCGGGGCCGTGACCAGGGCCGCGGGCCGGGGCGCGGCTGCGGCGGAGCCGGCCGGCTGGGCCACCACGAGCGCGGTGGCGGCCAGGACACCGGCACCGAGAGCGGCGACCGACCGTAAGGGACGTCTCATATTCTTCGTGCCTCCACATGCGTGGGGCCGACGGAGCGGGGTCCACACCGCCGGACAGCGGAAAGGGCTTGCACGGGCATGTGACAACGTTGTCAAGACCTTGGTGCGCGATCCGAGAGTGTGGTCAGCGGGGGGGGGTGTCGAGTGCCCGATGTGGAACGTAGTTACGTATCGGGTACGCGTCAATGGGGCCGGCGGAGAATGCGCCGCACACCCGGAGCAGAAGCCGACTTCGCGCTCGCCCGGAGGGCCGGGGCGGAACGGGCACCCCGTCCTGCCGGAGGCCCGCTGGTCCCACTCGACAAGGACCTGCTCGCGCTCCCCGAGCAGGTCGGCTCTTGTGACCGGACTGGACCCCAAAAAGGATCAAGGGCCGGTTTCGGATTGCTCCGAAACCGGCCCTGATCTACGACTGTCTCCAGTCGGGACGACAGGATTTGAACCTGCGACCCCTTGACCCCCAGTCAAGTGCGCTACCAAGCTGCGCCACGTCCCGCCGCGATTCCTCCCGGTGTCCCGGGCGGCCGCGCAGGACAAACATTACCTCACTCGGTGGACCGCATCGACGCCCGTGCCTGCTGGGCGCGGGTCGCCAGGGATTCCGCACCGCAGGCCGTCGCCAGCTTGTACGCCCGCGCGAGCTCTCCCGGGGAACGGGCCGCGATGCCGTGCTCGACGAGGGCGAGCGCGAACTCGTAGCCGGACGGGGACGCCTCCAGATGGCGGACCGCCTCGGCCAGCAGCTGTTCGGCCTCCTCCGGGCGGGCGAACAGCGCGACGCAGCGCAGTGCCTCACCGATCGCGGTTTCCGTTCCGAAGCGCTCGGCGTGCACCCGGGCGGAGTTGGCGATCCGGGCGGCGCGGCCCGGGTCCTCCTCCGCCAGTGCGCGTGCCAGGTCGCCGGCCCAGGGTCCCCAGATGCCGTTGAACCTGCCGCGCGGTTCGAGGGCCCGGCCGGCCGCCTCCAGCTCGGTGACCGCTTCCTTCGTACGCCCCTCGGCCAGCAGCAGGCGGCCCCGGACGCACGGGCCGTCGGGCAGCACCATGGCACTGGGGTAGGGCGTGCCGAAGTCGTACCGGTCCGCGATCTTGCGGGCCTCCGCGACGCGGCCGCGGGCCAGCAGCGTGTCGATGAGCAGGCAGGCGGCGTCCCAGTGGACGGGCAGTCCGCTGCCGACCCGGTCGGCCAGGCGCAGGCCCTCGCGAAGGAACCCCTCGGCCTCCGCGAGACGCCCGCGACGGCGGTTGACCAGGCCGAGGAGCGTATGGGCGAAGGCCAGGTGGGCGCCGCTCCAGCCGGAGATCTCGAAGGCGCGCACCGCTTCGCCGAAGAGCTCCTCCGCGCGGTCGAGCCGGTCGGTGAAGGCATAGGTGATGCCGAGCAGGGTGGGGAGTTCGAAGCCCCATTCCGTATCGGTCCAGCCGAGGCCACGAGCAGGATGGCCGTTGACCAGGGCGCGTTCGCAGAGGTCGACGATCAGCTGGGAGTTCTCGCCGCGCAGCATGGCGTCGAAGGCCCGCAGGGTGAGCAGGGCCCGCTCCGCGTTGTCCCGGCCGGTGAGGTGGTCGGCGTTGGCGGCGAGCCGGCGGGAGCGGCCCGGACCGTCGTCCTCGGTCGCCTGCATGCCCTCCCAGAGGAAGTGCGCCGCCTGCAGACGCATCAGGCCGGGGCCGGGCGCGGTCCGCTCGGCCTCGGCCGCGAGGGCGAGCGCGGCCTCCTTGAGCTGGTTGTTGTGGGACAGCGCGGCGGCGAGCCGGAACGTGGCGTCGACCCGCAGGTTGTCGGCGAGTCCCGGGAGGTCGAGCGCGGCACGCAGATGCCGCACCGTGGTGGGCGGCGAGCTGAGCAGCGTGGCACAGCCCAGCTCGTAGAGCAGGGTGGCGTGCACGTCCTGGCGCGGTGGTTCCTCAAGGGCCCGTTCCAGACAGCGGCGGGCGGCCTCCGGGGCGCCGACGGCGAGGTGCTGTGCCGCGGCTGCCCGGAGTTGCTCGACCAGCTCGTGATCGTCGTCCGGATGGACTTCGAGCAGATGCCGGGAGGCCGCGGCGGGGCCGAGACCGGCCCGGGTGATGGCCCAGGCCGCCCGGCCGTGCATGGCGGTGCGGGTGGCCGGCGGAATCGAGCGGTACACGGCGGTGGCGATCAGCGGGTGCACGAACTCCAGTGGGTCGAAGCCGCTGACGATACGTGCCTCGCGCAGCCGGGCCGTGCAGTCCGCCGCCTCCGCGGGGCTCATTCCGGCCAGCGTCGCGGCGAGGTCCTGGGAGATGTCGGTGCCGAGCACGGCGGCGGCCCAGGCGAAGCGGTTGGCGTTGGTGCCGAGCCGTTCGAGCCGGGCGACCAGTCCGCTGCCCCGGGCCGAGGCGCCGAGTTCGCGCAGCAGCCCGGCGGACTCCTCCAGCGGGGCCAGCTCGCGGTCCTGGACCTTGGCGACGAGTTCGACCGCCTCGTACGGGTTGCCGCCGGTGACGGCCCAGACCTCACGGCAGAACGGGTCGTCCGCGTGTTCACCGAGGCCCGCGCGGACGAGTTCCGCGGTGGCGTCCGGGGTGAGGGCCCGCAGGGCGACCCGCACCTGCGCCGGATGCCCGCCCGCCGCGGTCTGCGCGGACTCCCGGGCGGCGAGCTCCTCCGGGCGGTGCGCCTGGACGACCAGGACGCGCAGTTCACCGAGCCGGGCGGTGAACGAGGCGAGCCAGGCGAGGGATTCGCCGTCGGCCCAGTGCGCGTCGTCGATGAGGAGCAGCAGCGGGCGGTGGCTCAGCCGGGAGGCGAGCCGTGAGACGACCCAGTCGAGGCCGTCGCGCACACCCTGCGGATCGGGCTGCGGGCCGGTCGGCTCGACGAGTCCGAGGGCGGGTGCGGTGATCTCGTACCAGGACCCGAAGAGGGCGCGTACGTCGTCGGCGGGGAGCTGTTCCAGTGCGGGCTGGAGCAGTTGGCGTACGACGTGGAACGGTACGGAGGTGACGGTCTCGCCGCCGCGTGCGGACCAGACGGTGCACCGGTCGGCCGCCATGGCCTGGATCTCGGCCAGCAGCGCTGTCTTGCCGATGCCGGCCTCGCCGCTGAAGATCAGCAGTCCGCCGGACGCCTGCGCGCCGCAGAGTGCGTCGACGGCTTGTGCGGCAGCGGCGATCTCCGGTTCGCGCTCGTACAGCGGCCGGGACGGTTGCATGTCTACCCTCCCCCAAAGTGGTACGGACAACTGTCGAGAGTAGTCGTGCGCGGGTGCCCACCGACAGTGCTTCGGGGAGTTCGCCGCAGGTGCGGGGCACAATCGAGGGGTGGACGAGACACGCAGGGACCGCGACACGGAAGGCCGGGCGCACAACGCGCGCCCCCGCGACGGGCTGGGGCGCCCCTTGCCGTACGGCTCGCCGGGGGTGGAGCGGCAGCCGGAGGGGGTGGTCCGCTCCCCGCAGGAGACCGTGCGGGAGGCGCAGCGGCTGCTGGACGCCGGGATGCCGTTCCACGCCCATGAGGTCTTCGAGGACGCGTGGAAGTGGGGCCCCGTGGCCGAACGGGAGTTGTGGCGCGGGCTGGCCCAGCTCGCGGTCGGGCTGACCCATGCCGCCCGGGGCAATGTGACGGGCGGTGCGCGGCTGCTGCGGCGGGGCGCGGCGGCGCTCACGGAGTTCCTGGACGGCTTGGACGGCGTGGAGTTCGTGGAGTCCGTGGACTCTGCCGCCGGTGGTGCTCCGGCGCACGGGATCGATGTCGGCGCGCTCACCGGCTGGGCGCGGGAGCTTGCCGGACGGGTGGAGGGGCCGGGTGCGGAGCCCGTCGATGCCGCTGCCGAGGCGCCACGACTGCGGGGCGGCGGCCGGTAGCCCGGCCGGTGGCGGGCGCCCGGGGCGCGGGTCCTTTCCCTCCCCTTGACCGAGAGCGGTGAACAGGGCCGCGCGAAGCTATTACCATCCCGCGTCATGAGCACTTCTGACCAGGACCAGTCCGTGGACACCCCGATAGCCGCACCCGACGCCGAGGAGCGTCGGCTGACACCACGTCAGGCGAGACGGCTGCGTATCGTCCTGTCCTCGGTCGGCATGGCCGCGATGGCGGTCGTCCTGGGGCTGCGGATCGCGAGCCGGTCCTCCGTCCTGGTGGTCGGGGTGTACGGGCTGGCGCTGATCCTGTGCGGGATCGTGATCGAGCTCAGCCGGAACGGCCGGACCCGGCTGGGCAGTTGGCTGCTGGGGATCGGGCTGCTCGCGGCGATCGGTTCGGACTGGCTGCTGATTCCCTGACCCCGGGAGCGCCGTCGGGTCAGCGCATGCGGATCCGTACGGTGTCGCCCTGCGGGTCCGCCCGGTCCAGCCAGTCCGCGGACAGATGGAGGGGGGCGCCGGGCCGGGCGGTAAGCAGCAGCCGCTGCCGGTGCAGCAGCCGCCCGTTCTGCCGGACCTCGAACAGCGGGGCGGCCCGGCGCCGCCCGGTGCGCAGGACGAAGCGGTTGTCCAGCGGCGGGTCCCCGTCGGGGCCGATGAGATTGGGCGCGATCCACATCAGCGGGGCCTCGACCGCGAGCGTCGTACGTCCGGTGGGCCAGGATCCGGTGGCCAGGTGGCGCAGTACGGGGGCGGCGGCCGCCCGTCCCTCTGCGGCCGCGGTGCCCGCGCTCTCCACCGCGTGCAGCAGATTCCCGATGGCGAAGACTCCGGGCTCGCCGGTCCGGTACGAGGCGTCGTGGGCGGGTCCGCGGGTGCCGGGGTCCAGGGCGACGGCGCCGCGCCGGGCCAGTTCGTGGTCGGGGATCCAGTCGCCCGTGAAGACCACGGTGTCGCAGCGGAGCGTCACGGTCCGGCCGTCCTCGTGCCGCACCGTGACCCCGGTGAGCCGGCCGCGACCGGTCAGGCCGGTCACGGTGGTGCGGCTGAGCACCGGTGCGCCTGGGCCCCGGCGCAGCGGGGCGAGGGGTTGCGGTGGACGGGCGGTCACTAGGGCGGCCACCTCGGCTCCGGCGGCGCGCAGGGTGTCGGCCGCGGCGTGGGCGACGGGTTCGTCGCCGACGACCACCGCGCGGGCGCCGATGTGCTGGTGGTGGAGGTGGACGGCCTGCTGCAGTTCTCCGGTGGTGTAGACGCCGGCGGGGCGGCTGCCGGGGACGAGCCGGGCGCTGCGGGGGCGTTCCCTGGCGCCGGTGGCGAGGAGGACGGCGCGGGCGGTGATCCGTTCCAGTCCGCCCGGTCCGGTGACGTCGAGGGTGCGGGGTCCGGCCCAGCCGGTGACGGTGGTGCCGGTACGCAGGGTGGCGCCGGCCCGTTCGGCGGCGGCCGCGCACCGCAGGGCGTACTCGGGGCCGCTCAGACCGCCGCTGCTGCTGGTGGTCCGGCGGCCGCCGAAGCCGCCGTGGTGGCAGTGGCGGGGAATGCCGCCCGCGCTCTGCTCGCGCTCCAGGACCTCCACCGGTACCCCGGACGCGGCGAGTTCGGCCGCCGCTCCGAGTCCGGCCGGGCCCGCTCCGACGACCAGCACGTCAGTCGTCCGCTCGCGGCGGGTCATGTCCGCGTCCTCCCGGTCAGTGCGCGGAGCCGGGCTCCGCAGTAGAAGCCCTGGCAGCGGCCGTTGCCGGCCCGCGTCCTGCGCGCGAGTCCCTCGACGGAGCGGGGCGGCAGTACGGAGTCCAGCGCGTCCCGGATCTCGCCCTCCGTGACGCGTTCACAGTGGCAGACCACGGTGCCGTAGGCGGGATCCGCCGCGATGAGACCGGCGTCCAGGTAGGGGCGCTCCGCGGCCTCTCCCAGGTTCGGCATGGTGACGGGCGGCAGCTCGGCGGGGGCGCCCAGTTCGAGGCCGGTCCGGGCGAGCAGCTCCGTGACGTGTGCGGCGATGGCCATGGAGGCGGTCAGCCCGGTGGACCTGATGCCGCCCACGGTGACGTAGCGCAGCTCCGGGTACTCCTTGATCCGGTAGTCCTCGTGTCCGGTGGCCGCCCGCAGCCCCGCGTAGACGGCGGTGACCTCCTCGTCGATCAGCCGGGGCAGGATGCGGCGGCCCTTCTCGCGGAGCAGCGCGATCCCGTCCTCCGTCGACTCGGTGGCGGCCTTGTCGTCGAGCTCCTCCGCGGTGGGGCCGAGCAGCACGTTGCCGAAGACGGTCGGTGCCACCAGGACGCCCTTGCCGGCGGCGGTGGGGACGGGGAGCAGGATGTGGCGGACGAGGTCGCGGGCGAGCTTGTCGTAGACGATGAGCTGTCCGCGGCGCGGGGTGACGGTGAAGGCGTCGTGCCCGAGGAGGCGGTCGATCTCGTCGGCGTGCAGTCCGGCGGCGTTGATCAGCGCCCGGGTGCGGAGCGGGCCGCGGGTGGTGGTCAGGGTGTGGATGCCGGTGCCGGGCCCCCTGTCGGGCTCGGTGCCGGGCTCAGTGCCGGGCTCGATGGCCGTGACGCGGCAGTCCAGGTGCAGGTGGACGCCGGCCAGGACCGCCTGGGTGGCGAAGGCGAGCGGGGTGGTCCACGGGCAGATGACGGATTCGTCGGGAATCTCCAGCGCACCGAGCGCGCCCGGCCCCAGGTGCGGTTCGAGCTCGGCGAGCCGGCTCGCGTCCAGCAGCCGGGCCGCGTGGTAGCCGTTGCTCTCGGCCTTGGCCAACAGGCCGGGAAGCGCGTCGAGTTGTTGCTGGTCCCAGGCGACGAGGAGGGCGCCGACGCGTTCGACGGGGATGCCCGTCTCGGCCGCGTACGCGGCGAGTTCGCGCTGCCCCTCGCGGACCAGCCGGGCCTCCAGCGAGCCGGGCACGGCGTCGAACCCGGTGTGCAGGATCGCGGTATTGGCCTTGGACGTGCCGTTGCCGATGTCGTCAGAGGCCTCGACGAGTGCGGTGCGGACACGGTGGCGGGCCAGTTCACGGGCGATGGCGGTGCCGACCACTCCGGCGCCGATGACCGTGACGTCGTAGTCCTGGCCGCCGGGCAGCGGCTGCCCGGCCCTGGTGACGGTCCGGATCATCGGCCGGTCCGGGAAGCGGTCACGACCGCTCCAGCAGGGTGCCGACAGCCGCCCGGAATCCAGCGAGCCGCTCGGCGGCCTCGTCGGGGCCGATCCTCGGCTCGTACACCGCGGCCGGCTCCCAGTCGGGCACCGCCCGGTGCGGCGAGAGCCCGGGATCGAGGCCGAGCCGGGCCACGGCGCCCACGCCGAGCGCGGTGACGTCGGGCAGCGCGGACACCTCGACGGGCCGTTGCAGCAGATCGGCCTGGGTCTGCATGAGCAGCGCGGAGCGGGTCAGCCCGCCGTCGACGCGCAGCGCCCCGGGCCGCTCCCCCAGGTCGGCCGCCACCGCTTCGGCCAGCTCGACCACCTGTGCGGCGATGCCCTCGCACAGCGCCCGCACCAGGTGTCCCGCGGTGGTTTCCAGGCTCAGTCCGGTCACCGAACCCCGGAGGTCGCCGCGCCACCAGGGGGCGGCGAGTCCGGCGAGTGCCGGTACGAAGGTGACGCCTCCGGAGTCGGGGACGGAGCCGCCGACCGGGTCGAGGTCCGCGGCGCCGGAGATCACCTTGAGGTCCGTGAGCCAGCGCACGGCCGAGGCCGCCGTGTAGACCTGCCCGTCCAGGCAGTAGCTGGTCCGCCCGCCGAGCCGCCAGGCCACGCAGCTGACCAGTCCGGTGGAGCTGCGGCGCGGCACCGGGCCCGTCTGGGCCAGCAGGAACGCACCGGTGCCGTAGGTGCACTTGGCGGTGCCAGGCTCCAGCGCGCCCTGGGCCAGCAGGGCGGCCTGCTGGTCGACGAGGAGGCCGGTCAGCGGCAGCTCGGGCCCGAACGCGGTCGTCGTCCCGAACGCTCCGGCGGCGTCGACCACCGACGGCAGCCGTTCGTCCCCGAGACCGAAGATGTCCAGTGCGGCGGGTGACCAGCCGACCCGGTCGAGGTCGAGCAGCTGAGTGCGTCCGGCAGTCGCGGCGTCCGTGACGAACTCTCCGGTGAGCCGGTGGACGAGCCAGGAGTCACTGGTCGTCACGACTCCCTCGCGGGTCAGTTCGCGGCGGATCCAGGCCATCTTCGGCGCGGCGAAGTAGGGATCGAGGGGCAGTCCGGTGAGCTCTCTCAACTCCTCCTCGTGTTCCGCGAGTTCCGCACACAGACCGGCGGAACGGCGGTCCTGCCAGACGATCGCCTCGGTGAGCGGCCTGCCGGTCTCCGGGTCCCAGGCAAGCACGGTCTCGCCCTGATTGGCGAGGCCGACGGCGACGGCCGGTTCGCCCGCCCCGGCCAGGGCCCGCCGTCCGGCGTCGACGACCGAATCGAACAGCTCGGCCGGGTCCACCTCGACCACTCCGCCGGAGCCGAACCGGGGGCGTACGGGCGCCGAAGCGGAACCGATCACACCCCGCTCCGGACAGATCACCAGCGCCTTGGTGCCGGAGGTCCCCTGGTCCACGGCGAGTACCGGCCCTGTCATCGGCTCTCCAGCGGTACGCAAGCTCCGGCGCTTGAACGGAATCGTGATCTTCGGTGGCGGGACCCCAGAGTGGTGCAGCCCAGCGGTTGAGTCAAGCACCCCAAATGCGTATGTCCGGAACCGTCCTTTGAAGTCCAACCTCCCATTCGCTGACGTGACTTGAATAAGATCCACGATTCATTCGGGGGTTCGGCGCAATGGGCTCTACACTCACCGCCGAACAACAACCGGACGCTTTAAAGCAGTTCATATTTCAAACAGGTGCTTCACCCCCCACGTCCTTGAGGATCGATGAGAACGACACCATGCCCAGAGCACGTCCATGGCCAACAGTGATTTCCGGCCGGTCTACCATCCGGCCGGCCACGACAACGAACTCCGTTCCGCGTTACAGGACTTACGGACGGGGCGCTGGCTCTCCATGCGCGATCTGCTGGAGGGCACCCCGGACTGGACCCTGTGGACCCAGCGCACCCAGGTGCTCGGAGCCGTCGCCGCGGGCTCGGACGCGGTACAGGCCTGGCTGACCGAGGAGCCCCGCAGCGTCGCGGCCACCGTGATGCACGCCCGGGTCGTCGTGGAACGGGCCGTCCGGGCCCACCGCGAGGGGCACGGCCGCGCCCAGGAGCTGTGGCAGCAGGCCTGGGAGGCCTGCCGCTCTGCCGCCCACGCCTCGCCCGCCGACCCGGTCCCCTGGGTGTGCCTGCTGGCCCTCTCCCAGCTGGACGAGCGCCAGCGGCTGGAGGAGCACCGGCTGCGTCCGCCGGGGCCCATGCTCTTCCCCGGCCCCTGGGGCCTGCTGGCGGAGGCGGACAAACGCGATCCGTACAACCGCGAGGCGTACCACCGGATGCTCCAGTTCGTGTACGCGCGCAAGGCAGGCGGCTCCCTCTCCGAAGCGGTCAACTTCGTTCAGTGGGCGGCCTCCTCCGCGCCGGACGGGTCCGCGCTCCATGTGCTTCCGCTGTATGTGCGGGTCGAGCGCTACCGGCGCGAACACGGCCACGAGAAGGCCCTGGACCTGCACTGGGTGACCGAGGACGCGGAGCGCGACGCCGTCCGCGCTCTGGAGATCTGGTTCCTGCGCACGCCTGCGGCCGGCCATACGCTGCTCGACCTCAACCATCTGGCGCACGCCCTGTGGGGGGCGCTCAAGTTCGCCGACGCGGCACCGGTGTTCAGGGAGCTCGGCCCCTACTTCACCTCGGTGCCCTGGGCCTACCGCACCCGCGGCCCCAAGGACCCCGGCGGCGCCGAGGAAGTGTTCCTGCGCGCCCGCGGCCGCGCGCTGGCCGCGGCCCGCGACCCCGGCAGAGGACCGCACGGCTGAGCAGGCACCCGCACCGCCCTTCCGCGCGCCCGCGCCGTCCCCTCTCTGTCCCCAGCACACCGTCCCCCGCACCATCACCGCTCACGGAGGTCCCCCCATGTCCATATCCACCTCGCCCCACACGGGTTCCGAGGCCAACACGCCGAAGGACGAGGAACAGCGGCTGCGCGAGCTGGGCTACCAGCCGGTGCTCGCACGCCGGATGGGCGGCTTCGGCAACTTCGCCATCAGCTTCTCCGTCATCTCGATCCTGTCCGGCTGCATGACGCTGTACGGCTTCGGCATGTCGACGGGCGGGCCGGCGGTGATGCTGTGGGGCTGGGCCGGTGTCGGCCTGTTCGTGCTCTGCGTGGGCATGGCGCTCGCCGAGGTCACCAGCGCGTACCCGACCTCCGGAGCGCTGTACTACATGGCGGACCGGCTCGGCGGCCGCAAGTGGGGCTGGTACACGGGCTGGCTGAATCTGCTCGGGCTGCTCGGCGCGATCGCCGGCATCGACTACGGGGCCGCGCTGTTCACCGGGGCGTTGATGAATCTGCAGTGGGGGTTCACCCCCACCCCGGGCAGGACGATGGTCATCTTCCTCTGCATCCTGCTGCTGCACGCCGTGCTGAACTTGTTCGGTGTGCGGCTCGTCAGCGTGCTCAACTCGATCAGCGTGTGGTGGCACCTGGCGGGCGTCGCGGTGATCGTCTCCGTACTGGCGATCGTTCCCTCGCACCACCAGTCGCCGTCGTTCGTCTTCACCGAGTTCGTCAATGACACCGGCTGGGAGAACCCGCTCTACGTGGCGGCGATCGGCCTGCTGCTGGCCCAGTACACCTTCTGCGGCTACGACGCCTCCGCCCACCTGTCGGAGGAGACCTCGAACGCCTCGGTCTCCGCGGCCCGCGGCATCGTCCGCTCGATCTGGGTCTCCTGGGTGGCCGGCTTCGTCCTGCTCGCCGGGCTGACCTTCGCGATCCAGGACTACGCGGGCACCCAGGACAGCGCCACCGGGGTGCCGCCCGCCCAGATCCTGATCGACGCGCTGGGCACCTCGGGCGCCACGGCCATGCTGCTGATCGTGATCGCGGCGCAGCTGTTCTGCGGCAACGCCGAGGTCGCCGCCGCCAGCCGGATGGTGTTCGCCTTCAGCCGGGACAACGCGCTGCCCGGCTCCGCGCTGTGGCGCAAGGTGAGCGCCCGCACCCAGACGCCGGTGAACGCGGTGTGGCTGTCGGTCGTCGTCGCCGGACTGCTCGCCGTTCCCTCTCTGTACTCCGCGACCGCGTACGGCGCGGTGACCGCGATCAACGTCATCGGCATCACGCCCGCCTACGCGATCCCGATCTTCCTGAAGCTGCGCGCCGGTGACCGCTTCGAGCGCGGGCCGTGGCACCTGGGCCGCTGGTCGAAGCCGGTCGGCTGGATCGCCGTGGTGTGGGTCTCGATCGTCACCGTGCTGTTCCTGCTGCCGCAGTCGTCCCCGGTGACGATCGACTCGATGAACTACGCCTCGATCGCGCTGGTCGCCGTGCTGGTACTGGCCACCGTGTGGTGGTTCGTCGCGCGGCGTTCGTACAGCACGCCGTCGGCGTACGGCAACGCCCGTGAGCAGGCGGAGATCGAGGAAGGCATCATCTGACGCCTCGACCCGTCGCGGAACCGGCGGCCCTCCTCGATCACCGCGATCCGGGAGGCCGCCGGTTCCGTGACGCGCCCCGTCAGTTCAGCAGCAGTTGGAGGCCGCCCAGCACGGTCGCGCCGATGACCAGGCGTTCGAAGAGCATCTGGTTGATGCGGTCCACGCACGTGCGGCCGATCCAGGCGCCGGGGAGCACGAACAGCAGCATGCAGGCGTCGAGCAGCAGCGAGCGCCCGTCGATCAGTCCGAGGCCCACGCTGAACGGCACCTTGGACGTGTTGACGATCAGGAAGAACCACGCGGAGGTGCCGAGGAAGCCGAGCTTGCGGAATCCGGCGGAGAGCAGATAGAGCGACATGACCGGGCCGCCCGCGTTGGCGACCATGGTGGTGAAGCCGCCGAGCACCCCGTACGAGCGGGTCTTCAGCCGCTCCGCCGTGTCCGGTGGGCCCGCTTCCACCGAGGGCTCCCCGCTCCCGGCGGCGGTGCGGCGGCGGCGCCAGATCGTGACGCCCGCCATGAAGAGCAGGATCGCTCCGATCGAGGTCCGTACGGCGGCGTCGCCCGCCCACATCATGAACAGCGTGCCCGCCACCACGCCGACGGCGACGGCGGGGAAGAGCCGCAGCAGCGTCGGCCAGTGCGCGTGGCGGCGGTAGGTGAGCACGGCGAGCACATCGCCGGCGATGAGGATCGGGAGCAGCACTCCGGTGGACTCGCGGGCGGGGAGTACCGCCGCGAAGACCGCGAGACTGATCGTGTTGGCGCCGCTGACGGCCGTCTTGGAGAAGCCGACGAGCGCGGATGCCGCGGCCAGTGCCGCCAGTTGCCAGAGCGTGAGAGTGTCCATGCCGAAAACAGATCGTAATCTGCCATGATTTTCGGCCTTTACCCAGCCGGGGAAGCGGCATGGCTATGCTGCGCTCCAAGCGCTCACTGGAAGCGTTCAAACGAACAACGCGCAGCGGTACGGCAGGGGGCCAGCAGCATGCGGGAGCCGGTTGAGCTCAGGCGTCAGCGGATCATGTCGGTGGTGGAGTCGCGGGGCCCGGTCAAGGTCAGCGTGCTCGCCGCGGAACTGGACGTCTCCGTGGTCACGGTCCGGCGCGACGTCGAGGAGCTGACCCGGGCCGGGCGGCTGCGGCGCGGTCACGGCGTGGCCAGGCCGCTGCGGGAACCGGCGGGCGCCGCGCCCTCACCGGCCGTGCGGGGCGACGGTCCGGCCGCTGAGGGCGGGGCGGTCGCGCTGGTCGTGCCGGAGCGGCATTCGTACCTGTACGAGACGCTGCACGGCGCCCGCAGCGTGCTGGAGGAGGCCGGGATCCGGATCGCGCTGCACATCGCACCGCAGTCGGCGGGTGCCGAACGGCCGCTGGTGGAACGGGCGCTGGCGGACGGGGCGCGGGGGCTGCTGATCGCACCGCGCTGGCGCCACGCGCTCTCCGAGGAGCTGGACTACGGCTGGCTGGCGGACGTGGGGGTGCCGACCGTGCTGATGGAGCGGCGGCCCCGGCCGGGCAGCGCGCTGCACGCCCTGGACTCCGTCTGTTCCGACCACTGGTACGGGGTGCACCTGGCCGTGGAGCACCTGGTGGCGCTGGGCCATCGCCGGATCGTGCTGGCCGCCCGTGACGACAGCCCGACGGCCCGCACGGTGCGTGCCGCGTTCGCCTCGATCGCGGCCGAGCGCCCAGAGGTGGCGGACTGGACGGTCGTGCTGAGCTCATCGAACGCGGTGCCGGGCCCGGGTCCGGCCGAGGCGGGGCAGGCGCCGCCCGTCTTCCCCGGGAGCGCCGGCCACGCGCCCGACCTGGCCGCACTGCTGCGTGAGCGCGGGGCCACGGCGGCGGTGCTGCACGGCGACGTGGACGCGCTGATGCTGGTGCAGCGCCTGGCCGAGAACGGTGTGCGCGTGCCCGGGGACTGCTCCGTGGTGGCGTACGACGACGTGGTCGCGGCCCTCGGCAGCACGCCGCTGACCGCGGTGTCGCCGCCCAAGGCGGAGATCGGCAGGGCGGCCGCCGAGCTGCTGCTCCACCGGCTCTCCGGTGCGGCCGGTGCGGCCGGGCCGGTGCGCCGGACGGAGCTGCTGCCGGAGTTGAAGGTCCGCGGATCGGCCCAGGCGGTCACTCTCACCACAGACTGATCGTTTGACCGCTTTAATTTTCTTCTGAGCGATCTATTGACCGTTACCGATCAGCCGAACAGGATTCCCCGTGTCCTCAATCGAGAGCCGCGGGAGGCGCCCATGCCCGGTCGACAGAGCCGTCGGTCCATGCTCGCCACGATGGCCGCAGTACCGCTGGCGGGCGCCCTGAGCGCCTGTAGCGGTGGCACATCGGGGTCGAAGAGCACGAGCAGGACCAGCGAGGCCGGCGGGACCGGCCGCAACGCCACGCACATCACCTTCTGGTCCGCGCTGCGCGGCAGCAAGGAGGTGGTGGACGCGTTCAACCGGACGCACCGGACGATCCAGGTCGACTTCCAGCAGATACCCTCCGGGCCCCAGGGCGGTTACGCGAAGCTCAGCAACGCCTCCCGGGCCGGCAACGCCCCGGACGTCGCGACGATCGAGTACCCCCAGATCCCCGGTTTCGCCATCGACGGGGTCGCCCTGGACATCACGGACATGCTGAGCGATGGCCTGCGCGCCAAGCTGCTGCCGCAGGCGCTGGGGCTCACCACGTTCGAGAAGCGCGTCTTCAGCCTGCCGCTCGACGTCGAACCGATGGTGATGCACTATCGCAAGGACCTGTTCGCGAAGTACGGCATCGAAGTCCCGCGCACCTGGGAGGCGTTCGAGGAGGCGTCCCGCACCGTGCGGGAGAAGGCGCCCGGCCGGCGGCTCTCCGCGTTCGCCACCGACGGCGCCTTCCAGTTCGCCTCCTTCGCCTGGCAGGCCGGTGGCCAGTGGTTCGACACCCGCGGCGGCGCCTGGAACGTGTCGCTGGCCGACGCGCCGACCCGCCGGGTGGCGGCGTACTGGCAGCGGATGATCGACGAGGACCTGGTCGTCATGAGCCCGGTGGACAGCAGGGCCTACGACGCCCAGCTCAGCACCGGCGAGGTCATGGTCCGGTTCAGCGGCGCCTGGGAGGCCGGGGCGCAGATGAACGCCAGGCCCGGTCAGAAGGGCCAGTGGGCCATCGCCCCCCTCCCCCAGTGGCGCGGGGCAGAACCGGCGCTCGGCACCCACGGCGGATCGACGTTCGCGGTCACCAGCAGCAGCGACCACCCGGAAGCCGCGCTGGAGTTCATCGAGTGGCAGGTCGCGCACCCCGACGCGCTGCTGGCCCGGCTCTCCAGCGGGGCCAGCAGCCAGTACCCGGCCGCCCCCGGACTCGTCGCCGTCGGCCGCAAGGCCTTCGACCGCGCCTACTACAGCGGCCAGGACATCTACACGCTCTTCGACCAGGAGGCCCACAAGATCCGGGACGGCTGGACGTGGGGACCCCGGATGACCGCCACCCAGAAGGTCATGCAGGACGGCTTCGCCCGGGTGGGCGGCGGCCAGGGCTCGGTCATCGAGTCCGTGCGCGCCGCACAGCGGGGCACGATGCCCGACCTCAAGGCGCTGGGCCTGTCCACCACAGAACACAGCAGCTGATCCGCGGCCCGTACCCGTACCCGGCAGCAGACCCGCAGCCCGTACCCGTACCCGGCAGCGGACCCGCAGCCCGCAGCCCGTACCCGTACCCGGCAGCAGATCCGCGGCCCGTCCCCGATCCCAGCAGCAGAGAGGCAGGTGACACCGATGACCAGCCCGCTCACCACGCAGGCTTCCGCCCCCGTGGACGCGACCGGTTCCGCCGCGTCGCCGAATCCCACCCCGCCCCCGGGCACCCCCCGCAAGTCCGCCCGGCGCCGTGAACTCGGCGCGGCCGGCGCCCTGATGACCCCCTTCTTCATCCTCCTGGTGACGGTCTTCCTGATCCCGGTCGGCACCGCCGTCTGGCTCAGCTTCTTCGCCGACGACCAGCCCGGCCTCGGCTTCGGCCCCGAGCACCGGGTCTTCGTCGGGCTGCGCAGCTACACCGCCGTGCTGACCGACCCGACGTTCCTCAGCGGCCTGGGCACCGTCGTCCTGTACTGCCTCATCTACATCCCGGTCATGGTGATCGGCGCGCTCGCACTGGCGCTGCTGCTGGACTCCGGAGTGGTGCGGCTGCGCTCCTGGGCGCAGCTCGGGCTCTTCCTGCCGCACGCGGTGCCCGGCATCATCGCCGCCGTCATCTGGCTCTACCTCTACACGCCCGGTCTGAGCCCGGTGGTCGACCTGCTCGGCAAGGCCGACATCACGATCGACTTCCTCGGCGTGCACACGGTCGTGCCGTCGATCGTGAACATCGCCCTGTGGAGCAACCTCGGCTACAACATGGTGGTCTTCTACGCCGCGTTGCAGGCCGTGCCGCGCGAGGTCATCGAGGCGTCCGTCGTCGACGGTGCCGGACCGGTCCGGACCGCGCTCCAGGTCAAGACGCCGCTGGTGCGCTCCTCCATCGTGATGGTCGCGATGTTCACCCTGATCTTCGCGCTCCAGCTCTTCACCGAGCCGATGCTGCTGAGCCAGTCGACGCCGATGATCAGCTCCCGGTTCTCGCCCAGCATGTACATCTACGACGCCGCGTTCACCCGTAACAACTACGGGCTGGCCGCCGCGGCTTCGGTCGTCCTGCTGGTCCTCACGATCGCGCTCTCCTACGGCGTGACCCGCTGGACCAACCGCTCCAACGCCCCAGAGGAGGACGTCCGATGAGCGCGACGAGTCCCGCCCGCACCGCCGCCGCCCTGCGCCCCCGGCTGCTCGGCCGCTCCGTCGTCAACCTGGTAGTCGCCATCTCCGTGCTGTACACACTGCTGCCGGTGCTGTGGCTGGTGCTCGCCTCTTCGAAGGACCGCGACGCCCTGTTCGGCAGCGATGTGCTCTCGCTCGACCACTTCTCCTTCGCGCAGAACCTCAAGGACCTGTTCGCGATGGACGGCGGTGTGTACGGGCGCTGGTACGGCAACAGCCTGCTGTACGCGGTCCTCGGCGCGGCGCTCGGCGCGCTGATCAGCATCGCCTGCGGGTACGCCTTCGACAAGTACCGATTCCCGCACAAGGAGAAGCTGTTCGGCCTGGTCCTCGCGGCGGTGATGGTGCCGCAGACCGTGCTGGCGCTGCCGCTGTACCTGATGGCGTCCGGCACCGGCCTGGTCAACACCTTCTGGTCCGTGTTCATCCCGGTGCTCTTCAACCCGTTCGGCGTGTACCTGGGGCGGATATTCAGCCAGGGTTACGTGCCCAACGAGGTGCTGGAAGCGGCCCGGGTGGACGGGGCCGGGGAGCTCACCACGTACTTCCGGGTCGCGCTGCGGATGCTCGGTCCGGGGCTGGTCACGGTGTTCCTCTTCCAGCTCACCGCGATCTGGAACAACTTCTTCCTGCCCATGGTGATGCTGTCCGACCAGGACCTGTATCCCGTCAGTCTCGGTCTGTACACCTGGAACAGCTCCGCCACCGTCTCACCCGAGTACTACCCCGTGGTCATCATGGGTTCGCTGCTCGCGGTCCTGCCGTTGATCCTCGCCTTCGCGCTGCTCCAGCGCTTCTGGAAGTCGGGGCTCACCGCGGGCGCCGTCAAGTAGCCGTACCGGTCCGCACATCGTCCCCGTACCAGGAGAAAGATGCCAAGCACCGCCGTTCCCACCCCCGCCGCCCGGCGCAGGCCGCGTGCCGCCGTCGCGATGAAACCGGATGCCGCGGCCGCCCTGCTGGACGCTCCGTCGCTGGACGCGCTCTCGCGGGTGTGCGATCTCGCGCCGCTGCCCGTGCTCGACGACTTCACCACAGAGCGGGCCCGTGCCGTGCTCGCGGACACGGAGCTGCTGGTCACCGGCTGGGGCTGTCCGCCGCTCGATGAGGCGGCGCTGGCCGCCGCGCCCCGGCTGCGCGCCGTCGCGCACACGGCCGGAAGCGTGCGCGGGCACATCACAGAGGCCTGCTGGGATCGCGGCATCGAGGTCTCTTCGGCCGCCGCGGCGAACGCCCTGCCGGTCGCGGAGTACACCGTCGCGATGATCCTGCTCTCCGGCAAACAGGCGCTGGAACGGGCCCGCGACTACCGCGCAGAGCGCCACCGAGGCAACTGGCTGGCCACCTCCCCGCAGGTGGGCAACTACGGCCGGACCGTGGGCATCCTGTCCGCCTCGCTCATCGGCCGCCGGGTCATCGAGCTGCTGCGCCCCTACGACCTGCGGGTGCTGCTGCACGATCCGTACGTCTCCGACGAGGAGGCGGCCGCGCTCGGCGTCCGGCCGGTGGACCTCGGCGAACTGTTCGCACGCAGCGACGTGGTGAGCGTCCACACCCCGCTGCTGCCCGCCACCCGCAAGCTCGTCAGCCGTGAACTGCTCATGTCCATGCGGCCGGACGGGGTGCTCGTCAACACCGCGCGCGGCGCCGTCGTCGACCAGGACGCGCTGACCGACGTACTGCTGCAGCGCCGCATCCGGGCGGTCCTCGACGTCACGGACCCCGACACGCTGCCGGCCGAACACCCCCTGTGGGACTGCGAGAACGCCCTGATCACCCCGCATCTCGCGGGTTCCCAGGGCAACGAGTGGCGGCGGCTCGTCGATCTGGCCGTGAGCGAGAGCGAACGCTGGGCCGCGGGCGACGGATTCGCCCATCCCGTACGACGCGAAAGGCTGGCCTTCCTCGCATGAACCGACCGCACCCCGACTCCCCGCTGGAGCTCCCCGCCGACGACCGGGCGAAGAGCCCGGTCACCGGCTACACCCGCGCGCACTGGGAGGCCGCCGCGGACGGACTGCTGAAGGCCGCCTGGCAGTGGGCCACTCCCGGCAGCGCGATGCTCGACCTGCCGGGACGCCCGTCCGCGTCCGGGGTCCGCTCCGACGGGCTTGAGGGATACGCGCGCACGTTCCTCGCCGCCGCCTTCCGGGTCGCGGGCGCGGGCGGCAAGGACCCCCACGGCTGGCTGGAGCGGTACGCGGACGGGCTCGCGGCCGGTACCCGTACGCCGGGCCGGGACGACGCCGAGTCCTGGCCGCTGATCCGCGACCACACCGTCTTCGGCCAGCCCATGGTGGAGTCCGCCTCCGTCGCCATCGGGCTGCGGCTCACCCGGCCCTGGCTCTGGGACCGGCTGGACCCGGCCGTGCAGGACCGTGCGGAGGAGTGGCTGCGCGGCGCCCTGCGGCACACCCCGGCGGCGAACAACTGGTACCTGTTCCCGTACTCGGTCGCCGGGTTCCTGGAGTCGGTCGGCCGGGGCGACGCGGAGACCGCACGGGCCCGGGAGCGGGCCCGCGACCTGATGGAGGTCTGGTACCGGGGACAGGGCTGGTACGCGGACGGCGACGGCCGCGCCTTCGACCACTACAACGGCTGGGCGCTGCACCTCTACCCCGTGCTCGACGCCCACCTCTCCGGCGACGCGGAGTTCGCCGCGCACTACGGGGCGCGGCTGAGTGAACACCTGGAGAGCTTCGGCCTGCTGTTCGGCGGGGACGGGGCACCGATCCACTTCGGCCGCTCACTCACCTACCGGTTCGCGGCCGGTGCGGCGGTCGGGCTCGGTGCGCTGACCGGGCACACCCCGCTCACGCCGGGCGCGTCGCGCCGGGTGATCAGCGGGGCGCTGCGCTACTTCCTGGACCGGGGCGCGACGGGCACCGACGGGCTGCTGAGCCTGGGCTGGCACGGGCCGCACGAGGCGACGCTCCAGCCCTACTCGGGTCCCTCGTCCCCCTACTGGGCGTCCAAGGCCTTCGTATCCCTGCTGGCCCCTGAGGACCACTCGCTGTGGACGGCGACCGAGGAGCCGGCGCCGAGCGAGGGGCCGGACCGGGTGCTCGCGCTGCCCGCGCCCGGCCTGCTCGTCCAGTCGACCCGGGCGGACGGGATCGTCCGGCTGCACAACCACGGCAGCGACCATGTCAGGCCGCACGAGGGCGAGTCGGCGGCGCAGGACGATCCGCTGTACAGCCGCCAGGCGTACTCGACGGTCACCGGCCCCACGGCCCCGGCCAACGCCGCGGACAACCATCTGGCCGTGCTCGTCGGCGGTAACCGCAGCCGCCGCCGCGCCATCCGCCCGCTCGGCGCGGGCGGCGGCGACGGCTGGGGCTGGGCCGCCTCCTGGCACCGCCCGGTCTTCGCGAGCGGCGCCGCCACGGAGCCGGGACTGCGGGTGGAGAGCGTGACGGTGGTCCGCGGCCGCTACGAGCTCCGGGTGCACCGGGTGCTCGGCGCGCCTCCCGGCGCCCGGGTCGAGGAGACGGGCTGGGCGACCGGACCGGGGTCCTCGGTCACGTCCGCGCTGCACGGTCTGCACGGCTGGGAGTCACAGGACGAGGTACGCGCCCCGCAGGGCACCGCCTACACGCCCTGGGCGGTGCTGCCCCGGCTGGGCGCCGACGCGGAGGGCACGGTGGTGCTGGTCGCGCTCGCCTCGCTCACCGCGGAGCCCGGCGCGGCCGCGCTCGACGCGGTGGTGAGCGGGGTGAACGTCGACGGGGACACGGTCGAGGTGTGCTGGGCCGAGGACGCGGCGACGACCCGGGTCCGCTTCGGCCCGGTGACGGTCGAGCACGGATAGCCGACGGGCGGGGCGCACTCCGGCGCGCCCCGCCCCGTCACACCTGTCAGGCGTCCGTGCGGATGACGACGGCCAGGGTGCGCGGGCCGTGCACGCCCTCCACCCGTTCGAGTTCGATGTCGGAGGTGGCCGAAGGGCCACTGATCAGGGTCGTCGGCCGCTCGGGCACCAGCCGGGCCACCGCCTCCGGTACGCCCACCTCCACGGCCGACAGGTCGACGACGCAGACATGGAGGTCGGGCACCAGGGACAGCGCCCGCCGGCCCTGGTCGGGTGAGCCGTCCAGGAAGATCGTGCCGGTCTCTGCGCAGCCGGCGGCCGATGCGGTGACGACGCCGTCGAGGGCGTCGAGCGCGGGTGCGGGAATGTCGGCGGAGTCCTGCTGGACCTGCCCGTCGTACGCGGCGAGCCACCGCGGGTCGAGCCTGGCGGGCACCCCGATCCGGCCGGCTCCCCGCTCGCGCAGCACCTCGGCGACGACCTCGGCCGTGCGCTCCGCGGTGCAGGGGTGGACCTGTGCCTTGTAGTCGACGAGCCGGTCGGTGAACAGGGCCAGGCGCTCCGCGTCGGGGAGCGTGCGCCCGGTGCGGTAGTCACGTGGGATCGGGGTCTCTGCGGCGGGTGCCAGGGCCAGGGCGTCCCGGACGCGGCCGAGCACCGTTTCGCGAGCGGTCGTCACTTCTCCTCCTCCTGCTGCTGGTTGCGCGTGTGCTCATCGGCGGCCTTCTGCTGCTGGTTGCGCGTGTGCTCGTCGGCGGCCGCCCGCATCGTCGTCGCGCCCTCGGCGGAGGCCAGCCAGGAGCGGAAGGTCTGACTGGGCGGGGCCGGGGTGTCGCGGCTGTCGCTCCAGCCGTTGAACGGCGGCGGCAGGTGGGAGATCTTCTTGTCCCGTCCGGCGATGACGCGGCCGAGCCCGGACGCCTTCTGCGCGGCGGTAAACAGTTTCGGCCTGCCCATCACCGCGGCCGCCGCCTTCATGGCGAGCTGTTCGGGGGTGGTGCCGGCCTGCTCGGTGTGCTGGTGGCGCAGTTCGACCAGCAGCGAGGGGATGTCGATCTTGACCGGGCAGGCGTCGAAGCAGGCCCCGCAGAGGCTGGAGGCGTACGGCAGCGAGCTGTTGGGGTCGTCCTTCGCGGCGTGCATGCCGGCGAGCTGCGGGGTGAGCACGGCCCCGATCGGTCCGGGGTACGTCGATCCGTAGGCGTGGCCGCCGGCCCGTTCGTACACCGGGCAGACGTTGAGACAGGCCGAGCAGCGGATGCAGTTGAGCGCCTCGCGCCCGATGCTGTCCGCGAGGGCGGCGGTGCGTCCGTTGTCGAGGAGCACCAGGTGGAAGGTCTGCGGCCCGTCGCCGGGGGTGACTCCGGTCCACATCGAGGTGTACGGGTTCATCCGCTCGCCGGTGGAGGAGCGCGGCAGCAGCTGGAGGAAGACCTCCAGGTCCTGGTAGCGCGGCAGCACCTTCTCGATGCCCATGACGGTGATCAGCGTGTCGGGCAGGGTCAGGCACATGCGGCCGTTGCCCTCCGACTCGACGACGGACAGGGTGCCGGTCTCCGCGATACCGAAGTTGGCCCCGGAGACGGCGACCTTCGTCGTCATGAACTTCTCGCGCAGATAGGCGCGGGCCGCGGCGGCGAGGTGGGCGGGGACGTTGTCCAGCGAGGGGTCGACGCCGGGGATCTCCTTGAGGAAGATCTCCCGGATCTCGTCCCGGTTGCGGTGGATGGCCGGCACCAGGATGTGCGAGGGCTTGTCGTGGGCGAGCTGCACGATGAGCTCGGCCAGGTCGGTCTCGTACGGGGCGATGCCGATGGATTCGAGGTGCTCGTTGAGACCGATCTCCTGGGTGGCCATCGACTTGACCTTGATGACCTCCTTGCTCCCGGTCTCCCTGACCAGTCGCGCGACGATCTCGTTGGCCTCGCCGCCGTCCCGGGCCCAGTGGACGGTGCCGCCGCGTTCGGTGACCTTGCGCTCCAGCTCCTCCAGCAGTTCGGGGAGGCGGTTCATGGTGTCGGTCTTGATCGCCGCGCCCGCGTCGCGCAACTCTTCCCAGTCGGGCAGTTCGCCGGTGACGTTGAGGCGTTTGGCGCGGATGGTGTGGGTGGCCCTGCCGAGGTTGCGGCGCAGTTGACCGTTGCCCAGGTCGTCGTGGGCCGCCGCGGGGAATTTCCGGTCGCCGCGCAGATTGCCCGTCCCGTACGGGGAGCGGGGCGGCGTCGCGGGCATGCCGAGAAAGGTGCTGCTCATCGGGCGGCCTCCGTCGGGACGTACGGCGAGGTGCGGGTGGCGGAGAGGATCTGGGCCAGGTGCAGGGTTCGGGTGCCGGAGCTGATCCGGGAGAGCCCGCCGCCGATGTGCATCAGACAGGACGAGTCCCCTGCGGTGCACACCTCGGCTCCGGTGGTGGCGATGTGGCGCATCTTGTCCTGGAGCATCGCGGTCGACGTGTCGGCGTTCTTCAGCGCGAAGGTGCCGCCGAACCCGCAGCAGGCGTCGGCCTCCGGCAGCTCGACGAGATCGATCGAGTCGACGGCCCGCAGCAGTCGCAGCGGCTTCTCCCCGACCCTCAGCATGCGCAGCGAGTGACAGGTGGGGTGGTAGGTGACCCGGTGCGGGAAGTACGCGCCGACATCGGTGGCGTCCAGCACGTCGACGAGGAACTCCGACAGCTCGTACGTCTTCGCCTTGACCGTGGCCACGCCCGCGCGCAGCGCCGCGTCGCCGTACCGCTCGGCGACGATCTCGTGCTGGTGACGGACGGAGCCGGCGCACGATCCGGAGGGCATGACGACGGCCTCGATGGAGGCGTCACCGAACTGCTCGGCGAAATTGCGCACCAGCGGGACGGGCTCGCGCTGGTAGCCGGTGTTGACGTGCATCTGGCCGCAGCAGGTCTGCCCCGGCGGGAACACCACGTCGTGACCCAGGCGGGCGAGCAGCACCGCGGTGGATTTCACCGCCTCCGGGAAGAGCGTGTCTCCCAGGCAGGTGGCGAAGAGTCCGATGCGCATGGGTTTCCCCGATCGTTTCTCTGCACGTGATCGTCATGATCCTCTTCATGACCCCGAACAGAATCATGAACCATTGTATGGTCGGACCATAGTACGCGCGGTCTGCCGACGGAAGGGTTCGGGGCACGCCCGGATCAGTCCTCGCCGAGGGCAGCCCCGCTCAGGACACCGGCTTCTCGTCGACGAGCGTTCCGTGCAGCCCCCGGATGTGCGCCTCCACCAGATCGGCGGCCCGCGCCCCCTCGCCCGCGCGCACCAGGCGCAGCAATTCGGTGTGGTCGGCGTTGAGCGCGGTGGCGGTGGCCCGCCAGTCCGGCGCGGCCTCCAGGGCGCGCAGGATGAGCGGCCGGACGGACTCCCGGACGGCGGAGGTGAGCGTGGACGTCAGCTCGTTGCCGGAACTGCGCGCGATCTGTACGTGGAACCTGGTGTCCAGGTCGTTGAACTCGGGCACGCCGACGTCCGGCGCCCCCATCCGTACGAGCAGCGCACCGGCCTCGTCCAAGTCCTCGGTGGAGGCGTGGTGCGCGGCGGCCTCGAAGCTGGACCGCTCCAGTACGACCCGCGCCTCCAGCACGTCCTCCAGGCTGTAGCTGCCGAGGGCGAAGTGGAGCCGGAGCAGGCGCCCGAGCGCGTCGTCGGGGTGGCGCACGATCCGCGCCCCGGCGTCCGGTCCCCGGCCCGGCTGCGCCACCAGGACGCCGATGGTCTCCAGCACCCGCAGGGCCTCGCGCAGGGCGGACCGGCTGACGCCGAGGACCGGGGCGAGCTCCCGTTCGGGCGGCAGCCGGTCGCCGGCCTTGAGCTCACCGGCGAACACCCGCTGCTCGATGCTCTGGAGCACCAGCTCATGGGTGCGCGACTGCCGTACGGGCTGCCATTCGACGGGCATCCGCCACTCCCTGCCCCGGCCGGAGCCGTTCCGCTGCCGACCGGTCCGGTCCTGACCGTCCACTATGTCACACAGCATGTGTGGTCGGACCATAAATCTGTCGTGCTGTTCATGGCAGCGACGGCAGAGGACCACCGCCCCTGCCTTCTTGAACGGCTCTGACACGCCCGGCCCGCCGCGAGGCCGTGCCGTCCGGCTTTCTGGCGGACACGGCTCAGAACGTCACCACGATGCGCCGGTCCACTCCGTCCACCCGCACCTGGCCGCCGTACGGGATGATCACCTGCGGGTCCGTGTGGCCGAGGTCGACATCGAAGACGGCCATGGTGTCGGGGGCGTACTCGCTCAGGGCACGCAGCACCGCCTCGCGCTGCCGCTCGCGGTAGCGCTGTCCGGCCTCGGGGTCGAGGGGCTGCTCGAAGGACCAGTGCTTGGCGCGCCCCATCAGCAGCGCGGGGAACCGGCGCAGGAGTCCGCGCTCCCCCATGTTCCGCAGGATCCGGTACACCTGATCGGCGCCGGGCATCTCCTCGGACGTTTCGAGGAACAGGACCCGGCCCTCGTACTCGGCCACCGGCCGTATCTCCCGATCCGCCATCAGCAGCCAGGACAGGATCTCCAGCTCGCCGCCCCAGCTCGCGCCCTCGACCACCCGCCCCGCGTTGTGCCAGGTCCAGCCGTCGACGGGCATCATGGCGGGTTCATCGTCGAAGGTCCGCGGGTCCTCCCAGCGGCCGTTCACACGGCCGCTCTCCTTCGCCGGGACGAGCTCATGGGCATCGTGGGTGAACAGCGCCGCCCGCAACGATTCGGCGGTCAGCGGGTGCATCGCCCCCGGGCGTCCCAGCTCGACCATCACCGATCCGCCGTGGTAGCCGACGATGCCCAGGTGTTCCAGGAACACCAGGAGATTGGTGTTGTCGCTGTATCCGAAGAACGGCTTGGGGTTGGCCCGCAGCAACTCCCGGTCCAGATGCGGCAGCACGGTGATCTGGTCGTCCCCGCCGATGCTGGCGACGACGGCCTTGACCGTGGGGTCGGAGAACGCCGCGTGGAGGTCGGCGGCCCGCTCCTGGGACGTGGAGCCCATCTTCCGGGTGCTCGGGTACTCCACGGGCTCCAGCCCGAACTCCTCGCGGAGCCTGCGCAGCCCCAGCTCGTACGGGAGCGGGAGGATGCCGGGAAGCCCGGACGAGGGGGACACCACGGCGACGCGGTCACCGGGCCGGGGCTTGGCGGGACAGCTGGCGTTCGTCATTCCAGGAGCCTAGGGCCTGTCGTCAAACTGCCTTCTGCTAGGACGCGTTGACCGGTGTGCCCTGGTGGAAGTACAACCGCCAGCGCGACTCCGTGCGCCGCCAGACCGAATTGCGCCGCACCCTGCGCCCGTCCCGCTCCGTCATGAACGTCAGGTGGACGAGGCCCGGGGCCAGCAGTCTGCCGGACATGCCGGTGACGGTGGCCGCGACGGGCGTCCCCTCGGCGTCGGCGGAGGTGACGCCGAGGATCGACGTCCTGTCGTACCGCCTCCCGGACGCACCGAACTCGGTGAACTCCGGGTCCAGGAGCTCGGTCACCGCGTCGGGCAGGGCCCGGACCGCCGGATCCAGCAGCCGCAGCTCGCCCTCGACAGCGGCCCGCACGGACCGCTCCTCCTCGTCATCGTTTCCGCCCATGCGAGCAGCCTAGGTTCTTGCGTTCGGATCCGGCCGGATCAGGGAGCGGGGTCCGGTGCGCGCGGTCAGGCCAGGACCAGGAGATCCATCCAGCTGACGGCCGGCCGGTCCGGCTCCTGCGCCGCGGCTCGCCGCAACCGCCGCATCCCGGACGCGAACTCCTCGTCCGTGAGGGACCGGAGCTTCGCGTCGGTGTCCCGCCGGATCCGGTCCGCGAAGCCGGACAGGGTCGGCGCGCTCTCCTGCGGTACGGCGTGCAGCGCCACCCGGGCGAAGCCGGCGGTGGCGAACGCCGCGCAGGTCTGCTCGACGGTCGGGTACGAGTCGACGATGCGCGCGGTCCCGGGGAAGAACCGCACCCGCAGGTCACGCGTGCACCGGCCGGGGAAGGAGTTACGGATCAGCACCGGCGCCCCCGGCTTCAGCGCCCTGCGTATCTCCCGTGCCGCGGCGGGCAGATCCTCGATGTGGTGGACGACAGAGCCGAGCCAGGCCGCGTCCGCGCACCCGTCCGGCACCGGCAGCGCCTCGGCCCGGCCGTCCAGCGCCTCGATGTCCGCGGTCCGGGGGATCAGCGCGCGCATGGCGGCGGCCGGCTCCACCGCCAGCACCCGCACCCCGAACCAGTCCGCGAACGCGGCCGCGAAGGCCCCGGTCCCGGCGCCGACGTCCAGCACGACCGCCCCCGGCGCCAACGGCACCTCGGCGGCGACGGCCGCGCGCCAGGCGGTGAGTCCGTCGCGCGGAATCTCCCGGGCGATCCGGTAGTCCTCTGCGAACCGACGGTCCGGAGCGGTCGCTTCCATGTGCCCTCTCTCCTGCCGTGGCCGACGGACCAGTGCCGTGGCCGACGGACCGGGCGAACCGCTGCCGCCGGGCCACCGCGCCCCGTCGCGGATGCTAGCGAGCGGGCTCATCAATTGTCTAGACCACAACCAGCTTCCGGACGTGGCGCGCAGGACCGGGACCGATCGTCCCATTCATCCGGCTCATCTGATTCATAGGATTCTCACGCAACCCGGCTACGGTGGCTGCCGTGACGCAGACGAGCCCGCCCGGCTGGCATCCAGACCCCGGGTACACAGGATTTGGCCCCATCCAGGAACGCTGGTGGGACGGCAGCCAGTGGACCGATCACCTCCGCGTGCCACCGGCGGCCGTCCGCAGCCGCCGGATACGCATCGGCGCCGGCATAACCGCCGGTGTGGTGGTGCTCGCCGCAATCGGCGGTGGCGTGTACCTGCTGACCGATGACTCCGGCAAGAAGTCGGAGAACACGGCCACCGCACCGTCCAGCCCGCCCTCCCACGACGCACCCAGCCGCCAGCCCGGCGCGCCGGGTGGCAGCGACGGCGGTGGCGGGAACAGCGGGGGCGGCAACGGTGACGGGGACCAGAACCCGGAGCAGCAGCTGCCGCAGACCGAGGACGGCTACGCGACGGACCTGGCGAGCGGCATCAGCATCCCGGTCCCGGACGGCTGGAAGGGCGAGTCGGGCATGGGGGCCGGGGTGACCACGGGTTCGTACGCCTGCCCCGGGGACACCAAGGAGAAGTGCGTGCGCGGCGGAGTGTTCTCCGTACCGGCAGAGGCGCTGAAGCTGAGCACCAAGACCGCGAAGGCCACCGCCCGGAAGGACATCGCCGCCAACGCGAAGGAATCGTACGGCGAGAAGATCTACGGCGGCATCACCTCGCACCAGGAGCTGAAGTCCGAGGCGGTCACGGTGGCCGGCCAGCAGGGCTACCGGGTGCGCTGGAAGGTCGTGACGAAGAACGGCGACGACGGGTACGTCGAGTCGCTGGCCTTCCCCTCCCCCCGGGCCGAGAACATGCTGATCGTCGTCCGTTCGGGCTTCGACATCAACAGCAAGGCGCCCGCCCTGTCCGTCCTTGAGGACATCACCAAGGGCATCAAGGCCGCCTCGGGCGCCGGTGCGGGTTCCGGCCCCGGCACCACGGCGTAGCCACTCCCCCGAGCGGGGCCGGGCGGCCCGGGTGAGTACCCGAGCCGCCCGGACTGAGTACGCCACCCGATCCCGCACCGGTCCCCCGCTGCTCGAATGGGACCATGGCTCCCGACGCACCGCGCCCCCGCATCAAGCACGTCACCAGTGCCGGCACCACGCTGGCCGTCACCCTGGCCCCGCTGGTGATCGGCGTCCTGCTGGCCCGGACGACGGCCCTGGACCCGCACGGTCCGGTGAACGCGCTCATCACCCGGGGCGGCCGGGGAGCGGGCGTCTCCCCCGCCGAGTGGCGCGGCTGCGGCCGCGGGGCGCTGCGGCGGTGCCGCAGGGCGTGCCGGTCCCGCACCCGGTCCGCCGGGCGCGGTTCCCTTCCGATGTGACACGGCACCTGTGACACAGCCCCTGCCACACGACCCCTGTGACACGGCCCCGTCCCCGGACGGCTACGGCCCGGCAACAGCGCGGGGGGCGGCCGGAAAACCGGTTCCCCCGCCGTGCCCAACTTCCTAGACTCACAACGAAATCGCGCGCCGCACTGTCGTCGGGGCGCGCACCGTGACCAGTGAGGGGAGACCTGTCGTGCGCTACCGCACCGCTGTCGTCGTTCCCCTGTCGCGGTACGAGGTGATCCTGGTGTCTACCTCCGCCCGGCGCCGGCTGCGCGGCCGGCCCCGGACACCCGAGACGAACGCCTGAACCCCACACCCTCATTGACGAGCCGTCATGGCGGTCGCGCCCTGCGCGGCGCGCCGGGGCCAGGGGTTCCGCAGGCCTGATCACAGGCCTCCTCGTCCGGGGATCGCGCCGTCTTCTTCCGGATCACCCCGAAGGGCCACGGACCGTGCGCACCGAACTGAACCGCCGACTCACCAACACACTCGACGGCGTTCGCAATCTGGGCATCCTCGCCCACGTCGACGCCGGCAAGACCACCGTCACCGAACGGATCCTCTACGCCACCGGCACCACCCACAAACGCGGCGAGGTCCACGACGGGACGACCATCACCGACTTCGACCCGCAGGAACGCGACCGGGGCATCACCATCTTCGCCGCCGCGGTGAGCTGTACCTGGGCGGAGCACCGGATCAACCTGATCGACACCCCGGGGCACGTCGACTTCGCCGACGAGGTCGAGCGTTCGCTGCGGGTGCTCGACGGTGCGATCGCGGTGTTCGACGCGGTCGCGGGTGTGGAGCCGCAGAGCGAGTCGGTGTGGCGGCAGGCCGACCGGCACGGTGTGCCGCGCATCGCCTTCGTCAACAAGCTCGACCGGGTCGGCGCCCGCCTCGACACCGCGGTCGCGTCGATCCGGGAGCGGCTGCACACGGTCCCCCTGGTGGTCCAGCTGCCGATCGGGGAAGAGGAGCGGTTCACCGGAGTGGTGGATCTGCTGCGCATGCGGGCGCTGGTCTGGGCCGACGGCTGTGACACGTACGAGGAAGGGGAGGTGCCCGATGAGCTGCGGGAGGAGGCGTCACGGCGCCGGCGGCTGCTGGAGGAGGCGGTGGCGGAGCTCCACCCGGTCGCACTGGAGGAGTTCTGCGCACGGTCCACGCTCTCCGCGCAGACGCTGGCCGAGGCCCTGCGCGATCTGACCCGTACCGGCGAGGGCGTCGTGGTGCTGTGCGGTTCGGCCTACCGCAACCGGGGGGTCGAGCCGCTCCTGGAGGCCGTCGTGGCCTATCTGCCCTCTCCACTGGACGTGCCGCCCGTGCGCGGCACGCTCGGCGGCGAGGTGGCGCAACGGAACGCGGACCCGGCCGCTCCGCTCGCCGCGCTGGCGTTCAAGGTGACCGCGACCCCGACCGGCCGGCTGACGTATCTGCGGCTGTACTCGGGCACGCTCAGGAAGGGGGACACGGTGCTGGACGCGGGTGCGGGGCGCGGCGAGCGGGTCGGCAGGATCCTGCGGGTCCAGGCGGACCGCCATGTCGATGTGGACGAGGCGGTGGCCGGGGACATCGTCGCGGTGATCGGCCTCAAGGCCGCGCGTGCCGGTGCCACTCTGTGCGCGCCGGGTGCACCGCTGGTCCTCGAACCGCCCACCGTGGCCGAGCCGGTCGTCTCCGTTGCGGTCGAGGCGGGCCGGAACACCGACACGGAGCGGCTGATGTCGGCGCTGGCGCGGCTGGCGGAGGAGGACCCGTCACTGGCGGTGCGGACGGACCCCGAGACGGGTCAGACGGTGCTCTCCGGCATGGGCGAACTCCATCTGGAGGTGGCGGCCGAGAAGATCCGCCGGGCCCATGGCCTTGAGGTCCGGGTCGGCCGGCCGCAGGTCGCCCTCCGGGAGACGGTCGTGCGCGGTGTGGCGGGTCTGGTGTACCGGCACGTCAAGCAGGACGGCGGGGCCGGGCAGTTCGCCCATGTCGTGCTCACCGTCGAGCCGTTGGGGGACGCCGGCGGTCAGGACGGCGAGGGTGGGGCGGAGTTCGAGTTCCGCTCGTCCGTCGTCGGCGGCCGGGTTCCGCAGGAGTACGTCCGCGCGGTGGCGGCCGGCTGCCGGGACGCCCTGGCCGAGGGTCCGCTCGGCGGGCATCCGGTGACCGGGCTGCGGGTGACGCTGACCGATGGCGCCACGCATGCCAAGGACTCCTCGGAGATGGCGTTCCGCACGGCCGGGCGGTTCGCGCTCCGGGAGGCGCTGCGCGCCTGCGCGATGGTGCTGCTGGAGCCGGTGGCCGAGGTGACGGTCACCGTGCCCGACGACGCGGTCGGCGGGGTACTCGGTGACCTGGCGGCACGGCGTGGCCAGGTGTCCGGCTCGACCGCACGGCCAGGTACGGCGGTGGTCACGGCGACCGTGCCGCTGGCCGAGCTGTTCGGCTACGCGACCCGGCTGCGCAGCCGGACCCAGGGCCGGGGGACGTTCACCACCCGGGCCACGGGCTACGCCCCGGCGCCGAACACGGTGCCGGGCCGGTAGGGACCGGTCTCTCCCCGTGTGCGGGCTGCCCGCACGCGGGGAGGGAGGCCGGCCGCCGGTTGCGCGTTTCGGCGCTGCGCGCCTCGGGGCGCAGGTGGATCTACGCGGGCAGGGCTCCCGTACCCGGCGGGCGCTGCCGCCGGCGAGATCCAGGGCGAGGTCAATCCACGCTTTCCTCGAACGAGCGAGGGAATAGGCAGCTCGACGCCTTGTGCGCGACGCCTTCGCCGCGGACGACGGTCACGGCGGAATTCCCTGACAGCGTAGATGCACGAGCAGGCGAACCATGGGGATCGTGGCGGTCGATTCCCGACTGGCGGGCCGCAGTGGCGGCGCCGTGTCGCGCACCGCACCATCGTAGAGAAACCAGAGGTGACCCGGACCCGAGGAAGGCCAATGGTGCTGCAAGCCAATCCCGAAATCCTGCGCGAGCTGGTCAACCGCTACGACGAGCTGCAGAGTCTCGACGCGTCCCAGTGGGACTGCACCGTCAGGCCCGGGACCGAGGGCACGCTCTACACGCTCTGCGTGCTTACCGGCATTCGCGACGAGTCGAAAGCCCTGGCTGCCGCTCGTGGCGTGCTCGCGGCCCGCGACCTCCCTCCGAGGTCCTGGGGCAACGCATCGGCCTGAAGGCCCGGGGCCCGCATCACCCGCTCACCCGCCGAACCCGACACACCGGCTCACTGCGACCGCTCATTTCGCGTTTGATGCGAGAATTTCGTGAGCCCGCGTACGCCGGTGGCAAATAACCGGTTCATTCGCCGTATTGTTATGTGCTTTCGAGCATGCACGCCCAAGAGTGAAGTTGCCCGTATTTTTGGCGGTCGGCTTGCCATACGGGTGAATCAATTCATGCCGGATCCCGAGCGATGACTCCCGTGCGCTCATTCATCAACTCACCTTCCGCCGTGCGGCATTGAGGCGGAAATCAGCGCGCTTCGCGAAAGACATTCGAGTGATCCCTTACACCCTCGGATCCGGCGCGGTCGAGCACGCAAAGCAGTGATTGCACCACACAACAGCACCTCCATAGCGTGGCCGCGGTGACGTTTCACGATTCGGACGGAAATGCGCCTGCGCACCCCCGGAAATCGACGGGGCCGACGGACGCAGCAAGCCATCCGAGCTGTCTCAGGGAAACGCACAACCCCGAATCCGCGGTCCCGCCACGAGCCTGACCGCCTCCCTCCTTCAGGAGCGGCACACCATGACCGACACAACCAACACCCTGACCGGCTGGTCTCCCGAAGCCGTCGTCTTCGACTGTGACGGCACCTTGATGGACAACGAAAGCCACTGGCAGGACGCACGCATCCAGGTCTTCCGGGACTTCGGCATCCACCCCGCGCCGGGCTTCGCCGAGCGGGCCAAGGGCGTCCATTACATCGACTGCGGTCGACTCATGGCCCAGGAGGCGGACAAGCCCAAGCTGGCAGCCGAGATGAGCGGCTCGCTGCTGCGCCACTTCATGGTTCAGGTGGCCAAGGACCCGGTCACGATGCCCGGCGCCGCCGACTTCGTACGCCGGCTCTCCGGCCGCCTGCCACTCGCCGTGGCGAGCAACTGCCCTTTGCAGGCCGTGGAGTCGAGCCTCGACCGGGCCGGCCTGCTCGGTCACTTCGAGCACGTCGTGGTCCCGAGCGAAGAGAACCCCGCAGACGCGAACGACAAACCCGTACGCCCCAAGCCCTGGCCGGACGTCTACGCGACGGCCGCCCGCCTCTGCGGTGCCGCACCGCAACGGGCCCTCGCCGTCGAGGACTCGATGACGGGCATCGAGTCGGCCCTGCGGGCCGGGCTGCGCGTGGTCGGGGTGGGCCCGCGCCCGCGGCCGGAGGACGCGGCCCGAGCCGACCTGTGGGTGCCGGTCCTGAACGCTCCGGAGCTGTCGGCCTGGGTGGAGTCCTGGCCGGCTCGCGAGGCGCGGGAGTAGGCAGGCAGCCACTCAGTCCAGCCGCGCGCTGAGATCTTCCACGACCGCGCGGGCGGAGGCGAAGAGCAGCCCGATCCCCACCGCGCCCGGATCGGGAACGCCTTCGGCGCGCTCGCCGAGGTAGCTGGAGCGTCCCATCCGGGCACGCAGCCGCGCGGTCTCGGATACGCCGGCCCAGGCGGCGTCGGCGGCCCGAGCCAGGGCTTCCGCCGGCGGGGTGTCCGCCGGAGCGGTCCGGAGGGCCTGGACCGCCGGGCCCAGTGCGTCGACGAGGGTCTTGTCGCCGGGCGCCGCCTCCCCCACGCGGCGGATGGCCGCCAGTCCCTCCGCCGCTCCGGCCGCGAGAGCCGGAGTGGTGGCGGCCGCCGCGTCGGCCACGGCGACGGCCAGTGACTGGAACAGCAAGCCGAACAACGGCCCGCTGGTGCCGCCGACCTCGTCCAGGAAGGCGGTGGCCGCGGCGTGGAGGGGTGCGGCGGGGTCGCTGCGGGACGCGGGGCTCGCGTCGAGATGCCGAAGGGTCGAGTGTGCTCCGGTGCTGAGGTTGATGCCGAAGTCGCCGTCGCCCACCTCTTGGTCCAATGAGGTGAGGCGGTCCTTCGTGGTCTGGACGGTCTGCACGAACCGGCGCATCCAGGCGTCGGTGGAGAACGCGTCGGGGGACGTGCTGGTCGTCATGGGGTGCCTCCCGTGCTCGGGGGAACTCTGTCGGGGACGGCCGTGTGCCGCCGCCTCCTCACCAGTGCAGGGCGGCGGTCCGCACGGGCGCGTCATACAGGCGCAGGATCTGGTGGTCGGCGGCGAGCAGGGTGATGGAGAAGCCGCGCATGTCCAGGGCGGTGACGTACTCGCCGACGAGGGAACGGGCAAGTTCGATACGGCGGTCGTCGAGCAGGCCGCCGAGCTCGGCGTGGACCGCGTACAGCTCCAGCGGGGTGACGGCCCCGAGACCGTTGACCAGGGCGATGACGGAGGAGTCCCGGGCCGGGGAGAGCGCGTCCAGGAGCGCCAGGGCCATGCGCTCGACGAGAGGGCCGAGAGGCCCGCGGGGGACGGTCTTCCGGGCGCGCTCGCCGTGGATGCCGACGCCGTACTCCAGTTCCTCCGGATCGAGGAGGAAGGCGGGCCTGCCGGTCGTGGGCGCGGTGTGGGCGGCCGAGGCCACGGCCAGGGTGCGACAGCTCGCCGCGAGGCGGGTGCCGAGCTCCTGGAGTTCGTGAAGACCGAGGCCGGTGTCGGCCGCCGCCCCGAGTATCTTCTCGATCAGGACGGTGCCGCCCGTACCCCGGCGGCCTGCGGCGATGTCCTCGGAGTCGGTGGCGAGGTCGTCGTCGACCAGGACGCGGGCGCAGGGCACGCCGCGGTGGGCGAGCCTTTCGGCGGCGATGCCGAAGTTGATCCGGTCGCCGGTGTAGTTCTTCACGATGTGCAGCACGCCCTCGGGCCGGGCGGCGGCGAGGGATCCCGCATACACCTGCCGGTTGTGCGGTGAGGCGAAGACGAGCCCCGGGCAGGCGACGTCCAGCATGCCTCGTCCGACGTATCCGGCGTGCAGGGGTTCGTGCCCCGACCCTCCACCCGAGAGGAGGCCGACCCTCCGGGTGGGTGCCGGGTCGCGGGCCTGGAGGAAACCGTGGCCGGGGTCGAGCGTGAGCAGCTCCGCGTGGGCGCGGGCGAAGCCCCGCAGGGCGTCCGGCACCAGGGTGTCGTCACCGTTCTCGAAATACGATGCCATCCAGGTCCTCCGTCGTCGAGGGCCGCGAGCGGCTGGGCCGGGCCCCTCCCGCCGAGGTGAATTACATGGTGCGTCCCCGGCCATCACAGGGCAATTCGTAGGACAGTCGGTCATTCATTCGTATGAACCTCGCACGAGCGCTGATCGCGAGTGGTTGACGCACACCAGCGCTCGTCCGCGGCCTCCCCGGCGGGGTCAGAGCACCGGGACGGGGAAGGTCGGGTACTCCACCCCGGAGACGTGCTGGACGACCCGGACGACCTGGCAGGAGTAGCCGAACTCGTTGTCGTACCAGAGGTAGAGGATCGCGTTGTCGCCGTCGACCTGGGTGGGCCCGGCGTCCACGATGGAGGCGTGGCGGGAGCCGATGAAGTCGCTGGAGACCGCGTCCGGGGCGGTGGTGAAGTCGATCTGGCGCTTGAGCGGCGAGGTCAGCGACACCTCGCGGAGGTGGTCGAGGACCTCCGCGCGGGTGGTCTCACGGCCGAGCTTCAAGCTGAGGATCGCGATCGAGACGTCCGGCACCGGGACCCGGATCGAGCTTCCGGTGATCGTCGCGTCGAGGTCCGGCAGCGCCTTGGCCACGGCGGACGCCGCACCGGTCTCGGTGATGACCATGTTGAGCGGCGCCGAGCGCCCGCGCCGGTCGGAGCTGTGGTAATTGTCCAGCAGGTTCTGGTCGTTGGTGAACGAGTGGATCGTCTCCACGTGCCCGCGCAGGACGCCGTACTCGTCCGCCATCGCCTTCAGCGGCGGGACGATCGCGTTTGTGGTGCAGGAGGCGCAGGAGATGATCTGCTCGTCCGGCTTGATCATGTCGTGGTTGACGCCGTGGACGACGTTGGGGACGTCGCCCTTGCCGGGTGCGGTGAGGACGACCTTGGCGATACCGGGGCGCAGGTGCTGGGACAGCCCCTCGCGGTCGCGCCACCTGCCGGTGTTGTCGATGAGGACGGCGTCCTTGATGCCGTACGCCGTGTAGTCCACCGTCGTCGGGTCGTCGGAGTAGATGACCCTGATCTCGTTGCCGTTGGCGATGATCTTGTTGTTCGCCTCGTCGACGGTGATCGTGCCCTGGAACTGGCCGTGGATCGAGTCGCGGCGCAGCAGCGAGGCGCGCTTGACGATGTCCTGGCCGGCGGCCTTGCGGACGACGATGGCACGCAGCCGGAGGCCGTTGCCGGAGCCCGCCTTCTCGATGAGCAGCCGGGCGAGGAGGCGGCCGATGCGGCCGAATCCGTAGAGGACGACATCGCGCGGCTCGCGGCGCTCGATCTTGTCGGCCCCGGTGGCGCCGGCGACGGCCCCGGCGGTGAACTCCGCCTCGGAGAGCCCGCGGTCGTCGGTCCGGTACGTCGCGGCGAGCATGCCGATGTCGATCTGGGAAGGGCCGAGATCGAGGGTGGTGAGCGCCTTCAGGAACGGCAGCGTCTCGGTGACCGAGAGCTCCTCACCGGCGATCTGCCGGGCGAACCGGTGGGTCTTGAGGATGCTGACCACCGACTTGTTCACCAGGGAGCGGCTGTGCAGCAGGACGGTGACGTCCCGCTCCCGGTGCAGCTTCCCGATGATCGGGATCATCGACTCCGCGATCTCCTCGCGGTTCTTCCAGTTGGTGAACGAGTCGTCATTGACAGTCACAGGTTTATCTTTCGAGCTAGGGGGCGCTCATATGGTAACCCGCTGTTGTTCTGATCATTCAGACGGTTCCCCCGCAGGCGCCTCCCGGCCCCGTCCGCGTACACACGGCGGACACGAAGTCGTCATGAAGGAAGCGGAATGCGTGTCCGACTCGCCTGGTTCTGAACTGACATGACTGTTGGAGTAGCCATCGGTGCGACCGGCACCGGCAACCAGATCGATGCCAGCGTGCGCCTTGCCGCGGAGGCCGCGGCCGCGGGGCTGCGGTCCGCCTGGTTCGGGCAGACCTTCGGGGCCGACTCGCCCCAGCTCGCGGCGATCGTCGGCCGGGAGGTGCCCGGCATCGACGTGGGCACATCCGCGATCCCCGTCTTCGGCCGCCATCCGCTGACCGTGTCCAGCCAGGCCCTGACCGCACAGGCGGCCACGCACGGCCGCTACCACCTGGGGCTGGCGCTCGGCACCAGACTGCTGACCGAGGGAGGCTTCGGCATCCCGTACGAGCGGCCCATCGCCCGCCTGCGGGAGTTCCTGACCGCGCTGCGGCAGCTCACCGAGACGGGCACCGCCGACTTCCACGGCGAACTGCTCACCGCGAGCACACCGGTCCCCGCGCAGGTGCCCGGGGCGGATGCGGGCGTGCCGCTGCTCGTCGCCGCAATGGGTCCGCAGGCGCTGCGCGTCAGCGGCGAGCTGGCGGACGGGATCCTGCCCTACCTCGCCGGACCCCGGGCCCTGGCCGAGCACATCGTGCCGGCCGTCACCGAGGCGGCGCGGAACGCGGGCCGTCCGGCGCCCCGGATCGTGGCGCTGGTGCACGGTGTGGTCACGAGCGACCCCGACGCCGCGCGCGCGACGGCCACCGAGCAGCTCGCCTTCTACGAGCAGATCCCCTCCTACGCACGGGTCGTGGAACTGTCCGGTGGGAAACGGGCCGCCGACGTGGCCGTGATCGGCGACGAGCGGACGGTCGCCGCCGAGATCCGGCGCTACCGGGACGCCGGGGCCACCGAGGTGGTGTTCTCGGGTACGGACCTGGCCGGGGAGGCCGACCGGCACCGGACATGGGCGCTGCTGGGAGAGCTGGCCGGCTGAGCAACCCGCGCCACAAGGGCCCCTGCGCCACGGCAGGGGCCGGACCGCATGTTCAGGACAGCATTTGTTCTGACATATATACGTACAGAGCTAGAGTCGAACGTACGGCATACTGAGTTCGTGGCAGAACGTTCTGAGGAGCCCGACGTGGAGTCGATCACCAGGCTGATCACCATCGACCGGAGCAGCCCGGTGCCGCTGTACTTCCAGGTCGCACAGCAGCTTCAACAGCTCATCGAATCAGGCACGTTGGCACCGGGGACGCGGCTGGAGAACGAGATCGCCCTGGCCGACCAGTTCGGGCTCTCCCGGCCGACCATGCGCCAGGCCATGCAGCATCTGGTGGACAAGGGACTGCTCGCCCGCAAGCGGGGGGTCGGCACCCAGGTCGTCAACAACCGGGTGCGCAGGCAGATCGAGCTGACCAGTCTGTTCGAGGATCTCAGACGGGACGGCCGGCGGCCGCGCACCGAGCTGCTGTCGATGCTGACCGTGCCCGCCTCCGACAGGATCGCCGCCGCCCTCAAGGTCGAACCCGGCGCCCCCACCGTGGCCCTGCGCCGACTGCGCTACGCGGACGACGAACCCATAGCCGTCATGGAGAACCACCTGCCGGCGGACCTCCTGGGCCTGACGGAGGAGGAGCTCACCGGACACGGCCTCTACGAGCTGCTCCGGCGGGCGGGGATCGCGCTGCGCACCGCGGAGCAGACCATCGGGGCACGCCGGGCCACCGCGCCGGAGGCCCGGCTGCTGGGCGAGCCCCGCGGCAGCACCCTGCTCACCATGGAGCGCACGGTCCTCGGGGACGCGGGGCGCCCGGTGGAGTTCGGCTCGCACCTGTACCGGGCGTCGCGGTACTCGTTCGAGATGACCCTGACCGCGCAGTGAACCGCGCGCCCCGGTTCCGGGCGCGCGGTTCACCGGACGTCAGCCGGAGCGCGGGGCGTTGAGCCGGGCGGCCTGGCGCATCAGGTGGTCGCGCTCCGCCAGGTCGGACGCCTTCAGGGCCGCCTCCGCGTACAGCCGCGCCGCCTTCGCGAGGTCGCCGTCGCGCTCGTGGAGGTACGCGGCCGCCGCGGTGTACCGGGGCAGCGATTCGTCCAGCAGCGCGAGCGCCGCCAGTCCGGCCCTCGGCCCGTCGGCCTGGCCCACGGCCACCGCACGGTTGAGCCGGACGACCGGGCTGTCGGTCAGGAGCGCGAGCTCGTCGTACCACTCGACGATCTGCACCCAGTCGGTCTCCTGCGCGGTGGGCGCGTCGGCGTGGAGGGCCGCGACCGCGGCCTGGGCCTGGAACTCGCCCAGCCGGTCACGGGCGAGGGCCGTCTGCAGGATCCCGACCCCCTCGGCGATCGACGTGGTGTCCCAGAGGCCGCGGTCCTGCTCGGCCAGCGGCACCAGGCTGCCGTCGGACGCGGTCCGGGCGGCGCGCCGGGCATGGTGCAGCAGCATCAGGGCGAGCAGCCCCGCCACCTCCGGGTGGTCGATCGCGGCCGCGAGCTGCCGGGTGAGCCGGATGGCCTCGGCCGCCAGGTCGATGTCGCCGGAGTACCCCTCGTTGAACACCAGGTAGAGGACGCGCAGCACGGTGGCCACATCACCGGGGCGGTCGAACCTCCCGCCGGAGACGGTGCGTTTGGCCCGGCTGATGCGCTGGGCCATGGTCGCCTCCGGCACCAGGTAGGCCTGGGCGATCTGGCGGGTGGTCAGTCCGCCGACGGCGCGCAGTGTGAGCGCGACGGCGGACGACGGTGTCAGGGACGGGTGGGCGCACAGGAAGTAGAGCTGGAGCGTGTCGTCCACCGCGGCCGCGGGTCCGGGCGCCGGCTGCTCCTCGACGAGGTCCTCGCGACGCCGGCGGGCGGCGTCCGCCCGGGAGGCGTCGAGGAACCGCCGCCAGGCGACGGTGACCAGCCAGCCCTTCGGGTCCCTCGGCCGGTCGGCCGGCCAGACCCGGACCGCCTCCGCCAGCGCGTCCTGGACGGCGTCCTCGGCCGCCGCGAAGTCGGCTCCGCGGCGGACGAGGATCCCGAGCACGCTCGGCGTGAGGCTCCGGAGCATGACGTCATCCATCGACGAGGTCACTCCGTGATGGTGGGCGGCTCGGTCAGGAACGGGCGCAGCTCCAGCCACTCGTGGATCGGGTTGCCACCCGCCCCGGGCGCGGCCGACAGTTCCCCGGCCAGCTCGACGGCGCGCTCGTAGCTGTCGACGTCGATCACCATCCAGCCGGCGATGAGGTCCTTGGTCTCCGCGAAGGGCCCGTCGGTGACCGGCGGGCGGCCCTCGCCGTCGTACCGGACGAACGTTCCCTCCGGTGCGAGGGCCTGGCCGTCGACGAACTCGCCGGTCCCCTCCAGCCGGGCCGCGAAGTCGTGCATGTACTTCATGTGGGCCGAGATCTCCTCCGGCGTCCACTGGTCCATGCGGACATCGTTGACGGCGGCCGGGGCGCCTCGGTAGTGCTTGAGAAGCAGGTACTTCGCCATGGGTTTCTCCTCGACACTGTGCGAGCCATTGTGGTCGCGTTCACTACGGGGACGGAGCCGGTTCCGGGTTCTCGACATCATCGGCGTCATCAGCCAGAAAAATTTTCCCACCCCTCGGCACCACGATCATCCTGAAGCTCATCGGCGCTTCACCATCGGCTCTTCACCGGGTTCCGCGGGACCGCCCCCGTCGCACTGTCCGGCGCCGGGCTCCGGCGCCCGCTGGTAAAATGGGCCGACGCTTGCGACATCGCCGGGGCCCGTGCCGAGGAGCACGGGCCCCGGCGCGTTACGGAGGCCCCCACCTGAGGAAGGTTCCCCCATGAACGCGAAGCCGCCCGCCTCCGGACGCCCCGGCGGCCGCACGAACCAGCACCCCGAACCGGCCCGGGGCGCGCTCGGCACGCCCTCGGCGGCGGGCGCGGGCACGGGACTGCCGCCCGCCGGATCCTTCGCGGAGCTGGGACTGCCCGAGGCACTGCTGACGGCGATGACCGGTCTCAAGGTCACCGAGCCCTTCCCCATCCAGGCGGCGACCCTGCCCGACGCGCTGGCAGGCCGGGACGTGCTGGGGCGGGCGCGGACCGGTTCGGGCAAGACGCTGGCCTTCGGGCTGGCCCTGCTGGTCCGGACCGCCGGGCGGCGCGCGGAGGCGAAGCGCCCCCTCGCCCTGGTGCTCGTCCCGACGCGGGAGCTCGCCCAGCAGGTGGGTGACGCGCTGGAGCCGTACGCACGCGTCCTCGGGCTGGGGATGACGACGGTGGTCGGCGGACTGTCGATGAACCAGCAGGCGGCCGCGCTGAAGGCGGGCACCGAGGTGGTCATCGCGACCCCGGGACGGCTCTGCGACCTGATCTCACGGCGCCACCTCCACCTGGACCGGGTGGGGATCGCCGTGCTCGACGAGGCGGACCAGATGTGCGACATGGGCTTCCTGCCGCAGGTCTCGGAGATCCTGGACCAGGTTCGCCCCGACGGCCAGCGGCTGCTCTTCTCTGCCACGCTCGACCGGAACGTCGACGAGCTGGTGGAGCGCTACCTCCACGAGCCGGTCCTCGTCTCGGTCGACCCGGCCCGCGCCTCGGTCACCACGATGGAGCACCACGTCCTCAACGTGCACGCCGCCGACAAGTACGCGGCGGCGACCGAGATCGCCGCCCGCGAGGGGCGGGTGCTGATGTTCCTGGACACCAAGGCGGGCGTGGACGCCTTCACCCGCCATCTGAAGAGCAGCGGAATCCCGGCGGCCGCCCTGCACAGCGGGAAGTCGCAGCCGCAGCGCACACACACGCTGGACCAGTTCAGGAACGGCGCCGTCACCGCCCTGGTGGCCACGAACGTGGCGGCCCGCGGCATCCACATCGACGAGCTGGACCTGGTGGTGAACGTGGACGCGCCCACGGACGCCAAGGACTACCTGCACCGCAGCGGCCGCACCGCGCGGGCCGGCCAGTCGGGCAAGGCCGTCACCCTCGTCACACCGGGCCAGCGGCGGGACGTGAGCAAGCTGATGTCCGAGGCCGGTATCCGGCCGACGGTCACTCAGGTGCGCTCAGGCGAAGCCGAGTTGACGCGCATCACCGGCGCCAAGCGGCCGCCGACGACCAAACCCGCACAGACCGGCAGGCGGCCGTTCCGAGGGATGGGGGCCCAGGCCCCGAAGGAGAGCCGCCGCGCCGCCCAGTCCCGCCAGGAGGCGGAGGCCCGCAGGGCGTCCCAGGTACGCAGGGGCCGCTGACCGCCACGAGCCCGCCCGGCCCGTCACCGATCCTGCCGGGCCGGGCCGGGTCCCGAGCGTTTCCGGAAACGAGTCAGGGCTGGTTTCGGATCGCTCCGAAAACGGCCCTGATCTGCGACTGTCTCCAGTCGGGACGACAGGATTTGAACCTGCGACCCCTTGGCCCCCAGAGTGGGGGCCAAGGGTGTTTTCAGGACTTCACAGAAAATATCCGTGCCAACGTTGTGCGTTGAAGCATGCGCCGTGCACCGCCGCGCGTAGCGCGTGGTCCCCAACTGGGCCCACTCGGCCCCCTCCCATTGTCCGGCCGAACCCCCACGCGATCGGCTCAGGAAGCTTCGAGATCTCGCCCCGGCGAGCGCCCATCGAGCGCAGACGATCGTCGGGAGAAGCACTGGTTTAGCCAACCGACACGCATCGGCAACCCACGCTCCCCGACCTCGCCGGCGCAACCGCGCCCGACCTCGCATCGATGACCGCTGCCGAGGCGGCCAGCGCCGACAGATCACCACCAGAGTCAGCACGACTGACCACCCCGTCGACAGCTTTCGGCCCCGCCGCGACCGCCGGGGCGCCCTCACCGGCGCCAGGCCCGAGCCCTTGCCGACGGGGCGCTGGCGCACGCCGGCGGGCTGCCGAAGTACCTCCAGAGGCCCCCGACCGCGCACGGCGTCGCCTTCGGCGCCATCGAGGACGAGACCGGCATGATCAACCTCGTATTCGCACCGCAACATCTGGGACCGCGACCACCGCACCCTCCTCGACACCCCCGCAGTCCTACTCACCGGCCGCATCGAACGCTCCGCCGGCACCGTCGACCTCGCCGTCCGCCGCACGGACACCCTCAGCACCGCCACGCCCACACACCGCCGCCACGTCGGACACCGATAGCTGGAAGGACACACCCGTCCGGCTCTCAGTGCCTGCTCCTAAAGGCATGGCGGGCGTTACACCGAACGTACGTTTCGCAGTCCCCCGCCTTTGAGGTGGGCGGCCGGATGCTTGTCGGCGATCGTCGCCGGGTACGAGGCGGGCGAAGCAGGCCGAGCCCGCTGGAGCGTCTACCCGCGGTAGCTGCCGGGGGTGCGGCCCATGACGCGGGTGAACGTGTCGATGAAGGCGCTGGGGGTGGCCCAGCCACACCTGTGTGCCGCCTGTGTCACGGTAGCTCCCTCACTCAGTTCGATCATCGCCTGGAAGATCCGGGCGTTGGTGCGCCACTGGGGGTAGGTTCCGCCGAACTCCGCGCGGTAGAGCCGTCCCAGCTGCCGCTCGCCCACGCCGACTCGTCCGGCCAGCCAGGTGAGGGTTCGCGGCTGGGACAGATCCTTCAGTACGAGGCGGCATGCGGCGGCCAGGCGGGGGTCGCGGGCCGTGGGAAGCTGCAGGGCGGTGATGTCGGCACGCAGCAGCCGGTCGTTGATCACACCGAGCAACCGGCCCCGCTCGGCAGGCGCGAGGCCGGGCTCGGTGCAGGCGATCAGCAGTTCGCGCAGGAGCGGGCCTACGGCGATGACCGTCGGCGTCGTGTACGGGAGCGCTGTGCGGCCGGTGGGGAACATCAGGGTGTGCACCGTCGTGTGTCCGTGGGCACTGTGTTCGTGCCAGGTGCGCGCGGGGATCCAGACCGCGCGCTGCGCACCGGCTACCCAGGCACCGTGCTCGGTGCGTACGGCCAGGATGCCGTCGCTGACGTACACCAGCTGGTGTTCTTCGTGCTGGTGTCGTGCGATGTACTCGCCGGGCAGGTGACCGTGTCGGATATACGACATCATCCGTCAGAATATCGGAAGCCGTCATCGGGGTGGGCGACCGATGGTGGATCTTGTGAGCCATCCTCCGCAGGTACCCCTTCCGCCAGCAGGTTCCGAGCCCGTGTCCTCCGCCGCCGGCGCCTCGCACGGGACGGATCCCGGCGACGCGCCTCCGCGCGGCCGTACCCGTCCCGTCGAGCGTGTCAGGACCCTGCTGTCGCGAAGCGTGGCGGACACCCGGCCACTGTCCGTAGCAGCCTTCCGGCGCACCTTCCTCGGGCAGAGCGTGTCCGTGATCGGCCTCATGGCTTCCTCGGTCGCCGTCCCCGTCGAGTTGTACGCGCTGACGCACTCCTCTGCGGTAGTAGGCGTCAGCGGACTCGTCGCGCTGCTGCCGACCGTGGTCTTCGGCCTCTACGGCGGAGCGGTCGCCGACGCGGTGGATCGCCGGAAGCTGTATCTCGGGTCGTGCTGGCTCACCTGGATCGTTTCTCTGGCCTTGATGCTGCAGAGCCTGCTCCACGTGCGGTCGCCCGCACTGATCCTCAGCCTGGTCGCTGTCCAATCCGGCGGGTTCGCCGTCTCCTCATCGGTCCGCGGCGCCATCGTGCCCCGGCTGGTACCCACAGGCCAGATCTCCGCCGCGAACGGTCTCCTCTACAGCGTCGGCAACCTCGGGCAAGTACTCGGCCCACTCCTCGCCGGAGTGCTGCTCGGCCTACCCGGTGGGTTCGCCCTTATCTACGGAGCCGACGCCATACTCTTCGCCGTCGCCCTCTACGCGGCCTTCCGTCTGCCCCACCTCCCCTCCCCCGCCGGCGGATCCGCCGGCTTTCCCGGCCTGCGCTCGGTGACGGACGGCCTGCTGTTCATCACCCGTCATCCCGTGCTGCTCATGTCTTTCCTCGTCGACGTCGCCGCCATGGTGCTGGCCGCGCCCGAAGCCCTCTTCCCTCAAGCCGCGGCCGAACGGTTCCACGGCGGTGTGGGCCCGCTGTACTCCGCGATCGCAGCCGGAGCGCTTGTCGCCGGACTCTTCGGCGGCTGGATCGGCCGTGTCCGCCGCCAAGGCGTCGCCCTGACCGCGGCCGTGATCGTGTGGGCCATGGCCATCGCCGCCGCCGGACTCACCCGCACCCTGTGGGCTGCGGTCGCCCTGTTGGCCCTCGGCGGCGCCGCGGACCTGGTCAGCGCCGTCTACCGGCAGACCATCCTCCAGTCCTACGTGCCCGACCACCTCCGCGGTCGCCTCCAGGGCGTCCACACCGTCGTCGTCGCGGGCGGGCCGAGACTTGGTGACCTGCGCGCCGGGACGATGGCCGCCGTCGTTCCTCTCACCCTCGCCTGGTCGGCCTCCGCCTTCGTCTGCGCCGCCCTCGTCCTCGCGGCCGCCCTGGCCGTACGCCCGTTCTGGCGCTACCGGGCCGAGACTGCCGACTGATTCGGCCCGTCGAACGAAGCAGAGTTCTGATCATTCGGACACCCTGTTTTCGAAGCCCTGAGGGCCTGAGCTGCTGACAGGTCGGCAGCGGTGCTGGGAGCGTCTCTGACCTGGTGTATTCCGGCGAGGGGCCGTCGGAGATCACGGCCGCCGACCTCGGCGACGAAGACGAGACGCGCACGCAGTAGGGGCCCGCAACTCAGTAACCTCGCTCTTTCCGAGCTGGCGCTGCTCCGCATCAGGAAGCCCAGCAGCAACGGCCTCCGTCCGCTGACGCCCCATGGTGTTCGGTTTTGACTCTGCTGCCGCTGCGAATCGGTGCGCGACGTAGGCCCCGCGGTCTACGTCGCCGCCACGCAGAAGTGCCGACGCCAAATCTCCAAGGATCACCACCCCAGAGTCGGGCAGTCCCTCACCGAGGCGCTCGACCGCGGAGTCTGCCCTCGCCGTCAGCTCTTGACGTCGGAGTTCGCCGTACACCGAAAGAGCCAAGGAGTCCATGCTATACGGCGCGACGAAACGGACCCACGACTGCTCGCTCGCGTGGTCGGCGAAGTCGTGAGCGAATCGCGCCTGGTCCAAGGTTCGGAGCGCACCGGCATCGTCCCTTGATTGAGCTGCCTGCGACAGCATCTCCAGCGCTTTGGCCGGGTGGCGGCACCGTAACTGGCGTAGCCCAGCGCTAAGGCGCACAGAGGGGGGTGTCCGGCCTTTTTCTCGCACTCCGAGGTCACCTCGTAGTAGGCGGCGGTCCTTTCGAGCTGCCCCAGGTCCCAGGCGACCCCACCCGGCAAGAGCTGCTGTCTCGCCTGCCGCGATGGTCAGCGCTCGCTCATACGCACCGGCGCGAGGGAGAGCCGCAGTGATCGCGTCGAGGTGCGACTCAACCCGGGCCTGCAGGCTCAGAGCGCTTTCGCTCAGCTCGTCCACGTGATGCGAAGCCGCATGGCCAATGAGGACGTCCGCGGACTGAGCGTCGATCCTGTTGCCTCTGCTGAGCGTTCAGGGCTCTTGATCGGCGTAGGCCCGGCCATCGGTGGCGGGGAAGCCGCCGATCAAGGCGATCTTGGCCACCTTCACCGACCGTGCGTCGGCGGCCGGCCAGGCCGGGGTCGATGCTGCGGAGCGCCCTACCACGAGAGGCTTTCCGGGGGCCGTGTCAACTGCGGCAAGCACTGCTGCCAGCTGGTCGTCAAGCGTTGCGGAGGCGGCGCCGTCACCCTGGCCCGGGAGAGTGAGCGGCACGGGACGGTGGCCGAGGGCGGTGAGTTCGGGCACGACGTCGTCCCATGCGGATCCGTCAAGCCACAAGCCAGCGATGAGCAGGATGTCGACAGTAGTTCTCCCGGAGAATCGTCAAGTCTGATTGCCGGCACGCTACCGGAAGGCTCTGACAACGGGCTCCGGTCAGACTGCGACCTTTGAAACCTGGGGTTGACCCAACCCGGCGAACCTCTGCGGTCACAGCACTAGTGAGGCCCGGTGCGAAGGCAGTCAAGGGATCCCAAGACCCTGCAAGTTGATCTTCCATAGGTCGAATTGAGCTGCAAGAAATCGCAAGTATGCGGGATTGAAGATAGATGTTGCGCAAACATGCGCAACAAGGTGTCCCGCTAACAATCGGTCGGGCAGTCTCTCGGGTGTCGGAGCCCCGTCGAGGGCACCGGAACTACGGAGGAGACATTCTGTGACGATCAATCTGCTGTGCAAGGACCCGGCCAGCCCCAACAACAACAGCCCGACGCTCTACTACGACGACGCGACCGACACCTTCCTTCTTCAGTCCTGGATCGTTCAGGACAAGAGCAGGCTGGAAGGGCTGAACGTGCCGGACCACGAGACCGTGGTCGAGTTCCCCAAGCGGCTCTTCGAGGTGCTTCCCGGGCGGGATGAGGCGCTGGCCATGAAGCCCGCCCCGCAGAACTGACAGCTGTCCAGTAAGGGAGTAGTCGGGTATTTACGGTGATCCGGGCAATCCGGGCGGCTCTGAGTTGGCGTCAGGCATGTGTGTCACGCGACACTGCCCTCATGTCTTCATCGTCAGATTTCGAAGCCGCCCGGATCGCGCTCGGTCAGCAATTAAAGGGGTTGCGCCGAGACAAGGGCCTGACCGCCCGTGCATTGGCCACCCTGTGCCATTGGCACGAGTCGAAGGTGAGCAGGATCGAGAACGGCAAGGCACTGCCCTCGCCGGCGGACATTCGTGCCTGGACGGTGGCCTGCGAAGCCGGGGCTCGCGCCGACGACCTGATCGCCATGGCCTCCAACATCCAACTCATGTACCAGGAATGGCGCCATCTGGAACGCGACGGCATGCGCCGCGCCCATGACCAGGTCCAGCCCCTGTGGGATGCGACGCGCACGTTCAAGGGCTACGCCCAGTGCCTCGTGCCCGGCCCGCTTCAGGTCGAGGGATACACCGCTGCCGTGCTGCGGAGCGTTCAGCGACGCCGGGGCATACCCGACGACGTTGACGATGTCCTTCGCGTCCGGTGTGAACGCCAACGGATCCTTCGGGAGAAGGGACGTAGCTTCACCATCGTGCTGGAGGAAGCCGCGCTCTACTACCGGCTTGCTGACCGGCAGATCATGACCAGCCAGTTGAGCCGCTTGTTCGTCGTCTCCGCCATGCCGACGGTGAGCCTTGGCATCATCCCCCGCTCGGCCGACCGGTCAGAGACCTGGCCGGTCGAGGACTTCTGGATCTTCGACGACCGAGAGGTCCAGGTCGAGACCGTCTCCGCGTTCATCGACATCAAACAGCGCGCACAACTCAGCCAGTACCAGGAGGCATTTGCTCGGCTGAAGCAACAGGCGGTGTTCGGTGCCGATGCCTACCCCCTGATCGCCGAGGCTCTGCAATCGATGTAGTCGTACGAAGGGCGCCGCCCCTTTGCCGTTCGTGAACGCCGGGGGTGCGGCGATTCGGAGGGGCGCGCACCCGATCAACCATCCGTGAAGTGGCAGAACATGAGGGGGCGGAGTGCATCGGCACAAGAGGGATCGCGAAGAGCAAGTGATCGAGGCGGTAGAGCTGCGACGACGAGACCGCCTCTACTCCCGACCGATCGCAGCGATCGCCGCCGGGCTGACGTGCATGGGGGTGCTCTTAACTCTGCTGTGGTTACCGCTTGGACGCGCAGCTTCCGATGCTGACCAAACAGACTCTTCGGAGCGAGAAGCGCGAATGCGTCAGCGTGCGTTCCTGGAGATGTGGCGTGAGTACCGCCCTTCCTCCGAGACACTGTTGCGTTCAGGTACCGCGGCGTACGGTGCTCGTGCCGACGTGAGGATCGGCGGAACGTCACGAGAGGGCAATCGCCTCTCCTTCATGTGCGAGGGCCCGGGGCGCGTCAGGGTCATCCAAAGATCAGCTGACGGCGCCGAGGCGCCATCGCCGGTGGCTCTTGGTGACTCCGCATTGGGTTGCGAAGGCGCCCTCGCGGTTCTGCAGCCCAGCGGCCCCGCACTGATCACCTTGGAACCTACCGACAGCCGGGCGCATCTCTTCTGGGCAGTCAGCTACAAGCGAGGTAAGCCGAAGGGAAGTTCGGGGTAGGCAACGGTGCGGTACTGGAGGGATTCATGCGATGCCCAGGCAGACCTGCCGACCGACTGCGGACGCCCGGCCGATGGGGGCGATAGCTCCACGCGCTTCGACGGCAGAGTGATCCGTCAACGACTTCGGACGGTGAGCTGCCGGTTCATCTGACGGCGGTAGGTGTCGTCGGCCGGGTCGACCACGCGCAGCAGATGCTCGGTCTTCGTGATCCGCCCGTACTCGGCGAACGCCGCCCCGAGCGGGCTCGGACGGCCGTCGCGGCCGAACATGCGCAGCAGGTCGCAGGCGCGGACCTGGTTGGTGACCAGGGAACCGGCGACCTTCAGCATGTCCGGCCAGTGCGTGATCACCTTGTTCAGGTTCACGCGGTTGCGGGCCAGGTCCTCCACCGCGCCGTAGTGCCCGGTGTCGACGCCGGGCAGGGTGGCCCGCCAGAACCGCTGGTCGTCCACGCCCGGTTCGATATCCCAGGAGTAGATGCGGCCGCGCGGTGCGCGAGTCGACTTCTTCCGCTGCCAGCCGGGAAAATGGGACTCGACCTGCCCAGCGTCCACACACGGCCGCAACGTGCAATGTCGCCCTCACCGTGGGGCGCGCGGACGGCGTGACGGGCAGTGGCCGTCGGGCCGGTAAGCGGGAGGCTAGGGGCGTTCCGTTGTGTCCAACCAGTAGGTTGCAAGCATCTCGCCTGGCCACGCCGGCTGGCGGACACAGCTTCGAGGCCCCATCTGCTCGAAGTACGGGGCCAGGTCGATGACCGGCGTGCCTTCGACGGCGTCGAGATCCGTGACGAGAAGGTCCCTTCCCTCCACCTTCAGAAGCTTTGGGTAACTGACGGCCAGTTGGTTGGGTCGCCGGTGGTTGCGGTGAACGAATGTTCCGGTCGCAGGCCACTTCGGGTTTCCTCGTGGGCTGCGCGCGTGGAGCTGGACGTCCTCGGACCGCGCCAGGTGGAAGCGCCACGTGACCGTCAGATGCGAGAACTCCTCGATTCCCTGCAGCGTTTCGAGAGGGTAGACATCATTGAGCCGGATGACCGATTCGACTCCGGCCTGGTAGTCGTCCTGAACGCGAGTGTGGCCCCCGACCACCGTGGCAATCGATTCGACCTCGTACATCGCCATCGAGGCTCTCTCCTCATCTTCAGAGTCGCACTCTCGGTAGCCGTCCCCCCAGGCGACGAGCGTGTTCCACGGTCAGCCTATGGCCCGCAGCATCTGCCTTGCTCGGCGGTCCAGTTCGGCGACATGGCGGCCGCCGCGTTGCCGAACGGGCGAGAGGTCGCTCGGCATCCGGACAATGACGTCGCGAGCGCGGCCGGACTGGACGCCGGCCGTGGCACGAGAGCCCGGTTCCAAGTGGCGCACGCCTCTTCGAGACGTCCTTGCTGTACCTGGACGGCGCCGGGGTAGCCGGGAGTCACGCTGTGGGTGCGGGCGTACTGCTGCTGGCGGCGAGTAGTGACGCTGCGCTGGAAATGGGTTTCCGCGTCGAGTGGCTGGCCCATGTCGCGCAGGACATCTGTGCCGCCACGACCTCCGGCACACCGCACTCACCTGGTTCGCCGACGCCGGGGTCCAAGTACACGTCCTCCGCAGGATCGCCGGCCACGGTTCACTGACCACCACCCAACGCTACCTTCACCCGGACGTCCACAAGATCACGGCCGCCGGGGCGGCGCTCTCGGCCCACTTCAACGTGCTACGCGCACCGCGCTCGCTGCCGAGCCCCATTGTCATGACCGCTGACCCGCTGACCCGGTCAAGGACGCCGGACCTCCAGCTGGTCCCCAAAAATGATCAGGGCCGGTTTCGGATTGCTCCGAAACCGGCCCTGATCTACGACTGTCTCCAGTCGGGACGACAGGATTTGAACCTGCGACCCCTTGACCCCCAGTGAACGAAAGACTGTCCAGGGGGGTCCGTGAGATCCAGGGAGTGCAGAAACGCCCAGGTCAGGGCCAGATTTTCCAGAGCTTTCCGCACAGTCTGTGAGACCTGTGTGAGAGCGCGTGAGACGACGAAGCCCCGGCTCGGTGGAGTTCACCGGCCGGGGCTTCGCTGTCCTCCGGGGCAGTCAGCTCCGCCCCTCATCCTCCAGGTCGTCACCACCGGGAGCAGCCTCCGAGGCTCCACCGGCTGCGGGGTCGCGGGCGGTTCTGACCTGTAGCCACCCGTCCGTACCGAACATCTCGATCAACTGCGACAGGTGTGCTCGGGCCACACTGCGGCCGGGCATCTCTCCGGTGGTCATCCGCGCCCCTCCAGGTCCGCCCACACCTGCTTGCCCCACGGCAGCGGTTCGGTACCCCAGTCCGCCGCCAGGCTCTCCACGAGCGCAAGGCCACGCCCGCTCTCGTCCTCGGGGCCCGAGTCCCGGCGCACGGGGTGTCGCGGGGAGAAGTCCACGACGGCGACGCGCACCCGATCCGCCTCGGGCCGTTCGATCGTGATCCGGATGGAGTCCCGCCGGGAGTGCTGCACAGAGTTCGCCACCAGTTCGGTGACGATCAGGGCCCCGTCCTCGGCCAGCGCCTCCAGACCCCAGGCGGACAGGGCGACGCGCACCAGTCGGCGCGCGGTGGCGGCGCTTCCGGGCTCGCGCGGCAGGGTCTCGGTGTACCCGGGGTGCCCGGTGGGGCGCGGAGAGGCAGACATGGTCACCGCACGCCCTCCCCCGGCCTGTGGCCCCGGTCCGAGACTCTCCGAGGTGGGCACGGGCGGACGACACGGCGTACGAAAGGGGTCATGGTCTCAACCGTGACGACGCCGCTCCACCGGTTCAATGACAATCTGGCGGGCCGTCAGCCCGAAGTAACAAAAGCCTAGTTCAGAGGGGCAGACCCACCAGGTCAGCAAGTTGACGCGTCTCCGTGGTGAGGGTGCGCCGACGGGCGATCGTGTCGGCCAACGTGTCCCGGGCGTAGGGCTGCTCCGCGATCCACTCCGGGGCTTCGGCTGCCACCTCCCCCAGCACTTCCAGCGCGCGGCCGTGCTGACGCGTCATGGTGTACGCCTTCGCCACATCGAGCCTGTGACGGTGGTACTCGGACCCCGTGCCGCCCTTCAGCCGGGGGGCGATCTCCAGCACCTCGTCCGGCCGGTCGGTCACGACACCCTGTTCGGCGGCCTTGTACGCCACCGTGGACGGCCCCCAGGTGGCGATCCGTACGTCGCCGTGGCGGAGCGGTCCCGTGGCGACGGCCGCCGACCGGGCGAGGCGCAGCATGTCGGCGGCCTCCCCTCCCCGGTTGTCCCGGAGGGCTGCCGCGTGTCCCTGAATCAGCAGCCACCCCCAAGCAGCGATCTCTTCGGCTGTCGCCCGGGACATGCGGGGCTCAGCGTCGTCCGCCCACTTCACCGCCATGGCGCGGGCGGCGTCGAACCGTCCCTGCCTCACCAGCAGCCACGTCCAGGTGGTGACGACGCTCGCGGCCCGCAGGCGGTCCGGGGCTTCGTCCAGGGCGCGGCGTAGCGCGGTTTCGGCGGCGGCGAACTGCCGGGCCCCGGTCAGGGTCGATCCGGCGATCTGGAGAAGCTGCGCACGGGCCGCCCGCGCGGCCGGGGCGTCTCCGAGGGCTTCGGCGTCCCGCAGCAGCGGCACCAGAAGGTCCACGGCCTCCCGCATCCGCTTGCCGAAGTGGGCTGCCCTGACGGCTTCCAGACCGTCCTGGACGCCTTGGGCCGTCGGCTCCTCCTCGGGCTGCTCGGCGGGGCGTTCCACGGCGCGCTGGAGGGCCTGCCACGGTTCGGGCGCGGGATGGGGCTCGGCGGGCGCACGCTCCACCAGCGTGGTGGTGGGCACCCGGAGGGCGGCGGCCAGCTTCCGGGCGGTCTCCATACGGGTGTCGGTCACGACGCCCTGTTCCAGCTTCGTGATCAGCGAGTGGCTGACCTTCGAGGCTCGCGCCAGTTCGCGCTGCGAGAGGCCGCGCCGCTTGCGGATCTCCCGTAGCCGGTCCCCGAGGCCGTGTTCGTCGGACATGGGCCCTCCTTCGGTGCTCCCTTCGAAGGTACCTAGGTAGCGTGGTTCTGTGGTAACCGCCGGACGCCATTGTTCACTCTGCCGCGAGAACCGCGCCGCCTCACTGGTCCACGTAGAGCGCTCGAAGGTGGGCGCTCAAGCGCTGCTGAAGTGAGTCCAGCGCCGTTCGAGCCGCCGCCGCGTTCTGGTGCGGACCTGCCCATTCCAGCGCGCTGGCAGCTAGCTCCCTGTCTTCCAGCCGCGCGATATGTGCGCGCAAGAACAGTCCGGATTGGGTTGCTGCCGCTCTGAACTCGGCACTGGGACTTTGCCCCGGAGCCAACTCATGGGCGGCCATGATGCCTTCGAGACCACGCTGTATCTCCATGATCGCTTCCCGCTGTAGGGTCACCCTTTCTGCGGCCAGGCGGATCTTCGCTTCTTCCTTGGCGAGCATCCGGTCACGTCGGAGGGTGCGGGTGTCGGACAGCTTCTGCCCAAGCAACGTGCCGAGGCTTCCCAGGACGACGCCGACCAGGGGCGCAATCGTTTTCCACCATTCCATCGCTGGATCGTAGCCAGGGCGCGCGGCTTTGTACCGTGAACCGTTTACACGCACGAAGCCGCGGCCCCTCCGGCTGCGGCCCCTGGTGTCAGGCGGCGGGGAGTTCCGGCCGCCCCTCGGCGGCCATGCCCCGCAGGAGACCGACCATCACCTCCGGCACGCGGACGCGCTGCGCGGCCGTCAACTCCAAGGCGTCCAGCGCCCGGTTCATCGCCTCGAACATGATCTTCGTCTGCACCTCGGCGATCGTCACCAGGCGCTCGTTTACACCCATGCGGGCCGCGAGGTCGCACATCTTCAGCAGCCGATCCCGCTCCTCCCCGTACAGCCGCACCCAGCCATTCACGGCCGCGCTGTACGTGGTGTCCACGCCGGGGAACTCCCCGCCTTGGCGCTCAACTTCGGAGGTCATGCCCCACACGAGGGCTTCGGCCTCGGTCTCCTGCACCCGCTCCAGCAGCCACACCACGTGGCCGGACGCCTGCCGGATGAGCCGGGAGACGACGACCGCCGGGTCATCCTGCGGGCCGTCCACGTCCCCGTAGGTGCGCAGGAACTCGGCCGTAGCCTCCCGGCGCTGCCCGGCGGCCCGCACCATCAGCACGGACTTACCGGTGGAGCCGTCGCCGTAGACCCCGTTCACGGAGCCCTCGTAGAACAGGCCCCGGTCGACGTCCGCGAGTTCCCCGACGGTCGGCCGGACCTCCCAGTCACCGGCCAGCACGGCGTCCAGGGCGTCCGCGACGGACTCCACGGCCGTGGCCCGCTGCCGTTCCTGCGCGAGCCGGTACCGGGCCTCCTGCTCGGCGCGCAGGGCCAGCAGCCGCTTCTGCCTGGAGGGTATCCAGGGCCATCGGTCCTACGCCCCCATGTTGCTCGCCCTGATCGCAGAGCGTCCGGCGGAGGTTTGCGGCGCTCGTTGGAACCCGGATGTGGACCTGACGGCAGGGACAATCGCCGTCGGCACAAACACGCGGACGATCGTCTACGACCGCACGGCCGAGCGTGGCCAGCGGAACAAGGTGGTGGAGAAGGGAGCGAAGACCGAGGCCGGGAAGCGCACGCTGCCCCTGCCGAAGCCCGTCCTGCGGGCGCTGAAGGCGTACCAGGCCACGCAGGCGACGGAGAAGGTGGCCGCCGGTGAGGCGTACGAGGACAGCGGCTATGTGCTCGTGGACGACCTCGGGCGGCCGTGGAAGACGGACAAGCTCCGGCGCGAGGCACACAAGCTGATGGCCACCACGGGCGTACGGAAGGTGCGGTTGTACGACGCGCGGCACGCCTGCCTGTCATGGATGGCGAACAACGGGGTGCCGGACACGGTGGTCTCCGCGTGGGCCGGTCACTCGGACCCCGGGTTCACGAAGCGGACCTACGTGCACCCCGACCCGCAGTCGTTGAAGGCGGGTTCGGAGAAGCTGGCCGAACTGCTCGGCTGACCTTGATCAACAGCGTTTGTGAGAAATTGTGAGACGGCACCCCTGGAAACGATCAAGAGGGGCCCCGTAGGACCCCTCTGACCTGCTATCTCTCTGTCGGGACGACAGGATTTGAACCTGCGACCCCTTGACCCCCAGTCAAGTGCGCTACCAAGCTGCGCCACGTCCCGATGCCCGCCTGACCTGGGGTTTCCCCTGGCCGAACGCGCATGAGAACAATACCGCACTTCAACGGGTGGTTACGAACACCTTTGGGCGCTTGACCTCAACCATGCTTGATGTTGAACGCTGTGGCACATGACGCACACAACCTCCGCCCCCGCCCCCGCCTACCGCGACCTGCACCGGCTGATGAGCCTGATGACCGGCGACGAGAAGCACGACTCCGCCGCCACCTCGACGCTCGACGCCCTGTGGGTGCTCTACGACCGGGTGCTACGGGTGTCACCGGGGACCGTGGACGCCCCCGACCGCGACCGCTTCCTGCTGTCGAAGGGACACGGGCCGATGGCGTACTACGCCGTCCTCGCCGCGCACGGGTTCTTCGGCGAGGAGCTGCTGGCGGGCTTCGGCTCGTACGACTCGCCGCTCGGCCACCATCCGGACCGGCTGCTCGTGCCCGGCGCCGAGATCGGCAGCGGTTCGCTGGGGCACGGGCTGCCGCTGGCCGTGGGCACCGCGCTGGGGCTGCGGGCCCAGGGGCTGACCGGCCCTCGCGTGTGGGTGCTGACCGGGGACGCCGAGCTGGACGAGGGCAGCAACCACGAGGCGATCGCCTACGCGGCGCCGGCGGGCCTCGACCGGCTGCACACCGTGGTGATCGACAACGCCTCCGCGACGTACGGCCGCCCCGGCGGCATCGCCGGCCGGTTCGCGACCGCGGGCTGGTCGGTGGCCTCCGTGGACGGGCGGGACCACGAGGAGCTGTACGCCGCCTTCACCGCACCGCACCCCGGACAGCCGCGTGCTGTGGTCGCCCGGGTCGCCCCCAAGCGCTGAGCTCCCGCGTCAGCCATCCACCGGACCGACGGACAGAAAGAAGAGGAAGACCTCCCATGGACACGATGCGGGACCGTTTCATCTCGACCACCTCACGCCTGCTCGACGAGGACCCGCGGCTGGCGCTCGTGCTGGCCGAGATCAGCCGGGACGGCTTCAGCCGGGCCGAGCGCGCCCATCCGCACCGCGTCGTCAACGTCGGCATCCGGGAACAGCTGCTCGTCGGCGCCGGGGCCGGAATGGCGCTCACCGGGATGCGGCCGATCGTGCACACCTTCGCCAGCTTCCTGGTGGAGCGCCCCTTCGAACAGGTGAAGCTGGACTTCGGCCACCAGGGCGTGGGCGGGGTACTGGTCAGCGCCGGAGCCTCCTACGACTGGCCGGCCGGTGGTTTCACCCATATGGCGCCCGGCGATGTCGCACTCCTGGACACCCTCGACGGCTGGACGGTGCACGTTCCGGGCCACCCCGACGAGGCCGAGACACTGCTGCGGGAAGCCGTCGCCGGGGACGACCGGGTGTATGTGCGGCTGTCTATGCAGTCCAACGAGCGGGGGCGCCCGGTCGGCGAACGGGGCGGGTTCGCCACGGTGCGCGAGGGGACGGGCGGCGTGGTGATCGCCGTCGGCCCGATGCTCGACAACGTCCTCGCGGCCACCGAGGGGCTCGACGTGACCGTGCTCTACGCGACGACGGTGCGGCCGTTCGACTGGGACGGCCTGCGCAGGGCGATGGGCGACCGGCCGGCCGCCGACGTGGTCATCGTCGAGCCGTACCTCGCGGGCACGTCCACGGCAGCGGCCAACGACGCGCTCGCCGCCCGCCCGCACCGGATCCTGGGGCTCGGCGTCGCCCGCGAGGAGCTGCGCCGGTACGGGCAGCTGGACGAGCACCTCGCCGCTCACGGCCTGGACCCGCGAGGCCTGCGGCAGCGGATCGGCGCGTTCCTCGGTCGGTGAGCGGCCCCGCGAGGGGCCGGCGGCCACCGGTGAGCGGTGCGGCCGGCGCGCTCAGTGGGCCGCCAGCAGCTCCCCGTACCACGCGAGCGTGGCGTCGACGGTCGCGGAGAGCGGGTTCGGTGCCAGGCCGAACGCCTTCTGGATGGCGGAGGAGTCGACGATCTGCGCCTCCGTGTGCTGGTAGAACATCTCGGCGTACGCGGTCATGAACTGCTCGTCGAACGGCCCGAACGGGCGGGGTTCCGAGACGACGGTGAGAGTCAGCGGACGGCCGACGCGCTCCTCGATCATCTCCAGGATCCGGCGCGTGGTGAGCGCCGGGGCGGTGGGCAGGTGCCAGACCCGGCCGTCACCGTCCGGGTTCTCCCCCAGCGTCGCGAGGCCTGCGGCCACATCACCGATGTACGTGTAGCTGTGCGGCAGGTCGATGTCACCGAATGCCGGGACCTCTCCTCCGGTCAGCGCGGCGGGGAACACCGCGCCGCCCAGCGTGGAGTTGAGGACACCGGGCCCCACGAAGTCGGCGGACCGGCCCAGTGCGACCCGCAGCCGGCCCTCGGCGTGTGCGGCGAGGTAGCGGGCGTCGAGCTCGGCGCGCATCACGCCCTTGTCGGTCGTGGCGTTCCACGGGGTGTCCTCCGTCATGACCGCACCGTGCGTCTCGCCGTACGGGTAGAGCGTGTCGAGCACCACGAGGCGGGCGCCCTCGGCCTCGACCGCCGCGAGTACGGCCTGCTGGATGCGCGGCATGGCCTCGACCTGGAGGTGGTACGCCACGTTGACGCAGTGGTAGACGACGGCCGCGCCCCCGACCGCCGCACGGGCACCTTCCGGGGTGGCGACATCGGCGGCGAACCGGTCGACGCCTTCGAGCGCCGGCCCGGTGGCCGCCCGGTCGACGAGCCGGACCGGGTGGCCCCGGCGGACGAGTTCGACGGCGAGTGCGGTACCGGCGGGGCCGGAGCCGAGGACGACTTGAAGGTCACGTGCTGCGCTCATGACGTACTCCCTGTGCTGCGGACGACGATCGCGATGGATTGTCACTTCTGTTAGAGACTGTAACTCTCGCTACGAGTCATCGCAAGGTTGACTGTTAGACTCCGTAACTGAAGTGAGCTTGCCTAGCGGAAGGGGCCGGGGATGGCCGAGGCGCAACAGGGGCCGCGGGCCCGCTACCGGGAGCAGACCCGCGCGGAGATCAAGGACGCGGCCTTGCGGCAGCTGGCCGACGGGGGTGTGGCGGCGCTCGCGCTCACCCGGATCGCCAAGGACATGGGCCTGTCCGGGCCCGCGCTCTACCGCTACTTCGCCAGCCGGGACGATCTGCTGCACGCGCTGATCAGGGACGCGTACGACGATGCCGCCTCGGCCATCGGCTCGGCGGCCGCCCGATCGGTGGACGCCGCGCAGAGCCCGCGCGAGCGGCTGCACGCGCTGGCGGTGGCGTACCGGGCCTGGGCGGTCGGGGAGCCGCACCGGTATCTCCTGATCCAGGGCGCGCCGGTGCCGGGGTATGTCGCGCCCGCCGACACGCTGGACCGGGCCCGCGCGGTGCTCGGGCCGTTCCTTCCGGTGTTCGCGGGCGGGACGCCCGGGGCGGGAGTGGCGCCGGTGGTGGCGCAGATGGCGGCCTGGCTGGACGGGGATCCAGCGGTGGGCGACTGGGTGGCCGAGTACGCGGCGGACGCCGCCGCCGGCACGGCGGGCGCTGCCGGGGCCCTGGCCGGTGCGCTCCTCGCCTGGGCGCAGCTGCACGGATCCGTGGGCCTGGAGGCCGCGGGCCAGTTCGCGGGGATGGGACACAGCGGGGGCACCCTGCTGGACGCGCAGGTCGCCATGCTGGCGGACGCCTTCGGGCTGGAGTGAACGGTGTCCCGCAACGCCGATCGCCGGACAGGCCCTGGGGGCCGGTCCGGCGATCGTTTTGCGCGGTGGTGACGGGTGTCAGGGGTGGATAAGCACCTGGGCCAGGGCCACCCGACCCGTACCGGACGTCACGATCCTCACCGTGCGGGTCCGGCTGTTCAGGTTCACCAGCGTGGGGCGCAGCGCCTTCCCGCTGACGTGCACCGTGCCGTCGTCCGTGACGACGTCGAAGTCGGCCGTCGTGGAGGAGGCGTCGTTCCAGATCTCGACCTGCCGGACGTGCCGGACGGCGCCGAGGTCCGCCTGCCACCAGGCTCCCGGCTCCGCGAGGGTGCGGGTGTCCGTGTTGGTGTCGGCGTCCAGGGCGAGTGCCGCCGTCGCCGCTCCGTCGGTCGAGGACTGGGTGGCCGTGCCGGTGCGGGCCAGGTCGGTGCGGAGCTGCTCGACCGGGCCGCCGTGGGCGCCCGCCCGTGCGGCGACGGCGAGCGCCTGGGCGGGCAGCCGGTCGAGGCCGGTCAGGTTGTCCGTCATGACCGAGCCGGTTCCGCCGAGGGCGGGGGCGGCGGTGTCGGTCCAGTTGCCGCGCGCGGTGTTCTGGATTCCGTAGTCCGCCCAGTTCGAGACCCACTTGTAGCCGATGCGGGTGATGACGTTGCGCTCGACGGTGATGTGCGAGGACTGCTCGTCGAGGTAGATGCCGTTCCCGTCGCGTTCGGTGTTGCCGTACGCGGAGCGGTTGATGTAGTTGCCGCTGAGGACGGTGCCGGGCTGGGCACCCTGGGTGTAGATCGCGCCACCGTCGTGCTGCTGCTGTGCGACCTCCATGACGTCGGTGATGCGGTTGCCCGTCACCTTGTTGTCACGCAGTACGGACTTCTGGGCCTCGGGCTGGTTCCAGCCCCAGCCGACCGAGATCGCGGAGTACGGAAGGTGGTCCAGGCTGTTGTGATCGATGCTCAGACCCGCCTCGTAACCGGCCCAGATGCCCACCGAGTCGGTGTACTCGACGCCGGAGCGGCTGATGGTGTTGTACGCGACGGTGTTCCGCTCCCCCGCCAGTGACGCCTCAGGCATCGGTTCGGTGTCTCCGACGTAGACGGCGCCGGAGGACAGGTCGGTGAAGGACGAACGGGTCAGCGAGCTGTCCTTGGTGCCGGCCTCCAGGATCGCTCCGGCGCCGCCGAGATGGCTGAACCGGCCGCTGTCGACGCGCACCCGTCGGCCGCCGCGGACGGTGACCGCGGCGGACGGCTTGGTGTAGTAGCGGCCCGCGTGGTCGACGGGGCCGGTGGCGCCGGTCAGGGTGAGACCGGCCTGCATTCCCGCGTAGCCCTCATCGGTGCCGGGCTGGCGGTACGCCGCGTACGCGAAGCCGATCCCGCTGACGGTGACGTCATGGGCGCCGTCGACGACGAGCAGCTGTTCGGTGTGCGGGGTGACGGTCCGCGCGCGGCGCATGTCCTCACCCTTGCGCGGCAGGTAGGTGACGGTGCGGCCCTTCGAGTCCCATACGAACTCGCCGGGCTGGTCCAGGAGTTCGGGGGCGTTCTCGAAGAAGGCGACTCCGCTGTAGCGGGTGGAGTCGACGGCGGTGGAGTCCCAGGCGGGGCCGGTGCGGTCTGTGCCGCTCGCCGAGTTGGTCCAGCAGGGCTGGACGAACGTCATGGTGTCGCCGCTGACGCCCGCGATCCGGCAGTGGTAGTTCCGCCAGCGGACCCGGATGACGGCTTCGGCGTCGGTGGGGCGCTGCCAGTGGTCGATCCCGGTCGCGGTGGCGCCGGTCATGCCGGTGGCCGAGGCGTCGCAGGTGCTCGCCGCGCAGGCCTCGCCGCGGGCGCGGGTGGCGCGCTCGCCGTCGACGAAGAGCTGTCGCGGGGTGACCCCGGCGGGGACGGCGGCGCTCCAGGTGCCGTCGGCGTTGCGGTGCCAGCCGGTGATGTCCTGTCCGCCGGAGAGGACGGGGCGGGCGCCGGGAGCGGCGGCCCAGGTGGTGCCGGAGTCGTCCGGGCCGAGCTTCAGGGGCGCGTCGAGCCGGTACGTACCGTCCTTGAGGAGGACGCGGACGTCGCGCCCCTTCTCGGTGCGGGCCCGGTCGCGGGCGCCCTCCGGGGTACAGGGGCGGCTGACGGTGCAGGAGGTGCCGCGGCCGTCGGGGGCCGCGTACAGGGTGCGGGTGCCGGGCGCGGCCTGGGCGGCCGGGGCGGCGAGGAGTGCTGCCAGGAAGACCGCGGTGGCAGTGGCGGCGGTTCCTCGTACGGCGTTCAACGGGCGGTTCACGCGGTGGCCTTCCAGTCGGGGTGGCCGGGCATGGGCGGGTTGACGGCCCCGAAGAGCCAGTCGCGCAGGAACGGGTCCAGGCTCCGGTCACCGGTGACGTCGACGGTGTGCCGGATGAACTGTTCTGTGGTGTACGTGGAGTCCTTGAAACGCTTGACCCACTCGCGCATCACGGTGTCGAACTTCCGCTGGCCGGCCCGCAGGCTCAGGGCATACAGCACGAGTGCGCCGCCGTCGTAGATGTTGGTGCCGCCGAGCGCCTTCGGCAGTCCGGGCGGGCCGTCGGCGGCGCGGACGGCGTCGAGCTTCTCGTACGTCGTCCGCATCTTGTCCTCGAAGACGGACCAGCCGCGCTCCTCGCCGTACAGACCGGCGTAGTACACGGCGGGGCCCTCGTTGAGCCAGGCCTGCTGCCAGTTGTCCGGGGTGACGGAGTCGCCGAACCACTGGTGGACGAGCTCGTGGACCATGGTGGTCTCGTAGCCGGGCTGTCCCTCTGCGTTGAGCTTGAACCAGTTGGTGGAGAACAGCGACAGGGTCTGGTTCTCCAGGGCGTCGGTGTAGCCGTCGTAGATGTGGAGGCCGTAGACGGAGAACGGGTAGCGGCCGAACTTCGCCTCCAGCCAGTCGAGATGGTCCGGGGTACGGGCCACGATCGGGCCGTACTTCTCCTCCTGCCCCTGGGGCACGATGTGCCGCAGCGGGAGTCCCCGGTGGCTGGTGCCGTACAGGTAGGTGCCCTTGACGACGGCGATGCCGATGAGTTCGGTCGCCATCCGCTCGCGCAGGGCGAAGTGCCAGACGCAGGAGCCGTCCGCGCGGGGGGACTTGTGGGTGAGTTCACCGTTGGCGGTGGCGACGAAGCCCTTGGGCGCGCTGATGTGGAAGGCCCACGTCGCCTTGTCGGACGGGGTGTCGTTGCACGGCAGGAAGGTGTCGGCGCGGGAGGACTGGGCGGCCGAGGCGAATCCGCCGTCGGTGCCGAAGTTCCAGCCGGTGAGGCCGAGTCGGGGCGCCTTGCCGTTGCCCCGGTAGCCGATCTCGACGGTGAACGCCTGTCCGTCGTGGAGCGGGTGCGCCGGGGTGACGGTCAGCTCCTGGCCGCTCTGGCCGGGCGTGAGCTGCCAGGTGGCGGGGCGGCCGGAGACGGTCACCGTGTCGATGGTGTGGCCGTCGGTGTCGAGGTTGAACGCGGAGAGGTCCTGGGTGGCCCTGGCGTTGATCTTCACCTTGCCGGAGAAGTCGTACGCGACCGGGGTGAAGTCGAAGGTGAGGTCGTAGTGGAGGACCTGGTAGCCGCCGTTGCCCAGGGTCGGGAAGAGCGGGTCCCCGACCCCGTTGGCGCCGGGCTTCGGGTCGAAGCGGTGCGGCCGGGCTTCGGCGGCCGGGGCGAGGGCCGGTACGGCCACGGCCGCGACGGCCGCCGCGCCGCCGAGTCTGAGGGCTGCGCGTCGGGTCGTCACTTCTTCCCCTTCTGGGCGGCTTCCTCGAACTCGCCGCGGGCCTGCTCGGCGCCCTTGGCGAGGTAGTCCTTGACCAGCCGGTCGTAGGCGGACATGGGCTTGCGGCCGGAGATGATGTCCTTGAGCGCGTCCAGCTTGAACGTGTAGAGGCTGCCGTAGCCCTTGGAGTCCCAGGTGGGCGAGGAGTACTGGAGCGTAGGGTCCTGCTCCATGATCGGGATCATCTTGGTGAACGCCTCGTGCACATGGCGCACACCTTCCTCCGAGTCGGCGCTGAAGATGGCCGGGACGGCGGACGAGATGAACTTCCAGGGCACGGTGACGTCCTGGGTCCCCTGCTTGGTGAGCGCCGGGTTGCCCTTCGCGTCGCGGGTGAAGTCCTTGCCCTCGATGCCGTAGTTGATGAGCGTGTACTCCTCGCTGCCGAACGGGGACGCGGCGAAGTCGGCCAGGGCCAGGATCTGCCGCACCCGCTCCCCGGACGCGTTCTTCACAAAGGTGTTCTCCAGCTTGACGTTGTCCATCCAGGCGACGGGCGAGGAGCCGAACGGTACGAAGGGCCTCGGGTCGTACTTCTTGTCGATGGCCTTCATCGCGGCGACGTAGCCGACCCCGGGCGCCAGGTAGGTGGGCATGCCGTCGTAGACGTACGCGCCCTTGCCGTTCTTGAACATGTCCGTGTACTGGGCCTTCTGCGCCCCGGACATCTGCAGGGTGCCCGGGTAGTAGCAGCCGGCTTTGTACAGCGACCGGGCGGTCTCCACGGCCTGACGGAACTGCGGGGTCTCCAGGTCGGTGGTGAACTTGCCGGTCTTGCTGTCCATCCGCCAGGCGTACGGCGCGCCGGCCGACATGGCGAGGACGTTGGTGGCGCCCGCGATGATCGCGTACTGGTCCTTCTTGGGCCGGGTCAGCTCCTTGCACACCTCGATGAACCGGTCGAGGCCGGTGATCTGGTCGAGGCTGGTCACGCCGACTTCCTCGAACAGGTCGTGGCGGTAGAAACCCGCGCCGCCCGTACCGGTGCGCGCGATCGGGATGCCGTAGAGCTTCCCGCCGAAGATGGCCGACTGCCAGGCGCCCTTCGGGATCGCGGCGAGGTTGGGGTAGTCCTTGACCTTGTCCCCGGCGAGGTACGGGGTCAGGTCGGCGCACTTGGCGCGCAGGAAGGCCGCCTTGTTGTCGACGCCGCCGACCTCCGGGTACATGAACAGGTCCGGCAGGCTGTCGCTGGCGACCATGGTGGAGAACTTGGTGCCGTAGTCGTCGGCGGGGACGGCCGTGATGTTCACCTGGCCGCCGAGGAGCTTCTCGATCTCCTGCCAGGCGGCGTTCCGGCCGCGCGAGGGCGGCGGCGGCGAGAACGTCTCCATCGTCGCGCTGATCGGCTTCGCCCCCTTGAGCGGGGTGCCCTTGGTGGCCCGCAGCGGCTTGGCGGGGTAGCTGAAGAAGCCCTGCGGGACGCCGGCGGCGGTACCGGCCAGATCGGGCTTGAGACCGATGTTGCGGATCGCGGTGCCGGGGAGCAGCGAGGCGCTCTTGGCCTCGGCCTTGGCGGTCGTGCCGCCGTCGCCGCAGGCGGCGATCAGCGGCGCGGCGGCCAGTCCCAGACCGATGCCCGCACCCATGCGGAACAGCGCTCTGCGGTTGACGGGAGTGGAGCTCGACACCTGAATCTCCTTGTGAGAGGGGGAGGAAGGAGTGGGGGGCGGGGGCTGCGCTCAGCCCTTGACGGCGCCCGTGAGCACGCCCTTGGTGAAGTAGCGCTGGAGGAACGGATAGACGCAGAGGATCGGCACGACGGCGATCACCAGGACCGCCATCTGGACGGCCTGCTGCGGGGCGAGCACCTCGCCCGCCGAGGCCGAGTTCAGGCTCTGGCCCTGGAGGACGTAGGTCCGCAGCACCATCGGCAGCGGCCATTTGTCGGAGTCGTTGAGGTACAGGAGCGAGTTGAAGAAGGCGTTCCAGTACGTCACCGCGTAGAAGAGGCTGATCACCGCCAGGACCGCTTTGGAGAGCGGGAGGACGATTCGCACCAGGATGCGGATGTCGCCGGCGCCGTCGACCTTCGCCGCGTCGTACAGCTCGTCCGGCAGGCTCATGAAGAAGGACCGCAGGACGACCAGGTTGAAGGCGCTGACCAGGGTGGGCATGACGAGCGCCGCGTAGGTGTCGTACAGCCCGAGCCCCTTGACCAGCAGGAAGTTCGGGATGATGCCCGCGTTGAACAGCATGGTGAACAGGGCGATCATCAGGATGGGGCGGGAGCCGGTGACCTCGCGGCGGGAGAGTCCGTACGCCATGCCGATGGTGACGAGCAGGCTGGCGAGGGTGCCGAACACGGTGATGCCCACGGAGACGAGCAGCGCCCGGGTGACGACGCCGCCCGTGAAGATCGTGCGGTAGGCGTCCAGATTGGGGTGGTCGGGCCACAGGACGAGGCCGGAGGCCTTGATGATGTCGGTCTGCGAGGCGAAGCTCGTTCCGATGACGCCGACCAGCGGATAGGCGACGGCGAGGACGACCACGACGACGGCCACCGCCTTGGCGGTCTGTCCCAGCCGGGTCGGGCGTTCCATCCACGGCGGTCGGCCGTCGGTCCTGGGCTTACGGCCCTGCCGGGGCGCGGGCGCCGTGGTCGCGGACGTGGCGCGGGTCTTCTCAGCGGTCAGCACCGCGGTACACCCCTTCGTGGCCGAGTCGGTGGGCGAGCTTGTTCGCGCCCAGCACGAGTACGGTGCCGATGACGGCCTTGACGAGTCCGACGGCGGCGGCGACGCCCCAGTCGTTGTCCTTGATGCCGTGGTAGTAGACGTACGTGTCGAGAACCTCACCGGCGTCCGGGCCGACCGCGTCGCGCTGCAGCAGGATCTGCTCGAAGCCGACGGAGAGGATCTGCCCGAGGTTGAGGATCAGCAGCAGGATGAGTACGGGGGCGATGCCCGGCAGGGTGACGTGCCAGAGCCTGCGCCGGGGGCCCGCGCCGTCGATCGCGGCGGCCTCGTAGCTCTGCCGGTCGATGTTCAGGAGCGCGGCCAGGATGATGATCGTGCCCCAGCCGGCGTCCTTCCAGGCCACCTGGAGGGTCAGCAGCCAAGGGAAGGCGTCGGGGTCGCTCATCATGTCGTAGCGGGGCAGCCCCAGACCGCCCAGCACATCGGGCAGCAGCCCTGCGCCGCCCAGGATCTGCTGGAAGATCGAGACGATGATGACCCAGCCGATGAAGTGCGGCAGATAGACGACGCTCTGCACGAACCGCCTGATGCGGTCGCTGGCGATGCTGTTGAGCAGCAGGGCCAGGGCGACCGGGATCGGGAAGAAGAACACCAGCTGGATGAGGGCGATCTCCAGGGTGTTGAACGTCGCGCTCCAGAAGGCGGGTTCACCGAACGCCGAGGAGAAGTTGGCGAAGCCGACCCAGACGCTGTGCATGTAGCCGAGGTACGGCTGGTAGTCCTGGAACGCCACCACGTACCCGAGCAGCGGGACGTAGTGGAAGACGACGAAGTAGAGCAGTCCGGGCAGGGTGAGCAGCAGCATCACCCGGTCCCGCTTGATCCGCTGTCCGAGCGTCAGCCGGTGTGGCGCGGCAGCGGTCCGGGCTTCGGGCGGGGCGGGTTCATCGGCCCGCTGCCGCCGTTTTTCCCGCGGCAGCGGGGGTGCTGTGTCAGCCATGGTGCGTCCTGTTCGGCCGGGTGGCGCGTGGTGAGCCTTCTGCGGCCGCAAGTTAGTAAGCGGTTAACCCAAGCGTCAAGAGATCCGAGCGAACGTCTTTGTTTCGCAGTGCTCTCCGAAGGAAATCCGGGCCAGAAAATCGCCGTATACCGTCTGAATCGGGTCAGTTGCAGGCGGAGAGAGCTTGACGGTCGGGCGTCACGCTCCCTAGCGTGCCGGTCATTCCATAGAACGCGATTACTGTCCGGAGGCAGGGTGCGAACCACCGAAGAGGCACCGGCTCAATCCGGTACCGATGCCGCGACCCCGCCCGGAAGGCGGCCGCGCACGGTTCTGGTCATGAGCCCCGGACTGCTGGACGAGGTCTTCCCGCCTCCCGTCCGGGCCCGGCTGGAGGAGACGGCGGATCTCCTCGACCCGTCCGTGATCAGCGAGTTCGACTCCCCCGCCGCCACCGCGGCGCTGTCCGCCGCCGAGGTGCTGCTGACCGGCTGGGGCTGCCCGCCCGTGGACGCCGCGCTGCTGGGGAGGGCGCCCGCGCTGCGGGCCGTGATCCACGCGGCCGGCACGGTGAAGACGTTCCTGTCCCCTGACACCTTCGACCGGGGGATCGTCGTCTCCTCCGCCGCCTCCGCCAACGCCGTGCCGGTGGCGGAGTTCACCCTGGCCGCGATCATCATGGGCGCGAAACGGGTGTTCCCGCTGGCGGGGCTCTACCGGGAGCGCCGCACCCACCGCACCGGCGCCGACCTGGACCGGCAGCACTGGCTCGGCACGCACGGGCTGCGGGTCGGTGTGGTCGGCGCCTCCAGGATCGGCCGCCGGGTCATCGAGCTGCTGCGGGTCCTGGACGCGGAGGTGCTGCTGTACGACCCGTACGTGGGCGCCGCGGAGGCCGCACTCCTCGGCGTCACCCCGGTGGATCTGGACACCCTGGTCGCGACCAGCGACGTGGTGACCGTGCACGCCCCTGACACGCCCGAGACCCGGGGGATCATCGACGCCCGCCGGATCGGCCTGATGCGCCCCGGCACCCTGCTCGTCAACACCGCCCGGGGCCCGCTGGTGGACACCGAGGCGCTGACCGGGCACCTGGTCAGCGGGCGGCTCGACGCGGTCCTGGACGTGACCTCGCCCGAGCCGCTGCCGGCCGGGCACCCGCTGTGGGAGCTGCCCAACGTCTTCCTGACCCCGCACCTCGCGGGCGCCCAGGGCAACGAGGTGGGCCGCCTCGGCGCACTCGCCGTCGACGAGCTGGCCCGGTACGCGCGGGGCGAGCCCTTCGGTCACCCGGTGCACCGGGCGGACCTGGGGAGGATCGCATGAACCCCGTCCCGCCGCAGGCTCTAGGCTCGGCGTCACACAACAGCCACCAGGGGGTGAGCCGGATGCGCCGGCAGAGCACGGCCGCGGACGGACAGCGGCGGGCGACGGTCACCGACGTCGCACGGCGCGCAGGGGTCTCGACGGCCACCGTCTCACGCGTCCTGAACCGCAACTACCCGGTCGCGGAGGCGACCCGGGAGCGCGTCGAGTCGGCCATGCGCGAGCTCGGTTACGTGGTCAACGCGCACGCCCGCGCACTGGCCGGGGTCTCCAACCGCACCGTCGGCATCATCGTCAACGAGGTCATCGACCCCTTCTACGCCTACATCGCGCGGGGCGTGGAGCGCGAGGCCGCGCTCGGCGGTCGGCTCTGCCTGGTGTGCTGCACCCAGGGCGACCCGCAGCGCGAGCTGGCCTTCATCGACCTGATGCACGAGCGCAGGGCCGACGCGGTGGTGGTGGTCGGCGGCTCCATCGCCGACCGCGGCTACACCTCGGAGCTGGCCCGCCGGGCGCGCGAGCTGGACGCGGGCGGCTCCAAGCTGGTGCTGTGCGGCAGGCCGCCGCTGGGCGAGGCCGCGCCGACCGCGTCCGTCGAGTACGACAACGAGGGCGGCGCCTTCGCGATCACCGACCACCTGCTGATGCGGGGCCACGAGCGCATCCTCTACCTCGGCGGCCCGCCCAGGCTCTCCACCACCCGCGACCGGCTGGCCGGGCACCGGCGGGCCCTGGAGCTGCGCGGGCTGCCGGCCGATCCCGAACTGGTCCAGTCGGGCGCCTTCAGCCGTAATTTCGGCTACCGGCGGATGGCCGAACTGATCCGGGAAGGGCTGGAGTTCACGGCCGTATTCGCGGCGAACGACGTGGTCGCGGCCGGCGCGGCACAGGCGCTCGAAGAGGCCGGGCTGCGGGTGCCGAAGGACATCTCGCTGGTGGGCTACGACGACATCCCGGTCGCCCAGGAGCTGCGTCCCCGGCTGACCACGGTCCATGTGCCGCTGGAGGAGATGGGGCGCCAGGCGGTGCGGCTGGCCGTCTCCGGCGGCGACGAGGACGACTGGCGGGAGCCGACCACGGGCGCGCTGCGGCTCGGCACCCACATCGTGGTACGCGATTCCGTTGGTCCCCGGGCCGGCGGGCCCGCGCGCGGTTGACCGGTTACCTCCTGCCTGTCCGCAGTTGGCCATAGAAAATGACAGTAACTTCCCGACTCCCCTTGCGGCTCGACAGCAACCGCTTACATGCTGACGGCACGTCCTATCCCGTTCCGCACGCTTCCGCCCCTCGTTCGTTTCTGCAGGGAGAGTTCCGCATGCGTCAGCACACCCCCTCCGCCCCGTCCACCGCCCCGGTCGGCCGCCGTTCCGTACTCGCCGCCGCGGCCGGCGCCGGGGCGGCGGCCGCACTCGGCGCCGCCGTTCCCGCCGCGCAGGCCGCCCCCCGCCGGCCGGGCGCCCGCCCCGTCGCCCTGACCGTCACCGCCCGCCCCTCGGCCGAGGCCGAACGGCTGCGGCTCGCACAGGCGCTGCGCGGCTCGGAGTTCCAGCCGACCGGCCTGTACGTGCCTGCCGGCGCCCCGCTCTCGCTGGGCGTCCGGCCGCACGACGGCCTGCTTCCCACGCTCTGGATCGGCGCCTGGGACTACTACGGCGAGATCACCGAACCGCGCTCCTATCCGCTGACCGCCGGCGACAACACCGTGACGGACCCGCACGGCGGCCCGGTCTACCTGACGCTCACCGGGCACGGCGAACGGGCCTCCGTACTCATCCGCTCCGGAGCCGTCCCCATGCCCGTCTTCACGCTGGGACGCACCACGGAGGCGGACTACCAGCGACAGCTGGACACTCTCACAGAGTCGCCCTGGGCCGAACTCCACGGTCCGGACACGATCATGACGCTGACCCGGGACGGCGCGCTTCAGTACCGGGGCGAGGACCACGCCGCACTGCTCCGGCTGGTCGGGACGATCATCGACTCGCACGCCCGGATCAGCGGCCTCGACGGTTCGCGCCCGGTGCATCGGCGCAAGGCGGGCCCGTACCACTTCACCGAGGTCAGCAAGGTGCCGACCGGTGTCGGCGCGTACGCCACGCACGGCTACAACGGCTTCCCGCGCGCCTATCTCGACCGGGCCACCACCGTAGAGGGCCTGCGGACGCGCGGCTGGGGCCTCTACCACGAACTGGGCCACCTGCATCAGCAGATGGCCTACAAGCCGGGCGGCCTCACCGAGGTGACGGTGAACATCTACTCGCTGGCCGCCCAGCGCACCCTGGACCAGCCGTCCAACCTGCTCACCGTCGATCCGGCGACCGGGCTGACCGCCTTCCAGACCGCACGGGCCAAGTTCGGCACCGACGGGCTGAGTTACGAGAAGTCGTTCGGCGCCTACGAGAAGCTCGTGCCGCTCCGTCAGCTGGAACTGGCCTTCGGGGACGACTTCTGGCCCCGGCTGCACAAGCTGGTGCGCGAGGAGAACCCGCAGTCCGACTCCACGGAGAACGACAAGCGCTACCGGGCACTCGCCACCTACTCCAGCCGCGTCGCGGGCCGCGACCTCACGGACTTCTTCGTCAACACCTGGGCCTTCCCCATCGACGCCGTCGGCAGGGCGGAACTCGCCGCCCTGAACCTCCCCCGGCCGGACGTCGACCCGAGCACGCTCTCCGACTGAGCGGTACCGGACATGGACGACGCAGCCGCACAGGACAGGGAGTCATCGTGCAACTGAGCAGAAGGACCCTTCTCGCCGCGAGCGGCGCCGCGGCAGTCGGTGCGACGCTCGCACCGACAGCGGGTGCCGCGCAGGCGGCGGACAGTACACCCGTGAACGCGACCGGCGCGGACCAGGACTTCGACGGACTTCTCCTGCGGGCGGAGACCCTGATCACGGGAGGCGGGTCAGACCCCTCTGACTCCGACTTCGCCGCCGCCCTCGCGGCCCTGGACAGCACGGCGAAGGAGCTGTGGGACACCCTGGACCGCGACGCCGGACGGACCGCGCTGTGGGCCGACCTCTCCCCGGTCACGGAGCCGGGCAACTTCGGGCAGAGCTACACCCGGCTGCGCACCCTCGCCACCGCGTGGGCCACGCCCGGGGCCGCGCTGTCCGGCGACGCGGCGACCGCGGAGGCCCTGCTCGGCGCGCTGCGCTTCACGTACGACACCGCCTACCATCCGCAGGCGAAGGAGAGCGGCAACTGGTGGTTCTGGGAGATCGGCGCTCCCCGAGCGCTGATGGACTGCTGTGTACTGCTGCGCGGTCAGCTGCCCGAGGACGACCTGACGGACTATCTGGCCGTCGTCGACCGGTTCTGCCCCGACGCGGACCGCCGGACCAACTCCCCCACACTGGCGGAGACCGGCGCCAACCGCACCGACAAGGCGGTGACCGTGGCGCTGCGCGGGCTGCTCGGCAAGGACGCGGAGAAGCTGGAATCGGCTCGGGACGCCCTCTCCGACGTTCGCGACTCCGGCCGCAACAGCCTCTTCCGGTACGCGAGTTCGGGTGACGGGTTCTACGAGGACGGCTCGTTCGTCCAGCACGACGTGGTCGCGTACACCGGCTCGTACGGCACCGTGCTGCTCGGCGGCGCGGCCTGGCTGATCGCCCTCCTCGCCAACTCGCCGTGGGCGGTCGCGGACCCGGAGGTCTCCGTGATGTACGAGGCCGTGGAGCGGAGTTTCGCTCCGGTGGTCTTCGACGGGCTGATGATGGACTCGGTGCGCGGGCGGGCCGTCTCAAGGGAGCGCGCGGGCGACCACCGGGACGGCGCCTCGGCCGTCGCGGCGATCCTCCTCCTCGCGGCCGGCGCGCCCGCCTCCTACGCGGACAGCTGGCGGTCGCTGGCCAAGGGCTGGCTGACCCGCAACCGCACCACCCCGTTCGCGGCTCTCGCCACCCTCCCCCAACTGGCCCTGGCCAAGGCCGTGCTCGACGACCACTCCATCCGCGCCGGGGCGCGCACGACGGGCAGCTTCGTCCTCGCGGACATGGACCGGGTGGTGCACCGCCGCCCCGGCTGGGCCTGCGCCCTTTCGCTGTCGTCGAAGCGGATCTCCGCGTACGAGGCGGGCAACGGCGAGAACCTGCACGGCTGGTACACCGGCGACGGCATGACGTATCTGTACGACGGCGACGACCTCGGGCAGTACAACGACGGCTTCTGGCCGACCGTCGACCCCTACCGGCTCCCCGGCACCACCGTCGACAACCGCCGCCGCGAAGACCTCGGCACCGGCGCGGGCACCTCCACCTACCTGCCGTCGAACAGCGTCGCGGGCGGGGCCGTACTGGACGACCGGTACACGGTGGCCGCGATGGAGGTGACCGGCGCCCCCGGCAGCACGCTGCGGACCAGGAAGGCGTGGTTCCTGCTGGACAACGCGGTGGTCGCGCTCGGCGCGGGCATCACCGCGAGCGACGGCCGGGCGGTCGAGACGATCGTGGAGAACCGCAACCTCGGCGCGCGGGGCCGGGCCCGGCTCCTGGTCGACGGGTTCCCGCTCCCCGCGGAGCAGGGCCGGTCCGATGAGTTCCGCCGGGCCCGGTGGGCGCATCTCGACGGGACCGGCGGCTACGTCTTCCCCGAAGGGGCCGCGCTGCGCACCCTGCGCGAGGAGCGCACCGGGACGTGGCGGGCCATCAACACGGGTGCGGACACCGGGGGCAGCTCCGATCCCGTCACCCGACGCTACGTCACGCTCTGGGTGGACCACGGCGTCTCGCCCGACGACGCCGGCTACGCCTACGTACTGCTGCCCGGGGCGTCGGCCGCCGCCACCGCGGTCTGGTCGCACTCCCGGCCGGTCCGGATCGTCGCCAACGACGCCATCGCCCAGGCCGTGGAGGACCGCAGGGCCGGACTGACCGCCGCGCACTTCTGGGACGCCGGGTCTGCGGCCGGGATCGTCGCGTCGGGACCGGCGTCCGTACTCGTGCGGCGAAGGGGTGCGCGGGTGTCGGTCGCGATGGCGGACCCGGGCCGGACCCAGGCCTCAATCACGGTCGAACTGCCATTCCGGGTGCGGTCGGTGGCGCGGGCCGATGCCACCGTGAGCGTCGTCCTCGGCCGCCGGACCGTCCTCACCGTCGCGGCCGGCGGTTCGCGCGGCCACAGCCACCGCGCCGAACTCGTCCTGTAAGCCCCCCCTTCTGAGCATCGACCCCGAGGAGCAGCGCCACCATGTCCGTCGCCCCGCATCTGCAACTGCCGCCGACCGACCGGGTCCTGTCGTCACGTACCGGCTGGACCCGGGCGCACTGGGAGGCGACCGCCGACCGGATGCTGGACGCGCTGACGCCGTACGCCACACCCGGCTTCGCGCAGTACCGGCTGCCCGGCCGGGGCAGCTGGTCGGGGGTCGTCTCGGACGGTCTTGAGGGCTTCGCCCGGTCGTTCCTGCTCGCCGCCTGCCGGATCGCGGGCGCGGGCGGGGCGGTCGACCCCGCGCTGACCGAGCGGTACGCGGCCGGTCTCGCCGCCGGCACCGATCCCGGCAGCGGTGAGGCCTGGCCGCGACTGACGGACTGTTCGCAGCAGATGGTGGAGGCGGCGTCCATCGCGGTCGCGCTGCACGAGACCCGGCCGTGGATCTGGGACCGGCTCGACGCCGGGGTACAGGAGCGGGTCGTCGACTGGTTCTCCGGGTTCGTCGGCGGCCGCACCTGGGACAACAACTGGCGGCTGTTCCAGGTGGTGTCCGAGCAGTTCCTCGCCTCTGTGGGCGCCCCGTACAGCAGGTCCGACATCGAGGGCGGACTCGACAGGATCGAGGACTGGTACGTCGGTGACGGCTGGTACACCGACGGGGACGGCCGCAATTTCGACTACTACATCGGCTGGGCGATGCATCTGTACCCGCTGCTGTGGGCACGGATCGCCGGGCCGGACGACGACGGCGGCCGGGCCGCGGTCTACCGGGAGCGGCTCAGCCGGTTCTTGGAGGACTACCCGCACTTCTTCGGCGCTGACGGCGCCCCGGTCCACCAGGGCCGTTCGCTCGCGTACCGCTTCGCCTCGCTGGCCCCGGTGTGGATGGGCGCGCTCGCGGACTGCACGCCGCTGGCGCCCGGACTCACCCGGCGGCTCGCCTCCGGCACGCTGCGGCACTTCGTGGAGCGCGGGGTGCCGGACGAGCGGGGGCTGCTGACGCTCGGCTGGTACGACACCTTCCTGCCGTCCACCCAGCCGTACTCGGGACCCGCCTCACCGTACTGGGCGAGCAAGGGCTTCCTCGGGCTGCTGCTCCCGGCGGACCACGCGGTGTGGACGGCGCGCGAACTCCCGCTTCCCGTCGAGGAGTCCGACACGTACACCGCGCTGCCCGCACCGGGCTGGCTGCTGCACGGCACCCGACACGACGGGATCGTCCGGCTGGTCAACCACGGCAGCGACCACAACCCGCCCGCGCCCGAAGCCGGTCCGTCCGGAGCCGATTCACCCGAAGCCGATCCGGACCGGGGCGCGGGCGAGGACGACCCGCACTACGCGAAGCTCGCGTACTCGACGGCGACCGCGCCGGAGTCCGCGCCGCACGCCCTGGCCCGCAACATCGACAACCAGCTGTCCCTGATCGCCCCGGACGGCACCCCCTCCCGCCGCCGCCGGATCCATCCCGTGAGCTGCGAGGGCCGTGTCGCCGCGTCCTGGTCTGCGGCGCGGCTGCCGGGCGACGCGCGCGCGTACCGGATCGGGACGACGAGCGTGCTGCACGGACCGTGGGAGATCCGGGTGCACCGAGTCGATTCGCCCGAGGGCGCCGTGATCCGGGAGGGCGGCCACGCGGTCGCCGGTCCGACCGGCCCGTTCGCCTCCTCGGGGCCGGACTGGGCGCTCGCCCGCACGGCCGACGGGCTGACCAGTGCGGTGGTCGCGCTGTACGGGTGGGACGGCGGCGCCGACGGGGCGGCGGTGGCGCGCGATGTCGAGTCCAACGCGTACGGGCCGCACTCGGCGGTCCCGTATCTGCGCAGCGCGCCCCGTCCGGGCGGCCGGAGCGTGCAGGTGTCGCTCGTCGTGCTCTCCCGCGACAGTGTCCATCCGGAGGCGCTGCGGACGGCGGTGCGCGTGCGGGTGGACGGCGAAGCGGTGGTCCTGACCTTCCTGGACGGGAGCCGGGTCGAGGTCTGACCTTCCTGGGGGGCCGGGTCGGAGTCTGACCTTCCTGAGGGGGCCGAGTCGGGGTCTGACCGGCGCCGGCCGGCCGGAGCCCTGGGCCGACGGGGGCGGGTCAGATCCCGATGCTGTTGTCCTCCCGGCTGTGGATGTGCCCGATCAGCTCCTGTGCGAGGGACTTGATCGTGTCGAGCCCGGCCCTCCCCCACGGGCGGGGCACGGTGTCCACCGCGCAGACGGCGCCCAGGGCGATCCCCGTCCGGTCGATGAGCGGCGCCCCGAGGTAGGAGCGGATGCCTATGTCGTCGACGACCGGGTTCCCGGCGAACCTCGGATAGTCGCAGACGTCCTCCAGGACCAGCGCTCTTCGCCGGACCACGACGTGCGGGCAGTATCCGTGGTCGAGGGCGACATAGCGCCCGCTGCGGCCGCTGCCCGCCGCCGTGGCGCCCAGGTCGGCACCCTTGCGGGTGCCTGCGGGGGTGTGCAGTCCGGCGTAGAACTGCCGGTTGCCGTCGATGAAGTTGACCATCGAGAAGGGCACTTCGGTCACTTCGGCCACCCGGTCGGCGAAGGCGTCGAAGTTGTCGAACGAGGCGTCGCTCCGCTCCCCCAGGTCAAGGCTGCGCAGCCGCTGGGTCCGGACGGGGGCGTCGCTGTCGACGGGGGTCAGCAGCATCCGTCCGATGGCGTGCGGGATCACGTATGGACTCCGAAACTGCCGTGGCCGGAGAGCGGGGCCGGCTCCGCGGTGGCGTTGATGAGGTGCTGGAGGAGGGTGACCAGTGCGCCGGTCCCCGAACTGGCGATCCGGGCGTCGCAGAGGACGACGGGTACCGCGGGTGTCAGGTCGAGCGCGGCCCGCACCTCCTCGGGGCCGTAGCGGAAGGCGCCGTCGAACTCGTTGACCGCGACGATGAACCCGATGCCACGCCGCTCGAAGAAGTCGACGGCCGCGAAGCACTCCTCCAGCCTGCGGGTGTCCGCGATGACCACGGCTCCGAGCGCGCCCTGCGAGAGCTCGTCCCACATGAACCAGAACCGTTCCTGCCCGGGTGTGCCGAACAGGTAGAGCACATGGCTCTCGTCCAGCGTGATGCGGCCGAAGTCCATGGCCACCGTGGTCGAGGTCTTCGACTCGATGCCTTCGAGGCTGTCGGTCGCCGCGCTGACCTGGGTCAGCAGTTCCTCCGTGCTCAGCGGCGCGATCTCGCTGACCGCGCCGACGAACGTCGTCTTGCCGACCCCGAATCCACCCGCGACCAGCACCTTGAGCGCGACGGGAAAGCCCTCCGGGCTGCTGGGCTCCTGCGCGTAGCCGACGTTTCCGGGGCTCCCGGACCCCGGGTACGGGGCGGAGCCGTCGAAACCGTCAGAGCTGTCGTCGTAAGCCATCGAGCACTGCCTCCAGCAGGGATCGGTCGGTGGGCATGTCATGGAAGGCGGGCGGGTGCGCAGTGACCGCTCCGCAGTCGACCAGGTCGGAGAGGAGCACCTTGGTGACGACCGCGGGCAGCCGCAGGTGCGCGGCGATCTCGGCCACCGAGGTGGGCCCGCCGCACAGTCCCAGCGCCACCGAGTGCTCGGGGCCGAGGTGGACCTGCGGGACGGTTCCGGTGGCCATCACCAGGGAGAGCAGGTCGAGCACGGTGGTGGGGCGGGTGCGGCCGCCGCTCACCGTGTAAGGGCGGATGAGGCGGCCCGCCGCATCGTCGAGCAACGGCGCGTCCTGGGTGGCCGACACGCTCACAGCCCCGTGGCGCCCGGCACCCCGGCCGCTTGTCTGTTCGGGGTCATCAGATAGGGCCGGACGCTCTTGACCAGCATGGCCATCTCGTAGCCCAGTACGGCGGCGTCGGCGCTCCGCCCGGCGAGCACGGCCAGACAGGTGCCGGAACCGGCGGTGGCGACGAAGAGCAGGGTCGAGTCGAGCTCCACCACCACCTGGCGCACCTCCCCGTTGTCCCCGAACCGCGCCCCGGCGCTGCGGCCGAGGGAGTACAGCCCGGCCGCCAGCGCCGCCATGTGGTCGGCGCTGTCGGCGTCCATGCCGTGGAGGGATTTCACCAGCCCGTCGGCGGAGAGCAGGACCGCGCTGCGGGTGTACGGCACGCGTTGTACCAGCCCGCTCAGCAGCCAGTCGAGGTCCGAGACCTGACCGGACGGCATATCGGTCGCCATGGTGCATCTACTCCTTGGAGGTGTTCGCGTCGAGTGGGTCTTGGTCGCTGTGGTACGAGCCGGTCCGCAGGAGCTGTCCCGGCGCCGGGGCGCCCCGGACCGGAAGCGGGTCCAGTGGTGTCCCGGCGGCCGGCACCGCCGCCGGATCCACCCCGGGGCCGGGCTCCGGTACGGACTCGGCCCCCGGCTCCGTCTCCGCTCGGGCCTCCCCGAGGTCGATGCCGCGCCGGAAGGCCGCCACCAGGCCCGGGTCGTGCAGGGTGGGCTCCTCCTCGGTGCGCGGGACCGGTGCCTCCCTGAGCTGGGGGACCAGGTGTTCCTGGTTCGCGCGACGGGGAAGCTGCGGGCGGTCCATCGTGCCGCGTACGACCCCGGTCTCCGGAGGGAGCGCCGGGACCGCGTCGTCGGCCGGCCGGATGCCGGGGCGGGCCTCTGCGGGCGTGGGCCGGTCGAGGCGTTCGGCTCGCAGCGGGAGCGGCGGGCCCTCGCCCTGACGCCGGGTCTGCCGCGTCGGCTGGTGCATCCGCAGTTGCTGCTGCTGCGGCACGTAGGGCCGGCGCTCCGGCTCGGGGGCGGGCGCCGGGGCCGGGCCGAGGTCGCGGGGGGCGGCGGCCTCGTCCAGCGGGGGCGGGCGGTGCACGGGGCCGGGAGGCGGGGCGGGTGCCTCGCCGGCCGCGGTGTCGTCCTCCGCCCCCAGCAGGGACTGCGGAAGCACCAGTACGGCCTGGGTGCCGCCGTAGATGTTGCTCTGCAGCCGTACGGCGATGCCGTGCCTGCGGGCCAGCGAGGCCACCACGAACAGCCCGATCCGGCCGTCCTGGAGCAGTCGGGCGACATTGACCTGGTCGGGGTCGGCGAGCAGGGCGTTCATCCGCTTCTGCTCGTTGCCCGGCATGCCGAGCCCCCGGTCCTCCACCTCCAGGGCGAGGCCCGCCGTGACGTGCTGGGCGCGCAGCAGCACCTGGGTCTGGGGGGCGGAGAACACCGTGGCGTTCTCGACCAGTTCGGCCAGGAGGTGGATCACGTCGGCCACGGCGTGCCCGCGCAGGGTGCCGTCGATCGGCGGCACGAGCTTGACCCTCGGATACTGCTCGACCTCGGCGATCGCGGAGCGCAGCACCTCGGTCATGGTGACCGGGTTGCTCCACTGCCGCCTGGAGACGGCGCCGCCGAGGACCGCGAGGTTCTCGGCGTGCCGGCGGATCCGGGTCGCCAGGTGGTCGACCTGGAAGAGGCCCTTGAGGAGATCGGGGTCCTCGACCTCGTGCTCCAGCTCGTCGAGCAGCTGGATCTCCCGGTGCACGAGTGACTGCAGCCGACGGGCGAGGTTGACGAAGACCTCGACCTTCTGGTCCTCGCCGGTGTGCTCGGAGAGCCGGGAGGCCTGTACGACGGCGGCCACGGCCGCTTCCTGCTGGCGGCCGAGCTCCTGTGCCAGCAGTTCGAAGGCGTCGCTGCCGGGGACGGTGGGCTGCGGGGCCCGGCGGGTGGGTACGGGTTCGCCGTTGCGGAGCTGTTCCACCACCTGCTGCAGTTCGGCCTGACCCTGCGCGCTGGCCCGGCGCAGGGCGAAGCACCGGCCGAGGACGGTGGTGGCGACGCGGTTGGCGGCGAGGAAGGCCGCCGCCACGGCGGCGACCGCCAGTGCCGCGGCCGCGCCGAGCGCGGTCCACAGCTCGGTGGACGGCGCGGTGCCGGTGGAGCGGACCGTGAGGATGACGGCCGCGGCGCCGGTCAGCATGACGGCGAGGGCCGGAAGCACGGCGGTGCGCAGGAGTTGGGGGCGTATACGCGCCTCGGGGGACGGCTGGGCAGCGCGCGGTCTGGCCGCGGCCGAGTGGGAACGGGCGCCCGGTCGGCCGTGCCGCCCGCTCTCTCGGCGTTCCGGTCGCGCGTCGGGTGCGCGAAGTTGAGACATCAGCGTCCTCGGTACGTGGGGCCCCAGGAATCGGTATCCATGTGGTGGCACCTACGGTGGTCGGTCATTCCTGGATCATCGGCCGGACGGGCTCCGGGATATGAGCCCACCGTTGATCACCGGACACACACGGTAGTCGTCCTTGACGAGGGCGCGGCGGGCAGTTGCGGAACTTGCCCGCCATCCGTCCCGCTCTGGTATGACCTCTCGCACGAGCGACCGATTAAGTACGTACGCCTATGCGGCTGTTACCGGCCATGTCCCCGGCAGCACGCGAGAAGCCCCCTCGACGGTTGGCGGGGTCGAGGGGGCTTTGTGACGTATCCGCTCAGGCCTTGCGGAGCCGGGCGACGATGCCGTCGAGGTCGCGGCGGACCATGGCGGCGCGGATCATGTGCCCGCCCGGCTCCTCGTACCATTCGTGCGGGATGCCGGCGTCACCGAGGAGGGCCCTGAACTCCCGCTGGCCGGCCAGCACCTGGGTCTCGTTGGCCGTGTCGAACCAGTTGACCGGGTCGGGGCTGGTGCCGGCCACCAGGAAGACCCGCTTGTTCCGGTAGCTCTCGATCCGTTCGACCGGGTTGTCGGCGCTGACCCTGGCCTCGTCCCACAGCGGTACGCCGTAGACCGTGCCGCCCCCCAGGTCCAGGGCGGCAGAGGACGCGTTCGCCCAGTGGGTGACCAGTCCGGCGTCGCGGCGCAGGCTGGCCGGGCCCGAGTGGGCGCTCACCGAGGCGAAGTGGCCGTAGTACTTGGCCGCGTACTTCAGGGCGCCGAAGCCGCCCATCGAGAATCCGGCGACGGCACGGCCGTCGTACTCGGCGTAGGTACGGAAGTTCGCGTCGATCCAGGGAAGGAGCTGGCCGATGTGGAAGGTCTCCCAGTTCCGGGGGCCGGTGTTGGAGCTGACCGGGTTGGAGTACCAGCCCGCGTGCCCGCCGTCGGGCATCACGACGATGAGGGGTTTCCCGGCCGTCCAGTCCCGGATGCCCGCACGGTCGAAGGTGATGAAGTCCTGGTCCGTACCGCCCCCGTGGAAGAGGTAGAGGACCGGGTAGGTGCGTGCGCCGGTGTGGTAGTCGTCGGGGAGCAGGACGTTGACGCCCGGACTCCAGCCGATCGCGTCGGTCGCGAACCGGTAGTACCACATGCGGGGATCGGCCTCGCCGCGCTCCACGACGCGCAGTCCGAAGCCGTCGCCCGCCGCACCGGCCGGGGACGCGGCCGCGAGGATGCCCTCGGTGCCCAGCGCCATCGCGGCGGAGATCCCACCGGCGGCCCTGATGACGCTTCTGCGGGTGGGACGGTAGCTGCTCAACACGGCCTCCTGGCGGGAAGGGAACGGGTCACGCCGAGTAGCCCTTCGGCGGGATCAGCGTGGCGAGCTGATCGAAGGAGATCCAGTAGATCTGGTTGCCGCCGAAGGAGGCGGGGTCGGCTATCAGGACGGTGCGGTCCACGTCGTCGTAGCCGAACACGGTGAAGTAGTGGTAGATCGTCTGGTCCGAGGGGTAGCCGGGCGGCTGGTTGCCGGGCGGGGCGACGATGTTGGCCACCAGCGGGTAGTTGCGGTCGATGTCGAAGACGATGTCGTTCCAGAGCAGGTCCCGCTGGGCCTGGGTGGGCGGGTCGTTCGGCATCTCCTTGGTCTCGTACCAGCCGCCGCCGAGGTTGGCGTTGAGTACGCCGGTGACCTGGCCGATGTGGTCGGTGCCGGCCTCGGTCGTGCCGAGCTGTCCGGCCAGGACGCCCTGGCTGGGCGGGGCCGTCCGAGCCGAGAGGGCGATGCGGGTGGCGGCCGGACCGCACCAGTAGCCGGTCTCCTGGACCTGGTAGTCGATCTCCAGCCAGTGCCCGCTGCTGGTACGCCCGGCGTCGACCTTCAGCCGGGTGCCGGGCGCGTTCTGTCCGCTGACGACGGCCGTACCGGCCTTCGTCCCGTGGGCGAGCACGGATACCGGCGGGGTGTGCGGTACGGGCGATGCCTGGGCCATGCCGGGGTGGAGGAGAGCACCGACGGCGACGACGGCGATCGCGGAGGATACAAGTCTCCTGCGCATAAAGGCTCCTGAGAGTGGGGGGACGGGCCTTGCGGGAGGTACGCCTGCCGGGAAGGCACTCGGCCGGTGAACGCCGCGGCTCCGCGCGGCACGGCCGGGTCCGGCAGCAGGGGCCAGCGTCGTGCCCGGCCGACGGACGGCGCAAGGAACGAAAGTTCAGGCTTACGGGGCCCTGTCCCCCGAGAGTTCAGGCTTACGGGGCCCTGTCCCGCCGCCGGCTACCGCTTCGCCCGCCCGGCGGCGGCCAGCAGCGCCCGCCCCTCCGCCGTCGCGACGTGGATGGACCGGCCGGCCTCCCGCACGGTGGCGACCAGACCGGCCGCGCGCAGCACGTTGAGGTGCTGGCTGACGGCGGGGTGGGTCACGTCCAGGAGCCGGGCGGCCTCGACGGTGGAGCATCCGGTACAGGTCGCGCGCAGGAGGCGCGCCCTGGTGCGGCCGAGCAGCGGGCCCAGCGGCCCGGCGTCCCCGGCAGGCCGGGCGGGGGCGGGACCGGCCCAGTCCTCTGCGTGGTGGATGGGGTAGACGAGAACGGGCGGCAGGTCCCCGTCGGCCAGGGTGATCGGTGTGGGCCAGCAGAAGAACGACGGCTGCAGCACGATTCCCCGCCCCTGTAACCGGAGTTGCTGGTCGACGGGGTATGCCACCTCCAGTACGGGCGGGCGCCAGCGGAACTGCGGCCCGAGCCCGGCCAGCAGCCCCTCGGTGCCGCCGTCGAGGAGGCTGCGCAGGCGCAGGGCGCGGTCGGCGTCTATGTGCGCGTGGACGCGCTGCCAGTACGGGGCGAGCGCCTCCTGCTGGTAGGTGCGCAGCGCCTCACCGAGCTGCCGGAGGGCGTCGGCGTCCCCGCCGGCCAGGGAGTTCACCCAGCCGGGGAGTTGGAGCGTGGCCGCCAGGTGCGTCAGATCGGTGCGCAGCCGTGGGCGCGGAGTGCTCATCAGGGTGTCGACGGCCGCCTGCAAGGTCGCGCGGTCGCCGGCGGTGGGGGTGAGGAAGTCCGGCGAGTACCCGCGCGGCGGCAGCAGCGGGGAGAGCAGCCGGGGGCTCGCGGAGAGCCGTGGGCGGACCCAGCGGCGCCATGCGCCGAACACCCTTTCGCCGTCGCGGCGTTGCAGGGTCTGCACGCTGTTGCTGATCTCCCAGAGGAAGTCAGGACCGGGTGCCACCCGGATCCGCCCCAGGTCCTCGGGGGTGAAGTGCACCCGCAGCATGGCCGCTCCCTCGAAGGCGCAGGCGCACCGACGCCGTACCCGCTTCCCGACGGCAGCGTACCGCCGTTCGACCCGCGCCCGGCCGTGCGGGCGCCGACGCCCGACGGGCGGTCAGGGGCGGCGGCCCACCCAGGTGGTCCGAGTGGTCCGGACCGTGAGGTCGTCGCGGCGCAGGACGCCGTGCGGGCTCTCGTCGTCGGTGACGGCGTCGAGGGCGGCGAGGTCTTCGGCGGGGAGCTGCCCGTCGAGGTGGGAGCGCAGCTTCCGCAGGCACGCCTGGGCGTAGCGGGCGGTGGCGCCCGGCAGCGGGGCGGGCAGGTCGATCACGAAGGCGCGTTCGGCCTCCGACGTGAAGCCCGCGCGGGCCAGGTGGCCCGTCCAGCCGGCGGCGGGCGCCCCTTTCAGGGCGGCGTGCAGGCGGGCCTCCAGGCCCGGCCGGCCCACTCCGATGTCCTCGGGCAGGAAGCGGGGGAAGAAGTCCATCTCGGTGACGGCCAGCAGTCCGCCCGGCCGCAGGGTGTCGAACACGTGGGACAGCACCCTGTCCGGGTCGGCCAGGTGGTGGAGTGCGGCGGCCGCCCAGACGAGGTCGGCGGCGCCGAGGGCCGGCCAGTCCCGGTCCAGATCGGCCTGTACGCCGCGGACCCGGTCCGTGAGTCCCAGTCCGGACGCCTTCACCGACAGGCGCTGGAGCAGCTGCGGGGAGACGTCCACCGCCGAGACAACGGCGCGCGGAAAGCGCCGCGCCAGGGCGATCGCACCGGTCCCGGTTCCGCTGCCCAGGTCGACGATGCGGACCGGCTCCCGGTCGGACAGTTCACCCAGCCAGGTGGTCAGCTCCGACAGGTACGTCCCCAGGACCTCCGCGTCGAGTTCCAGGATCTCGGCCATGGCGGCGGTGGTGTCGGTGTCCGTGGCGGCCGTATGCGTGGCGGGGGTGTTCATATCCCGACAATATCCCTGGCTTGCGCAGAGCGCTTATGCTCTTGCGCATGACGCAAGAAAGCGATCTGGACAGCACGGTGCGCATGCGGATCAGGAGTCTGCGGCGGGCCCGCGGCTGGTCACTCGACAATCTCGCGGAGCGCGCCTTCCTGAGCCCCTCCACCCTGAGCCGGATCGAGACCGGTCACCGGCGCATCGGCCTCGACCAGCTCACGGCACTGGCCCGCGCCCTGGGAATCTCGCTCGATCAGCTGGTGGAGAGCGCCGACGACGAGGATGTCGTGATCAGACCACAGCGCGACGAGCAGCGCGGGCTGACCACCTGGGTGCTGAACCGAGGCTCCGGGCCGGCCGGTGCCACCGTCGCCAAGATGCGCATCACCGACGAGGCCAGGGGCCCCGGGGCCGACCGGCTGGGAGTGCATCCGGGCAAGGACTGGTTCACGGTCCTGTCGGGGACCGTGACGCTGATCCTCGGGGAGCGCGCCATCCGGGTCGAAACGGGTCAGGCCGCCGAGTTCTCCACCATGATCCCGCACGCCGTGAAGGCGCACGGCGGGCCGGCCGAGATCCTGTGCATCCTCGACCACGACGGGCAGCGCACGCACCTCCACCCCTCGGGGTGAGCCCCGCCGACGGTCAACCGGCACGTCGGGGTGTCCGCGGCACGCGCGCGTCGCACCGCGGACACCCCGACGCTCAGGCCTGGGCCGCCGGGTCGCGGTCACGGCCGGGGGCGGGCGTCACGGCTCCGCCGGGCAGCGGTACGTGGACCGGGGGCCAGTTGCCCCAGCCCGCCACGGGCTCCGCCGCCACACCGCGCCACCACGGTTCGACGGCCGGCGGATCGGCGGGCTCGAACGGGCGGCCCGGGTGCGGAGCCGCCATCGTGACTCCCGCGACCTGGGTGGCACGCATCGACCATTCCGCGGGCTCGGCCCACGGGTGCAGCGCGAGGTTGAACGTCCCCCAGTGGATCGGCAGCATGACGCCGGCCGCCGGATCGTCGCCCTGAAGGTCCAGATGGGCCTGGACCCCCTCGTCGGGGCTCATGTGGATGTCCGGCCAGGCACCGGGCTCCGGCCTGCCGCCCGTGTGGTCCTTGGGCCAGTACTGGCTGTACGCACCGATCTGGATCATGGTGGCGTCGAACGGGCCGTGTGCGGCGCCGATCTCCTTGAAGCCGGGGAAATAGCCGGTGTCGCCGCTGTGGTAGATCCGGTGCTCGGGTCCCGCGACGGCCCAGGAAGCCCACAGGGTGTGCTGCTGGTTGCGCAGGCCCCGGCCGCAGAAGTGCCTGGCCGGGGTGGCTGTCAGGCTGATCCCGGCGACCTGCGTGTCCTCGTTCCAGTCGAGCTCGCGGATGCGGTCGGGGGACACGCCCCAGCGCTCCAGGTGCGCCCCGACCCCGAGCGGCACCGCGAAGACCGTGTCGGTACGGGCCAGCGCCTGGATGGTCGGCAGGTCGAGGTGGTCGTAGTGGTCGTGCGAGATCACCACGACATCGACCGGACCGAGCACGCCGAGCGGCAGCGGTGCGGGATGCAGGCGCTTTGGGCCCGCGAAGGCGAAGGGCGAACAGCGGTCGCCCCAGACCGGGTCGAACAGCACCCGCCGGCCGTCGATCTCCGCGAGCACGCTGGAATGCCCCATCCAGGTGAGCCGCAGCCCGGAGACAGGAGGCGTGGCGAGATCGGCCAGAGTGGTGGCATGGACCGGTACATCACCGGTCGGCGATCTGAGGACCCGCTCCTCCTTGCGGAAGTACGTCTTCGCGAACTCCAGGGCGGACCCCGACGGCCTGATCCGCGCCCCGACCGGGTTCTGGAAGGACCCGTCGACGAAATTCGGGGAACGGCGAATGCGCTCCATACGGGGGCCGCCCGGGTCGGCCCCGAAGTCGGCGGGCCGCAGCGCACGCAGTCTGGTACGGAGCGAGAACGTGGAGTCAGCGCCGGTCACAAGATCTCCTGAGGGAGTCGGTGTCATCTCATTATGGACAGGGGGTACGACAGTGCGAGAGCAGAACACCCAACAGGATGGTGGCCCGCAGGGCCCGCCTCAGCCACGCGGCTGCCCGTACGCGTGCTCGACGTGGAGACGCAGTACGACCCGCCGGTCCCTGACCATGGCCCGGCGGTAGTCGTCCCAGTCCGGGTGTTCGCCCTGGACGTCGCGGTAGAGAGCGATCAGCTCCGCCACGGTGGCGTCCTCCGGGTCTGCCGCCGGCGGGGTGAGGTCCGCGGTGCCGTCCGCGACCGTCCAGGCCCAGCGGTCCTCGCTGGTGACGTGGTAGCTCGCCCTCGGGTCCCGCCGCAGGTTCCGGGTCTTCGCACGGTCCTCGGTGACCGAGACCCGGACGATGCGCTCGTCGGGATAGTAGAAGTGGTTGACATTGGACAGCTGGGGCCTGCCGTCCCGCTTCAGCGTGACCAGTACACCGCTGTTCCCTTCCGAGAACAGCCGAAGGAGCGCATCTTGATGTGCGTCGATTCCCGTCATGCCGAATCCAACGTCCGGACCCTCCGCAGGATTCCGCGTTACGCGTCCGGCATACGTCCCGCGGCCCGCGCGACCGCATCCGGCCGGCGGGCCCCGCTTCGGCGCGGGCCGCGTTGACAGCGGCGCCGGATCGTCTCGATACTGACTCGCGATTCAGTAAAGATCGCGGGCCCGACGGGCACCCGGTCCGTACGGCCCCGGGTCCGCCGCACCGTCGCCGGGCCCGCCCCGATCGCAGTGACCCAGGAGAACTCCGATGACGACGCCCGCGGTGACCCCGCCCGCCCCGCTGATCTCACTGACCTGGACGGACCACGTCACCGGTCACCGAGGACACCTGGTCGTCGACCGGCTGGTGCGCGGGGTGTCCAGCGGCGGGCTGCGGATGCGCGCGGGCTGCACGCTCGAAGAAGTGGCGGGACTGGCCCGCGGCATGACGATGAAGGAAGCCCTCCACTTCGACGCGGACCGCACCGGAGTCCGCTACGTCCCCCTCGGCGGCGCCAAGGGCGGCATTGACTGCGACCCCCGCGATCCGGCCGCCTACGGCGTCCTCGTCCGCTATCTGCGCGCCGTGCGCCCGTACGTCGAGACGATCTGGACGACCGGCGAGGACCTGGGCCTCAGCCAGGACCTGGTCGACCGGGCGGCCGCGGAGGCCGGGCTCGTCTCCTCCATCGAGGCCGTCTATCCGCTGCTCGACGACGAGCCGGCCGCCCGGCGGCGACTGGCCGACGCCTTCGCCGTCGAGGTGGACGGCATCGGCCTCGACGAGCTGGTCGGCGGCTGCGGGGTCGCAGAGTCGGCGCTCGCCGCCCTGGACCGGGACGGGATCGCGTACGGCGGGGCGCGGGCCGCCGTGCAGGGGCTCGGCACCATGGGCGGCGCGACAGCCAGGTTCCTGTCGCGCGCCGGACTCCGGGTGGTCGCCGTGGCCGACGTCAAGGGCACCATCGCCAACCCGGCCGGCCTCGACGTCGAGGCCCTGCTGTCCGCCCGGGACGCCCACGGGACCGTCGACCGAGGCGCCCTGCGCGAGGCCGACCGCGAGCTGCCCGCCGGGGCCTGGCTGGAACAGGACGTGGAGGTGCTCGTTCCGGCGGCCATCTCCTACGCCGTCGACGCCGGGAACCAGTCGAGGATCAGGGCACGTTGGGTGGTCGAGGCGGCCAATATGCCGGTGCTGCCGGAGGCCGAGGCGCTGCTCGCCGAACGCGGGATCACGGTGCTGCCCGATGTCGTCGTCAACTCCGGGACCAACGCCTGGTGGTGGTGGACCCTGTTCGGTGACATCGGCGCCGACGCGGACGAGGCCTTCGCGCACACCCGCAGTTCGATGCGCGCGCTCGTCGAGCTGGTGATGAGCCGGGCCGCCGCAGACGGCTGCACCCCCAGGGCGGCGGCCCACGCCGTCGTCGCGGACCGGCTGCCGGTGATGGCGGAACGCTTCGGCTGGTACCGCTGACCCGGCGCGCGACCGCCGCCCGTACGGACGCATCACGGCTCTGCGGCCACCGGGCGGATCGCGGTTCTGGCCTTCCCCGGCAAGGCCGTTGTTAGGGTGGCGCCGTGGGCAGAGTGCGGTTGAGTGTGGCGGAGCGACGCGAGGAGCTGCTGCGCGCTGCCGTGGAACAGATCGAGGTGCGCGGCGTCGCGGCGGTACGGATCGCCGATGTGGCCTCCGTCCTCGGCGTGAGCAACGCACTCGTGCTCTACCACTTCTCCACCAAGGAGAAGCTGGTCGCCGCCGCTTTCGCGCACGCGGCCGAGGCCGATCTCGCCCATCTGCGCAAGCTGTTGACCCGCCGGACCACGGCGGTGCGCAGGCTGCGCGCCGCCGTCCGCTGGTACGCACCGACGGGACAGGCCAAGGGCTGGCGGCTGTGGATCGAGGGCTGGGCGGCATCGATCCGCGATCCCGCGCTGCGCACGGTCGCGGGCGACCTCGACCAGCAGTGGAAGGCGGAGCTGGCCGAGGTCATCGACGAAGGCGCGGCCGCGGGCGAGTTCCACTGCGACGACCCGATGTCCGTGGCCTGGCGGCTCACCGCTCTGCTGGACGGCCTGGCCGTGCAGATGACCTCGTACGCGGGCCCGCTCTCCCGGGCCACCATGCTGGAGTGGACAGAGCAGGCACTGGCCCGTGAACTCGGCATCGACCACGCGGCGCTGACGGCCTGACCAACGGCCGGGCCCTGGCCCGGCGGCCGCCCCGTCCGCCCGTCCATCCGCCCGCCGTCCGTCAGGTCTGCCGCAGGGGTGCGTAGGACTCGCCCCGCAGCCCGAACGTCCAGGCGACGCCGTCCTTCGCCGTCCGGACCGAGGGCGGCACCCGCAGCCAGTAGGTGCGGTGCGTGCCGTCCGGCTCCGGGGTGGAGTTGACCACCTCGACCATGACCACGTCCTCGTCGCCGTCCAGCGCGATCCGCCAGAGGATGCCCGTCTCGTCCCGGTGGACCGGTTCGGCGCCGGATTCGGTGAGGTAGCGGTCGTATCCGTAGAACTCCAGCATCACGCGCCGCAGTTCCGCGTTCTCCTCGGCCCTGATCCGTTCGGGGGTGAGCGCGGTCAGCTCCGCCAGGAAGGCGGCGGGCACCGGCATGCCGCGCCAGGCGTACAGCCCGAACCCGTCCCGGTAGGAGAGCGCGGGGCCGTCGCCCCGGTCGAGCCTGCCCGCCTCGTCGCGGTACAGCTCCTCGGGACGCTCACTGATCACCACCGTGCGCTCGTAGGGCCACCACCAGCCCGCGTTCCTGGCCACCGCCGCCAGTCCGTCGAGCCGGTCGCCCCGGCCGTCGAACGCGGCGAGCCAGGCCGCGTCGTGCTGGCCCAGGACCGCGTCGAGGAGGAGCAGCCGCAAATCCGGCTCGTCCTGTGGCCGCTCGGCCGCCTCTGTGACGACAGCGGCCCGTATCCGCTCTGCGAGCGCCGCCGTGGTCTCCCACAGCTGGGCGCCGGTGGCGGACCAGAGCGCGGACCAGCCGGCTGGGCCCAACTCGTCGTACATCCGGCGCCGTTCGTCCGCCCAGGGCCGGGTCCTGATCTCCTCGCGGACCGAGCGTCCCGCGTCGGCCAGTTTCCGCACGAGCCCGACGGCCTCCCTGGGCGAATCGGCCCAGACGAACTCCGCCGGCTCGGCGAGACCCGCGCTGCGGTAGGCGAGCCGCACCCCGTCCTCCGCCGCCGACCGGTCCGCCGCACCGGTCGCCGCCGCCACGGCCCGCCATGAGTCCACGTACTGCATGTTTCTCCCCGTCCCCTGTCTTCCCTGTTCCGGTTCCTGTTCCGGACGTTCTCCGGCCACTCCTCGCCGCCGGCTCCCTCGGGCCCGGCCGGCGGGGCGGCTCAGTCCGCGACGACGCGGACCGCCCCCGGCGCGTACTCCCGCTGGCGCACCACGCGGAACCAGCCCTTCGGCAGCGGGATCACCGCGTGCTCCTCGTGCACCACCCGTCCCCCGTCGGGGAGGTGGAGCAGCATCGGGCCGAACACCCCGGCCTCCCGGATCAGCCGGACCGGGCACCGCGTGGGCGTGGCCGGTGACCTCACCGAGCGCGAGCACCAGCCGGCCCCGCCCGTCGCGCAGTTCGCCCGGTGCGTCCAGCAGGTTCGGCGGCACCTCGGACTCCTCCAGCGCCATGATCAGCACATCGCCCTGCCGGTACACAGACGTCTCCCCTCCGGACCGGCACCCGCTGTGCCGGCCACGTGGAAAACGCTACGGCGGGGGTCTGACAATCGGCGGTGAGGCACCGGGCGGCGGGGCCGGTGCGCCCGTTGTCAGTGGCTGTTGATAGACCTTGCGGACATCATTCCGTCACCGTCACCAGGAGCCCAGGGCCATGTCCGATGTGGACCACCTGCACGAGCTGCTCGGCCTTCCGGCCGTCGACTTCCAGCACGACGCGAGCGACGGGAGCCGGCCGGCCGCCGGTGCGGCGGCCTGGCGCGTCTTCGTCGAGCCGTACGAGGACGAGCGCACCTGGGAGGAGGAGTTCGCCTCGTTCCTGGCGGCGGTCGATCCGGCCGGGGTGCGGGCGCTGGTCATCGGGCAGTGGGGCGAGGCGTACGAGGAGGACTCGTCCTATCCGATCGGTCTCGTGACGGCCGCCGCCGACCGGCTGACGTCGCTGGAGGCGGTGTTCGTCGGGGATCTGACGATGGAGGAGGCGGAGATCTCCTGGATCCAGCAGAGCGATGTGACCGCCCTGCTCGCCGCCTACCCCGCGCTGGTGGAGTTCGGGGTGCGCGGCGGATCCGAACTCGTCTTCCCGCCCACCCGGCACGAGCGCCTTCGTTCGCTCACCATCGAGACGGGCGGGCTGCCGGTCGAGGTGGTCCGCGGCGTGCTGGACAGCGAGTTGCCCGCGCTGGAGCGGCTCGATCTCTGGCTGGGTGTGTCCGGCTACGGCGGCGACGTGGACGTGGCGGATCTGGCGCCGCTGCTTTCCGGCACCAGGCTCCCGGCCCTGCGCCATCTCGGTCTGCGCAACAGCGAGGTGGAGAACGAGATCGCGGCGGCCGTCGCCTCGGCCCCGCTCGTGGCCCGGCTGCGCACGCTCGACCTGTCCTGCGGCACCCTCGGGGACGAGGGCGCGGCCGCACTGCTGGAGGGCCAGCCGCTGACTCACCTCGAAGTGCTGGATCTGCACCACCACTTCCTCAGTGAGCAGATGGAGCGCCGGGTCTCGGACGCCCTGGAACCGCACGGGGTGCGGGTCGATCTGTCGGAACGTTGCGAACCGTGGGGCGACGGCGGGCCCGAGGGGCGCTACACCACGGTGTCGGAGTGATACGGCCGTGAACAGCGAGGGCGGCGCCGGCGCCCCGACGCCGTCCGCACAGGGCAGCGTCAGCACTTCCTCGACCCGGTCGACCCGGCGGGGGTCAGGGCCCACCCGCCTCGATCACGACGGGCCGGACTACTGGGACCCCGAGGGCGAAGAGCCCGCTCTGTCGCGGTCAGTGAATAGTGCGCCGCCGCGTTTCGCGGTCGTGGGCAATCCGGGCAATCGCCGCGTCGGCCTCTTCCAGGACGCCGTGCGCGCCGCCGGTCTGTCCCCGGCCCGCGTCGTGACCTGGCTCGACGTGCTGAACGGGGCCGCGGTCTTCCTGCCCGGGGAGACCGTGCGCATCGACTCCCCCGGTGAGGACGCCGAGGTCGAGCGGCTGCTGCGGGGCGTCGAGGACCCGACCAGGGTGGAGGGTTCGTCCCGCTGGTACGCGCGGTTCACCTCCGCAGTACGGGAGGTGGCGCGGGCGGCGGCCGGGGCGGGCGCGGTGCTGCTGGACGACCCCGGCGACATCGCGGTGCTGTTCGACAAGCGCCTGTGTCACGGCGTGCTGGCCGCCGCCGGCGTGCCGGTGCCCGCCTCGCCCACCTCGGGCCCCGCCGCGCCGCCCGTGCGTGGCTGGGCCGATGTGCGCGGGCTGATGGCGGACGGCGGGATGCCGAGGGTGTTCGTGAAGCCCGCGCACGGGTCGTCCGCCTCCGGGGTGCTGGCCGTGGAGACGGCCGGTCCTGGCCGGGTGAGGGCGACCACCTCGGTCGAGCGGGACGGGGCCGGCCGGCTCCACAACTCGCTCCGGGTCCGGCGGCTCACGACGGAGGGCGAGGTCGCGGCGGTCGTCGACGCGCTCGCACCGGACGGTCTGCATGTCGAACGCTGGCTGCCGAAGGCCTCCCAGCACGGCCGGGCCGCGGATCTGCGGGTCGTGGTGGTTGACGGCCGCGCCACCCACGCCGTCGTGCGCACCAGCCGCTCCCCCATGACCAATCTGCACCTGGGCGGGGCTCGCGGCGATCTGGACGAGGCGCGGGCCGCCGTCGCGGCGGCGGGCGGCAGCTGGCGTGCGGCCCTGGCGGTGTGCGAGCGGGCGGCCGACGCCTTCCCGGACACGCTGTGCGTGGGCGTCGACCTGCTGCCCTCGACCGGCTGGCGGCGGTTCGCCGTCGGTGAGGTCAACGCCTTCGGCGATCTGCTGCCGCGCCTGACCGGTCTGCCCGGCAGCGGCGCCGAGGGCCTGGACACCTATGCGGCGCAGGTCGCCGCCGTACTGAACAGAGCAGGGAACCACCGTGTCGACGCAGCATCCTGATCCCCCGTCCGGCGTCATGGACGAGCCCCCGCCCGGCGCCATGGACGAACCCCCGTCCGGTGTCATGGACGCCCCGAACCCGGACATGAGCGAGGTCGTCGGCCACGACGATCTGCTGCTCGTCACCCTGGACACTTTGCGGTACGACGTCGCGGCGGAGCTGGCCGCCGCCGGCCGTATCCCCAATCTCGCCCGGCACCTGCCGGCCGGGGGCTGGGAGCGGCGGCACGCCCCGGGAAGCTTCACGTACGCCTCGCACCAGGCGATCTTCGCGGGCTTCCTGCCCACACCGGCCGCGCCCGGCCCGCATCCCCGGCTGTTCGCCGCCCGGTTCGCGGGCAGCGAGACGACCGAGGAGCGCACCTTCGTCTTCGACACTCCCGACCTGGTCTCGGGCCTGGCCGGGGCCGGGTACCGCACGGTGTGCGTCGGCGGAGTGGGGTTCTTCAACCAGCGGGCACCGCTCGGCTCGGTACTGCCCGGGATGTTCCACGAGGCCCACTGGGAGCCCGAGTTCGGCGTCGCCTCGCCCACCTCGTTCGAGGCACAGGTGACCCGTGCCGAGCAGGTCGTCGCCGGGCTGCCGCACGGACAGCGGCTGTTCCTCTTCGTCAACGTCTCCGCGCTGCACCAGCCGAACTGGTTCCACCGGTCCGGCGCGACCCGGGACGCGGGTGACAGCCGTGCCACGCACGCCGCCGCGCTGGAGTACGTCGACGCCCACATCGGCCGGCTCTTCGCCGCCGTGAGCAGCCGCCGCCGCGCCTTCGCCATCGTCTGCTCCGACCACGGCACGGCGTACGGCGACGACGGCTACACCGGTCACCGGCTCGGGCACGAGTCCGTCTGGACCGTTCCGTACGCCCATTTCTTCCTGGAACCGGGGACCGCACGATGACCAGTCCGCACACCGTCCGCCCGTACCAGAGCTATGTGTACGCCTATCCGCACAAGACGGCGTACCGCCCGCTCGCCGGACTCCCCGGCGGGCGTCCGGAGCTGAGCGAGCTGTGGGCGGGAGAACCCAGGGACGCGCTCTCCCTCTATCTGCACATTCCGTTCTGCGAGGTCCGCTGCGGGTTCTGCAACCTCTTCACCCGGATCGGCGCGCCCGACGAGCTGACCTCGCGGTATCTCGACGCGCTGGACCGGCAGGCGAGCGCCGTGCGGGACGCGCTGGGCGACGGGGAGCCGGTCCGGTTCGCCGCCGCGGCGTTCGGTGGCGGCACACCCACCTTCCTGGAGCCCGCCGAGCTGGAGCGCCTGTGCGACATAGCGGAGAAGCGCATGGGCGCCGATCTCCGCTCGGTGCCCCTGTCGGTCGAGACGTCCCCGTCGACCGCGACCGCCGACCGGCTGGCCGTCCTCGCCGAGCGGGGCACGACCAGGATCAGCATCGGTGTGCAGAGCTTCGTGGAGGCCGAGGCCCGCGCGGCGGTGCGCCCGCAGCGCGCCGCCGATGTCGAGCGCGCCCTCGGCCTGATCCGGGAGACCTCCATACCCGTCCTCAACGTCGACCTGATCTACGGCATCGACGGCCAGACGGAGCGGAGCTGGCGCACCTCCCTGGACGCGGCTCTGCGCTGGCGGCCCGAGGAGCTGTATCTCTACCCGCTGTACGTGCGTCCGCTGACCCCGCTGGACCGGCTCTCCGCCGGTGCCGCGGACCCGGTCTGGGACGAGCAGCGCCTGCGCCTCTACCGGACCGGCCGCGACCACCTTCTCGCCCGGGGCTACGAGCAGGTGTCGATGCGGATGTTCCGTCGCGCCGACGCCCCGCGCACGGACGGCCCCGAGGACTACGCGTGCCAGACCGACGGCATGATCGGCCTGGGCTGCGGTGCCCGCTCGTACACCTCCCGGCTGCACTACTCCTTCGACTACGCGGTGCGGATGGGCGAGGTGCGCGGGATCATCGACGCCTACACGGGCACCGCCGACTTCTCCCGCGCCGAGGTCGGGCGGTACACCGACGGCGACGAGTCGCGCCGCCGCCATCTCCTGCAGTCGGTGCTCCAGGCCGATGGCATGCCCCTGTCCGGCTACCGCGAGCGGTTCGGTACCTCCCCGTACGAGGACTTCCGCGCGGAGCTGGCCCTGTTAGAGGAGCGGGGCTGGCTCGATCCGGACGCGCCGGCCGCCGGGCTGCTGCGCCTGTCGCCCGAGGGGCTCGCGTACTCCGACGCGCTGGGCCCCGAGCTCTTCTCCCCCGCCGTGCGGGCCGCGATGGCCTCGTACGAACTGAAGTGAGCCCCGTATGGACCTGACGATTCTCTACCGGGGTCCGCTCGCGTCGTGCGATTACGACTGCCCGTACTGCCCGTTCGCCAAGCGGCGCGACAGCCGGGAGCAGCTGCGCGCCGACCGGGCCGCGCTGGAGCGGTTCACGGCGTGGGCGGCGGCGCGGGAGGAGGACCGGATCTCGGTGCTGTTCACCCCGTGGGGCGAGGGGCTGGTCCGCTCCTGGTACCGCCGGGCGATGGTCGAGCTGGCCGGGCTGCCGCACATCCGCCGGGTGGCGATCCAGACGAACCTGAGCGGACGTACGCGGTGGCTGGCCGAGGCGGGCGCCGCCGGCCGGGACAAGATCGCGCTCTGGTGCACGTACCACCCGGGCCAGACACCGTACGAGCGTTTCCTGGACCGGTGCGGGGAGCTGACGTCCCTGGGGATCCGGCACAGCGTCGGTGTGGTGGGTCTGGACGATCACCTCGACGAGGCCCGGCGGCTGCGGGCGGCGCTCCCCGGGGAGGTGTACCTCTGGGTCAACGCCGCGGAGGGGCACACCTACACGGACGCGGAGGCCGGCCGGTGGACGGAGATCGACCCGCTGTTCCCGTACAGCCGCCATCCGCACCGCTCGGCCGGGCTGCCCTGCCGGACCGGCGAGTCCGTCATCTCGGTCGACGGGGAGGGCACGGTGCGTCGCTGCCATTTCGTCCGGGCCGAGCTCGGCAATCTCTACGACGGCAGTTACCGGGAGGCGTTGGGCCCCCGGGCCTGCCCGCTCTCCGTCTGCGACTGCCATATCGGCTACGTCCATCTGGAGACGCTGCCGCTGTACGACGTGTTCGCGGGCGGCGTGCTGGAACGCATCCCGGCCCGGCCGCTGTACGACATCGGGCGGGCCGGCTCGTAGACCCCGGACGGATCGCCGGGCTCCCGGCTCCCGGCCGGGAGCCGGCCGGTCTCAGAGCGGCAGCAGGTCCGGCCGCTTCGCCGCCACGTGGTCCCCCGACGACTCGCCGCGCAGTCGGCGCCCGATCCACGGCACCAGGTACTCGCGGGCCCAGTGGATGTCGTCGCGCCGGACCTCCAGCGTTCCCCGGTGCACCTGCGGCGGCCACTCCTGGTCCGGGTCGGCCGGCACGTCGAGGCCGAGGACCTGTGCGGCGCGCAGCGCGACGCGGGTGTGCCCCTCGGGTGACAGGTGCAGCCGGTCGCCGTCCCAGGCGCGCCGGTCCTGCACGGAGCGCAGCGACCACAGGTCGAGCACCGGGCAGTCGTAGCGGTCCGCGATGGACCGCACATGGGCGGTGTAGGTGGCGATCTTGCCGCGCAGATGGCGGAGCACCGGAACGCCTCGGGTGTCGAAGCCGGTGGTGACCATGACGGTGCCGACCGACTGGGTCAGCTCGGCGACCGCGCGCTCGAAGCGCTCGGCCACGTCGTCGGGGTCGGTGCCCGGCCGGATGATGTCGTTGCCCCCCGCGCAGAAGCTCACCAGGTCGGGGGCGAGTTCCTTGGCGCGCGGTACCTGCTCCTCGACTATCTGGTCGAGGAGGCGTCCTCGTACGGCGAGATTGGCGTACCGGAAGTGTCCGTGCGCGGCGGCCGTGCCGCCCTGCGCCGTCGCCGGTTCGGGGAGCTGGTCCGCGAGGATGACCGCGAACCGGTCGGCCCAGCCGACGAATGTCCCGGCCGGGCCCGGGTCACCGACTCCCTCGGTGAAACTGTCGCCAATCGCCGCGTACGACTCGATGGCGCCCTGTCGGTTGATGACGCCCTGTCGGATGATTCTCGAATCGTCTGCCACAAGGGCATATCCTGCACCGTCGATTGTGACCTACGCGACCGTATTACGGGGTTGACGGGTGGTGAGATAGACCACCCGGTCAGTTTTTGGTAAAGGGGGAATAAGGACGGTCACCGCAATACAGAGGGACGGTGCGCCGCCGCGCACCGTCCCTCTGTATTGCTCCGGTCCGTCACCGGACCGTTGCTGCGTGGATCAGACGTTGATCCCGTGCGACGCCAGGTAGGCGATCGGGTCGATGTCCGAGCCGTACGCCGGGCCGGTGCGGACCTCGAAGTGGAGGTGCGGGCCGGTGGCGTTGCCGGTGGCGCCGGAGAGGCCGACCTGCTGGCCCGCGGTCACGGTCTGGCCCGCCGAGACGGAGAGCGAGGACATGTGGCCGTACTGGGAGTAGTGGCCGTCGGCGTGCTTGATGACGACCTCGTTGCCGTACGCGCCGCCCCAGCCCGCGGTGACGACGGTGCCGGAGGTGATCGCCTTGACGCTGGTGCCGCTGGCGACGGGGAAGTCGATGCCGGTGTGGCTGCCACTGGACCAGCTGGCGCCGGAGGCGCGGTAGGCGGTGGTGTGGTTACCGGGGACCGGGTGGACGTAGCCGGAGGCGCTGCCCTGGTCCGACGACGCGGTGTTGGACGCCTGGGTGTCGGAGGAGGACGTGGTGCCGGAGGACGCGGGGGCCTTCGACTCGGTCTTGGCCGGGGCCTTCGAGGGGGCCTTCGACGGAGTGGTGTCACCCGTGGAGGTGTGCGAACCGGTGGCCGGGGCGTGACCCCAGGCCTTGCCGCCGAGGGTCAGCTTCATGCCCGGGAAGATCAGGCTCGGGTTGTCGCCGACGACCTTGCGGTTGTCCTGGTACAGCTTCTCCCAGCCGCCCTTGACCTTGTGCTCGGCGGCGATCTTCGACAGGTAGTCGCCGGAGACCACGGAGTACGTCTTGGTGCCGGACTGCTTGTCCGCGACCGGCTTGGCCGGGGTGGCGTGCGTGGCGGCGGCCGACTTCGCGGTGGCGGGAGCGGCCTGCTCCGCGGCGTTGGCACCGGTGGCGCCGAGCAGCGGAAGCGCGATGACGGCTCCGCCGGCGCTCGCGACGACGACGCCGCGGGCGATGGTGCTGGACTTGGGACGGCGGTGCTTACCCGGGATGGGCATGAAGAATTTCCTCTCCGGCGCCTACGAGGTGAGCTGTCGGGTTCGGGCTGGAGATGCCCGGCCGCGCCTGGCGCGACTTCACCCCGAGCCGGCCGGATCACTCCGGTCGGCGGCTTACCTGGGTCCCCCGCTCCTGCCACACGGTGAGTGGGTGCGGAATTCCGGACGGCGGCAGGATTAGGCGTTCCATCCGGATTGACATGGAACGTAAGCGAGCCGGGACGGCGGAAACAAGCCACGGGTTCCGCGCCGGATTCCGCACCGGAAATTCGACGCGGAATTCCGGTCACACTCCGTGGATTATGGATCTTGGCATTCCGCTTGACGTACGGAATACCCGACCGGCGTACCGCCACACACCGTCACGGATATGATCCCGCTCACGAGAGGGTGACCATCTCCCGCATAAGCAGGGCATGTTCGACTAAAAGCCTTAATACGGACATGTCACTCACATCGTCCGCACCGGCGCCCCGCGGAGGGCCGGGACAAGAGGGAGAACCGAGGCTGCCGCCGGGGTGATTGTCCGAGTATCCGATGTCGTATCGTCACGGGAGTGGACCCGTCGGCGACACGCGTCGGCGGCACAGCCCCAGGAGTGACCGTGACGCAGCAGTTGCCGCAGACCCCGTCGACGGAACCCGAGCTGGCGGGGGTCCGTAACTTCCGCGACGTGGGTGGACTGCCGGCCTCGGACGGCCGCCGGGTGCGGTACGGGCGGCTCTACCGCAGCGGTCACCTCGCGGGCGCCACGCCCGAGGACGCGGCGTTCCTCGGCGGCCTCGGGCTGCACACCGTCTTCGACTTCCGCAACGCCGCCGACCTCAAGCTGGACGGACCGGACGTCGAGCTGCCCGGCGTACGCAATGTGAACATCCCGCTCACCGACCCGGCGGACGGCACCGAGTTCTGGCGGATGGTGCGCGACGGCAACATGGACGAGCTGCACGGAATCCTCGGCGGCGGCAAGGGGACCGACCGCATGGTCGCCTCCTACCGCTCGATCATCCTGGACCGCACCGCCGAGCACAGCCAGGTGCTGCACGCCCTGGCCGAGGACAGCGTCCCGGCCCTGATGCACTGCGCGGCGGGCAAGGACCGGGCCGGGCTCTCGATCGCGATCTCGCTGCTCGCGGTGGGCGTCGGGCGCGAGACGATCGAGGCCGACTACCTCAAGTCCAACGACACCCACCGCCGCTACCGGGTGCGCCGCAGCGACACCTCCGCAGCCGGGATGTCGCCCGAGGTGATGGAGCTCCTCAGCCCGCTCTTCGGCGCCCACAGCGAATACCTCGCGGCGGCCTTCGCCACGATCGACGAGACCTGGGGCGACACGGACCGCTACCTCTCCGAGGGGCTGAAGGTCACGCCCGAGACCCGGGAGCGGCTGCGCGAGCGGCTCCTCGAAGACTCCTGACGGACCCCGGGGAGGGGATGCCGCCGGCTACTGGTTGTGCATCCCCACCGCGAACAGCAGGTAGAGGAAGCCCGCGATGACGTGCCCGGCCACCAGATAGGCGAACAGCCTGATGACGAGCCCGCGCGGCATCGTGCGCTCCTGGGAGTCGGACTCCTTGTGCCTGGCCGGGGTCAGCGGGTCGTAGTTCTCTGAATCGGACATGACGGTCCTCTCTGGTGACCGGACGGGCCGGCGGGACGGCGTCTCAGCGACGGTGGATCCCGCTGCCGAGACACAGCTCGGCGGCGGGGCTCTGCAGCAGGGTGTGAACGAAGAGCAGTTCGGCGCCCTCGCGGTCCGGCGCCGCGATCCGGTGCGGGGTGAGCGAGTCGAAGTGCGCGCTGTCGCCGGGGCCGAGGTCGTGCACGGTGTCCCCGAGGGTCACCCGGAGGTTTCCGGCCAGGACATAGAGCCATTCCTCGCCGGGGTGGACGCGCACCAGGTCACCCTGCGCGCCGTACGGCACCCGGACGCGCAGCGCCTGCATGGCCCGGCCGGGCCCACCGGCCTGCTGGTACATCCAGCCGTCCGCCTCCGCCCCCTCGAACTTCCGGGCGCGGACGATCGCGTCACGTTCCGGCGGGATCTCGCCGAGCAGCTCGGAGACCGTCGTACCGTAGATCCTGGCGAGTCCGAGCAGCATCGGCAGCGAGGGCTGACGGCGGCCCGTTTCGAGCCGGGACAGATGGGCGGGCGAGAGCCCGGCGCGCTGGGCGGCGGTCTCCAGGGTGAGCCCGCGGCCGCGGCGCAGGTCGCGCAGTCGAGGCGCTACACCGGGCAGCTCGTCGGCCACGTCGGCCGCCCCTGCTTCTGGGGGATTCATATGTCCATTGGGCCAGGATCTTTCCTGGGAGGCAAATTTCTTGCCTCCCAGGCAAAAACCCCGCTGATCAGCGGTTGGCCACGGCCTGCTTCACCAGGGTCCGGCCGAAGTCCCACATCAGCCCGCCGTTGTGCGCGTCGTCCATCACCGCTGTGAACGCGGCCACAAACCGCTCCACGTCCGCCTCGTCGATGACGAGCGGCGGAATCAGCTTGATCACTTCGAGGTGGTCGCCGGAGACCTGGGTGAGAATCCGGTGCTTCTGGAGCAGCGGAACGACGACCATCTGCGCGAAGAGCCCCTTCCGGGCCGCCTGGAGCATCGTCCAGCGGCTGCGCAGCTTCAGCGAGGACGGCCGGCCGAACTCGATGCCGATCATCAGCCCGCGTCCCCGCACCTCGTGCAGCAGCTCGTATCGGTCGACCAGCGCGGCCAGCCGTTCGCGCAGCAGATCACCGGTGCGGCGCGCGTTGGCCACGGTCTCTTCGTCCTCCATCACCGCGAGGACCGCGAGCCCGGCGGCCATGGCCTGGGCATTGGAGCCGAAGCTGGCCGAGTGGACCAGCACCCGGTCCATCGAGGAGTAGACCTTCTTGAAGATCCAGTCCTTGCCGAGCGTGGCGCCGACCGGCACATAGCCGCCGGAGAGCGCCTTGGCGACGCAGACCAGATCCGGCTCCACGCCCTCCTCGTGCTGGTACGCGTAGAAGTCGCCGGTCCGGCCCAGACCGGTCTGCACCTCGTCCGCGATGAGCAGCGCCTTGTGCTTGTGGAGCAGTTCCTGGGCGGCGCGCAGGAAGCCGGGCGGCGAGGCGTGCACGCCCTTGCCCTGGATCGGCTCGACGACCAGGCCTGCCACGTCTCCGCGCTTCAGCTCGCGCCGCAGAGCCTCCAGGTCCCCGAGCTCGATGGCGGTGTCGGGCAGCAGGGGCGCGAAGCCGTCCCGGAAACCGTCCTCGCCGTTGACCGAGAGCGACCCGGTGGTCAGTCCGTGGAAGGCGTGCGCGCAGTACAGGATCCTCGGCTTCCCGGTCGCGTACCGGGCGAACTTGAGCGCCGTCTCGACGGCCTCGGTACCGCTGTTGCCGAAGAACACCCGGTCCAGGTGCGGGCTGTGCGTGAGCAGCTTCTCCGCCAGCAGCCCCGGCAGTGGCTGGCAGTCGAAGCGGGTGAGGTCGGCGAGCGAGGCGTCCAGGACGTCGTGCACCGCCTTGCGTACGACCGGGTGGTGCCGGCCGAGCCCCATCACGCCGAACCCGGCCAGCATGTCCAGGTAGTCGTTGCCCTCCGCGTCCCAGAAGTGCGCGCCCTCGGCCCGTTCGTAGACCTTGTCGAAGCCGATGGTGCGCAGCATCCGCGGGAGCTGGTGGTTGAGGTACTTGGTGTGCAGCTCGTAGCGCTCTGCGCCGCGCTCCGCGAGGAGCTGCGCCAGATCGAAGCCCTTGGGCCCGTCGTCCTTCATGCCCCGCTCTCCTTGTGCCCGTTGTTCAGGGCGTCGCGCTCGTGGTGGCCGTCGTCGTCGGCCTTCGGCCGCAGGGCCAGGGTCGCGCTGATCCGGCCGGCGATCTCGACCGGTGTGAGTCCGATGTCGGCCAGCACCTCGGCGCGCTTGCCGTGGGCGAGGAACTGTTCCGGAATGCCGAACGTGCGCAGCGGTACGTCGACGTCGGCGTCCCGCAGCGCCTGCCCGACCGCCGAGCCGACGCCGCCGGCCCGGCTGTTGTCCTCGACGACGGCGACGAGCCGGTGCTGTGCGGCGAGCGGGGCCAGCTGCCCGTCGACCGGCTTGACCCAGCGGGGGTCGACCACGGTGCACCGGATGCCGGCGCCCGTGAGCAGCTCTGCGGCCCGCAGGCAGACGGGGGCCATGACGCCGACCGCGACGAGCAGCACATCGGCGTCCTCGGCGCGGTGCAGTACGTCCATGGAGCCGGTCCGGCCGACGGCGGGGACCGGCTCCCCCACCGACTCCTTGGGGAACCGGATGACGGTCGGGGCGTCATCGACGTCGACGGCCTCGCGCAGCTGGGCCCGCAGCTGGCCGGCGTCGCGCGGTGCCGCGATCCGCAGTCCCGGTACGACCTGGAGCATGGACATGTCCCACATGCCGTTGTGGGACGCGCCGTCGGGCCCGGTGACGCCGGCCCGGTCCAGGACGAAGGTCACTCCGCACCTGTGCAGCGCGACGTCCATCAGCAGCTGGTCGAGGGCCCGGTTGAGGAAGGTGGCGTAGACGGCGACGACGGGATGCAGTCCGCCGGTGGCCAGTCCCGCCGCGGAGACCGCCGCGTGCTGTTCCGCGATGCCCACGTCCCAGACCCGGTCGGGGAAGGCCTCGGCGAACTTCGTCAGCCCCACCGGGTGCAGCATCGCGGCCGTGATGGCGACGACGTCGGGCCGCTCCGCCCCGATCGCGGCGATCTCGTCCCCGAACACCGAGGTCCAGGACGGGCCGGCCGCCGGGGTGAGCGGGGCGCAGGTCAGCGGGTCCATCGCGCCGACGGTGTGGAAGCGGTCGGCCTCGTCCTGGAGGGCGGGCTGATAGCCGCGGCCCTTCTCGGTGAGGCAGTGCACGAGCACCGGGCCGTGGAAGCGTTTCGCCCGTTGCAGGGCGGACTCGACGGCGGCGGTGTCGTGGCCGTCGATGGGCCCGACGTACTTCAGGCCGAGGTCCTCGAACATGCCCTGCGGGGCGAAGGCATCCTTGAACCCCTTCTTGGCGCCGTGCAGCGACTCGTAGAGCGGCTGTCCGATGACGGGGGTCTGCTGGAGGACGCCCTTGCCCCAGGAGAGGAAGCGTTCGTAGCCGTCGGTGGTGCGCAGGGTGGCGAGGTGGTTGGCGAGGCCGCCGATGGTCGGCGCGTAGGACCGCTCGTTGTCGTTGACGACGATGATCAGTGGCCGGTCCCTGGCGGCGGCGATGTTGTTCAGCGCCTCCCAGGCCATGCCGCCGGTGAGTGCCCCGTCACCGATGACCGCGACGACGTGGTCGGGGCGGCCCAGTACCTGGTTGGCCTTGGCGAGGCCGTCGGCCCAGCCGAGCACCGTGGAGGCGTGGCTGTTCTCGATGACGTCGTGCTCGGACTCCTCGCGGGAGGGGTAGCCGGAGAGGCCGCCCTTGCCGCGCAGCTTGGAGAAGTCCTGCCGCCCGGTGAGGAGTTTGTGTACGTAGCTCTGGTGGCCGGTGTCCCACAGGATGCGGTCCACGGGTGAGTCGAACACCCGGTGCAGGGCGATGGACAGCTCCACGACGCCGAGGTTGGGTCCCAGATGTCCGCCGGTCCTGGCCACCGCCTCGATCAGGAACTTCCTGATTTCCTCGGCCAGTTCACCGAGCTGTGGTTCGTTGAGCGTCTTGAGATCGTGCGGCCCCCTGATGCTCCGCAGAAGCGTCATACCGGGCCCCCTCTCTAATCCTGTCTCAGCTCACGGTGACGGCGGGGACCCCCGGTGTGACGTCCCGGTCCTCGTCGTCGGCTGCACCGGAACCGGTTCGTCCCGGCCGACCGCCGCCGGCCCGGCCTGGACGCGTCGCGCACGGCGACGCGTCGCGAGCGGCCGGGCCGGCGGCTCGCGGAGAGCCAGTACCACTGGTTCTCCGGCGGTCATCACCTCACCGGTTTCCGCCGATGGTCTCCCGCGCGGCACGCAGGGATTCCTTCAGCGACCCCATGGTGGCGAGTACGGCGGTGGGCTCGTAGCCGCAGTGCGCCATGCAGTTGGCGCAGCGCGGGTCCTTGCCCCGGCCGTACTTGTCCCAGTCGGTCTCCTCGATGAGTTCCCGGTACGTCGGCACATAGCCGTCGCTCATCAGGTAGCAGGGCCGCTGCCAGCCGAAGAGCGAGTAGTTGGGAATGGCCCACGCCGTGCACGGGAAGTCGGCCTTGCCCTCCAGGAAGTCCAGGAAGAGCGGCGAGTGGTTCAGCCGCCACCTGGCCCGGTTGCCGCCCGCGAAGGACTTCTTGAACAGCTCGCGGGTCTGCTCGACTCCCAGGAAGTGCTCCTGGTCGGGTGCCTTCTCGTATGCGTAGGCGGGCGAGATCATCATCTCGTCGACCTTCAGATCGTCATTGAGGTAATTCAGGACCTCGATGATCGTCTGCGGGGTGTCGGTGTTGAAGAAGGTGGAATTGGTGGTGACCCGGAAACCGCGGCGCTTGGCCTCCTTGATCGCGGCCACCGCCTCGTCGAACACTCCTTCCTTGGCGACCGATTCGTCGTGCCGCTCCCGCAGCCCGTCGATGTGCACGGCGAACGCGAAGTAGGGCGACGGCGTGAACTTCTCCATCTTCTTCCGCATCAGCATCGCGTTGGTGCAGAGGAAGACGTATTTCTTCTTCGCCACCAGTTGCCGGACGATTTCGTCGATCTGCGGATGCATCAGCGGCTCACCGCCCGCGATGGAGACCATCGGAGCGCCGGATTCGAGCACCGCGCCGACGGCCTGGGCCACCGGCATCCGCTGCTTGAGAACTCCGGCCGGATGCTGAATCTTCCCGCAGCCTTCGCAGGCGAGATTACAGGCGAACAGCGGCTCCAGCTCGACAATCAGCGGGAACTTCTCCCGCTTGCGAAGCTTCTGTTCAGCAAGGTACGTCGCAATCTTGATGGTCTGACGGAGTGGCATGGCCATCTAGCTCACCTCCTGGGGAGCAGCAAAGATCGGTGCCATTCATAGAAAGCCGGTAGGACGGCACGGAGAACACGGAATGCCGATATTCCACCGCGGACCGTGCCGATGCGGACGAGCTCATGCTGTGGAGCGTCCACGACCACCCGTACGGCCGCAACCGGGCGCGGCCCGGCGCGCAGGGCGGTGCGCAGAGTGGCGGCGGACTCCATGTCCACCGCGATCGCTCCGGTGGTCCGCAGCTCGGCCCGCTCATGCCCGCGTACGACATGGTCGGAGCCGGTCAGCGGACCGGTGTGGACGGTGCGTCCCGGTACTGCTCTGGCCAGTGCCTCGGCAAGCAGTTCGGTGCCGGTGCAGGCGGCCGACTCCCCGGCGAGCCGGGTCTCGTCGGCCACCACCAGATCCCCGGGGTGCATGCCGGGCGTCAGCCCGGCACAGAACCCCGAGGCGATGACCGCGGCGCCGAACGCCCGGCCCTCGCCGAGCGCCCGCGCCACGGCGGATTCGGCCGCCTTGGGTCCCATGCCCGTACGGATCACGGTCACGGGTCCCGGCGCCCCGTCCCCCCCGCTCCTGCCGGTGCGCAGGGCGAGGTGTTCGATGCCGAGCGCACAGGCGATCAGCAGCGGGGCGGCGGGCCCTGACGGCCCCGCGGGTTCGCCCATCACGCCCCCTCACGGAGGTCCGTGCGGCCGGCGAAGGGATCGCCGTGCACGTACCGACCGAGTGCGGTCAGCGGGAAGACCTGCCGGTAGAGGTGGTAGTTGATGGAGAAGTCCCAGGGGAAGCCGGTACCGGTGAAGTACGGCTCGTCCCAGGACCCGTCGGCCTGCTGGGTTTCGGTGAGCCAGGCGACGCCGCGGGCCACTGCCGCGGTGTCCCGCCGCCCTGCCGCGAGGAGCGCGAGCAGTGCCCAGGCCGTCTGGGACGCGGTCGAGGCCCCGTGGCCGATCCACTTCTCCTCCTTGTAGGAGCGCAGGTCCTCGCCCCAGCCGCCGTCGTCGTTCTGCACGGACTCCAGCCAGTCGGCCGCGCGCCGGATCGAGGGATGCGCGGCGGGCAGCCCGGCGGCGACCAGGGCGGGCACCACGGACCCTGTTCCGTATACGTAGTTGACCCCCCATCGGCCGAACCAGCCCCCGTCGGCCTCCTGTTCGGAGAGCAGCCACTCGATGCCGCGCCGGGTGACGGGGTGCGCGGAGTGGCCCTCGATGGCGAGCATCTCCACCACGTGTCCGGTGACGTCCGCGGACGGCGGGTCGATGACCTCACCGAAGTCGCAGAACGGCAACCGGTTGGGGAACGGGCTGGTGTTGTCGGCGTCGAACGCTCCCCAGGCGCCGTTGCGGGACTGCATGCCGACGTTCCAGCGCACCCCCCGGGCGATGGCTGCCTCGACCCGTGCCGGATCCGGGTGCCGGACCCGGCGCAGCGCGAGGACCACTTCCGCGGTGTCGTCGATATCCGGGTAGTTGTCGTTGTGGAACTCGAACGCCCATCCTCCCGGCGGGAGTTGGGGCCTGCGTACCGACCAGTCGCCAGGCCGGTCGATCTCCTCTTCGAGCATCCAGTCGGCCGCCTTCACGAGCGCCGGATGGTCGGGGCGCAGGCCCGCGTCGGCGAGCGCGATGGTGGCGAGGCAGGTGTCCCAGACCGGGGACTGACAGGCCTCGATCATGCGGGCGCCGTCCTCGCGCCAGACCGCGAACCGGTCCAGCGAGGCGAGTCCGGCCCGCATCACCGGGTGGTCGAGGTCGTAGCCCAGCAGATGCAGCGCGATGACGGAGTAGACGGCGGGCGGCTGGATGCCGCCCCAGCAGCCGTCGTTCTCCTGGCGTTCGATGATCCAGCGGGCGGCCGCGTTCATCGCGAGGCGGCGCACCCGGCGCGGGGCGATCCGGTGATAGAGGTGCAGCGCCTTGTCGAGGCGCTGGAAGACACCGTCCCAACTGGCCGCCGGTGCGGGGCGCCTGGCTGGGTTCGGTTCGCCGGGGTCGGTGTGCAGCTCGTCCAGTGCGAAGGGGGCGGGCCGGACCGGGCGTTTCGCGGAGACGACCGTGAGCGGCACGATGGTCTGGCGGGCCCAGCAGCCGAAGTCGTAGATATTGAGCGGGACCCACTTCGGGAAGAACATCAGCTCGGGCGGGAGTTCCGGCAGGTCGTCCCATTTCCACCAGCCGAACAGGGCCAGCCAGATCCGGGTGAACACCCGGCTCGCCGCGATCCCGCCCTGTTCCCTGACCCACCCCGAGGCGCGGAGCATGTGCGGGTCTTCCGGCCGGTCCCCGGCCAGCCGCAGTGCCACATAGGCCTCGATGGTGGCGGAGAGGTCCCCCGGTCCGCCGTGGAACGTGGCCCAGGTGCCGTCACCGAGCTGCTCGCCGCGGATGAATCGGCCGGCCGCCTGTACCATGGCGGAATCCTGGATTCCGAGGAACTGGCGGAGCAGGAGGTCCTCGGCGTCCATGGTGACGTTGGTGGCGAGGTCGCCCTTCCACCAGCCCTGTTCATCCTGCTGGCCGAGGAGGTGCTCCACCGAGCGTTCCGCGGCCCGCCGCGCGGCGGCCAGTACGTCGTCCGCGGCGATGGTTGATTCGGTTGTCGGTCTACTGGCCGAGGCTGCGCGGGGATCCACAGCCCCGGTGCTTCCGTCGGTCGTCGCTGTCATGGCTTCCCCTTCGTGCAGTTGTTCCTCTGCTGTGCTGGGGTCTCCGTCGGCCGGCGCCCGTGACGGGCACCGGCCGGCGACTGCGAGTCATATGGAACAGATGGCGATCATCTCTTTCGTACGACGACGAAGTCAGCGAGCGCCGTGAGCTGCGCCCGCACGGTTTCTGGCATGTCGACACCGTGCAGCGCCTCGATGGCGACCGCATGCTGACGACGCGCCTCCTGAGCGGTCCATTCACGGCCGCCCGCCTCCTCGATGAGCGCCGCACGGGCGGCGAACTCCTCTTCGGAGAAGCTGTCGAAGTCGCTGCTCTTCGCGTCGGCGGCGAGCAGCTCGCCCAGGCGCTCGGAGGCCGGTCCGCCCGCGGCGAGCGCGGCGACGACCGGCAGGGACTTCTTGCGCTGGCGCAGATCGCTCCACGTCTGCTTGCCCGTGGACTCCGGGTCGCCCCAGATCCCGAGCAGGTCGTCGACCGCCTGGAAGGCGAGGCCGAGGTGGTAGCCGTACGCCTCCAGGACGTCGGCGGTACGGTCGTCGGCACCGCCGAGCACCGCACCGATGGAGCAGGCGCAGGCGAGCAGGGCGCCCGTCTTGTTGCCCTCCATCTCCAGGCACTCCTCGACGGTGACCCGCTCGCGGTGCTCGTAGGAGATGTCCTGGGCCTGCCCGTCGATCAGCTTGCGGGTGGCCGAGGTCAGCCGCCTGGCCGCGCGGCCCGCCTCGACCGTCCCGAGCTCCAGGAGGATCTCGTTGGCCAGCGCGAAGAGCGCGTCACCGACCAGGATCGCCTGGGCGGGGCCGTGCACCTTCCACACCGTGTCGCGGTGGCGCCGCTGCTCGTCGCCGTCCATCAGGTCGTCGTGCAGCAGCGAGAAGTTGTGCACGAGTTCGACGGCCACGGCGCCGGGGACGCCGGCCTCGGCGGCGGCGCCGGCCGCTTCCGCGGAGAGCAGGGCCAGCGCCGGGCGCACGGCCTTGCCGCCGTCGCCGTCGGAGGGCCTGCCCTGGGCGTCGATCCAGCCGAAGTGATAGGCGGCCACGGTGTCCATGGGCGGTGCGAGCCGGTCAACGGCGGCCCGGAGCACCGGCGTGGAAAGGGCCCGTCCGCGCTCCAGAAGCGCGGTGACGTCCGTGGTGTCCGCCACGGTGTCGGAAGCCGGATTCGCCGGGGTCACTGACTCTCCTCTTGTTCCGGTGGTACTGCTCATGCCGCCTCCTGCAGCGGATGTTCGTGGGGGCGGCCGAGTGCCAGGAGTGCGGCGTCCGCTGCGCCGGCACCGCTGCGGACGGCGCCCTCCATCGTGGCGGGCCAGCCGGTGGCGGTCCATGCGCCGGCCAGGAAGAGGCCGGGGGCCCCGGTACGGGTCCCGGGCCGCAGCCGGCCGACTCCGGGGGCGGGCGCGAAGGTCGCCGTCCGCTCCCGGGTGACGAAGAAGTCCCTGATCCCGGCACCGCGTGCGGCCGGCAGCAGCCGCTCCAGCTCGGGCAGGTAGCGTGCGCGCAGTTCGGAGACGGGCAGCTCGATCTCCTCGCCGGCCGCCGACTGGGAGACCGCGAGGTACTGGCCGGGCCCGGTGAGGCCCGAGGCCTCCGTCCGGTCGAAGACCCACTGGACCGGAGAGCCGAGCGCGGTGAAGAACGGCCGCCGCAGCACCTTGCGGTCGTAGACGACGTGCACGTTGAGGATGGGTGAGCTGCCGATCTCCAGCAGCTTCTCCGGGGCGTCGAGCGCGCCCTCGGGCAGCAGGTCGTGGGTCTCGCGCTGCGGCACGGCCAGCACGACGGTGTCCGCCTCGATCCGCTCGGCCCCGGTCTCGACCACCCAGCGTCCGTCGTCGGTACGGGTGAGCGCGGAGGCCTTCGTCCGGAGTTCGGTGCGGACACCGGCGGCGTCCAGGGCCTTGCGGCTCAGCGTGTCGTGGATGTCGCCGAGCGGCACGCTCGCCCAGCCGATATCGGCGGCGCCGGGCTCGGAGAGGAGGCCGGTCTTGAAGACCTTCGCGGCGAGTGCGAGCGAGGAGTTCGGCGCGGTGGCGTTGAGCGTGGCGACGCCGACCAGGTCCCAGAGGGCCTCGATGGTGCGCGGCGACTGGCCGTGCCGGGCGAGCCAGCTGCCGAAGTCGATGTCGTCCAGCGCCGGATCGTCCGGGTCGAGCCGGCCGAGGGCCAGCGCGGCGCGCCCGACGCTCGCCCGCTCGGTGAGCGAGAGGTGCGGGTAGCCGGCGAGTCCGGCGGCGAGGTGGAAGGGGACCGGCAGGCCGTTGCGGCGCAGCCGTCCGAGCCGGGGCCCCGCGGGCCGTCCGACATCGAGAACGGGCACGTCCAAACGGTTTTGCAGCGGGGCCAGCCGGGCGCCCTCGACCCGGTCGAGGAACCAGCGGTACGCGGTGCAGCAGCGCAGGTAGACATGCTGGCCGTTGTCGACGTTGAGTTCGCCGCGCCGGAAGGAGAAGGCGAGGCCGCCGAGCCGGGGCCGACCTTCGAGCAGGGTCACGTCAAGCCCGGCGTCGGCCAGGCGCAGGGCCGAGGTGATGCCGGCGAGCCCGCCGCCGATCACCACCGCCCGGGAGGAGCGCGGCCTGTCGTCCGTCATGAATCCCCCTCTCGCCAGGTCTTTCCCGTCAGGGACGCAGCGGTACGGCCGGAGGTTGCCCGCCGTCCGCACTGATCATCCATGGTGCTCATGGTGCGCGAGATGTGCCTGCGGCGCATTCAGACACGCCCCCTGGCCGTCCGCCGCGAAATGTAGCGGGCGTCCAGACCGGACAGGCCGCGCACCGCCACGTATGCCTTCTCGTGGCCCGGCAGCGAGACCCGGCCGCGCAGCACCGCCTCGGGATCGCGCTCGATCCGGTCCAGGAGTCTGCGGTAGATGCCGGCCATCGCCGCCACGCAGGCACCACTGCGCCGGTCCAGCATCGGCAGCAGCCGGTAGCCCTCGGCGAACAGCGCGCGGGCGCGCCGGACCTCGAAGTGGATCAGCCCGGCGAAGTCCGAGCCGGGCGGCGGGGTGGCCCGGTGGAAGCCCTCGGAGCAGCCGAACTTGGCGAGGTCGTCGGCGGGCAGATAGGTGCGCCCGTTGCCCGCGTCCTCGCGGACGTCGCGCAGGATGTTGGTCAGCTGGAGTGCGAGGCCGAGCGTGTCGGCGTACTCCCCGGCGCGTTCCGAGCCGGGCGCGCCCGGCTCCGTACCGAAGACGCCCAGGCTGAGCCGGCCGATGGCGCCCGCGACGCACCGGCAGTAGATCTTGAGGTCGTCCCAGGTCTCGTAGGTCGCGCCGCGCACGTCCATCAGCACACCGTCGATGAGCTCGTCGAGCCCCTCCAGCGGCAGCGGGAACCTGCGGGCGGCGTCCGCTAGCGCGACGGCCACCGGATCGGTGTCGTCCTCGTCCACCGCGCCGTCCCGTACCCGGTCCAGGAGCGTACGGGTGCTCTCCAGGCGGACGCGCTTGGTCTCCGGCTCCAGCTCACCGTCACCGATGTCGTCGACACGACGGGAGAAGGCGTACAGCGCCGACATGGCCTGTCGCTTCTCGGCCGGCAGCAGCCTGATGCCGTACGCGAAGTTCCGCGCCTGCTGTCCGGTGACCGCCTCGCAGTAACTGTATGCGGCCTGTACCGGTGCCGACATGTACGTCGTCTGTCCCTCCACGGTCCGGCTCACCCCTCTCTACGCGCTCTTCGCAAGACAACTCCCACCTCGCGCAGCAGGCTGGGCTTGGTGGGCTTGGGCGGTCCGGGCAGTACGTCGAACCCGGCGGCCGCGATCGCGGTGAGGGCGGCACGCCCCCCGCCGACGAATCCGGCGAGAAGCAGCTTGAGCCTGCCGTGGACGCTACCCACCAGGGGGGTGCCCTCATTCAGCAGATCCGCGGCGCGTTCCGCCTCGTACGCGACCAGTGCCCGCACCGACGCGCCCCCCGTGGGGGCCGCCAGATCGGATTCGGCCACATGGAACCTTGCCATGTCGTCGGCCGGCAGGTAGATCCGGTCCCGGCCGAGGTCCTCTGCGACGTCCTGGAGGTGCTCGACGATCTGCAGTGCGGTGCAGACGGCGTCGGAGCGGCGGACGCGTTCCGGGCTCGCGGTTCCGGTGAGCTGGAGGACCAGGCGGCCGACGGGGTTGGCGGAGAGTTCGCAGTAGGCGAGCAGCTCCTCGTACGTCCCGTAGCGGCGGATCTTCTGGTCCTGCCGGTTGGCCTCGATGAGGCCGAGGAAGGGTTCGGGGGTGAGCGCGCGGCGGCGCACGGTGGGGCGGAGTGCCTGCATGAGGGGGTGGTGCGGGGTCTCGCCCGTGGTGGCGAAGATCCTGCGCAGGTCGGTCTCCAGCGCGTCGAGCATGGCGAGCCGGTCCTCGCTCTGTGCCGGGTCCAGGCCGAGGTGGCGGGCGTCGGCGCCGCCGGGGGCGAGGTCGCCGTCACCGATGTCGTCGACGAGCCGGGCGTAGCCGTAGACGGCCATCAGATCGTCGCGCCAGGCGCGCGGCAGGAAGAACGGAGCCACCGGGAAATTCTCGTCGGCGGCCTTGTCGAGGGTTCCGGGTACGGCGGAATCAAGCCGCGTCGGGCGGGCTCGCGTCACTGCGTACCGCCCTGCACGGGGACGGCGTGAGCACCTCGGAGCTGGAGATTATCCGTCATAGCCGTCACATCTCCCGTTCTACACTGCCGACCCAAAACAACCCATTCCGGACACGCCGCCCGCCCTTCCCAGTGCGGAGGACCCCATGGGCCTTCCGCTCAGGCGGTATCGCCCCACTTGCAACGAATCAGCACCGGTACAGCTTACGTTGTACAACGCTCATCGATACGCCGGGGGGCGGGACACCTGTGGAGTGTGCGCCGTGCCGTGCCAACTTTCCCCGCGCGCCGTCGAATTGACGTCATCCGGCGGGAGGAGATCTTGCCGGATGACGTACGACGAGCCGTGGAGGTGCGGCGTCCGGTCCGTGGTCCGGACACGCGCCGCGGCCCCCGCCGGAGAGGTCCGGCGGGGGCCGCGGCGGTGCGCGGGGCGGGCAGGCGCTACTTGCCGGTCTCCCGCTCGTACGCCTTCAGTACCTCTTCGGTCGGGCCGTCCATCAGCAGTTCGCCCTTCTCCAGCCACAGCACCCGGTCGCAGGTGTCCCTGATCGACTTGTTGCTGTGACTGACCAGGAAGACGGTGCCGGCCTCCTTGCGGAGCTCACGGATACGCGCCTCCGAGCGGATCTGGAACTTGCGGTCACCGGTCGCCAGCGCCTCGTCGATCATGAGGACGTCGTGGTTCTTGGCGGCCGCGATCGAGAACCGCAGCCGGGCCGCCATGCCGGAGGAGTACGTCCGCATCGGCAGGGTGATGAAGTCGCCCTTCTCGTTGATGCCGGAGAAGTCGACGATGTCCTGGTACCGCTCCCGGATCTCCTCGCGGCTCATCCCCATGGCGAGTCCGCCCAGGACGACATTGCGCTCGCCGGTCAGATCGCTCATCAGTGCCGCGTTCACCCCGAGCAGCGAGGGCTGCCCGTCGGTGTAGACCTTGCCGCGCTCGGTCGGCAGCAGCCCGGCGATGGCCCGCAGCAAGGTCGATTTGCCGGAGCCGTTGGTCCCGATGAGACCGATCGCCTCGCCCCGGTAGGAGGTGAAGGACACGCCGCGCACGGCGTGCACCTTGCGGATCCCGCGCTCCTCGCCCTTGCCGCGGCGCAGTATCCGGCTCAGTGCCGCGGTGGCGCCGCCCTTGCCACCGCCGCCGCCGTTGACGCGGTACACGATGTGCACATCGTCGGCGATCACGGTGGGGACGCGCCCCCCGGTGTTGTCCTCAGCCACGGCCGTACCGTTCCTCTGCCTTCCAGAAGTACACGAATCCCGCGATGCCCACCAGGAGCGCCCAGGCGAGCCCGACCAGCCAGACGTGCGACGGCAGGTTCTCGGAGCCGTAGCCGTCGATCATCGCGAACCGGACCAGGTCCATGTAGATGGCCGCAGGGTTGTACTGCAGCACATCAGCGATCCAGGACGGCTTGTCCGCGAGCATCACCGGGATGGAGAACATGACGCCCGACGCGTACATCCAGGTTCGCATGATGAACGGCATCAGCTGCGCCAGGTCGGGGGTCTTGGCACCGAGCCTCGCCATGATCAGCGCGAGACCGGTGTTGAAGAAGAACTGCATCACCAGGGCGGGAACCACCAGCAGCCACGAGAGCCGCGGGTAGCTGCCGAACCCGACGGTCACCGCGACCAGCACGATCATCGAGTACAGCAGCTGCTGGAGCTGCTGCAGCGAGAAGGAGATGGGCAGCGAGGCACGGGGGAAGTGCAGCGCGCGGACCAGGCCGAGGTTGCCGGCGATGGCCCGGACGCCCGCCATCACCGAGCTCTGCGTGAACGTGAAGACAAAGACCCCGGTCACCAGGAACGGGATGAAGACGTCCTGCGGAATCCCCCTCTTCGTGCCGAGGATCAGGCCGAAGATGATGAAGTAGACCGCGGCGTTCAGGAGCGGGGTCGCCACCTGCCACAGCTGGCCGAGCTTCGCCTGGCTGTACTGAGCGGTCAGCTTCGCCCGGGAGAACGCCATGATGAAGTGGCGTCGCCCGCGGAGCTGGCGCACGTACTCGAAGAGCCCCGGCCGGGCTCCGCTCACCGTCAGACCGTACTTCGCGGCCAGCTCGGCCGAGCTCAGGCCGTCGTCTGCCGATGGCGGGGTGCTCAGGGCGACCGCACCATCATGGGTTGTGTCACTCACCAGATAAGACTCTCGTATTCAGAATGCGCAGCCAGTCGCGGGCGCGGCTCAGGGCGGACAGGTCCCGAATAAAAAAATACGCCTCATGCTCCCAGAGGCGAGCCCGTCAGATGACCGGGGGGCGGCCTAGTCGCGTCAGCCGCCACACCGTACGCCACTTCATGGGGCGTCGCGGTCCGCAGGGCTTCGACCAGCCCTCCCGGAAGCCGCCGAACCAGGCCTTGAGCGCCGGGCCGGACGGCCTGCGGAGCAGCGTCAGCAGCAGCCACACGCCGAGGTACACGGGGACCAGGGGCGCGGGCAGGTTGCGGCGGGCCAGCCAGACCCGGTTGCGGGCCACCATGCGGTGGTAGACGGCGTGCCGGGACGGGGCGGTGGTGGGGTGGTTCAGCACCATGTCGGCGCGGTAGTCGATCAGCCAGCCGGCGTCCAGCGCCCGCCAGGCCAGATCGGTCTCCTCGTGCGCGTAGAAGAAGTCGCCCGGCAGCGGGCCGACCTCCGCGATGACCCGGGTGCGTACGGCGTTGGCGCCGCCGAGGAACGTCGTCACCCGGGACGAGCGCAGCGGGTCGGCCGCCCGCAGCCTCGGTACGTGGCGGCGCTGGGTCTCGCCGGTGTCCGGGTCGGCGATGCGGAAGCTGATGATGCCGAGCTTGGGATCGGCCTCGAACGCCTGCCGGCACAGCTCGGCGGTGTCGGTGAGCGGCAGCAGTCCGTCGTCGTCCAGGAACAGCAGGGCGTCCACGTCGGCGCCGGAGGGCCCGAAGGCCTCGATGCCGACGTTGCGGCCGCCGGGGATGCCCAGGTTCTCGGGCAGCTCGACGGTGCGCACGCCCGCGGGGACGTCCGGTACGGGGGAACCGTTGCCGACGACGGCCACCTCGATCCGGTCGCCCTTCTGCGCGGCGACCGAATCGAGCAGGGCACGCAGCTCGGCCGGGCGGTTGCCCATCGTGATGATGACCGCGCCGAGTTTCATGGGGGCGCTCACTTCAGCCTGCTCGATGCCAGGACCGACACGAGGTGGAGGAGGGTCTGCAGCAGGGCGATGCCGGCCAGCACCGCGACCGCGAGGCGGCTGAAGAAGAGGTCGTCCCGGACCGCGTCCAGGACGGCGGCGACCAGGATCACCAGCGAGGCCTCGACGCACAGGATCAGCCGGTGGAACTTGAGCGCGCCGGCCGCCCGGCGGGCGAACGCCATGCCGGACGAGCGCGGCTCGGACGCCGCCTCCTTGACCGGCGGCAGTCCGCCCTGGTGGCGTGCGACCCCGACCAGGTCGGTCTCGGCCTTGATCAGGATGGCGCCCAGCGCCGCGAGCGTCCCGAGGAAGGCCCAGAGCCAGTCGATCCGTCCGTTGCCCCACAGGTCGGCGGCGCGCAGGCCGAAGCCGACCAGCACGGCGGCGTCGCAGAGGTAGGCGCCCACCCGGTCCAGGTAGACCCCGCCCAGCGAGAACTGCTTCTTCCAGCGGGCCAGCTCGCCGTCGACGCAGTCGAGCAGCAGGTAGAGCTGGACCATGACCACGCCGAGCAACGCGCCGGTGATGCCCGGAACGAGCAGGGCCGGAGCGGCGAGCACACCCGCGATGGTCATCAGGTACGTGAGCTGGTTGGGCGTGACCTTGGTGTTCACCAGGTACCGGTCCACACGCAGCGAGACCTCGCGCATGTATATCCGGCCCGCCCAGTGTTCGCCGCTGCGCCGGTCCTTGACGCCCGGGGGGTGAACGACCGGACGGAGTTCAGCTACTGATGGTCTTGGCATAGTCGGCGTACGCGTCCCTGATCTGGTCGGTGGACAGGCTGAGGTGTTCCAGGACCGTGAAGCGTCCCGGACGGGTCTGCGGGGCGTAGTCGACGGCCCTGACGAACTCGTCTGCGGTGAAGCCGATCTCCGTGGGCAGGACCGGAAGGCCGTGCCGGCGCAGGACCTCCGCGAAGAGGCCGGACTCCTCGCGGGCTCCGCGCAGGTGCATGGCGAAGGCCGCGCCGAGGCCGACCTGCTCGCCGTGGCTCGCGGCCCGCTTGGGGAAGAGCAGGTCGAAGGCGTGGCTGATCTCGTGGCAGGCGCCGGACGAGGGGCGGGTGTCGCCGCTGATCGAGATGGCGATGCCGGAGAGCACCAGCGACTCCGCGAGGACGGTGAGGAACTCGTCGTCCGCGACGGTGCCCGGGTGGCGCAGCACCGCCTCGCCGGCGGTACGGGCCATGGCCGCGGCCAGCCCGTCGATCTGCTCGTCGTTGACCTGGTGCGAGAGCTCCCAGTCGGCGATGGACGAGATGTTGGAGATCGCGTCGCCGATGCCGGAGCGCACGAAGCGGTCCGGGGCCTCCCGGATCACCGAGAGGTCGATGACCATGGCGATCGGCATCGGGACGCCGTAGGAGCCGCGTCCGTTGTCGTTGTCCAGGGTCGCGACGGGCGAGCAGAGGCCGTCGTGGGCGAGGTTCGTGGCGACGGAGACCAGCGGCAGGCCGACCCGGGCCGCGGCGTACTTCGCCACGTCGATGATCTTGCCGCCTCCGAGGCCGACCACCGCGTCGTACCGCTTGCCCTTGATGTCGTCGGCCAGTTGCACGGCGGCGTCGATGTTGCCGCCCGGCACGCAGTACCAGTCGGCGCCCGGCAGGGCGGGTGCGAGCTTCTCGCGCAGGGCCTGCCCCGAGCCGCCGCTGATCGCGATGGCGAGCTTGCCGGAGGCGGAGATCCGCTGGTCCGCGAGGAGGCCGGCCAGGTCGTCCATCGCGCCCCGGCTGATGTCGACGAAGACCGGGGAGGGGATGAGCCGGGTCAGTACTGGCACGCGATCTCCCGGCCCTTCGCGAGGTCGTCGTGGTTGTCGATCTCGACCCAGGTGACCTCACCGATGGGCGCGACGTCGACGGTGAAGCCCCGGTTGACGAGCTCCTGGTAGCCGTCCTCGTAGTACAGGTCCGGGTCGCGCTCGAAGGTCGCCTTCAGCGCGTCGGCCAGTTCCTCCGCGGCCTCTGCCTCAATGAGGGTGACACCGATGTACTCGCCGGTCGCGGTGGCCGGGTCCATCAGCTTGGTGATCCGCCGGACGCCCTTGCCCTCCTCGGTGATGACCTTCATCTCCTCGTCGGCAAGGTTCTTCACCGTGTCCAGGGCGAGGATGATCTGCTGGCCCTTGCCGCGCGCGTCCAGCAGCGTCCGCTCCACGGACACCGGGTGCACGGTGTCGCCGTTGGCGAGGATGACGCCGCGCTTGAGGACCTCGCGGGCGCACCACAGGGAGTAGGCGTTGTTCCACTCCTCGGCCTTGTCGTTGTCGACGAGGACGATCTTGAGGCCGTACTTCGCCTCCAGCTCCTCCTTGCGGTCGTAGACGGCTTCCTTGCGGTAGCCGACGACGATCGCGACCTCGGTGAGGCCGATCTCCGCGAAGTTGGCCAGGGTGAGATCGAGGACGGTCTTCTCGCCGTCCACCGGCACGAGGGCCTTGGGGAGCGTGTCGGTGTAGGGGCGCAGACGCCGTCCCGCGCCCGCTGCCAGTACGAGGCCGATCATGCGGGTTCTCCTTCGTCGTGAACGGCGGGTGCCCCGGAGGACACCCAGAAGCGGATGGACTCCACCAGCACGACCAGTGCCACGGCCACTGCGAGAGCGGTGAGCGCCACGGTGAAGCCGGAGCCCCGGGTGAACACCGCCGCGAGTACGGCCACCGCCAGGACCCGGCCTTCGTGCCCGCCGATCGTGCGCACCAGCCACTGGGGCGGCGCGCCGGTGCCGCCTCGGATGCGGTACACCGTGTCGTAGTGATGGTAGGCGACCGCCGAGACGAGCCCGAAGGCCGCGGGAAGCGCTCCGTCGATGTCACTGCGGGCGGCCAGCGCGAGGATCGTGCAGTACTCGGCCGCCCGGAAGACCGGGGGCAGGAGCCAGTCGAGTGCGCCCAGGAGCGGGCGGGTGACGGCGATTCCGGAGCAGACCGTGTAGAAGACCGCGGCGACGACCATCTGACGGCTGCCGAACGGCTGCTGGAGCGCGGCCGCGATCAGCGCGCCGGCGCCGACGACCGCCAGCACCGGGGCGGTCCAGGCGCCCCGGATCCTGGGGCTGACCGCCGCCACCAGCTGGGCGAACGGGCCGGAGTCCGCGAGGTCCGCGAGTGCCTGCGCGGCCCGGGGCGTGCGCCGGGCCTTGCGGGTCAGTGAGCGCAGCAGCCGGCCGGCCGTGGTGTAGCAGGCCGCGAAGGCGCAGCCGACGAGCAGCGCGTAGAAGACGATCCGGGGTGTGGTGAACGCGGTCAGTACGGCGATCATCGCCCAGCGCTCACCGATCGGGAGCACGATCATCCGGCGCAGCCAGACCGTCCAGGAGACGCTGTCGAGCTTGTCGGAGAGGGCCGCCGTGGGGCTGGAGTTCGCCACCGCGTCGTGGTTGGCCTCGTTGAACGAGAAGTCTATGACGTGGCGGCAGGACTGGAGCACCATGGCGCCGAGCGCCAGTACCCAGACGTCGTCGCCGCCCCGGGCCGCGCCGAGTGCGAGGCCCGCGTAGTAGGCGTACTCCTTGGCGCGGTCGAAGGTGGCGTCGAGCCAGGCGCCCAGCGTCGAGTACTGGAGCGAGTAGCGGGCGAGCTGCCCGTCGGTGCAGTCCAGGACGAAGGAGAAGAGGAGCAGCAGCGCGGCGGCGACGTATCCGCCGCGGGTGCCGGTGGCCGCGCAGCCGGCCGCGATCAGTGCGGCCAGCAACGACGCGGTCGTGACCTGGTTCGGGGTGAATCCGCGGCGCGCGCACCAGCGGGCGAGGTAGCGCGAGTACGGGCTGACGAAGTTCGTGGTGAAGAAGCCGTCGCGGGCCTTCACGGCGCTGCGCAGCCGGATCGCCTCGTCGTCGACGGCGGCGACCGAGGCGAGCGCGGCGGCGCGGCCGGCCTCGTCGGCCGGGACGGCCGCGACGAGCGAGCCGAGCTCCGGCCGCTGCACCGCGGTGCCCTCGGTGTCCATCATCACGGCGAGCCGGCCGGGCACGGTGCGGTCGGTGGCCGTGACGGTGTCGCCGGTGGGGGCGCCGGCGCCGACCGCCTCGTCGGCGCCGCTCAGGGCGTCGTCCAGGGCGGCACGCGCCTCGGGCTGCACGGTGAGCGCGCCGGGCACGGTGACGGCGGGGTAGCGGGGGTCGGTCAGTCCGAGCCGCAGGGCGTGGAGATGGCCGACGAAACGGGGGTCGACGAGCGCGACCCGGCTGTCGGCGGGGACGACGGACAGCAGCCGCGCGGCCTCACTGATATCGGCGGCGGCCTGTACGTCGAAGCCCAGTGACCGCAGATCGTCCTCGATGGACGATCCGGGCACCGGAGCACCTGTGAGAATGGCGGTCGACAGACGAACTCACTCCTTGGTGCTGACACGGGCCGGCGCCCGACGGTACGGCCCCGATGCGGGCCGGCGGCATGTCGGCAGAGGCTATCGGATGAACGGAAGCGGGAGTTCACTGCCCGTTTATGCTCCGTTCCGGGCAGGCCGGGATGATGCGGCACCCGCCCGCGATCATCATCGTCGATGGCGGCCTCGACTGACAAAACGCGGTGGGGCGGCCCTGCCGTGCCGGTGCGCGGGAGCAAGCGGGCCGGGTCGTTAGGGTGGCGCGCATGACATGGCTGATCACAGGCGGAGCGGGATATATCGGAGCACATGTGGCGCGGGCCATGAAGGAGGCCGGTGAACGGGTGGTCGTTCTCGACGACCTCTCGTCCGGCAACCCGGACCGGCTGCCGGCCGACGTCCCGCTGGTCCGGGGCGCGACGGCCGACCGCGCACTGCTGGACCGGGTGCTGGCGGAGCACGGGGTGAGCGGTGTGATCCATCTCGCGGCGAAGAAGCAGGTAGGCGAGTCCGTCGAGAAGCCGCTCCTGTACTACCGGGAGAACATCGGCGCGCTGACCGTCCTGCTGGAGGCCGTCGTGGCTGCCGGGGTGCGGCGCTTCCTGTTCTCCTCGTCGGCCGCGGTGTACGGCGTACCGGAGGCGGAGCTGATCACGGAGGAGGCTCCCTGCGTCCCGATCAACCCGTACGGGGAGACCAAGCTCGCCGGGGAGTGGCTGGTGCGGGCCGCGGGGCGGGCGCACGGGCTGTCCACCGGCTGTCTGCGCTACTTCAACGTGGCGGGCGCGGCCGCGCCGGAGCTCTCCGACACCGGCGTCTTCAACGTGATCCCGATGTTCTTCGACCGGCTGACCCGCGGCGAGGCCCCGCTGATCTTCGGTGACGACTACGCGACGCCGGACGGCACCTGCATCCGCGACTACATCCACGTGGCCGACCTCGCCGACGCGCACCTGGCCGTCGCCCGGCGGCTCACCGCCCAGGACGGCCCCGGGGACCTGACCGTCAACATCGGTCGCGGCGAGGGCGTCTCGGTGCGCGAGCTGGCCGCTCTGGTGGCGGAGGTCACCGGTCTCGACCGGAAGCCCGAGTTCGAACCCCGGCGGCCCGGGGACGCCTCGAAGGCGGTGGCGTCCTGCGGCCGGATCTCCGGGGAACTGGGCTGGGCGGCCCGTCGCGGGGTCCGCGAGATGGTCGAGTCGGCCTGGCGGGGCTGGCTGCTGCACCACCCCGCCCCGACTGCTTCCTGAGCTGCTCCCCGGGCCGTCCGCCGCTCTGACCTGCGAGCATTTCCGCAGGTCAGACTAGTTGGCAACGGTGTTCACTGCCGTGTTGCCCGATACCCCCCGCCCGTAGTTCACTGGCATTGCCCGGGGCGAAACGCCTCCGGGTCCGCGCGACGACCGGGAGGCGTCCCCATGGGGGCTGGGCACGACCACGGACATACGCACGGCGGCCCCGCACCGACCGGCACGGCGGCCGCCGCGTACCGGGGACGGCTGCGGATCGCGCTGGGCATCACGCTCACCGTGACGGTCATGGAGATCGCCGGCGGGCTGATCTCCGGTTCCCTGGCGCTGATCGCCGACGCCGCCCACATGGCGACCGACGCACTCGGTCTGGGCATGGCGCTGCTGGCGATCCACTTCGCCAACAGACCGGCCGGCCCCAACCGCACCTTCGGCTATGCCCGCGCCGAGATCCTCGCCGCGCTGGCCAACTGCCTGCTGCTGCTCGGGGTCGGCGGCTACCTGCTGTTCGAGGCGGTGGAGCGCTTCGTCAGCCCGGCCGAGACCAGGGGCGGGCTGACGATCGCCTTCGCCCTGGTCGGCCTTGTGGCGAACATGGTGTCGCTGTCGCTGCTGATGCGCGGGCAGAAGGACAGCCTCAATGTCCGGGGCGCCTATCTGGAGGTGCTCGCGGACACCCTCGGCTCGGTGACCGTGCTGATCTCGGCGGGCGTCATCCTGGCCACCGGCTGGCAGGCCGCCGACCCGATCGCCTCGCTGCTCATCGGCCTCATGATCGTCCCGCGTACGGTGAAGCTGCTCAGGGAGACGCTGAACGTCCTGCTGGAGTCGGCGCCCAAGGGTGTCGACATGGGTGAGGTGCGCGACCACATCACGGCGCTGCCCGGGGTGCTGGACGTCCACGACCTCCACGCCTGGACGATCACCTCCGGCATGCCGGTGCTCTCCGCCCACGTGGTGGTGCACCAGGAGCTGCTCGACTCGATCGGGCACGAGAAGCTCCTGCACGAGCTCCAGGGCTGCCTCGGCGACCACTTCGACGTCGAGCACTGCACCTTCCAGCTGGAGCCGAGCGGGCACGCGGAGCACGAGGCGAAGCTGTGCCGCTGAGCGGCTGAAGCCCCCTGAGCCCGAGCGGTACGGCATCCGGCCGGGCTTCGAGGTGCCGGACGAGGCGATGATGGCACTGGTTCTCGATGATTCCGGGCCGGTACCCCGGGGCATGATCCATTATCCGGCGGCGTTCGGGGTCTGACGTGCGAGTCCGGGCCCCGTGGGGCGCCCGCGTGGGCGCCGCCGGACTGGACATGCCAGGGCCCGAAGTGCGGACAAGGCGCTTTTGTACGGCAGACTTGCGCAGACTCGACGGGACCGGCGCACGGAACCGGGACCACAGCGAAGGATGGGTATGCCGACCACACCAGCCACCGCGGCGAACAGCTCGTCGAACGGCGCAGCAGAAGCGATCATGCTCGAACTGGTCGACGAGAACGGCACCACCATCGGCACGGCGGAGAAGCTCGCTGCCCACCAGGCACCCGGCCAACTGCACCGCGCCTTCTCGGTGTTCCTCTTCGACGAGCAGGGCCGGATGCTGTTGCAGCGGCGCGCACCGGGGAAGTACCACTCCCCCGGTGTCTGGTCCAACACCTGTTGCGGTCACCCGTATCCGGGCGAGGCACCCTTCGCCGCCGCCGCCCGGCGGACGTACGAGGAGCTGGGCATCTCCCCCTCGCTGCTGGCCGAGGCGGGCACCGTCCGCTACAACCACCCGGACCCCGCCTCCGGGCTGGTGGAGCAGGAGTTCAACCACCTCTTCGTGGGCATGGCGCAGGAGCAGCTGCGGCCGGATCCGGAGGAGGTGGGCGAGACGGCCTTCGTATCGGCCGCGGAGCTGGCCGAACGGCATGCGGCGGCGCCGTTCTCGGCGTGGTTCATGACGGTGCTGGACGCCGCCCGTCCCGCGATCCGTGAGCTGACCGGCCCGGCGGCCGGCTGGTAGACGGGGACGACCGCCGGGAGGCGGAGGGGCCGGTCAGGGGCGCGTGGTGAGCGGCAGCACCGCCCAGATGACCTTTCCGCCGCCTGCGGTGTGCTCCACGTCGCAGGCTCCGCCCGCCTCCCTGGTGATCTCCCGTACCAGCAGCAGTCCGCGCCCGCCCGTCTGCGCGTAGTCGGTCTCCAGCGCCGTCGGGCGGTACGGGTGGTTGTCCTCGACGGACACCCGGACCCAGTCGGCGCCCACGGCCACCTCCACGGCGAGTTCCGGGGAGAGCAGCGCCGCGTGCTTCACGGCGTTGGTGACCAGCTCGGAGACGATGAGCAGCAGCCCCTGGGCGATGTCGTCGTCCAGGGGCACGCCCTGGCGGTCCAGCAGATCGCGTACGGCGTGCCTGGCCCGGGGTACGGAGACATCCGTGGCCGGGGCGGTGAACCGCCACACCCCTTCGTACGACACGGGCCCGGCGGGGACACTCCCGCGGCTCTCCATAGACCGGTACCCGCTCTCGACTCGATGGTGACAGCACGTCGAGTACAGGGTGCGGGGCGTAGTCGGTCCGGTCCGTACCACTGAACAGAAGTCGACTTCTATCGACAGTATTTGACCGGATAGTTTTGGATATGTCAGTCGTCAGAGCGCTTTTGCTCATCTACTGAAGGCTGCTCCTGCCCTGCCTGGTCCGGCCCCAGCTGGTCCGAGACCATCGAGACGATCCGGCGGCCGCCCACACCGATCGCGATGAGCCCGAGTCCGTCGAAGAGCAGCGCGAGCGAGAAGAAGCAGCCGAGCACATAGAGGCTGCTGTGCGGCCAGTCGAAGAGGACCAGCAGGCCCAGCAGCAGCCCGAAGGCGCCCTGCAGCAGGGTCCAGCCGAACTGCGGGCCGCGCACCACGACACTGCCGACGAGGCGGAACACCCCGCCGGTCAGGAAGAGCAGCGCGGCGAACATGGTGAGCGCCTCCGCCGTGCCGTGCGGATGGCGGATGACCACGACCCCGGCGGCGATGTTCAGGGCGGCGACCACCACGCCCAGCCAGAAGTAGTTGGTGCCGCGCGACTGGATCGCGTGGAGCAGCCCGACCAGTCCGCCGACCAGCAGCAGCCAGCCGAAGAGGATCATCGAGGTGAGCGTCGCGACCCCGGTGTAGACGAGGCCGACCAGGCCGGCGACGACGAGCACTGCTCCGAGCAGGGCCAGACCGCTGAAACTGCGGCTGAGCTTCCTGCCTTCTTTCGCGGAATCGGCCACCGGAAGCTCCTCGGGGTGCGTGCCTGCTGCGTGACCCCTTCTTGATCATAGGTTCGAACGGTACGGATAGCATCCGGCGCATGGACCGTACGGAACCCCGGCTGGAGCTCGCCGTCGCGGACGGCGTCGCCACCCTCGTCATCAGCAATCCCGCCAAGCGCAACGCCATGACGGCCGCGATGTGGCGCTCCGTGCCCGTACTGCTGGCGGAGCTGGCCGCCGACGCCTCGGTGCGGGTGCTGGTGCTGACGGGCGCCGGGGAGACCTTCTGCGCCGGAGCCGACATCTCCTCCCTGCGCGATCCGGCGGGCGCCCCGCAGGGGCTCGCGGTGGCGGCGGAGGAGGCGCTGGCCGCCTTCCCGCTGCCGACGCTCGCCTCGGTGCGCGGCTACTGCGTGGGCGGTGGCAGCCAGTTGGCGGCGGCCTGCGACCTGCGCTTCGCGGAGGAGGGCGCGTCGTTCGGCGTCACCCCCGCCAAGCTCGGGATCGTCTACCCCGCCTCGTCGACCCGCCGGCTGGTCGCGCTGACGGGACCCGCGACGGCGAAGCACCTGCTGTTCTCCGGTGAGCTGATCGGTGCGGACCGGGCGCTGCGGACCGGCCTGGTCGACGAGGTGCTGCCGGCCGGCGAGCTGGACAAGCGGGTCGAGGCCTACGCCCGGGTGCTGGTGTCCCGTTCGCGGCTGACCCAGGCGGCCGCGAAGGAGTTCGCCTCCGGGCGCGAGGACCGGGACGCCCACTGGGCGGACCAGGCGCGCCGCAGCGGCGACACCGCGGAGGGGGTCGCCGCCTTCCTGGAACGGCGTGCGCCCCGTTTCACCTGGCCGTCCCGGGCGTGAGCGCTCCCCGCCGCCGCGGGGGGCGCTACCGAAGGACGTGGCGGCTCTGGGCCCGCCACTCCTCGACGACATCGGCCGGGGCCTTCTCCGGGGATCCGGCGTCGTAGGGCGGCTGCGGGTCGTACTCGGTCAGCAGCTGGACGGACTGGGCGTACCGGTCGCCCGCGATGCGGCCGAGCAGGGTGAGGCCCATGTCGATGCCGGACGAGACGCCGGCGGCGGTGACGTACTTGCCGTCGGTGACGACGCGTTCGCCGGCCGGCTCCGCGCCGTAGTCCTTCAGCGTGTCGAGGGCGAGCCAGTGCGAGGTGGCCCGCCGCCCCTTGAGGAGCCCGGCGGCCGCGAGCAGCAGTGAGCCGGTGCACACGGAGGTCGTCCAGGTGCTGGCGGCGTCGGCGGCACGCAGCCAGCCGAGCAGGGTCTCGTTCTCCATCTGGGCGCTCTGCCCCGGACCGCCGGGAACGATCAGCAGATCGGGCGACGGGACGTCGTCGAGCGTCCGGTCGGCGACCAGGGAGAGACTGCCGCTGTCATTGCGTACGGGACCGGTCCGTTCGGCGACGAAGACGGTCTCGGCACCCGGGGCACGCGAGAGGATCTCGTACGGCCCGACGGCGTCGAGCGCGGTGAAGCGGTCGAAGAGGACGATGGCGATCTGCATGGGACTGCCTGCCTTCCGGTCAGAGACCGATGGTGACGGGTCGGGTGGGTCCGGCCGGCGGCCGGGGAGCGAACCGCCTGCGGTACTCGGCGGGCGCGGTGCCCAGCGCCTTGACGAACGCGCGGCGCATCGCCTCCGGCGTGCCGTAACCGCACCTCCGCGAGATGCCGGCGACACCGTCCGAGGTGTCCTCCAGCAGCCTGCGGGCCTCTTCGAGGCGGACCCGGTCGACATACCGGCCGGGTGTCATCCCGGTCTCGGCCTGGAACGCGCGGGCGAAGTGACGCGGCGAGAGCCGGGCGCGGGCGGCGAGAGCCTCGACGGACAGGTCCTCTCCGGGGTGTTCGGTGATCCAGTGCTGGACCTCGCGCAACGGTTCGCGGCGGGCCGTCTGGGCGGTGAGCTGGGCGCTGAACTGGGACTGGTTCCCCGGCCTGCGCAGGAAGACCACCAGATGCCGGGCGACGGGTCCGGCGTCCGCTGTCGGGGACGAGCGTGAGACCGCTCGACGTACGGACCGGGGCACCGTCCAGCGAGGCGGTGCGCAGTTCGTACGAGACCTCCGGGAACCGGGCGGCTCCGGCGAAGACCTCCATCGGGCCGGTCACATCGAGGCTCTGGACGCCGTCGAAGAGCACGACGAGTACGGATCGCTGCTTCATGACGCCATCCTGGGCCGCCCCCAGGATGGCCGCAATGACGAGATACCCACCTTTCCTGCCATGGCGGGCCGCGATACAGGTCACCGCCGCCCCGGGGTTCCGACACGTACCGACCAGTCGGTAACGTGCGGGCATGAGTACTCTGCCTCCCCGTGCCGGACGCCGCTGCCACAACGTCGTCAACCCGGTCCACTCCTCGCTCTACTTCTCTCCCGACCTCGGCAAGGAGCTCGGCGCGATCGGGATCACCGACTCCCCCGCCGCGTACTTCGCCTCCCGCGCGGCCGCCATGGGCGCCGTCGGCCCGGGAACGGTGACCGCGACCTTCTACAACTTCAACCACGAGCTCGTGGCCGCACACGTCCCCGCCGTCTGGGAGACCGCCTCGCCGGAGGCCGTTCTCGCCGCGCGGCTGCGTGCCGCCGACTCGACGCTGCGGCGCCTCCTGGGCGAGGAGGTCATCGCCTCCCCCGAGCTGGCGGAGGCCGCGCAGCTGGCCCTGCGCGCCGCAGAGGGCTGCACGCGACACGCCCGGCCGCTGTACGCGGCGCACGCCGACCTGCCGGTGCCGGAGCAGCCGCACCTGGCGTACTGGCACGCCGCGACACTGCTGCGTGAGCACCGGGGCGACGCCCATCTCGCGGCCCTCCTCGCCGCCGAGCTCGACCCGGTGGAGGCCCTGGTCAGCCATACCGCCTCCGGCAAGGGCATGGCGCCGCGCTGGGTGCTGGCCACCCGCGGCTGGCGCCGCAGCGACTGGGAGGACGCCTCCGCACGGCTGCACGGGCGTGGACTGCTCACCGCGGAGGGCGAGTTGACGGAGGCGGGCACCGCGCTCCGGACCGGGCTCGAAGAGACCACGGACCGGATGGACCTCGCGCCGTACGAGCACCTCGGCGGTGCGGGCGTGGCCCGGCTGACCGAGCTGGGAGGCGGGATTCTCCAGAAGGCGATGGCGGCGGGCGCGTTCCCGGCGGATCTCAGGGGATAGCCGGCCGGGCCGACGGCGGCCGGTATGTGGAGTGGCCGGGCGACACGGCGCCCGGCCACCCGGCAGAATGCAGGCGAGTGGCCCGGGACCGGTCCGAACCGCGGACCCCGGGGCCCGACCAGCACAGCCAGTACGAGAAGGCGAGTCGGTAAAACCGTGACGACGTCCATCGAAGGCAGGATCGCCGAGGAGCTCGGCGTACGGGAGCGACAGGTGAAGGCGGCCGTCGAGCTGCTCGACGGCGGATCGACCGTGCCGTTCATCGCGCGCTACCGCAAGGAAGCGACCGAAATGCTCGACGACGCGCAGCTGCGCACGCTCGAAGAGCGGTTGCGGTATCTGCGGGAGCTGGAGGACCGCCGTGCCGCGATCCTCGAATCCGTACGGGAGCAGGGCAAGCTCGACAGCGCGCTGGAGGCGCGGATCCGGGCCGCCGACACGAAGGCGCGCCTTGAGGACATCTATCTGCCGTTCAAGCCGAAGCGGCGCACGAAGGCGCAGATCGCCCGGGAGGCCGGGCTCGAACCGCTCGCCTCCGGCCTGCTGGACGATCCCTCTGTGGACCCGCTCGTCGCGGCCTCGCCGTTCGTCGACGCGGACAAGGGCGTCGCGGACCCGGCGGCGGCGCTGGAGGGGGCGCGGGCCATCCTCGCCGAACGGTTCTCCGAGGACGCCGACCTCACCGGCGAGCTGCGCGAGCGCATGTGGACGCGGGGCCGGCTGGTGGCGAAGGTGCGGGACGGCAAGGAGGAGGCGGGCGCCAAGTTCGCGGACTACTTCGACTTCACCGAGCCGTTCACCGCACTGCCCTCGCACCGGGTGCTGGCGATGCTCAGGGGCGAGAAGGAGGACGTCCTCGACCTCGTCCTGGAGCCGGAGGAGCCGTCTCAGACGCCCGGCCCCTCTTCGTACGAGAACATGGTCGCCCGGCGCTTCGGGGTGAACGACCGAGGGCGCCCCGCGGACAAGTGGCTGGCCGACACCGTCCGCTGGGCCTGGCGCACCCGGATCCTGGTCCACCTCGGCATCGACCTGCGCCTGCGGCTGCGCACGGCGGCGGAGGACGAGGCGGTACGCGTCTTCGCGTCGAACCTGCGCGATCTGCTGCTGGCAGCGCCGGCCGGGACCCGGGCCACGCTCGGGCTCGACCCGGGGTTCCGTACCGGGGTGAAGGTCGCCGTCGTCGACGCGACCGGCAAGGTCGTCGCGACCGATGTCATCCACCCGCACGTGCCGGCCAACAAGTGGGACCAGTCGCTGGCGAAGCTGGAGCAGCTGGCGAAGGCGCACGACGTCGACCTGATCGCGATCGGCAACGGCACGGCATCGCGCGAGACGGACAAGCTCGCCGGTGAACTGTGCGAGAAGCACCCGGAGTTGAAGCTCACCAAGGTGATGGTGTCGGAGGCCGGCGCCTCCGTGTACTCGGCGTCCGCCTTCGCCTCGCAGGAACTCCCCGACATGGACGTCTCGTTGCGTGGCGCCGTCTCGATCGCGCGCCGTCTCCAGGACCCCCTGGCGGAGCTGGTGAAGATCGACCCGAAGTCGATCGGGGTCGGGCAGTACCAGCACGACCTGTCGGAGGTGAAGCTGTCGCGCTCGCTCGACGCGGTTGTCGAGGACTGCGTGAACGGGGTCGGGGTCGACGTCAACACCGCCTCGGCGCCGCTGCTTTCGCGGGTCTCCGGCATCGGTTCCGGGCTCGCGGAGAACATCGTCGCGCACCGCGACACCAACGGCCCGTTCCGCTCCCGCAAGGGGCTCAAGGACGTGGCCAGGCTCGGCCCCAAGGCGTACGAGCAGTGCGCGGGCTTCCTCCGGATCCGGGGTGACGACCCGCTGGACGCGTCCAGCGTGCACCCGGAGGCGTACCCGGTGGTCCGGGCGATGGTGAAGCGGACGGGCGGTGAGGTCGCGTCCCTGGTCGGCAACACGGATGTACTGCGGTCGCTGCGGGCCGATGACTTCGTGGACGAGAAGTTCGGGCTGCCGACCGTCACCGACATCCTCAAGGAGTTGGAGAAGCCGGGGCGCGACCCGCGTCCGGCGTTCAAGACGGCCACCTTCAAGGAGGGCGTCGAGAAGATCGGCGACCTGGCGTCCGGGATGGTGCTGGAAGGGGTCGTGACGAACGTCGCGGCGTTCGGCGCGTTCGTGGACGTCGGGGTGCACCAGGACGGCCTGGTGCACGTGTCCGCCATGTCGAGGACGTTCGTCAAGGACCCGCGTGACGTCGTGAAGCCGGGTGACGTCGTCAAGGTCAAGGTCATGGAGGTCGACATCCCGCGCAAGCGGATCTCGTTGACGCTGCGGCTGGACGACGAGGCCGGTGCGGGTCCGGGTGCGCGGGCCGGTTCCGGTTCCGGTTCCGGCCGTTCGGGGGGTCCGGGCAATCCGGGCGCCCCGACCGGCTCGGGCGACGAGCGGGGCGGCCGCCCGCCGCGCCAGCGGCAGGGCCAAGGCGGTCAGGGCGGTCAGAGCCAGGGCGGTCAGGGGCGCGACCGGCGCGGTGGCGGCAACGGCGGCAGCGGTCGGCAGGCTCCGGCCGCTGCTCCCGCCAACGGGGCGATGGCCGACGCGCTTCGGCGGGCCGGCCTGCTGGACCCGAAGCAGGGCGGCAAGAAGCGGTAGCGGGAGCGCGAGCCCGCCCGGCGCATCGGGGCGGGGTGGGGAGAGCCCGCAGAGGCGGCCTTCTCCCCACCCCGCCCTTTCGCGTACCCAGGGGCAGTTTCCAGCCGCCGGCCCGGGTGCACCGGCCGGCGGCCGACGCGCGTCGCATCCGTCGGCCGCTTCGCACTCCGGCAGATCACTTCCCTCTCGGTATACCAAGTCGGTCTCAAGTAGCGATTCCGTAGAAAATTTTCGACGGTCGACTTGCCCCATTCATGCGCCAAATTCCCCTGCAAATCAGGCAAACGCGGTCGCGGACACTCCAGCCACCTGGAAGCTTGCTGGTATACCGTTCGGCGCAACGAGTACCCGCGTGTACCCACGTCGGTACTCGTTGCGCCGTCCTGCCCCCCTGCCGTCCCCAAGGAGGCTTGATCCCATGCGTCGAATTCCGGCCGCTCTGTCGGTGGCCGCACTGCTGGCGATCACCACCGCATGCAGCTCGCTCTCGCCGCCCGGCAAGGAGACCACCGCCCAGCCGCGCCTGACCGATATGCGTCCGGTGCGCGACGGCGGCACGGTCACGATCGGGCTGAAGTCCGATCCCGACAGGCTCGACCCGAGCCTGACCACGACGCTGGTCGCCCGCACCGTGTTCACGTCCATGTGCGAACAGCTCTACGACGTGGACCAGGACAACAAGTTCGTCCCGCAGCTCGCCGCCACCCTGCCGAAGATCACCGACGGCGGCCGCACCTTCACCTTCACCGTCCGCAAGGGCGCCAGGTTCAGTGACGGTGCCCGGCTGGACGCCGCCGCGGTGACGGCCTCGCTCGACCGTCACCTGCATCTGCGGGGCTCCGGCCGGGCCTCCGAGATCGACTCCGTCGAGAAGGTCACCGCGACCGGCCCGTACACCGTGCGGCTCTCGCTGAGCCACCCCGACGTACCGCTGCTGGGCCGGCTGGCCAACACCGCCGGGCTGATCATGTCCCCGAAGGCCATCAAGAAGTACGGCGCCGACTTCGCCACCCATCCGTCCTGCGTGGGCCCGTTCAAGTACGTCAAGCGGGTCGTTGGGGACCGGATCGAGCTCAAGAAGGACCCGCTCTACTACGACGCGGACAAGGTCCATCTCGACGGCGTCATCTACAAGACCATCACCGACGGCTCCATCCGGATGGCCAACATCCGCTCCGGTGACGTCCAGATCGGCGACCAGATGGGCCCGGTCGAGGTCCGCAACTCGATGGGCGAGAAGGGGCTCCAGCTCCTGAACACCCCGTCGCTCGGCTACATGGCACTGACCCTGAACGTCGCCAACTCGCACGGCATCGACAAGGACCCCAGCCCCGTCGACAGCCCCTTCGGCCGCGATGTGCGGGTCCGGGAGGCCTTCGACCTGTCGCTGGACCGGGCGCTCATCAACAAGCTGGTCTTCCAGGGCATGTACGAACCGGCCTGCGGCCCGGTACCGCCGGGGACACCCCTCAGCTCCCCGGTCACCTGCCCCGGACGGGACGTGGCGAAGGCCAAGCGGCTGCTGAAGGAGGCCGGGGTGAAGACGCCGGTACCGCTGGAGCTGATGATCAACACCACCCCGGAGGACAGCCGTCTCGGCCAGGTCGTGCAGGCCATGGCCGCCGACGCCGGCTTCGACGTCAAGCTCCGCCCCACCGAGTTCGCGACCGGGCTGACCCGGACCCTGGCGGGCGACTTCCAGGCGAGGACCGGCGGCTGGGGCGGTCAGCCCGACCCCGCGGGCAACATCGACAGCCTCGTCGGCACGACGGGCAGCAACAACCAGGGCAAGCTCTCCGACCCGACGGTCGACCGACTGATCGTGGCGGGGCGCAGCACCTCCGATGTGGCCAAGCGCCGCGAGATCTACCGCGAACTCACCGCCGCGATCAACAAGCAGCACGGGGTCATCTACCTCTACCGCAACATCAGTTACGTCTCCGCCTCGCAGGACGTGAGCGGCATCAAGCTCTCCGGTGACGGCCTGATCAGGGTCAAGGAAGCCGGATACACGAAGGGGAGCCGGTGACCACCCTCCGCAGACTGCTCACGTCGTACGTGAGCCGCCGCATCGGCCAGTCGCTGGTGACGATGGTGCTCGTCAGCATCACCGTGTTCCTCGGGGTCCGCGCGATGCCCGGCGACACCGCTCAGGCGCTCGCCGGTGAACAGACCTCCCCCGAGGTGCTGGCCGCGATCCGCTCCGAGTACGGGCTCGACGACAACATCGCCGTCCAGTACTGGCGTTACGTCAGCAACGCGGCCACGGGCGACTTCGGCACCTCGGCCCGCACCGGGCTGCCGGTGCTCGACTCCATCACCCAGGCCCTGCCCATCACGCTGGAGCTGGCCGCGCTGTCCCTGCTGATGGCGGTGGTCGTCGGCATCGGGGCCGGGGTCATGGCCGCCGTGCGGCGCGGCAAGCCGGAGGAGTGGCTGGCCAACGGCATCGCCCTGCTCGGCATGTCGATCCCCGCCTTCTGGCTGGGCATCGTGCTGGTGCTGGTGTTCGCCATCGCCATGCCGGTGTTCGCGGCCTCCGGCTTCGTACCGTTCAGCACCGACCCGCTGGAGAACCTGCGGCGGCTGGTACTGCCCGCCATCGTGCTCGGCTCCGGCCTCGCCGCGGTGGTGATGCGCCAGACCAGGGCCGCGATGATCGACGCGATGTCCTCGGACTACGTGCGCACCGCGCGCGCCAAGGGGCTGTCCCCGGCCGCGGTGATCGGGCGGCACGGGCTGCGCAACTCGCTCGTCACCGTGATCACCGTGCTGGGCCTGCAACTCGGCCACCTGATCTCCGGGGCTGTCGTCACCGAGCAGGTCTTCGTGCTGCCCGGCTTCGGCAAGCTCACCATCGACGCGGTCTTCACCCGTGACTACGCCATGGTCCAGGGCGTCGTGCTGTTCACCTCGGCCGCCTACATCCTGATCAATCTGCTGGTCGACTTCCTGTACTCGGTCGTCGACCCGCGCATCCGGCTCGGAGGTTCCCGATGACCCTCTCCCCGTCGACGGCGGCGGCGCCCGCGCCGGCCACCACGGCACCTCCCGCGTCCCGGCCGCCCACCCGTGCGGCGCGCCTCGCCACCTCACTGCGCCGGCTGCGGCGCAACCGGCTGGCGCTCGTGGGCGCGGTGCTCTCCGCCGTGTTCGTCCTCGTCGCCCTGATCGCACCGCTCATCGCCCCGTACGACCCGGCGCTGCCGGACTTCGACGCGGCGCTGCGCGAGCCCAGCTGGTCGCACTGGCTGGGCACCGACGACCTGGGCCGCGACCAGCTGTCCCGGGTGCTGGTCGGTGTCACCGCCTCCATGCAGGTCGGCGTGCTGGCCGTGCTGCTGGCCTTCGTCGTCGCCGTCCCGCTCGGGCTGGTGGCCGGCTACTACGGGAAGTTCGCCGACACGGCGGTCTCCCGGCTGACCGACACCATGCTGGCGTTCCCGTTCCTGGTGCTGGCCGTGGGGCTCGCCGCGGTGATGGGCCCGTCCCTGGAGAACGCGACCATCGCGATCGGCATCTCGCAGATCCCCGGCATCGTGCGCGTCACCCGGGCCGAGACCCTGCGGCTCAAGCACCTGGACTACGTCGGTGCCGCGACGGCCAACGGCGGCGGCGACGGCGTGATCCTGTTCCGCCACATCCTGCCGAACGCCACCTCGACCCTCATCGTGCAGGCCACCGTGGGCATCCCGTCCGCGATCATCGGTGAGGCGGTGCTCAGCTTCCTCGGCCTCGGGGTGCAGCCGCCCTCGCCCTCGCTCGGTGTGATGCTCTCCAGCGCCCAGCCGTTCATCGCGGACGCGCCCTGGATGGCGGTCTTCCCCGGTCTCGTCATCGTGCTCGCCACTCTGGCGTTCAACCTGCTCGGTGACGGTGTGCGCGACATCCTCGACCCCCGCGGAGGTTCCCGGTGACCGAAGTCGAAACGTCCACCGCGACCGCCGCCGCGCGGAGCGCGGAGCCGGTCCTGCGGGTCCGCGATCTCACGGTCTCCTTCCACGGCGCGGAGCGCACCGTGCACGCCGTGGACGGTGTCTCCTACGAACTGGCGCCCGGTGAGGTACTGGCCGTGGTCGGTGAGTCCGGCTGCGGCAAGTCCGTCACCTCCATGGCCGTGATGGGGCTGCTCCCGCCGACCGCCAGGATCGGCGGGTCCATCACCCTGGACGGCCAGGAGCTGGTCGGCGCGCCGGAGAAGAAGCTGCGCTCGCTGCGCGGCCGCCGGCTGTCGATGATCTTCCAGGAGCCGATGACCTCGCTCAACCCGGTGCTCACCATCGGCCGGCAGATCACCGAGGTGCTCCGCCGCCACCAGGGGCTCGGCCGGGGCGAGGCCAGGGAGCGGGCCGTCGAACTGCTCGGCATCGTCGGCATCCCCGCCCCGCACAAGCGGGTCGACGAGTACCCGCACCAGCTGTCCGGCGGGATGCGGCAGCGCGTGATGATCGCGATCGCCGTCGCGTGCGATCCCGCGGTCCTGATCGCCGACGAGCCGACGACCGCGCTCGACGTGACCGTGCAGGCGGGCATCCTCGATGTGCTCCGCTCGCTCCGCGACCGGCTCGGTACCGCGATCGTGCTGATCACGCACGACCTCGGGGTCGTCGCGGACACCGCCGACCGGGTCCTGGTGATGTACGCGGGCCGCCCGGTCGAACAGGCCTCGGTGGACGAGCTGTTCGCCTCCCCGCAGCACCCCTACACCCGGGGCCTGCTCGGGGCCGTACTGCGTCCCGGCAGCCGGGGCGCGAACGGGCGGGACCGGCTCAACGAGATCCCCGGACTGGTGCCCGATCTGCGCGAGCAGCCCGCTGGGTGCAGTTTCGCCCCGCGCTGCGCCTCCGCGGACGCGGGCTGCCTGACGGACCGCCCGCTGCTGAGCAGGTCCGCCGGCACGCATCTGATCGCCTGTCACCACCCGGCCGGTGCGGCCGGGTCCGCCCCGTCACGAGCCGCCGCGAGCAAGGGAACCGACCGATGAGCGCCAGCCTCGTCCCACCTGCCCGCACCGCGGGCACCGGCACCCCGGTGCTGGCCGTGCACGAACTGAAGCGGCACTTCGACGGGGCCGGCGGCTCCGTGAAGGCGATCGACGGGGTGTCGTTGACGATCATGCCCGGCGAAGTCGTGGGCCTCGTCGGGGAGTCGGGCAGCGGCAAGTCGACGGTGGGGCGGTGCGTGGTGCGCCTGGACCGGCCGACCGGTGGCAGCGTGGAGATCAACGGCAGGGACATCACCGCGCTCTCCTCGCGTGAACTGCGGCCGCTGCGCAAGGATTTCCACCTGGTCTTCCAGGACCCTTCGTCCTCCCTCAACCCCAGGATGACGATCCGCCAGATCATCGCGGAGCCGCTGCGGCTGCACGGTCTGGCGAATCGCGCCGAGGCATCGCGCCGGGTGGACGAGCTCCTCGCGCAGGTGGGTCTGCGGCCCGAGATCGCGGACCGCAATCCCCATGAGCTGTCCGGTGGCCAGCGCCAGCGGGTGTCGATCGCCCGTGCGCTGTCGGTCTCCCCCGACCTGCTGGTGGCCGACGAGCCGACCTCCGCGCTCGACGTGTCCGTGCAGGCGTCCGTGCTCAACCTGCTCGCGGACCTCCAGCGCGACCGGGGCTTCGGCTGTCTGTTCATCACCCACGACCTCGCGGCCGTGGAGTACCTGGCGGACCGCATCGCGGTGATGTACCTGGGCCGGATCGTCGAACAGGCCCCGGCCGCCGAGCTGTTCGCCTCACCTAAGCACCCGTACACGCAGGCGCTGCTCTCCGCGGCGCCGGTGCCCGACCCGGCCGAGCAGCGCGGCCGCAGCCGGATCGTGCTCGGCGGCGATCTGCCCAGCCCGCTGGACCCGCCGCCCGGCTGTCACTTCCACACCCGGTGCCCGCTGGCCACCGAGCGGTGCCGTACGGAGGCGCCCGCGCTGCGGACCCTGCCGGTGGCGGCGGACCCGTCGGTCACCCGCGAGGTGGCGTGCCACCTGGTGGCGGATGACGGCACCGTGCCGGACGCCGCGAAGCCGGCCGCGTAGCACCGCTGCCGGACACCAAGGAGCCCGTCCACCTCGTAGTGGACGGGCTCCGGCGTTGGTGGCCGGGGTCAGCCGACGAGCTCCAGGCCGTCGGCGACGACGCGGCCCGCGTGCAGGACCGTGCGGTCGTCGCTGCGGTCCATCACGGCGGAGGCGACGGTCTCGCCCTCGACCAGCAGCAGATCGGCGGGGTCGCCCACGGCGACGCCCGGCCGGTCCGCGACGGACGCCAGACGCTCCGGGCCGCCCTGGAGGATCGAGTGACCGCCCCGGGTGGCGACGGCCACGCAGTGCTCGATCAGCTCGTCGGCCCGGTAGCGGTTGGTGAAGGCCAGCTGCCAGGTGCGGTCGAGCATGTCGCCGTTGCCGTACGGGGACCAGAAGTCGCGCTGACCGTCCTCGCCCAGGCCGACCCGCACCCCGGCGGCGGTCAGCCCGGCCAGCGGAAGGGCGTGCTGCTGCTGGGCCGGGGCGATGGTGGCCATCGCGATGTCCAGCTCCGCGAACTCCTCGGTGAGGCGCCGCGTCGTCGCCTCGTCCACGGTGCCGAGTTCGTAGGCGTGCGAGAGCGTGACCTGTCCGGCCATGCCGAGGGCGCGCACCCGCTCCAGGATGAGGTCGACGCTGAACACGCCGAGCGCGCCGGGCTCGTGGAGGTGGATGTCGATCGGTGCCTGGTGGCGCTCGGCCAGACCGAAGACGACGTCGAGGTGGCGGACGGGGTCGCGGTCCAGGGTGCACGGGTCGATGCCGCCGACCACGGCGGCGCCCGAGGCCAGCGCCTGGTCCATCAGCTCCGGCACCCCCTTCTCCTTGAAGAGGCCGGCCTGCGGGAAGGCCATGATCTCGACCTCGCACCGGTCTGCGTGCGCCTCCTTGGCCGCGAGGACACCTTCGAAGCGCTCCAGTCCGCAGTCCGCGTCGATCTGCGCGTAGCTGCGCACCCGGGTGGTGCCGCGCTCGATCATGCGGCCGAGGGTGTAGGTGGCCCGCTCGGCGACGGACCACTCGTCCTCGCGCCAGTGCGCGCGGTCGTTCATCGTCATGCCCCAGACGCCGGGCTTGCCCGTGTGCGGGCGGAAGGGCAGCCCGATGCGGGTGGAGTCGAGGTGGCAGTGGACGTCGGAGAACGAGGGCAGCGCGAGCCGTCCCCGGCCGGCCACGGTGTCGCCCGTGACGGTGCGGGCGGGGTCGTGCGGGGTGATCGCCGCTATCACGCCGTCCTTGATCTCGATGTCGCGGGGCGCGCCGCCCCAGGGACGGACGTCTGTGATCAGCATGTGGTGCATCTCCTCGGTTGGCCGCCGGGTGCCGGCGGTCGGGGTGGGTCGGGCCCGGACCGGACGGCACCGGCCGGGCGGGTCACTCGGCCGGCAGCACCTCGGCCAGCGTCGCCAGGGACGGGCCCCGGCCGCGCTCGATGTGCGCGTAGGCGAGGGCGTCGGCCAGGTCGGGTTTGCCCGCGCAGATCGCCGCGCAGATGTCCTGGTGCTCAGTGCACTGGACGCGCGGGTCGAGGCTGCCGGTGAGGGTGAACAGCCACTGCACCAGGCCGAGCGAGGGCTGGAGCGCGTCCTGGAGCAGCCGGTTCCCGGTCATCGCGACGATCTCGGCGTGCAGGGCGGTGTTGGCGGCCGGGATCTCGTGGACGTCGCCGCGCCGGGTGGCCTCCTCCGCCTCCTCCATGAGGGCGCGCAGCCGGTCGCCGCGGTGCCCGGCGGCGCAGGCCTCGGCGGCTCTGCGGGCGGCGAACACCTCCAGGCTCAGGCGCAGGTCGAAGAGTTCCGCGACATCGCGCAGCGAGAGGTTGCGGACGGACGCGCCGCGCCGCGGGGAGATCACGACGAGGCCTTCGCCGGTCAGCCGGGTGAGCGCCTCACGGACGGGGATCCGGGAGAAGCCCAGGGCCTCCGACAGCTCGCGTTCGCGCAGCCGGGACCCGGGCGGGTAGGCGCCGGACAGGATGCCGGCCCGGATCGTGCGCTCGGCGTGGTCGGCGTGGGACTCACTGGCGTCGGGCGATTCGGTCGTCGTCATCGTGAAGTCGTCTCCTCGAACGGCGGGAAGGTCGGCGGGAACAGCGCGTCGGCACCCCGGCGGTGCACGTCGCGCTCGGCGTAGCCCTCACGCATCCTCTCGAAGAGTTCCTGTGCGCGGCGGCGCAGGTTGGCCAGGTCGGTGCCGGGGATGCGGCCGTCGGTCATGACCGGGCGTCCCGCCACGACGGAGTGGGTGGCCTGCCGGGCGGTGCCGTTGAGCAGGAAGGTGCGGACGGGGTCGTCCTGGACGCCGTCGCGGATGTCGTCGAGCCGGAACGCGACCAGGTCGGCCTGCGCGCCGCGCTCCAGCCGTCCGAGGTCGTCGCGGCCCAGTGCGCGGGCGCCGCCGAGGGTGGCCGCCTCGACGTAGTGCTCTGCGGGTGCGGCGTCCGGCCGGCCGTCGGCGGTCTTCGCGAGGTGGACGCCGGTGTCCATGCCCCGGATCAGGTCGGGCGGGAAGGAGTCGGTGCCCAGGCAGAGGTTGATGCCCGCGCGCCGGTAGGCGCCGAAGGAGTGCAGCACCTGGCCGTAGCGCAGCGAGGTCTGCGGGCAGTGGATGACGGAGACACCGGCTGCGGCGAGGGTGGCCAGGTCGCCCCGGTCCTCGCCGTGGACCGAGGGATGGCGGTCGGTGAAGACGCCGTGCGGGACGAGCAGCCGGGTGTCCAGGAGGCCGGTGCGGGCCAGCAGTTCCAGCGGGGTGGCCTGGTGCGTCTCCCGTACGAGGTCGCGTTCGTGCAGGCCCTGGAGGCAGTGCAGCCGGACGGGGACGTCGCGGCTCCGCGCGAGCGCGGCGGTCCCGCGCAGCAGCTCCTCGGTGAGCGTCTCGATGCGGCAGGGCAGCAGCACCCCGTTGACGAGCGGGTCGCGCAGCCGGGCGGTGTGGTCGAGGAAGCGCTCGGCGTCCCGCAGTCCGGCACGGCCGCGCTCCTCTTCGAAGGCGACGTGGCGGCCGCCGTCGGGGCGGGCCACGTTGACGCCGGAGCGGTAGGCGGGGCCCAGGTAGCCGCGCAGTCCGATGCGCCGGGAGGTCTCGGCCATGGCGACGAGTTCGTCGTACGGCTCGGCCCAGGCGCTGTGCACCTCCGAGGCGATGGGCATGTACGTGGTGATGCCGTGCAGGGCCAGCTGGACCAGGGCGTACTCGCGGACGGTGGCCCGTTCCGCCGGGGTGAAGACGTCGCGCCGGCGGTGGTCGAAGTACTCCTGCGACCAGAGGAGTCCGGCGGCGCGGGCGGGCGGCGTCCAGGAGTCCAGGACGAGGTGGTCGATGTCGGTGAGCGCGTCGAGGTCGATGAGTCCGGGCATCACCAGGGTCTCGCCCAGGTCCAGTTCGGCATCGACGGGGCCGTCGTAGCCGCGTCCGACGTAGCGGATCGTGTCGTCCTCCCACACGATCTCGCCGTCCCGCAGGAGCGCGTGGCCGCCGTCGCGGTGGGCGAGGACGTGGGTGGCACGCCAGCGGGTTCGCACGGGGCCTCCTGCGGGTGCGGGTATACCGGTCGCGTTCCGGCCGGGCGACGGGAACGGCGACTCCCGGGCCGGAACAAGGCGACAGTAGCACTTGGCATACCAAGTGCCCGCAAGTTCAGGAGTTATGAGAAGTAAGTCGGAATTCAAGCCTCAATCAATGCGCAGGGAATTCACGCTCACCACATTTGGCATACCAACAATGCCGACCGGGCTCCCGGGGCTCAGCTCTCCGTCAACCGTCCCGCCGCCACCTCGACGCGGCGCGTCGTGCGGACCGCCTCCAGCATCCGGCGATCGTGGGTGACCAGCAGCAGCGTCCCCTTGTACGAGTCGAGCGCCGACTCCAGCTGCTCGATCGCCGGCAGGTCGAGGTGGTTCGTGGGCTCGTCCAGAACGAGGAGGTTGACGCCCCGGCCCTGGAGCAGGGCGAGTGCGGAACGGGTCCGCTCGCCCGGGGAGAGGGTGGTCGCGGGGCGCATCACGTGATCGGCGCGCAGGCCGAATTTAGCGAGGAGCGTGCGGACCTCGGCCGGTTCCGTGTCGGGAACGGCCGCGCAGAACGCCTCCAGCAGCGATTCCGTACCGTGGAACAGCTTCCGCGCCTGGTCCACCTCTCCCACCACCACGCCGGAGCCCAGGCTCGCGTGCCCCGAGTCCAGCGGGAGGCGGCCGAGCAGGGCGGCGAGCAGCGTCGACTTCCCGGCGCCGTTGGCTCCGGTGATGGCGATCCGGTCCGCCCAGTCGATCTGGAGCGAGACCGGGCCGAACGCGAAGTCCCCAAGCGTGACCCGCGCCTCCCGCAGGGTCGCCACGACGGATCCGGAGCGGGGGGCGGAGGCGATCTCCATCCGCAGCTCCCACTCCTTGCGCGGCTCCTCGACGACATCGAGCCGCTCGATCATGCGCTGGGTCTGGCGGGCCTTCGCGGCCTGCCTCTCGCTCGACTCGCTACGGAACTTGCGGGCCATCTTGTCGGAGTCGCCGGCCTTGCGGCGCGCGTTCCTGACGCCCTTGTCCATCCAGGAGCGCTGCATGAGGGCGCGGCCTTCGAGCGCGGAGCGCTTGTCCGCGAACTCCTCGAACTCCTCCCGGGCGTGCCTGCGGGCCCGCTCGCGCTCCTCCAGGTAGGCGGCGTAGCCACCGCCGTAGAGATTGATCTGCTGCTGGGCGAGGTCGAGTTCGAGGACCTTGGTGACCGTGCGCATCAGGAACTCGCGGTCGTGGCTGATGACGACCGTGCCGGCGCGGAGCCCGGAGACGTACCGCTCCAGCCGTTCCAGGCCGTCGAGGTCGAGGTCGTTGGTGGGTTCGTCGAGCAGGAACACGTCGTAGCGGGAGAGCAGCAGCGAGGCGAGACCGGCGCGGGCCGCCTGGCCGCCGGAGAGGCTGGTCATCGGCAGGTCGAGGCCGACGGTCAGCCCGAGCTCCGCGGCCACCTCCTCGGCCCGTTCGTCCAGGTCGGCGCCGCCGAGGGCGAGCCAGCGTTCCAGCGACTCGGAGTACGCGTCGTCGGAGCCGGGCGCCCCGTCCACGAGGGCCTGGGTGGCGGCGTCCATCGTCGACTGGGCCTCGGCGACTCCGGTCCGGCGGGCCAGGAACTCCCGCACCGTCTCGCCGGGGCGCCGTTCAGGTTCCTGCGGGAGGTGGCCGACGGTGGCGGTGGGCGGGGAGAGCCGCAGCTCTCCCTCCTCCGGCTGGTCGAGCCCGGCGAGCAGCCGCAGGAGCGACGATTTTCCGGCGCCGTTGACTCCGACGAGACCGATCACGTCGCCGGGCGCGACCACGAGGTCGAGTTCGGCGAAGAGAGTGCGGTCGCCGTGTCCGGCGGCGAGGTCCTTGGCGACGAGGGTGGCAGTCATCAGGAGGTCGATCCTAATCGGCGCCCGGGGGCGCCGATCGCCCGGAGCGGGGCTATCGTCCTTCCCCTGGATCGGGTGGGCCGGGCAGAGAGACGAGCGGCGGTGCGGCAGTGTCGGAAGTGATCGTGGTGGGCGGTGGGGTCAGCGGCCTCACCACAGCGGTGGTGCTGGCCGGACGCGGTCACCGGGTGCGGGTCTGGTCCCGGCAGCCCGCCGCGACGACGACGTCCTCGGTGGCGGGGGCCCTGTGGTGGCCGTACCGGATCGAGCCGCTGGACCGGGTCGGGGACTGGTCGCTGGCCTCGCTGAGCTGGTTCGAGGAGCTGGCCGCCCGGCCTTCGGAGACCGGGGTGCGGCTGGTCAGCGGCCTGCACCGGGGCGAGCGGCTCGCGGCGCTCGGGGCGTGGGCCGGGCAGCTCAAGGATGTGGTGGAGAGCGCGGAGGGGCTGCGCTGCCGCCTGCCGCTGATCGATATGCCGGTGTACCTGGAGTGGCTGGAGGAGCGGGTGAGGGCCGCCGGGGGCTCGGTCGAGCGGCGCACGGTCAGCTCCTTCGACGAGGCCGCCGCCGAGGCGGCGACGGTGGTGAACTGCACGGGGCTCGGTGCCCGTGAGCTGGTACCTGACACCGGTATGCGGCCCGTGCGCGGTCAGCTGGTCATCGTGGAGAACCCGGGGATCGAGGAGTGGTTCACCGAGGCGGACCCGGCGTCCGACGCGACGACGTACTTCTTCCCGCAGCCGGGCCGGCTGGTGCTCGGCGGCACCGCCGGCACAGACGACTGGCGCACCGTGCCCGATCCCCGCGTGGCCGGGGAGATCGTGGCACGGTGCGCCCGGGTCCGGCCGGAGATCGCCGGGGCACGGATCATCGGGCACCGCGTGGGGCTGCGGCCGGCCCGGGACGCGGGGGTCCGCATCGAGGCCGAGCCGCTGCCCGGCGGCGGGCGCCTGGTGCACAACTACGGGCACGGAGGCGCGGGGGTGACCGTGGCCCTGGGCTGCGCGGAGGCGGCGGCCCTGCTGGTGGACTGAGGAGGCGCGGGCGCACGGAGCCGCCGGGCAGCCCCGGTCAGTCGGCGGCCGGGCTCGAACCGCCGGGCTTGTCGCCGTCGCGCTCGGTGGTGATCTGACTGCCGCCGGGACCGATCCGGATCTCGAAGTCGCCGTCGTACTTCGCGTGCCCCTCGATGACCGCGGACTCGACCGCCTCCACCCCGAACTCGCGTCGCACGATGAGCGGGTCCTCGCGCAGATCCCGCATCAGCGCCACGCACATCCCGATCATGACGATGGTGAAGGGTGCGGCCACCAGGATGGTCAGGTTCTGCAGGCCGGCCAGCGCGTCGCCCTTGCCGTTCCCGATCAGCAGCATGACCGCCGCCACCGCACCGGTGGTGACGCCCCAGAAGACGACGACCCACTTGGCCGGTTCGAGGATGCCCTTCTGCGACAGGGTGCCCATCACGATGGACGCGGCGTCCGCGCCCGACACGAAGAAGATGCCGACCAGGATCATCACGAGCAGACTCATCAGCGTGGCGACGGGGAACTGCTGGAGTACGCCGAAGAGCTGGGCCTCCTGGGTGTCGGCGCCATCGAGCTTCCCGGCCTCCTGGAGCTTGATGGCGGTACCGCCGAAGATCGCGAACCAGATCAGGCTGACCGTGCTGGGGACCAGGATGACCCCGCCGATGAACTGACGGATGGTCCGGCCGCGGCTGATCCTTGCGATGAACATGCCGACGAACGGGGTCCAGGAGATCCACCAGGCCCAGTAGAAGACGGTCCAGCTGCTGAGCCAGTCGGCGACCTCGCCCTTGCCGGTCGCCTCTGTGCGGCCGGCGAGCTGGGGCAGATCACCGATGTAGGCGGCGATCGAGGTGGGCAGCAGGTCGAGCACGATGATGGTGGGGCCCGCGATGAACACGAACACGGCGAGGATCAGGGCGAGCACCATGTTGATGTTGGACAGCCACTGGATGCCCTTCTCCACGCCGGAGATCGCCGAGGCGACGAAGGCCACGGTCAGCACGGCGATGATCAGGACGAGCAGCCCGGTACCGGTCTTCTCCTTCCAGTTCAGCTCGTGGAATCCGCTGCCGATCTGGAGTGCGCCCAGGCCGAGCGAGGCGGCAGAGCCGAAGAGCGTGGCGAAGATGGCGAGGATGTCGATCAGCCTGCCGACGCCGCCGTGGGCGTGCCGGGCGCCGATGAGCGGTTCGAAGACGGCGCTGATCGTCTGCCGCCTGCCGCGCCGGAAGGTGCTGTACGCGATGGCGAGACCGACCACCGCGTAGATCGCCCAGGGATGGAGCGTCCAGTGGAAGAGGGTGGTGGCCATCGCGGTCTGCATCGCTTCCGCGGCGTCCGCGGGATGGGTGCCGGGCGGATGGTGGACGAAGTGCGCCAGGGGCTCGCTCACCCCGTAGAACATCAGGCCGATGCCCATGCCGGCGCTGAACATCATGGCGACCCACGACACGGTCCGGAATTCCGGCTCCTCGCCCTCCTGGCCGAGGGTGATCTTTCCGTAGCGGCTGATGGCGAGCCAGAGCGCGAAGACCACGAACCCGGAGGCGGCCAGCATGAAGGCCCAACCACCGTTGTGCATCAATCCGTTGAGCAGGGTGCTGGAGACGTCCTCCAGCGAGTCGGTGGCCGTGGCTCCCCACACCACGAAGGCGAGGGTGAGGACGGCGGTGACGCCGAACACCACCCGGTCGGTCGTGGGGCGCCGGCCATGGTGCGGGTCGCCGGGCAGATCCGCCGTCACCGACAGATCTCCCCTTTCACCCTTTCTCTGATCGTCCTGCGACACGAAGGGCACCTTTCACGGAGGCTGAATTTTCGCTCTCCGTAGGCAGTACCACACACGGTGCACATCTTTCGGGATCAACAAGCGGTATCGGCTTGACCGCTTATGAGGTGGTATGACGCACGTGCATCCAGCAGGAGCGGGATCAGCCTCCGGGCGGGCTGGGCCAACGGCACGTACACACCGTCACCGTCGGGCCGGGAGGTGACTTCGTGCAGGGCGAGTTCGTCCCCGACCGCGGCGAACCCTTGCGCCGTGAGCCGGTATCCGCAGGGCGGCCGCGCGAGGACGTCGCCGGGCACCGGGTCCTCGTTGTCGGCCCCGCCCAGCAGGACCGGGCCCCGATCGACCGCTCCGGCCGCCCGGGAACCGGCGGTGGCGGCGGCGATCTCACCGCGCCGTTCCCCGACGTAGGAGAACAGCCCTTTGATTCCGGCGAGTTGGGAGTGCACCCTGCGCCGGTTGTTGACCGCTGGATCGACCCGCTCGGCGTCGGTGAGCGGGTCCACCCGGGATTCGACGAGCAGGGCCACCGCGTGTTTGACGGCCGCCGCGTTGCGCAGGATGCGTTCCTGTCCGTCGCCCGCCGTCTGCTTGACCGGCCGGCCGGTGACCGGGTCCGTCCAGATGCCGTAGATCCCGCTGTCGTGTCCGGCGGAACCGACGGCCGGGCGCACATAGCGTGCGGCCAGGAGTTTCGACTCGTCGCGCACCCGGTCGTCGACGTTGGGGTTGCGGGGCCACAGGACGGTCAGGTCCTTGTCGTAGTACGGCGCGTCGGCGCCGTACTCGTGCAGGTCATAGACCACATCGGGCGCGTGGTCGCGGAGCACCGCCGCGATGGCGCGGCCCTCGGCGGTGCGCAGCGCGATGTGGTCGCGGTTGATGTCCACGTCGTCCGAGTTGCCCCGGGTACCCGCGGCACTGCCGTCGGGGTTGGCGGTGGGAATGACGAGGATCTCGGTGCGGGCGAGGAAGTCACGGGTGGCCGGGTCCCTGGCGTATCCGAGGTCGCGGACCGTCGTCAGACAGGCCTCACGGGCCGCCGGTTCGTCGCCGTGCTGGCTGCATACGAGGAGCACGGTAAGCGCGCCCGGACGCCGGCTGCCGATCCGGACGAGCCGCAACGGGCGGCCCTGCTCCGTCGTACCGATCCGCTCCACGGAGGCCCCGTCGCCGCGTCCCCCGAGGGCCGCGAGCAGTGAGCGTTCCCCGGCCGGGGAGGTCCAGCGCGCCCCGGCGGCGGTCTCGAATCCGGTACGCGGCGGGGTCCGCGCGGCCTCGGCGGAGCCCGTGAGCAGCGCGCCGGCCAGCGCGGTGGCGACGGCCGCGTGCACGAGGGCGCGGACCCGGCGACGGTCTGCCCGCAGGCTGCGGCCATCCGGCACGCGGCCACCCCCTGCACGTCTCGGCATGGCCGGAAGGTACCGTGCCGGGCGCCCGCGCGACAGGTGTCCGGCCCACACCGTCACGACGGGGAATGAGGCCCGCGCGACAGGTATCCGGCCGGCACCGTCACGACGAGGATCGGAGCCCGCGCGACAGGTATCCGGCCCACACCGTCACGACGGGAATCGGAGCCCGCGCGACAGCTGTCCGGCCGACACCCGCACGACGGGGCCCGGCACCCGCGTGACAGGGCCCGGACCCGCACGACAGGACTCGGGGCCGACCCGGGCCCCCGGGCCGGGCGTCCGCGCGACGGGATACCCCGGTCGCCTCTCCGCGCCAGGTCGTAGGCTGGCGGGGTCCGTGCTGTTCGGCCGGGACCCGGCCGGATCCCGCCCCCTCCCGCGCCTCCGAGGAGCGTCCCTTGCCCCGTTCCACCCCCGATGCCTCTCACGCACGCCCCACACTGGAAGCCGTGGCGGCCCGCGCCGGGGTGTCCCGGGCGACGGCCTCCCGGGTGGTCAACGGCGGCGCGGGGGTGCGGCAGCCACTGGTGGACCAGGTGCGCAAGGCGGTCGACGAGCTCGGCTATGTGCCGAACCACGCAGCCCGGACCCTGGTGACCCGGCGCAACGGGGCGGTCGCCGTCATCATCGACGAACCCGAGATCCGGATCTTCTCCGACCCCTTCTTCTCCCAGCACATCCGTGGCATAAGTCGCGAACTCGTCCTCTACGACGCCCAGTTGGTGCTGCTCCTGGTGGAGGGGAGCGGGGATTTCGACCGGGTCACCCGCTATCTGGCCGGTGGCCATGTGGACGGTGTGCTGGCCTTCTCGCTGCACACGGACGACGAACTGTCCTCCGTCATCAGCCGGTTCCGGGTGCCGACGGTCTACGGCGGGCGTCCCGGACGGCCGGGCACCTCCGGCCTGCCGGTCCCCTACGTCGACTGCGACAACCGGGGCGGCGCCCGCGAGGCGGTACGCCATCTGGCCTCGCTCGGCCGCCGGCACATCGCGCACATCGCGGGCCCGCGAGACCAGACCTCGGCCCTGGACCGCATCGAGGGCTACTTCGACGTACTGCCGGACGGTGATCCCGCGCTGGTCGCGGACGGCGACTTCACCGCGCAGGGCGGCGCCCGCGCCATGGCCGGGCTGCTGGCGAGGCGGCCGGACCTGGACGGTGTCTTCGCCGCCAACGACCTGATGGCCTCCGGCGCCCTGCGGGTGCTGCGCGAGCACGGCCGCCGGGTGCCGCAGGACGTGGCGCTGGTCGGCTTCGACGACCTGGAGTCGGTCGCGGAGACGACCGACCCCCCGCTGACGACGGTCCGTCAGGACGTGGTGAGCATGGGCAGGTTGATGGTCAGGCTGCTGATGGACCGGCTCAACGACGGCACCGGGGACGCCGGTCCGGTCATCATGCCGACGGAGCTGATCCGGCGCGCTTCCGCCTGATCCTGGTCTCCCGGCGGGCCGTCCGCGCTCGGTGCCCCGAATGGTGCGATGCAGCCGGCGGAGCCTGCGCCGCTCCTCCACCGCCTCCGCTCCCCCGTACACCCAGAGCTGGAGCGAGCGCAGGGACCGTTCGGCGCGCCCCCACGGGTCCGTTGGGCGCCCGGCCCGGCGGCCGGCCCCGCCTCATCCAGTATGCGAGCGCTTCGGACGTCACGCGCACCGGCCCCCGCCGCACCCCGTCACACACCCGCCCGTCGGCACTGTTGACGGGACTCGTGAAACAAGTCGATAGTATTTGTAACTTTGACTCTCAGAGTCGACGACCCATCACACTCCTTGCGGATCAAGCGAGTTGGAGCATCACACCCAGGCACCACACACCGGAGCGGTCCTGCGGGGAACCGGTACACGGACAGGAGGGCGCACCATGGGCCGATACAGCCGCCTGCGCGAGATACGCCGGATGGATCCGGCGCGCGACTACGCCGAGATCCTTCGGCTGATCTCTCAGTACGAGTTCCCCTGGGACTACCGGCAGGGGGTGAGCGTCGCCTTCCTCCGCGACTACGGGATCCCCCGGATCTCCGTGCTCCTGGACCGGACCCAGGAGTTCGAACGGGCCGGGCAGAAGCGGTACGACGACACGGTGCTGATCGGGTACGAGATGGCCGCCGACGGCTTCGACTCGGAGCGCGGGCGGGCGGCGGCCCGGCACCTCAACCGGATCCACGGGAAGTACCGGATACCCAACGAGGACTTCCTGTACGTCCTGGCGACCACCGTCGTCGGGCCGAAGCGCTGGATCGACCGGTTCGGCTGGCGGCCCCTGTGCCGGGTGGAGACACAGGCGCTGACCGAGGTGGGCCGGAAGATGGCCGCGATGATGGGTATCGAGGGCGCACCGGACACCTACGAGGGGTTCGAGCGGCTGCTGGACGCCTATGAGGAGCGGATGTTCGCGTACGACCCGGCGAACCGGCGGGTCGCCAACGCCACGTTCCGCACCATGGCGGCCTGGTACCCGCGCCCGCTGCGTCCGCTGATCGCGCGCTTCTCGCTCGCCCTGCTGGACGAACCGCTGCTGCGCGCCCTGGGGTTCCGGGCGCAGCCCCGCTGGGTGCGGTCCGCGGCCGCCGGATCGTTGCGCGCCCGCTCGCGCTGTGTCCGCCTCCTCCCGGCGCGGCCCCGCCGGCTGCCCTCACGTCCGCAGCCGCGCTCCTATCCGTTCGGCTGGCGGCTGGACGACCTCGGACCGCACTGGGCGGGCAGCCGCCCCCTGGAGCCGCTGCCCGACGAGACGGCCGCCGCCTGAGCCGCCCGGCCCCGCGACCGGGCCGCCGCGCGCCCGGCATCGGCTGACTGACCGCGGTCCCGGCGCCTCAGCCACCCCGTGGACGGTCCGCGGAACGGGTCGCGAGCAGCGGCACCAGATAGCGCCGGGCGAACTCCCGCACCTGGGTGTCGTCGTCCAGCTCGAAGCAGCTGACGGGGTTGAGGAGGAAGGAGACGGTGATCCGCACCATCAGTTCGGCGACCGGTGTCGGATCCCTGGCCGGGCGGCCCTCCGCGCGCCGGGCGTCACGCAGCCGGTCGGCCAGGTAGCCGCGGATGGCGAGGAGGGCCGGTCCGCTCTCCAGGGTCAGGAACGGCAGCATGGTCTCGGGTTCCAGCCTCAGCAGACCGCCGATGAGCGGATGCTCACGGATGTGCCGGAGCACCGCGGTGAAGCCCTCGACGAGCCGGTCCTCCGTCGTGGGCAGGGCGGCCACCGCGTCGTCCACCTCCACGAGGAAGCGGCGGTACTCACGCAGCAGGCAGGCGGAGACGAGGCTGTCCTTGTTGCCGATCCGCCGGTAGACGGTCACGCGCGAGACCCCGGCCCGTTTGGCGACGTCGTCGACGGTGGAGCGGCGCAGCCCGAAGGTCATGAACTGCTCACGCGCCGCGTCGAGGATCTGCTCGCTCAGGGCGTCGGAGGGCGGCGGCCCGTCCAGCGCACGGGCCAGCAGCGCCTCGTCCGTGCTCCGTGCGGCCATGGGACCTCCCGCTCTGCGCCGGTTCGGGTCCACCATAGTGGCGTCGCGACAGAGAGCTTGGTCCTGTCACTCTGTCGCTCCCGCGTCAGTCGAAGTCGTACACCGTCAACTCGCCCCCTCGGCTCAACAGCTGTTGTCCGGTAAGGGTTCGGGCAGACGGAACAACCACCCTGCGAAACCGGAGTCCGCGGGGAGGCCCGTCCGGGGCTGCTTCACCGCTCGTCGGCCGTCTCCAGAACCGCATGGAGCCGCGACAGGCACTCGCGGGCGAAGGCGGGGAAGGTGTGCCAGTAGTACGGCACCCCGCTGATTCCGACGGCGATGGCCCATGCGCGGGCGCGCGACCACGTCACGTCGTCGAGGCCCATCGCGTCCCAGTACGCCTGTCGGGCCGGGGCTGGAAAATCCCACAGGGGCGCGTGCTCGGCATCGGGGAAGCCGACCGAGAGGGCTCCGAAGTCGATGACCGCGTGCAGCCTGCCCCGGTGGACCAGGAGGTTGGTGGGTTTGAGGTCGCCGTGCAGCCACACCTGCCGGCCGGACGGCTCGGGCAGTTCGAGCGCGCTGCGCCACAGGTCTCGCAGGCGTGCGAGGTCGAGGCCGAGGCCCTGGATCGACCGGCAGTCGTCGAAGTACCCGCTGACCGACCGCTCGCACTCCCGCAAGCCGCCGCCGCGGTACCAGCTGAGCGCGCCCTCACGAGCGGCTCCCATGAGGGGGATGGAGTGCAGCCTCCGCACGACCGCTGCCAGATCCGCCCCGAAGCGGGGCCAGTCGGTGACCGATCCGGGGCCGGCCTCCTCGCCGTCGATCCAGCGGTAGACCGACCAGTCGAGCGGGAAGGCGGAGTTCGGTGAGCCGGCGTACACCGGCTCCGGGATGCGGCAGGGAAGATGCGGCGCCAGCCGGGGCAGCCACGTCTGTTCCTTCCGTACCGCCTTCGCGTTGTCCGCGGTGCGCGGCAGCCGTACGAGCAGTTGGTCGCCGAGCCGGTACATCGTGTTGTCCGTGCCCGCACCGGCCGGCGAGACGGGGAGGGCGGCCCACTCCGGGTGCTGCTCCCGCAGCAGCTCCCGGACGACGGACTCGTCCGCATCGATCTCGTTCTCGTGAAGTGTCACGGCGACAGCCTGGTGCGCGGTCTCCGCCGCCGCCAGCGAAATACCGTGCTCCGGCGCCGGGCACTTTCACAACAGTGGTGAGACAGCAATACTGTTGAACCTGATCGACGCACACGCCCGGCAGTTCATCCGCGGGGTCGGACACGAGGAGCAGAGATGGCGACCGGGACAGAGGAGCCGACGTTCACGGTCGACGAGCTGGCCGCTCGCGCCGGGGTGACGGTGCGCACGGTGCGCTTCTACAGCACCCGGGGGCTGCTGCCGCCGCCGGTCATCGGACCGCGCCGGGTGGGGCACTACGGACACGACCACCTCTCCCGTCTCGCGCTGATCGAGGAGCTCCAGCACCAGGGCATGACGCTCGCCGCGATCGAACGCTACCTGGAGCAACTGCCGCCCGATCTGAGCGCCCAGGACCTGGCGATCCACCGGGCTCTGGTGGCCTCCTGGGCGCCGGATTCGGCGGAGGACGTGAGCCGGGCGGAGCTGGAGCGCCGCGCGGGGCGGGCGCTGACCGGGCAGGACCTCGACCGGCTGGCCGCGATGGGGGTGCTGGAACGGGCCGATCCGGGCGAGGCCCCCTACCGGGTGGATCCGGGGCTGCTGCGGCTCGGGGTGGAGCTGCTCGACGTGCCGATCGCGCACGAGACGATCCTGGCCGCCCGTACGGTCCTGCTGGAGCACACCCGCTCGGCCGCCCAGGAGCTGACCCGGCTCTTCCGGGACGAGGTGTGGAGTCCGTACCGGGAGCGGGAGTCGGACCCGGAGCACGTCAAGGCGATGAAGTCGCTGTCGGCGCACATGCAGCCGATGGTGCTCCAGGCGCTGGTGACCGCCTTCCAGCGGTCGCTCAAGGAGGAGCTGCGGGCCGCGTTCACCGCCGAGTGACGGTGAACGCGGCCCGCGGCGGCCTCAGTCGTGGAAGGTCTCGCCCTTCTCCGCCTTCGACACGAGCAGCGCGGGCGGCAGGAACCGGTCCCCGTACCGTCCGGCGAGTTCCCGGGCGCGGGCCACGAAGCCGGGCAGGCCGCCCTCGTACCCGTTGATGTACTGGAGCACGCCGCCGGTCCACGGCGGGAAGCCGATGCCCATGATGGAGCCGATGTTGGCGTCCGCGACGGTGATCAGGACGTTCTCCTCCAGGCAGCGGACACTGTCCAGGGCCTCCGAGAAGAGCATCCGCTCCTGCATGTCGGTGAACGAGATGTCCGTGTCGGGCTTCGCGCTGTTCCCACCCGGGGGACGACCCCCGGAGCCCCCGAAGTGCTCGCGCAGTCCGGGCCAGAGGCGGGTGCGCCTGCCGTTCTCGTCGTACTCGTAGAAGCCCGCGCCGCCGCTGCGCCCCGGGCGCCCGAACTCGTCGACCATGCGGTCGATGACCGAATCCGAGGGGTGGCCGGCCCAGCTGCCGCCCGCTTCCTCGACGGCCCTGCGGGTCTCGTCGCGGATCTTGCGGGGCAGGGTGAGCGTCAGCTCGTCCATCAGGGAGAGCACCTTGGCCGGGTATCCGGCCTGGGCGGCGGCCTGTTCGACGGAGGCGGGCTCGACGCCCTCGCCGACCATCGCGACGCCCTCGTTGATGAACTGGCCGATGACGCGTGAGGTGAAGAAGCCGCGCGAGTCGTTGACGACGATCGGGGTCTTCTTGATCCGGCGGACCAGGTCGAAGGCGCGGGCCAGGGCCTCGTCGCCGGTCTTCTCGCCCTTGATGATCTCGACGAGCGGCATCTTGTCGACGGGCGAGAAGAAGTGCAGCCCGATGAAGTCCGCCGGGCGCGTGACCCCTTCGGCCAGGGCGGTGATGGGCAGCGTCGAGGTGTTGGAGCAGAGCAGCGCGTCGGGCTCGATGATGTCCTGGATCTCCTGGAACACCTGGTGCTTGAGCTCGGTGTTCTCGAAGACGGCCTCGATGACGGCGTCGCAGCCCGCGAGGTCTGCCGGGTCGCCGGTCGGGGTGATCCGGGCCAGCAGCTCCTCGCGCTTCGCCTCGGTCGTACGGCCCCGGGACAGCGCTTTGTCGAGCAGCTTCTCGCTGTACGCCTTGCCCTTGGCGGCGGCCTCCGTGGAGACGTCCTTGAGGACGACGTCGATCCCCGCGCGGGCGCAGGAGTAGGCGATGCCGGCGCCCATCATCCCGGCGCCGAGCACGGCGACCTTGCGGACCTGGCGCTCCTCGACGTCCTTGGGGCGGCTGGCGCCGGAGTTGACGGCCTGGAGGTCGAAGAAGAACGCCTGGATCATGTTCTTGGAGATCTGGCCGGTGACCAGCTCGGTGAAGTACCGGGCCTCGATGGTCAGGGCGGTCTCGAAGTCGACCTGGGAGCCCTCGACGGCGGCGGCCAGGATGTTGCGCGGCGCGGGCATGGGGGCGCCGTTCAGCTGCTTCTTGAGGTTGGACGGGAAGGCCGGCAGGTTGGCGGCGAACTTGGGGTTCGACGGGGTGCCGCCGGGGATCCGGTAACCCTTGACGTCCCAGGGCTGCTGGGACTCGGGGTTGGCGTCGATGAAGGCGCGGGCCTTCACCAGCATCTCCTCCGGGGTGGCGGCGACCTCATGGACCAGCCCGTTCTCCAGGGCGCGCCGGGGGGTGTACTGGGTGCCCTGGAGGAGGACCTTCAGCAGCGCGTCGGCGATGCCCATGAGGCGTACGGTGCGGGTGACGCCGCCGCCCGCGGGGAGCAGGCCGAGGGTGACCTCTGGCAGGCCGATCCGGGAGCCGGGCGCGTCGAGGGCGACGCGGTGGTGCGAGGCGAGGGCGATCTCGTAACCGCCGCCGAGGGCGGCCCCGTTGATGGCCGCGACGACGGGCTTGCCGAGGGTCTCGATGCGGCGCAGCGAGCTCTTGATGGCGGTGCCGGTGTCGAACGCGAGCTGCGCGCTCGAAGGACCGATCTTGATCATGTCCTTGAGGTCGCCGCCCGCGAAGAAGGTCTTCTTCGCGGAGGTGTAGATGATGCCCCGGATGGTGTCCTTCTCGGCCTCGGCGCGGTCGGCGATCGCCGCGATGGAGTCCTTGAAGGCCTGGTTCATCGTGTTGGCGGACTGGTTGGGGTCGTCGAGTACGAGGGTGACGACGCCGGTCTCGTCCTGTTCCCAGCGGATGGTCGTGCTCTCGGTCATGTGTCTGTCTTCTCCGTAGGAAGGGGAACGGTCAGAGACGCTCGATGACGGTGGCGACGCCCATGCCGCCGCCGACGCACAGGGTGGCCAGTCCGTAGCGCTTGTCCTGGCGCTCCAGTTCGTCGATGAGGGTGCCGAGGATCATCGCGCCGGTGGCGCCGAGCGGGTGGCCGAGCGCGATGGCGCCGCCGTTGACGTTGATCTTGTCGAGGGAGAGCCCCATGTCCCTGGCGAAGCGCAGGACGACGCCGGCGAAGGCCTCGTTGATCTCGACGAGGTCGATGTCGTCGATGGTGAGCCCGGCCTTGGCGAGGGCCTTGCGGGTGGCGGGCGCCGGTCCGGTGAGCATGATGGTGGGCTCGGAGCCGGAGACGGCCGCGGCGACGATCCGGGCGCGCGGCGTGAGGCCGTACCGCTCCCCGATCTCCTTCGAGCCGATCGCGACCAGGGCCGCGCCGTCGACGATGCCGGAGGAGTTGCCCGCGTGGTGGACGTGGTCGATCTTCTCCACCCAGTGGTACTTCTGGAGCGCCACCGCGTCGAAGCCGCCCATCTCACCGATGCCCGCGAACGACGGCTTGAGCGCGGCGAGGGAGTCGGCCGTGGTGCCGGGCCGCATGTGCTCGTCGTGGTCGAGGACGACGAGTCCGTTGCGGTCCTTGACGGGAACGACGGAGCGCGCGAAGCGGTTGTCCTTCCACGCCTCCGCGGCCCGCTCCTGCGACAGCGCGGCGAACTCGTCGACATCGCGGCGCGAGAAGCCCTCGATCGTCGCGATGAGGTCGGCGCCGACGCCCTGCGGCGCGAAGCCGGTCTCGTAGTTGGTCATCGGGTCCATCGCCCACGCGCCGCCGTCCGAGCCCATCGGCACCCGCGACATCGACTCGACGCCGCCCGCGAGGATCAGGTCCTCCCAGCCCGAACGGACCTTGGCGGCGGCCAGGTTGACGGCTTCGAGGCCCGAGGCACAGAAGCGGTTCTCCTGGACGCCCGCGACGGTGTCCGGCAGACCGGCCGCGATGGCGGCGATGCGGGCGATATCGGAGCCCTGGTCCCCGAGCGGGCTGACCACGCCGAGGACGATGTCGTCGATGGCCGCCGGGTCCAGGCCGGGGAAGCGGTCGCGGAGCTCGTGGATCAGGCCGACGACGAGGTCGATGGGCTTGGTGCCGTGCAGGGCGCCATTGGCCTTGCCTCGGCCGCGCGGGGTGCGGATCGCGTCGTAGACGAATGCTTCGGTACTCAAGACAGCTGCCTTTCGGGGGTGGTTTCGGCCCGGTGCGGGGTCAGGCGAGCAGCGAGCGGCCGATGATCTCCTTCATGATCTCGGTCGTGCCGCCGTAGATGGTCTGGATGCGGCCGTCGGTGAACGCCTTGGCCACCCGGTACTCCGTCATGTATCCGTAGCCGCCGTGCAGTTGGAGGCAGCGGTCGGCCACCCGCTTCTGCAGTTCGGTGGCCCACCACTTGGCCATCGAGGCGTGCACGGCGTCGAGCGTGCCCTGCGAGTGGTCGACGATGCACCGGTCGAGGAAGGCGCGGGTGACGGCGCACTCGGTGGCCATCTCCGCGATCTCGAACCGGATGTGCTGGAGCTTGGAGAGCGGCCGCCCGAAGGCCTCGCGCTCCTTGACGTACGCGGTGGTGATCTCCAGCAGGTGCTCTGCGGCGGCGATACCGGCGACGGCTATGCCCATGCGCTCCTGGGCCAGATTGGTCATCAGGTGGATGAAGGCGCCGTCCAGCTCACCGAGGAGGTTCTCCTTGGGCACGCGGACGTCGTTGAAGAACAGCTCGGCGGTGTCCTGGGACTTCTGGCCGATCTTGTCGAGGTTGCGGCCGCGCTCGAAGCCCTCCGTACCGCGCTCGACCACGATGAGCGAGAGCCCCTTCGCGCCACCCTCCGGGGTGGTCTTCGCCACGACGACGACCAGGTCGGCCAGGATGCCGTTGGAGATGAAGGTCTTGGAACCGTTGAGCAGCCAGTGGTCGCCCTTGTCCTCTGCCGTGGTGCGGATGCCCTGGAGGTCGGATCCAGCGCCGGGTTCGGTCATGGCGATGGCCGTGATCGTCTCGCCGCTGCAGAAGCCGGGCAGCCAGCGCCGCTTCTGCTCGTCGGTGCCGAGGCCGGTGAGGTAGGGGCCGATGATGTCGTTGTGCAGTCCGAGCGCGAGCCCGGGGGCGCCGGCGCGGGTGAATTCCTCGGCGAGGACGGCGCTGAAGCGGAAGTCGGTGTTGCCGCCGCCCCCGTACTCCTCGGGCACCGCGAGGCCGAGGAGCCCCTGCCGGCCGGCCGCGCGCCAGGCCTCGCGCGAGACGATGCCGTCCTTCTCCCACTGCTCGTAGTGCGGGAGGACCTCCTTGGCCAGGAAGGTGCGGACGGCCTCGCGGAACGCGTCGTGCTCTTCGGTGAAGATCTGCCGCTGCATCAGTCGGTGGTGTCCTTCCGGGTGGTCCGCAGGGTTGGTACGTCCCAGTCGGCGGCGACGTCTTCGGTGTCGGCGCCCGGGAGCGCCGGGCCCCTGTGCACCGAGGCGGGCGTGGCCGAGAACCGGGGCGCGGGTGCGGGCTGGGTGAGTCCGCCGTGCTCGACGAAGGTGGCGCGGGCGGCGAGGTGCGGGTGCTGCGGTGCCTCGCGGAGCGAGAGGACGGGCGCCACGCAGGCGTCGGAGCCGTCGAAGACCTCGGTCCACTCGGCGCGGGTGCGGGTGCGGAAGCGGGCGGCGACGACCTCGCGCAGTTCGTCCCAGCGGGAGAGGTCGCCTCGGTCCGGCGCCGTCTCCGCGATGCCGAGGAGCTCGGAGAACTCGGCGTAGAACCGCTGTTCCAGCGGGCCGACCGCCATGTACTCGCCGTCGGCGGTCTCGTACGAACCGTAGAACGGGCAGCCGCCGTCCAGCAGGTTGGAGCCGCGCCGGTCCTGCCAGCCGCCGGCCGCGAGCATCCCGTGGATCATCATGGCGAGATGGGCGGTCCCGTCGACGATCGCCGCGTCCACGACCTGGCCCGAGCCGCCGGGGGTACGGGCGTGCTGCAGGGCGGCGAGGACGCCGACGACGAGGTAGAGCGAGCCGCCCGCGTAGTCCCCGAGCAGGTTGGCCGGGACGGTGGGCGGCTCGTCCGGCTTCCCGATCATGGAGAGGGTGCCGGTGAGGGCGATGTAGGCGATGTCGTGGCCGGCCCGCTCGGCCAGCGGCCCGTCCTGGCCCCAGCCGGTCATCCGCCCGTAGACGAGGCGCGGGTTGCGGGCCAGGCAGGCGTCGGGGCCTACCCCCAGCCGCTCGGCGACGCCCGGCCGGTAGCCCTCGATCAGGATGTCCGCCCGTCCGGCCAGGTCCAGGACGGTGTCCGGGCCGCCCTCGGCCTTGAGGTCGACCAGGACGGAGCGCTTGTTGCGGTTGGTGAGGTCGTGGGCCGGATCGATGCCGAGCCCGGCGCCGCCGGGGCGGTCGACCCGCACCACGTCGGCGCCCAGATCGGCCAGGAGCATCGCGGCGAACGGACCGGGCCCGATGCCCGCCAGCTCGACCACCCGTACTCCGGCGAGCGGGCCCCGGGTGCCGTGCGCACTGTTCCCTGCTGTTGCCATCGAGCCCCCAGCGGTATGACACAACTGATGTAACACCGATGATGCTAAGAACGGACCGCGCTCCGCACAACCCTTTCGGCGAGCAAGCGCTTAGAGGGCCCGGTCATCGGGGGCTCTCTTTGGTTCTTTTCGGCCGATCCTCCCCCACGAGACCCTCCCGGCCGCACACCGCCACGGCCGCCTCCGCTAACCTCTGGCTGCTACATCGGCGCCGGCCCGTGCGGAGGCACTCGTGAACAGGCAGAGCGGGGCGCAACGCCCCTATGACGTCGTCCTCTTCGGCGCCACGGGATTCGTGGGAGTCCTCACCGCCGAATACCTGGCGTCACACGCGCCGGAGGGCTGCCGGTGGGCCCTGGCCGGTCGTAATCGCGCCAAACTGGAGCAGTTGCGCAATCACCTCGCCTCCCTCGATCCCGCCTGTGCGGACATCCCCCTGCTGCACGCCGACGCGGACGACGCCGGATCACTGCGCGAACTGGCCGAGTCCACCCATGTGGTGGCCACGACGGTCGGCCCGTACATCTGGTACGGCAAGAAGCTGGTCGCGGCCTGCGCGGAGGCGGGGACGGACTACACGGACCTCTCCGGCGAGCCGGAGTTCATCGACCGGGTCTACCTGGAGCACGACGCACGGGCGCGCGAGACCGGCGCCCGGATCGTGCACGCTTGCGGCTTCGACTCCGTGCCCCACGACCTCGGCGTGTACTACACGGTGCAGCAGCTGCCCGAGGGCGTGCCCCTGCGCGTCGATGGTTTCGTCCGGAGCAACGCGGCCTTCTCCGGGGGTACGTTCGCCTCCGCGCTCAACACGATGAGCCGCGGCCCCCAGATGGTGCGCGCCGCGCGGGAGCGCCGGCTGCACGAGCCGCGACTGGTCGGCCGGCGCGCCGGCGCACCACTCGGCGGGCCGCGCTTCAGCACGGAGACCGGCACCTGGGCGCTGCCGCTGCCGACGATCGACGGGCAGCTGGTGAAGCGCTCCGCCCGCGCGCTGCCCCGCTACGGACCCGACTTCCGCTACCGCCACTACGCCTCGGTCAAGCACCTTCCGGTGGCCCTGGGCGGCACGGCGGCGATGGGTGCCCTGCTGGGCGCGGCGCAGGTCCCGGCCGCGCGGGCGTGGCTGATGAGCCGGTACGAGCCAGGCGCGGGCCCGGACGCGGAGCGCAGGCACCGCAGCTGGTTCACGGTCCGGTTCGTCGGCGAGGGCGGCGGCCGACGGGTGTTCACCGAGGTGTCGGGCGGCGATCCGGGCTACGGGGAGACGGCCCGGATGCTCGCGGAGGCCTCGCTGTGCCTGGCGCTGGACGAGCTGCCGGCGGTGTCGGGGCAGGTCACGACTGCCGTCGCGATGGGCGACGCGCTGGGGGAACGTCTTCGGGCGTCCGGTCTGCGCTTCCGGGTGGCGGCGGTCCGCTGACGCGCCGCGGCAGCCGGGAGGGGCCGCCCCTCCGGGCGGGCGGTGCTGCCTTCGAAACACGCCCTAGAAGATCCAGGAGGCGAGTGTGTAGAGCATCGCCCCGGCCCAGACGGACGCCACCGCACCCCCGATCAGCATGCCCGCCTCGGCTCGGCGCCGGATGGGATGAAGGGGTGCGGTTCGGGTGGGTGTGCGAGGTACGTTCATGTGTCCAGAGTGCCGACCATGATCGTCGAACGCTATCCGTACGGATACTCAGACGCCCTCGCCCCCGCCCGCACCGCCTTCAGCCGGTCGCCTCGCGCAGCGCCCGCCGGCAGAGCGCGTCCGCCCGGCGGGTGGTCTCGGGCTGACGGAAGTCCCGGGCGAGCAGCAGGGTGTGCGCGCAGGCGTTGTCGAGGCCGGTGCGGTGGCCGACGGAGACGAACACCGGTTTGGTGCCGTCCTGGGTACGCAGCGCCCGGCCCACCTCCTCGTCCCCGTCGAGCAGTGGCGAGCAGTCGCCGCGACGCGGGCCGGGCTGTTCGTACGAGAAGGTGAACGGGTTCTTCGCCACGCCGATGACCGGCAGCCCGGTGAGCACCCCCAGATGGCTGGCGAGCCCGAAGCGGCGCGGGTGCGCCTGCCCGTATCCGTCGCAGACGACGAGGCCCGGGTCGACCGGCAGGGACTCCAGCGCGGACAACACCGTGGGGATCTCGCGGAAGGCCAGGAGTCCGGGGACATACGGAAAGGTGACCCGGCCGACGGCGGTGGACTCCGCCACCACGTCCAGGGTGGCCGCGTCGAGCACGACGGCCGCCGCCACGACGACATCGCGCTCGTCGTCGTAGGCGACGTCGACACCGGTCACCCGGCCGGTGCCGGGCGGCGGCCCCGGTTCGTCGAGCACCACCCGGGCGCGCAGGGAGTCCTGCAGGGCGCGCGCAGCGGCCTCGTCGGCGGGCATCTGAAGACTTGTCATGGTGGCGACCAGCTTAGGCCGTGTCCCTGGCGCATGACGGCCGGAGGGAGGGGTACCTGACCTCCCGTAGCCGCCCCGCCGCTCACGTAGCCTGGAGATCATGTTCGTACTGGAGCTTTCCTACGCCGCCCCGCTGGACCGTGTCGACGCGTTGATGAAGGACCACGCCGGCTGGCTCGACACGCAGTACGCGGCCGGGGTCTTCATCGCCTCCGGGCGCAAGAACCCGAGGGACGGCGGGGTGATTCTCGCGGTCGGGGACGACCGGGCCGAGATGGAGCGGCTCACGGCGACCGATCCGTTCGCCGTGCAGGGTGTCTGCGTCTACCGAATCACGGAGTTCATCGCGACCAGGACGTCGGACGCCCTCGCGCCCCACCGTCAGCAGTTGTGACCGCGCCCTGAGTCCGGTGAACGGTGGGTGGCGGGCGGTGACGCAGCTCACGCGGTGTCCCGGTGCACGGATCGGCGGCATCCGTCGTCTGTACCAGTGCCGGGAACCCGTTCATCCGGTCGCGAGAGGGAGCAGGTCTTGTCCATCGTTATCGAGCAGTCCGTACAGGCCCGCATGGTGGCGTCCGCACCTCGGATGGAGACGCTTCCCGCCATCCTGAGTTACGACCGCACGGACCCCTTCGCGATCCGCATGGCCTTCCCCGCGCCCGCGACGCTGGAGGGCACCGAGGTGTCCTGGGAGTTCTCCCGGGAGCTGCTCGCGGAGGGCATGGACGCACCGGCAGGGCTGGGTGACGTACGGATCAGGCCCTTCGGGTACGACCGTACGGTGCTGGAGTTCCACGCCCCGGAGGGCATCGCGATGGTGCACGTGCGCACCGCGGAGCTGCGCCGGTTCCTGCGCCGGACCCAGCAGCTGGTGCCCGTCGGCACGGAGCGCCGGTTCCTTGACCTGGACCGGAGCCTGACGGATCTGCTCGACGGCTCCTGCTGATTCGTCTGCCGGTCAGTCGTCTGCCGGTAATTCGTTTGCCGGTCCCCCGGGGCCGGGCGTAGCGTCTTCGGTGTCCTTGTCGTCGCCGATCGGAGTAGGACGTTGCTCGTCTGAGGTCTTGAGACACCGCGTTGCGCGCCGTGCCATGTCCGTACATGCCCGCGTGCCCGAGTGTGACCTCAGCTCTTCGAGCCGTCCTCCGTGACCAGGGCCTTCCCCCACACCCCCGGAATCCTTCCGTGGAACGCCAGTGACCGGTGTCTCATCCCGTTGCCCCTGACCTTCCTCGCAACCGGGAGATTCCTGATGTCAGCTCCGCTCGCACACATCACCTGCTCGTCGCTGTCCTTCGCCTGGCCCGACGGCAGCGAGGTGTTCGATGACTTCCATCTGACCGTGGGGCCCGGCCGTACGGGCCTCATCGGCGTCAACGGCGCCGGCAAGTCGACCCTGCTGCGGCTGATCGCGGGCGACCTCACCCCGGCCGAGGGCCGGATCAGGGCCACGGGCGAGGTCGGGTACCTGCCGCAGAACCTGGTCCTGGACACCGCGCTGCGGGTCGACGCGGCCCTCGGCATCGCCGCGGCCCGTGAGGCGCTGCACGCCATCGAGGCGGGTGACGTCGACGAGGAGCGGTTCGCGGCCGTCGGGGACGACTGGGACGTGGAGGAGCGGGCCCGCGCCACGCTCGACCAGCTCGGCCTCGGGCACATCGGGCTCGACCGGACCATCGGTGAGATGTCCGGTGGCGAATGCGTGCTGCTGCGGCTGGCCGCGCTGCTGCTGGCCCGGCCGGACGTGCTGCTGCTCGACGAGCCGACGAACAACCTGGACCTGTACGCCCGGCAGCGGCTGTACGCCGCGGTCGAGGCGTGGAGCGGGGTCCTGGTCATCGTCAGTCACGACCGGGAACTCCTGGAACGGGTCGACCAGATCGCGGATCTGCGGGGTTCCGAGGTCACCTGGTACGGCGGAAACCTCTCGGCGTACGAGGAGGCGCTCGCCGTGGAACAGGAGGCGGCGGAGCGCATGGTGCGGGTCGCGGAGGCCGATGTGCACCGGCAGAAGCGCGAACTCGCGGACGCCCAGGTCAAGCTGGCCCGGCGCAAGCGCTACGGGCAGAAGATGAACGATCAGAAGCGCGAGCCGAAGATCGTCATGGGTGCCCGCAAACGCGCGGCGCAGGAGTCCGCGGGCAAGCACCGCATCATGCACACCGAGCGGCTGGCCGAGGCGAGGGAGCGTCTGGACGCCGCGGAGGAGGCGGTGCGTGACGACGACGAGATCCGGGTCGAGCTCCCGCACACCAAGGTCCATCCGGGCCGTGGGGTGCTGGTGCTGCGCGATCTGGAACTGGCTTACGGGGCCCGGGTCCAGGGCTCGTTCGAGGTGCGCGGTCCGGAGCGCATCGCGCTGGTGGGGCGTAACGGGGCGGGCAAGACCACGCTGCTGCGGACGCTCGTCGGTGAGCTGGCGCCGGTGTCCGGAGAGGCCGCGGTGGAGGTACCGGCACGGTTCCTGCCGCAGCGGCTGGACGTGCTCGACGACGGGCTGAGCGTGGTGGAGAACGTGGCGCGGTTCGCACCGGATGCCACGGACAACGCCATCAGGGCGAGGCTGGCACGCTTTCTGTTCAAGGGGGCACGCTCGGACCGGCCCGCGGGAACGCTGTCGGGCGGGGAGCGGTTCCGTGCGGCTCTGGCCGCGCTGCTGCTCGCGGAACCGGCTCCTCAGCTGTTGATGCTGGACGAGCCGACGAACAACCTGGACCTGGCGAGCGTGCGCCGTCTGACGGCGGCGCTGGACGCGTACGAGGGGGCGCTCGTCGTGGCGAGTCACGACGTGCCGTTCCTGGAGTCACTCGGAATCACGCGCTGGCTGCTGCTCGACGGCGAACTCCGGAGCACCACGGCGGACGAGGTGCGTGCGGGCATGTGAGGTGCGGGGGCGCGGGTCAGGGCCGTGCGGGGCTACGGGTGGAGTAACGCCCAGGTCTTCGAACCGCCGGTGGCCGCCAGTGCGGGGGCGAGCCCCCAGTCTCCGCCCTGCGCTTCGACGGCGGCCGCCAGCAGCCACATGTCCGCGCTGCGGCGCTCCCTGCACTCCTCGGCCCTCTCGGGCGTTCCGTGGCATGGGTGTTGGTCATAGAGGACGATCCGCAGCGCGCCGAACTGCCAGTGAATCCGCAGCAGCATCTCCCGGTCCGGAGTGAACCGGTAGGCCGCGGAGACCAGTTCGGATGTGGCGAGCACCGCGGTGTCGCGGAGTTCCGTGAGGTCGTGCCGGGTGAGCAGTTCACTGACGACACGGCGGGCAAGGCCTGCGCAGAAGGCGCCACCGGGCAGAGCGAACGAATAGCTCAGATTGTCCGCTCCGGGCGGATGCGGACGGGGCCCGGTGGGGGCGAGGGCGGGGAGGCAACGCAGTGCGCCCTTCATCAAGGTACTCACAATTCCCGGTTCATGTGACGACGGCCACACAGAGGCATGGTCGCCCCGTGTGAGACTTACGCTACCGACCGTAGCCCACAAGTGGAGCACAGTGCTACTACTTGTGTGGTTCCGGTCATTTCACTGACGCCCCACACCCGGAAGGACACCGGCCGTGCCTCCCAGGAGCACCCCGACCGCCCGGCAGCAACGACTCGGGTACGAACTGCGCAAGCTGCGCGAGCAGTCCGGAATGACGGCGCAGCAGGCCGCCGCACTGCTCGGCGTCGACCGGACCCGGATCCCCAACATCGAGTCGGGCCGGTTCGGCATCAGCGCCGAGCGGGTCCGCACCCTCGCCTTCAACTACGGCTGCCCCGACACCGGTCTTGTGGACCTGCTGGCCGAGATGGCGCAGGAGCGGGCCAGGGGGTGGTGGGAGGAGCATCGCGGACTCCTGCTGCCCAGCCTGCTGGACATCGCCGAACTGGAGTTCCACGCCATGGAGTTGAACACCGCGACCACCACGCACATCCCCGGCCTGCTACAGACGGAGGAGCATGCGCGGGCGGTCTTCGACACCGCCGACCCCCAGCTGCCGCGTCCCGACCTGATGGCCCGGCTCTCCCTGCGGCTGCGCCGCCAGGAGGTGCTCGAACGGGACCGGCCACCCCTGTACGAGGCGGTGATCCACGAGGCCGCCCTCCGGATGCGGTTCGGCGGACCGAAGGTCACAAAGGCGCAGCTGGAACACATTCTCGGCCAGTCCGAACGGGACCGGACGACCGTCCGGGTCATCCCGTTCGCGGCCGGCGGATTCCCCGGCGCCGGACAGTCCTTCACCTATGTCGGCGCGGCGGTACCTCAGCTCGATACCGTACAGCTCGATTCCTCGCACGGCTCGATGCTGCTCGACGCCGACATGCAACTGCGGCGCTATCGAGGGCTGTTGGGGCGACTTCGTACGCTCGCACTGCCCGTCGCGGAATCACGCGATTTCATCCGGTGCATAGCCAAGGACCTCTGAGGAGAGACCATGAACGACATCTGCTGGGACGAGGCGTTCTGCAGCGAGGGGGCTAACTGCTTCCGCTTCGGACTGGACGACCAGGGCCGCGCCTACATCGGCTCCACCACCGACACCGCGACCTACGTCAGCGACTCCATGGAGGCGCTGCGGGCACTGATCTTCGCGGTGAAGTCCGGCGCGGCGGACCATCTGCTCTGACCCCGACCGACCGGCCGAGTCCCCCGTGCCGCCGCGCTCCGAGTACGCCGACTGTTCAGAGCGCATCGCCACCGGGGACCGGGCCCGGCCGTTTCACCATCTGAGCCATCTGAGCCCCCTCGTGACCCCCTCCCCCACAGCCGTCCTGACCCTCCGTACACGCACTTGACCTGCGAACATGACATAACGTAACGGAATATTGCCCGGACGGGCTTGGCTCCGGCCTTACTGCCGCTTTAACCTACGGTCTCGTAACCTACGAAGCCGTAGGTAATTCTCCCGTCCCCAGGAGCCCCCCGTGACTATCACCTCTCCCCACCTCGGCAGTTCACAGGCGTGGACTGACGCCCAACTGCTGTACGCGCTGGAAGAGGTGGTGGAAAAGGAACTCAACCGCCATCTCAAGGTCGCCAAGGACTGGATGCCGCACGAGTACGTGCCGTTCTCCGACGGCCGGAATTTCCCCGGCGTCTTCGAGGACGGCCAGGCCTGGGAGTCCGAGCAGTCGAAGGTCACCGACATCGGCAAGATCGCCCTGGTCGTGAACCTGCTGACCGAGGACAACCTCCCCAGCTACCACCACGAGATCGCCTCCCTCTTCGGCCGCGACGGCGCCTGGGGCACCTGGGTGCACCGCTGGACGGCCGAGGAGGGCCGGCACGGCATCGTGATGCGCGACTACCTGCTCACGTCGCGCGCGGTCGACCCGGACAAGCTGGAGCAGTTCCGGATGGCGCACATGGCGGAGGGCTTCGAGTCCGACAACCGTCACTCGATGCTGCACTCCGTGGCCTATGTCGCCTTCCAGGAGCTGGCCACCCGGGTGTCCCACCGGAACACCGGCCACCAGTCGGGCGACCCGGTCTGTGACCGGATGCTGGCCCGGATCGCCACCGACGAGAACCTGCACATGGTGTTCTACCGCAACCTCCTGGGCGCGGCCTTCGAGCTCGCACCGGACCTGACCATGCAGTCCGTGCGCGATGTCGTCGTGAACTTCCGGATGCCCGGCCACGGCATGCCCGGCTTCGAGCGGGCCGCCGCGCAGATGGCGATCGGCGAGATCTACAACATGCGCATCCACCACGACGACGTCATCCAGCCGGTGCTGCGCTATCTGAAGGTGCTGGACATCGACGGGCTGGGCCCGGAGGGTCTGAAGGCGCAGGAGGAGCTCGGCCTGTACATGAACGGGCTGGACGGCGAGGCGTCGAAGTTCGACGCGAAGCTGGCCGCCCGCAAGGAGCGGATGGCGGCCCGCGCCCAGGCCTGACGGCCCTGCCCCGCCCTGCGGTGCCCCGTCACCGCAGGGCGGGATGAGCCCTCACCACCGGCGCCCGGACCGTACTCTGTGCCGGTGAAACCTGTGACGCGTTTCGTTCTCTTCGCCGCGCCGTTAGCCATCGCCGCCTCCATCGTCTTCAACGGTGGCGGCGACGACCCCGAACCGCCCGACGACTCCCCCGCCGCCGCCGCTGCGGACCCGGCCGACTCCGCCGTGGGCCCCGACCCGTACGCCGCCGCGGACGACCAGGGGCGACGGCAGCTGGACGAGCGTGTCGAGGCGATGCCCGCCGGGCTGGCCGCGCCGGCCGAACGCGAACTGGCCTGGAAGCTGCTGGCCACCTCGGAGAGCTCGACGCTCGACTGGCGGGGCCAGTACGGCATGATCGACGACAACGGCGACGGCACCGGCTACACCGCCGGGACCGTCGGGTTCTGCTCCGGAACGCACGACATGCTCACGTTCGTCGAGGCGTTCGCCAAGGACCATCCGGACAGCCCGCTGAAGCCGTACGTACCCGCGCTGCGCAAGGTGGACGGCACCGGCTCGCACGAGGGCCTGGGCCCCGGCTTCACCGCCGCGTGGAAGAAGTCGGCCGAGGATCCGGTGTTCCGTGCCGCGCAGGACCGGGTCAGGGACAAGCAGTACTTCGAGCCGGCCGTACGGCTGGCCAAACTGGACGGGCTCGGCACCCTGGGCCAGTTCATCTACTTCGACGCCATGGTGCTGCAGGGCCCCGGAACGGAGCCGGACGCCTTCTACGGAATCCGGAAGGCAGCACTCGCCGAGGCCGACACGGTCGACGAGGGCGGGGACGAGAAGGTCTACCTGGACGCGTTCCTGGACGCCGCGCGAGCCGTGATGAAGTCGAAGAAGAACCAGCACGACACCTCACGCATCGACACGGCGCAGCGGCAGTTCCTGTACGACGGAAACCTGGCGCTGAAACCGCCGCTGACCTGGAAGATGTACGGCGAGACCTTCCACGTCGCGTCCTGACGCGGACGCCCTGACGCGGATCCCCTGACGCGGGCGCCCTGTCGGCTGACCGGCCGGGCCGGGCCGGCCGGCCCGGCGCCCGCGGTCACGCCCGGTCGCGCCCCGCTCTGCGCAGTCGGTCCCGCTCCTTCTCCGAGAGGCCGCCCCACACGCCGAAGCGCTCGTCGTTGTCGAGGGCGTACTCAAGGCAGGCCACACGCCCTTCGCAGGCGTTGCAGAGCTGCTTGGCCTCCCGGGTGGAGCTGCCGGGGGCGGGGAAGAAGAACTCGGGCCCCGCTTGCGCGCACAGCGCTGTCTCCTGCCAGGCGAGAGCGGGCTCGGTCGGGGTGTTGATCAGCATGCCGCACACAGTGCCCTGCCGCGATAAACGACTGATCAACGATGCATCAACCCCCCGTCCCGGACCACCGGGGCCCGGCCGGCAGGGGTGCGGACACGCCCTACGCGCTCTTGATCACGGCGAACGGCGCGCCGTAGGGATCGGTGACGTTGGCGAACCTGCCCACACCGTCCATCTCCAGCGGCTCCAGCGTCAGCTTGCCGCCCAGCCGCTCCACCTCCGCCGCCGTGGCATCGCAGTCGTCGACCTCGATGTACGGCAGCCAGTGCGGGCCCACGACCGCCCTGACCGGTACGGCGTCGAGCGGCACGAGCCCGCCGAAGCCGGCCGCCTCGCCGCCGCCCCCGGTCCGGACCAGTGTGTACGATCCGCCGCCTTCCGGATAGGGCACCTGGCTGCTCTCCCAGCCGAAGACCGCGCCGTAGAACGCCGCGGCGGCCGGAACGTCCGGGGTGTACAGCTCCGCCCAGCACAGACTGCCGGTGTCCCCCACGACTCCGAGTCCCGGGAGCCGCTTCGGCTGCCAGACGCCGAAGTACGCCCCGCCCCGGTCCGCGAACCCGCCCATCCGGCCGAACTCCAGCACGTCCATCGGCGCGAACGGCACCGAACCGCCGGACTTCTCCACGAGCCGCGCGGTGGCATCGGTGTCCGCCGACTGGAAGTACACCGACCAGGATGTCTTCGCCTGCTCCTCCGGCACGGTCATCACACCACCGACCGACTTCCCGTCGAGCGTGAACATGCCGTAGCCACCGGTCTCGGGGCCCCCGGCCTCGTACCCCCAGCCGAAGAGAGCGGTGTAGAAGGCGGCGGCCCCATCGAGATCCGGGGTGCCGAGATCCAGCCAGTTGGGGGCTCCGTCGACAAATCGGGTGGTGAGCATGGTGCGCTCCTTCAGTGGTCCCGTTCCCGTACGAACAGGTTTTCTCCTGATGTGTCCGAGTCTTGCACCGGGCACTGACAACCGCAGTCCGTCGGACCCCTGTCAGCAGCGCATGGGACGATACGAGTCGCTCCGGCCGGCTGCCGGGCGGAGCGGCGGTGAGGCCGCGGGGACAGAGGACGTACATGACTGAGGCCGGGTCCACGGAGGGCGGGGCGACGACCGGGCGGGCGGCCAGGGAGCTGCTCGTGCGGGCCGAGGAGCTGCTGGGCGCGGCCCGCGCGGTGCTGGCCGATCACGGCCGTGCCGTCGATGCCGTACGCACCGCCCTGGACCCCCTGCTCGACGCGCTCGTCCGGGACGAGCTGTCGGCCATCCCGGCGTCCCGGCTCAAGGACGTCACCGAGGGCCGGCTCCGCATCGGCGCCATCGAGCAGGCCGGATTCACCACCGTCGGGCAGGTGCACGGGGCCAGCCGCTACGAGCTCCGCCAGATCCCCGGCGTCGGTGCGCAGACCGCCGACCAGGCGCTCGCGGCGGCGGGCCAGATCGCCCACGCCGTGCGGGACACGGTCACGGTGCGGATAGCGGTCGAATCCCCGGACGACGCCACGACGGCCCTGGTCACGGCGTTGTACCGGCTGGTCGAGGCAGGACCGGACGTCCGCCGGGCGGTGGACGGCGCCCGCGGGCTGGCCGAGCGGCTGGACCCCCTGCTGGTCACGGCGGCGCCCGCGCGGGGGCGGCTGCGGATGGTCTTCACGCGGCGCCCTGCCCGGACGCGGGCGCTGGCCGCCGTCGTCGCCGCCCGCGCGGTGCTGGCCGATGCGCGGGAGCGTGAACTCCCGCTGCTGTTCGGGCAGGTCTCGGCCGATCTGCTGCGCGATCCGGACTCCCCGATCGCGGCCTGGGTCGACTTCGAGGTGCGCTCCGCCGAGTACTACAGCCTGCTCGCCGAGATGTCCGGCACCGGACCGGACCGGGACGCGGCCGAGGGGTTCCTGCCGTCCGGGATCGCCGACCGGGTGCGCGGTCTGCGGCTGGACGACGCCAGGCTGCGGGTGTCGTTGCGCGGCTACCAGTCCTTCGGCGCCCGTTTCGCGCTCGCGCAGAAGCGGGTGATCCTCGGGGACGAGATGGGGCTCGGCAAGACGGTCCAGGCCATCGCCGCGCTGGCCCATCTCGCGGCCGGGGGCGAGACCCACTTCCTGGTCGTCTGCCCGGCGAGCGTGCTGATCAACTGGACCCGGGAGGTCCGGGCCCGCTCGACGCTGCGGGTGCTGCCGGTGCACGGTCCGGACCGGCAGGGCGCGTTCGCGGAGTGGCGCGAGGGCGGCGGGGTCGCGCTCACCACGTACGACGCCCTGCACACCCTGCCCGTCGCGGCCGACTGCGGCGTACGGCCCGGCATGCTCGTGGTCGACGAGGCGCACTACGTCAAGAATCCCGCCACCCGGCGTTCCCGGGCGGTGTCCGGCTGGGCGCGGCGGACCGAGCGGGTGCTGTTCCTGACCGGCACGCCGATGGAGAACCGGGTGGCGGAGTTCCGCAGCCTCGTCAGCCAGCTCCAGCCCGAGCTGGCCCCGTTGATCAGCATCAGCCACGGCGCCGCCGGGTCCCAGGCGTTCCGCCGGGCCGTCGCCCCCGCCTATCTGCGCCGCAACCAGCAGGACGTCCTCACCGAACTCCCGGCGCTGGTGCAGGTCGACGAGTGGGAGGAGTTCAGCGAGGCCGATCTGCTGGCCTACCGGGAGGCGGTGGCCGCCGGGCAGTTCATGCGGATGCGCCGGGCCGCGTACGCCGGTCCGGCCACCTCCGCGAAGCTGAACCGGCTGCGCGAGCTGGTCGCGGAGGCGGCGGGCAACGGGCTGAAGGTCGTGGTGTTCTCGTACTTCCGTGAGGTGCTGGAGACGGTCCGGCGGGCCCTGGACGAGGAGGTGTTCGGCCCGGTGTCCGGGAGCGTGCCGGCCGCCCGGCGTCAGGAGATGATCGACGCCTTCACGGCGGCCGACGGCCACGCGGTCCTGCTGAGCCAGATCCAGGCCGGCGGGATCGGGCTCAACATGCAGGCCGCTTCGGTCGTCATCCTCTGCGAGCCGCAGATCAAGCCGACGATGGAGCACCAAGCGGTGGCCCGCGCCCATCGGATGGGCCAGATACGCCCGGTCCAGGTGCACCGGCTGCTCGTGGCGGACAGCGTCGACGAACGCATGCTGGACATCCTGGCCCGCAAGGAACGGCTGTTCGACGCGTACGCACGGCGCAGCGATGTCGCGGAGACGACGCCGGACGCCGTGGACGTGTCGGACGGCTCGCTGGCCCGCCGCATCGTCGAGGAGGAACAGCAGCGCCTCGCCGCGGAGTCGAGGGCGGTGTCGGACAGAGCGGTGGACGCGCGGGACGGTTCCTGACGACTGCGGCGATTCGGCCAGGGGCATCGCTTTACTGCCATTCACCGGCAACCCGGTCACGGCACCGGCCGGGCCCGGCTAAACAAGAGGGGGGCTCGGACCGGCGTCCGCTGCTCTCCTGGAGGCGGCCGTGTTCTGGTGGGAGGTCCGGCAGTTGCTGTTGGTCACGCGGGCAGAGCGGTGAGCCCCCGGCCGCGTAGAGGCCGGGCGACGAGCAGGCGCCCGCCGGTACGGCGCCGTGCCGGCAGGCCCGGAAGGCGGAGCCGGCGCACGGACGACCGGCTGGCCGGCCGCCTCGTGGCCGTGGTCCTGGCCGCCGTTGTGGTGGTGACCCTGGTCAACTGGCTGCTGGCCCACTGGTGGGTCCTGCTCGTCCTCGGCTCGGTCGCGGCGCTGACCGGCGGCGGACTGCTCCACCAGCGGCGGCGGAACGCGCGGTGGGAAGCGGTCCGCGTGCGGGGCCTGCGGTACGAGCTGGCCCAGCTGGACGCCCTGCACCACGCCCGGTTCGAGGACGCCGTACGGGACCTGATGCACCGTGACGGCTGCCGGGACGCGCTCCGTGTCGGTGGCGGCGGTGACCTGGGCGCCGATGTGAAGGCCACCGACCCCTTCGGGCGGCGCTGGGTGATCCAGTGCAAGCACCGGCGCGCCGGGCCGGCCGGCTCCGCGGTGGGAACACCGGATCTCCAGGTCCTCAACGGCACCGCCCGCCAGGTGCACGGCGCCGACATCGCGGTGATCGTGACGAACGGCAGGGTGACCGCACCGGCCGTGGTCTTCGCCGAACAGCAGCGGCTGCACGTCGTCGACCGGCAGACCCTCGAAAGCTGGGCGTCCGGCTCCCGTCCGCTCTGGAAGCTGCTCCGGGCCGTCCCGCCGCCACGCAGGCCGACCGCCCTGTCCTGAGCGGTCCGCGGCCCGCTCGGGATGCGCGCGGCCCGGCTCCCTCACCCGTCAGTGGCTGTCGTGCGACGCCGCCTTCTCCGATGTCTTCGCGTCCGGCGACTCCGCGTCCGGCGACTTCGCGTCGGAAGGCTTCGCGCCGTGCGAGGACATCGAGTGCGCCTCGTGCCCCGGCACCGTCCCGTCGGCCTTGGCGACCAGCAGCATCCCGGCCATGCCCATGTCGGAGTGGCTCTGCACATGGCAGTGGTACATCCACGCGCCCGCGCCCACGTGTTCGCCGGCGATGACCTGGAAGCCGAACGAGTCCGCCGGCCCGACGATCTTGGTGTCGATGACCCGGCTCTGGTCGTCGGGGCCGGTGAGCAGGCCCGTACGGTTGTCCGCCCAGCGGTGACCGTGGACATGGAACGTGTGGTAGTACTCGCCGTGCGTGATCATGACGACTTCGAGCCGGTCCCCGACCGTGGTCTCGAAGTCGGGGCTCTTGTCGGCGGGCTTGTTGTTGATCAGCATGTCGTTGAAGACGATCGTGATCGTCTTGTCCGGCAGGATGTCGCCCTTGCGCCGGACGATCACCGGACCGTACAGCCCCTTGCGGATGCCGCCCGTGCCGTGATCGGTACCGACGACGTGGTCGTGGTAGTGCCAGTAACCCGCGCTGCCCGCCTGCCAGGTGCCGTCCTTCCTCCGGCCCGGGGCGTGGGTGCGCCAGGTGTAGGTACGGGTCTCGCCCGGTTCGACGATGCTCTTGTTCATCCGGGTGCCGTCGCTCGCGATGTCGTAGTCGACGCCGTGCGCGTGGAGGCTGGCCGCCACGTCCATCGTGTTCTCGAACTCGATGTGCAGGGTGTCGCCCTCGTTGATCTCGATGAGGGGGCCGGGGATGGACGCCTTGCCCTTCTCGAAGCCGTACCCCATCTGACCGTCCGGCAGCTTCTCCGCGTACATCTTGAGGTGGCGCACCACTCCTCCCGCCGGCGCGGTGCGGGGCGGGTTCTCGGCGGAGGTGGCCTCGATCGCACCGAGGGACAACGATGTCACCCCGGTCGCCGCCGCCACCCCGCCGCCCATCAGAATCCGCCGGTTGAAGCTACGTCGATCCATGTCGAACTCCCCACTTTCGGACGGGTGTTGCGGAGAAACCCAAGGCAACTACGGCACACGGCACAGAGATACGCAGGTCATGGCGGTCAATACCGCCGGGCACGGGTGGGCCTCGGGGACGGGCCATACCGTAGCCCGGGGATCTTCGTTTATCCACACTAAGGACAAAGTTCGTGCGATTGCTGCCATAGCTATTGGCGAGTCGCGAAAAGAGGTCTAGCTTCATGCGCTGTTGAAGTGACCACAGAGGGGTGGGTGACCACATGCAGCGCACACCACATCACAGGTCCAGATCGCGACGCGGAATTGCGGCGGCCGTAGCGGCCGGCGCACTGACCGCATCCCTGCTCGGCGGCAATGCCGCCAGTGCCAGGCCGTATCCCGGACCGAACGAGTCCATGGCGACAACGTTGTCCCTGCCGACGCCGCCCGGCGGCGCGAACGTGAAGGTGCTGGTCTTCCACGCCTCCGCGTCCGACGAGTCCCCGACGGTCGACGCCGGTATCGCGGCGATCGAGAAGATCGGGCTCACCGGTCCGGAGGCGGGCCGCTTCAAGACGGTGGCCAGTGACGACCCTGCCGTCTTCACCAACGGCAAGCAGCTCGGCAAGTACAACGCCGTCGTCTTCCTGACGGGCGGCGGTGACGTCCTGGATCCGGAGCAGGAGGCCGGTCTGGAGGCGTACATGGAGGCCGGCGGCGGCTTCCTCGGCATCCACGACGCGGCGCGCACCGAGCCGTACTCCGACTGGTTCACCGGGCTGGTCGGTGCCCGTCCGGCGGCCGACAGCCCCACCGCCGTACAGCGTGCGACGGTGGAGATCGGGGACCGGCAGCACCCGGCGACCAAGAACCTTCCGCTGGAGTGGAAGCGTCCCGACAAGTGGCTGAACTGGAAGGAGAACCCGTCCGGCGACGTGCACACCGTGGCACGCGTCCGGGAGATCACGTACAAGCCGGGAGCCAGCGCCAACGGCTGGGACCACCCGGTCTCCTGGTGCCGCGACTACGACGGCGGCCGGTCCTTCTACACCGCGATGGGCGGTACGGTCGACAGCTTCGCGGAGGCCGACTTCCGCGACCACCTGCGCGGCGCGCTGGACTGGACGACCCGGATCTCGCAGGCCGACTGCAAGGCGACGATCACCTCCAACTACAAGGCGGAGCGGGTCACCGAGCCCAACCAGCCCGGCCAGAACGACCAGATCGGTGAACCGCACGGGCTGGTGACCGCCCCCGACGGACGCGTGCTGTACATCGGCCGCGGCGGCGCCGACAGCAGCGTGCCGGTCGTCACCGACTGGAAGGACCCGAACGTCGGCAAGGGTCTGGGCCAGATCCACGTCTACGACCCGAAGACCAAGAAGGTCACCCTCGCGGGAGCGCTGACGGTCTTCGGCAACAAGGGCGGCGGCGACGAGCTGGTCAAGGTCGAGGAGGGTCTGCTCGGCATCGAGCTCGACCCGGACTTCGAGAAGAACGGCTGGGTGTACCTGCACTACACACCCCACGACAAGATCGACCGCGACAAGCAGATGGCGGTCCGTCAGGTCTCCAGGTTCACCCTGGACCTGGCCACGAACAAGCTGGACCTCTCCTCGGAGAAGGTGCTGCTGCACTGGCCGGTCCAGATCCACAGCTGCTGCCACGCGGGCGGCGGGATGGCCTGGGACTCCAAGGGCAACCTGTACATCGCGGCCGGTGACAACAACTCCTCGCAGTTCAGCGACGGTTACTCGGGCAACAACCCGGAGCCGAACTACAAGGGCGTCTCGTTCGCCGATGCCCGGCGCACCGCGGGCAACACGAACAACCTCAACGGCAAGATCCTGCGGATCCACCCCGAGGACGACGGCACCTACACGCTGCCCGCCGGCAATCTGTTCACCGGCAAGGAGACCGACGAGGGCGGTGGCAAGACCCGTGGCGAGATCTACGTGATGGGCGTGCGCAACCCGGCCCGGATCTCCATCGACAAGTCGACCGACACGCTCTACGCGGGCTGGGTCGGCCCCGACGCGGGCGAGCCGAGCACCACCTGGGGTCCGGCGAAGTACGACACGTTCGCCGCGATCACCCAGGCGAGCAACCGCGGCTGGCCGTACTGCATGGGCAACAAGCAGCCCTACCGGGACCGCAATCTGCCCGATCCGAGCAAGCCGCTCGGCTGGTACGACTGCGACCACCCCAAGAACGAGTCCCCGAACAACGACGGCCTGGTGAACCTGCCGCCCGTCACCGGCAACAACATCTGGTACTCGCCGCAGGGCGGTGGCGTGGACTACCCGCGCGACGAGAACGGCATCCCGAGCTACAAGGTCGAGGACCAGAAGGAACTGCTGCCCTGGCTCAAGGGCGGCGGCCAGGCCACGATGAACGGCCCGGTCTACCGGTACGACGAGAAGGCCGGCGCCGACAAGTGGCCGTCCTACTGGGACGGCAAGTGGTTCGTCGGTGACTTCTACGACGACACCCAGCCCAGGCACGCCGTGCTCACCGACCCGAAGACGGTCGGCAAGGGCGGACTGCCCACGCACGCCGAGTCCCTCAAGGAGATCATCCCGGTCGGCGCGGACGGCATCCGCAACCTGATGGACTGGAAGTTCGCCCCGGACGGTTCGCTGTACGTACTGGACTACGGGCGCGGCTTCTTCACCTCCGACTCCAAGTCCGCGCTCTGGCGCGTGACGTACAAGGGCGGCGCGGCGACCCCGGCCGTCAAGGACCTGGCCAGGAAGGCGGCAGTGAAGTGAGACACCGTTCGATCTACTTCCGAAGGCGGTCACGGCCCGCCCGGCTGTGGCTCGCCCTGCTGGGGTCGTTCCTGATGGTGCTGGGACTGACCTCGACGGCGGCCTACGGGCGTACCACCGCCCCGGCGGGCGCGGCGGCGGCCGACCAGGTGCTCACCTGGACGGCCGGCAACCCCATCGACCACTACCTGTCCGCACCGAAGACGGCGGTGGCCGGCAAGGCGACCATCGTCTTCGAGAACAGTGAGGGGACCGGGAACACCAGCGGGATGCCGCACACGCTGACCTTCAGCGTCTCGGACCCGGAGTTCAACAACGACGTCCCGCTGAACCTGCTGGCCAACCCGGGCGACGACAAGGGCGGCAAGCAGACCGCGGAGGTCACGCTCACCCCGGGCCGGTACTTCTACCACTGCACGATGCCGGGGCACGAGGCGATGCAGGGCATCCTGACCGTGACCGACGGGGGCGGCGGCGAGGACGACACCACCGCACCCGAGACCTCGGTCAAGGTCGACGGTGACAAGAACGCCGACGGCGCCTACATCGGCTCCGCGACGGTCACCGTCGCGGCCACCGACGAGGGCTCGGGCGTCGACACCGTCGAGTTCGCGGTCGGGGCCGACGGCGAATGGCAGCCGTACACCGCGCCCGTCGTCGTGGACGAGGTCGGCGCGCACGCCATCCGCTACCGCGCGACCGACAAGGCGGGCAACGCCGCAGAGGAGAAGACGGCGGAGTTCACCGTCGCCGCCCCGCCGACGGACGACACCACGCCGCCGGAGACCTCCGCGACCGTCTCCGGTGAGAAGGACGACCAGGGTCAGTACCTGGGCATGGCGACGGTCACCGTGACCGCCTCCGACACCGGGTCCGGCGTCAACACCATCGAGTACGCGGTCGGCGCGGACGGCGAGTGGCAGCCGTACACCGGCCCCGTGATGGTGCACGAGCTCGGCGCGCAGAAGATCCGCTACCGCGCGACCGACAAGGCGGGCAACGCCGCCGAGGAGCAGGCGGTGGAGTTCACCGTCGTCGAGCCGCCGACCAAGGACACCACGCCGCCGGAGACCTCCGCGAAGGTCGCGGGCGACAAGAACTCCGACGGCGCCTACCTCACCAGCGCCAAGGTGACGGTCACCGCGACCGACGCCGACACGGGCGTCGACAAGGTCGAGTACTCGCTGGACGGCGGTCCGTACCTCGCGTACACCGACACCGTCATCGTCGACCGCGTCGGCTACCACTCCGTCGCCCACCGGGCCACGGACAAGGCGGGCAACACCTCCGAGGCGAAGAAGACGTCGTTCACCGTCGCGCAGAGCGGCGGCGTGCCGGCGCCCAACTGCCCGGAGTTCGACGAACGGCTCACCGTCATCGTGGGCACCGTCGACACCGGGGTCCCCAACCGGATCACCGGCAACCGCTGCACGGTCAACGAGCTGATCGAGGACGAGAAGGACTGGTCGTCGCACGCGCTGTTCCTCAAGCACGTCGACAAGGTTCTCGACCAACTGCTCACCGCCGGGGTGGTCGACGCCCGCGAGGTCAAGAAGATCTACAAGGCGGCCAAGCAGTCGGGCATCGGCAAGCCGGGCAAGGACGAGGGCTACCACAAGCTCTTCGACGGCACCGCGGCCTCCTTCGCGAAGTGGCAGCAGGTCGGCGGCGGGAAGTTCACGCTGAACGAGGAGGACGGCTCGCTCAACAGCTCCACCACGGTGGACGGCATGGGCATGCTGTGGTTCCCGGGCCGGCAGTACGGGGACTTCTCGCTGAAGCTCCAGTTCCGGGACGACGCCCCGGGCACGGGCAACGCCAACGGCGGGGTGTTCGTGCGGTTCCCGAACGTCCACGACAACCCGGAGGAGTCCGCTCCGGAGTGGGTCGCCATCAAGTACGGCCATGAGATCCAGATCAACGACCGGCCGGACGGCGACATGTACAAGACCGGTTCCGTCTACGGATTCGACCGGGTGGGTCTCGGCGGCGCCGGGGTCACGCCCAAGGGCACCTGGAACGACTACGAGATCCGGGTGGTGGACCAGCACTACTCGATCTACCGCAACGGTGTCCTGCTGAATGAGTTCGACAACAACGGCGGTCAGGTCTTCGAGCCGCCGAGGGACGACGACCCGGGCACCGACGGCCGGCGGTACGCCTCCGGCTACATAGGTCTCCAGGTCCACAGCACCTCGGACGTGGTCTCCTACCGGGACGTCCGGATCCAGGAGCTCTAGGCACTACCGCGGGAAAGGGTTCAACCGGCCGCGGCCGCATGCTGAGGCATGTGGTCGCGGCCTCCTGGGTGCCGGTGGCGCCATACCCAGAAGACCGTGCAGGAGGCCAGCGACCAGGCCGCGAGCACCAGGAACGGGAAGAGCCGCTGATACCCCTGGTAGTAGACGGCGGTGTGCTGGGCGTTGACGGAGGCGCCCGGCGGCAGCCAGCGCCCGATGTGGCCGAGCAGCGAGGGCAGCAGCGGCCAGGACACGGCTCCGCCTGAGGACGGGTTCCCCAGAATCACCATCAGGCCCCAGGTCGGGAGCATGGCCCAGCGCCCCATCAGGGTGTTGAACATGGTGAAGACCATGCCAGAGGTGAACATCGTGAACGCCAGGATCGCCCAGGACTCGGCGAAGGGCAGATCGATGGCGCCCAGCAGCCAGTCCACCACCGCGGCGATGGAGAAGGCTCCCAGCAGCGAGTAGGCGATCGTGAACGCGATCCGTTCCAGCGGGATCAGGCTTCTGGCGTGCACGCTCAGCTGGATGGAACCGACGAAGCCGATGATCACGGCCGCGAGCGAGATGTAGAAGAGCGCGAGACCGCGCGGGTCGCCCTTCTGGAGCGGTTTGACGTCCGTGACGGAGATGGGCACTCCGAGCTTGTCCCCCACCTTCACGGCGGACTCCGCGAGCACCTGGGCGACGGCGGCCCCCGAGGCACCGGCCACGTCGAGGGCCACCCCCGCCCTGCTGGGCCGCACGATCGCGAAGACCTCCTGCTCCTCCAGGGCCTCGCGCGCCCCGGCGGCGGTGTCGTAGCGGTGGACGTCCAGGGAAGCGTCGAGCGCCTCGTCCATCGCGGTGACGAACGCCTTGCCGCGGGCCGTCTCCTGGAGGCTGACCACGGCGGCCGGGATCCGGTGCGGGGTCGGATTGGCCATCGCGTACGTGTAGGAGCCGGCGAAGAGCCCGGCGGCGGCCGCGAGGATGAAGAGGAGGACGGTCGCCGGGAAGTAGGGCGAGCCCTTGTACTTCGTCCACTTCTGGCCCCGGGTCAGTGGCCGGCCGTGCGCTCCGTGCGGCGGCGTCGACTCCGGTCCTGGCGCGCCGGGGACGGATTCGGGCGGGGTCGGCTCGTCGGGCGTGCTCATGCCTCGTCGTCCTCGTCGTGGCGGGCGCGGCTCGGCTGGACCCGCTTGGGCTCGCCGGGCATCTTCGGGTACTCCGGCGGGTACGGCATGTCGCCCAGGCCGCGCTCCTTCTCGTCGCGGTCCGCGAGCTCCAGCAGCCGGTCGAGCCGGAAGGCGTGCTCGTCCATGTCCGCGTGCACGTCGCCCGCTTCCGCGTACCGCACCGGCATGGTCCGGATGTCGAAGTCGCGCGGCTCCGCGTCGTCGATCTCCTCCCAGCGCAGCGGTGCGGAGACCGGGGCGTGCGGGCGGGGGCGTACGGAGTAGGCCGAGGCGATCGTGCGGTCCCGGGCGGTCTGGTTGAAGTCGACGAAGATCCGCTCGCCGCGCTCCTCCTTCCACCAGGCGGTGGTGACCCGCTCGGGCATCCGGCGTTCCAGCTCGCGGCCGGCCGCGATGGTGGCCCGGCGGACCTCGGTGAACGTCCAGCGGGGTTCGATGGGGACGAAGACGTGGATGCCCCGGCCGCCGGAGGTCTTGGGCCAGCCGCGCAGTCCGTGATCGTCCAGTACGGAGCGCAGCTCGTGGGCGGCACGCACCGCGTCGGCGTAGTCGGTGCCGGGCTGGGGGTCGAGGTCGATGCGCATCTCGTCGGGGTGGTCGGTGTCGGCGCCACGGACCGGCCAGGGGTGGAAGGTGAGCGTGCCGAGGTTGGCGGCCCAGATGACGGCGGCCACCTCGGTGGGGCAGATCTCGTCGGCCGGGCGGCCGCTGGGGAAGGCGATGCGGGCCGTGGGGATCCATTCGGGCAGGTTCTTGGGGGCCCGCTTCTGGTAGAAGAACTCGCCCTCCACGCCGTCCACGAAGCGCTGGAGGGTGGTCGGCCGGTTGCGCAGGGCGCGGGTGATACCGGGTCCCACGGCGAGGAAGTACTCGGCCACGTCCCTCTTGGTGTACCCCTTCTCCGGAAAGTAGACCTTGTCCGGATTGGACAGCCGGACGGGCCGCCCGCCCGCGTCCAGCTCCACCGCTTTGCCCGCTGCTGCCATGTCGGCCACGGTAGGCCGGGCGCACATATGCCGCATATCGGGAGACTCCGGTCGCTGGACGGTCCACAATCGATCCATGGATCTACCGGTGATGCCGCCCGTGAAGCCGATGCTCGCCAAGTCCGTGTCCCGGATTCCGCCGGGGATGCAGTACGAGGCCAAATGGGACGGCTTCCGGGCGATCGTGCACCGGGACGGCGAAGACGTGGTGATCGGCAGCCGCACCGGGAAGCCGCTCACCCGGTACTTCCCCGAGCTGGTCACGGCGGTCCGGGACAACCTGCCGGAGCGCTGTGTGATCGACGGCGAGATCGTGCTCGCGCACGGGGACCGGCTCGACTTCGAGCGGCTCAGCGAGCGCATCCACCCCGCGGACTCCCGGGTGCGGCTGCTGGCCGAGCAGACCCCGGCCTCGCTGGTCGCCTTCGATATCCTCGCGGTGGGCGACGACTCGCTGATGGGCACGCGTCAGTCGGACCGGAGAAAAGTGCTGGAGGCCGCGCTGTCCGCCGCATCCGCCCCCGTCCACCTCGCCCCGGCGACCACCGATCCGGCCGTCGCCCAGGAGTGGTTCGACCGGTACGAGGGAGCGGGTCTCGACGGGGTCGTCGCCAAACCGCTCGACCTGCCCTACCGGCCGGACACCCGGGTGATGTACAAGATCAAGCACGAGCGGACCGCCGACTGCGTCGTGGCGGGCTACCGCCACCACAAGAGCGGCCCGGTCGTGGGATCACTGCTGCTCGGCCTGTACGACGGGGCGGGCGTCCTCCAGCACGTGGGGGTGTGCGCGGCCTTCCCGATGAAGCGACGCGCGGAGCTCGTCGCCGAACTGGAGCCACTGGTCACGGACTTCGCCGGCCATCCCTGGGGGGCCTGGCAGGACGCGGAGGCGCACGAGCACGCCCGGCTGCCCGGCACCCCGAGCCGGTGGTCCGGCAAGAAGGACCAGTCGTGGGTGCCGGTGCGCCCGGAGCGGGTCTGCGAGGTGGGTTACGACCACATGGAGGGTGACCGGTTCCGGCACACCGCCCAGTTCCGCCGGTGGCGGCCGGACCGCGCCCCCTCCAGCTGCACGTACGAGCAGCTGGAGGAAGTGGTGCGGTACGACCTCGCCTCCGTGCTGTCGGCCGGGGGCGGCTGAGCGGGCAGCCGGGGGCTCAGTCGGCGGCGGGCGGCTCGGGGGGCGTGGTGCAGGGCTCGGGGGTGGTGCTCGGCTCTGGAGACGGCGACTCGGTGGCCCCGGCCGTGTCGCTCGGGTCCGGCGACGGGGCGTCCGTCGTACAGCCCGGAGCGGGCTCCGAGGTGCTCGGGTCCGGATCCGGAGTGGTGGACGGGTCGGGGCTGGTGCCGGGGTCCGGGGTGGCGGACCCGCTGTCCGTCGGATCGGGTGAGGAGCCCGGCCCTGTGGAGCCGCCGGGGTCCGGGGAGCCGGAGCCGCCGGGCGAGGGGTCCGGGGACGCCGATGCGGACGGGGTCTTCGTGTGGCCCGGCTGGGGGCCGACCTCGATGCCCCCGTTGTCGCCGTCCTTCGCGCTGCCGGGCCCGCCCACGGGGTGCTTGGGCTCGTTCGGGCTTCCGGCGCCGGGGCTCTTCGGCACGGGGCCCTTGCCGTCGGCGACCGGATGGGTGCCCTTGCGGTAGAACTCCAGCCACGACAGAACGGTGCGCAGATACGTGTCCGAGTGGTTGTAGCTCAGGATCGCCGCGTCGAGACCGGCCCGTGCCGTCAGATCGCGCGATCCGGCACAGAGGTAGGCCCCCGCCGCCAGGGCCGCGTCGTAGACGTTGCTCGGGTCGGCGCGCCCGTCACCGTTGCCGTCCCGCTTCCAGTGCGCCCAGGTCGAGGGGATGAACTGCATCGGGCCGACCGCCCGGTCGAAGGTCCTGTCCCCGTCGTACGCCCCGCCGTCGGTGTCGGAGATGTTGGCGAAGCCCGCGCCGTTGAGCACCGGTCCGAGGATCGGGGAGAGCGTCGTGCCATGGGCGTCGACCCTGCCGCCGCCCGCGTGTCCGGACTCGACCTTGCCGATGGCGGCCAGTAACTGCCACGGCAGCCCACAGCCCGGATCGCCGCGCCGCATGGCCGCCTCCGCCTTGCGGTAGGCGTCGAGCACGGTGGCCGGAATCCCTGCCTGGGCCCACGAGGCGACGACGACCGGGCTCCGCTTGACGCCCGGTTTCGGCGGCTCTGGGCTTTTCAACGGCGGCAGTTCGGTGTGGTACGAGTCGTCGTTGGGGACCTCCGACCACCTGACCTCGTCGGACTTCTGGCGCTGCTTCGGCGTCTCCTCGTGCGCCACGAGCCCCGGCCCCTGGGAGGCGGTGAGCGCTGCCATGGCGGCGACGGCGGCTGCGGTGCCGCCGAGCCCGCGGCGCATGGTGCCCTTGAACCTCATGCGTGCTCTCCTCTCCCCCGGGTCACCGGGAGAACGTGTCGATGGCCGATATCCGCCAGCTGCCGCCCCGGCGGACCGCGTCCACGGCGAACATCGCCGCGGCGTAGGTCGTCTCCTCCGACTTGCCGGTACGGGTGTTGCTCTGGTCGGCGAAGATCAGCAGCCGGGCCCGGTCTCCGTCGAGCAGCTCCACACCGCTCTCGGTGACGGTCGTGGTGAGGACGAGCTTCTGCTTGGGCGCCTGGGCCCGTACCTCCGCGAGCATGTCCTTGTGCTGCTGGACCGCCTTGCCCACCAGGTAGCTCTTCACCGCGCTGTCGGCCTTGGCCGGCGAGGCGTAGTTGTACGAGAACACCGCGCCCACCGCCTCGGTGATCTGGCCCTTCACCTCACTGGTGCGGCTGATGTCGGTGAGGGCGGTGTTCTGCCGGCCGGGTTCCTCGCGCAGGCTGCCCGCGGAGGTGAACGACCAGGCGGCGAAGGAACCGAGCAGCACGGTCAGTACGCAGAGCACCGCGGGCAGCGAGACCCGCAGCGGACCTGCGGACCGGGGCGCATTCTCCTTCTCCTCCTCCTCTTTCTCCTTGTCCTCCGGTTCGTCCGCCGGTTCGTCCTCGGACCGGGACTCAGCCTCGGACTCAGCCCCGGAATCGGTGTCCGGCCCGGCTGGCTCGGGCGTGGTGGTGGTCGTGGCGGTGCGTTCCGCCGCGGCGACGGTGGCCAGGCGGCGCTGCCGGTTGACGAGGTGACGGGTCGTCGACATGTCCGGGGGTCCTCTCGGGTGCGGGGTGGGAGTCGGTGGCGTCAGCCGGCGGTGTTGCCGACGGGCGCCTGACCGAGGGCGCTGAGCTTCCACCCCTCGGAGGTACGGGTGAGCTGCCCGAGCATCCGGCTCTCCTTCACCGCGGGCTTGCCCTTGGGCGCGGTCACGGTCACCCGCAGCGCCACCATGACCCCGGCCCGGCCGGCCCGGTCGTCCAGCTCGGTGACCGCACCGGACAGCACCTTGGCCGTGCTGACGGTCTTCGCCTCCTTGATCTGCTTCACGAACGCGTCCCGCCCGTCCACGAGCTGCTTGTGCAGGTCGCCCGTGGTGGAGTCCTCCCAGCTGTCGAGCCCCTGGACGAGCTTCTGGTGGTCGAGCGTGTTCATGTTCTGCACGGCCTGCTCGCCCGCGGCCAGCGCGTCGTCGCGGGTCTGCGCGTACGCCGCCGAGTCGTCGTGCGATGCCTGATACCGGGACACGCCGCCCCAGCCCGCCGCGCCCGCCGCCGCGACCGTCAGCACGATCGCCGCCGCCACCAGCGGATTCCCCGTCATCCGTACCCGTGCCATTGCTGCCTCTCCCTGCCGGCCGGCCCTGTGCTGTGCTGTGCTGTGCTGTGCTGTCGGGTGTTCCGTACTGCTGCGCTATCTGGAGGTGATCTCGACGATCGTCCAGCGTCCGTCCCGTAGTTGGGCGGTGACGGAGAGCTGGGCGGCCGCCGTGCTGGCGGTCTTGCCCCGGCGTTCGTAGACCTGGTCGAGGAAGACGAGCAGATGGGCGCTGTCGTCGGTCAGCCGGGTCACCCCGGCCCGTACGACGTGGGTGGTGAGGGTGAGCTTCTGATCGGCTGCCTGCTTCTCGACCTGGCCGAACAGCGCCGCGTACTGCTGGAGCGCCTTGCCCGCCAGCAGCTGCTTCGCGGACTCCTTGGTGACGGCGGTGGCCGAGGGGCTGTACGAGAACACCTTGCCGAGCGCGTTGGTGACGTCTCCCGCGACCCGGGTGGTCGACTCACTGTCGGTGAGCGCCGCGTTGGAGGTGGCGGGCGTGTCGCGCAGCTGGCGGCCCATGACGAAGAGCCCGCCCCCGGCGACGAGCAGCGCCACGACCAGTGTCCAGACGACGATGCGCAGCCTGCGGCGGCCAGCGCCGGGCGGCGCCTCGTCCGTCCCGGGCTCCTGCGCTGCGGCTTCCTCCGTCGCGGGGCCGTCCGTTGCCGGGCCCTCTGCCGCGGGTTCGTCCGTCGTGGGGTCTTCCGCGACCGGTTCCTCCGTGGTGAGGTCCTCCGCTGCCGGGACCTCCGTTCCGGTGGTCACGGCTGTCGTCCCGCCCTGTCGCCTCATGTGCCGCTCCCGACCGGTATCGCCGTCAGTGCCTTGACCTTCCAGCCGTCCGGGGTCCGGTCGAGGGTGGCCTCGAAACGCTTGCGTTCCGTGCCGCCCTTTCCGGTGCGCGGAGTGACCTGGACATCGACCGTCGCGATCATCTGCGCCGTTCCGGTCCGTTCGTCGAGCGCGGTGAGCGCCGCGTCGGTGACCTTGCCGCGCGCCGTCGAGCCGGACTTCGTCAGCTCGCTCGCGTCCTTGCTCCGGGTGCTCTTCAGCTGTTCGTGCAGGGGGCCGGTCGAGGATCCGAGCCAGCCGGCGAGTCCGGCGTCCACGCTCTTGGCGTCCTTGCCGTCCAGGCTGTTGAGCCGGGCGAGGTGGGCCTTCCCGTCGGCCAGCGCGGTGTCCCGGGTCTTGGCGTAGGCCAGGTCGTCGTCACCGCGCGCCTGGGCGTACGACCAGCCGCCGAGCGCGCAGACGAGTACGGCGGCGAGCAGCGCGGCCCAGCCGATCGAGGTCCTTGTGCGTGCGGTCACGATCCGTCCCCCTGACCGAGGCCCAGCAGTCCGGCCATGCCGTCGGCGGCCGGGGCGGTGTCGGGAGTGACACCGAGCGCCCCCGGCAGCCGGTCCGCCGCCTTGTCGGTGCCCAGGAGCATCGAGCCGGGCTTGGCCGGCGGGGGCAGGGCCCCGCCCTTCGGCGCGTTCGCGCTGCCCCGGACGTTGATGCCCGTTCCGGGCGAAGAGGCGCAGCGGGCCTTGGTGTTGAGTGCCGGTCCGGCCGTGACGTCGAGGCCGTTGCGGTAGGTCGTACCGCCGTAGCCAGAGGTGCAGGGCAGCGGCTCGAAGAAGGTGACGGACATGCCGAACCTGGCTCCGTTCTCGTCGACCGCGCTGGAGCCAACGGCCGCGACCTCCGGGAGTCTCACCAGCAGTTCCTCCAGTCCGCGCTGCCGAGTGACGGCCACGTCCGAGGTGGTGAGGAGGTTGGCGACCACGACTCCGAAGCTCGGGTCGATGTCCCGCAGCAGTCCGCTGATCTGGCCGGTGGCCTCGGGGGCGACGGCGATCAGCTTGCGCAGATCGGTGTCGGATCCCTTGAGTTCCGCGGCGAGTTCCTTGGCGCCGGACGCGAAGCCCTTGAGCGCGTCGCCCTGTTCGGCCTGGGTGCGCAGCACGGTCTCTCCGTCGATCATCAGCCGGGTGTTGACGGGCAGCGCGTCGTCGGCCGCCTGGACGAAGTCGCTGCTGGTGTCCAGCAGGACCTGGAGGTCGTCGCCGCGCCCTTCGAAGGCGGTGCCGAATTCGTCGACGACGGTGCGCAGGGACTCCAGGTCAACGGAGCCGGCGAGGTCGTTGACGCTGGTGAGCACGTCGGTGACGGGGGCCGGGACCGTGGTGTCGGCCTGGTCGATCACGGAGCCGTTCGCCAGGTACGGGCCCTCGGAGCGGGTCGGCCGCAGGTCTACGTACTGCTCGCCCACAGAGGAGAGGTTGGCGACGACGGCCTTCAGCGCGTCCGGGATGCGCGGGGCGTCCTTCTCGATGCGGAGTTCGGCCTCCACGCCGTCATCGGTGAGCTCGATCGGACCGACCCGGCCCACGGACACGCCCCGGTAGGTGACGTTGGAGTGGGTGAACAGGCCGCCGGTGCGCGGGAGCTGGACCTTGACGGTGTAGTAGCTGCGCATGCCGACGTAGTGGCCGAGGTCGGCGTAGCGCACCCCGAGGTAGCCGAGGACGAGCACCGCGATGATCAGGAAGGCGATGTTCTTGAGCCGGATGGCCAGGGTGATCATCGGTTGCTCCCCTTCGTGGCCGGGCCCGTCACCGAGGGGAGGGGCAGCGGCAGTGCCGCGGCGGACTTCTGGGTGGTAGCGCCCTGGACAGCCGGGGGTGTGGCGTCGCCGGCCGGGATGATCGGCGGAACGATCTGGGTGCCGGGCAGTGCGGTGATGTCCAGGTAGACGTTCAGGTAGTCGCCCTTGACGCCGCGCAGCACCTCATCGGTGAACGGGTAGGTGAGCAGCACCTGGAGGGAGTCGGGCAGGTCCTGGCCGGAGTCCGCGAGGGCCTGGAGGGTGGGGGCGAGGGCCTTGAGGTCCGCGACGATGTCGGCCTTGCTCTTGTTCACCGTGTCGACGGCGACGGTGGAGAGCGTGTCGAGCGAGTGCAGCATGGTCATGAGCGAGCCGCGCTGCTTCTCCAGGACCTTCATCCCGGGGCTGAGCTTGGTGAGGACCGTGCCGACGTCCTGTTTGCGGGTGGCGAGGGTGGCGGACAGCCGGTTGACGCCGTCGAGGGCGTCGGTGATGTCCGCCCGGTGGTCGTCCAGGTTGGTGACGAGGGTGTTGACCCGCTTGAGCATGGAGCGGACCTGGGGTTCCTGTCCGGCCAGTGCCTTGTTGAGCTCGGTGGTGATGGTCTTGAGCTGGTTGATGCCGCCGCCGTTGAGGAGCATCGACAGGGCGCCGAACACCTCCTCGACCTCCGGGTTCCGGTTGGTCCGGGTGAGCGGGATGCGGTCGCCGTCCGCGAGGGCGCCCTTGGCGGTGCCGGCTGCGGGGGGTGAGAGCTGGATGTACTTCTCGCCGAGCAGGCTGGACTGTTCCAGGTGCGCGTACGCGTTCGCGGGGAGTCTGATCCCCCCGTTGACCCGCATGGTCACCTTGGCGTTCCAGCTGCCCGAGGCCAGCGAGATCTTGGTGACCCGGCCGACAGCCACGTCGTTGACCTTCACGGAGGACTGCGGGGCGAGGCTGAGCACGTCCCCGAACTCGGCGGTGATCTCGTACGGGTGGTCGCCGAGGTCCGCGCCGCCGGGCAGCGGCACCTGGTCGATGCCGGTGAACGTCGGCAGGTCGACCGTGGTGGCGATCAGGGCCAGGCCGACGCCCACCGCCAGCACGGCGGCGACGCCGGTCGCGCGGACGCCTGGCCGGCGCGAGGAGCGGCTCATCGCTTCGCCCCCTTCTTCTGCGTGGCGGACTTCTCCGGGGTGCCGTAGACGGTGCCCACGGCGGGCAGCGGGAGCGAGGGCAGGGCCTTCTGCCGGGTAGCGTCCACCGGCTTGAGGCCGCTCAGGTCTGCGGACTCGTCGGTGAGCGGTCCGCCCATGGAGAGTTCGTTGAGGTTGGTGCGGCCGTTGATGGTGCGGTTCAACGGGTCGTAGGCCTTGATCACGTTGTCCGCGGCGAGCGGCAGGGTGTCCATCGACTCGGCCAGCGAGGCCCGCTGGTCCACCAGGGTCTGGGTGATCGGCACCAGGGCGTCCACGTTCGCCTTCAGGACTCCTCTGTTGTCCTTGATGAAGGTCTTGACCTGGCCGAGGGCGGTACCCAGTTCCTTCAGGGCCGCGCTGAGGTTCTCCTTGTCGTCGGCCAGGAATCCGGTGACCGAGTTGAGCTGCTGCTCGGCCTTGCGGACGTTGCCGTCGTTGTCCTTCAGCATGGTGGTGAAGGTCTGCAGGTAGGACAGGGTGTCGAAGAGGTTCCCGCTGCTCTTGTCGAGGGTCTTCGTCGCCTTTCCGAACTGCTCGATGGAGTTCCCTATCGCTTTTCCGTTGCCGTCGAGGTTCTTCGCTCCGGTGTCCAGGAGCCTGGCCAGCGCCCCGTCCGAGTTGGCCCCGTCGGGGCCGAGCGCGGTGGAGAGTTCCGTGATGGAGGCGTACAGCTGGTCGACCTCGACCGGGGTGGCGTTGTGCGACGCGGGCAGTTCGGCCTCGTCCGCCAGCTGGGGTCCCCCGTGGTAAGCCGGGGCGAGCTGGATGTACCGGTCGGCCACCAGGCTGGGGGCCACGACGACGGCGTGCGCGCCCTTGGGCACCTTGACGCCCTTGTCGACGCGGAGTCTGACCTCGACCTCCTCGCCCTTCGGCCGCACGGACTCGACCGTGCCGACCTTCACTCCGAGGATCCGCAGGTCCGATCCGGCGTACACGCCGGTGGCCTGGTCGAAGTAAGCGGTGACCGTCGTCTTGCCCTCGTCGTCCATGGCCATCACACCCGAGGTGGCCGCGACGGCCACGACGGCGAGTCCGGCGCCGATGCCGACGATGCGCGTGATTCTCATGTCAGCGGCCGCCTTGCTGCTTGGGTGGCATGCATCCGGTCGCCGGGGGCGTGCCGGCAGGGAGGTAGTCCCTGGGCACGACTCCGCAGACGTAGTTGTCGAGCCAGCGGCCGTTGCCGAGGGTGTTGCCGACGAGCCGGTTGTAGGACCCCGTCAGGGACAGCACCTTGTCGAGGCTCTTGCGGTTCTTGACCAGGACGGCGGTGACCCGGCCGAGGGACTCCAGGGTGGGCTTCAGCTGCTTGTTGTTGTCCGCGACCAGCCCGGTGAGCTGGATGCCGAGGTCCTGGGTGCCGGTGAGCAGCAGGTGGATGGAGTCGCGGCGGGCCTGGATCTCGCCGAGGAGCAGGTTGCCGTCCTCCAGCAGGGTCTCGAAGCTGCTCTTCTTGTGGGCGAGGGTCTTCGTCAGCTGCTTGCTGCCCTTGAGGAGCGTGGCCAGCTGGGCGTCCCGCTGGGAGACCGTCCGGGAGAGCGCGGAGAGCCCGTCGGCGGCGCTCTTCACGTCGGGCGGCGAGTCCTTGAAGGTGGCGGAGATCGTCTCGAAGCTCTTGGCGAGCTGTTTGGTGTCGATCTCCCCGATGGTCTCGCCGAGTCCGTTGAACGCCTGGGTGACGTCGTACGGGGAGGTGGTGCGGCTTGCGGCGATGCGCAGGTCCGGGTCCTGGGGCCCGGTGCCGAGCGGGTCGACGGCGAGGTACTTGTCGCCCAGCAGGGTCTTGATGGCGATGCCCACGGTGGAGGAGTTGCCGATCCAGGCGTCCTTGACCCGGAAGCTGACCTTGACCTTGTCGCCGTCGAGCGAGACGCCCGTGACCTCTCCGACCTTGACGCCGGCGATCCGCACCTCGTCACCGGAGCCGAGTCCGGCGGATTCGGTGAAGTCGGCGGTGTAGGTGGTGCCGCCGCCGATGAAGGGCAGCGAGTCGGCCCGGTAGGCGCCGAAGCCGATGAGGGCCAGGACGAGCAGTCCGGCGATGCCGATGGCGACGGGGTTGCGTTCCCGCAGGGGTTTGATTCTCATGCCAGGCACCTCGGCTGGGTGATCGCGATGCCGGTGGGCGGCGCGCTGCCGTCCTCTGTCGTCACACCGCTGACCTTGGCTTCGCAGAGGTAGAGGTTGAGCCAGGATCCGTAGGAGGCGAGCCGGCTGATCGCCTCCATCTTGGCGGGGGTCTTCTTCAGGAAGTTCTCGATCTGCGGGGTTCCCTTGCCCAACTGGTCCGAGAGGCGCCCGAGTTGCTTGATGTCGTCCTTGAGGGGCTTGCGGCCGTCCTGGAGCAGTCCGGCGGTGACGGTGGTCAGCGCGCCCATCGCCGTGACCGCCTGCCCGAGGGGTTTGCGGTCGCCGGAGAAGCCCGTGACGAGCTTCTGGAGCGTGTCGACGAGGTCGTTGAAGCCGGCCTCCCGGTCGTTCACGGTCTTCAGGACCGTGTTGAGGTTCTTGATCACCTCGCCGATCACCTTGTCCTTGGCCGCGACCGTGGTGGTCAGTGAGCCGACGTGCTGGAGGATGCTGTCGACGGTGCCGCCCTCGCCCTGGAGCACCTGGACGATGGAGCCTGCCAGCTGGTTGACGTCGGGCGGGGAGAGCCCTTCGAAGAGCGGCTGGAAGCCGTTGAAGAGCTGGGTGAGGTCGAGGGCCGGTGTGGTGCGCGAGAGCGGGATCGTCGCTCCGGCCTGGAAGTTCCGGCCGACCGGTCCGGCGCCCCGGTCGAGGTCGATGTAGCGCTGGCCGACCATGTTGAGGTACTTGATCGAGGCGGTCACGGAGGCGGGGAGGCTGCGCCCCTTGCGGACGGCGAATCCGACCTCCGCGAGCCGCCTGTCCGCGACCTTGATCGATTCGACCTGTCCCACCTTGACCCCGGCGATCCGCACGCTGTCACCGACGATCAGCCCGGTGGCGTCGGTGAACCTCGCCTTGTACGAGGTGGTGTCACCGACCCCGGTGTTGGCGATGGACAACCCCAGGACGGTGGTGGCCAGGACGGTCACCAGGATGAAGACGATCGATTTCGCGAGCGGTCCCGCGAGGGAGCGGCGCTTCACTTGAGCTTCACCTCCGCACCGCGGAAGGCCGGGCCGATGAGCACGCTGCTCCAGTCGGGCAGGCTCTGCGGCTGGACTTTCAGTGAGGGAGCGACCAGCTCGTTGACGAGCCGGCTCTCCTGCGGGGAGTTGGGCATGCCGAGGGAGGTGTCCGTCGCCTTCGGGCCGCTCTCTGCGGGCGAGTCCGCGGCAGCCTTGTCGCCGGGGGCCGGGGAGGCCGCGGCCCGCCCGGCCGCCGTCGGCTCCGTCGTACCGACGTACGGCACGGAGTAGCAGTGCGGTCCGCCGGTCGCGTCGTAGACCGGGGTGTCCTTGCCGGCCACGTACTTCCCCTTGGACTTCACGGACTTGAGCGTGACGTGGAGACCGGGCTGTCCGGTGCCCTTGCCGAGCGCCTTGTCCATCGCCGGGACGAATCCGGCCACGGTCCGAAGGGTGCAGGGGAACTCGTCGGAGTACTTCGCGAGGAGTTCCAGCGTCGGCCGGCCGGTGGCGGAGAGCCGGATCAGGTTGTCCTTGTTCTCCTGGAGGAACGTCGTGAGGTCCTGCGCGGAGGCGTTGGTGGCACCGTAGAGGTCGGCGAGCTCTGCCTGCTGGTCCGCGAGCGTCCCGCTGGTGGTGGTGAAGTCGGTGAGCGCGTCCAGGACGTCGGGGGCGGCGTCCCCGTACACCCTGCTCACCTTGACGAGTTCCTTGATGTCGGCGTTGAGCGTGGGGAGTTGGGGGTTGAACTTCGCCAGGTGCGCGTCGAGCCTGACGAGGGTGTCACCGAGCTTCTCGCCGCGCCCCTTGAGCGCCTGGGAGACCGCGTTGAGCGTGGCGGAGAGCTTCTCCGGCTGTACGGCGGTCAGCAGCGGGAGGACGTTGTCGAGGACCTCTTCCAGCTCGATGGCGTTGCTGGAGCGGTCCTGCGGGATGACGGCTCCGGCCCGGAGCGTGTCCGCGGAGGGTACGGCGGGCGGTACGAGAGCCACGAACCGTTCCCCGAACAGGGTGGTGGGCAGCATCTGGGCGGTGACGTCGGCCGGGATCCGGTCGAGCTTGCCGGGCTGGATGGCCAGGGTGAGGCGGGCACCCTCGCCGTCGGCGGAGATGTCGCGGACCTGCCCGATGACGACTCCGCGCAGCTTCACGTCGGCGTTGTCGTGCATCTCGTTCCCGACGCTTCCGGTGCGTACCGTCACGGTCGCGTCGTCGGTGAAGTCCTTGTTGTACACGGCGACCGACACCCAGATGAGCAGGGCGGGCACGAGCAGGAAGGCCACTCCGGAGAGTCTGCGACGGGTGGACTGCGTGGTCCGGTTGCTCATCAGCCGGCCACCTTCACCGTCGTCGTGGCGCCCCAGATGGCGAGCGAGAGGAAGAAGTCGGTGACGCTGATCAGCACGATCGCGTTGCGTACGGAGCGGCCCACCGCCACCCCCACCCCGGCGGGTCCGCCGGTGGCATGGAAGCCGTAGTAGCAGTGCGCGAGGATCACCATCACGCTGAAGATCAGCACTTTGAGCACCGACAGCAGTACGTCCTGCGGGGACAGGAAGAGGTTGAAGTAGTGGTCGTAGGTGCCGGCCGACTGCCCGTTGAACAGGACGGTGACGTAGCGGGAGGAGACGTAGGAGGAGAGCAGCCCGATCGCGTAGAGCGGGATGATGGCGACGACCCCGGCGATGATGCGGGTGGTGACGAGGTAAGGCATGGAGCGGACACCCATCGCCTCCAAGCCGTCGATCTCCTCGTTGATCCGCATGGCGCCGAGCTGGGCGGTGAAGCCCGCTCCGACGGTCGCGGAGAGCGCGAGTCCGGCGACGAGCGGGGCGATCTCCCGGGTGTTGAAGTAGGCGGAGATGAATCCGGTGAACGCGGCGGTGCCGATCTGGTTGAGCGCCGCGTACCCCTGGAGGCCGACAACCGTGCCGGTGGCCAGCGTCATCGCGATCATCACACCGATGGTGCCGCCGACGACGCCGAGGCCGCCGCTGCCGAAGGCGACTTCGGCCAGCAGCCGCTGCACCTCCTTGAGGTAGCGCCGCAGGGTCCGCGGGATCCAGAGCAGTGCCCTTACGTAGAAGGTGAGTTGGTCACCGGATCGGTCGAGCCAGCTGAGCATCGACATCGGTCAGCTCCCCTTCGCGGGGACGATCTGGAGGTAGATCGCCGTGAGGATCATGTTCACGAAGAACAGCAGCATGAAGGTGATGACGACGGACTGGTTGACCGCGTCCCCGACCCCCTTCGGCCCGCCGCGCGGGTTGAGGCCCCGGTAGGCGGCGACGATGCCCGCGATGAAGCCGAAGATCAGGGCCTTGATCTCGCTGATGTACAGGTCGGGCAGCTGGGCCAGGGCGGAGAAGCTGGACAGGTAGGCGCCGGGAGTGCCGTGCTGGAGGATCACGTTGAAGAAGTAGCCGCCGAGGGTGCCGACGACGGAGACCAGTCCGTTCAGCAGCACGGCCACCAGCATGGTCGCCAGCACCCGGGGGACGACGAGGCGCTGTACGGGCGAGACGCCCATGACCTCCATCGCGTCGAGCTCCTCGCGGATCTTGCGCGATCCGAGGTCGGCGCAGATCGCGGACCCGGCGGCCCCGGAGACCAGCAGCGCCACGATGATCGGGCTGGCCTGCTGGATGACGGCGAGGACGCTGGCGCCGCCGGTGAACGACTGGGCGCCGAGCTGCTGGGTGAGGGAGCCGACCTGGAGGGCGATGACCGCGCCGAACGGGATGGAGACGAGGGCGGCGGGCAGGATCGTGACGCTGGCGACGAACCAGAACTGCTCGATGAACTCCCGCACCTGGAAGGGCCGGCGGAAGGTCTCACGGCACACGGTCCCGGCGAGGGTGAAGAGCCTGCCCGTCTCGCGCAACGGGGCGAACAGCCGGCTCGGCCGTCTCTGCTCGGGCGCCTTCGCCTTCTCCGGCACCCGGTCCGAGGGCGGCCCGGAGGGCTCCGGGGGCCGCACCGGCATGGGGGCGGTCACGGGCGTCCACCGCCCGCCGCCGGGCTGTAGCTGTTCAGGATGGCCGTACGGGCGGCCTCCGGCAGCTGCCCCATCATCGACATGACCCGCTCCCGGCGGCGCAGCGCGCCCTGCCGTACGGGCAGCCCCGGCGAGGGCTCCAGCTGCGGGACCACGGTACGGGTGGCGTTGGCCGAACTGATGCCCTGCCCGTAGCCGTTGACCTCCTCTGCGGCGAGCGTCGCGGCGTCCTTCTCCTCCGACATGCCGATGGGTCCCTCGCGGCGGCCGGCGAGGAACTGCGAGACGACGGGCAGATCGCTGGTCAGCAGCACCTCGCGCGGCCCGAAGGTGACCAGGTTGCGGCAGAACAGCATGCCCATGTTGTCCGGGACGGTGGCCGCGATGTCGAGGTTGTGGGTGACGATCAGCATCGTCGCGTCAATCTGCGCGTTGAGGTCGATGAGCAGCTGCGAGATGTAGGCGGTGCGGACCGGGTCGAGACCGGAGTCCGGCTCGTCGCAGAGGATGATCTGCGGGTCCAGGACGAGGGCGCGGGCGAGCCCGGCCCGCTTGCGCATACCGCCGGATATCTCGCCGGGCAGTTTGTCCTCCGCGCCGAGGAGTCCGACGATGTCGATCCGCTCCATGACGATCCGGCGGATTTCTGATTCCTTTTTGCGGGTGTGTTCACGCAGCGGAAAGGCGATGTTGTCGAAGAGGGACATCGACCCGAAGAGCGCCCCGTCCTGGAACATGAGACCGAAGAGTTTCCGGGTCTCCATGATCTTCCGCTCCGGGCTGTTCACCATGTCGACGCCGTTGATGAGCACGCGCCCCTGCTCCGGCTTGAGCAGACCGATGAGCGACTTCAGGAAGACGGTCTTTCCGGTACCGGAAGGGCCGAGCATCACGCTGACTTCGCCGGCGGGCAGGGTGAGGCTGACGTCCTGCCAGATGTTCTGCTTACCGAAGGATTTCGTTAGGCCTTCAACGACTACTTCGATTCCCATCGGCCCTCCCTCGACGTATCGGTGAACGTGGTCATCTGTCAGCGCTCCGGCTCTGAGAAATCCAATGGCGGCTCGTCACACATGCACCAGGAGGCGCACGTTATGTCCGCAGAAACCGCCAGGACAAGCCGTTGAACAGCGGAGATCGACGAACAAGGTGCTCGATGTGGATCACTTGTCACCGAGTGACAAAGCCATGTGGCGGCTTTGTCGAAATCTGCGCAAGATCTTTGGCGCCCGAGCCGGGGCAACCGGCCCCCGGCAGCGGAGCCGCTCCTGGTCCTGGGACGCTACGGCTCAGTAACCTGCCTCCGCAATAGCGGTTCCTGAACTTTTCGCACGGGTGTCGACGTAGGGGTTGTTTTTGTACGGAGGTGAGCAGGGGCCCCTGCGGAGTTAGCGAAAAGTGAGTCTTTCGAAGGCCTTCGTCGCCCTTCGATGTGCTCACTTTCGTATGGAACAGCCCATGACGATGCCCGCCCCATCCGGCGGATATCCCGGACGGGGCGGGCATCGTCAAACGGCGTCGAAAAGCGGTGTTACCTCACTGCGCGGTACTCCTACTTCACCGCGGAGTGCCAGTTCTGGGAAAGCACCTTGCCCGCGTTGGGAAGGACGAGCCCGGGGGCGGTGAGCGCACCGCTGTACGTCGAGGCGTTGTTGAGCGTGAGGTGGTTGTTCCCGGAGGTCGACGGCAGGCCGGTCTTGAGGTTCACCGCCCAGCTCAGGATTCCGCCGAGCCCGCAGCCGGTGGCCTTCGGCACGGAGAACGTGGTGTCGCCCTGGGTGTTTCCGGTGAGCGCGAACCTCAGCATCTCGCCGCCGTCGGCGTTGGGCGTCCCATCGCCGTCGAACCGCTGGATGGCGACGGCCGGAGCCGTGGTGTTCTGCGGGCGCAGGATCACCGGGTCAGAGGCCGAACCGATGTAGCAGTTGGAGCCCAGGAGCGGGTTCTCCAGATGAATCCGGACCGGCAGCTTGACGATCTGCTGACCGGTGGTGAGCCCGGACGTCAGGTTGAACTCGGTGGGCGTGCCGGCGGACTCCACCGTCGCCTGCACCTTGTTCAGACTGGCATTGGTGATCGAGTTGCAGACGCCGGTGACCACGGGAATGTCACTGGGGCACATGAGCCCGATCAGTCCGCCGGGTATGGTCGTCGGCGCTCCCACGAGCGAGCCGCCGGCCGGGGGAATGACCTTGAACGTGCCGGCCGCGGTGTCCTGGATGACGCCGAACTGCATGTCGTTGGCGCCGGTGGTGGCCTCCGTGCTGCCCAGCTTGATGGCGCCGCCTGGCGAGTACGAGGACACGCAGGACGCGACGAGGTCCTGACCGTCCGCCGCGAGCATGGCGGGATCGTCGACGGGACAGCGGGAGAAGGGCGCCCAGTCCCCGTTGAGGTTCGCGGCGGAGGCGGCGGAGGCGGACAGAGGGGTCAGCGGGATCGCGACCACCGCGGCGGCGCCGGCGGCGAGCAGGCCGGTACGCCATCTCTTCGGGACAGCTCTCATTACTCCCTCAATTCATGGTGGGCGGAGCGAATGGGGTGGTTCGGTAGCGACGGCGGGAAAGGGGGGACAGATTCCGGTTCAGCGTTCCGGCTTGGGAACATGTACCGGCTGGTTGTCCTCCGTGCACACCGACGGGTCGTGCTGGGCCGCCGCACAGGGCGGTGCCTGGACCTGCTTCACGGCACCGGGGACACCGGAGATGGAGGCGGTGAAGATGTCGTCCAGGTCCTCACCGACACCGCATCCGGAGAACGGCGGAAGGGTGACCTGGCCGGTGAGGACACCGCCGGTTGTCAGTGTGTAGCCGGTCTGGATGCCGTCCTTGAGGACCATGCTCCCCTGAAGCGGCAGCTTGAAGGGCCGTGCGGTACGGCAGTTGGCGCCGACGTCCAGGGGGACGCCGTTGACCTTCACGTCGTGCAGCCGCAACTGGAGCTGGAGATCGATGGTGGTCGTACCCTCACTGTTTCCCGGGCTGAGGATCTTCAGGTCGGAGTGGATGTTGGCCGACGGCTTGCCGTCCGGGCCGTCGGCCGGCGGGATCTGGGTCATCTCCAGGGTCGCGGTCGTCGGCATGAAGCCGAACGTCAGGAACGTGCCTGCGGCAGGCGGAAGTTGGGGCTTTCCCCGGTAGTCCAGGATCACCGACGAGTCCTGGAAGATGTGGACGAGACCGTCCTGGATCTTGACCTCCGTCATACCCTGTTCGATCTGCGAGCAAGCTACCGGAAACAGCGTGGCAGCCTTGAGCTTGGCCACGTTCGCGTAGCCGGTGACGTAGGCGTTCAGACTGAACTGGTCGTCCTGGTCGCCCACACAGGGCGGAGCCTTCCCGTCCTGGAGGGTCGGCTTCACCAGGTCGTCCACCTTCGGCGCCGCCTCGTCACGGCTGGTGCCGCTGTCGCCGGAGGCCGTGTCCTCTCCGGTCTCGGAGGGCTGCGGCGAAGGCCACTCCGGGTCTCCGGCGATCCGTACCGTGCCGAGCTCCAGGACCTGGTCCGGCTCCGGGACACAGTTCAGCATCACGGCCGAGGGCTCGGCGGCCGGGTCGGCGGTCTTCGGTGAGGTCAGCAGCGCGGTGAGCTTCCCCGCCGTGAAGGTGAGGCCGCCGGACGAGCCCGCGGTCACCGAGGGAACGTCACCGGATGAGGTGATGGCGAACTCCCCCGCGTCCGGAACGGCCACCGGGTCGTCGGTGGTCCCGATCCATACGGTCTCGGCAGTGTGATCGCCCTGCGCCACACCCATGGTCAGCTTGGTCTCGGCCTCGGCGCCCGCCTCCCCGAGGCCGGCCAGATCGGGCAGCCCGTCCTCGGGCAGGATCAGCTCGGTGCTCACGTCCCTGAGCTGGACGGGCTTGTCCACCTCGCCCTCCTCCGGAACCGTCGCGGACACGCGGACCGAGACCGGTCTGTTCCCGGAGGGGAAGTCGCAGCCGTACTTCACGTCGATGTGGACGTCACGATCACCGGCGGACGCCTGTGCGCCAGGAATCATTCCGGCCATGAGGACCGCGGCCAGAACGGCTCCGCTCCGTGCCGTCACACGCCCACGGCTCCGCCCCGCTGTCCCGCGCGTCATCATTCTTCGTCATTTCCTTCCATCGACGGCGCAGACCGCACGGCAGGGTCCCCGCTGTGCGGTCTGCTGAAAGCTCGACTGCCCGGCAGCCCGTCAGGTGCCGATGATGCTCGTGATCCCGGTGACGCTGTAGTCGCCCGTGAAGGTCGGGTGGGCCCCGTTGGCGACGATCCCGGCACAGGCGGCGGTGGCGCCCGAGACGGTCAGCTGGTGAGCACTGGTGTTGGAGACCGACAGCTTCTTGGTGCTGTTGGTGTACTTGGCGTTGACCTCGCCGGTGACGTTGAAGCTGCAGGTGAGAACGGTGAGCTTGGCCTGGATGTTCTTGATGTAGCCGGTCGTCACACCGGAGGTGTAGTCCTGCGCCACGAGCTGCCAGGCCGGCGTGGTCGTGGCGACCGGCGTCACCGGACCGAGGGCGCTCGTGCACGGGCTGGACGAGGTGCCGAAGGTGGCCGAGGTGATGTTGCCGACCGTGGCGGGGTTGCCGGTGGCACTGAACGCGGAACCGCCCGCGCCCGCCGTCGGACACGTCAGCGGGATCCCGCTCACCGACAGGACCGTGTTGGTCGACACGGCGGTGAAGGGGGCGGGGTTGGGCGCGACCGTCCAGGTGGTGGCCGCGAGGGCCATGGACGGGGTGGCACCGAGTACGACAGCCGCAGAAGCCACGCCGGTGGCGACAGCGATCTTCTTGAGGGTATTACGCACAGTTAGTTCCTCCGATTCGACAATGCGGGTGGCACTGCTTGCGGGGACGCGCTTCACAGCTGCCCAAGGGGCAGGAAGCGCGCCTACGAACCACTTCTCCGAGGGGGGAGACGTACACTCTCGGCCACATTCAATCTGTGACAGGCCGTGACGTTACTTGCGAGAAACTTCCAGCACAATCCTGCTGGTCGAAATTGCTCGCACGGAGTTCTTTTCTCGTACCCGGCTTACTAACTCTCCCGAACCACTTGTCATTTTGTGCGCACTAACGCTCGCGGATCCATCGGGCAGCCGGCGCCGGGGCCACACGAAGGGGCGGCGATACCCCGCGTGTACCACGGCGGACGCCCAGGAGGACGGACTCGGCCGCCGGTGACCGCCGAGTACGCGGCACCGACGTCGAGGGATGACCACCGCGGGTATACGGCGAGCGGGGACATTCGCCCGGTGAACGCGCTCCTGCCGAACCGTCAGCCCTCCGTGCTTACCCGCCGTTCCCGGTCAGGGCCGTATCTCGTCAACGCGACCGACCCCACGTGGTAAAGGCTTGTCATTCTCTGAGCAAGGGCGACACCACCGATTGGCGCCCCGCCCGTCGGGCCTGTGCCGTGGTCGTGGCGGTCCCGGCACCCCGGCTCATTCCCCGCCATCCGCGCGGCCGAAAATGTTGTCTCAAAGTGAGCAGTCCCGTCCCACCTGCACCAAAGCACCACGATGAGGCAAAGATGTGTGGCCCCTGCACTTCGATCTTGTGCAAGTCATGTGCTCGACCGCTGACTTGGTCTATCTTCATCGCGGACTTGGTACGCACCTGTCGGTTTGTGGGAGCGCTTTCCCCCACTGCCTCACCCCCCACCGGGCGCTGGAGAGCAAGGGGACACGTCATGCGAGAAGTCATTTCGCCATTGGACACGGGGGATCCGCTGGGACCGCTCCCCCAGGAGTTCGCCGCGATCATGCGACCCGAACTGCCAAGCCTCATCAAGGAGATTGGCGTCGAGGTCACCCGCGCCTATCCGGAATACGCGCGTCTGCTCAGCGGGCCCAACGGCCAGGCCATTCGCGTCGGCGTCGAGCAGAGCCTTTCCTCGTTCGTCGATCTGGTCGCAGAACCGTCCACCTCGACCTCGTTGCGTGACGACATGTGCCGCAGGTTCGGACGGTTCGAGGCTTACGAGGGCCGCACCATGGAAACGCTCCAGGGCGCCTACCGGCTCGGCGCCCGTGTCGCGCTGCGGCGGGCGAAGAAGGTGGGCCGCAGTTACAACTTCTCACCGACCCTGATGCTCAGTTTCGCGGACGCCCTCTTCACCTACGTCGACGAGCTCGAATCGCTCTCCCGCGAGGGCTTCCTGGAGGTGCAGTCGCAGTCGGGCGAGCAGAGCGAGGCCATGCGCCGGCGCCTGCTCCACCTGATCCTGGCCGGGCGCCCGGTGCCCCGTTCCGCCATCGCCGAGCTGTGCGAGCAGACCGGGTGGACGCTTCCCCAGGAGGTCACCCTCGTCGCGGTACGCACCCCCGCCGGGCTCGACCGGGTCAGCGCCGACCGCGACATCCTGGCCGATCTCAGCGATCCGCAGCCGCACTTACTGATCCCGGGCCCGCTCGACGACGCGCGAAGATCCATGCTCGGCCAGTCGCTCCTGGGCAGCCGCGCCGCGATCGGCCTGACCGTCCCCACCGCCCTGGCCTCGGACTCGATCCGCTGGGCGAGGAGGGTCCTGGAACTCGTGGACGCGGGTGTCATCGAGGACGCGCCGTTCGTCCTGTGCGAGGACCACCTCATCACCCTGTGGCTGCTGTCCGACCCGGTCCTGCTCGACCAGCTCGCCCAGCGGGAGCTCGCACCCATCGCCAAGATCAGCGCCACCCGCCGGGAACGCCTCGTCGAGACCCTGCGCATCTGGCTCGACACCCGCGGCACCGCGGCCCACATGGGCGAGCTGCTCGACGTCCACCCGCAGACCGTCCGCTACCGCATGCGCAACCTTGAATCCATCTTCGGCGAGCAACTGGTCGACCCCGAGAGCAGGTTCTCCACCGAGGCCGTGCTGCGGGCGCTGCAACTGCAGTCCCGGAGTCAGGAGTCCACACTGTAGAAGTCCCGCAGAACGGTTTCCGGCCGGATCACGGCCCTCACGTCGAGTCAACTTACTTATGGGTAAGGCGAAATACCCGGTCACTCCCAAACGGTTGCCACACGGAGACGTTCTCAACGAGAAACCCGGAACTGCGTCCCGTTATACGGAGGAGTCGACCGCCCACCCGGCGGCCGCACCGTTCGACCTCCTGGCCACCATTCGAGAGGGAACCCCCATGACCGCCTCACACCTGCTCGTCCCCGTGCCGATCCCGGACCGGGTCGCCGCACTGATCGGCTCCTGCATCCCGCAGCACATCCTGGAGGCGGAGTTCGACGCCGAGTGCGCCGCGCGCGAGGTCCGCAGGTTCCGCGGCCCGCGGCTCGGCATCGAGGACCAGGGTGACCGCGAGCAGGCCCTGTCGGAGCTGGCCCGCGCCAACAAGGTCCTGGCCGCCCACCACCCCCTGCTGACGGTGCGCCCCGGCAGCGCCTGGTGACCGCTCGGGCAGTGGCGCCACCTGCTTGCGGAGGGGCGGCCGGACGCTTACCTTACTCAAAAGTAAGTTTACTCCAGAGTAAGGAACTGGCGTGGCCGACAACAGCAGCGGCAACCTCACCGGTGAACTGGCCGCACTCGACTTCGCGGCCGTCTCCCCGCCGGAGTTCGCGCGGATCGTGAAGGGCCTGTCCGCCAGGCAGCTCGGCGAGGTCATGCACGGCGAACTGCGCGCCCGGGTGCTCGGCGAGGTCTTCGGCCGGATGAGGCAGCAGTTCCGCCCGGAGGCGGCCGGACAGCTCAAGGCGCTGATCCGCTGGAAGATCACCGGGGACACCGACGAGGTGTACGAGACCGCGATAGCCGACGGCACCTGCACCGTCAGCGCGGGCCGCTCCGACGCCGAACCCCGCACGACGCTGGTGATGGGCGACGCGGAGTTCCTCAAACTCGTCTCCGGCAACGGCAATCCCGTGACGATGTTCATGATGCGCAAGCTGAAGGTGGCCGGCGACGTCGGCCTGGCCTCTGGCCTCACCCGCTACTTCGACATCCCGAAGGCCTGAGCCGATGAGCTACTTCTCCCTCGCCCTCACAGAGGAGCAGCAGGACCTGCGCAACTGGGTGCACGGCTTCGCCGCCCAGGTGGTGCGCCCGGCGGCCGCCGAGTGGGACGCCCGCGAGGAGACTCCGTGGCCGGTCATCCAGGAAGCGGCCCGGATCGGTCTGTACGGCTTCGAGTCACTGGCCGACATGTACGGCGACCCGACGGGGCTCTCCCTCCAGATAGCCAACGAGGAGCTGTTCTGGGGCGACGCCGGAATCGGCATGGCGCTCTACGGCACCTCCCTCGCCGTCGCCGGGATCTTCGCCTCCGGCACTCCGGACCAGCTCGCGGAGTGGGTTCCGCAGTGCTACGGGGACGAGGACGATCCCAAGGTGGCGGCGTTCTGCGTCTCCGAGCCGCAGGCCGGCTCCGACGTCTCCGCGATGGCCACGAAGGCCAGGTACGACGAGGCCAGGGATGAATGGGTGCTCTCCGGCCAGAAGGCGTGGATCACCAACGGCGGGATCGCCGGGGTCCATGTGGTCGTCGCCTCGGTCGACCCGGCGCTCGGCGCCCGCGGACAGGCCGCGTTCATCGTGCCGCCCGCCACGAAGGGCCTGGAGGCGGGCCGCACCATCAAGAAGCTCGGACTGCGCGCCTCGCACACCGCGGACGTCTTCCTCGACGACGTCCGGGTCCCCGGGCACTGCCTGCTCGGCGGCAAGGAGAAGCTGGACGCCCGCCTCGCCCGCGCCCGCGAGGGCTCGGGCGGCAAGAGCTCGGGCGGCAAGGGGCAGGCGGCGATGGCGACCTTCGAAGTCAGCCGGCCCACCGTCGGCGCCCAGGCGCTCGGCATCGCGCGAGCCGCGTACGAGTACGCGCTGGAGTACGCCGGTCAGCGCGAGGCGTTCGGCCGCCCCATCATCGAGAACCAGTCGATCGCCTTCGCGCTCGCCGACATCCGCACCGAGATCGAGTCCGTGCGGCTGCTGATCTGGCAGGCCGCGTGGATGGCCCGCAACGACCGCACCTTCGACGCGGGGCAGGGCTCCATGTCCAAGCTCCGGGCGGGCGAACTCGCCGTCTCCGCCACCGAGAAGGCCGTGCAGATCCTCGGCGGCGCGGGGTACAGCCGCGAGCATCCCGTCGAGCGGATGTACCGGGACGCCAAGATCTACACCATCTTCGAGGGGACCAGCGAGATCCAGCGGCTGGTCATCGCGCGGGCGATCTCGGGGCGCCACATACGCTGAGCCGGTGCGGGGCGCCCGCCGTCCGCGCGCGTCATGACGCTCCAGGGTCGCTGACGGGCGACGCCGTCCAGGTCATTGACCACCCGTCCGCTCACACACCCCTTGGGGAACACCATGGCCACCGGCTCGCGCCCGTCCCTCCTCTTCGTCACCGACCTGGCCTACGAGGCACGCGGGCGCCGCTACTGCGACGAGGACATCTTCCTGACCTCACGGCTGCGCGAGGACTTCGACACGGCCCTGTGCCATCCGCGCGACGCCGCCGCGCTGCTGGCCGGATTCGACATGGCCGTCATACGCAACAGCGGCCCGGTGCTGCACTACCAGAAGGCGTACGACGCGTTCCGCGCACGGGCCCGGGAGCTGGACGCCCGGGTCTACAACCCGCTGACCGGCCGAGGCGACATGGCGGGCAAGCAGTACCTGGTCGATCTGAGCCGGGCCGGATATCCGGTGATCCCGACCGTGGACCGGGTCGCGGACCTGGGACTGCTGCCGGCGGCCGAGGGATACGTGATCAAGCCGAAGCTGGGCGCGGACTCGGCCGGTCTGCGCTTCGTGCGGAGTCCCGACGTGGGCCCGGAGGCGGACGGGACACAGCTGATCCAGCCCCGGATCGACTTCCGCTACGAGGTGTCCTTCTACTTCGTGGACCATGACTTCCAGTACGCGCTGCACGCGCCGCACCCGGAGCGGCGGTGGGTGCTGGAGCCCTACGCCGCGAGTGCGGCGGACCTGGAGTTCGCCCGGTCCTTCGTGGCGTGGAACACCCTCGATCACGGGATCCAGCGGGTCGACGCGTGCCGGACGGCGGACGGTGAGCTGCTCCTCGTCGAGCTGGAGGACCTGAACCCGTACCTCTCGCTGGACCGGGTGGCGGAGCCGGTGCGGGAGGCGTTCGTCACGCGGATGAAGGCCTCGCTCAGGGACCTGCCGGCCTGACACATCCGGCGGCGCCCGGCATGCGGGTGACAGGGCGCGGTGTGAGGGTGCAAACGTGACCACTGCCAGCGAGACCGCCCCCGCCGCGCAGAGTGCCGCCGCGCCGCCCCTGCTCGATCCACGCCGCCGGAACATCGTCTTCGCCACGATCGTGCTGGGTATCCTGCTGGCCGCGCTCGACCAGACGATCGTGGGTACGGCGCTGCCCACGATCGTCTCGGATCTGGGCGGCGCGGCCCATATGTCATGGGTGGTCACGGCCTATCTGCTCGCCGAGACAGTGGCGACGGTCCTGGTCGGGAAGTTCGGCGACCTGTTCGGCCGGAAGGTCGTCTTCCAGCTCTCCGCGATCATCTTCATCACCGGTTCCTTCCTGTGCGGCCTCGCGACGAACATGACGCTGCTGATCGTGTGGCGCGGTCTCCAGGGCGTCGGCGCCGGCGGGCTGATGGTCACGGCGATGGCGCTGATCGCGGACGTCATCCCGCTGCGCGACCGGGGCAAGTACCAGGGTGCGATCGGTGCGGTGTTCGGTGTCTCCACCGTCATCGGACCACTGCTGGGCGGGCTGTTCACCGACCATCTGACCTGGCGCTGGGCGTTCTACGTCAATGTGCCGATCGCCATCGTGGTGGTCATCGCCGCGGCCCGCACCATCCCCTCCGTGAAGGCCGCGGGGCGTCCGGTCATCGACTACCTGGGCATCGCCATGGTCACGGTCGGGGCCAGCTCGCTCATTCTGGCGACGAGCTGGGGCGGCAACCAGTACGCCTGGGGCTCCCCCGTCATCATCGGCCTGTTCGCGCTCGGCGTGGTCGCGCTCGCGCTCTTCTGCCTGGTGGAGTCCCGGGCGAAGGAACCGATGCTGCCGATGCGGCTGTTCGGCAACCCGGTCTTCACGGTCTGCTCGATCCTCAGCTTCATCGTGGGGTTCGCGATGCTCGGCGCGATGATCTTCCTGCCGACGTATCTGCAGTACGTGGACGGGGACTCCGCGACCCTCTCCGGTGTCCGCACGCTGCCGATGGTCATCGGTCTGCTGGTCGCCTCGATCTTCAGCGGCAACGTGGTCAGCAAGACCGGCCGCTACCGGATCTTCCCGATCATCGGTTCGCTGGTCATGGCGGTCGGCCTGTTCCTGCTCTCCCGGATGGGCCCGGACAGCGGGGTGTGGCTGGAGTCGCTGTACATGCTGGTGCTCGGTCTCGGGATCGGCCTGTCGATGCAGGTACTGACGATCGCGGTGCAGAACACCGTCGACTACTCGGACCTGGGCACGGCGACCTCGGGCGTGACGTTCTTCCGTACCCTCGGCAGCGCCTTCGGCACCGCGGTGTTCGGGACGATCTACGCCAACACGCTCGGCCCCAACCTCAAGGACGGGATCGCCGCCGCGGCGCGGGCGGGCGGCGATCCGGCGGTGCTGGTGAAGGCCTCGCAAAGCCCGGAGGGCCTGCACTCACTGCCCGGCGCGCAGTCGGCCGCACTGGCCCGGGCCTATGCCGACACCCTGCACACGGTGTTCCTGTGGACGGTGCCGGTCGCGGTGCTCGGATTCGTCGTGGCGCTCTTCCTGAAGGAGGTGAAGCTGCGGGACACGGTGCGGGCCGGCTCGACCGACATGGGCGAGGGCTTCGCCTCACCGAACACCGGGGACTCGGCCCGGCTGCTCGAATTCTCGGTGGCCAAGGTCCTGAGCCGGGTCGACCCGGACACGGCCCGGCGGATCATCGCGGAGTCGGACACCCGGCTCGACATGGCGGGGGCCTGGGCGGTGATGCAGGTCGAGCTGTTCACCAGGATGGTCGGCCACGCCGGGCTCCGGCTGATCGCGGCCCGGCACCGGCTTCCGCCGGAGGTACTGGTGCCCGTCTTCGACCGGATGATCGAGGAGGGCTACCTCACCGGGGACGGTCACCTGTTCGCCCACACAGCGGCGGGCAGCCGGGAGGCCGCGACCATCACGGACGCCTGGGCGGCCTGGCTCAACGACCAGCTGGGCCACGACGGCGAACGCCCGGACGACGCCCGCCTGCGCGCCGCGGTCGACGTCATCGCCAAGCGGCTGCTGGCGGAGGACCTCACCCAGGAACTGTCCCCGGCGGCCCCGGCCGGCGCCCCGGTCTGAGCGGGGCCGGGCGAGCTACGGCGCCCGGCGGCCGGCTGACGGCTCGTACGTCCTGCGGGCTTCGAGGAGCGCGGGCAGGTGGTCCCTGCTCCAGCTCCGGGCCGCGTCGATCAGAGTGAGCAGGGAGCGGCCGAGCGGTGTCAGCTCGTACTCGACCCTGGGCGGGTTCTCGTCGTGGGCCGTGCGGGTGACCAGGCCGTCGCGTTCCATCGCCCGCAGCGTCGCGGTGAGCACCTTCGGCGTGATGGCGGCCAGTGGCACCCGGAGCTCGCTGAACCTGCGGGCACCGCCCTGGAGGCAGAGCACCACCATCGCGGTCCACTTGTCACCGATCCGGACCGGGACCGGTGACGACGGGCACACGGGATCGAACATGCCGGGGTCGAGCGGATCGAGATCCATGACGAGAAGGCCTCCCGGTATCTTTGAAGTAACCAGTATCCCGTGGATACCGTCCTTTCCGGTGGCGATCGCCGCCGCCGGGAGGGGGCTGTTCCATGAGTGGTGTTGTCGTGTTCGGGGCGGGCGGTCGGGCCGGGCGGGCTATCACCGCCGAGGCGCGTGCGCGCGGTCACCGGGTCACCGCGGTGGTGCGGGATCCGGGCAAGTACGCCGGACTCGCGACGGACGACGGGGTGCGGCTGGTGCGGGGCGATGTGACGGACGCCGCCGGTATCGCCGGGCTCGTCCGGGGTCACGGCTCGGTCGTCCACGCCGTGAGCCCCTTCTCGGGGCCGGAGCAGGGCTTCGCCGGTCTCGACCCGCTGTTCTACGTCAAAGCGGCCGACGCGCTGATCCGGGGCCTGCCGGAAGCAGGCGTGTCACGTCTTCTGGTGGTCGGCCTGTTCGCCAACCTGAAGACGGCCGGCGGTCACCCGGTGCTCGACGACCCCGAGGCCTTCCCCCAGGAGATCAGGCCCTTCGCCGCCGCGCACACGGCGGGGCTCGACCGGTTGCGCACCCATGGCGGCGCCGTGGACTGGCTGATGCTGACGCCGCCCGCGCGGCTGGAGGCGGGCGGGACCAGGACGGGCGGCTACCGGACCGGCGGGGACGACGTGCCCGACTCGCCGGCGGCACACCTTTCGTACGCGGATCTGGCCGTGGCCCTTGTCGACGAGCACGAGAGGCCGACCCTGCACCGGACGCGGGTGTCCGTGTTCAACTGACGTCGGCGGTCCGGGCGCCCGCGATCAGTCCGCGAAGACCGCCGACTCGTAGACCCAGGCCCCCTCGTGCCGGACGAAGCGGCTCTTCTCGTGCAGCGAGTCGGCGCGGCCTCGGTCCCTGAAGTGCGCCCGGAAGGTGACCGTGCCCGTGGTGTGGAAGGCGCTGCCCTCCGTCGTCCCCAGGATCTCCAGCCGCTCCCAGCGCGTCCCCGGATCGAGGTCGAGGGTGTCCGGCCGGGTACCGGGATGCCAGGTGCGCAGCAGATAGCCGGCGTCCCGGACGACGAAGGCCGCGTACCGCGAACGCATCAGCGCCTCGCAGGTCTGCGCGGCGGCCCCGGCATGGAGCCTCCCGCAGCACGCGCCGTACTCGGCGGGCAGCCCGCACGGGCAGGGCGATGCCGCGGTGATCTCAGCGACTGGAGCGGTACGGGCGCGAGCGGCGGAGGGCCGCCGGGGGTGGGAGGTGCGTCGGGACATGGGCCCATTGTGGCCTGCGGCGGCTCCCGGCCGGCAACCGGACCGCCGCCCGTCACCTCACGTCAGCAGGAAGTCCGCCTGGCCGGCCTTGGCTCCCTGGATGAAGGCGGCGATCTCGCGGTGGGTGTAGATCAGGGCGGGGCCGTCCGGGTCCGCGGACTGGCGCATGGCGATTCTTCCGTCGGACAGTTTCATCGCCTCGACACAGTTGCCGCCGTTGCCACCGCTCCACGGCTTGTACCAGCCCTCGGAGCCGAGTTCGGCGGCCGGCATGCCGTTGTATATGGGTGTCATCACAGCTCCTTGCGGAAGCCCCGGAGGATTTCCTTCGTGCGTTGTGCAGTCGCGGCCTGGGCCGCCATTCGGTCCATGACCTCCAGGTAGGAGGCCACCTCGGGGCGGGCGTCGAAGTAGACGGCCCCGGTCAGGTATTCGCTGTAGACCATGTCGGGGAGCTCCGGGACGGCGAACCGGAAGAGCACGAAGGGCCCATAGGTGCCCGGGTGATGGCCGGTGGAGAACTCGGCGATCTGGACGGTCACGTTGGGCATCGCGGTCGCTTCGAGCAGCTTGTCGATCTGGGCGCGCATGGTCTCCGGGGCGCCCACCGGGCGGCGCAGCACCGTCTCGTCCATCACGACCCACAGCCGCGGGGCGTCCGGCCGGGTCAGCAGGGACTGGCGCTCCATCCGCAGCGCCACATGGCGCTCGATGTCCTCCGGCCTGGTCTGGCCGACGGCTCCGGTGCGCATCACCGAGCGCGCGTAGTCCTCGGTCTGCAGCAGCCCGGGGACGAAGTGCGGCTCGTACATGCGCAGCAGGCCCGCCGCGCCCTCCAGGCTGACGTACATGCTGAACCAGTCGGGCAGCACGTCGTGGAAACGCTGCCACCAGCCCGGCTTGTTGGCCTCCTCCGCGAGGACGACGAAGGCGTCGGCCTCCTCCTCGGAGATCCCGTAGGCCTTCAGGAGAAGTTGCACATAGGCGATCTTGAGGGCGACCTCGGCCGTCTCCAGCCTGCGTATCGTCGCGGGCGCGACACGCAGCACCTTGGCAGCCTGGTCACGGCTCAGGCCGACACGTTCCCGCAGATCCTGCAGGCGCTTGCCGAGAACGACCTGACCCACGGTCGGGGCGGACCGCGGTTCACTCACTTCAGACCTCCCCATGCGCTGTTTGCGAGCAGTGTGCCATGCGCGTGCCATCAAAGACACAGCCACTCTGGAAATTTCAGAGTGCCCCTTGCCAAGTGTTCGCGACAGGGGGAGAGTTGGTGAGTGAACCAGTTCACTAGTCGCGCTCAGCTGTTTTCACCAAGATCGCGAAGCGTGACACAGCCCCCACTGTGAGGATTCGGTCGTGGCACCTGGCAGTGCGCTCATCTCCCGGCTCGTCGACCTCAGTCCCGGGACCGAAGCGCTCCGGTACTGCTTCGCGCTGCCCGCGCACCCGGAGTCGGTGGCCGGTGCCCGTCGGCTCACGCGGGCCCGGCTGGACGAGTGGCGGCTGGACGACGACGCACACGACGCGGCGATCCTCATCGTGTCCGAGCTGGTGACCAACGCGGTGGTGCACACCTCCAGCTCTCGCGTCGTGTGCGAGCTGCGCTGCCTCGACCACCGGCTGCGCATAGCCGTACAGGACCAAGGACACCAGCCCGGCGGACCTCAGTTGTGCCGCACCGCCGACGACGAGCACGGACGCGGACTGCTGCTCGTGGACGCGATGTGCAGTGCTTGGGGGTCCCGCGACGCGGGGGACGGATCGGGCCGCATCGTCTGGGCAGAACTGCCGCACGGCTCGGAGCACTCATGCTGAAGAACGCCATGTCCCATCTCCTGGGAACCCGTCGCCCCCGTGAGCCGGGCCGCCCCGGTGGCGGCCGGGTGCAGCTCCCGCTCCCCTCGGCCCTCACGGCGACCCTGGGCTGCGACGCGGTGGGGGTGCCGGCCCGGTACGGTTTCCGGCTGATGTCTCATCTGCCGCGCACCGGCTGCGTCTTCGACGACGGGGAGCGCTGGTGGTGGATCGTCCCGTCGGGTTCCGATCTCGAACTGGACTGGCCGGCTCAGGCCGCGTACGCGCGCGGCGCCTACGTACCGGCGGTGCGGCCCCGGCTGATCCATCAGCCGGACAGCCGCACGCCGTACACGCCGCCCATCCCGCTCTACCTGATGGTCTGCCAGGTGACCGGGGTGACGCCCTCGTGGACGTCCGCGGGCGGCCCTCGGGTCTCCTCCGCCCCCTGACCCGCGGCCGCCCGGTGAGCGGCGCTACGTCAGGTACGAGAGGCCCGGGTGGACCCGGGTGTAGCCGTCGACCAGGCGGCGGGCGACCGTGACCGAGTCGACCAGCGGGTGCAGGGCGAAGGCCCGGACGGCGTCGCCGCGCGAACCGCTCGCCGCCGCGTCCAGCACCGTGCGCTCGACGGCCTTCACCGAGGTGACCAGCCCGACCGCGTGGTACGGCAGCGGGTCGACGGCGACCGGATGGGCGCCGTTCGCGTCCACCAGGCACGGCACCTCGATGACGGCGTCCGCGTCGAGCACGGAGAGCGTGGTGCGGTTGCGGACGTTGAGGATCAGGGAGGTACGTTCGTCGCGGGCCACGGCCCGCATGAGGGCCAGCGCGACCTGTTCGTAGCCGCCGGAGCCGAGGTCGCTCTCCTCGCGCTCACCGGCCCCCGCCACCTCCCGGTTCTCCGACATGTAGGTGGCCTCGCGCTCCGCGCGGGTGCGGTCCCAGGTGGCCAGGGCGGGGGTTCCCGGGTTCTTCATGCAGCCGTAGAAGCCCTCCTGCTGCTCCCGGAGGAAGGCGCCCCGGGTCTGCTCCGCCTCCTGGTAGGCGCGGACCGCCTCGCGGTTGAAGTAGTAGTAGTGCAGGTACTCGTTGGGGATCGCGCCCAGGGACCGCAGCCAGTCGGCGCCGAAGAGCCGGCCCTCCTCGAACGAGCCGAGCAGCTCCGGGTCCTCGAACAGCCTCGGCAGTTCGTCCCGGCCGTCGACGTACAGGCCCCGCACCCAGCCGAGGTGGTTGAGGCCGACGTAGTCGATCCGGGCCCGGTCCGGCTCCGCGCCGAGCACCCGGGCGATCCGGCGGCCGAGCCCGACCGGTGAGTCACAGATGCCGATGACCCGGTCACCGAGGTGGGCGGACATCGCCTCTGTCACCAGTCCGGCCGGGTTGGTGAAGTTGATGACCCAGGCGTGCGGGGCGAGCCGGGCGATGCGCCGGGCCAGGTCGACCGCGACCGGCACGGTGCGCAGTCCGTAGGCGATTCCGCCCGCGCCGACGGTCTCCTGTCCGAGCACGCCTTCGTCGAGGGCCACCCGTTCGTCGGCGGCCCGGCCCGCGAGCCCGCCGACCCGGATCGCGGAGAAGACGAAGTCGGCGCCGCGCAGCGCCTCGTCGAGTTCGGTGGTGGCGATGACGGCCGGGGCGTCCGCGATGCCCTCGGCCTGCTCGGTGAGCACCCGGGCGACGGCGGTGAGCCGGTCGGGGTCGGTGTCGTAGAGGGTGACCGAGGAGACCCGTCCCTCGGCGTGGTCGGCGAGCAGCGCCCCGTAGACCAGAGGAACCCGGAACCCGCCGCCACCCAGAATTGTCAGCTTCACGCTTCCGCATGGTACGTGGGGGCGTCGTGAGGGGCTCGGTGCGACGGGCCGGTGCTGCCGCCTGATGGTGACGACGGCCCGGCGGAGGGGAGCCTGAGGGTTCCGTTCCGCCGGGCCGTCGTCACCGTTCACCGCCGGTCAGTTGCCGCTCCACCAGCGGGTCACGACGCGCCACAGTCGGGCCGGGGCTGCGGGCCGGCGCTGCTGCGGGATGAGGCCCGCCGCCTCGCCGGGCGCGGCCGCCGAGCCGTCGGTCGCGGCGGTCGCCCCGGCCGGACCGGTGCCGGCCTGGTCCGGGGACACGGGGGCCCGGACCGGGATCGGTGCCGTGTGGCGGACCGCCGACTGCACCTCCCAGTCCTGGCGGGCCGGGTTCGGCTTGCCCATGGACGGCGGTTCCCGGTCGTCCTGCGGCTGGCGGGAGGCGAACTCGGCGGGGAGCCGGACCAGATGGCGGCCCATGATGTTGCCGACCCACTGGAGTTCGCTCTCGTCCACGGCGAGTTCGAGGTCGGGCAGCCGCATCAGCAGCGCGTCCACGCCGACGTCCGCGATGGCGCGGCCGATGTCCTGCCCGGGACATTCGTGCGGGCCGCCGCTGAACGCGAGGTGGGCCCGGTTGCCCTCCATGTTGGCGCCGAGGTCGGGCCGTACCACCGGGTCGGTGTTGGCCGGGGCGATGCCGACGATCATCGCGTCGCCCGCCTTGATGCGCTGACCGCCCAGTTCGGTGTCACCGACCGCCCAGCGGCCGAAGACCGCGGTGAACGGCGGCTCGTCCCACAGGGTCTGCTCCACCGCCTCCGGGACGGTCATGTGGCCGCCGCTGAGCCTGGCCCGGAACCGCGGGTCGGTGAGCACCATGCGGAGCACGTTGGCGATCAGGTTGGTGGTCGACTCGTAGGAGGCGATCAGGATGAGCCGCAGATGCTCGGCGACCTCCTGGTCGTTCATGTCCGCGGGGTGCTCGACGAGCCAGGTGGCGAAGTCGTCCGCGGGTTCGCGGCGGCGCCGTTCGACCAGGCGGCTCAGCGCGGCGAGCACGTAGGCGTTGCTCTCGACGGCGGTGGCCGTGCCCCGGACCATGTCCCGGGCGGCCCCCACCATCCGGTCGTTGTACTCCTCCGGCATCCCGAGGATCGCGCACATCACCATCATCGGCAGCCGCTCGGCGAACTCGCTGACCAGGTCGGTGCGGCCCTCCCGGCAGAAGTCGTTGACGAGCCGGTTGCTGTACCGGTTGACGTGGCGGCGGACGCCACGGGTGTCGATCCGGTTCATGGAGTCGGTGACGGCACCGCGCTGGCGCTCATGGGTGGCGCCGTCCGCGAAGACGCAGATCGGCTGCCAGGTGAAGATCGGGGCCAGCGGGTGGTCGGGCGCCACGGTGCCGTCCTGCAGTGCACGCCAGCGACGGGAGTCGCGGGAGAACTGCGAGGGCGTACGGGTCATGTGCAGGTTCTCGCTGTGCCCGAGGACCAGCCAGGCCGGTACGTCGCCGTGCAGCAGCACGGGCGCGACCGTGCCGTGTTCGGCACGCAGCTTGTCGTACAGGCCGTGCGGGTCCTGTTCTGCCTCGGGGCCGTAGAGCCGTCGCAGGCCGCCGGGGCCGATACCGAGGCCGTGGGCCGGGCACTCGGGGGGTGGAACCGGCCCCGTGGCCGCTCCGGGCTCGTAGTGAAATGGGGTTGTCACGATCGCTCCAGGGATCAGACTGCCAAGGGCGGACGAATGGGGTACGCGGTGGGGGCGCGCGGAACGGGTGCGCAGGACGCGTGGGACGTCAGCCGAGCGGGACAGCCGCACTGTGCAGATACCGCATCAGGGTCATCAGCACATCGCGGCTGGAGGCGCGCAGTCGGGCGTCGCAGTCGATCATCGGGACCTCGTCCGGCAGGTCCAGCGCGCTGCGCAGGGCCTCGACGGGGTGCTTCGGGGCGTCGGGGAAGGTGTTGACGGCGACGACGAACGGTACGCCGCGCTCCTCCAGCCGCCCGATGACGTCGAAGCTGACCTCCAGCCGGCGGGTGTCGATGAGGACGACGGCGCCCAGTGCCCCCTCGAACAGGCCGTTCCAGAGGAACCAGAAGCGTTCCTGTCCGGGGGTGCCGAACAGATAGAGGATCAGTTCCTCACTGATGCTGATCCGGCCGAAGTCCATGGCCACGGTGGTGGCGGTCTTGCTCTCCACTCCGTAGTTGTCGTCCACGCCGACGCCGGCCTGGGTCATGGTCTCTTCGGTGGTCAGGGGCCGGATCTCGCTGACGGAGCCGACCATCGTCGTCTTGCCGACCCCGAACCCGCCGACGATCACGACCTTCACCGCGGCGGTGGCCGTGGTCGGCAGGACGTCCTCGCTCCGGGGGCCCGTGATCGTGTCAGAGTTTCTGAAGTCCATGCATCACCGCTTCGAGGAGGGACCTGTCCGGGAGGGTCGCGCGGATGATCGGCGCTCGCGATTCGATCAGTTGGGTCGCGAGGAGATCGGTGAGGAGCGAGGTCACCACGCTGAACGGCAGGCTGAGGTAGGCGGAGATCTCCGCGACGGACAGGGGTGCCTGGCAGAGCCGCAGGATCACGGCCTGCTCGGGCTGGACCGTCGGTGTCGGCTGTGACTTGGACACCACCATCGTGACCAGGTCGAGTGAGGCCCGCTCACTGCCGTCGGGATCGCCGGTGATCACGTAGAGCCGCTCCGGATCGCTCAGCGCCGGATCGACCGTGCGGCGTTCTCGTCGGATCGAACTCATCCGGCCTGCCCGTCGTGCCGGGGCGGGCTCGTCAGATGGGCGCCGATCCGTACGACCATGTCGCGCATCCGCGATCCGACGAGCCCCGCGTCCACCGTCTCACCGGCGAGCACGGCGAGATACGCACCGGCTCCGGCGGCCATCAGGTAGAAGAACCCGCCGGTGACCTCGATGACGACGAGCCGCATCCGGCCGTCGCTGTACGGGATCTCGGAGGCGACGGCCGCGGCCAGGCTCTGCAGCCCGGCGCAGGCCGCCGCGAGCCGGTCGGCGACATCGGGGTCACCGCCGTGCCGGGCGATGCGCAGCCCGTCCGCGGAGAGCACCACGATCTGGTGGATGTCCGGAACGTCGTCGGCCAGCTCTTTGAGCATCCAGTCCATGTTGCCCCGCTGCTGGATCACTTGAGGTCCCCCTTGTCCCACGCGTCATCGGAGTCTTCGTCGGGCCCGGGTTCCCGCGGAACGCCGTTGGCGCCCTTGGTGAACGCCTCCAGCCAGATTCCGGGAGGCGGTTCCTTGCCGTTCTCATGGCCGTTTCCGTGGCCGTTGGTCCGGCCCGCGGTGGGGTCTGCGGGCTGCGCGGGGAGGTTGTGGGAACCCAGCGGCGCCCGGCCGCGGCTGCGGCGTTGCGGGAGTCCGCCGGCGGTCCACTCCGTCACCACGGGGGGATCGTCCTCCATGGCGACCGGGGCGGCGGCGGGGGCGGCCGGACGGGTGGCGGGGGCCACCGGGCCGGTGGCCGGACGGGCGCCCAGCGGGCTGGGCTTGCGGTGGGTGCTGCGGGCCGGGACGACGTGCTTCATGTTCGCGAGGTCGATGTCGCTGGTCGGCCGCGAGGTGGCGCCGATGCCGTGGGCGATACCGGGCGCGGGGCCGGTGGTGATCATGGAGCGGGGCACGATGAGCACCGCGCGGACACCGCCGTACGCGGACTGCCGCAGCGAGACCTGGAGGTCGTACATCCGCGACAGCCGGCCGACGACCGCCATGCCGAGCCGCGGGGACTCGCCGAGGTCGTTCATGCTGGAGCCGGCCTGGGCCCTGGCGAGCATGTTCTCGGCCCGCGCGCGGGCCTCCTCGCTGAGGCTGACGCCGCCGTCCTCGATCTCGATGGCGATGCCGGTCTGCACCTCGACCGCGGTGACGTGCACACGGGTCTGCGGCGGCGAGTACCGGGTCGCGTTGTCGAGGAGTTCGGCGCAGGCGTGGATGAGCGGTTCGACCGCGGTGCCGATGATGGCGACCTTGGCGATCGAGTGCAGATCGACGCGCGGGTACTCCAGGATCCGCGACATGGCACCGCGCAACACGCTGAACAGCGGTACGGGCTTGGGCCACTGGCGGCTGGGGCGGGCGCCGCCGAGGACGGCGATGGAGTCCGCGAGCCGGCCGATCAGCGCGGTGCCGTGGTCGATGCGGAGCAGGTCGTCGAAGACGTCGGGGTTGCGCCCGTGGTGCTCCTCCATCTCCCGCAGCTCACTGGCCTGCCGGTGGACGATCGCCTGGACGCGGCGGGCGACGTTGACGAAGGCGCGCTGCGCGGAGTCACGCGTCGCCTCCTCGTTGTCGATGATGTCCAGCACCGTGTAGACGAGGGACCGCTGGGCGTCCGGCAGATGCCGGTAGACCGGGTCGGCGTCCACGACGTCGCGCAGCACCTCGTCGGGGGAGTTGCCCACCCGCAGCCGGTGGATCGCGGCGGGCAGGAGCTCCTTGCTGATCCGTACGGTCTCTTCGTCATGGCTGGCCAGCCGGCGTTCCAGGCCGCCGCACCGGTGCTCGTACTCGGCGCGCTGCCGGCGGATCGTCCGGGCGCGGCGGGCGAGTTCGGCGGTGAGCACGGCGACCACGACGGTGGCGAAGGCGCCGCACCAGACGACTGGTATCCGCGCGGCCCCGGAAACCAGCGCTACGGCTGCGGCGGTCGCGCCCGCCATCGCGACAACGGGCAGCAACACGGCGCGGACGACAGGTGTTTCTCGGTCGATCGGCGGTGATTCAACACGAACCATCTAAAACCTCTGGCGGTTGACTCGGGGGATTATTCAGGAAGTACAGCGCTTACAGGGCAGTTGGGAACAAGCGCTCGAATTGACATCAACTCGACTTCACTGCGCGTGAGCTTAGTCAGATCGAAACAGTGCTTCGGCACATTCACCCAACCCCCTGCGCGAGCACTCCAGCGGTAATACACTCGCGGGTTTTGCACGCACCGCCTCCAAGCGTGCGCGGGGAGTGACGGGAGGGCGAATTTCGGAGAAATCACCCCTCCGCGTCCTGCCGTGCGGGACACACTCGCCGGCCTGCCGGATCCCGAGCACCCTCAACGCCCTTGCGGACTAGGGTTGCTGGGCACACCGGCGACCCCAGCGACTCCGGATCGACGCATTCCGTACCGGAGAGCGGTACAGGGGCACATGTGATCGAAGCGGATCGAAAGGAACAGATTTCTGACCGACACGCGAGTGGAGCGCGTGGTCGCCATCCGAACGAACAGAGGAACGGACATCTCATGGAGCCGACACGGGACTACACCATCGAGTCACTCGACACCGGACTCCGGCTGCTGCGGCTGTTCCTCACGCATGACTCGCTCACCGTCTCCGGGGCGGCCGCGCTGCTCTCCGTCGGCCGCTCCACCGCCCACCGCGTGCTCAGCACACTGGAGGGACGCGGCTTCGCGGTCCGGGACGCCTCGGGCCGCGGCTACTCCCCCGGTCCCGAACTCATGAGGCTGGGGCGGCCCGCCGGGTTCTGCGCCGAGGACCGCGAACAGATCGGTGCGGTACTGGACGACGCGGTGCGGCGCACCGGCGAGACCGTGCAGAGCGTCACCCTCATCGGGGACCGGATCGTCGTCACCGACGGCCGCGAGTCCGGGCAGCCGGTGCGGGTGGCGCTGGAGACGGGGCGCACCTACCCCGCGTACGCCACATCGGGTGGCCGGATGCTGCTCTCCCGGATGACCCCGGAACAGGTCCGCGCGCTGGATCCGTGGGAGCGGCCGGACGAGGGCGCCCACCTGGCCGGCTCACGGCAGGCGCTGCTCGACGAGTTGGCGCAGATCCGGGCGTGCGGATACGCGCTGGGCCGCGGCGAGCCGGTGCCGGGCATGAACACGGTCGCCGTACCGCTGGCCGGTTCCGGCCGCCGGGACCTGCTCGCGCTGATGGCCTGCGCGCCCGCGGACCGGGGTGACGACGCCACGCTGGTGCGCCGTGCGGAGGAGCTGCGTCGGTCCGCCGCGCTCCGGGCGGTCAGCGGCGGGCCCCGCCGATCCGCCCCTCCAGCTGTACCAGCAGCTCGCTGAGCTGCGCGCTGAGCCGGTCCCTGGACTCCACGTCGAGGCCGGAGAGCACCGCGCGCTCGTAGGCCAGTTGCTGGGGCAGCAGTCCGTCGACGAGCGCGCGGCCCTCGTCCGTGAGCCGCACATGCGCGACCCGGCGGTCCCGGGCGTCGCCGCGGCGCTCTGTGAGGCCGCGCTCCTGGAGGACGCGCAGGCGTTTGGTCACGGCCGCGCCGGAGGAGAACGTCTCCCTGGCCAGTTCGCCGGGGGTGAGTTCGCGGTCGGTACGGCGTACCGCACCGAGCAGGTCGAACTCGGCGCGGGTCAGTCCGGCGGCCCGCAGCGGGGCGTCCTCGGCCTGTTGGAGCAAGGCGGCGCAGCGGTTGATCCGGCCGATGAGCTCCATGGGTCCGGTGTCCAGCTCCGGGTTGACTGCCTGCCACTGCCGTACCACAGAGGCGACGATGTCGTCGGTCACACCGCTCCGTTCTCCGGGGCCGGGGCGATCAGCCCCTGCCGTATCGCTGTCGCCGCGAGCGTACGGTGTCCGGCCTGCTCGGCGGCGAGTACCTCCTCCTGGGGCAGGTCGCGCTGCCACCATTCGCCGGCCGCCGTGTCGTCCGCGTCGCGCAGTTCGACCAGGCAGCCGGTGAGCCCGCGGCGGGCGGCTTCGAGTGCGGCGGGGCTCGAACCCGGGGCCGCGAGGGTCTGTACGGCGTGGGCGCAGGCCAGTTCGGCGGCGGCGAGTGCCGCTGCCACCCGCCCTGCGGCGCGCCGGTTGGTGACGAGCATCGCGGTGAGGATCCCGGCCGCGGCACCGATGACGGTGTCCAGGACCCGGTCGCCGATGAGTTCACCGGCCGGGTGGCTGCCGGCGTACTCCAGGACGAGCAGCGCCATCGGGGTCACCGCGACCGAGCCGAGCCAGTAGTTGCGGGTGATCAGGGCCTCTGCGGCGAAGCTGAAGAAGAGGCAGAAGCCGATCAGGGCCAGCGGGCCGGTCCGGGTGACCGGGAGAACGGCGGCGAAGACCAGGACGCCGACGAGGTTGCCGAGGGTGCGCTGGAGGGCCCGGTTCCAGGAGAGCGTGACGTTGGCCTGGTAGAGGGAGGCCGCGGTGACGATGGCCCAGTAGGGGCGGCCGACGCCGACGGCCGATGAGAGGTAGCCGGCCAGGGCGCAGCCGATGAGGGCGCGGGCCGCGATCGGCAGCAGCGGGGATCCGGGGCCGAGGCGGCGCAGCAGCGCGCGGCGCGCTTCGCGGGGCTCTGCGGGCCGCAGGGCCGTGCGTTCGGCTTCGATGCCGAAGAGTTCGGCGGCCGTTCCGGGGGCGGCCGGCGGGGTGGGCACCGGTCCTCTGGCCCGGGTCCGGGCGGCCCAGTCGCGGAGCAGGGCGGGGTCGGCGGCCTCGGAGACTCCCCCGTCGGCGGCGGGCTGGCCGGCGGCGAGTGCGGTCTCCGCGTGCACGACGAGGCGCTCCAGCGCACGGCGCGCGGGAGTGGGGCGGCCGGCCGCGAGGAGGGTCTGCCACGCACCGTGCACCGAGGCGACCGCGGCGCGCCGGGTGTGGTGGCCGGGGTCCGCGGCGTGGGCCGCGGCCGCGTCGAGGGCGCGGGCCGTCGCGAGGCGCTCGGGCCCCTCGCGGCGGATGAGCGCGGGACCGGCGACGGTGACCAGCCAGGAGACCGCGCCCGCGCCGAGGGTCAGTGCGAGGTGACCGGGTATCTGGCCCAAGTGCTGCGGGGCGAACAGGGACGCCGAGCTGACGAACGTGAAGATCAGCGGTCCGGGAGGCCCGATCCGGGTGGCGTCGCAGAGCAGCTTCTGCCCGGCCGCCAGGAGGGCGCCGACGGCGATCAGGACGGCGGTCGAATCGGTCAGCGACGCGGTGACGAGCGATACCGCCAGTCCGGCGAGCATCCCGAGGACGACTCCGACGATGCTGCGGGCGCGTCGCGCGTACGGCAGGTTGTGGCCGTACAGCGCGCAGAGGGAGCCGGCCATCGTGTACATCACGAGGTCGAGGCGGTCGATGGAGAACAGCACCAGGTTGGGTATCGCCGTGGCCACGACCACGCTGGACGCCGGTTTGAGCCAGATGTCCGAGGGCCGGGCCAGGCGCAGCGGTCCCGCCAGCGGGAGCCGGTGGACGGAGGGCTGCCGACGCGGCCGGGTAGTTGTATCGCTCACCCAAATACGTTAACAGGTATTACACATATAAAACACTTCGATCGAGATCTCCGCCCCGATGATCCACGACCGCCCACAGCCACGGCATCCGAGGCGCCGTTCCCGGCGGCCTCCGGTCACCCGGTCTGCTCGTCCGTCGCCTGGACGTGGTCCGCGATGCCGACCACCAGGACCCGGGTGCCCGGTTCCGTCGGACGCCAGCGGTGGACGAGGCCGCCGGCGCAGTAGAGGGTGTCGCCCCGCTCCAGCCGGTAGAAGCTGCCGTCCGCCTCGACCTCGGCCCCGCCGTCCGCGACGTAGAGGATCTCGTCGTTGCGGTGCCTGAACTCCCGGCCCCAGTCGTGGTCCCCGGTGAACTCAAGGGCGTGCAGGCGCTGATGACCGCGTACCAGCGGGCGCATCCGGCCGTCGCCGCCCTCCGCGCCGGTCTCCCGCACGGACGCGGAGGCGCCGCGCACCACGTCGACAGGCCGGGGCGCCTCCGCCGTGGCCAGCAGCTGGACCGCGGTCGTGTCGAGCGCGTCCGCGATGCGCTGGAGCGATCCCATGCTCGGCCGGGAGCGGCCGTTCTCGATCTGGCTCAGGAAGGGCGTGGAGAGCCCGGCCCGCCGCGCGACCTCCGCGAGGGTCAGCTCAAGGGCGCGGCGCCGTCGGCGAATTCCCGGGCCGACCAGGGGGGTGTCCGCCTCGCTCATCTCACTCATTCCGTGTCCCGCGTGCCGCACACCACAGCCGGCGGGGCAGTGAGCAGCCTACCGGGCCGGTTAATCTTTTAAGTCCCACCTAATAAAGTTAACAGGGAGGACCGATCCATGCCCCTCGTGGACCAGAACCAGCGACGGCGCCGCGGTACCGGACTCATAGCCCTGGACGAGGAGGCCTCCTACGGCGGGTACACCCTCTTCGCCCCGCTGACCGGCGGCGGCGACGTGTATCTCATCGACATGCGCGGTGAGGTCGTCCACCAGTGGAACCTCCCGCACCGGCCGGGGCGGCACGCCAGGATCCTGCCGGGCGGCAACCTCGCGTACAGCGGCGTCCTCCCGGACGAGCCGGCGCTCTTCCCGATGTGGCACAAGTACCGCGGCGGGATCATGCAGGAGATCACCCCCGACGGCACCGTCGTGCGCGAGCACCGCGACCGCTACCAGCACCACGACGCGTACCACTACGGCGACGGCCGGCTGCTGTACGCCGCGCTGGAGCCGCTGACCGGCGAGGCCGCGGCCGCTGTCCGGGGCGGGGTCCCCGGCTCGGAGCCGGACGGCACGGTCTGGGCGGACACCATCGTCGAGGTGGACGCCGAGGGCCGCACGGTCTGGGAGTGGAAGGTCTCCGAGCACCTCGACCGCGAGGCCTTCCCACTGCATCCCGACTACTCGCGCGAGCACTACCCGCTGATCAACAGCGTACTGCCGACCAGCGACGGCAACATCCTGGCGAGCCTGCGCTCCGCCTCCGCGGTGATCGTCATCAGCCGGGAGACCGGCGAGATCATCTGGCGCAGCGAGCCCGGCACCGTATCGCAGCAGCACTGCCCGACCGAGCTGGAGAACGGCAACTTCCTGGTCTTCGACAACGGCGTCTTCCGACCGCACTGGGACGTGCCGTTCAGCCGGGTCATCGAGATCGAGCGGTCGAGTGGCACCATTGTCTGGGAATACCACGACCCGGCACGCGAGTCGTTCTTCGCCCCGTTCATGGGCAGCGCCCAGCGGCTGCCGAACGGGAACACGCTGGTGACGGACTCCCCGGCCGGACGGCTCTTCGAGGTCACCCGGGACGGCTACCTGTGCTGGGAGTACATCGTGCCGTTCTTCGGCGGCTACAGGGAAGAAGAAGTGCGCAAGCTGTTCCCGTCCGAGCCCAACGCCGTGTTCCGCTCCTACCGCTACTCGGCCGGGGAACTCCCCTGGCTCGACGTCCCGAAGGGCTGAGCCGGACCATGGCCTCCCCCGCCCCCGGCACGGCCGCCACCGACGCGGCCGCCGCCGGACCGGTTCCGTCCGTCGCACCGGTCGACGAGCGGCTCCCGCTCCCCCGGCTGGTCCCGCTGGCCTTCCAGCACCTGCTCGCCGGGGTCGCCGCCCCCGTCTCCTCCGTGATCCTGATCGGTACGACGCTGTCGCTGACCGCGTCCCAGACGGCGTCGCTGCTCAGCGCCACGCTCGTGCTGTGCGGTATCGGCGCGCTGCTCCAGTCGCTGGGTGTGCGGGCGCTGCGGGTCGGCGCCCGGCTGCCGTTCCTGATGCTGCCGGGCGGTGCGGCGGTGGCGATCTTCCTCCAGGTCGCCAAGGAGCACGGGCCCACGACCGCCTCGGGCTCCGTGCTGATCGCGGCGGTCTTCCTGATCGCCGTACTGCCGCTCTACGGCCGGCTGGTGCGGTTCTTCCCGCCGCTGGTGATGGGCACCACGGTGGTCCTGATCGGCATTAACATGATCAAGATCACCGCCCCGATGATCGCCTCCGGACCCGGGCTGGGCTTCGCCACGCTCGGCATCATCGCCCTGTTCTTCCTGTTCATGCGCGGTGTCTGGCGGCAGATGTCGGTGCTCTTCGGTCTCGCGGGAGGCACCGTCGTCGCCGCGCTCAGCGGTACGGCGTTCCACATGGCGCACGGCAGCACGTTCGCGCTGCCGGACCCGTTCCCGTACGGCACGCCGCACTTCGATCTGCTGGCCGCCGTGCCGCTGCTGGTGTTCGCGCTCGCGTCGCTGGCAGAGGCGACCGGACAGACCGTCCTGAACAGTGAGGCGGTGGGGCGGACTCCGGACCCGGCCCGGGACGTCCCGCGGATCTCCCGCGCGGACGCCGTGACCTCACTGGGCGCCGGAATCTTCGGTACGTCGCTGATGGTGACCAGCGCGGAGAACATCGGCATCGTCCAGCTGACCCGGGTACGCAGCCGGTTCGTCACGGCGGGCGCGGGGGTGCTGCTGATCCTGTGCGGTCTCATCACGCCGCTCACCCGGCTGCTCGCCGCCATCCCGGAGCCGGTGGTCGGCGCCGCGGGGCTGATCATCTACGCGGTGATCGCGACGATGGGGTTCGGCATGCTCAGCCGGGAGGACCTCACGCACGGCACCAACGGCATCGTGGTCGCACTCGCGCTCTGCGTCGGGCTGCTGCCGGTCTTCGCCCCCGAGATGTATGCGGGGATGCCGGTGTGGGCCCGGACCGTCTTCGGCAGTGGCGTGGCCGCCGGGGCGCTGGCCGCGGTGATCCTTGCGGCGGTGTTCGCCAGGCTGGGGCCACCGGACGCAACGCCGGAGCGGGCGGACTGACCGGGTACGCGTGGGAGCCCGCGCCACTCAGGGGTGCGGGCTCCCACGCGTACGGGCCGCGCGGCTCAGCCGAGGCCGCGGGAGTCCTGCTTGAGGGCGGTGTCCACGGTCAGCGCCGTGGCGACCACCAGGCTCAGCAGCGGCTCGGGCAGCTGGTAGTGGATCTGCAGCACGTAGTTGTCCGCCGTGGTGAACAGCGTCTTGGCGAGGCCTTCCCAGGTCTTGGTGATCCGGGCTATCTCGGCGTCGTTGTGGTCCACGATCGCGAAGTTCCAGGCGCGCCAGTTCTCCGCCTTGATCGCGCCGACCTGCTGCCCGTCGACCATGATCGCGAAGTTGATCTTGCCGATGGCGTTCTGCTGGACGATCTCGCCGACCGGCTGCCCGTCGGGACGCTGGACGATGACCTTGGACTTGATGAACTTCGCCGGGCGGGTGAGCAGCAGCTGCGGCTGACCGTAGGCGTCACGGATCTCAAGACGGTGGGTCATGTACTGGTCGATGCTGCTGAGGAACCGCACGACCTTGCGGAGTGCGCTCTGACCGACCTCGACGACCGAGCCGACGGTGTTGCCGTGCTGGTCGAAGACGCTGTACTCGTTGGTGACCTCGATCAGCTTGGCCTTCTGGTTCACCACCAGGACCTGCTGGTTGAAGAGCGAACCCGCGCCCGGGCCGCCGCCCTGCTGCGGGTGGGCGCCCTGCTGCGGCATCGCGGCCTGCTGCTGGGCGGGAGCCTGCTGCTGGTGCTGCGGGGCCACCTGGTGCTGATAGTGCTGCTGGGGCGCCTGCTGCTGGCTGTGCTGCTGGGCCGCCTGCTGGTTGTGCTGCGGGGCCTGCTGCTGCGGCACCTGCGCCTGAGCGGGGGCCTGGCCCTGGGCCGGAGCCTGCTGCTGGCCGCCCGCCGGGTTGGTGTGCTCGGTCCACTGGGAGCCGTCCCAGTAGCGCAGCAGCTGGGGCGCGCCGTGCGGATCCGGATACCATCCCGCAGATACGTTCGAGTGCGTTGTCACCGGGGCACACTATCCCGCCACGCCGCGGGCGGAACCCCCCTCCCCGCACATCCACAGGTTCGGAACAGCCCTCCGCGCTCATTGAAAGTTCACACACCGCTACGATGTCCGGGATGAACAGGCTGAGTGGACGGACCGTCCGGGTGCGTGACGCCCGCGTCCCCGTGCTGCTCGGCTGGCTGCTGGTGCTGCTCTCCGTGGCGTCGTGCTGCTCGTTCCACTCCGCAGGACCCGCCGCGGTCCCGCATCACGGCACCGTCCCCCTCAGCGTCTTCCACTCCTTCACCCCGGCAGCGGTGGCGGACGAGGCACGCGTCGTGGTGGCCGACGCCCCGCGGAACCGGGGAAGTTCCTGCCACGTCGCGCCCGACGACGCCACTCCGGTCGTACTGCCCGCCCCGCCCGCACCGGCCGCGCTCCCCTGCGCACCGGCCGTCCTCCCGGCCGGCACCCTCACCGGGGCCGCCGGCATCAGGGGCCCCTCCAACGACGCCGTCGGCGACGTCGACCATCTGCGCCTCCAGGTTCAACGGATCTAGCGGCAGCGCCTGCCCCCCTCCCGAGGGGGCTCATCCGTCTGCCCGCGAACCGTCCGGCTCACCGAACCAGAGGACCCACCATGGCCTCCGCCAAGAAGCACACGCCCGCCAACGCCCGCCGCGCCAAGCTGGAGGAGGCCCGCCGCAAGGAGCGGGCCCGCGAGCGCCGCAGCCGCGTCATCACGATCACCGCCGCCGTCGCCGTCGTGGCCGGCCTCGTCGCGGGCGGCGGCTACCTGATGAACAGCGCCGACAAGAAGGACAAGGCCGAGACCGCCGCCAAGTCCTCCCCCGTCCAGGGCGAGAAGAGCTGGGACAAGCTCGGGCGCGAGCACGTCGACAAGAAGGTCGACTACCCGATGAACCCGCCGGTCGGCGGCGACCACAACCCGGTGTGGATGAACTGCGACGCCGACGTCTACACCGAGGCGATACCGAAGGAGAACGCGGTCCACTCGCTGGAGCACGGTGCCGTCTGGGTCACGTACAACGGCAAGGCGGCGCCCGCCGACGTCAAGAAACTGGGTGAACGGGTCTCTGCCACCCCGTACTCCCTGATGAGCCCGGTCGAGGACCAGGCCGCCCCGCTGATGCTCAGCGCCTGGGGAAAGCAGTTGACCGTGAAGAGCGCCTCCGATGCCAGGGTGGCGCAGTTCTTCACGAAGTACGTCCAGGGCCCGCAGACCCCGGAGCCCGGTGCCGCGTGCGGCGGCGGGATCGCCAAGTGACCCCCTCGGCCGGATCCGCGGCCCGTGCGTCCCGTCCGCTGGTGCTGGCCGGCGGCGCACTGCTGCTGCTCGCGCTGGCCCTGGTCGCGCTCATGCTGGCCCGCCCCTCCGCGTCTGCCCCGGCACGGGACGCGAAGGCCGCGGCGTCCGCTCCCGCCGAGTCCTCCGCGGACGTGGGATTCGCCCGTGACATGGCCGTCCACCACCAGCAGGCGGTCGAGATGGCGTTCATCGTCCGGGACCGGACCACCGATGTGGCGGTGCGCCGGCTCGCGTTCGACATCATCAACACCCAGGCCAACCAGCGCGGCATGATGCTGGGCTGGCTGGAGATGTGGGGCCGTGCCAAGAGCTCGCCCGGACCGCCCATGGAGTGGATGGGCCACGCCTTCACCCCGCGCGGCGACGGGGCGCTGATGCCCGGTATGGCGACCGACACCGAACTCGACGCGCTGCGCGAGGCGAAGGGGAGAGACGCGGAGGTGCGGTTCCTGCGGCTGATGACGGCGCACCACCGGGCCGGTGCGGACATGGCCCAGGCCGCCTCGGCCGCCGCGGGCACCGACGAGGTCAGGAATCTGGCATCGGGCATGGTGACGGCCCAGCGCTCGGAGATCACGCTCATGGCGGAGATGCTCAAGGAGCGCGGGGCCACCGGCTGAGCCCGCGGGCCCGGACACGCCCTTGAACTGGGCGTGTCCGGGGCCGCGTCAACCGCATCCGGACCGTACCGGTGTACGAGATCGCATAGGCTCGGCACCGATATGAAGAGCAACCTCACGCCGCTGGGGCCCAAGGCCGACAAGGACACCGTCCGGCGCAGCAACCTCAGCCTCGTGCTGCGGGCCGTCCGCGACGAGGGCGAGGGCGAGGCGACCCGGGCCGGAGTCGCCGCGCGGGTAGGGCTGACCCGGGCCGCCGTCTCCTCGCTCGTCGAGCAGCTGCTCGACAGCGGGTTCCTGACGGAGTCCGGCAAGACGTTCAGCGGGCAGGCCGGCCGGCCCGGCACCGCGCTCAAGATGGCCAGGACCGGTCCGGCCGGGCTCGGCGTCGAGGTCAACATCGACTATGTGTCGGTGTGCGTCGTCGACCTGGCGGGCACCGGCCGGGTCCGGCTCACCGAGCACCTCGACAACCGGGGCGCGCCGCCCGCGGAGGTACTGGCGCGGGCGGCCAGGATCGCCGCGCGCACCCTGGAATCGGCGGGCGAGCAGGAGCTGTTCCCGGTGGGCGTCGCGCTGGCGCTGCCCGGACTGGTCTCGGGCGGCGCGGTGCGCCAGGCCCCGAACCTGGGCTGGAACCAGGTCCCCGCGCAGGAGCTGTTCGCGGCCGCGCTGGCCGAGGAGCGGCCCGGACGCGAGGCGCTGACCGTGAGTTCGGAGAACGAGGCCAATCTGGCGGCGCTGGCCGAGCTGTGGTTCGGCGGGCTGGACCGGATCCGGAGCTTCCTGTACCTGACCGGTGAGATCGGCGTCGGCGGCGCCCTGGTCATCAACGGCGAGCTGCTGCGCGGGGCGCACGGCTTCGCCGGCGAGATCGGGCACGTGGTGGTGGACGCGCGGGGGCCGCAGTGCCGCTGCGGTTCGCGCGGCTGCCTGGAGCAGTACGCGGGCCAGGCGGCGCTCCTGCGGGCCGCCGGTATCGAGGAGACCGGCAGCGGCATCGCGGTCGCCGAGCTGGAGCGGCGCACCCGGGCGGGCGACGAACGGGCGGTCGCCGCCGTCGCCGGGGCTGGCCGGATGCTGGGCCGGGTGCTGTCCGGGGCGGTGAACCTGCTGGACCCGGACGCCGTGGTGCTCGGCGGGATCTACCGGAACCTGATGCCGTGGCTGTCGCCGCCCGTGGACGAGGAGCTGACGGACCGGGTCGTGTCCGGGCTGTGGTCCCCGGGCAGCGGCCGGCTGCGCGCCTCGTCCGTCGCTGGTGACGCGGCACGGGGTGCGGCGGCCCTGGTCATGACGGACGTGCTCGCGGACCCGGTGGCGTACGCGGGCCGCGCCACGGCCTGAGAGGCTGCGGCCACGGCCTGCGTCGTGGACCCGGCCTGCATCGCGGGGGCGGACGCGCCCGTTGGAAACGTCCCAGTAGGCGCGTCCGAGTAGGCGCGTCCCAGTAGGCGCGTCCGCCCCCGCGACGGGTCAGCGGACGCCGAGCAGGTGGTCCATCGCCAGCTGGTCCAGGGCCTCGAACGCCATGCCGCGCTCGGCCGCGGCCGTGACGTCGAAGTCCTCGTACGCGGAGCGGTCGGCCAGCAGCCCGGCCACGCCGTCGGCCGCGGTGGGCTGCGCCAGCTCGTCCAGCCGGGAGGCGCGCAGCGCGTCCTGCACCGCCGGATCGGCGCGGAAGGCGGCGGCCCGGTCCTTGAGGATCAGGTAGTTGCGCATGCAGCCCGCGGCCGAGGCCCAGACGCCGTCGTAGTCCTCGGTCCGCGGCGGCTTGAAATCGAAGTGGCGCGGGCCCTGGTAGCCGGCCGTCTCCAGCAGGTCGACGAGCCAGAAGGCCTGGCGCAGGTCACCGGCGCCGAAGCGGAGGTCCTGGTCGTACTTGATGCCGGACTGCCCGTTGAGGTCCAGGTGGAAGAGCTTGCCCGCCCAGATCGCCTGTGCGATGCCGTGCGCGAAGTTCAGCCCGGCCATCTGCTCGTGGCCGACCTCCGGGTTCACGCCGTACATCTCCGGGCGCTCCAGGCGCTCGATGAAGGCCAGGGCGTGGCCGACGGTCGGCAGCAGGATGTCACCGCGCGGCTCGTTCGGCTTGGGCTCGATGGCGAACCTCAGGTCGTAGCCCTGCTCGACGACGTACTCCCCGAGCAGGTCGAACGCCTCCTTCATCCGGTCCAGCGCGAGACGGATGTCCTTCGCACCCCCGGACTCCGCACCCTCACGGCCACCCCACGCCACATACGTCTCCGCGCCCAGCTCGACGGCCAGATCGATGTTGCGGATGACCTTGCGCAGCGCGAACCGGCGCACGTCACGGTCGTTCGAGGTGAACCCGCCGTCCTTGAAGACCGGGTGCGTGAACAGGTTGGTCGTGGCCATCGGGACCTTGAGACCGGCCGCGTCCAGCGACTGGCGGAACCGCTTCACGATGCCCTCGCGCTCGGAGTCCGTCGAGCCGAACGGGATCAGGTCGTCGTCGTGGAACGTCACACCGTAGGCGCCGAGCTCCGCGAGCCGCTGCACGGAGTCGACCGGGTCGATCGCCTCCCGGGTCGCGTCACCGAACGGGTCGCGCCCCTGCCAGCCCACGGTCCACAGGCCGAAGGTGAACTTGTCCTGCGGGGTGGGGGTGAAACGCTCGGTCATGGTCCAACCGCCTTCGGTGCCATGGGTCCGCAGCCGGTCGGGCGGCCGAACCTCAATTTGTTCAGTGTCATGACTAATCATGCACGGACCACCCCGGCGACGTAACCCCCCGACCCGATCCCATACCCAACCCCTGACACGAACACCCGTCCGACTATCCACTTCACCCCATGACGGAAATCCACCCCACCCCCTGTTCCCCGCCGGCTCGATCACCTAATTTGTTCTCCGTACGATCAAATACCCGCAGGGCGATGTCCCACGGCATCCCGCTACGCCGGACCGACCCCTGAGACCAGAGAATGAGGCCAGCCATGCCGCCGCATACCGTCGTCATCGGTGTGGACAGCTCCACCCAGTCCACCAAAGCGGCGTTCGTCGACATCGCGACCGGCCGGCTGCTCGCCGTCGGCCGCGCCCCCCATGTCGTCACCGGGGAGGCCGGAGCCCGCGAGACGGACCCCGAGGTGTGGTGGCAGGCCCTGTGCGACGCGGTCGCCGCCGGGCTCAAGGAGTCGGGCGTCCCCGCCTCCGCCGTCGCCGGGATCGCCGTGGCGGGGCAGCAGCACGGCCTCGTCGTACTGGACGCGGACGGCGCCCCGCTGCGACCGGCGCTGCTCTGGAACGACACCCGCTCCGCCCCGCAGGCCGCCGCCCTCACCGAGGCGCTGGGCGGCGCCGACGCCTGGACGGCGCGCACCGGCTCCGTACCGGTGGCCGCGATGACCGCGTCGAAGTGGCAGTGGCTGCGGGAGAACGAACCCGCCACCGCCGCGGCGGCCGCTGCGATCCGGCTGCCCCACGACTTCCTCACCGAGCGGCTGTCCGGCCGCGCCGTCACCGACCCGGGCGACGCGTCCGGCACCTGCTGGTACTCCACCGCCACCGGGGCCTACGACCCCGAGCTGCTCGAACTTCTTGCCATCGAGGCCGCGCTGCTGCCGGAAGTGGCCGCCAGCGGAGCGGCCCGCATCGGTTCGCTGACCGCCGCCGCGGCCGAGGCGCTCGGCCTGCCCGCCGGTATCGCCGTCGCGGCGGGCACCGGTGACAACATGAGCGCCGCCGTCGGCCTCGGGCTCGGCGGCGCCGGGCTCCTGGACCATCCGGTGCTGAGCCTCGGCACCTCCGGCACGGTCTTCGCCGCCTCCCGGACCAGGCCCGCCTCCCCTGCCCTGTCCGGCTTCGCCGCGGCCGACGGCACGTACCTCCCGCTGGCCTGCACCCTCAACTGCACGCTCGCCGTCGACAAGGTCGCCGCCCTGCTCGGCCTGGACCGCGCCGACGCCGCACCCGGCGGCGAGGCCGTGGTCCTGCCCTACCTGGACGGCGAGCGCACCCCGGATCTGCCCACCGCCTCCGGTCTCCTCACCGGGCTGAGGCACGACACCACCCCCCAGCAGATCCTGGGCGCCGCCTACGAGGGTGCGGTCTTCACCGTGCTGCGGGCGCTCGACGAACTGCTCCGGGCCTGCGGGCTCGACCCGGCCGACCCCGAGGTGGCGGCCCGGCCACTGCTGCTGATCGGCGGCGGCGCCCAGGGGCACCAGTGGGTGGAGACCGTACGGCGGCTGTCGGGGCGCCCGGTGACGGTACCGGCCAGCGGCGAACTCGTCGCGGTGGGCGCGGCGGCCCTCGCCGCCTCGGCCGCCACGGGGACGGACCCGGTCGCGGTCGCCACCGGCTGGCGGACCGACGGGGACCGGCAACTGGAAGCGGTGGAGCGGGACCTGGCCACCTGGGACAGGATCGGCTCGGTACTGGACCGGGCGGCCGGACCGCTGCTGGGCGCGGACCGCCCGCAGGACTAGAACGCGGGGCGGTGCGCCGGGAGCGACGGCCGACGTCCCGTCAGCGACCCGTTTTGGATAGCGAACTGATGTTCACTACTATCCGGCGATGATCATAAGAAGAAGGCTGACGGTCGGGGTGGGTATTCTGCTCGCCACCCTGACCGCCGGGCTCGGCTCGGCCCTCCCCGCCGCGGCCGATGAAACCCCCACGAAAGCGTCCCCCAAGGTCGAGCTGGTGCTCGATGTCAGTGGCTCCATGCGGACCCGCGACATCGACGGCCAGTCCCGGATGACCGCGGCGAAGCAGGCGTTCAACGAGGTCCTGGACGCGGTGCCCGAGCAGGTGCAGCTCGGCATCCGCACCCTCGGCGCCGACTACCCGGGCGACGACCGGAAGGTCGGCTGCAAGGACACCAAGGCGCTCTACCCGGTCGGCCCGCTCGACCGCACGGAGGCCAAGACCGCGGTCGCCACCCTCGCCCCCACCGGCTGGACCCCGATCGGACCCGCCCTGCTGGGCGCCGCCGACGATCTGGAGGGCGGCGACTCCACCCGCCGGATCGTGCTGATCAGCGACGGCGAGGACACCTGCGGCCCGCTCGACCCGTGCGAGGTGGCCCGGGACATCGCCGCGCGCGGCATCCACCTGGTCATCGACACCCTCGGCCTGGTGCCGAACGAGAAGATCCGCAAGCAGCTGACCTGCATCGCGGAGGCCACCGGCGGCACGTACACCGCCGTCAAGCACACCGATCAACTCTCCGGCCGCGTCAAGCAGTTGGTTGACCGGGCGGCAGAGCCCGTCGTCACCCCCGTGGCGACTGAGGGCACGGACAGCTGCACCGACGCCCCGAAGCTCAAGGCGGGCCTCTACACCGACCGCGAGAAGATCGGTGAGCACCGCTGGTACCGGGTGGAGGTGCTGCCCGGCCAGGAACTGCGCGCCTCCGTCAGCGTCTTCGCGGACCGGGCCGTGAACAACGACTACGGGACGCTGCTGCGCGCGGTGACCGTGCACGGCCGGGAGATCGTCAGGGGTTCCGAGTCCGGCACCGGTCGCACGGACGCCATCTCGTCCGGGCTGCGCTACCCGAGGCCCGAACAGGACGATGACGACGAGGAGCCGGTCCCGGAGACCGTCTGCCTCCGGGTCAGCAACTCCTTCTCGGCACCCGCCTCGGTGAAGACCTCGCCCGGAATGCCGGTCGAGCTGACCGTCGATGTGGTGGACGGGCCCGACAACGCGGCCGACGTCGCCGCGTTCGGCCTGGGCCGCGGCTGGTGGCTGCTCGGCGTGCTCGTCCTCACCGGACTGGTCGCGGGCCTGCTGACCGGCTGGATCTCGCGCTGGCGCATCGCCGTCTGGAGGACCAACCGATGATCCGTACGACTCGTGTGCTCGCGGGCGCGCTGCTGACCGGGCTCGCCCTGCTGACCGGGGCGGGAGCCGCCGTCGCGGACGACCCGTCGCCGAGCCCCAGCGCCTCCGGCGACGGCTCCGGCCCCACGGAGGCGGGCACCGCCTTCCGTACCGCCACCGCGATCCAGCAGAACCAGACCGCCACCGCCGGCGGCTCCACGGGCGACTACCTGTACTGGGTGTTCCCGGCCGACGCGGGCCAGCGGCCCACCGTCAAGGCGAAGGTCACCCTGCCCGAGGCCGCCACCCGGCACGGCGTCTCGACGTGGCAGATCGACGTGTACGACGGGCTGCGCCGCCGCCAGGCCTGCATGTACGGCAAGCAGACCGGCAAGGCCGCGGCCGACGCCGCCACGATCGAGCTCACCTGCGTCCTGCGGACCGTCAGGGCCTGGTCGGAGCCGTGGGCCAACGACCCGCTGCCCGGCAGCTATTACGTCCGCCTCACCGTCGTCGATCTGCCCTCGTCGGATCTCGGTCTGCCGGTGCGGACCGAGGTCGAGGTCACGTCGGCCGGGAAGGGCGGTGCCGGGGACGTCGACGGCACGCTCTCCAAGCCGCTGGTGCCCGGGGTGTCCACTGCCGAGCAGGCCTCCGACGACGCGTCTGCCGCCCCGGTCCCGCTCGCGGGTGAGCCGGAGGACGGCTGGTCCTCCGGCTGGTGGACCGACCGCTGGCTGTGGACCGTCGGCGGCGGCGTGCTGGGCGCGCTCGCAGCCGTCTTCGGCTACTCGCTGACCCGTGGCAACGGCCGCCCGTCCCGGGTCCCGCCGGGCATGTGACGTACGCCCGTCGGCCGGACCGGAACCCCGGACCGGCCGACGGGCTGACGGGCTGACGGGCTGACAGATGAGCTGATCAGGACGGGCGTTCGGCGGCGAATGGGCCGTCGGGGGCGAAGGCGAGCGCGGCGAAGCGGTCGCCCATGCGCCGGTGGGTGGCCGCGTCCGGGTGGAGCTGGTCCGGCAGCGGCAGTTCGGCGAAGTCCTGCTCTCCGTACATATCGCGGCCGTCGAGGTAGTACAGGTTCGGGTCGTCGGCGGAGCGCTGCTCGACCAGGCCGCTCAGGGCCGCTCGGATGATGTTGAGCGTCAGCTTCCCCGCGGCCCTCTCCGCAGGATCGCCCATGGCCTTGAACTGGAGCCTTCCCGCACTGAGGTTGCTGAAGTCGGGCATGCTCGGGCCCGGGGTGTCCTCGTGGATGGGGCACAGGACGGGCGAGACGACCAGCAGCGGCGCCGTGGGGTGCCCCTCGCGGATGGTGTCGAGGAAGCCGTGCACCGCCGGGGTGAAGGCCCGCAGCCGCATCAGGTCGGCGTTGACGAGGTTGAGGCCGATCTTGACGCTGATCAGGTCAGCGGGGGTGTCGCGCATCGCCCGCGCCGTGAACGGGTCGAGCAGGGCGCTGCCGCCCAGGCCCAGGTTGACCAGCTCCACCCCACCGAGGGAGGCCGCAAGTGCGGGCCAGGTGGTGGTGGGGCTCGCGGCGTCGGAGCCGTGGCTGATCGAACTGCCGTGGTGCAGCCACACCTTGCGGCCCCGGTCGGCGGCGGGTTCGACGGGGGCGTCGGTGCGCAGGGCGACGAGTTCGGTGTTCTCGTTGTACGGCAGCCAGATCTCGACGTCCTTCACGGCTTCGGGCAGCCCGGCGAACCGCACGGTGCCGACCGGCCCCGGCTGCGTCTGCGCGGTCCCGGCGGTCATGTCGACCAGGAGGACGTTGCCGCCGGTCACGCTCTCCTGTCCCGCGAGGCGGCCGTCGACGAGCAGGTCGTAGACGCCGTCGGGACGGGGCGGCGCGCCCTGATAGGCCGTCTTGGTGCGGAGTGCGTCCAGCTCGATCACGGTGGCGGCGGTACGGAACACCAGCCGCACGCCGGACGGCTGGGCCTCCGCCATCGCCAGCTGCGCGTCGGCGCACTGTGCGCGGGCGCGGGCGGGCAGCCGGTGCGGGCGCACGCCGTGCTCGGTGCGCTCCAGGTCGAGCGCCCCGCGCAGGAGCTCCGCGGTGATCGGTGTGGTGATCCAGTCGGTTTCGGTCTGCATGTCCCTACCTGATGTCTCTACCTGTTGCCCGGAACGTTGAGGGTGTTGCCCGGAACGCCGAGGTGGCCGGGAACTCCGGTCAGTGCGCGGTCCAGTTCCGCAGCAGGGCGTCCAGGGCGTCCAGGGACCACGACCAGCTCTCCTGCGAGTCGGGGGCGCTGTGGCTGAATCCGCCCTGCATCTCCAGGCTGACGTAGCCGTGGAAGACGCTGCCCAGCAGCCGGACGGCGTGCGTCTGGTCGGGCTCGGTCAGTTCGTAGCCGCGCAGGATGGCCCGGGTCATCTGCGAGTGCCTGCGGGCGGCGCTGGCGGCGACCACTTCCGGGTCGAGCCTCAACTGGGCGGCGGCGTAACGACCTGGGTGCTCGCGGGCGTAGTCGCGGTACACGTCCGCGAAGGCCTTGAGGGCGTCCCTGCCCGCCCGCCCGGCGAGTGCGGCGGCACCACGGTCGGCCATCTCCTCCAGGGCGAGCAGGGCGATTCTGGTCTTGAGGTCGTGGGAGTTCTTCAGATGCGAGTACAGGCTCGCGACCTTGACGTCGAACCGCCGGGCGAGCGCCGAGACGGTCACCTGGTCGAAGCCGACCTCATCGGCCAGCTCTGCCCCGGCCTGAGCCAGACGGTCAGCCGTCAGCCCTGCTCGTACCATGCTCTTCCCTCCGTCAGCCCTCACCCACAACCCTACATCTATTAAGAATTTAGCTAATGAGTATAGGCATTATCCAGGTACCTAAACACCTCGACGGTCGATATTGAACTGGCATGTCCTATCTATCGCCACAAGTGGGGCATACCGTCCAGAATGTCCCTGTCGGTTCTACCGGCCGCCGGGGCCTCCGGCCACGACCACAGGCTGTCGATCCAAGGGGAGAAACATGATGCGCCCGTCCTCCGCTCTCACCGCCGCGCTCACCGCGACGGCCGCCTCGGTCCTGACCGTCACCGGCGCGGCCGCCACCCCGGCGGCCGGTACGTCGGCCCGCCCGAGCGTCTGCCAGGAGCAGTCCCTCAGCGTCTCGGCCTCGTCCGGCGGGCAGCGGAACACGGCCCGGATCGCCGTCACCAACCGGGGCGGGATCACCTGCGTGGTCGACCGCGTCCCCACGGTCACCTTCCGGGGACTGGACGGCTCGGCCGAGGCCGTGCCGCCGGCCACCAGCGGCCCGTACGTGCTCTCACCGGGCGAGCGCGGGTACGCCGCCGTGCGCACGGCGACTCCGGGCGCCACCGAGGGCCATGTCGTCCGCAGCCTCTCCGTGGCGGCGGACCCCTCGCACCACGGCGTCACGTTCGGCGCCGCGACGGTGGGCATGGGCCGGGGAATCCAGGTGTGGGAACCGGTCACCACCCTGTGGCACACCTCCCGCGCCGCGGCCGACCGCGCCCTGGCGGACGCGACGCGGTGAGCGCGGGGTGATGGGGGCCGGTGTGCGGCGTCACCTCGGGGCGGGGCCGGTGCTCTCCCGTACCGTCAGCTCCGGTGCCAGCAGCTCCGTTTCGTCCGTGCCCCGGCCGGAGAGCTTGGCGACGACCTGCTCGACCGAGCGGCGCCCCATCTGCTGCGCGGGAATGGCCACAGAGGTGAGCCGCACCGAGGCCTGGGAGGCCACCTGCTCGGGGCAGATGGCGACCACCGAAACGTCCTCGGGCACGGCCCGGCCCTGCTGGCGCAACAGGTTGAGCAGCGGTTCCACCGCGGACTCGTTCTGCACGATGAAGCCCGTTGTGCCGGGGCGCTCGTCGAATATCCGCGACAGGGTCTGGGCCATCGCGGGGTAGCCGCCCTCGCAGGGCCGGTGGAGGACCCGCACGCCGGTCTCCCGCGCCTTGGCCCGTACTCCGTCGACGGTCCGCTCGGCGAATCCGGTGTGCCGCTCGTACACCGCGGCCGCCTCGCCGATCACCGCGATCTCACGGTGTCCGAGTCCGGCGAGGTGTTCGACGCAGAGCGCCCCGGTCGCCTCGAAGTCGAGGTCCACGCAGGTGAGACCGGCGGTGTCGGCGGGCAGTCCGATCAGTACGGCGGCGCGGTCGGTCTCGCGCAGCAGCGGAAGCCGTTCGTCGTGCAGTTCGACGTCCATCAGGATCATGGCGTCCGCGAGCGAGCTGCCGGCGATCCGGCGCACCGCGGCCGGGCCCTCCTCGCCGGTCAGCAACAGGACGTCGTAGCCGTGGACGCGGGCCGTCGTGGCGACGGCGATGGCGATCTCCATCATCACGGGGACGTACATGTCGGTACGCAGTGGCACCATGAGCGCGATGATGTTCGACCGGCTGCTGGCGAGCGCCCGCGCACCCGCGTTGGGGTGGTAGCCGAGCTCCTTGATGCTCCGTTCCACCCGTTCCCGGGTGGGGACCGAGATGGACCGCTTCCCGCTGAGGACGTAGCTCACCGTGCTCGCGGAGACTCCGGCGTGCTGTGCGACCTCGGCAAGGGTGACCATTCAGCTCTCCATCACGGAACGACGTCGGACACCGGCACGCGGAGGGGCGGCTTCAGTCGGACACCACTGCGGCGAAGCGCTTCGACTCCCCACCCGTAAATCCGGGCGTGTACGGATGGTGTGAGCCTAGACCTGCTGCCACAGCGTGTCCATAGAACTGTCGAAGCGCTTCGACACCTGCGCTTCGACAGACGTATCCGGAGGCGGCGGCCGTGGCGGTCGTCCGTGCGGCCACCGCCACGATATGCCGTCCGGCCCGATTCAGGCGCTGAGCAGTACGGGGAAGGCCTCCATGTCGTTCTGGGTCATCACCGGGAGCTTGCGGATGTCCGTGTCCGGCACCGCGAGCCGCAGTCCGGGGAACCGGGCGAAGAGGGCGGGCAGCGCTATCCCCGCCTCGACCCGGGAGAGCGCGGCGCCGGGGCAGATGTGCGGACCGTGGCCGAACGTCATGTGCCGGATGGGGGCGGGGCGAGTGATGTCGAAGGCGTCCGCGTCGGCGCCGTGCTGCTCGAAGTCCCGGCCGATGGCCCGGTACGAGATGACCACGCCCTCGCCCTTGGCTATGACGTCGTCACCCACCTGGATGTCCTCGGTCGCGAACCGCATCAGCAGATGGGTGGTCGGGGTGTCCCACCGCAGCGTCTCCTCGATCACCGCCTCCCAGGAGGCCTCCCCGTCGAGGACCATCCGCAGCTGTTCCGGGTGGGACAGGAGGGCTCGTACCGCGTTGAGAATGAGCCCGATGGTGGTCTCGTGGCCGGCCGCGACCATCGCCTTGAGGTTGCCCACCACCTCTTCCTCCGTGAGCGGCTCGCCGCCCTCGTCGGCGAGGATGAGCGCGGAGGTCAGGTCGTCGGTGGGCCGTGCGGCCTTCTCACGGACCAGCCCGGCGTAGAAGACGTCCAAATCGGCCAGCAGGGACAGCCGTTCGTCCTGCGGGGTGAGCATCGAGAAGAAGGCCTTGTACTGTCTGGTCAGCATGGCGTTCTCGGCGGGGTCCACGCCCATGAGCATGCCGACGACCCGCATCGGCAGCGGCTGCGCGAACACCGATTTGAGGTCGACGACGGCCCCGTCCCTGCCACCGTCCGCGAGTGCGTCCAGCAGTTCCCCGGTGAACTTCTCGATGTCGGGCCTGACGGCCTCCAGCCGCCGTGGGGTGAGCGCCTGGGAGGTCTTGGTGCGCAGCCGTCGGTGCTCGGCGCCGTCCACCGTGAACATGGACCGCCCGGCGTCGATCATGCCGATGAGCGGCCACGCGTGCGTCACCTCGCCGCTCTGCCACAGCCCCCAGGCGTCGAGATCCTTCACCAGCCTCGGATCGACCAGGAGTTGACGGGCGTCGGCGTGCCGGGTGATCGTCCAGGCGGGTACGCCGAGCAGCTCGATCCTGGCGAGCCGGCCGGCCTCACGCAGCCTCGCGGTCTCACCGTCCAGGTCCTGGACCATGGGGTCGATGACGACGGTCCCGGCGCCGTCCGGGACGGCAGCGTGCGCGGCGGCGTGAGGGCAGTTCACGAGAGGTCTCCTGTCGTACGAACGGGGGTGAACCGAACGGGCAGCGCGGTGGTACCGCGCAGGAACGCGGAGGGCCGTCGCACCAGGTCCGCGACGGGGACCCGGAGCTCCAGGTCGGGCAGGCGGTCGAGCAGCACCTCGATGCCGGTGCGCGCGATGGTCTCCGCGATCTCCTGGGCGGGGAAGGGGCACCGGTACTCGCCGTGGCTGAAGGCGAGATGCGCGCCGTTGCCGCCCTGGGCGGCAAAACCGCCGCCGGTCAGGCTCTGCCGGATCAGCGGATCGGTGTTGGCGGCGCCGAGCCCGAGCAGCAGCATGTCCCCCGCCCTGATCGGCCGTCCGCCGAGCCGGGTGTCGCGGGCGGCCCAGCGTCCGGCGAGGATCTGCGTCGGCGCGTCCTCCCAGAGCACCTCGTTCATGGCCTCGCCGACGCTGCGCCGGCCGCCCGCCATCGACTGGGCGAACTCGTCCTCCGTGAGCATCAGCCGCAGCGAGTTGCTGATCCAGTCGGCGGTGGTGAGGTGCCCGGCGGCGGTGATGGCCATCAGGTCGAGCATGTACTCCTCGTCGGTGAAGGCCTCGGGGAACGCGAGCATCCGGGAGGTCACGTCGTCGCCGGGGGCGGCACGCTTCGCGGCGACGAGTCGTGTCATGTGTTCCCCGAAACGCAGGTGGGCCTCCTGCGCGCCCGGACCGCCGTCGGCCAGGTCCTTGAGCACTTGGGCGATGGAGCCGCCCTCGTCGTCGGGGAATCCGACCAGCCTCGCGAGGACCAGGACCGGAAGGGGCTCGCAGAAGTCGGCGACGAGGTCGGCGGTGCCCCGGCTGCACACGGCGTCGATCAGCCGGTCGGCCAACTGCTCGCAGTGGCTGCGGATCTCGAACGGGTCGGCCCCTTCGAGGGCGGGTCCGACCATCCGCGCATGCCGCCGGTGCTCGTCGCCCGCGCTGAAGTAGATGGACGGCAGCGGCCGCCCGACCATGGGCAGCAGCGGCCAGTCCTGCGGGATGTGCTCCCACTGGTTCCAGAGGCCGACGTCGCGAGGGAACAGCTCACCGTCACTGGTGACCTGATGGAGTTCCCGGTAGCCGATGACCAGCCAGGCGGGGAACCCGCCCGGCAGCTCGACGGGGACGACCGGCCCGTGGTCCCGCCGCATGGCGCGGTAGACGGCTCGCGGCTCGGTCTGGAACGAGGGCCCGCCGAGGGGCACGGGGCCCGGCCCCGCGTGCGCGGGGCACTCCGGAGGAGGTGGGACGGGCTCGGGCTCTGCGGAGGAAGGGCGCGTCATCGTCCTGACTTCTGTGGCGGAAGCGTCACGCATCACGATCGTGCGGTCAACGCCCGCCCACTATAAGGATTTTATGTGACCCCACAGCGGTCAATGACGATCAAATGTGCACTCAACATGAAGCAACCGGTCGACATCTCACGACAATTGACGACCGAATCCAGGCACCACCTCCAGGCACCGACGCCGAACGGCGACGCGGCTACGAGCGCACGGAACCCGGGTCGCCGCACAGCTCCCCTGCCTCGAAGGCTACGTTGACGAGTCCGGCGACCCGGTCGGCACCGGTCACGAGCTTCAGCGCATGCCACCGGGAGAGCCAGTACACGCGTCCCCGGTGGCCGGCGAGGGTCTCCCGCAGCCCGTCCGGAGCATGCGTCCACACCTGCGGAAGGGCGCCCGCGTAGTCGAACGCGGCCCGCAGACCGACCCAGCCGTCGTCCCGGACATCGTCCGCGGTCAGCAGTATCTCGACGGCCTGACCGGGCTCCTGCCGGCACTTCTTGGCGTGGATCCAGTGCACTTGGTGGCCTGCGGCGTACCGCTCGCAGTCCTCGCTCCGCACGGAGCCGTGCTCGGGGAGATGACGCAGCATGGTGAGTCCCGCCTTCCGGGGATGATGGACCCCGAGCGCTCTGCACCGCGGTCCGCTGTTCCCCGCACCTCGCGCACGGGGCAGGTCGTCACCCGGAGCACCCGCAGCGGAGCGGGGTGCCGTCCAGCAAGCCGGGGCTGCGCACTGGAACTCATGACCCGGCAAAAACCCTAACGCACCGAGCGGGCGCGCCCCGACGCGCGGGACCGCCCGCCCGACGGACGGTCAGGGACGCACAGGAACGGGCCGGACCTGGCCCGTGCGCCCCCGCCTCTCTCCGATGGCGGTCCGGCTTGGATTCAGCCGCCCCGCGCCGCCCGGTCAGCCGGTGACCAGGCCCGGGTCGCTCGTTCCGGCCTCACCCGTCTCGACGTGTCCGGCGAACCGGCGGAGGAACGTGGCGTCCGCGTCCGAGACCACCTCGATGTCGTACCAGCGCTTGCTTCCGCGCAGGTCAACGGTGTGCCGCACGGTCGCGCCGGACCGCACCGCGAAGGTCTGCGCCCCGCCGCCGTAGGCGTCCGCGTTGCGCACGGTCAGCTGGACCGTCTCCGTACCGGCATGGGTGAGCGTCAGGTCGAGAGCTCCGTTCACCGGGTTATGACGCGCCGTCACCTCCGGCCCGGCCGCCTTGCCGGGGCCCCTGAAGGCCCGCAGGAACCCGTTCGGACCGTGCACCGTGAGGTCGGTCACGCCGCTGGAATAGGCCGTGTTCCAGCTGTCGGAGAGCGACTTGCCCGCCTCTGTGGTGTAGGTCCAGGGCCCGTCACCGCGGTTGGCGGACGTCACCAGGAACTGCGCTCCGGCCTCGTCCCCGCCACCGAAGGTGAGCTGGTACTTCCCGGCGCCCGGGTCCGCCGCCCCGTCCACGAGCGGCGCGTACCGCAGTGGCCGGGTGGGCCGCGTGCCGGACTCCTGCTTCGGCACGCTGCCGGAGACCGGCGGCACCGGAACGTAGTCGGGGTGCCGGTCCCCGTCCGGCGGCGCGTATCCGTCCGTGGAGGGCAGCCCGGCGGGCGCGGTCTCCGTCCGGCTGAAGTCGAAGGCCGAGGTGAGGTCGCCGCAGACGGCACGCCGCCAGGGCGAGATGTTGGGCTCGCGCACACCGAAGCGCGCTTCCATGAACCGGATGACGGAGGTGTGGTCGAAGACCTCCGAACACGCGAACCCGCCGGTGCTCCACGGGGACACGACCGTCATGGGCACGCGCTGCCCGAGCCCGTACGGCCCGGCCGCGTACCGGACGTCGCCGGGGAAGTGGTCGGCGGAGGTGTCCACGGTGGACAGTCCCTGCGCCGCGCCGGACGGCACGAACGGCGGCACGACGTGGTCGAAGAAGCCGTCGTTCTCGTCGTAGGTGATGAAGAGGGCGGTCCGGCCCCAGACCTCGGGGTCGGAGGTCAGCGCGTCCAGCACCTGCGAGATGTACCAGGCACCGTAGTTCGCGGGCCAGTTGGGGTGCTCGCTGTAGGCCTCGGGCGAGACGACCCAGGAGATCTTGGGGAGCGTACCGGCCCGGACATCGGCCTTCAGGTCGTCGAGGAGCCCGTCGCCGTTCTTGACGTCGGTCCCGGTGCGCGCCTTCTCGAAGAGGGGATCGCCGGGCTTGGCGTCACGGTAACTGTTGAAATAGAGAAGCGAGTTGTCTCCGTACGTCCCCCGGTAGGCGTCGTCGATCCACCCCCAGGAGCCGGCGGCGTCGAGCCCGTCACCGATGTCCTGGTAGACCTTCCACGACACCCCGGCCTCCTCCAGCCGCTCGGGGTAGGTCTTCCAGCCGTACCCCGCCTCGTCGTTGCCGAGCACGGGACCGCCGCCCGTGCCGTCGTTGCCGGTGTACCCGCTCCACAGGTAGTAGCGGTTCGGGTCGGTCGAGCCGAGGAACGAGCAGTGGTACGCGTCGCAGACGGTGAACGCGTCGGCGAGGGCGTAGTGGAACGGGATGTCCTCACGTGTCAGGTGGGCCATCGTCGTGGCGGTCTTGGCGGGCACCCACTGGTCGTACGCGCCCTTGTTCAGCGCCCGGTGCCCACCGGCCCAGTCGTGGTTCAGGTCCTGGAGGAACTGCAGCCCGAGGTCGTCGGCGGGCGGCCTGAACGGCAGCACCTCCTTGCCGGCCAGGTCCTTCTGGTGCCAGACCGGCTTTCCGCCGGGCAGCGTGACCGGACGCGGGTCACCGAAGCCGCGCACACCCTTCATCGTGCCGAAGTAGTGGTCGAAGGAACGGTTCTCCTGCATCAGTACGACGATGTGCTCGACGTCCTGGAGCGTGCCCGTACGACCCTTCGCGGGCAGTGAGGCGGCGCGGGCGATGCTGCTCGACAACGTACTGAAGGCAACCGTGCCTCCGGCGAGTTGCAGGAGGCGACGACGGTTGATATCTGCCATGAGTGGGGGCCTCTGTGGGGTGAGGAAACATAAGGGCGAAAACGACAGGAGTGTTCCAGAACCGACGGTCCGGCGGAAGACCCGTGCAGTGTGCACACGATGGCGTTCAGCCGAACAGTCGACAACGGGGCGGGCCGGCACCGAAGCAGGCGCCACCCCGGCCCCGGTACGAACCGTTCGCCTTGTCAGGGTTGTTGGCACCTACATTGGGGGCGGCGGAGTTGTTCCGCCCGGATGAAAGACGGATGGAGCCCATGACCGATCACACGACCGCGAGGAACCCTGCCGAACAGCGCATAGACACCTCGGTGCCGCACTCCGCCCGGATCTGGAACTACTGGCTGGGCGGCAAGGACAACTACGCGGTCGACGAGGAGGCAGGGAACGCGTACAGCGCCGTCTTCCCCGGCATCGTCACCGTGGCCCGCGGGAGCCGCGCCTTTCTGGGGCGCACCATCACCCACTTGGTCACGGAAGCCGACATCCGGCAGTTCCTGGACATCGGAACCGGCCTGCCGACCGTTGACAACACGCACGAAGTCGCCCAGCGGCTCGCCCCTGAGTCCAGGATCGTCTACGTCGACCACGACCCGCTCGTCCTCACGCACGCCCGCGCCCTGCTCACGTCAACCGCCGAGGGCGCCACCAACTACGTCGACGCCGAGCTCGCCGACCCCGACCGCATCCTGTCGGCGGCGGCGGAAACCCTTGACCTGACCCGGCCCACCGCCCTGATCCTCAGCAACATCCTGGGGCACGTCGCCGACTACGACCAGGCACGGAGCATCGTCGCGCACCTGATGGACGCGCTGCCGTCCGGCAGCTACCTCGCCATCAACGACGGATCACGCGGCATCGACGCCGACTACGAGCGGGCCCAGGACGCGTACAACGAAAGCGGCGCCATTCCCTACTTCCTGCGCCCCGTCGACCGGATCGCGGCCTTCTTCGGCGGCCTCGAACTCCTCGATCCCGGGGTCGTCTCCGTACCCCTCTGGCGCCCGGATGGACTGTCCCCCGCCCCTCAGGAGATCGGCGAGCACGGCGGCCTCGCCCGCAAGCCCTGACGCACTCTCCTGGGGGTTGTCCCCCGAAGTCCCCTGGGGGACAACCCCCAGGAAGGTCGGGGAGAAACCGGTTCGTGGGGAGGACGCCGGGTCCGTAGATTCTGGGGTGAGATATTCGTACCGCACCACACAGTCCCCGGAGGAAACCCGTGACCGCCGCCCCACCCCGCCAGCCGACGCGCACGTCCCACGCCCTTGTCGCGGCATTCGTGCGCTTCGTGGTCTGCGGCGGCGGGGTCGGGGTCGCCTCCAGCGGGGTGCTGGTGCTGCTCCACGACCGGATGCCGCTGGCCCTGGCGAACGCGCTGGTGACCGTGGTGTCCACGGTGATAGCCACCGAGCTGCACAGCCGGGTGTCGTTCCGCAGCGAACGCCGCGGCTGGGGCGTGCACCTCCAGTCCGGGCTGACCGTCGCCGTCAGCTACGCCTTCACGACCGGGGCGCTGCTCTGCCTCTACGCGTTCCGCTCCGAGCCCTCGGCCCTGGTCGAGCAGACCGTGTACCTGTCGGCGTCGGCGCTGGCCGGGGTCGGGCGCTTCGCCCTGCTGCGGGTGGTGGTCTTCGGGGACCGGAAGGCCGGCGCGGCCCCTGGCCCCGTGCTCCGCAAGACATCCGTGGCGATGGCAGCCTGACAGGGCATCCGGCCGGGCCGATTGGATATCGTGACTGGTCGGCCGGGCAGTCGCGCGGCCCATGGGCCGAGTGGGGGCGCGGGTGACACAAGGGCGGGCCGGATGGCTGCGAGTGCCGGTCGGGGACGGTGCCGTGCGGTGGGCAACCCGAGGGAAGTGCCTGCGGGTGCTGCTCGTCGTGCACAACGTGACCTCCGCCACCCGGCTCCTGGACGTGCTGCCGCTCTTCGACGGCGATCTGCGGATCCAGCTCCTCGCCACCTGCCCGGAGTCCTCGGCGTTCTCGGCCGGCACGGCCGAGCTCCTCGCCGGGACCGGAGTGCCGGTGCTGCCGTGGGAACAGGCCCTCGAAACGCCGGTGGACCTGGCCGTCTCCGCCAGCTTCGGTGGCCAACTGGCATTGCTTCCAAGTAAGTTGGCGATTCTCTCGCACGGTGTCGGATATACTAAGAAGCTGGCGACACCGGACACCGGACACCGGACACCGGACACCGGGGCAGGAGCAGGAGCGGAGCCCAGCCCCGTGCCCGTATTCGGACAGGCTCCGCAGTGGGTCCTGGCGGACGGCGTACCCATCGCGGACGCTCTCGTCCTCTCCCATCCCGAGCAGTGCGACCGGCTGCGCGCCGCGTGCCCGGAGGCCGCGCCGACCGCCGTACTCGCCGGTGACCCCTGCTTCGACCGCGCACTCGCCGCCCGCCCCTACCGCGAGCGCTTCCGCCGGGCACTCGGGGTACGGGCCGGGCAACGGCTGATCGTCCTCAACTCCACCTGGAATCCTGCGTCGTTCTTCGGGGACGGCGGCGCGGGCGGCGACGACCTGCTGCCCGGCCTGCTGCCTCGGCTCGCAGGCGAGTTCCCCGTGGACGAGTACCGGTTCGCCGCCGTTCTGCACCCCAATATCTGGCACGGGCACGGCCCCGGCCAGGTCCGGGCCTGGCTCGACCGGGCGCGGCGCTGCGGGCTGGTGCTGATCGATCCGCTGGAGGGGTGGCGGCAGGCGCTGGTGGCGGCCGACGCGGTGGTCGGGGACCACGGGTCCGTCACCTTCTACGCGGCGGCGCTCGGCACTCCGGTGCTGCTGGCCGCTGCCCCGCTGGACGAACTCGACCCCGGGGCGCCGATCTCCGACTTCATGCGGGTGGCGCCCCGGCTGGACCCCGGTGCGCCGCTGCGCGGGCAGATCGACCGGCTCGTGGAGCACCACCGGCCGCTGCCGGGGCCCGCCGAGTACACGACCTCCGTGCCGGGGGAGGCGGCGGTCCGGCTGCGGTCCCTCTTCTACTCGATGATGGGTGCGGCGGAGCCGGAGTGGGCCGCCTCGCTGGAGCCGTTGCCGCTGCCCGGCCACGAACCGGTGTCCGTCACGGCACCCCTCCACGTACTGACCCGGGTGACGCGGCCGGGCGAGGTCTCGGTGACCCGTTGGGCGGGGTCACCGCCCTCGGCCGAGTGCGCGGACGGTGACGCGCACATCGCCGTGCACGAGGACACCCGCGACGTGGACGGGCTGGAGCTGGCCGATGTCGTCTTCCGGGACGGCCTGCCCGGCGATCCCCGGTTCGGGTCTCCGGCGGTCTGGACGGCCGAGGTGCTGCACCGCCACCCCGGCTGTGCGCTGGCCGCCTTCACCGTCGGCCCGTCCGAGTGTGTCGTCCGGCCGAGGGGCGGCCGGCTGCTCAGCCTGACCTCCCCGCCGGAGGCCCCGGTGGACCCCGCGGCCGCCGCCTCCGCCCTCCATGCGCTGCTGGGGGCCGGAGGCGCCGGCGACGACGTCCTGGCGGAGCGGCTCGTGACCCTGCTGGATGACGGCGGGTTCACCGTGCGGTCCGGGGCCAGGGGCGTGCGGGTGCGGGTCACCGGCCTGTCCGCCGGGTGACGCGCCTCAGCCGGTGCCGTGCTCCCCGGCCGTGCAGCGCTCGCGCATGGACCGCAGATACGCCACGTGGTACTCGGCGCTCTGACCGCTCAGCGTCGTGATCGCCGCCTCGACCAGGGGGCGCGCGGCGGCGGTGTCCGACTGGTCAAGCCAGGTCTCGGCCAGGTCGGTCAGCGTCCGGGCCGTGTTGTACGTATCGCCGTCCGCGCGGAAGTGACGGAGCGCCGTTTCCAGCCGTTCCCTGGACTCCTCGAACCTGCCGAGGCCCCGCAGAGCCCGGCCCCGGTGGCGTTCCAGCAGGGCACGTGCGCGGGGGACGTCGGCGGTCCCCTCGTCCCCGGCCCCGATCGTGACCAGCACGGCGTCCGCCTCCTCGAAGCAGTCGTACGCCTCCTGGAACCGCCATTGCCGAAGCCTCAGCAGTCCGAGGAACTCCACCGCCGACGCATGGCCCCGCTTGTGCCCGGCCGCCTCCTCGGCCCGCGCGGCCGCGAGTGCTTCCACCTCGGCCTCGTCCCAGAGGCGCAGTTCGGTGAGCGTGTGGGCGAGTTGGGCGTGCAGTGCTCCCGCGTCCGCGCTTCCCGGCAGGTGGGCATCAGCGAGCCGTGCTCCGGCGCGCAGGGCGGGCAGCAGCGTCTCGTGGCGACCGGCCTTGAGCTGCAGCGGCCACAGGGAGCGGCAGAGCCGTACGGCCGAGGCCGGGTCGCCGGACTCCTCGGCACAGTGGACTGCCTGGATCAGGTTGCCGGACTCTGCGATCAGGGCGTCGAGCGCCTCGCCCCGGCTTTCGAAGGCAGGGGTTTCGCGGGTGCCCGTGGGCTCGGGGACCCGCCAGCTCTCGGGCAGTGCCTGATGCGCCGCGGATGTCGACAGATCGACGTACCAGCGCAGGGCTCGCGCCATCGCAGCCGAGCAGCCGGCGATGCCGTCCTCCTGTACGGCGACAGACTCGGCATGTCGGCGGACCGCCGGGCGGTAGTGGTAGCGGGCCCGCCCTTCGGCGGTGGTGTTGCGCTCCAGCAGGAGCCCGTCCGCCAGTTCCTCCAGCCGCAGCTCGGCGTCCTCCGGTGCCACCCCGGCGACGCGGGCGGCCACCGCGGCGTCCAGCGCGGGCCATTCGCGCACCGCCAGCAGTCGGTACAGCTTCGCCGTCTCCGGGTCCAGGGCGCCGTAGCTGTCCTGCGCCGCCGCCCGTACGGGGTCACCGGCGGCCGGTGTACCGGAGGCGGGCTCGGCGAGGCGGGGCGCCGCCGCGCGCAGGGCGTACGGCGATCCGCCGCACCGGGCGAGGACGGAGGGCAGGGTGGCGCGGGCCGCGGCGACCGCCGGTTTGTCCAGGAGCTGGGTCAGCAGCCGTACCGCGTCCTTGTCCGCCAGCGGGCCGACGGGAACGCGCACCGCGTCGAGGCCGGGAAACGGGCTGCGGGCCACCACGATCGTGAACACGGCGGGCGCGGAGGTGAGGAGCGGCCGGATCTGGGCGGCAGAGTGCACGTGGTCGAGGACGATCAGCAGCCTCAGGTCCGCCACACAGCCTCGGAAGAACTCGCTCAGTTGGCCGGCGGCGGTCGGCATCTCCTCGTCCGGCACGCCGAGTTGGCGCAGCAGGCTACGCAACACGGTCCCCGTGCCGCGCGCTGCGGTGGTGCCGCCCGCCAGATCCGCGTAGAGCTGGCCGTCCGGGAACAGGCCGGCCTGCCGGACCCCCCAGTGCACCGCCAGCGTGCTGGTGCCCATGCCCTCGGCGCCGTGCACCAGGGCCAGCCTCGGGGTGCCGTCCGCGCGCCGTGACGCCTCGCGGTCGAGGCTCTTCAGCGCCTCCTTGCGGTCGGTGAAGAACCTTGTGGAGGCGGGGAGGCCGGGCTGCCCGGCTCGCGGCGTGAAGCCCGCTGCCCCGCCCCGGCCCGTGCTGCTCACCCGGCTCGCGAACGCCGTCCAGGAGGAGGCGAGCCCGGGGTTCCGGCGGAGTCGCTCCGACACCAGGAGGGCCACCGCGTCGAGTTCGCCGGGTGCTACGGGCGCCGGGATCTCGCGGCCGACGATGCGGCGGACGTATCCGCCGGTCGACTCCCACGCCCATCTTCCGGCCTCGTTGGCCATCCCCGAGCCGACCGCCCCGAGCACCGCCGAGACGGCTGTCAGCGACATGGGATCCAGCATGTGGCGCACTCCCCGTTCCCGGTGTTCCGCGCGATGCGCCCTCCCCGGCACCGCCACTGCCACCGTGCGGATGCAATCTACCGAGTTGGACGGCGCGGCGTGTGCTCACCGCACCCCCAAGTTGTCCGTGCCGGGTCACGGCGCCGTGAAGTACTCCGGGAAGCGGGGGCCGATCCACGGCTTGCGCCCCCAGGCCAGGACCCGTCCCCTGGCCATGGCGCCCGCCGGGGCGATGCGGCCGAGTGCCATCAGCAGGAACGTGACCGGCTCGATGGAGATCGTGCAGTCCGGGCGGTCCGGCGGCCGGTGGCCCACCGCCACCGTGCCGTCGGTGAACGTCACCCCGAAGCGGCCGCCGCCCCACAGCCGGACCGTGTAGCGCGCGGTGAGACCCGCCGTGGCCCGCTCGTCGGTCACCCGGGGCATGGCCTCGACGAGGAAGGGCAGGGTCAGCCCGGCCCTGACCCGGTCGGCCATGTGCGGGCGCCGCAGTGCCCGCGCCAGGTCGTAGCCGTGGCCCAGCATGTGCGTCAGGAGGTACGAGCCGAGGACCGCGCGGTTCATCGGGCCCATCGGCGTCATCAGCGTCTCGTCCGAGGGGTGTTCGGTCACCGCGTCCAGGAACGCGGCGGTCTGCGCCACGATCATCGCGGCCAGCGGCTCTCCGGCCCGCTCGCCGAACGCCGCGAGGGCTCGTTCGTTGGCCGCGGCCAGACCGCGTGGGGTGCCGTCCCCGTAGTCGCGCGGGTGCCCGGCGGCCACCTCTGCCATCAGCTGGTTGGCCTGCGCCAGATGTGCCGCCGCCTCCCCCACGGTCCACTCGGACCTGGGGACCGGCAGCCCGGTGTCGGGGGCGGCGCGCAGCAGCGCGGCGATCTCCGCAGCCGTCTCGCGTATCGCGTCGGCCAGTCCTTCGGGCAGCCTGCCCCGTACCTCGTGCCCAGCTACCGGCTCCACCCTGCTGCCCACCCTCTTGAACGCCGTGCCCGTCACGTACGCCTCGTCCGGCACACGCAGCGCACGGCTGTCGCACCCGTGCAGCGACCGTCGCGCACGCCAGTTACTTGCGGGTACACAAGAGCAGGACAGGGGCGTCGCGGGCAAGAGCCCGACGTCCACTGATCGAACCCCTCTACGATCGAGCACGTGTGCGCAAACGTGATCGTCGCTGAAGACGACGAGAAACAGGCCGAACTCCTCCGCCGTTACCTGGAACGGGAGGGCCACTCCGTCACGCTCGTCGGCGACGGTCTCGCGGCCCTCGACCTGGTCCGGCAACGGGAGCCCGACCTGCTGGTCCTCGATGTGATGATGCCCCGTGCCGACGGTCTGGATGTGGTGCGTGTCCTGCGCGCCGAGTGCCGGGAGTTGCCGGTGCTGATGCTGACGGCCCGCACCACCGAGGACGATCTGCTGCTCGGACTCGATCTGGGCGCGGACGACTACGTGACCAAGCCTTACAGCCCACGTGAGCTGATGGCCCGGGTCCGTACGCTCTTGCGACGCAGCCGCCGCGTCACGGGCGCGGAGCCGGCCGACGACCCGACTCTGAGGGTCGGTTCGCTCGTCGTCGATCCGGCCCGGCATCTGGTTTCGATCGGCGGTGAACCCGTCGAATGCACCCCCGGTGAGTTCAGGATCCTCGCGGCGCTCGCGGCCGAGCCCGACCGGGTCTTCTCCCGGCAGCAACTGCTCGCGGAGCTCCACGGATTCGACCGGTACATCAGCGACCGAACGGTCGACGTGCACATCATGAACCTGCGCAAGAAGATAGAACCCGCCCCGCGCAGGCCCACCCGGCTGCTCACCGTCTTCGGCGTCGGATACAAGCTGACGGACCCGGCGAAGGCGGTGGCACGTGCGTCGTCCTAGCGGAGAACAGCAGGCGGCGGACCCCGGGCAACGGGGGGCGCGGCTGCCCCTGCGCAAGAGCCTCTTCGCCCGGCTGCTGGCCGTCTCGGCGCTCGTGGCGGCATGTTCGGTGGCTGCCACCGCCTGGCTGGCCGTGCAGACGACGTCCGGCGCGATCCGGCAGGAGCAGGGGCAGAACCTCACCGCCGACGCCCGGATCTATCACAGCCTGCTCGGATACGCGGCGGCTCATCCCACCTGGGACGGCGTCGGGAAGACCGTGCGTGAACTGGCCGAGCAGTCCGGCCGGCGGATCGCGCTGACGACGGAACGGCGTGCTCCGCTCGCCGACTCGGCCGATCCGGAGTCGGCGGCGGCGCTGCCGGCGCAGGCCTCGGCGATCGTCGATCCGCTGTCGGTGGACACGGCGCTGGCGGCCGAGACCGCGGGCGCGTCAGGGGCTCCGGCCGACCGGGTCGATCCGCGAGCGGTCGGGCCGTTCCGGCTGCCCGCCTCCGAGCGGGCGGCGCTGCAGAAGACCGCGGACCGGAAGGTGTCCTGCCTCAGCGCGACCGGGATCGCCTCCGACGTGGTCCGCAGCGAGAGCGGGCGCCCCCGGATCCAGGTGGTGGGCAACGACCCCGACCGCGTCCAGGGCACGCGCTGCGCCACCGATGAGCTGGACAGCCCGACCGCGACCGAGAGGAAGGCGCTCAAAGCCCTCAACCAGCTGGCCGACGCCTGCCTCAAGCGCCAGGGCCGGGCCGGCGTCGATCTGAAGCTGGATCTTTCCTGGGGCCAGCCCACGGAACCCAGGCCGGCCGTGTCGGTTCCCACCGAGCTGCCGATGGCGTCGCCCAGTCCCGCACCGACCTATGCCCCCACCGACGCGCCCAGCCCCGCTCCGGCCCCCTCGACGGCGGCCGGGAACGGCGAGGCCGACCGGGCGATCGCCTCCTGTGTCGGCACGGCCCGCCGCGAACAGCTCGGTTCGTACGTCGCCTCGCCCGCCCTGCTGTTCATCGGTGACACCGGCGGCACGACGGTGCCCGGTTTCGATCTCTCACCGGCCAACACCGCGAAGATCGCGGGGGCGGCGGCGCTCGTCCTCGCTCTCACCGTAGGCGCGTCGGTCCTCGTGGGCGCACGGCTCGTACGCCCCCTGCGCGCGCTGACGGGCGCCGCCCAGCGGATGCGGGACGGCGAGGACAGCGTCCCGGTGCTGGTCGCCGCGGACACCGAGATCGGGCGGCTTGCCGCCACGTTCAACGACATGTCCGCCCACCGCGCGCGGCTGGAGGCCCAGCGCAAGGCCATGGTCAGCGATGTCGCCCATGAACTGCGCACCCCGCTCAGCAACATCCGCGGCTGGCTGGAGGCGGCGCAGGACGGGGTGGCGGAGCCGGACCCGGCGTTCATCGCCTCGCTGCACGAGGAGGCGGTGCAGTTGCAGCACATCATCGACGACCTCCAGGACCTGGCCCAGGCCGACGCGGGCGCGCTCAGACTGCACGCCGAGCCGGTCCGGATCGAGGAGTTGCTGGGCCAGGTCGCCGCCGCACACCAGGCCCGCGCCGAGACGTCCGGAGTCGCGCTGACCGTGCTGCCCGTGGCCCCGGACCACCCGGTCCCGGGGCTGACGGCCGACCCGGTCCGGCTGCGCCAGGCCATCGGCAACCTGGTCTCGAACGCGGTACGCCACACCCCGTCCGGCGGGAGCGTCACCCTGCGCCCGTACGGCTCCGAGTCCGGCGACGCGGTTCTGGTGGACGTCACGGACACGGGCAGCGGCATACCCCCGGAGGACCTTGCCCATGTCTTCGACCGATTCTGGCGCGGCGAGAAGTCCCGCAGCCGGCGTACGGGAGGCAGCGGACTGGGGCTGGCGATCGTACGGAAGCTCACCGAGGCGCACGACGGCACCGTCACCGCGGTGAGCGTGGAGGGGCAGGGGTCGGTGTTCACCCTCCGCCTCCCGGCCGACCGCGGGGGCGCGTACGGGGACGGCCTGCCGGAACCGGAGCCCGGCCGCACCGACGACCTCCCGCCCGGCGGCGTCCCGGGCCACGTTGCCCCGGCCCACGATCGGGACGGCTCCGGGCAGCCCTGATGCGATGAACACAGCGTCCTGACAGCTTCTTCATAACTCCGGGACAGCCTGTCAGCACGCCCCGCGCCGCGGTGCGATTCCGCATCGCGGCGCCTTCGGGGCCGTCCTGAACGGAGCCACATACATGTCCCTGCGCTCGTCCTTGCGTACCGCCGTCCTGGCCGCTGTGGTGGTCGGTGCGGTAAGCGTCCCCGCCGCCTCGGCCTTCGCCGACTCCTCCCCCGCCGCCTCAGCCGCGCCCACCAAGGCCGCCACCCCCTCGGAGGCTCCCTCGGACGCCCCCTCGGTCTCCCCCGCCCCCGCCACCGCCGCGCCGACCAGGGCACCGCGCGGCGGAGTCGCCGCGGGCGAGAGCCCCTCCCCCGCCCCCGCCACCGAAGCGCCGACCAGGGCACCGCGTGGCGGAGTCGCGGCGGGCGAGCGCCCGGCCGGCACGTCCGGTGACAACACCGCCGCCGTCACGGGGTCCGCCGTGGCGGCCCTCCTGGTCGCGGGCGCCGGAACGGTCGTCCTGCGCCGCCGCTCCACCGGCCGTCGCAACGGCTGACCCACCCTCAGCCGATAGAACCGGCAGTGGCGCCGTCCTGCATCAGGGCGGCGCCACTGCCGTCGGCCGATCACTTCTGGAGTCCGTCCTCATGTCCCGCACGCCCCGGATGTCCCGTACACCCCAGTGTCTCCGGCGTACCGCACTGCCGGTGTACGCCTGCCTCGCGCTGACCGCACTGACCGCGTTGACCGGCTGCTCCACCGACTCGCCGTCGAAGTCCTCGGCCGCGGCGCGGAGCGCCGAGTCGCCCGCGACGACCGGAACTCCCGCGCCCGGAAAGGGAACCGCGTCCGATCCCGCACCCCCGTCCCCGTCCACATCCGCGAAGTCCGCCCCGCCGCCCGTCCATGTCTCCATCCCGTCCCTCGGCATCAACAGCGCGGTCATGCGCCTCGGGCTCAACGCCGACGGCACGGTCGAGGTGCCGCCCGCCGACAAGGGCATGACGACCGGCTGGTACACCGGCGGCTCAGTACCCGGCCAGCCGGGCCCCGCCGTACTGATCGGCCACAACGACACCCGCTTCGGCCGAGCCGTGTTCCACGACCTCAAGAAGATCACCAAGGGTGCGGACATCAGCGTCCGCGACGACCGGGGCACCGAGATCCACTTCGAGGTGACCGGCCGGGAGACGGCGAGCAAGACGGCGTTCCCGACCGCGCGGGTCTACGGACACACCAAGGCCCGTGCGCTGCGGCTGATCACCTGCGACGGCGCGTTCGACGCCGCGGGGCACCCCGTGGACAACCTCATCGTGTACGCCGAGAGGAAGTGACGGGCGTCGGAAACCGGGGGGGGCAGGTGTCCTGGGGCTGGGCGGGCACCTGTTGGACGGCTGCGGTCAGGACTCCCGGAATCTGCTGTCTACCCACGGGTAACTCCCCCTGCTTTCATGGGTCCCAGCATTCATCCGCCCCCATGCAGCAGCAGACTCAGGAGTACCCCGTGCCGCACTCCGCGCTCCGCCGAATCTCCGGCGTGACCCTGTCCGCCACGCTCACCGCCGCCGCGCTGGTGGCCGTCGCACCGCGGGCATCGGCGGCCGACACCCCGCCGCCGCTTCGGGTCCTCACGTACAACACGTTCCTGATGAGCACCAGCCTCTACCCCAACTGGGGGCAGGCGCACCGGGCCGCCGAGATACCGAAGGCCGGCTTCTTCCAGGGCAATGACGTCGTCGTACTGGAGGAGGCGTTCGACAACACCGCCTCCGACGCCCTGACCCGCAACGCGTCCGGCCAATACCCGTACCACACACCGGTGGTGGGCCGGAGCCGGAGCGGCTGGGATGCCACCAGCGGCGCCTACTCGGCCACCACGCCCGAGGACGGCGGCGTCACGATCCTGAGCAAGTGGCCGGTCATCCGCCAGGAGCAGCACATCTACAAGGACGCCTGCGGCAGCGACTGGTGGTCCAACAAAGGCTTCGCGTATGCCGAGTTGAACGTCAACGGGGTACGTGTGCACGTGGTGGGCACCCACACCCAGTCGACCGACCCGGGGTGCGCGTCGGGCGAGGCGGCCGCAATCCGGGCACGGCAGTTCCAGCAGATCGACGCATTCCTCGACGCGAAGAACATCCCCGACTCGGAACAGGTCATCGTGGCAGGCGACCTCAACGTGGACTCCCGCTCCCCCGAGTACGCCGACTTGCTGACGAACGCCGGACTGACCGCTGCGGACGCCCGCACCGGGCACCCCTACTCCTTCGACACCCGGGACAACTCGATCGCCTCGGAGCGCTACCCCGATGACCCCCGCGAGGACCTCGACCACGTGCTGCACCGTACGGGGCACGCGAAGCCGGCGGGGTGGACGAACGAGGTGGTCAAGGAGGAGAGCGCGCCGTGGACGGTGTCGAGCTGGGGGACGGACTACACGTACACGAACCTCTCCGATCACTATCCGGTCGTGGCATCGGGGCGGTAACCGGCCGGCTGCTTGCCGGGATCAGGCAGGGACCGGGCCCCCGGGGCTGCCGGTCCCGCTTCTTGATGCCCGGCCGGGCGCGGCGCAAGCTGGCCGGCAGGGGGCTGGCGGTCGCGAGGCGAGGGGGGACCGGATGAGGGGGCATGTGCCTGTGTTCCGGTGGGTGCTGGCGGTCGGCCTGGTGCTGATCGGGTGTTCGCTGGGGGTGTATCTCGCCTCGCCCGGCTACCCCGAGCTGCGGCAGGTGGACCTGACGGTGCTCCACGAGTCGGCCGACGGGGCGTGCACGGTGCGGTGGGCCGATCCGTTCGGGGAGGGCGAGCGCGAGGGCCCGTATCGGTGTGATCCGGATCGCGATCAGATCCTCAAGGCGCCGTACTACGACGAGGGTTCCGGGTTCGGCTGGGACACCGGTTTCGTGCGGTCCGAAGGTGCGGACCGAGGTGATCTGTACGAACTGGACCGGGACAGCGGGCCGGACGACAAGCTGACCCGGATCTCCGACGCGCTGGTGGCGGTCGGTCTTCTCGTGACGATCGTGGGTCTCGTCGGCGGGAACATCCGGGCCATGGCACGGACGAGCGGGGTGAGTCCGCAGGTGCTGCGGCGAGCACGGCGGCTCAGCGACGCCGCCGGAGCGGTCGCCGTCGATCACCAGCGGGCCGTGGAGGCCGTACGGGCGGCCTGGGCGCCGTTGCACGGAGAGCTGGTGGACGAGCGGCTGGGCCGGCTCCCGGTGGCGCGGCTGCGCTGGGCGGTCAGGGGGCGGCCCGGCCCCGGTGACTGGGAGCAGGGCGGCATCCGGAGCCTGCGGGACGTGCTCGACGCCGGGGCGTGGGAGCTGGGCCGGTTGCCGGGGGTGGGGCCCCGGGCGGCCGGGCGCGCGGTGGCCGCCGCGCGGCGGATCTCCGACCGGGTGGACGCCACCGCCGCCGTACGGGTCGACTCCGACCGGCCCGAGCCCCGGACGACGGCCCTGCTGGTCGCTCTCCAGGTGCTGGTGGCGGGCGGAGCGGCCGCCCGGCGCACGGCCGTGGTGGGACGGGCTCTGGCCGAGCGGCTCGAACCGCTGCTGGCCGACGCCGAACCGTGCGGTGGGTACCGGGAGATGCTGCGTGCCGGGCCTGACCGTCGCCGCCTCGCCCGGAAATCCGTGGCGCTGCTGCGTGAGGAGTTGGCCACGGCCGCGCGGGAGGGCCTCGCGGACCGGTTCGCGCAGACGTCGGTGGACCTGTTGCGGGGTCAGGACAACGACGCCGCCGGGCTGGCCGCGCGGGTGGACTTCGACGCCCGCCCCGCGGAGTACCGCCGGGTGCTCGTGGCCGTCACGGGCCATGGCATCGTGACGGCGAACTGACCGCGCGGGGCCGCACCGTGCGCCGTGGCCGGATGCGTCGGGCCGGCCGGTGCCCGTGGGCGGACGCGCGGGGCCGGCCCGTGCGCCGTGGCCGGACGTGCAGGGCCCGCCCGTGCCCGTGGGTGGGCTCCTCAGAAGAAGACCCCGCAGCGCAGCAGCACATTCGCGTACGGCCGCGCCTCGCCCGTACGCACCACCAGGCGCGCGTGGGCCGTGAGCGCCTTGAGTGCGTCGTGGGGGACGTGGGTGAGGTCCGGGAGGCGTTCGGCCAGGAGGCGGGACGCCGCCGGATTGGCTTCCCGGATCTCCTCGGCCGCCGTCGCGCCCTCCACCACGAGTTCGTCCAGCAGCCCGTCGAGCACCTCCGCGAACGAGGGGACGCCCGCCCGGAAGGCCAGGTCGACAACGCGGGGGCCCGGCGGGATGGGCATGCCGACGTCGCAGATCAGGACGGTGTCGCCGTGGCCCAGCTCGGCCAGGGCGCCCGCGAGGTGGCGATTGAGGATGCCTGACTTCTTCACAGTGCGCCGATCTCTTCCTCGGTGGGGAACGACGCCTGCGCGCCCTGCCTGGTGACGGCGGCCGCGCCGACCCGGACGGCGAGGGCCGTCGCCACGGGGAGCTCCTCGCCCAGGCCGAGCCGCCAGGCCAGGGCTGCGGTGAACGCGTCGCCCGCACCGGTCGTGTCCACCGCGTCGACCTCGGGGCTGGGTACCCGTACGCACTCCCCGGTACGGGTGTCGGCGGCCATTGCGCCGCCGGCGCCCAGGGTGATCACCACCGAGCGGGGGCCGAGCGCGGTGAGGGCCCGTGCCCAGGATTCGGGGGTGGTGCCCGCGTCCCGGCCCAGAATGAAGCGGGCCTCGTGCTCGTTGACCACCAAGGGGTCGCAGGCCGCGAGTACTTCGGCGGGGAGCGGGGCGGGCGGGGACGGGTTGAGGACGAGCCGGGTCCCCGCAGGGAGCACGCGCGCCGTCTCGGCGACCGTTTCCAGGGGGATCTCCAGCTGGACGGAGACGACCCGGGCGGCGGAGAGGAGGGGGCCCGCCGCCCGGATGTCCGCCGGGGTGAGCCGTGCGTTGGCGCCCGGCGAGACGACGATGCTGTTGTCGCCCGTCGGGTCGACCGTGATCAGGGCGACGCCCGTCGGCGCTCCGCCCACGAGGACTCCGGTGGTGTCGACGCCCGCAGAGCGCTGCGATTCCAGCAGCAGCCTGCCGTGCGCGTCGTCACCGACCCGGGCCAGCAGCGCCGTGCGGGCGCCGAGGCGGGCGGCGGCGACCGCCTGGTTGGCGCCCTTGCCGCCCGGGTGGACGGCCAGGTCTGAGCCGAGCACCGTCTCCCCCGCCGCCGGGCGCCGGTCGACGCCGACGACCAGGTCGGCATTGGCCGAACCGACGACCAGGAGGTCGTACCGGGCGGGGCCGGAGTCCTCGTTCTCGTACATCTGCTGCTACTGCCTTCCTTCCGTGGAGCGGGTGGCCGGGGCGGTGTGCCGTCCGGTCAGGAGAAGTCGGCCACGTTCTGCCGGGTGACGACCTTGACGGGCACCTTGACCGTGGCGGCGACCTTCTTGTCCTCGGCCGCCCGGACCGCGTTCCGTACGGCGATCTTGCCGAGCTCCTTGGGCTGCTGGGCGACGGACGCGTACAGCGTGCCGGCGCCGACCGCCTTCAGGCCGTCCGGTGTGCCGTCGAAACCGACCACGGAGACCGACTTCCCGGCCTTGCTGCCGAGCGCCTTGACCGCGCCGAGCGCCATCTCGTCGTTCTCCGCGAAGACACCGGTGATGCCGGGGTGGCCCTGGAGGAGGTTGGTCATGACGTCCAGGCCCTTGGTGCGGTCGAAGTCGGCGGGCTGGGTGGCCACGACCTTGATGCCCGGGTACGCCTTGATGCCCGCGGCGAAGCCCGCGCCGCGCTCGCGGCTGGCGGAGGTACCCGCGGTGCCCTGGAGGACGACGATGCTGCCCTTGCCGCCGAGCTTGTCCGCGAGGGCCTTGGCGGCGAGCTTGCCACCGGCCACGTTGTCGGAGGCCACCAGTGTCGCGGTGTCCGCCTTGTTGACGCCCCGGTCGGCGGCGACCACGGGGATGTCCGCGTCGTTGGCGCCGCGTACGGCCGGTCCGACCGCGTCGGAGTCCACCGGGTTGACGATGACCGAGTCCACACCGGAACTGGTGAAGTTCTGGAGCTGGTTGGCCTGTTGCGAGGCGTCGTTCTGCGCGTCGGTGACGGTGAGGTCGATCCCGGCGGCCTTGGCCTCGGCCTGCGCACCCGCCTTCATCTGGACGAAGAAGGGGTTGTTGAGCGTGGAGAGGGACATCCCGATCCGGGTGTTACCGCCGGAGGAACCGGAGTTGAAGAACGTCACGGCGGCGATGACGGCCGCCACGCAGACCAGTGCGAGACCAGCCTTCATCGCTCCTCTGCGCCCCGATCCCGGTGATCCCGGCCCGGCGGCGGAGGAGCCGGCCGAGGACGCGGCTCCCGAACCGGCCTTGCGGCGCAGCGTGTCGAGCAGCACGGCGAGCGCGATGACGACCCCGATGACGACCTGCTGCCAGAAGGCGGACACGGACATCAGGTTGAGGCCGTTGCGCAGCACCGCCAGGATCAGTGCGCCGATCAGAGTGCCGGAGGCCTTGCCGACGCCGCCCGCGAGGCTGGCGCCGCCGATGACGACCGCGGCGATCGCGTCGAGTTCGTACCCCTGCGCGGCCTGCGGCTGGGCGGAGGTCAGCCGGGAGGCGAGGACGATGCCCGCGACGGCGGCGAAGAGGCCGGACAGCGCGTAGATGGCCAGCTTCTGCTTCTTGACCCGGAGCCCGGAGAGCCGGGCCGCTTCCTCGTTGCCGCCGATCGCGTACATCGAGCGGCCGAGGTAGGTGCGGGCGAGGACGAGGGCGGTGATCAGCCCCATGGCGATCATGACGAGGACCGGTACGGGCAGCCAGCCGCCGAGCGTGTCACCGAGGTTCGAGACGGAGTCGGGGAACGCGATCGGGCTGCCCTGGGAGATCACCAGGGACAGACCGCGGGCGATCGACAGCATGGCCAGCGTCGCGATGAACGAGGGCAGCTTCCCGTACGCGACGAGGGCGCCGTTGACGAAGCCGCAGGCGATGCCGGTGGCGACGGCGAGGAGGACCGCGAGGACGACGGGCATCCCCGCCGACGTCGCCGACCAGGCGAGGACCGTCGCGGAGAGCGCGGCGACCGAGCCGACGGAGAGGTCGATGCCGGCGGAGACGATGACGAAGGTGACGCCGAACGCGAGGATCGCGGTGACGGCGGCCTGTACGCCGACGTTCAGCAGGTTCTGGGTGGTGAGGAAGTCGCCCGAGAGCAGGGACATCGCCAGCAGCAGGACGACCAGGGCGGTGAGGGCTCCGTTGTCGAGCAGCAGTCGGCGCAGGCCGGGCCCGGCGGCTCCCGCGCCCGCCTTGCGCGGATGGGTGTCAGTGGCCACGGGGGCCCTCCTCGTCGTTCTCGATGCGTTCGGTGGGTTCGGTGCGTTCGATGGGTTCGATGGGTTCCGTCGCGGGGGCGGAGCCGACGGCGAGGGCCATCACGGCGTCCTGGGTGGCCCGGTCTGCGGGGAGTTCACCGGCGATCCGGCCCTGGGCCATGACCAGCACCCGGTCGCTCATGCCGAGGACCTCCGGCAGATCACTGGAGATCATCAGGACGGCGTGGCCGGAGGCGGTCAGCTCGTTGATGAGCTGGTAGATCTCGACCTTGGCGCCGACGTCGATGCCCCGGGTGGGTTCGTCGAGGATCAGCACCCGGGTGTCCGCGAGCAGCCACTTCCCGATGACGACCTTCTGCTGGTTGCCGCCGGAGAGGGTGCGGACGTGCTGGCCGAGGCCCGCCATCCGTACGCCGAGCTGTTCCGCGATCCGGGCGGCGGCCGTGCGCTGGCCCTTGAGGTCGACCAGCCCGGAGCGGCTCGCCGCGCGCAGGGTGACCAGGCCGAGGTTCTCCTGCACGGAGGCGTCGAGCACCAGGCCCTGGCCCTTCCGGTCCTCGGGGACGAGGCCGAGCCCGGCGTTCATGGCTGCGGTGACGTCGTGCTTGCCGAGCCGCTCGCCGCGCACCTGGACGGTGCCCGCGTCGTAGGGGTCGGCGCCGAAGACGGCGCGGGCGACCTCGGTGCGGCCGGCCCCGACGAGTCCGGCGAGGCCGACGACCTCACCGGCCCGCACCTCGAAGCTGATGTCGTGGAAGACGCCGCCCCGGCTGAGGCCGCGCACGGACAGCAACGGCTCCCCGGCATCGGCACGTTCACGCGGGTACTGCTGGTCGATGCTGCGGCCGACCATCAGCTGGACGAGTTCCGCCTCCGGCGTCGAGGCGGGCACCTGGTCGATGCTGCGGCCGTCGCGCAGGACGGTGACGCGGTCACCGAGGGCGGCGATCTCGTCCAGGTGGTGGGTGATGAAGACGATGCCGACGCCGTCCTCGCGCAGTCTGCGCACGATCCGGAAGAGTTTGTCGACCTCCTCCGAGGTGAGGACCGCGGTCGGCTCGTCCATGATCAGGACGCGCGCCTCCAGGCTGAGGGCCTTGGCGATCTCGACCATCTGGAGCCGGGCGATGCCCAGTTCGCGGATCTTCGCCCGGGGCGACACGTGCAGGCCGACGCGGTGCAGCAGCACCTCGGCGTCGGCCTCCATCCGACGCCGGTCGATGAGTCCGTACCGGCGCGGCTGGCGGCCGAGGAAGATGTTCTCGGCGACCGTGAGATCGGGGACCAGGTTGAACTCCTGGTAGATCGTGGCGATCCCGAGCTTCTCCGCGTCCTGCGCCCCGTTGATGCGGACTTCCTGTCCCCGGGCGAAGATCCGGCCGCTGTCGGGACGGTAGGCACCGGAGAGCATCTTGATGAGGGTGCTCTTGCCGGCGCCGTTCTCACCGAGCAGGACGTGGACCTCGCCGCCGCGCAGATCGAAGTCGACGCTGTCCAGGGCGACCACCCCGGGGAAGGTCTTGCGCACGCCTTCGACGCGCAGCAATTCGACTGACTCGTCGACGCGCGGCAACTCGACTGACTCGCTCACGCGTTGCTCCTCGGCTCGGTGGCGAACGGTTCCGGCTCGTTCGTGCGCTCGCCGCAGGAGCCGCGTACGACCAGGCGGGCGGGCAGCGTGACGGACTGCGGGGGCCTGCCCTCGACGATGTCGACCAGGGCGCGTACGGCCGCGCGGCCGAGTTCGCCGGTCGGCTGGGCGATCGCGGTGATAGGGGGTCCGGTGTGGACGAACCAGGGGATGTCGTCGAAGGCCGCGAGCCCGATGTCCTCCGGCACCCGCAGTCCATGGGCGCGGATGGCGTCCAGGGCGCCGAGCGCCATCAGGTTGTCCGCCGCGAACACGATCTCGGGCGGTTCGGGAAGGGCGAGGAAGTGCTCGGTGGCCCGCCGGCCGCTGGCCGCCTGGAAGTCACCCTGGCCGATGTAGGCGTCCGGCAGGGCGAGTCCGTGCGCGCTCATCGCGGCCCGGAAGGCCTCGACGCGCTCGTCGCCGGTGGTGGTGGCCGCGGGCCCGGCGATGATGGCGAGCCTGCGGTGACCGAGCGCGTACAGGTGGGCGACCAGGTCCTGGACGGCCCGGTGCCCGTCGGCGCGGACGACGGGGACGTCCACACCCGGCATCCAGCGGTCCACGAAGACCATCGGTGTACCGGCGCGTGCGACGTCGTGCAGCAGCGGGGAGTCGCCGTCGGCCGGTGAGACGAGGAGCCCGTCGATCCGGCGGTCCAGCAGGGTGCGGACGTGGTCGTCCTGCTGCTCGGGCCGCTCGTCGGCGTTACCGATGATCACGCTGTAGCCGAGGGCGCGGGCCTCCTCCTCCACGGAGCGGGCCAGGGCGGTGAAGTACGGGTTGAGCACGTCGCTGATGACCAGTCCGAGCGTGCGGGTCTGATCGGTGCGCAGCGAGCGGGCCAGCGTGTTCGGCCGGTAGCCGAGGGCTTCGACGGCGGCGAGGACGCGTCTGCGCGCGTCCGGGCTGACGGAGGGATGGCTGTTGAGGACGCGGGAGACCGTGGCGACAGAGACTCCTGCCTGGGCCGCGACATCCTTGATGCTCGCCATTTCCGGGACCACCTCCTTGTGGTTTCCGTACGCCTCGAAACCAGCGGCCCAGGGCCGTGGAATCGATTACACGGATGATTGGAATCGATTACATGGCCGAAAACAAGCCCCTACCCGCCCTCCGAGACCGGATCGTGACGCGCGGGGGCCAGGTGTGCCAAGTGGGGACGACCTCGCGGCCCGCGTTCATGCGCGGGCGGCCGGGGAAGGGGCCCGGCGGTCGTACCGCCGGCGCCCGGAAAAGCAAAAGACCCCTGATCAACAGGGGTCTGAGCTGGTGTCCGAGGGGGGACTTGAACCCCCACGCCCGATAAAGGGCACTAGCACCTCAAGCTAGCGCGTCTGCCATTCCGCCACCCGGACTGGGTGGTCAGCCGCGGTCTCCCGTGGCGACAAAGAAAACAATACCAGGGGTTTGGGGTCCGCCTCACCTGCATATTCGGTGGTCAGCGGGGTGCGGGCCGATCGGCCGGGCGCTCGGGGCGCCGCGTCCCCACCGTTGCGCACATTGCGTTGCCGGTCACGTACGGACGGTGTGCCCGGAGGGTCGGCGGCGGGGTCCACGAGGGTGCGGGCGGGGCGGGTTACGTTCGCCGGCATGAGTGATCGCGGCTATCGGCCACCCCGCGCCCTGTCACCGCTGCGCGAGCACCTGCGCGACACCTTCTGGTTCGCTCCGAGCCTGACGCTGGTCTGCGCCATCGTGCTCTGGTTCGCCGCCTCTGCGCTCGACGAGCAGCTCGTCGGCTACCTGAAGGACGAGCGCGCGTACGACGAGATCAAGGATCTGGTCTCGGTCGCGGAGGACACCAAGCAGATCGTCGTCACCGTCAGCTCGGCGATGATGACCTTCATCGGTGTGGTCTTCAGCATCTCGCTGGTGGCCGTGCAGATGGCGAGCGGGCAGCTCACGCCCCGAGTGGTGCGGATCTTCGTACGGAGCCGGATCAGCAAGCTCACGCTGTCGGTGTTCCTGGCCACGTTCGTCTTCTCGCTGCTGGTCCTCAGCTCGTACGAGAGCGAGACGGATCCGCGTCTGGTCACGTCCGTACCGTTCGTGCAGAGTGTGCTGACCGCCGCGCTCGTCGGGCTCAGCCTGCTGCTCTTCATTGCCTATGTGAGCTCCACCCTGCGCCTGATGCAGGTGGGCCCCGTCGTCGACCGCATCACCCGGGACTCGTTCCGGGTACTGGGGCGGATGCCGGCCGGCCGCAGGAGGGGCCGCTCGGCGCCGAGAGCGGGCAGCTCGTGCACGAGGGGCGGGCCGGGGTGCTGCGGGACGTGAACGTGGCACGGCTGGTGCGGGCCGCGCGGCACCAGGACGTCGTGCTGCGGCTGATCCCCCGGCTCGGGGACTTCGTCGTACCGGGGACGCCGGTGCTGGCGGTGCACGGCGGGGCCGCGCCGCCCCGGCGTGCGCTGCGGTACACGGTGTCCGTCGGGGTCGAGCGCACGCTCCACCAGGACCTGGCGTTCGGGCCGCGCCAGTTGTCGGACATCGCGCTGCGGGCCCTGTCCACGTCGGTGAACGATCCGACCACCGCCGTGCAGTGCCTGGACCGGATCGTGCAGTTCCTCGCGGCCGTCGTGGACCTGCCCCTCGGCGCCGTCCACCACCGGGACCGCGAGGGGGTCGTGCGGCTGGTGCAGGACGTACCGGGGTGGGCGGATCTGGTGGATCTCGGGTTCGAGGAGGTCCGGCGGTGCGCGGCGGACAGTCCGCAGGTCACCCGGCGGCTGCTGGCCGGGATCGATGATCTCCTGCTGCTGGCACCGCCCGGCCGGCGGCAGCCGCTGCTCCGGCACCGGGCGCTGCTGACTCAGTCGGTGGAGCGGACGGTACGGGGCGCGGCCGAGCGGGAGTTCGCGCTGCTTCCCGACCGGCAGGGGATCGGGTGAGCCAGGCCCGTACGCTGCGGCCCGGGAACGGGACACGGGACACGGGAACGGGACGGGCCGGGCCGGGCCGGGCCGGGCTACCGTTCGATGACCGACAGCAGCGTGTCGCGCTCAGGCTGCGCGAAGTGCTGCACGACAGCCGCGCGGACCGCCGCCGGGGCGACCTCGGCCATCTCCGCAAGGAGCTTTCCCCTGAGCGCGGCAGGGGCCCACGCCGAGGTGTAGACGAGCGTGTCGACCCACTTGTCGTTCGCGCGGATCAGCGCACCGCCCTTGGCCCAGAGCCAGTCCGGGTCGTAGTCGCGGAACGTCAGGGGACTGTCGCCCGGCCCCAGACCGGCGAGCGCGAGTTCCTCGGCCAGACCGAGAGCCGGACCGTCGACGGGAGCGCCGGTCCCGTCGACGACCAGCAGCCGCTGGTGCAGCAGGAGGGCCGCGCCGTGCAGCAGCGACGACGAGGGCCGGCGCGGGTCCGGCGTCGCACTCAGCCACTCCCGGCGCCCGGCCACCGATGCCGTCACGCGTTCGGCTCCGACGGCCTTCCTCTCGGTGGCGAAGAAGTCGTAGGCCGCCCGCACCAGGCGCGGGTCCTCGGCGTCCAGCAGGCCGGCGACCGCCCGGCTCAGCAGCGTCCGTTCGGCGCCGAGAAGGCGGTGGAGCCGGGTGATCCAGCGGGCGTACAACTCCACGCCGGGCGGCTCGAACGGCGGACGCAGGACCGCCTCGACAACCAGCGCGTCCCAATCGGTGGCGTTCCCCAGCTCCACCCCGTCCAGTACGGCCGGGAGGTCGAAGTCGGGGTGCCCGCCGCACACCCACTGCGTGAACGCCGGGTACAGATCATCGGATTCGGCCCCGATCCGGTGGCTCCAGACGGTGTCCCGCCGGTGGCACCCGCAGGCATAACGCCGGTGCTCGCCGTCCGGCAGCACTTCCGAGTGCACCGGATCACCGCAGCTTGTGCAGCGAAGGGCGTTACAGCCCACGAGCGCGGCCCAGCCGAACTCGAACGGCTCCGTCGGCAGCCAGAAGCGCGCGCCCACGAGCTCGGGGAAGGGACTGCACCACTTCGTCATGCCACGCTCCCTGTCCCGGCGGACGCCGTCTCACCGGGGAACTTGCCGTCCCTGCCGCAGGATCGCAGCTCCTCCTCGGTGAGAGGGCTGATGTTCCGGTAGATCCCCTGCGTCGGATCGTACGCGCAGCCGAACGGCTCGGCCGCGGCCATGATCTCGACCAGGGTGTGGTGGCTGGCCCCGATGAGGAACCCGATGGAAGCGAGCCTGGCACCGTAGTTGTCCGCGCCGAGCGACTTGGCGGCGCTCATCATCGTGTTCGTCGTGCCCGACGGCCCGCCGCCGAGCGGCAGGCTCAGCTTGCGCTGCGCCTCCACCCAGCTGTTCTCCTCCTTGATCATCCAGACCCTCGCACCGGCCGCCCACTTCAGAGCGTCCTGCTCCTTGTCCCACGCCGGGTCGTCCTTCGTGTGCATCGCGTTCTGCCGGTCGCTGAACTCCAGACCCGTCTGCGCGACCGTGTGGCCGCCGAGCCCGATGTCCTTGATATCCGCGTCCGGGTCGATTTCCTTCATCACCGCGTCCCGCCGGACTCGCGCGTCCCCCTGGTGTTCCACCGCCGATCCCTTCGGAACCGGTGCGATTTGGCGGGTGAAGTTCATCTTCGGATCGGCCTCGGTCTTCTCCCCGGCCTGCTCCTTGGCCTCCCTGTCCTCCTTGTCCTTCTGCACGGCCTTCTCTATCGCCCGGCGACGATCCTGGAGCAGGGGCACGTTCAGCTGGGCCTGCCTCATCTGTTCGTCGATTTCCTCCCGCTTCTCGGTGCCGGCGAGATCCCTTGCCAGCACCTCGGTGAAGAAGCGCACGATGTGGGTGTAGCGCTCGCTGAGGGTTCCCTCGTCGAAGACGGCCATCACGTCGGAGACCGCTGTGCCGACGAAGCCTGACTTATCGACACCTTCCTGACCGACGGTCTTGAAGACCTCGGCCAGCCGCTGGTCGGCATGGTCCCACGCGCCACCCACTCCGCTCCGGATGTACGCCTTGGCCTTCGCCGCCATGTCTGCCAGGGCCCCGTTGGCGGCCGCGTGCGAGGACGCCTTGGCCGCGAGCTTGCGCTCGAACGCCTCCGCTTCCGCTTCGAACGCCGGATCGGAGGCCCGCGAGACCCCGCTGGTGTTGGCCCCGAGTGTCAGTCCCTCGGCCGCCACACGCTGGACCGCCGGCGAGGCCGTCGTACGGTCGCCCGCGCCGGCCGGCAGCCGCTGCACGGCGTGCGCGGGATGCGGGTGGCCGGCGGTCTCCCCGCCCTCGGTGGCCAGGTCGGGGGCCGGCCCGGCCATGACGCGCCGTGCGTTGCTCTCGGCTTCCCGCTCGAACCGGTCGGACGGGTCGGAGACGTTCAGGCCCGCACCGTTGTCGGTGCCCGCGACAGGCCCGCTGCGCTGCTGGAGGACATGGGTCAGCTCATGGGCCAGGGTCAGCCGGTCAGCGCCTCCGGCACCGATCACCACATGGCTGCCGGAGGTGTAGGCACGTGCTCCCAGCTCGGTGGCGGAAGCCCTGGCCGCGCTGTCGTCGTGCACGCGGACGTCGGAGAGGTCGGCGCCCAGCCGGGCCTCCATGCTGGTGCGGGTCGAATCGTCCAGCGGCCGCCCACCGGAGTTCAGCACCTTGTGGACGGTGGATCGCTGCACCGCCGACGGCAGCGCCTCCGAGGTCTCCCCGTCGCCGTCCCGCTCCTGCGCCTCCGCGTGCCCGGAGCGCCGGAGCGTCTCCACCACGGCTCTGTTGCCTATGCCCCTCTGCAAGGCCATCAGCCCGGGCAGGCGCTGGTCGCCCCGCTGCGCCGATGGATGAACCGAGGGGCGCTCCGTCTCGGCGCGACCGGTCCGGTCCTTGTCCCTCCTGTGTCCCATGGGCACCCCTTCTCACAGGCCAGTACGCGGAAACAGCCCGTTGGCGCGGCCCGATCAGCCTATTTCCGGAACACGTCCGGGGCTACGTCCCAAAGGGCAGAGTCCGGTGGCTCCGTGGGCAGGGCACCTTTCCCGTCACGTACTCGGGCCTCCCCGCGCGGTGTGCGGGGAGGCCCGGTGTACGAGGCGCCGCGGGGCGGACCCCGCGGGTGGTGCTACTTGCGCAGCGCTGCCATCCCCTGGTAGCTGATCCGCGCCTGCTTCAGGGACTGCGCGAGGTCCGTGTCGCTCGGTGCGGTGTCCTGCTCGATCATCGGGTTGCGGTAGTTCGTCTCCCCCACGCGGCGGAAGAACGTCCGGTAGTCGATGACGCCGGTGCCGAAGGGGACCATCTCGTAGCCGTCGCCGTTGGTCGTGCTGACCACACCGTCCTTCGCGTGGAAGAGCGGGTAGCGCTTGTTGTAGCGGCTGACCAGTGCGGCGGGGTCGAAGATGTTCTCCCGCTGCGATCCGTCACGCGTGGTGTAGGTGTGGAACTTGTACTGGGCGACATGCGCCCAGAAGATGTCCATCTCCAGCCATACGGTCTTCGGGTCGGTGACCTTGAGGAAGTATTCGAGCTTGCGGACGCCTGAGCTGCGGGTGGGCCGCCCCTGGTCGTCCAGCGGACCGCTGTCGAGCAGGAAGCCGTAGGCCGCGTCGTGGTTGTGGGTGTACAGCTTGATGCCCGCGCGATGAGCGATCTTCCCCAGTGCGTTCCACTTGTCCGCGGCCACGTCCCAGTCGGCGCGGTAGTCGCTGCCGGTGGGGTCGCCACCGGTGCCCATGTGGTCCATGCCGAGGATGTTCGTTATCTCCAGGTGCCGCTTGAACTCGTCCTGGTCGCTCTGGGTCAGTGGCCAGGACCCCGGGATGAAGCCGTGGTTGCCCTGGGCGCGCAGACCGTACTCGTCCAGCCAGGAGCGCAACAGCTTCGCGCCCTCCACCGTTTCGAGGTTGCTGCCGCCGGGGGCGTTGGCGTGCTGGCCGTACCCGGCGAACTCGACCTGCTTGTAGCCGTAGCGGGCCAGCTCCTTGAAGACCGCGCGGAAGCCCGAGGGGAGGCTGGTGCTGAGCGGGTCCCGGGCCGTGGCGTCGCGCACGGTGTACAGGATGATTCCCCGCTTCGACGGCGGAACCAGATCCCGGCCGTGGCCGTGGTCGTTGCCGTGGCCGTGGTCATGACCGTGGCCATGGCCGTGGCCCTGGTGGGAGGAGTGGGCGAAGGCCGGCGATGCGCCGAGTACGGGCGCGGCGATCGCCGTCGCCGCGGCGGCGGTACAGGTGGAGAGGAAGCGGCGGCGGTCGACACCGAGGGTGCGGCGCAGGGCGCTGTCGGTTCCGGTTTCGTCGTTGTACTCGGTCACGGTCTCTCTCTTTCTCGAAGAAGCGCACAGGGCTGCTGTGCACGGACCGATCTCATGCGAGGCCGGCAAGCGTGAGGAGCAGGGACTTCACTTCGGTGGCCCGGACCGGGCCGCTGAAAGCGTGGGGGGTGGAGCAGAGGATGAGCGGCCCTTCTTCGTCGCTCAGGGGGAGGCGGCCGTGGCTGCCCCGGATGGGTGACGGGTCCAGGGGGACGACCGCCATCCGGTAGCGCATGCCGAGCTTCTTGCGGGCTACGGCCGTGGCCGCCTTGACCCGGACGTACGGGTCCTGGGGGTCCAGGAAGAGTTCGACGGGGTCGTAGCCGGGTTTGCGGTGGATCTCGACGAGCTGGGCGAAGTCGGGGGCGCGGGCGTCGTCGAGCCAGTAGTAGTACGTGAACCAGGCGTCCGGGTCCGCGACGGCGACCAGTTCGCCGGAGCGCGGATGGTCGAGGCCGTTGGCCTTCTTGCCCTCGTCGTCGAGGAGTTGCTCGATGCCGGGGAGGTCCGCGAGCGCTTCGCGGGTCGCTTCGAGGTCCTCCGGACGGCGTACGTAGATGTGCGCGATCTGGTGGTCGGCGACGGCGAAGGCCCGCGAGGTCATCGGGTCCAGGTACTCCATGCCGTCCTGGGTGTGGACCTCCAGGAGTCCCGCGCGGCGCAGGGCGCGGTTGATGTCGACGGGCCGGTCCACCCGGGTGATGCCGTACTCGGAGAGGGCGACGACGGTGCGGCCCTCGCGGCGGGCATCCTCCAGGAGCGGGGCGACGGCCCGGTCGAGCTCTGCCGCGGCCTTGAAGGCGCGCGGGTCGTCGGGGCCGTAGCGCTGGAGGTCGTAGTCGAGGTGCGGGAGGTAGCAGAGGGCGAGGTCGGGGTGGCGGGTGTCGATGATGTGCCGGGTGGCGTCGATGATCCACTGCGAGGAGACGAGGTCGGCGCCGGGTCCCCAGAAGTGGAAGAGGGGGAAGGTGCCGAGTTTCTCGGTGAGTTCGTCGTGGAGGGCCGGCGGCCGGGTGTAGCAGTCGGGCTCCTTGCGGCCGTCGGCGTAGTAGACGGGCCTCGGGGTGACGGTGTAGTCGGTGTCGGCGCCCATCGCGTACCACCAGCAGATGTTGGCGACGGTGTAGCCGGGGTGGGCGCGGCGGGCCGCGTCCCAGAGCTTGTCGCCCGCGACGAGCCCGTTGTGCTGTCGCCACAGCAGGACGTCACCGAGCTCGCGGAAGTACCAGCCGTTGGCGACGATGCCGTGCTCGGCGGGGGTGGTGCCGGTGAGGAAGGTGGACTGGGCGGCGCACGTCACGGCGGGGAGCACGGTGCCGAGCGGGGCGTGGGTGCCGGTCCCGCCGAGGGCCTTGAGGTTCGGCATGTGTGCGAGGAGGCGGGGGGTGAGCCCGACGACGTCCAGGACCAGGAGGGGGGTGGGTGAGCCGGTCGTCCCTGCGGTGGTCATGGCAGCTCCTTGAGGCCGAGGTCGACCAGGAGGTCGCGGGCGAGGGTGAGTTCGGCGGCGATGCCGTCCGCGAGCTGGGCACGGGTCCTGGGGCGCAGCTCCGCCGGGAGCGCCTGCCAGGTGTACGTCTCCACCTCCAGGTGCCGGGTGAGCGGCCGTGCCCCGCCGACCAGCCGGGTCAGCGTGGACCGGAGCACGGGGAGGGTGGAGGTGAGCGGTGGTGCGGGCGGCGCGTGCAGGGGGACGTGGAAGTGGGCGCGCCAGGGGGCGCTGTCGGGCAGGGCCTCGCCGCTGACCGCCTCGTCGAGGTCGTCGGTGCCGCGCAGGCCGGCGGCGGTGGCGACCCGGGTCTGGTGGAGGAAGCGGGGTTCGGCGAAGGCGGCGAGCGCGGTGCGTACCTCGGGGAGGTGGGGGTGCTCGGCGTGCAGGGCGGCGGAGAGCTGTGCCTTGACGGCGGGGATGCCCGCGGCGGCGAGCGCGTCGAGTGCGATGTCCGGATCCTCGAAGGACGTGGCGAGGTGGCAGGTGTCGACGCAGATGCCGATGCGCGGGTGACCGATGGCGGTGAGGGGTGCGATGGCGTCGGCGGTGGTCTCGACGGTGCAGCCGGGTTCGGGTTCGAGGCCGATCCGGATGGACTTCCCGGTGAGTTCGGCCAGCGCGTCGAGGCGTTCCCCGAGTGTGGTGAGCGCGGCCAGTGCGGTGCCGGCCGCCTCCGGGTCGCCGGTGTACGGGGTGCGCCAGGCGAGGGGCAGGGTGGAGATGGTGCCCTCGGTGACGTCGTCGGGGAGGAGCGTGGCGAGGAGCCGGGCGAGGTCGGTGGTGTGGGCGAGCCGTTCGGGGTCCGTCCAGTCCGGCTTGTACACGCGGTACTTGACCTCTTCGGCCCCGAATCCCTCGTACGGGAAGCCGTTGAGCGTGACGACTTCGAGTCCTCTGTGGTCGAGTTCGGCGCGCAGGGAGCGCAGTTGCGCGGGGTCGTTGATCAGGGTGCGGGCGGCGTCCCTGGCGAGCCAGAGGCCGATGCCGAGGCGGTCGCGGCCGAGCCGTTTGCGTACCGGTTCGCAGTGGTCGCGCAGTTGGGCGCGGACACCTTCGAGGTTCTCGGCCGGGTGGACGTTGGTGCAGTATGCGAGGTGGACGACGGAGCCGTCGGGGTGGCGGAAGCGCATGGCCTCACTCCCCGCCGCGGAGGATGGAGTTGCCCTCGTGGAGCGGTTCGGGGGTGGTGGTCTCCAGGTGGAGGCGGCCGCTCTGGCCGTAGAAGGCGACGGGGTTGCGCCACAGCACCTGGTCGACGTCGTCCTCGGTGAAGCCGGCGGCCAGCATCGCGTCGGCCACGCCGCGGGTCTTCAGGGGATCGCTCTTGCCCCAGTCGGCGGCGGAGTTGACGAGGACCCTCTCGGTGCCGTGCAGCTTGAGGACGGCGATCATGCGGTCCTCGTCCATCTTGGTGTCGGGGTAGATGGAGAAGCCGGCCCAGCAGCCGCTGTCCAGGGCGTCCTTCACCGTCGTCTCGTTGAGGTGGTCGAGCACCACCAGTTCCGGGGCGAGGTTCGATTCGCGGACGACGTCGATGGTGCGGCGCAGACCGGCGAGCTTGTCGCGGTGCGGGGTGTGGACGAGTGCGGGCAGTCCGTGGTCCGCGGCGAGCTGGAGCTGCGCGGCCAGCGCGTGGTCCTCCGCCGGGGTCATGGAGTCGTAGCCGATCTCGCCGACGGCGACGACGGAGTCCTTGACGAGGTAGCGCGGCAGGGCGTCCAGGACGGGGGTGCAGCGGGGGTCGTTGGCCTCTTTGGGGTTGAGGGCGAGCGTGCAGTGGTGGGCGATGCCGTACTGGGCGGCACGGAACGGCTCCCAGCCGAGCAGCGCGTCGAAGTAGTCGAAGAAGCTGCTCGGCGAGGTGCGGGGCTGGCCGAGCCAGAAGGAGGGTTCGACGAGCGCCCGGACCCCGGCGTCGTACATCGCCTGATAGTCGTCCGTGGTGCGGGACGTCATGTGGATGTGGGGGTCGAAGATGCGCATCAGGACTCCTCCGATGGGGCCGTTGAGGCCGTGGGGGCGGCGGGACCGGGGGCTTCGGGACCGGTGGCTTCGGGGCCGGGGGCGGTGAGGGCGAGTACGCGGTGCAGGTCGGCGGGGACGGGGCGGCCGGCCGCGATGCGTTCGGCCGCGTAGTCGCCGAGCATCCGGGCGAGTTCCGCGTCGCCGCGGGAGCGCCGGGCCAGCTGGTCGACGGCGTCGACGGGGACGCCCGTGAAGAGGCATTTGAGGACGGCGTGGCGCCAGTTGTGCGGATCGAGGTGCTCGCCGGCGTACGGGCCGACGGCGGCGGCGATCAGTGTGGTGTCGTTGGCGCGCAGGGCGTCCTCGACGAGGGCCACGGCGGTGGCGCCGAGGTCCAGTGCGGGCAGGGTGAGCAGCACGGCGCGCCGTTCGGCGGCGGTGCCCTGTTCGTAGAGCCGGGTCACCGCGTCGAGTCCGGCGCGGGACTCGGTGAGCAGCAGGGAGCGTACGGAGTCGGCGCGTTCGAGTCCGCAGTGCCGGCCGGCGGCGGCGAAGCGCAGTTCCCACGGGGGGACGGCGTACGTGTTGGCGGCGGGTTCGGCTTCCGGGTGGGCGGCGGCGTGGGCGGCCTCCGCGAGGGCTTCGTCGAGCCAGGCGCGGGCGCCGCCCCCGAGTTGCGCGTCGAGTTCCCCGCGGCTCAGCAGCGGGGCGTCGGGCGAGGTCATCGGCACGGTGTGGCTCCCTTCCGCGCGCTGTGGGCCGACGGTCCGTGCTTGCGCAGGAACTCGATGGAGGACTGGGCGAGTTCGGGTCCCGCGTGGGAGTGGCGGGGCAGTTCGACGACGGTGAGCCCCTGGTATCCGCTGTCGCCCAGGGCGTCGAGGGCGGCGAGCACGGGCGGGAAGTCGATCTCGCCGTCACCGAAGGGGAGGTGTTCGTGGACGCCCCGGCACATGTCCTCGATCTGGACGTGCCGCAGCCAGGGGGCCGCCTCGCGTACGCAGTCGACGGGCGCCTCGGTCTCCAGGCACTGGCAGTGGCCGATGTCGAGGGTGAGGCCCAGTGGTTCCGGCTCTCCGCACAGGGCGCGCAGGTGGTGGAAGTCGGAGAGGTGGCTGAGGAGGTGCCCGGGTTCGGGCTCGATGGCCAGCGGTACCCCCGCTCGTCCGGCCGCCTCGATGACCGGGGCGAGGGCGCCGGTCAGCCGGTCCCAGCCGGTGCCGGCATCGGTGCCCGGCGGCATGACCCCGCTGAAGCAGTGCACGGCGTGGGCGCCCAGTTCGGCGGCGACGTCGACGGCCCGCACGAGCAGCCCGGTCCTGGCCGCCCTGGCGTCGGGGTCCGGGTCGAGCAGGGAGGGGCCGTGTTTGCGGCGCGGGTCAAGGACGTAGCGGGCCCCGGTCTCCACGGTGACGCCGAGCCCCAGCTCCTGGAGTTGTGCCGCGACCCGGCGGGTGCGGACGAGGAGGTCCGGGCCGACGGGGTCGAGGTGCATGTGGTCGAGGGTGAGGCCGACCCCGTCGTAGCCGAGGTCCGAGAGGAGGCCGAGGGCGTCGCCCAGGCGGAGGTCGGTGAGTCCGTTGGTGCCGTAGCCGAGGCGGATCGTCATGTAAGGCTCACCTTCCGGGCGAGGCTGCGGGCGAGCGGGACGAGGCCCATGACGGCGAGCGCGGTGCCGGAGGCTCCGGCGCGGGCGGCGAGGGCGGCCTGGAGCGGGATCATCGCCCGGATGCCGCCGCCGACGGCGCGCTGGGTGAGCGGTGGCGAGGGGTTCAGCGCGGCGTGCGCGAGCGGGCGGCCCGCGGTGCGGAGGTAGGCGCCGGTGAGCGCGGTGACCAGCAGCCGGGCGGAGGCGGCCGCGCGCTTCCCCTCGCCCGTGCGCTTCCTCTCCCCCGGCCGGTCCCGTACCACCGCACCGCCGAGCGCGGCGACCGCCGTGAGGGCGGCGAGGGGCGCCGTGGTGGAGCCGCCCTGTGCCTCGTGGCGCGAGACGGCGGTGACCGCGTAGGTGTGCGCCGTGAGCAGGGCGGCGGCGGGAAGCGCGGCGGGGACGGCGGAGCGGGGCGGGGTCGCGGGGGCCGTCGCGGTAGCCCTCGCGGTTGCCTTGGCAGGGGCGGTCGCGGTTGCCCTCGCAGGCGCCGTCGCGGTCGCCGTCGCGCCCAGGAGCAGGTCCAGGCCGCGGGCCGCCGCCATCGCCGCCGGGCCCGCCGGGGTGTGCTTCAGCCGCAGGTCGTACGCCCAGACCGTGGCCGCGAGGCCGGTGGCCACCGTCAGGGCCGGGCGGCCCGCCCGCGCGGCGAGGGCCAGGCCCGCCGCGGTCAGCGCACCGGCCGCGGTGAGCGCCGCGCGGGGCGTGATCCGGCCGGAGGGGATCGGTCGGTGCGGGCGGTCCACGGCGTCCTCTTCGCGGTCGGCCCAGTCGTTGAGGGCCATGCCCGCCTCGTACAGGCAGAGCGAGGCGCCGACGGCGAGTGCGGTGGAGCGGTTGGGGCGGCGTCCGACCGCCGCCGCGCCCGCGAGCGCGTCGCCCGGCACGGTGAAGAGCGCGGAGACCCTGAGCAGCTCCGCCCAGGCGCGTGCCGTCACTTCTCGCCCCGCAGCCGCTCCGCGAAGGAGAGCAGCGCCGTGTACTGGGCGGACAGGGCGGCGGGCCCGCCGTCCGGGTCCTTGAAGTAGAAGCCGAGTTCGGGGCGCGGGCCGCTGAGGCCCACCTCGTGGGCGCGGGCCAGCAGCCGTGCCAGGTCGAGGACCAGGGGCGCGGCCAGTGCGGAGTCGCAGCCCTGCCAGGTGGTCTGGAGCACCATGCGGGCGCCGAGGAACCCGTCGAACGCGATGTGGTCCCAGGCCGTCTTCCAGTCCCCGAGCGCCGGTACGTCGTCGATGTGGACCTCGCCCTCGGGGGCGGCGCCGAGCGTGTCGGCCAGGACGCGTTCCTTGCCGGCGTTCTTCGCGGCGGCCGCCGCCGGGTCGGCCAGTGCCGCCCCGTCGCCGCCGCCGAGCAGGTTGGTGCCGGACCAGGCCCGTACCGGCAGGGCCCGCTGCACGAACATCGGGGCGAGCACGGAGCGCAGCAGGGTCTGGCCGGTCTTGCCGTCGCGGCCCGCGTGAGGAAGTCCGCACGCCGCGACGGCGGCCTGGAGGGCGGGGGTGCGCAGCCCGGTGGAGGGGGTGAAGTTGACGTACGGACAGCCGGCGCGCAGGGCCGCCGCCGCGTACAGGGAGCTGGCGGGCAGCCGGGTTGCGCCGGGCTCGGGGGCCGGCTCGGTGGAGGCGACGTTGATGACGACGGTCCTGGCCAGGCCGTTGCGGCGGGTGAAGTCTGTGAGGTCGGCGGCGAACGCGGTGACGAGTTCGTCGTCCGTCCGGGTGTCGCCGGGGAGCGGTCCGCCGGGGCGGATCTCCGTGTCGGCCGCGGCGAGTTCGGATTCCACGGCGGAGGGGAGGCCGTGTGGCAGTACTCCCCCGGCGGCGAGTACTTCGGCCCGTTTGGGGAGCGGGCAGTCCAGGGTGTCGTGCCCGCCGAAGACGAGCGAGCCCACGGGTGGCAGTCCGCTCCCGGCGAACGGCGCGGTCTCGGTGACCATGCCGGCGGCGGGGTGGAGGCCTGCCGCGAGCGCCGCGCACCCCGCCGTGGCGGTGGTGGCGACGGAGCCGCGTGCTCCGATGAACCAGACTCCGGTACGAACGGCGGGTGCTGACACGGGCTGCCTCCCTGGCTGGGGGTCCTGGCGGTGCGGATCTGGTGGCGCTGTGCCTGAGGGGAAGGGCTGCGGGGCGGGCCGGCCGCGTACGGCGGGGCCCGGGGGTTCGGACGGCGGGCGGGTGTGAGGCCCGCCCGCCGTCCGGACGTGTCCCTATGCGGAGGGCAGTTCCTTCAGCTGGATGTTGCGGAAGGACGCCTGGTCGTCGGCCCCGTGGTTCTGGAGGCCGATGTAGCCGTCCTTGAGGCTTCGGGCCGGGTCGGTGTTGGTGAAGTCGTTGATCTTCACTCCGTTGAGGAAGATCTGGAGCCGTTCACCCTGGACCTTGATCTCGTAGCTGTTCCACTGGCCGGGCGGCCTCAGGACCTGGTCGCGGGCCTTGATGTTGGCCGACTTGAAGGTGTAGACGGCCCCGGTGGTGCGGTCGGGGGCGTCCGTGGCGTCGATCTGGACCTCGTAACCGTTGTCCACCGCGGACCACGGGTCGTCGGACTCCGGGAAGCCGACGAAGACACCGGAGTTGTCATCGCCCGCCAGCTTCCAGTCGAGCTTCAACGAGTACGACTTCAGCTCCTTGGCCTGGTAGGTGAGCAGGCCCATGCCGCCCTCGGAGCGCAGCTCGCCGTCGACGACGTTGAACTTGCCGGGGCCCGCCTGCTTCCAGCCTTCGAGCGTGCTGCCGTTGAAGATCGAGCGGTAGCCGGTGTCGGGCTTGCAGTCGGCCTTCACCTGGCCGGCCGCGTAACGCAGCCCGCCGGAGAGGACCTTGCGGAAGTCCGGGTCCGCGTACGACTCCTTGGTGTGGCCAAGGCCGGTGTAGAAGGAGCGGCCGCCCTGGTAGCTCTGGCACCAGGTGATCGGGTGGTCGCCCTTCATGTTGCCGCCGGTGTAGGTCGTCTCGTCCAGGGTGGCGAGGACCTTGACCTTGCCGCGCGGGTTGCTGCGGTAGTTGTACAGCTCGTCGGTGCGGTCCCAGGCTTCGGCCAGGTGGGCGGTCGCCGGGTTCTTGTGGTCCTCGACCCGGACGGTGACGGGCTGGATGGCGGGGTGGCTGTCGAAGTACGCGCCGACGAGTCCGCCGTAGAACGGCCAGTCGTACTCGGTGTCGGCTGCGGCGTGCACGCCGACGTAACCGCCGCCGGTGGTCACGAAGTTCTCGAACGCCTTCTGCTGGTCTGCGTTGAGGACGTCACCCGTGGTCGACATGAAGACCACGGCGTCATAGCGGGCCAGGTTGGAGGTGGTGAACTGACCCGCCTCCTCGGTCGCGTCGACCGTGATGTTGGTGTCCTTGCCGAGTTCCTTCAGTGCGGCGATGCCCTCGGGGATCGCGTCGTGGCGGAAGCCGGCGGTCTTGGAGAAGACCAGGACCCGCTTGGCCGTCTTGTCGGGCGCGGTGTTGGAGAGCTCGAAGTCATCGAGGTCGTAGAGCGCGCCGTCGCCTCCCTTGAAGACCAGGAAGAGTTCGGTCGACTTCTTCGGGACGCCGCGCAGGGGCACGTCGATGTCCTGGAAGGTCTCCCAGCCGCCGGTCACCGGTACGGGTGCGGAGCCGAGGATCTTCCCGTCGGCCGAGCCGGTGCGGACTTCGAGGAAGCCGCCCGCACCACCGGAGGAGATCCGGGCGGTGAGCTTGGTGGAGTCACCGAGCATGTAGGGCTTGAAGGAGATCCAGTCGCCGTTCTGGATCTCGCCGACGGTCTTGCCGCCGTGCGCTTCCGCCTTGTTCTGCGGTACGACGCCGGAGGAGTCGCTGTAGTGCTCGGCCTGGCGGTGGCGCGGCTGCAGCTCGGACTGGTCGTGACCGGACAGGGCCGCCTGGCCGCCGCCTCCGCCGTCCGTGTAGGAGGCGTCGATGACTCCGAAGATGTTGGCGTTGGGGTCGTGCCCGCCGTCCATCTCGGTCTTGATGGTGCCTTCGCAGCCGTGCGCGGAGGTGATCGGGTGGCCGTGGGCGTCGTGGCCGAGGATGAAGCGGACCTCGACCTTGGAGCAGTCGATCGTGCCGTCCTCGGGATCGGTGACGGTCACCTTGAACGGGACCTCGTCACCGAAGCTGAACAGCTGTCCGTCACCCGGGAGTTCCAGCTTCACGACGGGAGCCGTGTTGCCGACCGTCACATGGACGTTGGCCGTTCCGGTGCGGCCGGTCGGGTCCGTGGCGGTGACGGTGGCGGTGTAGGTGCCGTTCTTCTTGTACGTGTAGGTGGGGTTGGCGGCGGTCGATGTGCCGCCGTCACCGAAGTCCCAGCTGTAGGTGAGCGCGTCTCCGTCGCCGTCGGCGGTGCCGGCGGAGGAGAAGACGACCTTGAGCGGTGCGGTGCCCGAGGTCTTGTTCGCGGACGCCTTCGCGATCGGTGAGCGTCCGCCGGTGGCGTTCTCGATGCGGTAGAGAGCGGAGTTCTCGTCGCCGCCGAAGTAGCCGGTGCCGTAGTCCAGGACGTACAGCGCGCCGTCGGGCCCGAAGGCCATGTCCATGATCTGGGTGCCGGACCACGGCACGTCGTTGATGGACTCCACCTTGCCGTCGGCGTCCTGCTCGATGCGCTTGATCCACTGCCGGCCGAACTCGCCGGCGAAGAAGTCTCCGTCGTACTCCTCGGGGAACTTCACGGGCGAGTCGAGGTCGGCGTCGTAGTGGTAGACGGGCCCGCCCATCGGGGACTCCGAGCCGGTGCCGAACTCGGGCACGGACCCGTTGTCGTACGGGATCCAGGCGGGCTGGGCCGGCGGCAGGTCGACCAGACCGGTGTTGTACCGGGAGGTGTTCTTGGGGGCGGCGCAGTCGAAGGCCTCACCGGAGGTCTTCGTCGCGAAGTCGTAGTCGATGAACGGGTCGTTGTCGCCCGTGCAGTACGGCCAGCCGAAGTTGCCCGGCTTGGTGACGCGGGCGAACTCGACCTGTCCGGCGGGTCCGCGCTTCGGGTCGGCCGCACCGGCGTCGGGACCGTAGTCACCGACGTACAGGATGCCGGTGGTCTTGTCGACGGTGAAGCGGAAGGGGTTGCGGAAGCCCATCGCGTAGATCTCGGGACGGGTCTTGTCCGTGCCCGGCGCGAAGAGGTTCCCGTCCGGGACGGTGTAGGAGCCGTCCTCCGCGACCTTGATGCGGATGATCTTTCCGCGCAGGTCGTTGGTGTTCCCGGCGGAGCGGCGGGCGTCGAACGCGGGGTTGCGGTCCGGCCGCTCGTCGATCGGGGCGTAGCCGTCGGAGGCGAACGGGTTGGAGTCGTCGCCGGTCGACATGTACAGGTTGCCCTGAGCGTCGAAGTCGATGTCGCCGCCGACGTGGCAGCACATGCCGCGCGAGGTCGGGATGTCGAGGACCTTCTTCTCGCTGGACATGTCCAGCGTGCCGTCCTCCTTGAGGACGAAGCGCGAGAGCCGGTTGACCCCGTCGAACTTGGCGAAGTCGGCGGCGGTGCCGTTCTCGGGGGCGTCGCCTGCCGGAGTGTCCAGCGGGGGCGCGTAGTAGAGGTAGATCGCCCGGTTCTTCGCGAAGTCCGGGTCGACGCCGACGCCCTGGAGGCCTTCCTCGTCGTGCGAGTAGACGGGGATGGTGCCGGCGAGGGTGGTGTCGCCGCCGTTGTCGGTGAGCCACAGCTCACCGCCGCGAGCGGTGTGCAGGACGCTGCGGTCCGGGAGCACCGCCAGTGTCATGGGCTCGCCGGTCTCGGCGACCCCCTTGGCGAGGGTGACCTGCTGGAAGTCCTCGGCGGCCGGGGCCGGGGCGGGTTCCTCATGGGCGACGGCGGTGCCGGCGCCCAGGCTCAGGGTGGCGGCGGCGAGCAGGGCGCCGGTGAAGAGGGCGAGGGATTTACGGACGCGGAGCCTGGACCTGGTCCGGCTTCGGGTTCTGTGCACGAGTGTCCTCCGGAGAGTGCCGGTTGTACGGGCGGGTGCGGGTGCTGCCGTGCCGTTCCGCGCGGGGACTGCCGCGCAGGTCAGTCGGGGCCTGTGCGGCTCCGGTGACGAGAGTCATGTCGTGTACACGTTCTGGACGGTAGACCTGTTCGTCCTGGCTGGAAAGCCCTTGTGCAGGGGTCTTGTTGAACTTTTTCCTTGGTCAGGACAAAGGGGGTTCTGGGCAGGGGGTACCGGCCCGGCGGCGTTCATGGCCTGCTGCCGGGCCGGTACCCCTCAAGCCCCTCCGGCGATTGAGGAGCGGGGGTCCGGGGGCGGAGCCCCCGTTCGAACGGTCAGTCGTTGTCGCCGAACGCCGCGTCGAACGACGTACTCGGCGGGTCGAAGTCGAACCGCTTGAGCGAGGCAAGCGCTTCCGGCGCGCCCGTCAGCCGGTCCATGCCGGCGTCCTCCCACTCCACGGAGACCGGCCCGTCGTACTCGATGGACCGCAGCATCCGGAACACGTCCTCCCACGGCACGTCGCCGTGCCCCGCCGAGACGAAGTCCCAGCCGCGCCGCGGGTCGCCCCACGGCAGATGGGAGCCGAGCCGGCCGTTGCGGCCGTCCAGCCGCTTGCGCGCCTCCTTGCAGTCCACGTGGTAGATCCGGTCCCGGAAGTCGTAGAGGAAGCCGACCGGGTCCAGGTCCTGCCAGACGAAGTGGCTGGGGTCGAAGTTCAGCCCGAAGGCCGGCCGGTGACCGACGGCCTCCAGCGCGCGGTGCGTCGTCCAGTAGTCGTACGCGATCTCGCTCGGGTGCACCTCGTGGGCGAACCGCACCCCCTCCGCGTCGAACACGTCGAGGATCGGGTTCCAGCGCTCGGCGAAGTCCTCGTAGCCGCGCTCGATCATGTGCGGCGGGACCGGCGGGAACATCGCCACCAGGTGCCAGATCGACGAACCGGTGAACCCGATGACCGTGTCCACCCCGAAGGCGGCGGCCGCCCGCGCGGTGTTCTTGATCTCCTCCGCGGCCCGGCGGCGCACCCCTTCGGGCTCCCCGTCGCCCCAGATCCGGGCGGGCAGGATGCCCTGGTGGCGTTCGTCGATCGGGTTGTCGCAGACGGCCTGGCCCACCAGGTGGTTGGAGACCGCCCAGCACTTCAGCCCGTACTTGTCGAGCAACTGGTGACGCCCGTCCAGGTACCCGGGGTCCGCGAGGGCCTTGTCGACCTCGAAGTGGTCACCCCAGCAGGCGAGTTCGAGCCCGTCGTAACCGAAGTCGCGAGCGTACCGGCAGACGTCCTCCAGCGGCAGATCGGCCCACTGACCGGTGAAGAGAGTGAAGGGACGGGGCATGCGCAGGACCTCCTAGAGCTGTGCGGTCGAGTGGACGGGGGTGTGCACGGAGTTCTTCGCGGCGCTCTCCTCCACCGCCGCCAGCACCCGCTGCACCTGGAGTCCGTCCGCGAACGACGGGGTGGGCGCGGTCTTGTCCGCGATCGTCCGCACCACGTCACGGGCCTGGTGGATGAACGTGTGCTCGTACCCGAGGGCGTGCCCCGGCGGCCACCAGGCCTCCAGGTAGGGATGCTCGGGCTCGGTGACCAGGATGCGCCGGAAACCGGCCGTGGTGGCGGGCTCCGTGTGGTCGTGGAAGGACAGCTCGTTGAGCCGTTCCAGGTCGAAGGCGAGCGAGCCCAGCTCCCCGTTGATCTCCAGCCGCAGCGCGTTCTTCCGGCCGGCCGCCATCCGCGTCGCCTCGAAGGAGGCGACGGCGCCGGAGGCGAGCCGGCCGGTGAAGAGAGCCGCGTCGTCCACGGTGACCGCTCCCCGCGCCCCGTTGTCCGCCACCCCGGCCAGTCCGTTCGACGGGCCCGACTGCAGCGGCCGTTCGCGTACGAAGGTCTCGGTGACCGCGGAGACCCCGACCAGCAGCTCCCCCGCGAGGAACTGGGCGAGGTCCACGATGTGCGCCCCGAGGTCACCGAGCGCGCCGGAGCCCGCGTGTTCCCGCTCCAGCCGCCAGGTGAGCGGGGAGGCGGGGTCGACCAGCCAGTCCTGGAGGTAGGTGGCGCGCACGTGCCGAAGGGGGCCGAGCCGCCCCTGCTCGATCAGCTTCCGGGCGTAGGTGATGGCGGGCACCTTGCGGTAGTTGAAGCCGACCACCGCCACCTGGCCCCGGGCGGCGGCGCGCGCCGCCGCCTCGGTCATGGCCTCCGCCTCCGCGACCGTGTTGGCGAGCGGCTTCTCGCACAGCACGTGCTTGCCCGCCTCCAGCGCCGCGATGGCGATCTCCGCATGGCTGTCGCCCGGGGTGCAGATGTCGACGAGCTGCACATCGTCCCGGGCGATCAGGGCCCGCCAGTCGGTCTCCGCCGCCGCCCAGCCGTGCCGGTCCGCAGCGGCCTCGACCGCCCTGCGGTCGCGTCCGCAGATAGCGGCGAGAGCCGGCCGCATCGGCAGCTCGAAGACATGGCCGGCGGTGCGCCATCCCTGCGAGTGGGCGGCGCCCATGAACGCGTATCCGACCATGCCGACCCCGAGCGTGGGTGCGCTCGCCATCGGTCGGTACGTCGGCGGCGCCGCCGCCTCCTGCTCCGTCTCTTCCCTACGGGCCATCCGGGCTTCCTCCTCATCGGTGGTTCGGTGGGTGCGGCGGGAGGGTCAGTACCCTCCCGCGGGGCCTCGGCCCGACCGGGCTCAGTTGAAGCCCGTCGGCAGGTACTGATCGACGTTCTCCTTGGTGACCACCGCGGAGAAGAGCGTGAGGTTGGTCGGGATCTCCACCTCGGAGAGGCCGGCGAGCCCCTTGCTCTGGCCGAGGGCGCGGGCCAGGTCGACGGCCGACGCCGCCATGCTCGGCGGGTAGAGGACGGTGGCCTTGAGCACGCTGTTGTCGGCCTTGATGGCGTCCATCGCGGACTTGGCCCCGGCTCCGCCGACCATCAGGAACTCGTCCCGGCCGGCCTGCTGGATGGCGCGCAGCGCGCCCACGCCCTGGTCGTCGTCGTGGTTCCACAGCGCGTCGATCTTCTTCTGCGCCTGGAGGAGCTGGGACATCTTCGCCTGGCCGGACTCGACGGTGAAGTCGGCTGCCTGACGGGCCACCAGCTTGATGTTGGAGTAGTTCTTCAGCGCGTCGGCGAAGCCCTGGCTGCGCTGCTTGGTGAGCTCCAGGCCGTCGATGCCGGCCAGCTCGACGACCTTGGCGTTCGGCTTGTCCTTGAGCTGTTCGCCGATGTACGTACCGGCGTTGAGACCCATGCCGTAGCTGTCTCCGCCGACGTAGCAGCGGTACGCCTGCGGGGAGGCGAAGACGCGGTCCAGGTTGATCACGGGGATGCCCGCCCGCATGGCCTCCAGGCCGACCTGGGTGAGCGCCTTGCCGTCGGCCGGGAGGATGATGAGGACGTCGACCTTCTTGTTGATGAGGGTCTTGACCTGGCCGATCTGGGCGGCGGTGTCGTTGGAGCCCTCGGTGGTCTCCAGGGTCACCTCGGAGTACTTCTCCGCCCGCGACTTGGCGTTCTCGTTGATGGCGTTCAGCCAGCCGTGGTCGGCCTGCGGTCCCGCGAAGCCGATGGTGAGGGCCTTGCCCGGCTTGTCGTCCGCGGCGGGCGCGTTGCTCTGCGCCGCAGTGTCCTTCTCCTTGGGGTCGTTGCTGGTGCAGGCGGTCAGGAAGGCGCCCGCGGAGACTGCTGCGGTACCGAAGAGCAGTCCTCTGCGACTGGTTTCTGGCATGGCTGTCAAACCCTTCATCCGGTGCGTGGGCATGCGGAACAGGTGTAAGTGGTACGCAATTTGGTGGACCGTCAGCTATCTCGGTTGACCGAGGCGCGACCCTGGACCAGAACGGCGGCGACGATGATCGCGCCCTTGGCGATCTGCTGGACGTCGCTCTGCAGGTTGTTGAGCGCGAAGATGTTGGTGATCGTGGTGAAGACGAGGACGCCCAGCACGGAGCCGACGATGGTTCCCCGGCCGCCGGTGAGCAGGGTGCCGCCGATGATCGCGGCGGCGATGGCGTCGAGCTCGTACAGGTTGCCGTTGGTGTTCTGTCCCGAGCCGGACAGGATGATCAGCATGAAGGCGGCGATGCCGCAGCAGAGCCCGGACAGCAGGTAGAGGTAGAGGCGCTGGCGCCGTACGTCGATGCCCGCCAGCCGGGCCGCTTCCGCGTTGCCGCCGACGGCGACCGTGCGGCGGCCGAACGTCGTGCGGTTCAGCAGCAGCCAGCCGATGACGGTGACCACGGCGAACATCATGACCAGCGGCGGGATGCCGAGGACGTAGGAGCCGGGCAGGCCCAGGTCCAGGACGGACTTGACCGTGACGATCTGGGTCTTGCCGTCGGTGATCAGGAGGGCCATGCCCCGGGCGGAGGCGAGCATCGCCAGGGTCGCGATGAACGGCACCAGCCGGCCGTACGCGATGAGCACCCCGTTGACCAGTCCGGCACCGAGGCCGACGAGCATCGCGGTGAACAGGATGCCGACGAAGCCGTACTCCTGGGTGGCGAGTGTGGTGGCCCAGACCGAGGCGAGGGCGACCATGGCGCCGACGGACAGATCGATGCCGCCGCTGGTGATGACGAAGGTCACCCCGACGGTGACGACACCGATGACGGATGCCTGGGTCAGGATCAGCTGGAGGTTTCCGGTGTCCAGGAAGGCGTCGGGCTCGGTGATGGCGCCGACCACCACCAGTGCGGCGAGGACGCCGAGCAGCGAGAGACTGCGCAGGTCCAGGCGGAGCCCGAGGGCTCGGGGGGACCTGTCCTTCTGCGGGGACGCGGGGACGGACGCGGGCGCGGCGCCCTTGTCCGGCCCGGTCTGCTGTGCCGAGGAGACGGGCTGCGTCATGACGTCGGGCTCCCTTCCATCACGAGGTCGAGTACGCGGTGCTCATCGAGCTCCGTGGCGTCCGCCGTATGCACGACCTGACCCTCACGGAGCACCAGCACCCGGTCGGCGAGGCCCAGTACTTCGGGCACTTCGCTGGAGACGAGCAGTACGGCGAGGCCTTCGTCGGCCAGCCTGCGGATCACGGCGTAGAGCTCGGCGCGGGCGCCGACGTCCACTCCGCGGGTCGGTTCGTCCAGCAGCAGCACCCGGCAGCCGCGCAGCAGCCAGCGGGCCAGGACCGCCTTCTGCTGGTTACCACCGGAGAGCGTGCGGACGGGGGTGTCCGGGTTGTCGGGGCGCAGCGAGAGCTCCCGGGTGGCGGCGCGGGCCGCCTTGTACTCCGCGCCCCGGTCGAGCCAACCGCCCCTGGAGAAGCGGGACATGGTGGAGACGGAGACATTACGGGTGACGGATTCGAGCATCAGCAGGGCCTGCGCCTTGCGTTCCTCCGGGGCGAGGCCGATGCCGGCCGCGACGGCGGCGCGGACACTGCCGGGCCGCAGCGGCTTGCCGGCGACGGTGACCCGTCCGGCGGTGGCGCGGCGGGCCCCGTAGATGGTCTCCAGGATCTCGGAGCGCCCGGAGCCGACGAGTCCGGCCAGGCCGACGATCTCGCCGGGCCTGAGTTCCAGGTCGACGGGTGCGAACTCGCCCTTCCTGGTGAGGCCTTCGACCTTGAGCACCGGCTCCGTGCCGGTGCTCGCGGGGGCCTCTTCCGGCCTCGGCGGGAAGACGTACTCGACATTGCGGCCGGTCATCATGGCAACGATGTCGCGCGTGGGGGTGGACTCGGCAGGGAGGCCGACGGCGACGGTCCGGCCGTCCTTGATCACGGTCACCCGGTCACCGATCCTGCGGATCTCCTCCAGCCGGTGGGAGATGTAGACGACGGCGACCCCGTCGGCGGTCAGCGAGGCGACGATCCGGAAGAGGTTGGCGACCTCGTCCGGGTCGAGCGCCGCGGACGGTTCGTCCATCACGATGAGCCGTACGTCGTGGGAGAGCGCACGGGCCATCGAAACGATCTGCTGCTGGGCCGCGGAGAGTTCACCGACCGGGCGGGCCGGGTCGATCTCCGGGTGGCCGAGTCGCTTCAGCAGTGCGCCGGCCGCGGTCCGGCCGTCACGGGTGCGGACGACGAAGCCCGCGGTGGTCGGCTCGTGGCCGAGGAACACGTTCTCGGCTACCGACAGCCCCTCCACCAGGTCGAGTTCCTGGTAGATGGTCGCGATCCCGAGACGCATGGCAGCGATGGGTGTCTTGAGCACGGCCGGTGAGCCGTGCCAGGTGATCTCGCCGTCGTCGGGCTGGTGGGCCCCGGCGAGCACCTTGATGAGGGTGGATTTGCCCGCCCCGTTCTGGCCGAGCAGACAGTGGACCTCGCCGGCCTGGACCTCCAGGTCGACGCCGTCCAGGGCGCGCACGCCGGGGAAGGTCTTGGTGATGCCGGACATGGTGAGCAGGGGTGGTTCTGGAGCCATGACAAATCCCCTCGGCGGGTGCCGGTGAGCGGGCAGGGCGAAGTACGGTCCCGGGGTTCACCCGGACCCCGGCCGCTGGCGCGGGGGCGGTGCCTTTCTTGCCGGCCGGCCGAGAATCGGTCCGGCGGGAAGCGGATCGGACGGGAGAGTGATCAGGCGGGAGAGCGATCAAGCGGGTGGTGCGCGGCTCTTGCACGTGCTGCGGCCCGGTGGTGCTGGGTCAGGCCGGTGATGCGGGGTGAGGCCGGTGGTGCTGGGTGGGGCCGGTGGTGCTGGGTCAGGCCGGTGAGAAGAGGTGGTCGCTGATGAGCCTGGCCGCGCCGATCACTCCGGCGGCGGGTCCCAGCTCGCCCAGCACGATGGGAAGGTTGCCGGTGGCCAGCGGCAGTGACTGCCGGTAGACCTGGGTCCGGACGCTGGCCAGCAGCGTGTGGCCCAGTCCGGTCACCCCGCCGCCGATCACCACCAGACCGGGGTTGAAGAAGCTGACGAGTCCCGCGATGACCTGCCCGACCCGGTTTCCGCCTTCGCGGATCAGGTCGAGCGAGGTGGCGTCGCCGGCGGCCGCGGCGGCGGCAACGTCGACGGCGGTGAGTTTCCCGGACGCCGACAGCCGGGCCGCGAGCTCCGGGGACTGCCCGGCACGGGCGGCGTCCTCGGCGTCGCGGGCCAGTGCGGCGCCGCTGAAGTGTGCTTCCAGGCAGCCCCGGTTGCCACAGGCGCAGGGGCGCCCGTCCGGTTCGACCTGGATGTGGCCGATGTCGCCCGCACTGCCCGTCGTACCGCGGTGGACCTCTCCGCCGACGACGATGCCGCAGCCGATACCGGTACCGATCTTGACGCAGAGGAAGTCGCCCACGGAGCGCGCGACGCCCGCGTGCTGCTCCCCCATCGCCATCAGGTTCACGTCGTTGTCGACCATCACGGGGCAGCCCAGCTCCTGGCTGAGCGCCTCGCGGACCGGGAAGCCGTCCCAGCCGGGCATGATCGGCGGTGCGACCGGAATCCCCTCGGGGAAACGGACCGGACCCGGTACGCCGATGCCCGCGCCGTCGAACCCCTCGGCGAGCCCGGAGGCACGGAGCTTGGCCGCCAGGGACAGCACCTGCTCGAAGATGGCGACGGGGCCTTCGCGTACGTCCATGGGGTGGTTGAGGTGGCCCAGGACCTCCAGCTCCGCGTTGGTGACCGCCACATCGACCGAGGTGGCGCCGATGTCGACGCCGAGGAAGCGCAGCGCCGGGGCGAGCCGGATGTTGTGCGAGCGACGCCCGCCGCGGGATGCGGCGAGTCCGTCGGCCACCACAAGGCCGGTCTCCAGCAGTCTGTCCACCTCGACGGCGAGCTTGGAGCGGGAGAGATCGACCTGATCCCCCAGCTGTGCCCGTGAGTTGGGCCCGCCGTCGCGCAACAGCCGAAGCAGTCGCGCCTGATGCGCATTCGCGGGTCGTGCCGTCATACGTCTCACGCGCCCCTCCCCGCCACATCGGCCTGTCCGTCGGGCTTTGGAGGGGAACGTAGCAGCGCTTGCCCGGAGTGGGAAGAAGTTGCGCAGGAATCCACCACAACTTTCTCCTCACTGAGGACAAAGGGGGGTGGAGCAGGGCTCCGGTCGCCCTGCTCCACCCCGGGTTCCTCCGGCCCGAGCGCGCCTCAGGAGTCGCCCGCGAGACCGGCCCCGCCCCGTGAGACCGTGGTGGACGACGGCCGGTAGTCGTCGACGGTCATGGAGTTGTACAGGCGCGCGCTCCTGGTGGTGAGGCGCAGGAGGGCGCGACCGGCCCCCGAGGGCAGGGCCGAGACCAGGCGGGCGCCCTGGGCCAGCCCCTGCACGCCGAGGCGCGAGGCGGGCACCAGGGTCTTCGCCGCGCCGAGCGCGGCCGCGTGACTGCCCCGTACGTGCTCCGCCATCGCGCGCTCATAGGCGGGGAAGGCGCGCTCGTGGTCACCGCCCGCCCGCGCCAGTTCCCCGGCGAGGACATACGCTCCGACGACGGCCAGGCTGGTACTGCCGCCGACGGCCGGACCGGGACAGTAGCCCGCGTCGCCGACGAGCGTCACCCTCCCCCGCGACCAGGTCGCCATGCGCAGCTGCGTAACCGAGTCGAAGTAGAACGCCGGAGTGCGGTCGATCTCGTCCAGCCAGCGGTCGACGTCGGGGTGCATGCCCGCGAACGCGCTGCGCAGCAGCCCCTTCTGACCGGGCACGTCGTGGTGGTGGCCGGGCTCACCCTCGCTGCGGAACAGGAACAGCACCCGCGCGTCGGCGAGATGCCGCGCGCCGTACATGCCGGCAGTACGGCCGACACCGACGTGCATGAGGAGCTCGCCGTCGAGCCCGGCGGCGTTCGGCAGGGCGAGCACCCCGAAGCAGACCCCGGTGAAAGCGCTGAAACGGGCCTCGTCACCGAAGGCGAGGCGGCGTACCCGGGAGTGCAGCCCGTCCGCGCCGACGACGAGGTCGAAACGGCGCGGCGCGGCGTTCTCGAACCGCACCTCGCCGTCGGGCGAGATCTCGGTGATCGAGTCGCCGAAGACGTACTCGACGTCATCACGCGTGGTGTCGTAGTAGATCTCGCTCAGTTCGTCGCGCATGATCTCGACGTGCCGGTCGGAGGTGGCACCGTAGATCTTCGAGAGGTCCACCCGGACGGGACGCCGTGCGCCCTCCCGGTGGACCGTCATCCGGTGGGTGCCGGTGGTCCGCTCCTCCACACGCGGGAGCACGCCCATCTTCTCCGAGATGTCCACCGCGGGCCGGAACAGGTCGACCGCGTGGCCTCCGGTCCTGCGCGGTGTCGGCGCGCGCTCGACTACGGTGACCGAGAAGCCGTGCCTGGTGAGCCAGTGGGCCAGAACCGGACCGGCGATGCCTGCGCCGGAGACGAGAATCCGCAGGGAGCCGCTCCCGTTCACTTCAGTCCGCCCTGACGGCGTGAAGCGTGGTGAAGGCGAGCAGGGGGGTGGCGGTACGCGGCGGATCCTCAAGGATGGGTGAGTGTCCGAGACCGGGCAGCAGCTCGACCGCCGCCCCCGGAACGGCGCGGTAGTCGGCGGCGGACGATGACCGCCATCTGCGGTCGTCCTCACCGAAGATCACCAGCAGCGGTTTGCCGACAGCCGTCAGTCGCTCCGGCAGCGCCTGCTGTTCCAGGAAGCGGCGGGTGGCCTCCATCGTCGCCGTGAGCGTATGAAGGGTCATACAGCGCACCTCGTCCAGGAGTTCCGGTGGGACCCGGTAGCCCGCGCGGCTGAAACCGGTGCTCGCGAAGGCGCGGATCTGCTCGTCGGTCGGCGGCCACTGCGAGAGTCCGACCGGATCGGACTGCGGTGCGATGAAGGCGTTCAGGCCGGGTCCGGTGTTGACGAGCGCGAGCGCGGTCACCAGATCGGGCCGCTCTTCGGCGAGGGCGGTGGCGACCACGCCGCCACTGGAATGACCGACGACCACGGCGTGTTCGACGCCGAGCCGGTCCAGCACCGTGCCTGCCCGGCGCGCCTGGTCCGAAAGCGCGTAGCTGCGGTCGGCGGGTTTGGCCGACCGGCCGTGCCCGAGCAGGTCGATCCGGATGACGCGGTGAGATCCGGCCAGCAGCGGAACCAGCTGGTCCCAGGAGCGGGTCGAGGACGCAGAGCCGTGGATGAGCAGGAGTGCGGGGGCGTCGCGAGGGCCGTCCTGGCACACATGAATGTCGCCGTCGTCCAGCGACAGGGTCGAACTCTCGGTGGTCCCGGTGCGGCCGTTCACGTACGGTCCGCCGTCAGAAGCAGTCATGCTCCCACTGTTGCCGCAGGTACCCGCCTGCGGCTTGGACGAATGTTCCCTCTCGGCCCGCTCACGTAGCATACGAAGATGCGGACCTTCACGCACGGTACGGCTGTGTGGGACGTCGCGAGCCCGCAGCGTCCCAGCAGGGTGGCCGGCCTCACCATGGCCGGGTTCCGCGCCCGTGACCTGGGCCCGCTCCGGATGATCCCGCATCCGGCCGTGACGCTGCTCCTGGAGTTCGGCGCCGGCTCCCCCGTAGTGGGCTGTGCCGCCGGACAGCGGCAGCGGGGAAGCCTCGTGGCCGGGCCGGGGCTGGGGGCCGGCGGCGCGGTCCGGGCCTGGGGAGAGAACGTCGAGTGCGTACAGGTGCGCCTGTCCCCGGTGATCGCACGTGCGGTTCTGGGCACTTCCCCCGCCGAGCTCGACGGCGCGGTCGTGTCCCTGGGCGATCTGTGGGGCCGGGAGGCGTCCCGGATCCGCGAGCAACTGGGCGAAGTCCCGTCGTGGCAGGACCGTTTCGAGATGACGGACGCGCTGCTCGCCCATCGGTACGAGGAAGGGCCGTCGGTGGATCCGGAGGTGGCCTGGGCCTGGCACCGGATCACCGGCAGCCGTGGCCTGGCCCGGGTCGACGCGCTCGCGGCCGAGGTCGGATGGAGCCGGAAGCGCCTGTGGTCGCGGTTCCGGTCGCAGCTCGGCCTCCCGCCCAAGCCCGCGGTGAAACTGGTCCGCTTCGACCATGCGGCTCACCGCCTGGTAGCGGGTGTGAGCCCGTCCCGCGTCGCGGCCGATGCCGGCTACGCCGACCAGTCCCATCTGCATCGCGATGTCAGGACGTTCACCGGGGTGACCCCCGCGACCGTGGCGGGCGAGCGGTTTCTCTCCGTGGACGACCTCGCATGGCCCGGCCGCCGCCCGGAGGCGTGAGGGCTGCCGTGGTGAACACCGGTTCCCGGCCCGTCGTTCGACGCCGTGAAGAGCGCGGGGCCAGCCTCTTCACGCTGGTGGTACGTCTGACGGGAGCAACGGGCAACGAGCGATCGCCCGCCCTCCACGGCCTGCCGAGCACCGCTACCCCTCAGGGACAGCGGATCACCTGGCCCGCGTAACTGAGGTTCCCGCCGAAGCCGAAGAGCAGCGCCGGGGCCCCGGTGGCGATCTCGCCCCGTTCCACCAGCTTGGACAGGGCCATCGGGATCGAGGCGGCGGACGTGTTGCCGGAATCCACCACGTCCCTGGCGATGACGGCGTTGACCGCGCCGATCTTCCTGGCGACGGGTTCGATGATCCGCAGGTTGGCCTGGTGCAGCACCACCGCGGCGAGGTCCTCCGGGGTGAGCCCGGCCCTCTCGCACACCTTGCGCGCGATGGGCGGCAGCTGGGTGGTCGCCCAGCGGTAGACCGACTGGCCCTCCTGGGCGAAGCGCGGCGGCGTCCCCTCGATCCGTACCGCGTCCCCCATACCGGGAACGGAACCCCACAGCACCGGCCCGATCCCCGGCCGCGCGGCCGGGCCGGAGTCCGCGACCACGACCGCGGCCCCGGCGCCGTCCCCCATCAGCACGCAGCTGGAGCGGTCGGTCCAGTCGACGATGTCGCCCATCTTGTCGGCGCCGATCACCAGCGCGCGGGTGGCCGCCCCGGCGCGTACGGCGTGGTCGGCGGTGGCGAGAGCGTGGGTGAAACCGGAACAGACCACGTTGATGTCCATCACCGCGGGCGACGTCATACCGAGGCGGGCGGCGACCCTGGCCGACATGCTCGGTGACCGGTCGATCGCGGTGGAGGTGGCGACGAGAACCAGATCGATGGCCGAGGGCTGGAGCCCGGCAGCGGCGAGCGCCTTGGCCGCGGCGTGCGCGGCCAGCTCGTCCACCGGCTCTTCGGGGCCGCCGAGGTGACGGGTCTTGATGCCGACGCGGCTGGTGATCCACTCGTCACTGGTGTCGACCATGGCCGCGAGGTCATGGTTGGTGAGCACCTTGGCGGGCTGATAGTGGCCGAGCGCCACGACACGTGAGCCGGTCATATTCAGGTTCCCCTCGCTACATATGGCAGGAACCATCCAGTCTTGGTCGCTACTGACCGGTACAGAGGCACGTAATCCCACAGGATTACCGCTCAACGATTGGAGGCTTGACAACAGCCCCGCCCAGGCGGACCGCATACTGTAGACAATATTTCCGGCCCCTGGACGACCTTTGCGCCAAGTGCCGCTTCGGCTTCCACCACGTACAGAAATCGGGTCTGACGGTCATGGGACGGGTCACCGAGCGCCGCCGCACCATCCGCATCCGGGACGGGGTCGTGTCCGCCCGCCCCGACACGCTCGTCGCGGAGGAGCCACTGGAGATCCGGCTGAACGGCAAGCCGCTCGCCATCACGATGCGCACCCCTGGCGACGACTTCGCGCTGGCGGCGGGCTTCCTGGTGAGCGAGGGCGTGATCGGTGAGGGCCACGAGGTGCAGTCGATCGTGTACTGCGCCGGGGCGACCGCCGACGGGGTCAACACGTACAACGTGGTGGACGTGCGGCTCGCGCCCGGTGTCGTGGTCCCGGACATCACGCTGGAGCGCAACGTCTACACGACGTCGTCCTGCGGGCTGTGCGGGAAGGCCAGTCTGGACGCGGTCCGCACCACGACCCGGCACCCGGTCGCCGACGCTCCCCCGCTCCGGGTGGAGCCCTCGCTGCTGTCCGCGCTCCCCGACCGGCTGCGCGCCTCGCAGCAGGTGTTCGACCGGACCGGGGGCCTGCACGCGGCGGCGCTGTTCTCCGAGACGGGCGAGCTGATGGACCTCCGGGAGGACGTGGGCCGGCACAACGCGGTCGACAAGCTGGTCGGGCGGGCCCTCACGGACCAACGGCTGCCGCTGTCCCGGACGATCCTGCTGGTCTCGGGCCGGGCCTCGTTCGAGCTGGCGCAGAAGGCGGTGATGGCCGGCATCCCGATGCTGGCGGCCGTCTCCGCGCCGTCCTCCCTCGCAGTCGACCTGGCGGCGGAGACCGGACTGACCCTGGTCGGCTTCCTGCGGGGGCCTTCCATGAACGTGTACGCGGGTGAGCACCGCATCGCCCTGGAGGCGGAGGCCGGGCGGGGCTGAGACGGGGGCCGGGAGGGGCTGAGGCCTCCCCCGCCGCGAGGCGCCCCGGCCGTGGGGCACCCCCGCGTCGTCAGCTCACGGTGACGGGCGCCGTCGCCAGCGCCTCGCCGTCCGCAACCGCGTCCTCCACGTCCCGGGCGCGCCGCTTCGCGAGCACCGCGCACACCATCAGCTGCATCTGGTGGAAGAGCATCAGCGGCAGCACGGCCAGGCTCGCCTGCGCGCCGAACAGGACGCTGGCCATGGGCAGACCGGAGGCCAGGCTCTTCTTCGAGCCGGCGAACTGGATGGCGATGCGGTCCTCCCGGCCGAAGCCGAGCCGCTTGGCCCCGTACCAGCTGAGCGTGAGCATCAGCGCGAGCAGCACCGCCTCCGCGGCGAGCAGTGCTCCGAGCCTGGCCGGGGTGACCTGGTGCCAGATGCCGGCGACCATGCCCTCGCTGAACGCGGTGTAGACGACGAGCAGGATCGAGCCCCGGTCGACCAGGCCGAGGATCTTCTTGTGCCGGGCGATGAAGCCGCCGATCCAGCGGCGCAGCAGCTGTCCCGCGACGAACGGCAGCAGCAACTGAACGCCGATCTTGAGCAGCGCGTCCCCGGAGAATCCGCCCCCGCTGCTGCCGAGCAGCGCGGCCGCGAGCAGCGGGGTGAGGAAGATTCCGGCGATCGAGGAGAAGGAGCCCGCGCAGATCGCGGCGGGCACGTTGCCCCGGGCGATCGAGGTGAAGGCGATCGACGACTGAATGGTCGAGGGGACCAGGCAGAGGAAGAGGAAGCCGCTCTGGAGCTGGGGCGTCAGCACATACGGGACCAGCCCCCTGCTCGCCAGCCCCAGCAGCGGGAACGCGACGAACGTGCAGGCCAGGACCGTGAGGTGGAGCCGCCAGTGCCGGACGCCGTCGAGCGCCTCGGCGGTGGAGAGCCGCGCCCCGTAGAGGAAGAAGAGGAAGGCGACCGCCCCGGTGGAGGCCCCGCCCGCGACATCGGCGGCCGCGCCCGAGGCCGGCAGCAGCGCCGCGAGTACGACGGTGCCGATCAGCGCCAGGATGTACGGGTCGATCGGCAGCCAGGACGGCAGCTGCGGCTTGCGGCGGCTCATGTGCTCCACGTGTTCTCTCGTTCAGGGGTCTTGCCCCAGGGGCTGTCCCGTAGCCATCGTGCCGCTGAGCACCGAAATCGGGAATCCCGTATACCGCTCTGACTGTGATCACGTTTCGCGATAACGTGGCGCGCATGTACGAGCCCGCGCAGTTGCGAACCTTTCTCGCGGTCGCCCAGACGCTGAGCTTCACCCGGGCCGCCCGCAGGCTCGGGGTGCGGCAGTCCACGGTGAGCCAGCACGTGCGGCGGCTGGAGGAGGCGGCCGGACGACAGCTGTTCACCCGTGACACGCACCGGGTCGACCTCACCGTGGACGGTGAGGCGATGCTTGGTTTCGCCCGGACGATCCTGGACGCCCACGAGCGGGCGTCCGCGTTCTTCACCGGAACCCGGCTGCGCGGCCGGCTGCGGTTCGGGGCCTCGGAGGACTTCGTGCTGACCCGGCTGCCGGAGATCCTCCAGGCGTTCCGCCGCGACCATCCCGAGGTCGAGCTGGAGCTCACCGTGGAGCTGTCGGGGACGCTGCACCAGCAGCTGGCGGCGGGCCGGCTCGATCTGGTGCTGGCCAAGCGGCGGTCCGGTGACACGCACGGGGAGCTGATCCGGCAGGACGCGCTGACGTGGATCGGCGCACCGGAGCTACGGATCGACCCGGACCGGCCGGTGCCGCTGGTCCTCTTTCCGCCGCCGGCCATCACCCGGGCCCGCGCCCTTGAGGTGCTGGAGGGCCAGGGCCGTTCCTGGCGGGTGGCGTGCACCAGCGGCAGCCTCAACGGGCTGATCGCCGCTGCCCACGCGGGGCTCGGCGTGATGGCGCACAGCCGGGGTCTGATCCCGCCCGGACTGGTCCCGCTGCCGGCCAGGGCGGGGCTGCCGGATCTGGGCGAGGTGGATTTCGTCCTGCTGCACGGCCGCCGCCGGGACGGTGCGCAGCAGGCGGCGGACGCGCTCGCGGCGGCGATCCTGGCGGGCGGCGACCGGCTGATCCGTCCGCCGGGGGTTGCGGGGCGGTCCTGAGGGGGACAATCAACGGGACGCCTCGGTCCGAGGCCGGGGCGGCCCAACCCGGTCAGGCCCGGCAACGGCGGACCAAACCCCCGTATCCGCACGGAACGGCAGTGATCGCGGCGTACAGATTCGGTGGAGATTCCCGCGCGAGCCACTTACTCCTTGGTCGGAAGCGCGCCCGAGCCTTGCCCATCTGGCCGGATTTCAGCCCCTGACCAGTGCAGACGCCATGTTTCACCGGCCGTGGCGGGCTCTCCCGCGGCGGCGTCCGGTGGGGTAGCGTCACGGCGCTGTGCGGAGCGCCACAAGGAGCAGGTCATTGCGCGAGTTCACTGTCCCACCCATGGCGGCCTCGCCCCACGTGGGCGGGCTCGCTGATGTGGTTTTCGACTACGCCGAGGAGGATCCGCACCGGATCGCCCTCGGCCGCAAGGACGCGTCCGGGAAGTGGCTCGATGTCACCTCCGGCACGTTCCGCGACGAGGTGCTCGCCCTGGCCAAGGGGCTGATCGCCCACGGCGTGCGGTTCGGGGACCGGGTCGCCCTCATGTCGCGCACCCGCTACGAGTGGACGCTGTTCGACTTCGCTCTGTGGGCGGTCGGCGCGCAGTCCGTTCCGGTCTATCCGACGTCCTCGGCCGAGCAGGTCCTGTGGATGCTCCACGACGCCGAGGTCTCGGCGGTGATGGTCGAGCACGAGGACCACGCGATGACGGTCGCCTCGGTCATCGACCAGCTGCCCCAGTTGAAGCGGCTGTGGCAGCTGGACACCGACGCGGTGTCCGAGCTGGTCGCCGCGGGCGCCCATGTCGAGGACGAGGTGGTGCACCGGCACCGGCGCGCCGTCACGCCCGACTCGGTCGCGACCGTCATCTACACGTCGGGCACGACGGGCCGGCCCAAGGGCTGTGTGATCACGCACGCCAACTTCATGTTCGAGACGGAGACGATGGCGTCGCGCTGGGAGTCGGTCTTCCACTCCCGGCCGGGCGACGAGGCCGCGACCCTGCTCTTCCTGCCGCTGGCGCACGTCTTCGGGCGGATGGTGGAGGTCACGGCGATCCGGGGCCGGGTGAAGCTGGGCCACCAGCCGGAGCTGTCGGCGAAGGCGCTGATGCCGGACCTGGTGACGTTCCGCCCCACGTTCATCCTGGCGGTGCCGTACATCTTCGAGAAGGTCTTCAACGGGGCCCGCCGCAAGGCCGAGACGGAGGGCAGGCTCGGCCCCTTCGACAAGGCCGTGGACATCGCGGTGAAGTACGCGGAGGCGATGGAGGCGCGGGCGTTCGGGACGGGTCCCGGACCGTCCGCCGGGCTGCGGATGCAGCACCAGTTCTTCGACAAGGTCGTGTACAAGAAGGTGCGCGAGGCGATGGGCGGCCGGATCCGGCACGCCATGTCCGGCGGTTCGGGGATGGAGCGGCAGCTCGGGCTGTTCTTCGCGGGCGCCGGTGTCACGGTGTACGAGGGCTACGGGCTGACCGAGACGACCGCGGCGGCCACCGCCAATCCGCCGGAGCGCACCCGGTACGGCACGGTCGGACAGCCGATCCCCGGCACCACGGTGCACATCGCGGCCGACGGCGAGATCTGGGTGTACGGCCGCAATGTGTTCTCCGGGTACCTGGGCGACCCGAAGTCCACCGACGCGGTGCTGAACGACGGCTGGCTGGCCACCGGGGATCTGGGTGGGCTGGACGAGGACGGCTATCTGACGATCACCGGGCGCAAGAAGGAGATCCTGGTGACGTCCGGCGGCAAGAGCGTCTCGCCGGCCGGTCTGGAGGAGCGGGTGCGGGCGCATCCGCTGGTGGCGCAGTGCATCGTGGTCGGCAACGACCGGCCGTACATCGCGGCCCTGGTCACCGTGGACCAGGAGGCGGTGGAGCACTGGCTCGCCATGCAGGGCAGGCAGCGGCTGTCACCGGGCGAACTGGTGCGGGACCCGGATCTGGAGATGGAAGTCCGGCGGTCCGTGGTGGCCGCGAACACGGCGGTGTCGCAGGCCGAGTCGATCCGGACATTCCGGATTCTGGCCCATCAGTTCACCGAGGAGCACGGGCTGCTGACCCCGTCGCTGAAGCTCAAGCGCAAGGCGATCGAGACGGCCTACGCGGCCGAGGTGGACGCGCTGTACCGCTGAGCCGGGAAGGGTTCGTACCGCTGGGTGGGAAGGGGCCGTACCACGGGGCGGGGAGAGGCCGTACCGCTGAACCGGAAAGAACGGGTCCGCAGACGGGAATGTGCGGGCCGTCTTGATCGTTGAAGCTTCGAGTCCCACCTCCCAACGTAAGGATCGACCGCTCGTGAGCCAGGTCCCCTCCCTCACCCTCAACAACGGCGTCGAGATGCCCCAGCTCGGTTTCGGAGTCTGGCAGGTGCCGGACGACGAGGCCGCGAAGGCGGTCACCACAGCCATCGAGTCCGGGTACCGCAGCATCGACACCGCCGCGATCTACCGGAACGAGGGGGGCACCGGCAAGGCCATCGCCGCCTCCGGTGTCGCCCGCGACGAGCTCTTCGTGACCACCAAGCTGTGGAACAGCGAGCAGGGCTACGACTCGACGCTGCGCGCGTTCGACGCCTCGCTGGACAAGCTCGGTCTCGACTACGTCGACCTGTACCTGATCCACTGGCCGGTTCCCGCCAAGGACGCGTACCTGGACACGTACCGGGCGTTCGAGGAGATCTACGCGGACGGCCGCGCGAAGGCCATCGGCGTGTCGAACTTCCTCCCCGAGCACCTGGAGCGGCTGCTCGGCGAGACCTCCGTCGTACCCGCGCTCAACCAGATCGAGCTGCACCCGCAGCTTCAGCAGGCCGAGTCCCGCGCGCTGCACACCAAGCACGGCATCCTGACCGAGGCCTGGTCGCCGCTGGGTTCCGGCAAGGGCCTCCTGGAGGTCCCGACGGTGGTCGCGGTCGCGCAGAAGCACGGCCGCACGCCCGCTCAGGCCGTGCTCCGCTGGCACCTCCAGACCGGCCATGTGGTGATCCCGAAGTCCGTGACCCCCTCGCGGATCGCGGAGAACATCGACGTGTTCGGCTTCGAGCTGGACGAGGACGACCTGGCCGCGTTCGCGGCGCTGGACGAGGGGAAGCGGCTCGGCTCGCACCCGGGTGAGTTCAACCTCGGCGCCTGAGCCGGAAGGTCAGCGGTGACGTTTCACCGCTGACCGAACCCGGAAATCCGCCGTCCGGCCAGTGGCCGGACGGCGGATTTCCGCTGTCGCGCTCAGGCCTTGCGGCCGAGGTGGAACGTCCGGGCCAGCAGCAGGAAGGTGTCGGTGCGCCGGTGCAGTCCGGCCGGGTCCTCGGGGTCGGTCAGCCGGTCGAGCACCGCGTTGTCCTCGGCGTCGAGCCGCTCGCCCAGGCTCTCGCGGCGGCGGGTGAAGTTGTCGATGACGTGGTTCCGAGCCGCCTCGCTGAGGGGCGCGGGCAGGTCGAGCAGGAAGCTCCGGGTGCCCTGCGGGTCGAGGCCCACGGCGGTGAAGAGGGCGGCCCAGTTCTCGGTCTCCCGCTTGGTGCCGGGCAGGTCCGCCCGCATCTGCTCGAAGCTCTCGGCCTGGATCACGTCGAGCCGCTCCTCCAGACCGGGCCGGCCGAAGCCGATGTCGCGCGGGAGATGGCGGGGCTGCAGCCCGCCCTCGACGAGTGCGACGGTGCCGCCGGGGCGCAGCAGTCCGGCGAATCCGGCGAGTGCGGCGCGCTGGTCGCCCATGTGGTGCAGCGCGTTGCCCGCCCAGATGAGGTCCGCCTCTCCGGCGCGGTCCAGTTCGTCGGGCAGCTCCGCGTGCAGGGTGGTGACGCGGTCACCGAGCCCGAGCCGCTTCGCGCGGTCGCGGGTGCGCTCCAGCAGGGCCGGGGTGCCGTCCACGGCGACGACCTCGGCCTCCGGGAACACCTCGGCGAGCAGGCAGGCGACGACGCCCGGCCCGCTGCCGATGTCCAGGACCCGGCGGACCTCCGGAGCGCCGGGCAGACCGGCGATCCAGCGGGCGGCCTCCGTGTACTGGCCGGTGCTGAGTTCGGCGTTCTTCTCCAGCAGCGGACCGATGGCGTCCCAGTCGAGATCGGAGCCGTCATGGTGGGCATGGCCGCTCTCGTGCCGGTGGCCGTGGCTGCTGTCCTGGTGGTGACCGTGACCGGTGTCGTTGCTCATGGGGACAGCCTCACCACACATCAGGCCATGGGCAAATCCTCTTGCCGTTCCGGCAAGCCCCGTCCGTTCCGGTAGTCCTGCGGGCCGACCCCGCGCACCCGCTTGAACGCGGTGCTGAAGGCGAACGCCTGGCTGTAGCCGACCTTCCGGGCCACCGCCTCGACCGTCGCGTCCGTCTCCCGCAGCAGATCCGCCGCGACGGCGAGGCGCCAGCCCGTCAGGTACGCCATCGGCGGCTCCCCCACCAGCTCGGTGAAGCGGCGGGCGAGCCCGGCCCGGGAGACTCCGGACCGGTCCGCCAGCGCGGCGACCGTCCAGGGGTGGGCCGGCTCGTTCTGGAGCAGCCGCAACGCCTGACCGACGACGGGGTCGCCCATGGCCCTGTACCAGGCGGGGGCCGCTGCTCCGGGCCGGGAGAACCAGGTGCGCAGGGCGTCGATCAGCAGCAGGTCGAGCAGCCGGTCCAGCACCACGCTCTGCCCCGGCTCGTCCCTGGCGATCTCGCTGTCGAGCAGCGTCAGCAGCGGGCTGCCGCGGCCGTCGCCGGGAAGGAGGATCAGAGCCGGCAGGGCGTCCAGGAGGCGTCTGCTGATCTCACCGTCCAGCAGGTAGGTGCCGACGAGCATGGACGCCTCGCCGTCCGGGGCGTTGCCCCAGGTGCGTACACCCAAGTGCATGGACTGGGCCAGCGGTTCGCCGCGCAGGGTGGTGCAGATGCCGCCCGGACCGATCCGGGTCTGCGGCCGGGTGCCGGGCCGGTCCGCGACGGTGTACGGCTCGGGACCGCGCGCGATGGCCAGGTCGCCGGGGCGCAGCAGCACGGGTTCGGTGCCGTCGGCGGGCACGATCCAGGCCTCGCCCTCGGTCATCGACATCAGGCAGAGCGGAGCCCGGTCCTCGATCCGTACGGACCACGGCGGTTCCATCACCATCCGCAGCAGGAAGGCCCCTCTGGCCCGCGGCCCGTCCAGAAGCCCGGCAAGTGCGTCCATGGGCAGCAGCGTAGACGTTCACGAAGGGAGCTGAGCGGCTGAGGGATGGAGGGGGCGGAGCCGCGCGGCGAACCTTGAGTCATGACAGACGACATGGCGAAGCAGCGGCAGGAATCGCGTACGGCCGGCCCGGTGCTGGTGACGAGCGGGACGGGCAAGACGGGCCGCCGGGTGGTGGAGCGGCTCACGGCGCGCGGGGTGCCGGTGCGGTCCGGATCGCGCGGGGGCGAGGTGGTGTTCGACTGGGCGGACGAGTCGGGCTGGGAGGCGGCGCTGCGGGGTGCGGACGCGGCGTACATCGCGTACTACCCCGATCTGGCGGCCCCCGGCGCCCCGGAGGCGATGACGGCCTTCGGGCGGATCGCGCGGGGCTGCGGGGTGCGGCGGCTCGTCCTGCTGTCGGGGCGGGGCGAGCCGCAGGCGGTGGTCGCGGAGGAGGCGTTGCGGGCGGCGGCCGGGGATGCCGAACTCACCGTGGTGCGCTCGGCGTTCTTCGCGCAGAATTTCAGCGAGGGCGCGCTGCTCGACGGGGTGCTGGGCGGCGAGCTGGTGTTCCCGGCCGGCTCCACCGCCGAGCCGTTCGTGGACGCCGGGGACCTCGCCGACGTGGCGGTCGCGGCGCTGTGCGGGGAGGACGGTGCGGGGCAGGTGCACGAACTGACCGGTCCCCGGCTGCTGACCTTCGCGGAGGCGGCCGCGGAGATCACCCGGGCGACCGGCCGCGCGGTGCGCTACCTAGCGGTGACGGGCCCTCAGTACGCGGCGATGCTGACGGAGTTCGGTGTGCCGGAGGCAGAAGCGGGCTTCCTCGCGGAGCTGTTCGCGACGCTGCTGGACGGGCACAACGCCACGGTCACGGAGGGCGTCAAGCACGCCCTGGAGCGCGACGCGACGTCGTTCGACGCCTTCGCCGCGGAGGCCGCGCGGGGCGGCGCCTGGGACGCGTAGGAGGTGGGCCGGGGGTGATACCCCCGGCCGCGCCTGCGGCCGCCTCGTCGTTGCCGCCCTGCGTTGGAGTGACTCCAGGACACCCCAACGGCCTTATGGGACAGGGCTGCCGCCACCGGGATCGGCCTGCGGCGGTCCTTGCGCACGCGACGCTCCATCCCTATCATCCCGAACATGTTCAGTGAACGCGTTCAGTCACGCGCGGCGCAACGGGAGGCGACCCGGCTCAAGGTGTTGTCATCGGCCGAACGGCTCTTCCGCGAGCAGGGGTTCGGCTCCAGCACCATCCGCCAGATCGCCACCGACGCCGGAGTGAGCACCGGCACCGTCATGTCGGTCGGGGACAAGGACGCGCTGCTCGTCGCCATCTTCGACACCTGGATCGCCGCCGTGCACCACGGCCGGGAGGCCGAGCACGAGCGGGGCGGGGTGGCACCGCTGTCCCCCGCCGTGGCGGCCGGAGCGGTCCTGGATCTCGTCGAACCCTTCATCAGCTACTTCGCACTCGACCTCGAACTGTCCCGGGAGTACGCCTCGGTCATCGTCCGGGGCGCTCACGAATCCGAGGTCTTCCAGGCCCTCGCCTCGGCCCTGCTCACCGAGCTCGAATCCCTCCTGGCCCGTACACCGCTGACCGCGACCGGGGCGGGCGCCGGCGCGCGCACCCTCTACTTCGCCTACCTGGGCATCCTCATGACCGTCGGCAACGGCGCTCTCGACCAGCGGGGCGCGATCAACCAGTTCCAGGAAGTCATCCATTTCGTCGTCGACCGCGAAGGAACCCGACAATGATCAGCACTCCCGACCCCTGGTGGCCGACCGCTCTGCTCGCCCTGGTGCTCCTCTCCGACGCGGCCATGTCCGTGCGTCCCCCGGTGTTCATCCAGCAGTGCCTGGAAGGAGTGCGCTTCCCCCGCGACTGGTGGTGGGTGCTGGTGGTCGTCAAGCTCCTGGCGGCGGTCGGGCTCGTCGCCGGACTGCGGTACGAGGGTGTCGCCGTGACGACCAACGTCGCGGTGATCGCCTACTTCCTGTGCGCCGCCTACGCCCACTACCGGGCACGGTTCCTCAAGCAGGAGTTCTGGCTGAACTGCCTGGGGATGCTCGCGCTGTCCACAGCCGTCCTGTTCCTGTCCCACCTGTCGACGTTCTGACGGCCCGGCCCGCAGCGGCCCGGTCGCAGGGGGTTGAAACCATGGTGAAACCGCGCTGAAGGCGCCGTGCCCCAGTCTCTGCGGCATGACCACAACGACCACTCGCTCCCTCGCCATCGAGGCCAGGGGGCTGCGCAAGGCCTACGGGGACAGGACGGTCCTCGACGCCATCGATCTGGCGGTGCCGGCCGGCACGGTCTTCTCGCTGCTCGGCCCGAACGGCGCGGGCAAGACCACCGCCGTAAAGATCCTCTCCACGCTCGTCCGGCCCGGCCCCGGCTCCGGTGTGATCAGGGTCGGCGGCCACGACCTGGCCGCAGACCCGCAGGCCGTGCGGGCGGCGATCGGCGTCACCGGGCAGTTCTCCGCCGTCGACGGCCTGATCACCGGCGAGGAGAACATGCTCCTCATGGCCGATCTGCACCACCTCTCCCGCCGCGAGGGCCGCGCCACCGCCGCCGGACTGCTGGAGCGCCTCGACCTGACGGAGGCGGCGCAAAAGCCCGCCGCCACCTACTCCGGCGGCATGAAGCGCCGTCTCGACATCGCCATGACGCTGGTCGGGAACCCCCGGATCATCTTCCTCGACGAGCCGACCACCGGCCTCGACCCGCGCAGCCGCCACAACATGTGGGGCATCGTCCGGCGACTGGTCTCCGAGGGCGTCACCGTCTTCCTCACCACCCAGTACCTGGACGAGGCCGACGAACTCGCGGACCGCATCGCGGTACTGAGCGACGGAAGGATCGCCGCCGAGGGCAGCGCCGAGGAACTGAAGCGCCTCGTCCCCGGCGGGCACGTGCGGCTGCGGTTCACCGACCCGTCCGCGTACCGGACCGCCGCCGTCGCCCTTCGCGAGGGCACCCGGGACGACGGGGCGCTGTCGCTGCGGCTCCCCAGCGACGGCAGCCAGCGCGAACTGCGGTCCGTGCTGGACCGGCTGGACTCCACCGGCGTCGAGGCCGACGAGCTGACCGTGCACACCCCCGACCTCGACGACGTGTTCTTCGCCCTGACCGGCGGCACCACCGCACCGGACCAGCAGCCCGGCGGCCCCGCCGTACCGGACCAGCAGCCCAAGGGGGCCGTCCGATGAGCGCGCTCTCCCTCGCCGCACGCGACTCGGGCACCATGCTGCGACGCAACCTGCTGCACGCCCGGCGCTACCCGTCCCTCACCCTGAACCTGCTGCTCATGCCGATCGTCCTGCTGCTGCTCTTCGTCTACGTCTTCGGCGACGTGATGAGCGCGGGCATCGGCGGCGGCGACGCCGACCGCTCCGCCTACATCGCCTATCTCGTCCCGGGCATCCTGCTGATGACCATCGGCTCCACGCCGGCGGGTACCGCCGTGTCCGTATCCATGGACATGACGGAGGGGATCATCGCCCGCTTCCGCACGATGGCGATCCACCGAGGGTCGGTGCTCATCGGGCACGTCGTCGGCAGCGTGCTGCAGTCGGTCATCAGCGTGGTCCTGGTCGGCGCCGTCGCCGTGGCGATCGGCTTCCGCTCCACGGACGCCACGGCCATCGAGTGGCTGGCGGCGTTCGGACTGCTCGTGCTGGTCGCCACGGCGTTCACCTGGATCGCGGTCGGGATGGGAATGGCCAGCCCGAACGCAGAGGCGGCGAGCAACAACGCGCTGCCGATGGTCATCCTTCCCCTCGTTTCGAGCGCGTTCGTCCCGGTCGACGCGATGCCGGGCTGGTTCCGGCCGATCGCCGAGTACCAGCCGTTCACCCCTGCCATCGAGACCCTGCGCGGACTGCTGCTGGGCAGCGAGATCGGTCACAACGGATGGCTCGCCGTCATCTGGTGCGCGGCCCTGGCCGTGCTCGGCTACTGGTGGTCGACGTCGTTGTTCGGCCGCGATCCGAAGTAGGCTCCCCGGACTCGGTCTTCGGCGGCGCCGGGGGCGCTCGCGGGTGCGGCCGCGAGCGCCCGGACCGCCTCCCGGAGCCCGTCCCGCCCCAGGACGGCGTACCGCGCCACGGCGTCGGCGTACGCCGCCCCGTCGGCGTCCTCCGCCGACAGCCGGGCGCGGTCCCGCGACATCGTCGGCTGGAACTCCCGCAGCGCACCGAGCCGTTCGGCCAGCGCGATCATGCGTACGGCCGAGGCGTCGCCGGACGCGAGCCCCGCCGAACCGAGCGAGTGCAGCACCGTTCCGGCCACGGGAAGCTCCATGGTCGGTCCGCACGGGCCGGCGCCCGGCGCCCGCAGGAACCGTCGCAGCCGGTCCGCCACGTCCTCGACGAGCCGAAGGCAGCCGGCCTGTGCGTGAGCCGTCACCGCCACCGCCTGGATCTCCAGCGCCCACGGGTCGGCCCACGGGTCGCCGCCGTGCGTCGAGCCGGCCCCTGGCAGCAGGTCCACGGCGTCGCGCCACAGCCCGAGCCCGGCCTCCGTCAGCCCTCGGGCGAGCGCGATCTCGGCGCGCACGCCGAGCTCTGGGCTGTAGAAGGCGTCCTGCTGCGGCGTGCCGTCGCCCTCCGCCTCCCGCAGCCAGTGCTCGGCCTCGTCGGGGTCGCCGCGCTGCAGGCAGGCCAGCGCCAGGCCGCTGCGGATGCCGATGTAGTCGTGCTCGTCGCCGAGCCGGGGCAGTACCTCCAGCGCGGTCCTCAGATAGCCGTAGGCGACGTCGCCCCGGCCCGTCCTCAGACACAGCTCGCTCACCCGGGACAGGCTCATGACCCGCATGGCCGGGTTGTCGACCGGCGCCAGCGCGGCGATCATCCGGCGCGCAGAGGCGAGCGCCCGGTCGATCTCGTGCTCGTACTCCCAGACGTAGGTGGCGACGCACTCGGCCACGCCGGCGACGAGCGGCTGCCCGCTCCCGCAGAGCTCGCGCAGCACGTCGTAGCCGGGAGGCACTATCCCGGGGACCGCGCTCAGTACGGTCGCGGCGGCCCGCAGCAGGGTGTCCGGCGGGGCCGGCGGCAGTCTCCGGAGGGTGACGAGCTGGCGCACGGCGCGCGGACCCTGGCCCATCAGCAGGATCGCCGCGCACAACACAGCCGCGGCGCGCGCGACTTCGACGTAGTCGGGCCCCGGCCGGTAGTGCGAGAGCGGCGGGCCGGTGTCCGCCGCGAGGGCGGTGAGTCGGGGGAGGTTGGAATCGGTGAACCACAGGGCGGCCAGCACGGCGGTGAGCGCGGCGGTGGAGGGGCCGTTGGTGCGGTCCAGAGCCTGCCGCAGAGCTGACACGAGGTTGTCCTGCTCGGCCTTGGTCCGTTCCCAGGCGGCCGACCGGTCCGGGCCGACGAGCGCCTCGTGGTGCGCGACCCCGAAGTCCCGTGCCCAGGTGAGGAACCGGCCGGCCGCCTCCTCGTCCTCGCCGGCCTCCGCCCGCCGGGCCGCGCTGAACTCCCGTACGGTCTCCAGCATCCGGAACCGCACACCGGCCGGGGTGTCCGTGACGGTGATCAGCGACTGGCCGGCCAGTTGCTCGATGAGGAGCAGCGCGTCCTCGCCGATGACCTGCTCCGCCGCATCGCCCGAGAAGCCGCCCGGGAAGACGGACAGGGTGCGCAGGGCGGCCCTGGCGTCCCGGGTGAGCAGGTTCCAGCTCCACTCCACGACCGCGTGCAGCGTGCGGTGGCGCTCCGGCACGCCCCGTACCCCGCCGCGCAGCAGCGCGAACCGGTCACCGAGGCGGCGGGCGATCTCCGGCACCGAGAGCACCCGTACCCGGGCCGCCGCCAGCTCCACGGCCAGCGGCAGCCCGTCGAGGTGGCGGCAGAGCCCGGCCACCGCGTCCGGCGGCAGCCGCACGCCGGGGCGGGCCGCACGGGCCCGCTGGGTGAACAGCTCGACGGAGGTGTCGAGACCGAGCTCCGGCAGCGGGTACACCGCCTCCGACGTCAGGCCCAGCGGGGCGCGTCCGGTGGCGAGCACCCGCAGGTCCTTCGAGGACGCGACCAGGTCCTGTACGAGGCCTGCGGCGCCCCGGACGACCTGCTCGCAGTTGTCCAGGACGAGCAGCGCGGTCCCGGGGCCGAGCACGCCGAGGATCCCGGCCACCGGGTCGGCCGGAACGTGGCCGGTCAGGGCGCCGGGCCGTCCCTCGCCCACGCCGAGCGCCGAGGCCACCTCCGCCGCCACGTCCTCGTCCGCGGTGACACCGGCGAGCGGCACGAAGTACACCACGCGCTGCCCGGCCCGCCGGCTGACGGCGTGCGCGAGCCGGGTCTTGCCGAGGCCGCCGGGGCCGACGACGGTGACGGCGCGCGATGCGCGCAGCAGCCGCTCCACCGCCGCGATGTCCTCGTGCCGGCCCAGGAGCGGGTTCGGCTCGTGCGGCACGCCGTGTCTGATGACGGGCGGTTCGCCGCGCAGCAGCTCGCGCTGGAGGGCCCGGAGGCCCGCGCCCGGATCGGTGCCGAGCCCGTCGCGCAGTTCGCGGCGGTACGCCTCATACCGCGTCAGCGCGGCGGACGGGCCCGCCGTCGCCGCCTCGCCGCGCAGCAGTTCGGCCAGCACCTCCTCGTCGCGCGGCCGGTCGGAGGCGGCCTCAGCCAACGGCCCGGCCGCCTCCGCGTGCCGCCCGAGACGGGCGAGCGCGAGGGCCCGCGCGCGTACGAGGGTGCGGCGGACGGGGGCGCGCTCGGTGCGCAACGCCGCCACCGGGTCGGCCGCGCCGCCGGCCCCGTCGCCCGCGCCCTCCCAGAGCCCGAGCCCGGCCTCGGCCTCGGCCAGCGATCCCGCGTGGTCGCCGGCCCTGGCCCGGTCCGCGCTCGCACCGGCGCGCAGCAGCAGGGCGGAGCTGTCGACGCGGTCCTCGTCGAGCGCGAGCCGGTACCCGTTCGGCGTGGCCACCAGGACACCGGTGTCCAGCCGCGCCCGCGCCCTGGACACCAGGACCTGCACCGCCTTCGCGGGGCGCTGCGGCGGCTCGTCCGGCCACAGCCCCGCCACGAGCCGCTCGGTGCTGCAGCCGGTGCGCAGGTCGCCCGCGAGCAGCGCGAGCAGACCTCGGAGCCGGGGCGCGGTGATCTCCTGCCCGCGATAGGCGACACGCGGCAGCAGGGTCAGATCGGTGGTCACCCGTGCAGATTAGCCAAGGTCCGGCGGAGGGAACCCGCACCGCCTCCCGGCACGATTGCCAGCAGCCCACCTGGGCCATAACTTGCCGTTATGGAGCTTGAGTTGCGCCATCTGCGTACCGTCCGTGCCATCGCCGACACCGGAAGTCTCACCAAGGCCGCCGCCGCACTCGGTCTCGCGCAGCCCGCACTGAGCGCACAGCTGCGCCGGATCGAGAAGGCGCTCGGGGGCCCGCTGTTCGACCGGGACCACACGGGTGCGCGGCCGACACCGCTGGGTGAGCTGGTGCTCGAACGGGCCCGGGTGGTGCTGCCCGCCGTCAGCGAACTCCAGGCGGAGGCCGTGCGGTTCGCCAACGCGCCAGGGACCATGGAGCGCTTCCGGCTGGGCGGCACGCACGGCCCGCTGCTCGGCGGGCTCGTGGACCGGCTGGCGACGGCGCACCCGGCCGCGCCGGTGTCCACGTACACCAGTTGGTCGGTGGCCGAGATCGCCGGCCAACTGGTCGATGGCCGACTCGACTTCGCGCTCATCGGCGCCTGTGGTGAGAGCCCGCCGCCGGTCGCGGACCGGCTGACGTGGCAGGTCGTCGGGGTCGATCCGGTCTTCGTGATGCTGCCGGAGAACCATCCGCTGGCCGGGGCGCCCGAGCTGGAGCTCTCCGCGCTGGCGGACGAGTGCTGGGCCGATGTGCCGGGCGACGGCTGTTTCGCGGACTGCTTCGTGGCGGCGTGCGCGCGGGCGGGCTTCAGCCCGGTGTCGGTGTACGAGACGGACACCGTGTCCGTGGTCCATCTGGTGCGGGTGGGGCGCGCCGTCGGGCTGTGCCGGGCGACGTTCCCGCCGACGCCCGGCGTGGTGACCCGTCCGATCACCGGTTCACCGCTGAGCTGGCGCCATCTGCTGGGCTGGCATCCGCGCTCGGCGGCGGCCGCCGCGGCGGCTGCCTCGGTGGGCGGACACACCCGCGCGGCGTACGCGGAGGCGGTGGAGCGCAGCGAGAGCTGCGCGCGCTGGCTGGCCGCGCATCCCCGGTTCGGCGCGGTGACCTGACGGGCCGCAGGGCTCGGCTACCGTGCGCCGTGGCCCGGAGCGACGGCCGCCACCCTGGCGGCGAGGGACAGGTCCTTCTCGGTGACCTTCCCGCCCGCGTCATGGGAGTTCACCGAGAGCGTGACGGAGTCGTACCCGAGCGTCAGGTCGGAGTGGTGGTTCAGCTCGTCCTGGATCTGGGCGACATGGACGGTGAGCCCGGCGGCGGCGAAGTGCGAGGGGAGCCGGTAGGTGCGGGTGATCCGGTCCCCCTCCAGCGTCCAGCCGGGCAGTTCGCGCAGCCGGTTCTCGATCTCGTTCCGGGGCAGCGGTTCGGCGGGCATACGGGGGCTCCCTCGCTCGTGGTCGGTGCCGGTGACGTTACGGTCTCGGCATGACAACTGTCGCGCTTGACACGGGGGTAGGGCCGCTGCTGCGCAGCTGGCGGGAGCGGAGCCGGATCAGCCAGCTGGAGCTCGCGCTGCGGGCCGACTCCTCCGCCCGGCACATCTCCTTCATCGAGACGGGCCGCGCCCGCCCCAGCGAGGAGATGGTCCTGCGGCTGGCGGAGCACCTGGGCGTCCCCATGCGGGAGCGCAACGCCCTGCTGGTGGTCGCCGGTTACGCCCCTCGCTATACGGAGACCGCGCTCGACGACCCGGCGATGGGCGCGCTGCGCGAGGGGATGGACCGGCTGCTCCAGGGGTACGACCCGTATCCGGCGCTCGTCGTGGACGGCATGTACAACGTGGTGGCGGCCAATCAGGGGATCGCCCGGATGACGGCCGGGGTCGCGGAGCACCTGCTCGTCCCGCCGCTGAACGCGATGCGGCTCACCCTGCACCCGGAGGGCCTGGCTCCCAGGATCCGTAATCTGCGCGAGTGGCGGGCCGATCTGCTGGCGCAGATGGAGCGTCAGATCGCCCTGGTCCGTTCGGCGGAGCTGCGTGAGCTGTACGAGGAGGTCGCGGGCTATCCGGTGGAGCCGGGGCCGGGTGGCGAGGAGTGGGACGGGCCCTCGTCGTCGGTGCCGTTCGCGCTGCCGCTGGTGATCGAGCAGGACGGCCGGCTGCTCTCGTTCGTCGCGTCCATCGCCACGTTCAACACACCGATGGACGTGACGGTCGCGGAGCTGGCCATCGAGACGTTCCTGCCCGCCGACCCCGGCACCGCGGCGTATCTGCGGTCGCTCGCGTCCTGACGGTGATGTGTGCGGCGTCAGGGCACATCCCGACGGGGTGACGCGCGCGGCGTCAGTAGACGTCCTGACGGGTCATTTCTTGACGACGGGCCGGGTCCACGGTCCGTCGTCCCGCGCCAGGACGCTCGCGGCCAGGCACACCACCGCGAGGATCGCCACGGCCAGCACCAGCGGCAGCACCGGATGCCCGTGCAGCACGGCCACGGCTCCGACCAGGGCGCCGGCCAGCATGGCGGCGGCCGAGAGGATCCGGCGGCCGGCCCTGCTGCCACCGCCCCCGGCGAGCCGCCCGTCGGAGGCGATGCCGGTGATGGTCAGCGTCAGGACGGTGGTGGTGAGGTCGGGTACGGCGAGCGACCGCGAGACGGCGTTCTGCGCGCCGAGGCCGAGCGCGAGCAGCACGATGAGGGCGAACCGCACGCCGCCGTCGTACGGGCTGCCGGAGATCAGCGTGACGACCAGGGCGGCCAGTACGCACACGGTCTCGACGCACAGTGCGTGCAGCAGCATGCGGCCGCGGTGGGCGTGGGAGTGGTGGACGAGCAGCCCGCCGGTCAGCGCCCCGGCCGCGAAGGCGGCGAGCGCGACGAGCGAGGCGGCCAGCGAGAAGCCGGGAGCGCCGGCGAACGCGAATCCGGAGAAGACCACGTTGCCGGTCATGTTCGCGACGAAGACCCGGCCCAGTTGCAGGTAACTGACGGCGTCGACCAGCCCGGTGACGACGGTGAGGGCGAGCATCAGCGGCGGCAGCGGTCCGTGCCGGTCGTTCATGTCCGGTACGAGGGTGGTCCATGCCTCACGCAGCACGACGGGCACGGGCACGCTCCGATCACGACGATCACGGGGTGGTCGATCAGGATTGTGCCGTTGCGTCCGGTACGAATGCCACGACCGACGCGCCTCGCCCCCGCGCCGGTCCGGCGGCACGGGGCGAGGCAAGGCGGGGCGGGGGCGAGGCGGGGCGGGTGCCGGCTACACGCGCGCCCCGTTGTCGAGCGGGTCCCGTCTCCCGGCTCCGGGCCGGCCGCGCGGGGCGCCCTTCCGGACGGGCGGCGGCGCCTTGCTGCCGCGTTCCAGGAGCAGCGCGGCCGGCACCGCGGTCATGACCGAGGAGTACGTGCCGACGACGATGCCGATCAGCAGGGCGAGGGCGAAGTCCGCGAGCGAGTCACCGCCCAGGACGGCCAGCGCGACGAGGATGAACAGGGCGCCCATCCCGGTGTTCACGGTTCTGGGGACCGTCTGCAGAACGGCCCGGTTCGCCACGGCCCCGAGCGGCTCCCGGCGGGCCCTGGCCCACAGCTCCCGCACCCGGTCGAAGACCACCACCGAGTCGTTGACGGAGTAGCCGATGACGGTGAGGAGCGCCGCCAGGAAGATGCCGTCCACGGTGCGTCCCAGCCAGGCGAAGGCGCCGACCAGAACGATCACGTCGTGTACGAGCGCGCCGACCGAGGCCACCGCGAACGTCCAGCGGAACCGGACGGCCAGATAGCCGAGCTGGACGAGTACGGCGATGGCCAGTGCGATCAGCGCGTTGCGCCGCAGCTCGTCGCCCAGGCTGGGGCCGATGAGTTCGTCCCTGACCTTGGTGGTCGCGCCGCCCTCCTCGGCCAGCGCGGCGCGCAGCGCGTGTTCGCCCGCGTTGTCCAGCTCGCCGGTCCGTACCGAGATGTCGCCCGCGCCCGCCGTGGTGACCTCCGCGTCGCCGAAGCCCGCCCCGGCCAGTGCGGAACGGGCCGTCTCGACGTCGACCGGACGGCTGGTCGCGTACTCGACGAGGCGGCCTCCGGTGAACTCGACGCCGAGGCTGACCCCGCGCACCAGGATGCCGGTCACCGCCACGGCGACCAGCACCGCGGAGACGAGCAGCCAGCGCCGCGGGAACCGCATCAGCTGCGGATCGCGGCGCTTCAGCCAGGTCCGGACCCGGCCGGGGCTCGCGATGCCGTTGACGCCCCGGTAGGTACCGACGAACGTGGAGCCCGCGGCGATCTCGGTGAGGGCGCGGGCGATGACCAGTGCGGAGAACATCGACGCGAGGACGCCGATGCCGAGGGTGACGCCGAAGCCCTTGACCGGTCCCGAGCCGAGGAAGAAGAGCAGGCCCGCCGCGATCAGTGTCGTCACGTTGGAGTCCGCGACGGCGCTCCAGGCGTGCCGGAAACCGGCGGTCAGCGAGGTGCGCAGGGAGCGGCCCGGACGCTGGGCGTGTTCCTCCCTGGCCCGTTCGAAGACCAGCACGTTGGCGTCGACCGCCATGCCGATGGCCAGGACGAATCCGGCGAGTCCGGGCAGGGTGAGCGTGACGCCGAGCGCGACGAGCGCCGCGTACGAGATCACTCCGTAGGCGCCGAGCGCGACGGCGGCGAGTGCGCCGAAGAGCCGGTAGACGACGGTGACGAACAGGGCCGTCGCGGCGGCGCCTATGAGGGCGGCGCGTGCGCTGGCGTCGATGGCGGCGGCGCCGAGCGTCGGGCCCACGGTCCGCTGCTCGACGATCTCTACGGGCACCGGCAGGGCGCCGCCCTGGATCAGCAGGGCGAGTTCGCGGGCCTCTTCGGCGCTGAAGGAGCCGGTGATCTGGGTGGAGCCGGAGGGCAGGCCCGTGCCGCAGCCGACGGTCGGAGAGACCTGTGGCGAGGAGATGACCTGCTTGTCCAGGACGATGGCGACCCGGCGCCGCTCGTCCTGGACCGGGTGGCAGGCGGCCTCCCCGGTGAGCCGGGTCCAGTCCCGGCCGGCGTCCTTGTGGAAGTCCAGCGAGACGGACCAGCCGGCGCCCTGCTGGGCGTCGAAGGAGGCGGAGGCGTCCTTGACGCCCGCGCCGGACAGCGCGGCGGGCCCCAGGGCGAGGCGGCGGCCCTGCTCGTCGGGGAGCGTTGTCCCTTCCTCGGCACCGGAGCCGTCGGGTGTGCCGGGTCCCTGGACGGCGTGGAAGGTCAGCTGGGCGGTTCTGCCGATGACCTCGGCGGCCTTGCGGGGGTCCTGGACGTCCGGGAGTTCGACGATGATCCGGTCCTCGCCGGAGCGGGTCAGGGTCGGTTCCGCGACGCCGAGTGAGTCGATGCGCTTGCGCAGTACCTCCAGGGTGCGGTCCGTGCTCCCCCGGTCCGCCTTCGCGGTGCCGGAGTCCTTGGCCTGGAGCACCATTCTGGTGCCGCCCTGGAGATCGAGGCCGAGTCTGGGGGACATGGTCAGCGTGATGAGCACGGCGACGAGCAGGACGGCCGCAGCCAGAACCGCCCGCACCGTGGTGGCGCGAGTCATGGGTTTCCTCCGAGGGGCGCCGGGGCCCTCGGGCTCTCGCCTTGGATCAGGGCGCCGCGGCAGGGGTGCGGAACGGGACCGGTGACAGGTCCCACGGCCGGTGAACGGCCGGGCCCGGAGGCCCGCGCACACCCGGGAGCGCGGCGCGGAAGCGGTCGGCGGCGGCCGGGGGTGCGGCCAGGGCGGATGCGGGGACGGGGAGCGGCAGCGGCAGGCCGGGCGGGCGCGGGAGCGGGGCTCCGGGGCCCGGCGGCGGGAGGTGCTGAGGGGTACGGGGGTGTTCGGCGGCGGCCCAGGGCTGGGGCGCGGTCACCGGTGCCGGCCGCAGCCCCTCGAAGACGGCGCGCGTACGGAGGCCGGGACCGGGGCCGGGGATGGCACGGGGGGTGGCGGTGGTACTGGACCTGAGCGGGCCCTTGCCGGCCTGCCGGGTTCCGGCCGGGTGGCCGACGGGGGACGCCGGTCCGGCCGTGGTCCGGGCGGACGGCCCTGCTCCGGCGGCGAACGCACCGCCCGCGACAGTGGCCGTGATGGTGAGGACGGCGAGGAGCAGCGCGGCGAGGTACTGGCGCAGCGGAGCCGCGCGCCGGAGGTGCGCCGGGGTGTCCGGCCGGTCCCGTGGCCGCGCGTCGCCCCGGGGCGCCCCCGGGAGGGGGGTCACCCGGCTCGGCCGGGCAGGGCCGGTGCGACGGTGGCGTGGCGGAGCACGGAGCTGAGGAACAGCCCGGCCCCGCGCACGACGGTGGTCGCCGGATCGTCCGGGAGCCGGACCGGGACGCCGAGGCGGACCGCGATCCGGTTGGTGACGTCGGGCCGCAGCGCACCGCCGCCGGCGAGCAGCGGGCCCCTGCGCAGGGCGCCGAGCACCGCGCCATGGCGGTCCTGCCGCCACATCGCCATGACCATGTCCAGCACGGCCCGGACCGGAACGGTGGGCGGGTCGCCCGGTTCCAGATCGCTGAGCCCGGTCTCGGCCAGCCGCGCGTCGCGGACCAGCCCGCCCACCAGGAGCGTCGCCTCTGTCAGTTCGGCACCGATGTCGACGACGAGCAGCGGGCCGCCGTCCTGCGGCCCGGCGCACGCGGCGGCGGCCCTGGCGCTGTCCAGGACGATGACGCTCGACGGGCCGAGCGCGCCGAGGATCTCCCGCGCGGCGGCGCGGTGTTCGGGGCCCGCGAGTACGGGGTGGCTGAGGACGATCACGGTGTCGCTGCGGTCGGCGCCCAGAGCCGCGTCCGCGACACGGCCGAGCATCCGGCCGCAGGACTCGGCGTCGACGATGCGTCCGCGCCGGACCGGGCCGCCCCGGCCGTACTCACCGCCGGGACCGTTTCCGGTGTCGGACACCACGCCCTGTCCGGGAAGCCAGGCACGGGTACGGGAGCTGCCGAGGTCGAGCGCGAGCCCCCGGGTCACTCCCCGGTGCTGCCGGTGAACGGAGCGGGCGTGCCGCTGTCCGTCGCGCAGAGAACGCATCGCCCCTCACCCCCGGCCTGCTCCCGCAGCCGTTCACACACCCATTGACCCGCTGATAGCGAGGCATGACCGAACCCTCACTATGCAATAGGAAGGCAAAGAAAGCCACTCTTTCGCAAAATCCAAGGACTGATCCTCCCTGACCCCCTGATCCCCTCACGCCTCGGACGGCAGGAACGCGCCGATCAGTTCGGCGAACTCCTCGGGCGCGGCGATCCGGACACCCAGATCCTCCGCCTTGGTGCGCTTGGACCCGGCCTTCTCACCGGCCACCAGCAGCGTGGTGCGCTTGGAGACACTGGAGGAGGCCTTCCCGCCCGCCCGCTCGATGAGCTCGTTCATCTCGTTGCGCGAGAGCTTCTCCAGGGCGCCCGTCATGGACCCGGTGACCACGACGGTCATCCCGCCGAGCGGCCGCCCCTCCGCATCGGCGCCGTCCGCGCTGTTGCCGTCGGCGCCCTTGCCGTCCGCGCCCTCCGCGTCCGCCTCGGTCTCCTGGCCCGGCTCAGGGGGCGGGGTCGCGCCCGGCTCTGTCATGTTCACCCCGGCGGCGACGAGCTTCTCGATCAACGGTGCGAGCTCGACCAGCTCCGCGACGACTCCCCCGGCCTTCTCCTTGCCGATTCCGTCGACGAGCTGGAGCGTCTCGGCGTCGGCGGCTCTGATGCGGTCCATGTCCGCGAAGTACCGGGCGATCCGGCGCGACATGGAGCGTCCGGTGCCACGTACGCCCAGGGCGCAGAACACCCGCGAGAGCGGCTGGGTACGCGCCGCGTCGATCGCGGCCAGCAGGTTGTCCGTACTGGTCTCGCCCATCCGCTCCAGGCCGAGCAGCTGCTCACGCTCCAGTGCGAACAGATCCGCGAAGTCGGCGACCAGTCCGGCATCGACGAGCTGGACGACCCGAGTGGCGCCGAGCCCCTCGATATCGAGCTGGTCGCGCCCGGCCGCGTACGAGATGGAGGCGACGAGGCGGCAGTTCCGGCCGCGGACGCAGCGCCAGCGCTGCTCGCTCGTATCGATCTCGGAGCCGCACTGCGGGCAGGCCTCCGGGAACTCGACCGGCTGCTCATCGCCGGTCCGCAGATGGGCGACGGGGGCCTCGATCCGGGGAATGATGTCGCCCGCCTTGTAGACCATCACATGGTCGCCCAGGCGCAGATCACGACGGGTGATGTCGGCCGGGTTGTGCAAGGTGGCGTAGCTGACGGTCGATCCGTCGATCTCGACCGGCTCCAGCACCGCACGCGGCGCGATGATGCCGGTCCGGCCCACGTTCCACTCGACGCCGAGGAGCCGGGTGACCTTCTCGACGGCCGGCAGCTTGTACGCGATCGCCCAGCGCGGTGCGCGGGTGCCGGAGCCGGCGTCGCGCTGGTCCGCCGCGAGGTCGGCCTTGATCACGATGCCGTCGATCCCGAAGGGCAACGAGGCGCGCAGCGCGGCGATCTCCTCGACCCGCAGCTGGACGTCCTCGACGGCGGTGACGGTGCGCGGAGCCACCTCTGTGTCCGCCGCGGTGTGTACGCCGAGCCGCGCGGCATATCCCAGGACCTCACTGTGGGGCAGCTCGGCCAGGGTGCCGGTCAGCTCGCCGGATTCGGGGAGCGGCAGGGCGCCGTACGCGAAGAACGTCATCTCCACGGTGTAGGGGCGGTCCTTGGCACGCAGGGTGCCCGCCGCGCCGTTGCGCGCGTTGGCGAAGGGGGCGGCGCCGTGTTCGGTACGGATCGCGTTGGCCTGTTCGAACTGCTCGGCCGTCATCAGGATCTCGCCGCGCATCTCGATCGTGACCGGCTCGCCCAGCTGCTCGGGAAGACCGGCGACGGTGCCGATCGCATGCGAGACGTCCTCACCGGCCGTGCCGTCGCCACGGGTGACCAGCCGCTCCAGCCGGCCCTCGCGGTAACGGGCGGCGACCGCCAGCCCGTCGAGCTTCGGCTCGACGCTCCAGGCGGTGACCGGCCTGCCTATCCGGCGCTCCAGCGACGCGGTCCAGGTGACGAACTGCTCGGCCGAGAAGACGTTGTCCAGGGAGAGCATCGGAACGGTGTGCGGTACGTCCCCGACGGCCGCGCCGCCCGCCACCTTGCCGGTCGGCGAGTCGGCGAGCACCTCCTGCGGATGGGCCTGCTCGTAGGCGGCGATCCCGCGCGCCAGCCGGTCGTACGCGTCGTCGTCGAGCGTGCTCTCGCCCGTGGCGTAGTACGCGGCGGCGGCCTGCGACGCCTCTTCGACCGCGACGGCGTATGCGGCGGTATCGGCGAGCACAACAGCTGAGTTCGTCATGCCCTCCATACTGCCGCCCACCACTGACAACGCCCCGGCGACGGAGTCCCGGCGAGGCCTCCGCGCCCCCCTCGGCCCGCCGCCCGCCGGCTTCCGTCGAAGCCGAATCCGAATCCGAACCCCGATCCCAATCCGGGACGATGTTGAGAGAGCGCTCTCCCAATAAACGGATCCTCAACAAGCTTCAAACAGCAGCTAGTTGAGGTTTTGTTCACTCTATTGACATGTCCAGAGCATCATTTTACGTTCCCTTGAGAGAGCGCTCTCTCGCACGAACAAGGAACCCCCACTTCCTCCGAACAGGAGTGCCGTGCTCTTCTTCCGTCGCAGATTCGCCCGTCATCGGCCCACCGCCGGCCACGGCCCCCGCGCGGCCCTGCCGCGCCGGCGGTACCGCGTCGCGGGGCTCGTCGCCGCCGTGCTCGCCGTCTCCTTCCTCCAGTCCGCCACCGGCAACGCGTCCGCCGGTCCGGACGCGGGCACGAACGCCGCTCCGGCCGCCAGGGCCGCGGACGTCGTCCGGGTGGCCGAGTTCCTCGCTGAATGCCCCTACACCCACCGGGCGCCCGACGACCCGATCGTCTTCCCGGGTCTGCCCGGCGCCTCGCACATGCACAGCTTCTTCGGCAACGACTCGACGAACGGCAACTCCGATCTCGCCTCGCTGGAGAAGGCCAGGAGCAGTTGCTCCCCCGACACGGACCTGTCGTCGTACTGGGTGCCGACCCTGTACGACGGCGACAAGGAGGTCGAACCCACCGGCACCACGTTCTACTACCTGGGCGAAGGCGTCCGCGACGACGTCATCCAGCGGATCCAGCCCTTCCCGCGCGGGCTGCGCATCGTCGCGGGGAACGCGAAGGCGACCGGTCCCGACGACAACACGATCTCGCGCTGGTCGTGTCTCCACCACGGGGAGGTCAACCCCTCGCACGACTTCGTGAACTGCCCGGCGGACGGGATGCTGGAGTCGTACCTGGACTTCCCGCAGTGCTGGAACGGCAAGGACCTCGACTCCGCCGACCACAAGAGCCACATGGCGTATCCGGTCAACGGCGAATGCCCCTCGACCCACCCCGTTCCGGTTCCCAAGCTGCGCCAGGTGCTCCGCTACCCGGTCAGCGGCGACCCGGCCCGGTTCCGGCTGGCGTCCGGTCCCGGCTACACGATGCACGGTGACTTCTTCAACGTGTGGCCCGAGGCCGAGATGGCCCAGCGCGTCCGCGACTGCATCAACGCCATCGTGAAGTGCGGGGCCGACGGCACCCCCTGACCGTCCGTCACCCCACCACCCAGCGGCCGCCGGTCGCGGGCTGAGCCGCCACCGTCCGTCCGACGCCCGTCCGGGGCACCGCGCCCCGGGCGGGCCCTTCCCCCGAGGACCTCGCCATGAAGGCGGCCCGCAGCACCGCAGCGCGTTCCCTGCTCCCCCTCCTGGCCGGATGCCTCCTGGCCGGATGCGCGGCCCCGGCCGACGCGAAGCACCCGGCCGCGCCGGTCCCCTCGGTCTCCGCCGCACCGTCCGCCGCCGCTTCCGCCGCCACCGGGGGCGGCACCCCGGCCGATCCGACGGACGCCGCCTGGGCCCAGCTGATGACCCCGATGAACGAGCAGGCGGTGGCCCTGCTCTCGCTCGCCGGGCAGCGCGCCGCCGATCCTCGGGTGCGCGGCTGGGCGGCCGGGCTCCGCGCCGCGCAGAACGGCGAACTCGCCCGGCTGCGCCCGCTGCTGGCCCGGATGGGGCTGCCCGACACCAATGTGCACGAGGGGCACGACATGCCGGGGATGGTGACGGAAGGCGATCTCGAACAGGCCAGAGCCGTCGAGGGCCGGGCGTTCGACCGCCTCGTCACCGCGCTGATCCGCGACCATCTGCGCCAGTCCGCCCAGGTGTCGCGCTCCGAGACGGAGTCCGGGACCAGGCCCGATGCCAAGCGGCTGGCCACTGCCCTGGTCTCCGCGCGCAAGGCGGAACTCGCCGAACTCGATCAGCTTCCTGGCCCCTCCGGGGGCACCGGCTGACGCCCGCCGCCATGCCGCCGCACGGCTCCGTACCCGTTTCCTGACCGGCCGAACCGCCCGGTATAAAGAGCTGCATGACTGCCGACGCACCGCTGCCCGCGCGCCCCGCCACCCTGGAGGACGTGGCCGCTGTGGCGGGGGTGTCACGGGCCACCGTCTCCCGGGTGATCAACGGCGCGACGACCGTGGACCCGGCGCTGCGCCGGATGGTCGAGGAGGCCGTGGACGCCACCGGATACGTGCCCAACCGTGCCGCCCGCTCGCTGGTCACCCGGCGCACCGACTCGGTCGCGCTCGTCGTCTCGGAACGCGAACGGCGCCCGGTCTCCGAGCCCTTCATAGGCCGGATGTTCTCCGATCCGTACTTCGGGCGGGTGGTCAGCGGGCTGCTCGAAGTCCTGCGCCCGGCCGGTATCCAGCTGGTGCTGATGCTGGCCGACGACCAGTCCTCCCGCGACCAGCTGCTGTCCTACCTGCGCCACGGCCACGTCGACGGGGTGGTCCTCATCTCCTCGCACGCGGACGACCCGCTGCCGGGGCTGCTGCACGACACCCGGCTGCCCGCCGTGCTCGCGGGTGAGCCGCGCCGGCCGACCCCGCTCACCTACGTCGAGGCCGACCAGCGTGCGGGGGCGCAGCTGGCCGCCGAACACCTGGTCTCGCTGGGCCGCCGCCGGATCGGTACGGTGTCGGGCCCGCAGGACATGCCGGCCGGTCAGGCACGGCTGACGGGTTTCCTGGACGCGCTCTCGGCGCACGGCATCCGGGACGTGACAGCCGTGGAGGGCGATTTCACGCATACGGGCGGCGCCGCCGCGATGAAGCGGCTGCTTGAGGACCGTGCGGACCTGGACGCGGTGTTCATCGCGTCGGACCTGATGGCGCTGGGCGCGCTTCCGGTGCTGCTGCGGGCCGGCAAGGAGATCCCCGACGACATCGCCCTCGTCGGGTTCGATGACAGCAGTGCGGCCACGGCTTGCGATCCCCCGCTGACGACGGTCCGGCAGCCGGTGGAGGAGATGTCCGCCGAGATGGCCCGGCTGCTGCTGAAGCAGATCGGCAGCCCCGGTGAGCCGGTGCCGTCGGCGATCTTCCATCCGACCCTGGTGCGGCGCCGCTCCGCCTGACGCCGTGGGCGGTCAGCCCCGCGCGCCGGTACCCGCGTCGGCGTCACCGGCCAGGTGCCGCCGTCCCACCGGCACCTGCGGCCCCGAGACCTCGCTCAGCCAGCGTCGCAGGACCCGGTGCACGGTCTCCGCGCCGACCAGCTCGGCCGGCCGCTCCTCGCCCTCCGCGGCCGCCGCGTCGAGCGGGTCCGTCATCCCGCGCGGCCAGAGCAGGAAGGGCCGGGACTGTTCGCCGCCCAGGCCCCCGTGCGAACCGATCTGCTCCTCGAAGGCGTGCACGGTGCCCGTTTCCGGGTCGTACATCGAGTTGACCATCACGTCCGCGACGTGCGGGAAGGTGTCGGTGCGCCGGACCGCGGCCGCCGCTCCCGGGCCGAAGGGGGCCAGCGGCCCGTCCCCGTCCCGCAGCTCCGCCACCGGGGTCCGGATGCCGCCGCGCGCCAGCACCACGGAGCCGTGGGCCTCACTGCGCACCAGCAGGAAGCCGATGCCGGGGTGGTTGGCGAGCGTGCTGAGCAGCGCGGGGTGGCGGCGGTCGAGCTCCTCCATGGAGGCGCGTCCGGGCAGGTCGGGGAAGGAGATCAGGCCGAGGTTTCCGGAGGCGAGGACGACCGGGTCCGAGGGGTCGGCCCGGTTCTCCTGCCGGTCCCCGTCGACCGGCCTGCGCAGCGCGATCCGTACCGCGTCACGGGCCTCTGAACCGCTCCGGGTGCGCTGCGCCCGGCGGGGTACCGGCAGTCCGCTGCCCGCCCGCACCAGGTCCTTCAGCGTCAGCCCGTACACCCCCGCGAAGGTCTCCCCCGGGCTCTGGCCGTGGTCGGACAGGAGCACGATCCGGTACGTGCGCGGGGTGTGTTCCGTGACCTTGACGATCAGTTCGAGCGAGCGGTCCAGCCGGGCGAGGACCTTCTCGGCGTCCCTGCTGCACGGCCCGGAGTGGTGGGCGACCTCGTCGTAGGCGACCAGGTCGGCGTAGACCGCGGTCCGGCCGGCGAACATGTCGCCCATGACGGCGGCGACCACCACATCGCGTTCGACGACGGTCGCGAAGGCCCGGATGAAGGGGTAGAGCCCGCCGCGCTTGATCCGGGGGGTCTCCTTACGGAGGCGGGCCCGGGTCGACTGGCCGATCTCCCTGCCGACCTCGGCGACGAAGGAGAGCGCGGTACGGACGGCGTTGGCCGGGTCCGCGAAGTAGGCGAAGTACCCGGCCCGCGAGCGGCGGCCCTTGCCGCGTCTGGCGGCCATCGACAGGACGAGGGCGAGCTGGTCGGCGCCGCCGCTGAAGAGGTTGCCCCGGCCGGCCCCGTCGAGGGTGAGCAGTCCGCCGTCGCGGGTGCGGATGACGGCCCTGCGCTGCATTTCGAGGGCGCTGGCCGGTCTGCTGGAGACCATGACGTCGCCGGTCTCCTTCTCGTACCAGCGGAAGGCCGGGACGTCGAAGTTGGTGCCGTGCAGGATGCCGAGCTGGCTGGCACCGGTCTGGCTGGACCAGTCGGTGCGCCACGGGGTGAGCCGGTGGCCCGTCCCGTCGGCCAGCCAGTGCGCGACGGTCGGCATCAGGCCGTCGGCGGCGGCCCGCGCGAGGACGTCGTGACCGACTCCGTCGAGCTGGATGAAGACCGTGCCGGGCGGCCCCCCGTCCGCGCCGACCCCGTTGCCGCTGCGGCGGCGCCGCCGGTCCGCGAGGCGGGAGAGACGGCGGCGGTAGGCGTTGTCGTCACGGACGGCGAGGGCGGTGGACGTCGCGGAGGCGACCGCGGACATCACGGCCGCGACGACGACCGCCATCTGCGGGTCGGCCGCGCCGCGCCCGTCCGGTATGAGCCGCAGCGCTATCAGCAGCAGTGAGCCGTTGAGGAAGAAGACCAGCATGCCGAGGACCAGGGCCGGCACGATGAGCAGGGCCCGTACCAGCACCGGCCAGACCAGTGCGGAGAGCAGACCGAACGCGCCCGCGCCCCACGCCGCGGTGAACGCGGTCTTGGTGATGGTGTCGCCGTCGTCCGACTGGAGCTGGAAGTCCGGCAGAATCCCCGCGAGCACCAGCATCGTGAGCGTCGAGACGGCCCACACCACAATCACTCGCACCAGGGCGCTTCCGGCTGTCCGCCATCGCCCGTCACCCACGCCGCTGCCACCTCACGTCCGGGTCCCGCTCTTCCGGGCCCCGGTCCAGCTTTTCACAGCGGGACGGCCCGCCGGTCCGGCGATCCCGGCCGGGCGGCTCAGGAGCCGTCGTATCCGGCGGTCGGCATGGAGAGCCTGCGGTGCACGCCGGCTTTGGTCCGGGAGCTGTAGAGCGGCTCGTCAAGACCGGCGATCTCCAGGCGCACGCCGCGCCGCTCGCACTCCTCGGTGAACCTCGGGACCGAGGCGACGGCCCGCGCGAGCACCCGGTCGTTGGGTGCGACGAAGAGTTCGATCTCACCGTCCTCGACGTCGGCCCAGAGTGCCTGGTGGTCGGGGCGCAGTCCGTACAGGCGCAGCTGCCGGGTGACGACGTAACCCTTGTCGGCCGCCCAGCGGGCGCACATCTCGTGCTGGCCGCGGGTGTCCACGAGGAACGGGTCGCTGTCGAGCTCCTCCAGCGGCGTGAGACTGGCGATGGCCGCCACCCGTACGTCCCCCATGGCCGTTCTCCCCGTGCTAGGCGTCCTGCGACCCTACGCCTGGGGTTCCCCTGCAAGAAGGCGCGTGGCGGGACGGGCAGGGGGCGCACGGGAGCGGAGTACCGGGGCTCACGGACCGGGCGGAGCCGTTACCCGTAGGCTCGACGGCAGGACCGGGGAACAGGAGGCGGCGCGTGCCGGTGGAAGTCACCTGGTGGGGTCATGCCACCTGCACGATCGAGGACTCCGGGGTCCGGGTGCTGACCGACCCCCTCTTCGTACGGCGCATCGCGCATCTGCGCCGCCGGCGCGGAGAGCTGCCCGGTCCGGCGGCCGCCGTCGCCGATGTCGTCCTGATCTCGCATCTGCACTCCGATCATCTGCATCTGCCGTCGCTGGCCCGCATCGCTCCGGGCGGCCGGCTGATCGTGCCGCTGGGTGCGGTCCGGGCGGTTCCGGGGCTGCGGCTGCTGCGCAGGATGCGCGGGCTGCGGATCACCGAGGTCGTGCCCGGCGACGAGGTACGGGTCGGTCCGGTACTGATCCGCGCGGTTCCGGCCCTGCACGACGGGCGGCGGCTGCCGGTGGGCCCGCACCGCTCCCCCGCGCTCGGTTACGTCGTCCAGGGCGCGGCGCGCACCTACTTCGCCGGGGACACCGGTCTGTTCGACGACATGGCCGAGGAGGTCGGCCCGGTGGACGTGGCGCTGCTGCCGGTCGGCGGCTGGGGGCCCTACCTGGGCCACAGCCATCTCGACGCCGGGCGGGCCGCCGAGGCGCTGGCCCGGCTGTCGCCGCGCTCGGCCGTGCCGGTGCACTACGGCACGTACTGGCCGATCGGGATGGACGGGATCCGGCCGCACGAGTTCCATTCGCCGGGTGACGAGTTCGTCCGGCAGGCGGCGCTGCTGGCACCCGGGGTGGCGGTGCACCGGCTGGAGCACGGCGAACACGTCCGGCCGGAGGCCGGCGGGTGATCCTTGAGGTCGTGAGCCGGCTCCCCACGGAGTCGACGCAGCAGGCGGTCGGCTATCCGTCGCTGTTCCTGCTGGTGGCGCTGGGCGCGCTGGTGCCGGTGGTGCCGACGGGTGCGCTGGTGAGCTCGGCGGCGGTGGTGGCGTTCCACCAGTCGTCGCCGTTCGCGCTCCTGTACGTCTTCGCGGTGGCCTCCGGCGCCGCGTTCCTCGGGGACATCTGCCTGTACTGGCTGGGTCAGCGCGGGGTGCGCTCGAAGAACGGTTCCAAGTGGCTGCGGGTGATCAGCGAACGGGCCGCTCCGGAGCGGCTCGCGCAGGCGCAGCAGAAGCTCGACGAGCACGGCGCGATGGTGCTGGTGCTGTCCCGGCTGGTGCCGGCCGGGCGGATTCCGGTGATGCTGGCGTGCCTGCTGGGCCGGATGCCGATGCGGCGGTTCGCCCACGGGGATGTGCCGGCCTGTCTGGCCTGGGCCGCCACGTACCAGCTGATCGGCATTCTGGGCGGCTCGCTGTTCCCCGAGCCGTGGCAGGGGGTGGTGGCCGCGGTGGGTCTGACGCTGCTGATCAGCGGGGCGCCCGCGCTGTGGCGCCGGCTGCGGGTGCGGTTCGGCAGCTGACGGGCAGAACGTGTCGGTGGCCTCAGCGCAGCTCGTCGAGGGCCGATGCGAAGACGCCGAGGGCCGCCGCGACGTGCGGCAGTTCCAGCGGCCGGGCGGCGGCCAGGGCTTCCAGCTGCTGCTCCGGGGTCGACCCGAGCAGCGTCCCGGTGCCCAGCCGCACCCGCAGGGCCCCCAGCTCGTCGCCGAACCGGTGGCCGCCGGGGGCCGGTGCGCCGAGCCGCTCCGTCAGGTACTCCTCCAGCTCCAGCGAGTCCGTGACGCCTCGGGCGGCGAGCCGGGACCTGAGCGGGCCGAGGTCCGCGTACAGGTGGCGGCCGGCCTGCGGGGGCCGGGCCAGCGCGCCGGAGGCGAGGACCGCCCGGTGGGCGGCGGCGGCGACCTGCGCCTGCATGACCGCCGCCCGGCGGACCCGCTCCGTGACGGCGTCCGGTTCGCGCAGCGCGTGTGCGGCGGCGGCCGCGACCGGACCGGCGACGAAGGCGCCCAGCGCGGTGAGGATGTCGAGTGTCCGGGCGTGGCGGACCGCCGCCCGGCCGGTGTCCGGGAACCGGGCGACCGCGACCGGCCAGGCGGACGGGGTCAGCGCACCGGCCAGGTCGGAGATCACCGTCACGTCGTCCGGGCACATCTCGGCCGGGCTCAGCAGCACCGTGTCGCGCGGCCGGTGCAGGGTGTCGCGCCAGGTCTCGTCGCTGACGATGTGCAGCCCCTCCGCGACGGCGGCCTCGCAGGCCTCGCGGACGAGTTCCGGCGGCGCGACCGTGGCGGTGGGGTCGTCGACGACGGAGATCAGCAGCAGCCGGGGCCTGCCGCCCTCGGCCCGCACCCTGCGCACGGTCTCCAGCAGTGCGTACGGGTCGGGCACGCCGCCGCACTCGGCGGGGGTCGGCACGTGGTAGGCGGGCCGGCCCAGCAGCCGGGCCTGCGGGATCCAGGCGGCGGGGCAGGGGCGCGGCATCAGCACGTCGCCGCCGTGCGCGGCGATCAGGGCGAGCAGCAGCGAGGAGGTGCCCGGTGCGGCCGCGACGTGCTCGGGGCCGCCACGCAGTCCGCGCCGGTGCCAGTAGGCGCAGGCCGCCTCGCGCAGCGCCGCCGAGCCCCCGGCCGGCTCCGGCGCGCCGCTGCCGGCCGCCGCCGCCAGCACCTCGGCCAGTTCGGGCAGGACCGGCAGCCCGGGGCCGGGCGCGGGTGGTCCGTACCGCACGGGGCCGCGGTCCTCCCGGACCCCCGGTACGCCGCGCCCGGTCCGCCCGCGCCCCTGACGCCCGGTCCGTTCCCGGCCCATCCGGGCCTCCTTCGCCGCCGCTCGGTCAGCCGCCCGTCGAGCGGGCCGTGTGAGCCCCTTTATACGAGGGAATGGCGCGGGCCGCCCGGTGGGCCGGGAACCGTAACCGCCGTGACGTCCCGGACACGGCCCGCGAGCGGGTCCGGCGCGGCGACGTGCTGTTCGGTGGCCATGACCGTACGGCGGCCGGTGGCCGGTTCTTAGGTGTGGATCCGGGCGGCGAGGATGTCGACCCAGATCAGCCGACCGGTGGCCGGGTCCCAGCTCGGGCCCTCACCGAGTGCGGCGTGCTCGCGGACGGCGACTTCGGCGCGCGGCCGGCTCATATCCGCCCCCCGTGGTGTCCGAGCCGGCCGGAGAGCGCCTCGGCCCCCTCGGCGGCGAGGGAGGCCAGCTCCTGTTCGCGCTCGTCGCTCCAGCGGATCATCGGGACGGAGATGGAGAGCGCCGCGACGACCGAGCCGCTCCGGTCCCGTACGGGTGCGGCCACACAGCTCACATCGGGGTCGGACTCGCGGTGCTCCACCGCGATGCCCCGCTCCCGGACGGCGTCGAGCGCGGTACGCAGCTCCGCCTCGTCGGTGATGCTGTCCGGGGTCATGCCGGTCAGTTCGAGGCCTTCGAGGCGGTCGTCGAGCTCCCGGCCGGGCAGGGACGCGAGCAGCATCTTGCCGGCGGACGTGCAGTGGGCGGGCAGCTTGCGGCCGGCGGCCGAGACCATCCGGACCGCGTGGGTGGAGTCCACCTTGGCGACGCAGATGACGTCGGTCTCCTCCAGGATCGCCACGTGGACGGTCTCCCCGCAGGTCTCGGCCACCCGCTGGGCCACCTGTAGTCCCTCGGCGGCGAGGTCGAGCTGCTCGGCGTACCGGCTGCCGAGCTGGTAGGTGCGGACGCCGAGGCGGTAGCGGCCGGGCTGGTCCGGGGCCGTGACCAGGTAGGAGCGGGCGGCCAGCGTGGTGAGCAGTTCGTGGACGGTGGTGCGGGGCAGCTGGAGCTTGCGGGTGACCTCGGGCGCCGAGAGCGTACCGTCGCCGTCGAGGAACAGTTCGAGCACGTCCAGCGCCCTGGTCACCGCCGGGACAAGTCGCCCCATGGTCGTGCACCGCCTTCTCGCGTTCGGCATTCCGGTCAGTTACCGGTATCGCGAACACAGGCTAGGGCGTGTCCGGGCAATGACGGAGTGACATCCGACACCGGAGACACCGGACCGTGCGCGATTTCGCGGCAATTCTCCGCTTATGTCATCGAATGGCGGGCGGCCGGAGCCGTCCGGCGGGTGGGCGGGACCGTGCCGTCCGGGCGTGCCCCTTGATTCGGAGCGGCCCGGCAGGGTATTCGCTGTCCCATGTCGTCACCGAGCAACCCTTCACATCTGCCGAGCCCCGCCGGGCTGCGGAACCTGCTGCACCGAGGCGATCTCGCCGTGTTCCAGGGCCTGGCCCGACGGAACTGGCCGGCCGCCGGACCTGTGCTGCCCCGGCTCAGCCGCAGCGCCAATCACGGGCTGCTGTGGGCGGGTGCCGCGGTGGGCATGGCCGCGTTCGGCGGCAGTGCCCGTGCCCGGCGGGCCGCCTTTCGCGGGATCGCCTCGCTGGCCGTGGCCTCGGCCGCGATCAACACGGTCGGCAAGGGGGCGGTCCGCAGGGAGCGGCCGATACTGGACGCCGTCCCGGTGATACGACAGCTCAAGCGCCAGCCGGTCACCACGTCGTTCCCGTCCGGGCACGCCGCGTCCGCCGCCGCCTTCGCCACCGGGGTGGCCCTGGAGTCGAAGGGCTGGGGAGCGGTCATCGCGCCGGTCGCGCTCTCCGTGGCGGCCTCCCGCGTCTACACCGGCGTCCACTATCCGAGCGATGTGCTGGCCGGTGCGGCGCTCGGCATAGGGGCGGCGTTCGCCCTGCGCGGTGTCGTACCGACCCGGGGGCAGCTCCCCGCACCGGGCAGGCCGCCCGCCCACGCGCCCGCGCTGCCCGACGGCCAGAACCTGGTCGTCGTGGTGAACGAGGCCTCGGGGACGGCCACCGCCACGGCCGCGCTGGTCCGGGACGCGCTGCCGAACGCGGAGGTCGTCGAGTGTCCTCCCCAGGAGGTCTCGGCCGAGCTGGAGAAGGCTGCGGGCAAGGGCCTGGCGCTGGGTGTCTGCGGCGGCGACGGCACGGTCAACCGGGCGGCGGCGGTGGCTTCCGTCCACGGTCTGCCGCTCGCGGTCTTCCCCGGCGGGACACTGAACCACTTCGCGTACGACCTGGGCATCGAGACCGTGGCCGACGCCTGTGCCGCGATCGCCGCGGGCAACGCGGTCCGGGTGGACCTGGGCCGCTTCCGGCCGGGCCCCGACGGGCCCGGCGGCGCCCACGGCTACTTCCTCAACGCCTTCAGCATGGGCGTCTATCCCGAGCTGGTGCGGACCCGCGAGCACTGGTCCCCCCGGATCGGCGGCTGGCCGGCCGGCGTGCTCGCCGCGTTGCAGGTGCTGCGCGGCCGGCGTCCGCTGGAGGCCGAACTCCAGGGGCGGCGGCGCCCGTTGTGGCTGCTGTTCGTCGGCAACGGCCTGTTCCAGCGGGTGGGCCCGGCACCCGGCCGACGGCACAACCTCGCGGACGGGCTGCTGGACGTACGGGTGGTGCACGGCGGACGGACCCCGGGGCTCCGGCTGCTCGCGGCGGCCGTCGCGGGGCCGCTGACCCGCTCCCCCATGCATGCCGCCGTCCGACGCCACCGGGTCCGGGTCGCCGGGCTGAAGCCGGGTACACCGTACGCGTTCGACGGCGAAGTGGCGCACAGTGGACGCGAGCTGATGATCGACAAGCTGCCGGAGGCGCTGACGGTGTACTGCCCGATGCAGCTGTGACCCGTCGACGGATGTGAGACCGGCCCGGTGACGGGCGAACGAGGGGCGGCCGACGCCGAGTCGGCCGCCCCTTCGCGCGTTCCGGACCTGGACCAGGATGTCTCACATCGCAAGATAGCCATCTCATTATTCGGCGTACGGGCGTACCGTAGCCGTACCGATCAGCACTTCGCGGCTCACGTTTCGCGCGGTTCACGTCTCGCGTTTCGCATGTCGCACTTCGAGAGAGGACGCACGGCCATGTCGAAGGAGACCGCCGTCTACACCCACGGCCACCACGAGTCGGTACTGCGCTCGCACCGCTGGCGCACGGCGGCCAATTCCGCGGGGTACCTCCTCGGTGAACTGCGCCCCGGTATGGCCGTGCTGGACGTGGGCTGTGGTCCCGGCACCATCACCGCGGACATCGCCGCACTGGTCTCCCCCGGCCGGGTCACCGCCGTCGACACCAGCCGCGAGATCCTGGACCAGGCGGCCGAGGTCGCGGCGGAACGCGGTCTGGACAACCTGGAGTTCAGCACCGCCGACGTGCACGCCCTGGACTTCCCCGACGACACCTTCGACGTGGTCCACGCCCACCAGGTGCTCCAGCACGTCGGGGACCCGGTGCAGGCACTGCGCGAGATGCGCCGGGTCTGCCGCCCCGGTGGCGTGGTCGCGGCACGTGACAGCGACTACGCGGCGATGACGTGGTTCCCAGAGGTGCCCGCCATGGACGCCTGGCAGGACCTGTACGGCCGGGTGGCCCGCGGCAATGGCGGAGAGCCGGACGCGGGGCGCCGACTGCTCTCCTGGGCCCGGCAGGCCGGCTTCACCGACATCATCCCGACGGCCGCTGCCTGGTGTTTCGGCACCCCGGAGAGCCGGGACTGGTGGAGCGGGCTGTGGGCGGACCGTACCGTCGGCTCGGTCTACGCGAAGCTGGCGGTCGAGGGCGGGCACGCGACGCCCGGACAGCTGACCGAGATCGCCGAGGCGTGGCGCACCTGGGGTGCCCAGGACGACGGCTGGTTCATGGTCCCGCACGGCGAGGTGCTCTGCCGCGCATGAGCGCCACCGAACCGATCACACACCGCTGACCGGCCAACTACCCTGTTCCGCATGGAAATCCTGGGAACCACGCTGCGGATCTGCGTCGACGACCTGGAGGCCGCGGTGGCCTTCTACGAGAACCTCACGGGCAGTTCGGCGCTGCGCTTCGATCGCGGCGGGGTCTCGGTGGCCGCCATCAGCTGCTTCCTGCTGATGAGCGGCCCCGAGTCCGAGCTGGAGATCCTGCGCAAGGTGACGGCGACGATCGCGGTCAAGGACGTGGACGAGGCCAACACCTCGCTGACCCGGGTGGGCGCCCGCGTCATCGCGGGCCCGGTCCACACCCCTGTCGGCCGCAACCTGATCGCCGTACACCCGGACGGTTCGGTGTTCGAGTACGTCGACCGGAACCTGTCCGCCGGCACCCCCTGACGCGCCTGGCCTTCCGTCAGGCGCGCGGGCGCATCCGGTAGTTGTACCGGTCCGGCAGCGGTTCGTCCGTCAGCTCGGCCCACACCTCGTCCAGGATCTCCGCGCCCTCACGGAGATCGGCGACCTCGAAGCCCTCGTCGAACAGCGCGCGGGCGGCGTCGCGTTCGCCCTCCGCGAGCAGCAGCCGCGCCTCCAGCAGACGGAAGCGGCCACGGCTGCGGATCGCCGGGAGCAGCCCGTTCCAGACGGTGCGGGCCGGCTCCGGTCGGCCCGCCGTCAGCAGCGCCTCGATCGCCTCCCGGCCGAGGGCGGCGGTGGCGGCCGCCCAGGTGTCGCTGTCATCGCCGCGCCGGGCGCACAGATCGTCGAACGCCTCCGTGTAGTGGTCGGCCGCCCGCTCCCACTGGTGGCTCTCCTGGGCGGCGACGGCGAGGCAGCGCAGCAGTGGCCAGCGGGACGGGGTCAGGGCCAGTCCGCGTTCCCAGCTGCGGACCGCCTGGGCGCGGTCGCCGGCGTGCCACTGGGCGATGCCCAGGTGATATTCGGTGAGCGGTTCCGCGGCGGCCGTCTCCAGCATGTCGCGCCAGTGCGGGGAGACCAGCGAGGGGCCGGGCGGCGTCGCCCCGCGCGGTTCCGGGAAGGTCCCCTGCTCCAACAACTCCAGCCAGGGTGACTGCTGTTCACCCAGCGTGGACTCGGCGAAGGGGGTGCCCGGCAGCTTGTACCCGGCGCGCCGGACTTCGAGGGCGCCCCAGCCGGACCCGGTGGCGAGGACCTCGCCGGGCTCGGTGTCGGCGCAGCGGCGCCAGGCCTCGTACGCGGCGTCCACTTCGGCACGCGGCAGGGCGGCGGCGAGCCGTTGCTCGGTCTCCGCGCGGGCGGCGGTCCAGTCCTCGCCGTGCACGGCGGCGGGGTCCGCCGACAGGGGCCCGTACGACTCCAGCCAGCTGAACTCGGCGCCGGGCTCCAGTGGCACGTGTTCCAGCTGGGTGCGGGCCAGCCCGGCCTGGATCTCCGCGTAGCCGACGGTGCCGGGTTCGGTGAGCCACTCCTGCCAGCGGCGGCCGCCGGGCCCGCTGCCCCAGAGGAACAGCTTGCGGCCGCGCAGCAGATCGGTGGAGGTCTGGACGAGCCCCTGGCCGTTCTCGTCGAGGGAGGCGATCCAGCGGCGGGCGCCGTCGGGCACCTCGTAGAAGTAGTCGGCGGGGAAGTCGCCGCGCAGCGGGTACGTACGGTCGACCGAGCCGCTCTCGGGGACCGGGACCAGGTTCAGCGTGCGTTCGTAGCCGAAGTGCCAGGCCCGGTCGGTCGGGGCCACCACGCGGGTGCGCTCGCCCTCCGGTACCGCGATGTTGGACCACCAGTAGACCGGTGCGGGGTGCTCGTGCGGATTGCGTATCCGGACGCCGACGTGCAGGAAGTCGGAGCCGTCGGGCAGCCACAGGTCCACCTGGAACGGCAGGTCGCGCAGCCTCTCCCACTCCCAGAGCCGGACCATCTCACCGCCGTCGGGAGCGGTGACCCGGGCGGCGTGCACGGGGGCGCAGGACAGGGTGGTGTGGCCGGTCGCGCCGATGTTCCACTCGATGCCGCCGGAGAACCAGGCGCCGTTGAGCGCGAAGTCGGCGGGCTGGAGGACGGGGTTGGTGTAGACGAGATCCCGGCCGGTGGGCTTGTGGAAGAGGGAGTGGATACGGCCGCCGAATCCGGGCAGCACGGTGGCCCGGAGCCGGTCGTTCTCGATCACGATCACATCGAGGTCCGTGGGCGTGCGCTCGCGCCCGTACCCGTCGAGGACGGCCACGGGCAGGACGGTGGCCAGCGGCTCGTGGCCGATCTGGCGGGCCATGTCACGGGGCAGACCGGCCCGGTCGCGGTCGTCGACGACATGCGTCTCGTCGAGGGGCCGCAACGCGGGCAGCGGATTCTCCGGTCCCACCGCCGCTGCGGGCAGGGTCAGTACGTCACGTCGTACGGTGGTGGCCAAGGCAACCTCGCTCCCTCGCGCGGGCCGCCGCAGGTCCGGGCGCCCCCCGATGACCATGGAACACGCTGCGGGCCGCCCGGACCAGGGGATCGGCCGTCCTTCTTCGGCAAAAGGCGCGACCACCAGGTCTCCACGCACGTCGAGCACCGGAACAATATTCCGCGTGCGCGCCATCCTCCTGGCCATAGGCTTGCCGCTCAAGCGGTTCGCGGGACGTTACGGAGACGGTGGATCACGATGAGCACCCAGCACACCTACCGAGTGATCGTGCGCGGCACCTGGGACGGACTGACGGAGGCGGCGCGGGAGCGGATGCTGGCCGAGGTGGAGCAGCACGGCCTGGCGTCCATGTCGTTCAGCGAGGAGGGTTCGCTCACCTACGACCGCGTCCTCAAGCACTTCAGCTTCCGCTACGTGGTGGCGTCGGACGCCGAGGACGGTACGGAGATGGCGTGCGCGATCGCCGAGGACCGCGCGGAGACGGAGCTGCGCGGGCGCGGGTACGGGCATGGCGAACTGCGCTCCACAGCGACGGACATGGACACCATGAAGATCAACTACAAGGGGCGCAGGCCCGTGTGAGCACGCCGTGGGGCGATCCGACCCGCACCGCACCCGGTTCAGCAGCGGCCCGTCATCGCCGTGGTGACCAACGCACCGGTCGCTTTGTTCACTGTCAGCGGCGGCGGATGTCCGCCGGTCCGGGAGGCAGCGGGTGACGCATGCCTCCCGCTGATGCGGACGAGAAATCCGACGTCAGCCGGTGAAACGGTCCGGGTCGGGCCCGGTCCGCTCGTTACGGTTCAGCGCGGAGATCTCGCCGATGTCGCCCTCGCTGAGATCGAAGTCGAAGAGGGCGAAGTTCTCCTCGACGCGCTTCCGCGTCACCGACTTGGGGAAGATGATGTCCCCTCGCTGGATGTGCCAGCGCAGGGTCACCTGGGCAGGCGTCCTGCCCACCCGGTCCGCGATGCGGTTGATGGCCGGGTCGTCCAGCACCTTGCCCTGCGCGATGGGCGACCAGGCCTCCGTGGCGATCTCGTGCTCCGCGCCGAACGCCCTGACCTCGTCCTGCGTGAGGTAGGGGTGCGCCTCGATCTGGTTGACCACGGGCACCACCTCGCTGTTCTCCAGCAGTCGGCGCAGGTGGTGGTTCTGGAAGTTGGAGACCCCGATCGCCTTGGTCCGGCCGGAGCGGTAGATCTCCTCAAGGGCCTTCCAGGTCTCCACGAAGTCGCCCTTGCCGGGCAGCGGCCAGTGGATGAGAAAGAGGTCGAGGTAGTCGAGACCGATCTCCTCCATGGTGCGGTCGAACGCCCGGAGGGCGTCGTCGTGCCCGTGGGCGTCGTTGTTGAGCTTGCTGGTGACGAAGACGTCGGCACGGTCCAGGCCGGAGTCCAGGACCGCCTGGCCGACCTCCTTCTCGTTGCCGTACATCTCCGCCGTGTCGATGTGCCGGTAGCCGGTCTCCAGCGCGGCCAGCGTCGCCTCCCGGGTCTCGTCGGGCGGGATCTGGAACGTGCCGAAGCCCAGCTGGGGGATCCGCACCGCGTTGTTGAGGGTGATGGTCGGTACTGAGGTCACAGTCACTCCTCCCTGACAGGGTCTCCGTGTGATGTTGCGGTCTCCCCGAAGCCTTTGGCCGGGAAGGTCTCAGCCGCCGCCGGACTGCAGGTCGGGGGCGTCCGGGTGGGAGGACTTGTCAGGCTTGACGGAGGTGTCGGCCTTCGCGTCCGACGTACCGGCGGGCCTGTCGACCGGTCCGCCGGAGGGCTTGTCCGAGCCCGTGTCGCGGGACCCCATGGCCCCACGCTCCTCCTGCGGCTCCTCGTGGACCTCGGCACGTGTTCTGTCCGGCATCGGAACCCACTTCCCTGCTCGCGTCGCACATCCGCGGAGACCCGCGGGTGACATGCCCCCGTCGGCCGGAGCGTCACCCCGGGCCGAGAGCGCGGCACAGGGGAGCCCTGTCAGACCATCCTTCACCCTTTTGTACCCGCCTCGCATCCGGAGCAGGTCCGGTCCGGACGCGGGTGGCGTTCCGGGGCCTGCTTTCGCCCCCGGAACGCCTCACCCGCACCGGGCGACTCCGCGCAGATGCGGGCGCCTGCCGCCGAAGAGCGCGGTCTGTCAATGTTTGGCACCATCCAGTCAGGGCTAGGCGCGTACTCGCGAGACGCCCATCGCATGCGTGATCCGACCAACGTCGCGCACCTGACAACGCAGCAGGAGGACAGCCCGATGACCGACACCTCACGCGAGGCGACCACCACGGATTCCGGCGCTCCGGTGGAGAGTGACGAACACTCGCTCACCGTCGGCCCCGGCGGACCGGTCCTGTTGCAGGACGCCTACCTGATCGAGCAGATGGCGCAGTTCAACCGGGAGCGGATCCCCGAGCGTCAGCCCCACGCCAAGGGAAGCGGTGCCTTCGGGCACTTCGAGGTGACCAACGACGTCAGCGCCTACACCAAGGCCGCGGTCTTCCAGCCCGGCACCAGGACGGATCTCGTGGCCCGGTTCTCGACCGTCGCCGGCGAGCGCGGCAGCCCGGACACCTGGCGGGACCCGCGCGGCTTCGCGGTGAAGTTCTACACCAGCGAGGGCAACTACGACATGGTGGGCAACGACACCCCCGTGTTCTTCATCAAGGATCCGATGAAGTTCCAGCACTTCATCCGGTCCCAGAAGCGCCGCGCGGACAACAACCTGCGCGACCACGACATGCAGTGGGACTTCTGGACCCTCTCGCCCGAGTCGGCCCACCAGGTCGCATGGCTGATGGGCGACCGGGGCATCCCGCGTAGCTGGCGGCACATGAACGGCTACACCTCGCACACCTACATGTGGATCAACGCGCAGGGCGAGCGCTTCTGGGTGAAGTACCACTTCAAGACCGACCAGGGCATCGAGTGCTTCACCCAGGACGAGGGTGACCAGATGGCCTCGGCGGACACGGACTACCACACGCGTGATCTCTTCGAACACATCCGTGACGGTGAGTACCCGAGCTGGACGCTGCACGTGCAGGTGATGCCGTACGAGGACGCCGCCGGGTACCGCTTCAACCCGTTCGACCTGACCAAGGTGTGGCCGCACAGCGACTACCCGCTGATCGAGGTCGGCCGGATGACGCTGGACCGCAACCCCACCGACAACCACGCCGAGATCGAGCAGGCGGCCTTCCAGCCGAACAACCTGGTCCCCGGCATCGGTCCGAGCCCCGACCGGATGCTGCTCGCGCGGCTCTTCTCGTACGCGGACGCGCACCGCTACCGCATCGGGGCCAACTACCAGCAGCTGCCCGTCAACGCGCCTGTCGTCCCGGTGAACACGTACTCGAAGGACGGGGCGATGGCGTACCGCAAGACCAGCGACCCCGTGTACGCCCCGAACTCCAAGGGCGGGCCCGCCGCCGACACCGCACGGTACGGCTCCCCGCCGAGCTGGTACGCCGACGGGGAGATCACCCGGGCGGCCTACGTGGACCACGCAGAGGACGACGACTGGGGCCAGCCCGGCACCCTGGTGCGCGAGGTCCTGGACGACGCGGCCCGCGACCGGCTGGTGGACAACGTCGTCGGCCATCTGCTCAACGGGGTCACCGAGCCTGTTCTGCGACGGGCCTTCCAGTACTGGTCGAACATCGACAAGTCGATCGGTGAGCGCATCGAGCAGGGTGTGCGCGCCAAGGCGGACGAGAAGGACCCGAAGGCCGCGCAGCAGGGCAATCCCGCACGGCGGAACATGCAGGCGAAGGCCTGATCGCGAAGCTGTCGCGGCGCCGGGCCGCTGGAGGGCGGCCCGGTGGGGGCGGTGCGGCTTATGCGCGCGCCCGAAGGTCCGCGACGACGCCCTTGTCCAAGGCCGCGCGTACCAGCGCCGCCGCGAGGACCGCGGGCCCGTGGGGGCCGGACGGGCGGGCCTGTTCCGCCAGTCCGGCCAGCTTCTCCGGTGAGGTCGGCAGCCCCAGCTTCTCCGCACCCTGCAGGGCCTTCTTGTCGAGGTACGGCGCCGTCTCGGGCCACACCGCCTGGGCCTCGCGCAGGAAGATGTCCGCGCCGGCCGGTCCCATGCCCGGTGTCCGGCGAAGCCCGCTCCGCAGGGCGTCGAGATCACCGTCGGCCGACCGGCGAAGGCGCCGCAGGTCACCGCCGTACTCTTGGAGCAGCAGCTCGGCGCCGTCGGCCAGCTGGGTAGCGGTCTTCTCGTCGTAGCGGCGGTAGCCGCCCTCCCCGAGCGCGTCCACCCGTTGCTGCCAGGTCGATTCGAGCATGTGGCGGGGCGATCGCATGTCGTGCGCGAAGAGGGCCTGTGCGGCGGCCACCGCGACGGAGCCTCTGATCCTGGCGCTCAGGAGGTGGCTGAGCACCAGCAGCTGGTACAGCGGCTGCGGAGTGTCACGCAGCCGGATGCCCGCCTCGTCGGCGAACGTCCGGCCGTGCTCGGTGAGCAGCGCCTCCATGGTCTTACGGTTGTTCACAACCGGTCATCTCCTCCCGGACGCTGGTCGGTCACTCTTCTCAACCTAGGCCGCCCTCACCGGGTGGACACCTCGGGTGGTCGCGCTCGCGTCGCGGAGACGACGTTTCGGAAGTGGACTGGGGGAAACCCGATTCCGAGTCGGAAGAAGAGACACAGCGAAACGAGGAGGGTCCCATGCCAGCAGGATCCAGCCCGAAGCGCGAGCGTCAGTACGAGCACGTGAAGGAGAGCGCCGAGAAGCGCGGTACGTCCGAGAAGCGGGCGAAGGAGATCGCGGCCCGCACCGTGAACAAGGAGCGCGCCCGCTCGAGCGAGGCGGAGACGGCGAGCAAGTCGTCGACGCGTGACCCGAAGTCCGCCTCCCAGCGTGGCGGACAGCGCTCCCACAGCGGCGCCCAGGGACGCACCAGGGACCAGCTGTACGAGGACGCCAAGAGGAAGAACGTCGAAGGCCGTTCGAAGATGAACAAGGAGCAGCTGCTCAAGGCCGTCGGCCGTTGATCAGCTCCCTGGGAAAGAGGTGGCGACGATGACCGCGAATGACGGAAGCAAGCGCAAGGTACTGGCCGTCGTGACGAACTACGGCGTCGAGCAGGACGAACTCGTGGTGCCTGTCGAACATCTGCGCGGCTGGGGCGCCCACGTGGACATCGCGGCCCTGTCCAGCGACGACATCCAGACGCTGGTCGGTGACAAGGACCCGGGAAAGACCGTGCGGCCCGATTTGACGCTGGACGCGGCCGACGCCGCCGCGTACGACCTGCTGCTCATTCCGGGTGGGACTCTGAACGCGGACAAGCTGCGCCAGGGCCCGGCAGTGGAACTCGTCCGCGCCTTCAAGGTGGCCGGGCGCCCGATCGCGGCGATCTGCCACGGGCCGTGGGCCCTGGTCGAGGCGGATGCCGTCGCGGGCAAGCGGCTCACGTCGTACCCCTCGCTGGCGACGGACATCCGTAACGCGGGCGGCACCTGGGCCGACGAACCGGTGGTCACCGATGACACGAACGGCTGGACGCTCATCACCTCCCGCAACCCCGGAGACCTGGAACCCTTCCTCCAGGAGATCGATGCCGCGCTCGCTGTCGTATGAGCCCGCATGCCTGACACCACTCCCCCCGCGCCGGAGGCCGCCGGTTTCCCGGCCGCGGCGGCTCCAGAGGCCCGTTCCGTAGCCGAGCTGGACGCGGCACTGACCACCTGCCGGGCCTGCCCACGGCTGGTGGCCTGGCGGGAGGAGACCGCCCGGGTCAAGCGTCCGGCGTTCGTGGACCAGGAGTACTGGGCACGACCGGTACCGGGCTTCGGTCCCCCGGACGCCCTGCTGGCACTCGTCGGCCTGGCGCCCGCCGCACACGGTGGCAACCGCACGGGACGGATCTTCACCGGCGACGCCTCGGGGGACGCTCTGTTCGCCGCCCTGTACGACGTCGGGCTCGCCTCCCGACCGACCGCGACGCACCGCGGGGACGGACTGCGGCTGCACGGAGTGCGCGTCACGATGCCGGTGCACTGCGCACCGCCCGGCAACCGGCCCACCACCGCAGAGCGCGACACCTGCCGCCCCTGGCTCGCCCGGGAGCTGGCGCTGCTGAGCCCGGCGCTGCGCGCCGTCGTGGTGCTCGGCGGATTCGCCTGGCAGACACTGCTCCCGGTGCTGGCCGACGCCGGCTGGCAGCTGCCCCGCCCCCGTCCCGCCTTCGGTCACGGCGCCGAGACAACCCTCACCAGCAGCGTCGGACAACGCACACTGCACCTGGTCGGCGGCTACCACCCCAGCCAACGCAACATGTCCACCCGCACCCTGACCCCCGCGCAGCTGCGCGAGGTGCTGTTCCGGGGCGCGGTACTGGCCCGCCTGCCGGCTGTGCCACCCCGCCGGGATCCGCGGGAAGCGACGTAGCCGGGAGGCGACCCGGCAGGGCGTCCTCCCTCACACCGCCAGGTGGGCCAGCACCGTGCGCATCCCGTGATGCACCGCGTCGCGGGACTCCTGGGTCAGGTCGATGGTCCCGAAGGCGTGGTGGGCGTTGGGCACGTCGATCACCTCCACCGCCGCCCCGCAGGCCCGGGACGCGGTGAGGAACTCCTCCACCGTGGCGGCGATCTCCGGCCTCTCGCGGCCCACGCGGGTGATCACGAGAGGCAGTGCGCCGGCCTTCTCCACCGCCTCCGCCGGGCGGAAGCGGTCGTCGACCGGGCCCAGCACGGGCAGCGGTGCCAGTACCGGGTAGCTGGCCGCCAGACAGCGCAGCCAGGACGGGGGCTGTCGCAGCCAGTCCGCCATGAGCAGGCCGCCGCCAGAGAAGAACCACAGGGCAATCCGCTGCCCGTCCACCCGGGGATCGGCCCGGACCAGCTCAAGGGTGGCGGCGATGTCCTCGGCGGCGAGCGGGTAGTCGGCGACGTCGTGCAGGCGGTGATCGAGGGTCACGCCCACGACACCCTGCCCGGCCGCGAGGCGGGCGTACCCGATCAGGCCCGGCCAGTCCCTCGGGGTCGGCCGCCCCTCGGCGGGCACCGGTCCGCCGTGCACGAACACCACAGCCGGGCGCGGGCCTTCGGCGGCGGGCAGGTACAGGTCGGTGTGGCCGGTCCGCTCACGCGGGATGTCCGGTACGTCGAGCAGGAACGGCCGCAGGTGCGCGGGCGGCTGCGCGGCGTCGGGGGCCACCAAGCGGTGCCCCTCGCCTGCGGCCGCCCGCCGCAGGACCTCCGCGAGCTCGGCCGGGAGGGACAGCATCGGCCAGTGGCCGGTGGGGAGTTCGAAGAACGTCACCTGGGGACCGGTGAAGACCTGGAGGGTGGGTTCGCCGAAGTCGACGCCCCGCTGGACCATTTCGATGCTGGAGCCGCCCGCGTTGCACAGCACCCCGGTGACGGGCAGCGAGGCCGCCGCACCGGTCAGCCGCAGCGGCTGGAGCAGGGTGCGCAGCGGTTGCGGGGCGGCGGACGCGGTGAGCCGGTCCAGTGCCGCGTCGGGAACGCCCTCGGTGCTGCCCCAGCGCCGCCAACCGTCGCGGGCCGGGGCGGGCAGCTCTCCGTGGGCCCCGTCCTCGGTACCGGCGCGCTCGGCCAGCTCCGTGCGCAGGGCCGGGTCCGGCACGGCGGCCAGGGCGGGAACGCCGTCCTGGGGCAGCCCGGAGTCCAGGTAGACGATCCGGCCGACGTGCTCGGCCCTGCGGTCGGCGGCGCCCAGCACCGGGTGGATGCCGTAGTCGTGGCCGACCAGCACGATCTGCCGGCCGGGCGCGGCGCCGACCGAGTCGATCACCGCGAGCACGTCCGCGATGTGGGTCTCCAGGTCGATGGTGTCCGCCGGAGCGGGGCGGGGGCCACCGGTTCCGCTGAGGGTCACCGTGTGCACCTCGTCCCCCTCCGCGGTCAGCCGCGCGGCGGTCTCCCGCCACACGTGTGGATCGGTGAACATGCCCGGTACCAGGATGAATGCGGTCATCGGTCTCTCCTCAGCGCTCCTCGTCCGCGACGCCGCCACGACTCTGCGGCAGCGCCCGCCGGTACGTTAGAAGCTCCCCCAGAGGGAGGTTCAAGTGTTCCCGTCCCACGACGGCCTGTACGGCATCGGTGAACTCGCCGAGCGTGCGGGCGTCACCGTCAAGACCGTCCGTTTCTACTCGGACAGCGGTCTGCTGCCGGAGGCCTGCCGCAGCGCAGGCGGGCACCGCCGGTACGGTCCGGAGGCGCTCGGCCGGCTGCGGCTGGTCCGCTCGCTGCGTGCCCTGGGGCTTCCGGTGCGCGAGGTGCACCGGGTTCTCGACGAGGAGGAGACCGGGGCGGGCAGCGTGCTGGAGGACGCCGTCGCGGGGCAGTTGCGCGAACTCGGCTCCCAGCTCCGGGCGCTGCGCTGGCGGGAGGCCGGGCTGCGGCTGGTGCAGGAGTGCGGGCCGGGTGAGCGGGCGGACCGGCTGCGCCTGATCGGGGCGGTGTCCGCGCCTCCGGACACCGCGCCGCTGGCCCGCTTCTGGCGGGGCTGGCTGCCGCCCCGGATGCCGGCCGGGGCGACCGCCGCGTTCCTGGAGGCTGTGGTGCCTCAGCCGCCCGAAGACCCGGAGCCCGCCCAGGTTCTCGCTTTCGCCCGGCTGTACGCCTTCGTGACCCGCCCGTGCGCCGGCACCGAGCGGCCTCAGCCGGCGGCACACCGGGGCGAGCGGGCCGGCCGGCCGGCTGTGCTGTACGCCGGGCTGGCCGAGGCGTACGAGCTGGCCGGGGCCCGGATGCGGCGGGGCCTGCGGCCGTCTCCGGGCCCGGAGCTGGACAGTTTCGTGGACGCGTACGCGAGCGCGTACGGCAGCCGGGACACCCTCGCCTTCCGCCGGGTGCTGGCCGGGCAGCTGGCGGCCGATCCCCGGATCGACCGCTACTGGGAGCTGGTGTCCGAGGTGCTCACCCCGCCGGGCTCCACACCGGATCCGACCCCGGGGTCCGCGCACGACTGGCTGTTCGCGGCGCTGGACGCGCAGTTAGTCACCGGGACGGGCTGAGGTCTGGGCGCAGGCCGGGTCAGCGCATCTCCGCGGTGATCGCCCAGCGCTCGTGATCGCGCCAGGCCCCGTCGATGAACAGGAAGTCCGGCGAGAAGCCCTCCAGCCGGAATCCGGCCCGGCGCACCAGCGCGATCGAGGCCTTGTTGCCAGGCTGGATGTTGGCTTCGAGGCGGTGCAGTCCGAGAGGTCCCAAGGCGTACCGGAGCACCAGGCCGAGCCCCTCGGACATCAGTCCGCGCCCGGCCGCGTGGGCGAAGACGCCGTATCCGAGCGCGCCGCAGCGGAAGCCGCCGGTGACGATGTTGTTGACGTTGATGAAACCCGCGATGCCGCCTTCCCTGCCCTCTTCCCCGGCGGCATGCCGCTCGCACACCAGGAATCCCGCCTTCGACGGGTCCCCGATGAGCACGCCCGCGTACGCGGCGTAGGTGTCCGGATCGGTCGGCGGGAACAGCCAGGGCCGGTGGAGTTCGTGGCTCTCGCGGGCGCGTGCGGTGAACTCGTCGGCATCCGCGGGGGTGAAGGGGCGGATCGCGGTGCGCGGCCCCTCGGCCAGGTAGCTGGTGTCGGACATCGGCCCAGCGTATGTCGCGTGCGGGGCGCCTGTGCTACTTGGGCCGCCTGCGGAAGAAGTAGGCGCCGCAGGCCATCCCGGCCACGAACATCACGATCAGCGCCACATACAGCGGCATCGTCACGAGCGGGATGATGAGGCGGACCTTCACGTCCTCGGTGTTCTCGGCGATGAACACCACCGACAGGACCGCGATGACGAGGACCAGGATGCGGGCCGGTGTGAACGCGCCCGAACTGCCCTTGCCACCGCTCGACACATCCTTCGGGCTCATGAACCGGCCCCTTCCGTCGTCCGGGTGCACCACTGCACCCGGCCTCAGGATGGCCCCGTACGGGTGCCGGGGGGCCGTTCTGTACGCCCGTCCGGGTGACGGCGGCGCGGGCGGGCGGGCCGGTTCCTCCTGCTCAGACCAGCGCCGCGGCCTCGACCGTGAGGGTGGCCGGGCCACCGTCCGCAGGCGCGTCCAGCACAGCGGGAACGCCGAGCGGGATTGTCAGCCCGGTGGGGCCGTGGCCGAAGCCCAGCTCTTCGACGACGGGGACACCGAGGCCGCCGAGCCGGTCGGCGAGCACCGCCCGCACCTTCTCGTACGGCCTGCAGCCCGCCCAGGAACCGCAGGCCACTCCGGCTACGCCGTCGAGCGCCCCGGCCCGCAGCAGCTGGGTGAGGATGCGGTCGATGCAGTACGGGGGCTCGGCGATGTCCTCGATGACCAGCAGCCCGCCGTCGGCGGACCGCCTGGCCTGCGGGGTGCCCAGGTCGGCGGCGAGCAGGCTCAGGCAGCCGCCGTAGGTGATCCCCCGGGCCCGGCCGGGCACCAGCGCCCTCGCCCCGTCGAGCCCGAGCGTCCGCACCGTCTCGGGCTCGAACAGGGTGGCCCGCAGGGACTCCTGGGTGGCCGGGTCCTTGAGGAAGGTCTCCGAGCCCGCCATCGGCCCGTACAGCGTGGCGAGGCCCGTCCGCAGCGCGAACGCCTCGTGGAGCACGGTGACGTCGCTGTAGCCGACGAACACCTTGGGCCCGGCGGCCCGGATCGCCGCCCAGTCGAGCAATTCGACCATGCGGTGCGCCCCGTACCCGCCCCGGCTACAGATCACCGCGTCGACCGAAGGGTCGCACCAGGCGTCCTGGAGATCCCGGGCACGCTCCTCGTCGGTGCCGCCGAGATAGTCCAACTCCGGGTGGACCGACAGGACATGGGGCATCGGCACCGGGTCGAGGCCCCAGCCGCGGAGGATGTCGAGACCCGGCTCCAGACGGTCGACGGGCAGCGGTCCGCTCGTCGAGACGACGGCGACCCTGGCACCCGCGTGCAGCCGGGCCGGGCGGACCAGTGGCGCGAGGCTCACTTCTTCAGCTCCAGCCGCGGCACGTCGGGCCGCTCGATTCCGAAGGTCTGGGCGTAGAGGGAGAGTTCGGCCTCCAGTGCGCTGATCATGGTCTCTGCGCGGCGGAAGCCGTGGCCCTCGCCCGGGTAGGTGAGGTAGGCGTGCGGGATGCCGCGTCCCTGTACGGCGGCCAGGAAGCGCTCGCACTGCACGGGCGGGCAGATCGGGTCGTCCTCGCCCTGGAGCAGCAGGAACGGTGTGGTGAGCCGGTCGGTGCGGGTGCTCGGGGACCGTTCGCGGTAGCGCTCGGGGACCTCGGCCAGCGGGCCCACCAGCGATTCCAGGTACTGCGACTCGAAGTCGTGGGTCTCGCCGCTGCCCCAGCCGGTCAGGTCGAGGATGGGGTAGATGATCGTGCCGCAGGCGTAGACGTCGGTTCCGGTCAGCGAGGCGGCTGTGGTCCAGCCGCCGGCGCTGCCGCCTCGGACGGCGAGCCGGTCCGGGTCCGCGGTGCCCTCTGCGGCGAGCGCACCGGCCACGGCCGCGCAGTCCTCCACGTCGACGACGCCCCACTGTTCGCGCAGCCGGTTGCGGTACTCCCGTCCGTAACCGGTCGAGCCGCCGTAGTTGACCTCGGCCACCCCGATGCCGCGCGAGGTGAAGTAGGCGATCTCCAGGTCGAGGACGAGGGCGGCGTGCCCGGTGGGGCCGCCGTGCGCCCATACGACGTACGGGGGCAGTTCGCCGGCCGGTCCGGTCCGGTCGGGGCTGTGCGGCGGGTAGATGTGGGCGTGGATCTCCCGGCCGCCGGGACCGGCGAAGGTGCGCTCGGCGGGCTCGGGGTAGTACGCGGGGTCGACGGCGTCCTGGTGCTCTGCCGCGATGATCCGGGTGTGCCCGGTCACTGTGTCCAGCTCCACGATCTCGTACGCGCTGTGCGGGCTCGCGGCGATGCCGATGACCCGGCTGCCCTGTACGGCGAGCGTCCCGGCCCATTCGGTCCAGGGCCCGGCGATGCCGACGAGCGTCCCGGTCTCCGGGTCGAGTATGGAGAGCGTGGTGGCACCCGTGCCGTGCACGGTGGCGATCAGCCCGTTCGCCAGCGGCCGGAACCAGCTGAGCCCGATCTTCCACAGCGGTCCGGCGAACTCCTCCTGCCTGGGACAGAGTTCGACCGCGCTGCCGTCCGGCTCCGCGCGGTACAGGTTCCACCAGCCGCTGCGGTCACTGGCGAAGAGCAGCCGTCCGTCGTCGGCCCACTGGATCTGCGGTACGGATTCCTCCGGACCGCCCAGCAGGGTTCGCGGGGCATGGAACGTTCCGTCGTCACCGATGTCCGCGACGATCACCTCGGTGCCGTCCCACGGCATCCTGGGGTGGTCCCAGGCGATCCAGGCCGCCTGCCGCCCGTCGGGCGAGAGTTCGGGCCCGGTGACGAACCGGTGCCGGTCGTCGGAGAGTTCGCGTACCGAGGAGCGGTCACCGGCCGCCGATCCGTCCAGCGGTACGGCGGCGATCAGCCTGCGCAGTTCGGCCGGTCCCTCGCCGGTGAACTCCTCCAGGACGCACCAGACCTCGCCGGAGGCGCCCCGGTCCGGGTGCAGTCGCGGATCGACCCAGCGCAGTCCGCCGCCGAGCGGCGAGAGCGGGGTGAGCGGCCAGGGTTCGCGGGGCCCGTCCGGCTCCCAGGCGTACAGCCGCTGGTCGTCGAAGTGGACGAAGACGATCAGCGGGCCGCCCTCGGCGCGTTCCGTACCCGCCCAGGGCCGTCCGCCGTACTCGATAACCCGGCTGCGGACGTTCCAGGGGGCGGGCAGCTCCGTGGTGGTGCCGTCGGCCGCCCGTCGCACCAGGGCGCGGCGGCCGGCCTGGGCCGGGCGCGGTTCCGTCCACCACAGTTCGTCGCCGACCGCGTCGACGTACTCCGGCCGGCCGTCCCGCGAGGCGGCCAGCGCGGCGTCGATCGGGGACGGCCAGCTTCCGTAGGCCTGCGTGGTTGCCATGTTCGAATTCCCCCGAGTGGTTCAGGCGGTGCGGAGATAGTGGTCCAGGACCCGGACGCCGAAGTGCAGCGCCTCGACGGGGACACGTTCGTCCACGCCGTGGAAGAGGGCCTGGTAGTCGAAGCCGACGGGCAGCTTCAGCGGGGAGAAGCCGTAGCCGGTGATGCCGAGCCGGGAGAACTGCTTGGCGTCGGTGCCGCCCGACATCGAGTACGGCACCACATGGCCGTCCGGGTCGAACCGCTCGACGGCGGACCGGAGTTTGGCGTACGTGGGCGAGTCGACCGGAGCCTGGAGGGCGACTTCGCGGTGGTGGAACTCCCAGTCGACCGAGGGGCCGGTCAGCCGGTCCATGGTGGTGCGGAACTCGTCCTCGCCGCCGGGCACCATCCGGCCGTCGATGAACGCGGTGGCGTGGCCCGGGATGACGTTGACCTTGTATCCGGCGTCCAGCATCGTCGGGTTGGCGCTGTTGCGGACGGTCGGCTCGATGAGGGCGGCGGCCGGTCCGATCTTGCCGAGGAGTTCGTCCACGTCGAAGCCGGGGGCGTCGAGATCGGGGTGGATGCCGTGCAGTGCGGCGATCTCGGTGAGCGCGGCGCGGACCGTCGGGGTGAGGCGCACCGGCCATTCGTGGGCGCCTATCCGGGCGACAGCGGCGGCCAGCGCGCTGACCGCGTTGGCCTTGTTGACCTTGGAGCCGTGCCCCGCCTTGCCGTGCGCGGTCAGCTTGAGCCATCCGGTGCCGCGCTCGCCCGCCGCGATGGGGTAGAGCGGCATGTTCGGTCCGGCGTGGAAGGTGAAGGCGCCGGATTCGCTGATGCCCTCCGTACAGCCCTCGAAGAGTCCGGGGTGCTGGTCGGCCAGGAAGCCCGAGCCGTCGTCGGCGCTGGCCTCCTCGTCGGCGGTGTACGCGATCACGATGTCGCGGCGGGGCCGGATGCCCGCCCTGGCCCAGAACCGGACGACGGCGAGGACCATCGCGTCCATGTTCTTCATGTCGATGGCGCCCCGGCCCCAGACGACACCGTCGCGGACCTCACCGGAGAAGGGGTGCACGGACCAGTCGGCCGCCTCCGCGGGCACCACGTCCAGGTGCCCGTGGACCAGCAGCGCGTCGGCGGACGGGTCCGTGCCGGCGATCCTGGCGACCACGTTGGTGCGCCCGGGGGTGCGCTCCAGGAGCGTCGGTTCGAGTCCGGCGGCGGCCAGCCGCTCGGCCACGTACTCGGCCGCCGGGCGCTCCCGGCAGTCGCCGCCGCCCCGGTTGGTGGTGTCGATGCGGATCAGTTCGGAGGTGAACGTCACCGATTCGTCGAGCGCGAGTGCGTCGACGCCGCTCCTGGGGTTGGTCACCTCAGCCATACTGTTCCTCCACGGCGGACGACACGATGGTCGTCACCGCCTTGAACGTGCGGATACCTTCGTACATCGTCTCGCTCGTGTAGACGACACGCCTCTCGCCGGAGACCGCCACGCCCGGTACGACGGTGGCCGCCGCCGCCAGGTGCTCGGCGTCGAACTCCAGCTCCACGGTGAACGGTCCACCGTCGACAGGCGTGTACCGGCCCGCCAGCGCGGCCGCCTCCTTGGCCGCCGCACGGATGTCGGCGGCGGTACGGGCGGGGGTGCGGCAGACCGCCGCGTAGCGCGAGACGTAGTCCTTGACCGCGACCGTACGGGCGTCGGGCGCGTAGCCCTCCGCGTCGACACAGGTCAGGTCGTCCCCGGTGACCAGAACGACGGGGACCCCGTACTCGGCGGCGACGTGCGCGTTGAGCAGCCCCTCACTGGCCCTGGCCCCGTTCAGCCAGACCCCGGTGATGGAGTTGGCCAGATAGGTGTGGGCCAGCACCCCTTCCGTACCGGCGCCCGTGTGGTAGCCGACGAAGGCGACCGCGTCGACGTCCCCGTGCTGGATGCCCTCCACCATGCTGAGCGACTTGTGCTTGCCGGTGAGCATCTGGACCCGGTCGTCGAGCCGCTCCAGGAGCAGGTTGCGCATGCTCCAGTGGGCCTCGTTGACGAGCACCTCGTCGGCGCCCCCGTCGTAGAACCCGAGGGCCGCGGCGTTGACGTCGGAGGTGAACAGGGACCGGCACCGCTCCCACTGCGGCGTGCCGGGCAGCACATCGGCCGGCCAGGTCACGCCGGTGGCGCCTTCCATGTCGGCACTCACGAGGATCTTCATGCGGCCACACGGTACGCGCCGGGGAACGCCCAGGCCAGGGCTGTTGGGACCTCCATTGGTCCATTCCACTGAAGGTCGCCGCGCGGCTCAGCCCCGCGGGTAGTCACCGGTCCGGCCGTCGGTCCGCTCGCGCAGCAGATCCGCGTGGCCGTTGTGCCGGGCATATTCCTGGATCATGGCCAGGTACACCCAGCGCAGACTGCACGTCCTGCCGCCGCGCGCCGTCACGAAGGTCTCGTCGAGGCCCCGGCCCGCGACCGCCGCCCCGGCCGCCTCGACCTCGGCCAGATAGGCCGCGTAGTCGTGCTCCGCGTGGGCCGGGTCCACACCCTGGAGGCCTTCGTCACCGTCGTCCGGCCCGGTGAACACCTCACCGAGCGGCTGGCCGGCGAAGCTCCGCCGGAACCACCACCGTTCGATCTCGGCCATATGCCGCACCAGCCCGAGCAGGGTGAGTCCGGACGGTCCGGCGGTGGTGCGCGCCAACTCCTCCCGGCCGAGTCCGGCGCATTTGACCAGGAGCGTCTCGCGGTGCCACTGGAGCCAGCCGGCCAGCATGGTCCGCTCGTCCGCGGTGCCGGGCGCGTTCAGCTGGAGGCCGTCGGCGGTCGTACGGGTGAGGCGGGGCGCCGTCCATGTCATGACGGTGATCCTCACATGCGCGGCCCTGCGTGGGCGCGCCCCCGCACGACGGCGACGCGCGCCCCCGGACCGGGCCGCGTTCAGCCGGCGATGCGCAGGAGCAGCTTGCCTGTGGAGGTGCGGCCCTCCATCAGCCGGTGCGCTTCGGCCGCCTCGGACAGGGCGAACTCGGCCGTCACCGGAAGGTCCACGTGGCCGTCGGTCACCGTGCGGAAGGCCCGCTCCGCGAGCGTGCGCAGGGTGGCGGGGTCGGACGCGGCCAGCTCCAGGATCGAGAAGCCCGCGACCGACCGGCTCGCCGGGTAGAGCTCGGGCTGCCCGACCCGCCAGGGCTCCCCGCCGCCCGCGTTGCCGAAGGAGACCAGGCGGCCGAAGACGGCCAGGCTGTCGAGGCCGCGCCGCAGGGTGTCCCCGCCGACCGGGTCGAGCACCAGGTCGACGCCCCGGCCCCCGGTGGCCCGGCGGGCCTCCGCCGGGAACGTGTCGCCGATGAACACCTCGTCGTAGCCGTGCGCGAGGGCGTACGCGGCCTTCGCGGCCGAGGACACCACGCCGTACACCGTGCCGGCTCCCGCCGCGCGGGCCAGCTGTCCGGCCACCGTGCCGACCCCGCCCGCCGCACCCTGCACGAGCACGGTTTCCCCGGCCCGCAGCCGCCCGATCTCGTGCAGCAGGGCGTGCGCGGTCGGCAGCACGGTGGGCAGGGTGGCCCCGGTGCGCAGGTCCACCCCCTCCGGGAGCGGGAAGACGGTGGCGGCCGGGGCCTTCACCACCTCCGCGTAGCCGCCGCCGTCGAGGAACGCGGCGACCTCCTGGCCGGGCCGCAGGCCCTCCACCCCCTCGCCCACGGCCCGTATCCGGCCCGAGACCTCCAGACCCGGGACGAAGGGCAGCGCGGCCACCCGGTACCCCTCGGCGCGGGCCTTGACATCCGCGAAGTTGACGCCCGCGTAGGCGATGTCGATGGTGACCTCGCCGGGACCGGGCACGGCAGTCACCGTCTCGACGACCGTCAGCACCTCGGGTACGCCGTATTCCTTGAACTCGACCACACGCATGGCAGACCGCCCCCTGGACATGTTGTTCAACGAAAATCGAACACTCGGAGTGTAAGATGCTCATCGAACACTTGGCAAGGGAACACGGACGACAGGAGCGGGACATGCCCGACCAGCCTTCGAGCAAGAGCCACCGCGCCGCGCCGGCCCACACGGATCCCGGCCAGGTGCCCCTGCTCGGCGCCCTGTCCGCACTCGCCGACCCGGTACGCCTCCAACTGGTCCGCGACCTGGCCGGGTCGGAGGACTGGACCCGGACCTGCGGAAGTTTCGACGTACCGGTCGGCAAGGCCGCGCTCAGCCACCACTTCTCGGTCCTGCGCGGCGCGGGCCTGGTGGAGCAGCGCGACCTGGGGGCGAAGCGGGTGAACCGGCTGCGCCGCGAAGAGTTCGAGGCCCGCTTCCCCGGCCTGCTCGCCCTCCTGCTGCGGCCTGACGAAGTCTGAGCCGGACTCCCGGCCCGCGACTCCGCCTGATTCCCGGCCCGCGTCTCCGCCTGACTCCCGCCCGGCGGCCTCAGCGGCGCTTCGCGCCCTTCAGCAGCTTCTCGATCCGCTTGAGTTCCTTGTCGCTGAACTCCAGGTTGCGGACCGCCTGGACGCTGTTCTCCAGTTGGGCGACGCTGCTCGCGCCGACCACGGCGGAGGTGACCCGGCCGCCGCGCAGCACCCAGGCCAGCGCCAGCTGGGCCAGCGACTGGCCGCGCTCGGAGGCCAGTTCATTGAGCTCGCGGAGGCGGCCGACCAGCTCAGGCGTGACGGAGTCGGCCGACAGGAACGGGCTGCTGCCCGCCGCCCGTGAGCCCTCCGGGATGCCGCGGAGGTAGCGGTCGGAGAGGATGCCCTGCTCCAGCGGCGAGTACGCGATGGAACCGGCGCCCAGCTCGTCGAGGGCGGTGAGCAGGCCGTCCTCGGCCCAGCGGTCCAGCATCGAGTAGCGCGGCTGGTGGATGAGCAGCGGGGTGCCGAGGTCCTTCAGGATCCGGGCGGCCTCCCGGGTCTGCTCCGCGGAGTAGTTGGAGACGCCCACGTAGAGCGCCTTGCCCTGCTGGACCGCCGAGTGGAGAGCGCCCATCGTCTCTTCGAGCGGGGTCTCGGGGTCGGGGCGGTGGGAGTAGAAGATGTCGACGTAGTCGAGCCCGAGCCGGCCGAGGCTCTGGTCCAGCGAGGAGAGCAGGTTCTTGCGCGAGCCCCACTCCCCGTACGGGCCGTCCCACATCAGGTAGCCCGCCTTGGTGGAGACGATGATCTCGTCCCGGTGCCGGGCGAAGTCGGTGGCCAGCGCGCGGCCCATCGCGGTCTCTGCGGAGCCGGGCGGCGGGCCGTAGTTGTTCGCCAGGTCGAAGTGGGTGATGCCGAGGTCGAAGGCCCGGCGGAGGATCTGCCCCTGGGTCTCCGGAGTCCGGTCCCCGCCGAAGTTGTGCCACAGGCCGAGCGAGAGGGCCGGCAGCTTCAGACCGCTGCGCCCGGTGCGCCGGTAGGGCATGTCCTGGTAGCGGTCTGCGGAGGGGATGTACATGCGGGGCTCCACGGGAGAGATCGTTCCGGTCCACGACGGGGTACGCCGTGCGGGCTCCAGGCTCGCGCAGAACGATCCAGCAGTCCAACAGGAGATTCCGCTTGGATTCAGCGTCTATATTTCTCAATCATGGAGTTGCGCCAGCTGGAACATTTCGTCGCGGTCGCAGAGGAACAGCACTTCACCCGGGCCGCCGAGCGCCTCGCCGTATCGCAGTCCGGGCTCTCCGCCTCCGTCCGGTCGCTGGAGCAGGAGCTGCGAACCCCGCTGTTCAGCCGGACCACCCGCAGCGTGCGGCTGACCGAGGCCGGGCGCGCCCTGCTGGTGGAGGCCGAGCGCACCCTGGCCGGCGCGCGGGCGGCGAAGGACGCCGTGGACGCCGTACGGGGGCTGCTGCGCGGGACCCTGTCGGTGGGGGTCGAGCAGTGCGTGGCCGGGGTGAGCCTGCCCCGGCTGCTGGCCGCCTTCCACCGTGAGCATCCGCACATGGAGATCCGGCTCCGCCAGGAGGGGACGACGAGCCTGGTGGACGGGGTGGCCGGCGGGCGGCTCGACATCGCCTTCGCCGCCACGGTCAGCTCCGTGGAGTGGCGCGGCGAGCTGGTTCCGCTGGCCCGGGAGCCGATGGTCCTGCTGTGCGCGCCCGGCCACCGGCTGGCCGGGAAGGACCGGGCCGGGTGGGACGAGCTGCCGGGCGAGCCGTTCATCGACTTCCATCCGGACTGGGGCCCGCGCCGTGCGGCCGACGAGGCGTTCGCGGCCGCGCGGGTCCGCCGCACCGTGGCGCTTGAGGTGAACGACGTGCACAGCCTGCTGGAGCTGGTGCGGGAAGGGCTCGGCATCGCGGTGGTGCCGCACCACTTCACCCGCAAGCCCGAGGCGCGGGGCCTGACGACGGTACGGCTGGACGGGCCCGTCCAGCCGTACTACGAGAGCGTCGTGGTGCTTCCGGAAGCGCGGGTCATGAGCCCCGGGGCGCGGGCGCTCATGACCCTGGTGCGGGGGCAGGACGCGCGCTGAGGCCTCGGTGGGCCGGAAGCGGGCCCCGTTCAGCCGGGAGCCTCGGCGCGCTCGCTCGTGGGCCCAGTTCAGCCGACGGCCAGCACGAACCACCTGGCCGGCAGGTCGATCCGGGTCCCGTCGGGCAGCTGCTCGGTCTGCGGCAGGGCCGTGTCACCGCTGTCGAGCGTGGTCAGCCCGGCCGCCCGCAGGAGGTCCGGCACCTCCTCCTCCGCGGCGTCCGCCGGTTTGAGCCCGTGGTCGTAGACCCGGCGCAGCTTCTTGGGCGGACCGTCCGGACCCTGTGCCGCCAGCCGGAGCACGTCCTTGGAGGCCGGGGTCAGCTCCGCCACGAAGGCCCGGCCGCGTGCGCCGAGCAGCATCGCCACGGCCGCGGCCACCGCGGGCCTGGCCTCGGGCTCGCTCTGGTGGATCACCGCCCGCATATAGACGTTGGCGTCCCCGATCCGCTCGTGCAGGGCGCGGACCGCGTCGCCGTCGGTCAGGTCGAGCTGGGCGAACTCCGCGACGCCCTCGGTGTCCGCCCGGCGGGCATGGCCGATCGCGGCGTGCGAGAGGTCCACTCCGATGGCGTGGGCGAACCGGGTGGCGAGGTAGCGGGTCTGGGTGCCGTTGCCGCAGCCGAGGTCGACGACGGGCAGCGAGGCATCGGCGTACGGCAGGAGCAGTTCGCTGTGCGGTACGGCGCTCAGTGAGGGGTCGGAGTCCCAGATCGCCTCGCCGGGCGCGTCCGAGGTCGCTTCCCAGTAGCCTTCCCACGCCTCGCGGTACCGCTGTGGATCATTCATGCGCACTCCCAAGTCCGGTCACGCCGAGGCACCTTGCACAACAAGGGACTACCGCCCACAGCGGATCGGGGCAAGTGCGCGCACGTAATCGGCAGCCGGTGGCGGCCTCTCCCCTACCTGCGGTTACCGCCGTTCCGCCGGCGGCCGGGCAGCCGGGAGAGCGCCAGCTCGAACCAGACGGTCTTGCCGCGCGCCGTCGTACTGCTGCCCCACTCCCGGGCGAGACCGCTCACCAGGACGAGGCCGCGGCCGAACTCGTCCTCCGCGGTGGCGTCGAGAAGTGCGGCGGGGGCGGGCTCGTCGTCGCTGACCTCGCAGAGCAGGGCGCCGGTACGCACCAGCCGGAGCCCGATGTGGTGGGTGCGTCCGTGCTTCACGGCATTGGTGACGAGCTCGCTGACCATCAGCTCGGCCGACTCCACGGCGTCGGGCAGCTCCCAGTCGATCAGCTTGCCCCGGACCATCCGGCGGGCGCGCGCCACCTCGCGCGGGTCCAGGGCGAGTTGCCATTCCGCGACGTCGTCCTCCGGGATGCCGTTGAGCCGGGCCATCAGCAGGGCGACATCGTCCTTGCGGCCGTCGCGGGGGTTGAGTGCCCGGATGATCGTGTCGCAGGCGTCGTCCATGGACGCGGCGGGATGCGCGGCGGAGGCGCAGAGCGCGGCGAGTCCGGCGCCGATGTCCTGGCCGCGCACCTCGACCAGCCCGTCGGTGCAGAGCACCAGGCGGTCGCCCGGCAGGACCCGCACGGTCGCCGTCGCGAAGGCCACCCCGCCGACCCCGATGGGGGCGCCGGTCGGCAGATCGAGCAGCTCGGCCCGGCCGTCCTCCGCGTGGACCAGCACGGGCGGGATGTGCCCGGCGTTGGCGATCTGGAGTTCGGAGCGGATCGGGTCGTACACCGCGTAGAGACAGGTGGCCAGGTACTGCTCGCCGAGCCGCTGGGCCAGGTCGTCCAGATTGCGCAGCAGCTGCGCGGGCTCCATCTCCATGGTCGCCATGGTCAGCACTGCGGTACGTAACTGGCCCATCATCGCCGCCGAGTTGAGGCCGTGCCCCATCACATCGCCCACGACGAGCGCAGTCCGGGAGCCGGGCAGCTTCACCGAGTCGAACCAGTCGCCGCCGACCCTGCCGAGCCGGGCGCCGGGCAGGTAGCGGGTGGCGATGTCGCAGCCGGCCATGCGTGGCTCGACCTGGGGCAGCATGCTGTCCTGGAGGGTCTCGGCGACGTTCTCCTGGTAGGTGTACATGCGGGCGTTGTCGAGGACGAGCCCGGCCCTGGCGGCGAGTTCGGCCCCGGTGGTGCGGTCCATGTCGTCGAAGGGCTCCCGCCCCGGGCGCCGCATCAGGACCATGAAGCCGAGCACCACGTCGCGGGCCTTGAGCGGCACGATGAGCAGGGACCGGTGGGTGATCAGCGGACGCAGGTCCCGCTTCTCGAACTCGCCGGAGATCCGGTTGCTCAACTCCTCGCTGACATAAGGGATGATGACCGGCTCACCCGTGACCATGCACTGGAAGAACGGGGTGTGCTCCGGGAAGGCGATGGACTCGCCCACCGGCACGGTGTCGTCCCAGCGGCCGGGTTCGTCGTTGTGCTCGACCCAGACCCGGTGCCAGACGGTCGTGACGTCGGGCGGCCCGTCCGGGAAGCCCTCACCGGCGAGGACGGCGGCGCGCAGATGCGTACCCGCGAAGTCGGTGAAGCGGGGCACCGCGGCGCTGGTCACCTCGCGGATGGTGCGTTCCAGGTCGAGGGAGGAACCGATTCGGCCGCTGACCTCGTTGAGGAACTCCAGCCGCTCACGGACCGCCGCGTATTCGAGGTCCAGCTCGGGGCGGGGCACCGCACGGGGCGCGAGCTGCCCGTCGTCGATGCGCGGCGACGCCGCTGAGCCCGGGTGTCCGGCGCGCTGCGGCACTCCCCAGTCGGGGGTCACCGGGATCCGGTCGTGACGGCTGAAATCCAGTACGGGATAGCCGAGTTCGAGTACCTGGGAGACGATCCGGGTGGCCTCCTGGACGCTCATGCTGGGCAGGATCTCGGGCAGCCGCCCGGACAGTTCCCGGTAGCCGGGGAAGTCGGTGTGCAGGGCGAATCCGGGTGCGACCGTCTCGGCGAACCGCCCCTCTCCCGCCTCGCCGCGGCGTACCTGCGCGGAGTCCGCGGCGAGCACGAGCAGCCGTTCCGGGCCGGGCCCGACGAGCGGATAGGCCCACCACAGGACCTCGATCCGGCCTCGGTCCGGCTGGTCCACCCGGGCCCGGCCCGCTGTCGGATACGCGGCGGCGCCGCTGAGGGTGCTGTCCAGCTCCGGACCGAACTCGGCGTACATCGCGTCCTGCGTCGGTTCGCCGCGGTCCTGCAACGCCCCCGCGACCGGCAGCAGTTCAGCGGCCGGGCAGCCGACCGCGCCCTCCCGGGCAACGCCGAAGAGCCTTCTGGCACCGGACGACCAGTGCGACACCAGTCCGTCCGCGTCGACGACGACCACGGCGAGCGGCACACGGCCCGCCGCGGCATCTCGCGGTTGTGGTGCCCTGTGCTCCGGCACACCGAGTTCCATGGGTGGAAGGCTCCTTCCCCACCGCAAGGTTCTGCGGTACGTGGCTCCACCGTACGGGGCCGTGACCGGCGCCCGCCGGTCATCGACGGAATCACCCGCGAAGGTGGTGCGCCCCGCGCACTCGGGGGGCGCACTGAGGGCTGTCCCGCGGTTCCTAGCGGGACAGCCCTACTCTCGCCGCGGCTGCCGCACGGGTCAGTCCTCGTGGCCCAGCTGGAGGTCCCGTTCGGTGCGCCCGCCGCCCGCGACCTGGAGGACGGTGGCCACCGGCGGGTAGCCGGCGGCGATCACGGTGTACTCGCCGGTGGACAGGTCGACGAACCGGAAGGCTCCGTCGGGACCGGTGGTCACGGTGTCGACCACGTTGCCGGCCGCGTCCAGCAGCGTGACCCGGGCGTCCTCGACGAGCCGCCCGCCGCCGGCGCGTACGACGCCGCGCAGCACGGCGCCGCCGGCCAGTTCGATGTCCTGCCGGGTCTCCCGGGCCGCCTGCACACTGACCGGCAGCGCGGCGGGCCGGAACGCGGGCGCGCTGGCCGCGAGGGTGTACTCCCCCGCCACCAGTTCCGAGATCACGTAGCCGCCCTCGCGGCCGCTGCGGGTGGAGGAGACGACCTCGCCGCGTACGTCGGTGAGGGTGACGGCGGCGTCCCGCACCGGAACGCCGTCCGCCGTCAGGACGGTCCCGGCCAGTCGGCCGGCCCCGCCGAGCACCACGTCGAGCTCCACCGGCCGCTCGCCCACGGTGACGCTGACCGCCTGCGGCTGGTGGCCCCCGGCGGCGGCGATGAGGACGTACGAACCGGCGCCGGGGACGCTCAGCGCGTACCGGCCCCCCTCACCGCTGGCACCCCTGCCGACCTGCTGCCCCTGGACGTCGATGAGGGTGAGGGCGGCGCGCGGGACCTTGGTGCCGTCGGGGTGCTGGACGCTGCCGCTGACGGGCACCCCCGCGAGGTGCCCGGCGGGCTGGGGGCCGGGGTCGACGCGGGCGGTGGGGATCGTCGCGGGCTCGGCTGCGGTTTCTGGGCTGTGGTGGGACACCAGCGGTTTCTCCTTGAGGAAGAAGGCGAAGAACAGGCCGAGCACGAGGACCGGCACCAGGTAGAGGAAGATCCGGGGCATCGCGTCGGCGTACGCCTGGATATAGCTGTCGCGCAGCGCCGGCTCCATGGCGTGGACCAGCTGCGGGGTGATCGACTCGGGGTCGGGCAGACCGGCCCCGGCCGGCAGGCGCACCTCAAGCGCGTCGGCGAGGCGCCCGGCGAAGAGCGTGCCGAACACGGCCGCGCCGACACTGCCGCCGATCTGCCGGAAGTAGTTGTTGGCACTGGTGGCGGTGCCGAGGTCGGCGGGGCGTACGGAGTTCTGCACGGCGAGCACCAGCACCGGCATGATCAGTCCGATGCCGAGACCGAGCACCGCCTGCGAGATGCTGTACTCCAGCCGCGGGGTGTCCGTTTCGAGCCGGGACAGCAGCCACATGCCGATCGCCGCCAGCGCGCTGCCGGCGATCGGGTAGACACGGTATTTGCCGGTACGGGAGATCAGCTGGCCGGAGATGACCGAAGCGGCGACGATGCCGCCCATCATCGGAAGCATCAGCAGGCCGGACTCGGTGGCGGTGGCCCCGTCGACCATCTGCAGGAAGGTCGGCAGATAGCTGGCCGCGCCGAACAGGGCGACCCCGACCACCGCGCCGACGAGTGCGCTGATGTTGAAGATCGAGTCGCGGAACAGCCGCAGCGGAATGATCGGTTCGGGCGCGCGGTGCTCCACGACGATGAAGAGCAGGGTCGTTACGGCGGCTCCGGCGGCCAGTCCCAGGATGGTGCCGGAGCCCCAGGCGTACTCCGTACCGCCCCAGCTGGTCACCAGCACCACGCAGGTGGAGGCGGCGGCCAGCAGCACGGCGCCGAGGATGTCCAGCCGGGGCCGGACGGCCGGCTTCGGCAGCTTCAGCACGACGGTGATGACGGCGAAGGTGACCAGGCCGAACGGGATGTTGATGTAGAAGCACCAGCGCCAGGAGGCGTGATCGGTGAAGAAGCCGCCGAGCAACGGGCCCGCCACGGAGGCGAGTCCGAAGGCCGCGCCGATGAGCCCCATGAACCGGCCGCGCTCCCGGGGCGGCACGACGTCGGCGATGATCGCCTGGACGCCGATCATCAGCCCGCCGCCGCCGACGCCCTGGAGGGCGCGGAAGGCGATCAGTTCGTCCATGGTGCGCGACCAGCCGGCCAGCGCGGAGCCGATGACGAACACGACGATCGCGAACTGGAAGACGCCCTTGCGCCCGAAGAGGTCGCCGAGCTTTCCGTAGACCGGGAGCCCGATGGTGGAGGCGAGCAGATAGGCGGTGACCGCCCAGGACATCTTCTCCAGGCCGTGCAGCTCACCGACGATCTTCGGGAGCGCGGTGGCGACGATCATCTGGTCGAGCGCCGCGAGCAGCAGCGTGAGCATCAGCCCGATGAAGATGAGCCGGATGCGGCGCGGGTCCGTCTCGAAGCCGGGGGCCGCGGCCGGTGCCTTCGCGGGAGGAGCGGGCGGAGCGGGTGGAGCGGGCGGCGACGGGGGCGGTTCGGACGTCCGCACCGTCGCGGTGTCGCCCGGACCGTCGGGCTCGTCCTTCACCAGCGTGATCCCACCCACCACGTGCCGCTCCCCTCGTCGCATCTGCGCCGCCCATTTCTCGCATCGCGATACAAGGGAGGGCAAACGCGGCGGGGGGCGCTGACGGCGCACTCGGAGGGCTTAGCCCCCGGTGAGAGCCACTACGGCGCACAACCGGGCGGATGGAAAGACCACCCGAACCGGTGAGGCGGGAAAGCGGGACCGGGGGTTACTTCTCCACCTCGGTGGCGAGATTCCGCAGCAGCTCGTCGTAGATGCGGCCGAGCCCCTTGGGCGCGAAGGTCCGCTCGAAGAATCCGCCGATACCGCCGGCGCCGTCCCACACGGTCGAGACGACGGCCCTGGACCTGCCCTCGCCGGACGGGGTGACGGTCCAGGTCGTGATCATCGAGGAGTTGCGGTCCTTCTCCACGAGCTGCCCGTCCGCCGGCTCGCTGACCTCCAGCAGACAGTCGCGCACCCGCTTGCTGGTGGCCTGGAGCTTCCAGTGGACGAGGGTGCCCTCGCCGTCGCCGCCCTCACGCACCTCGTACTCGCTGAACTGACCGGGCAGCACCTTGCCGCGGACGTCCTTGTAGTCGGCCAGCGCGTCGAACACCGCTTCCGGGTCCGCCGCGATGATCCGCTCTGTCGTGGCCTCGACCTGCGCCATGGCTGTTCCTCCAGCACTCGGTTGTTCGGGGTGTGCTGAGCCAACCACCTCCGGCACCCGGCTCAAAATCCGGTCGGGGACGAAGGGGAGGAAACGATCAAGGGAACAAGTGTTCTATTCTCTGGTCAGTACTACCTAGGAGGCGTCCATGCGCTGGGACAATCTGGCAGATAACCCCGCCAAGACCACCAAGAGCGGGGAGGCCGCGCTCTTCGCCGCGGACGCGGTGAGGACGCGCACCTTCGACACTCCGGAGTTCCGGGGCATCACCTTCCACGAGGTCCGGGCCCGCTCGGTGCTGAACCGGGTGCCCGGTGCGTCCCGGATGCCCTTCGAGTGGACCGTGAACCCCTACCGCGGCTGTTCGCACGCCTGCGTCTACTGCTTCGCCCGCAAGACCCACAGCTATCTGGACCTCGACACCGGGCTCGGCTTCGACTCCCAGATCGTCGTCAAGGTCAACGCTCCGGAGCTGGTCCGCCGCGAACTCGCCTCCCCGCGCTGGCACGGCGCGCACATAGCGATGGGGACCAATGTCGACTGCTACCAGCGGGCCGAGGGCCGCTACCGGCTGATGCCCGGCATCCTCGCGGCGCTGCGCGACCACGCGAACCCCTTCTCGATCCTGACCAAGGGCACCCTGATCCTGCGCGACCTGGAACTGCTGCGGCAGGCCGCAGAGGTCACAGAGGTGGGCGTCTCGGTCTCCGTCGGCTTCGTCGACCCCGAGCTGTGGCGCACCGTGGAGCCCGGCACCCCCTCTCCCGAGCGCCGCCTCGACGTCGTACGCGCCCTCAGCGGGCACGGCATCGGCTGCGGGGTACTGATGGCGCCCGTCATCCCGTTCCTCGGGGACCGGCCGGAGCAGCTGCGGGCGACCGTCCGCGCGATCGCCGCAGCCGGTGCGACCTCGGTGACCCCGCTCGTCCTGCATCTGCGCCCCGGCGCCCGGGAGTGGTTCATGGAGTGGCTCGGCCGGCACCACCCGCGGCTGGTGGGCCGTTACGAGCGCCTGTACGCGGACGGGGCGTACGCGCCCACCTGGTATCAGCGCCGGATCACGCGTCATGTGCACGAGCTGGCGACCGAGTACGGAATCGGGCCCTCGCGCCGGGGCGCCTCCCGCGCGCTCCCCGCGCGGGACGAACCACAGCCCCCGCTGGACGGCTCAGAGCCCACCCAGCTGACCCTGCTCTGACCGTGCGTCGCGTCCGCGACGGCCGCGGCGCGCCGGGGTCCCGCGGGCAAACGGGTCATCTCTCACCACAACAGGTCCTTCCGGTCCCGAATACGGGGAGCATCCCGCGGGGGCTGCCGCCACGCGCAGCCGTGTTCCCCCATCACGGGAGGCCATATGACGAAACGTTCGGGAATTCTGTTCGCCGTCGGGGCGACGGTCGCCGGTCTGGTGACCGTCGCCCCGTCCCCGGCGACTGCGGACACGGGCGCGCAGCGCGTCGCGGCGCTCAAGTGGGCCGACTGCGCCACCAAGGCGTCCCCGACGCTCCAGTGCGCGTCGGTGAGTGCCCCGCTCGACCATGACCACCCGTCGGGCCGGAAGGTCACCCTCGCCCTGACCCGGGTGCCGCACACCTCGAAGACCTTCCAGGGCCCGCTGCTGGTCAACCCCGGCGGCCCCGGCGGCAGCGGACTGTCGATGGCCGGCTTCGTCGCCGCCTCGCTGCCGAAGGCGGTGGCCGCCCAGTACGACGTGATCGGCTTCGACCCGCGCGGCGTGGGCAAGAGCCGGCCGGCCCTGGACTGCGTGCCGAAGTACTCCGATCCGGTGCGGCCGGACTCGGTGCCGAACTCCCTCGGGGGCGAGCGGGTCAACCGGGACCGTGCCCGGTCCTTCGCGGCCGCCTGCGGCGAGAAGTACCCGGACCTGCTGCCGTACATGGACACGGTCAGCGCGGCCAAGGACCTCGACGTGATCCGCCGGGCGGCCGGGGCGGCCAAGCTCAACTACCTCGGGTACTCCTACGGCACCTATCTGGGTTCGGTGTACGCCAAGCTCTTCCCGGACCGCGTGCGGCGTCTGGTGCTCGACTCGAACGTCGACCCGGAAGGCGTCTGGTACGACGCCAACATCAGCCAGGACTACGCGTTCGACACCCGGCACAAGGCGTTCATGGCCTGGGTGGCGAAGTACGACAGCACGTACGGGCTGGGCAGCGACCCCGCGAAGGTCGAGGCCGTCTGGTACCGGATGCGGAACGCCGTCAAGAAGCATCCCGCGGGCAAAAAGGTCGGCGCGAGCGAGCTGGATGACACGTTCCTGCCGGGCGGCTACTACAACGGCTACTGGCCCGCGCTGGCCGAGGCGTTCGCCGGTTACGTGCACCACAAGGACGAGAAGACGCTGGTCAAGGCGTACGAGCGGTTCGGCGCGGTCGACGCGGAGGGCGACAACGGGTACTCGGTCTACACCGCCGTGCAGTGCCGTGACGCCCAGTGGCCGCGCGGCTGGAACGTCTGGCGCGGCGACGCCTGGCGCGTGCACGGCAAGGCGCCCTTCATGGCCTGGAGCAACACCTGGTACAACGCGCCGTGCGCCGACTGGCCGGTGGAGCCGCTGAACCCGGTCCGGGTCTCCAACCACGCCCTGCCGCCCGCGCTGCTCTTCCAGGCCACGGACGACGCGGCCACACCGTACGAGGGCGGGGTCACCCTGCACCGCAAGCTCCGCGGCTCCAGCCTGGTCGTCGAGCAGGGCGGCGGCAACCACGGCGTCACCCTGAGCGGCAACGACTGCCTGGACACGTACCTGGCGGATTACCTCGCCAAGGGCACCGTGCCACGCGGCAAGGGCGGCGACGTGGACGCGGTCTGCGCCAAGTCGCCGGACCCGAAGCCCGCGACCGGCAAGACGGCGAAGGCGACACCCCGCGCGGGCACCGGAGCCCGGGGCAGCGCGCTGCACGCGATGCTCGGCTTCCGGGGCTGACGGGCCGAAACCGCGTTCCCGATCGGGGGCGTGCGCGAGAGGGTGGGCGGATGACTACTCACCCCGCTCCGGCGCACGCCCCCGAACCGCTGATTCGGGACATGACCATCGACGACTGCGAGGCCGTGGCGACGGTCCGGGTGCGCGGCTGGCGGAGCGCGTACGCCGGGCTGATGCCGCAGGCGCATCTGGACACGATGAGCGTCACCGAGGACGCGGAGCGGCGCCGCGGTTTCTTCACCGAGGCCAACGGGGTGGTCAACGTGGTGGCCGAGCGGGCGGACCTCGGCGTCGTCGGCTGGGCAGCGTACGGACCGTACCGCGAGAACGGCGCGCGGCTCGCGCGCCGTGAGCTGTACGCGATCTACGTACTGCCGGAGCTGACGGGGACGGGGCTGGGCCGGGCCCTGATGTCCGAGGTGCTGGCGCGCGCCGCCTCGGCCGGGTATCCGGATCTCTCGCTCTGGGTACTCAGGGAGAACGCACCGGCCCGCCGCTTCTACACACGCGCGGGCTTCCGGCCGGACGGCGCCGAGGAATCCTTCGAGGTGGACGGCGTGCCAGTGCCCGAGGTGCGTTACGTACGCCCGCTCGGCGCGCGCTGAGGCGCGGGCGCACTCCCTCAGGGCGCGTGCCGCGGGCGCACTCCCCTCAGAGCGCCGGCAGCCTGCCGAGAGCCTCTCCCGCCGCGTCGCCCAGCCGGGGGTGCGGCAGGGCCGCCTCCAGCAGCGGGCGGGCCCGTACGTCACCGAGCAGGCCCAGCTCCTCGATGCAGGCGAGCGCCACCCGCCAGTACGGCTCGTCCGGCCCGAGGAGTCCGCGCAGAGTGGCCATCAGGGCCGGTACGGACTCCGGGGCACGCAGCTCACCGAGCAGCCGGACCGGGTACAACGCGTAGGCGGTGCGCAGGGAGTTGGTGGCGAGCGCGGCGGCGGCGCGCGGGGTGCGCGGGTCGCCGAGGCGGGCCAGCGCGTGCGCGGCGCCCGCGCAGCGCTCCGGGTCGCGGTGGTTGAGCAGCAGCACCAGGGTCTCGAAGGCCCGGCGGTCGCCGCCGCAGCCCAGCCGGAACGCCGCGATCTCGCGGGCCCACAGCGGGCGTTCGCGCTCGATGAGGACCTGCGCCAGCTCCTCGTCGTCCTCGGTGGCGATCAGCCGGTGGCAGGCGGCCGCCTCGCCGGCCGCTCCCGCCTCTTCGGCCAGCCGGTGCGTCAGCGACCGCAGCTCCTCGTCCATGACGGTCAGCTTATCGGTGAGCACACAGCGTGCCGAGGGGTGGATCGAATGTGAGGGGGCCCACAACAATCCAGGGCTGGCGCGCTCGTTACTCGCCGGTTAACCTCATGTGAGCGGGACACTCCCCCCGCCGGCTCCGGTGGCCTGGTGACGCAGCCACCCGGAGTGGATGTCGGTTCGGCAGCTTTGCGAGGCGTGACTCCGGGACAGAGTCCGCCGCCACTTCCCGGTCCGGGCGTGCCCTTCGCACCCGGACGTGAGCACCACGACAGGCAACTCCCGCACGCCGTGCGGCGGTCCGGGCCATCGGCCCCTCTCATCGGCCGCGCGCGCCGTGCGTCCCTCAGTCGTCACTCATCCCTGGAGTCCCGTGATGGACACCCCGTTCAGCACCATTGCCGTCGTCGGCCTCGGCACGATGGGCACCGGCATCGCAGAGGTCCTCGCCCGCTCGGGCCGCGAGGTCATCGGTATCGACATCAGTGACGTGGCGGCCCGCCAGGCCGTCGCCGCCCTGGAGGCCTCCACCGCACGGGCCGTGCGGCGCGAGCGGATCACCGAGGAGGAGCGGCGCGACGTCCTCGCCCGGTTCCGTACCTTCTCCGACGTCCAGGCCGCCGCGGAGGCGGAGCTGGTCATCGAGGTCGTGCCCGAGTCGTACGAGCTCAAGCAGCAGGTGTTCCGGGAGCTCGACGCGGTCGTCCCGCCCACCGCGATCCTCGCGACGGGCACCAACGCGCTGTCCGTGACCCGGCTCGCAGCGGAGTCGCAGCACCCGGAGCGCGTGCTCGGCCTGCACTTCTTCAACCCGGCGCCCGCGATGAAGCTGGTCGAGGTGGTCTCGTCGGTGCTGACCGCGCCGCCGGCCGTGGAGGCCGTCACCGCGCTCGCCCGGCAGTTGGGCAAGGAGCCGGTCGCGGTCGGTGACCGGCCGGGGTTCGTGGCCGACGGGCTGCTGTTCGGCTACCTCAACCAGGCCGCGGCGATGTACGAGGCGAACTACGCCTCACGCGAGGACATCGACGCGGCGATGAAGCTGGGCTGCGGGCTGCCGATGGGCCCGCTCGCCCTGCTGGACCTGATCGGCGTCGACACGGCCCGTACCGTCCTGGAGGCGATGTACAGCGCCTCGCACGACCGGCTGCACGCCCCCGCGCCGGTCCTCGGCCAGCTCAGCGAGGCCGGGCTGACCGGCCGCAAGTCGGGCCGCGGCTTCTACACGTACGCGGAGCCGGGCAGCCAGGACGTCGTCCCGGACGCGCTGACGCCGTCGCAGGAGAGCGGCACGGGCGCCGGGCGGACCGTGCGCTCGGTGGGCGTCGCCGGCTCCGGGACGATGGCCTCCGGGATCGCGGAGGTCTTCGCGAAGGCCGGTTACGACGTGGTGCTCGCCGCACGCGGCCAGGAGAAGGCGGAGACCGCGAAGGGCAGGGTCGCGAAGTCCCTGGAGCGGTCGGTCGCCAAGGGGCGGCTGACGGCCGGGGAACGGGACGGGACACTGGCCCGGATCACCGCTGCCGGGTCGCTGGACGCCTTCGCGGAGGTCGATCTCGCCGTCGAGGCGGTGGCGGAGGACCTGTTGGTGAAGCAGCAGCTGTTCGCCATCCTGGACAAGGTGTGCAGGCCGGGCGCGGTCCTCGCCACCACCACGTCCTCGCTGCCGGTGGTCTCTGTCGCGCGGGCCACCTCGCGGCCCCAGGACGTCATCGGGATGCACTTCTTCAACCCGGCTCCCGCGATGAAGCTCGTCGAGGTCGTCCGCACGGTGCTGACGGCCGACGACGTGCACGCCACGGTCCGCGAGGTCTGCGTGAAGGTGCGCAAGCACCCGGTGGACTGCGGGGACCGGGCCGGGTTCATCGTGAACGCGCTGCTGTTCCCGTACCTGAACAACGCGATCAAGATGGTCGAGGAGCACTACGCGACGCTGGACGACATCGACGCCGCGATGAAGCTGGGCGGCGGCTATCCGATGGGCCCGTTCGAACTCCTTGACGTCGTGGGCCTCGACGTCTCGCTCGCCATCGAGAAGGTGCTGCACAGCGAGTTCCGCGACCCGGGGCTCGCCCCGGCGCCGCTGCTGGAGCATCTGGTGGCCGCCGGCTGCCTCGGCCGCAAGACGGGGCGCGGCTTCCGCGAATATGCCCGTCGCTGACGAGGGCGGCGGCTGGGGCGGGCTGCTCGGTCCTGCGGGGGGCCCGCCCCCGCAGGCGCGCTCCCCCGCACCGATGCAGTACGTTCACACCATGCCCCAGCCCGCCAGGTCCCCCCGTGTGTCCGCCGCGCCCGACGCCCCGGAAAGTGCCGCGGGCACGCGTGCCGCCGCCCAACGGCTCAAAATGCGCCGTGAACTGGCCGCCGCGGCGATGGAGCTCTTCGCCACGAAGGGGTACGAGGCGACGACGGTCGACGAGATCGCGGGCGCCGCGGGCGTCGCCAGGCGCACCTTCTTCCGGCACTTCCGCTCCAAGGAAGAGGCCATCTTCCCGGACCACGACGACACTCTCGTACGCGCGGAGGCGGTCCTCAACGCCGCTCCCGCGCACGAGCACCCGCTCGACACGGTCTGCCGGGGCATCAAGGAAGTCATGAGGATGTACGCGGCGAAGCCCGCGGTCTCGGTGGCCCGCTACAAGCTGACCCGTGAGGTGCCCACCCTGCGGGAGGCCGAGATCGCCTCGGTGGCCCGCTACGAGCGGCTGTTCACGCGTTATCTGCTGGGCCACTTCGACGAGCGCGACCACCATGTCGGCAACGACGACCCGCTGCTGGCGGAGGTCGCGGCGTCCGCCGTGGTCACCGCGCACAACCACGTGCTGCGCCGGTGGCTGCGGGTGGACGGCCAGGGCGATGTGGAGGCGCAGCTGGACCACGCGTTCGCCATCGTCCGCGACACCTTCGGCACCGGGATCGGCGCGGGCCGCACGGCGGGCACCGAGCCGGCGAAGCCGCCCGCCGCCTCGGTGAGCGCCGAGGGAGAGGTGCTGGTCGCGGTGGCGCGCACGGACGCGCCGCTGGACGAAGTGATGCGCACGATCCAGCAGGCGCTGAAGGAGCGCTGAGCGGGGCGCACGGCTCCCGGCGGCCCTCAGATCCACGGCGGCGGTGCGGTTCCGTCGTTCCAGGCCATGAGCGCCTCGCCGTCCACACAGAGGATCGCGCACTGCTCCGCGTACTCCAGGGCCGGAGTGGTGTAGGCGCTGGTGGTGACGCAGACGGCGATCTCGGCCTCGTGGACGGCGTAGCAGGTTCCGCCGAATCGCTGGAGGTCCTGCGAGCCGACCTTGTTGTCCGGCCCGTAGTACTTGCACTGGACGACGAGTCGCCGTCCGTCGGGGGCGGTCGCGATCACATCGGCCCCCAGGTCGCCCGCTCCGCCGACGACCTGCACGTCGGAGCAGCCGTCCCGCTCGCAGAGCGCGGCGATCGCGTCCTCGAACCCGTCGGCGTCCAGAGCCTCGTGGCCCTGCGCCTCCTCCTCGGGCCGGGTCGGCTCCCACTCCTGTTCCACCAGCACCGGTTCCGGGAGTGGTTCCGGTTCTGGTCCGGGCAGGACGGCCGTGCGCCCCATCCCGTCGTCGTCATGCAGAGGCCGGAATTCCGGGCTCGGGGAGCTCCAGGGCTCCAGGGGCGGCTCGAAGAGCTCCTGTACGGCCTCGGAGAGCGGGCCGGGGCCGCCGCGCGGGCGGCGACGCGTCCGGCGGAGGTACAGGAGCAGTACGCCCGCCGAGGCGAGCGCGGCGGCCGGCACGACGGCGGCCGGATGCCTGAGCATCCCCTCCCAGGCGATGCGCACCGCCAGTCCTCCACCGCAGATCAGCAGGGCCACGGCCCCGAATCCGCCGGCGGTCGTGCGCAAGTTGAAAGCCTTCCGGGGGCCGCCGGAGTCCCGCACCCGCACCGGTACCGTCATGCGCGCCGCTCCGATATGCATCTTCCAAGATCATTCATGTCTGCCGTCTGCCCCGCCCGGCCCGATCCAACGGCCGCAAATCCGGTTGCCGGTGAACCGGCCCGGTGCTGTGGTGTGCGGATGAGCGATCAGACAACCGCACACCGTGAAGAACTGCTGGCCGTCTTCGACCGGGAGATGCGCGAGCTCGCCCGCCCCGACGGCCCCGGCGTCCGCGTCGAGCGCACCGGTGACGTCGTACGCCAGACCGGCGCGCCCCACGACTGGAACGCGGTCGTGTGGTCGTCCCCGGACCTGGACGCCGCGCGGGCCGACGCGGCGATCGCCTCCCAGGTGACCCACTGCGTGGAGCGCGGGTACGAGGAGTTCGAGTGGAAGCTGTACGGCCACGACCGCCCGGCCGATCTGGGGGACCGGCTGCTGGCGGCCGGTTTCGAGGCGGAGGAGCCGGAGACGCTGCTGGTCGTGCCGGTCGCGGACCTGCCCACGGAGGTCGTACTCCCCGACGGCGTCCGGCTGCGCACCGTACGTGACGAGGCCGATGTCGAGCTGATGGCCCGCGCCCACGAGCAGGCGTTCGGCACGGACTGGGCCCGGCTGCGGCAGCAGGTGCTGGCCCGGCTGAAGGAGGACCCGGACCACTTCGTCGGAGTGCTGGCCATGGCGGGCGAGGAGCCGGTCAGCTCGGCCCGGATGGAGCTGTACCCCGGCACCGGCTTCGCGGGGCTGTGGGGCGGCGGCACGGTGGAGGCGTGGCGCGGCCGGGGCGTCTACCGGGCGCTGATCGCCTTCCGGGCCCGGATCGCAGCCGAGCGGGGCTTCCGGTACCTCCAGGTCGACGCGACCGAGGACAGCCGCCCGATCCTCCAGCGCCTCGGGTTCACGGCCCTGACCACGACGACCCCGTACATCTACCGCCCCGCCTCCTGACCTCCCACGACGGGGCACAACGCACCAAAACGCCCCTCGTGTTGCTCATGCGTGGCACCCGGACGACAATTGAGGGAAATTGCTGGCACCCAGTGCCTTGTCAGCTGTCACGGAGTGCCATACGTTGAAGTCGTCCGGGCGGCCGGCGTGCTGAGACCTCACGTACGCCGGCTGTCCCCGCAAGCCAGGTGCCTGCGTGCCCGGACGCCTGCGTCACAGGCGAACCCTTCTGCTCCACAGAGCAAACAGCCGAAGCACCACCAGCCGAACCGACGGCACACCTCCACGCAGTACCGCTCCCCCTGCTTCGCAGGACCCTCAAGCGTTCCCTCAAACGCAGCACCATCGGAGGCACACCGTGAAGGAAATCCTGGACGCGATCCAATCGCAGACCGACTCGAAGAGCGGCTCCGCCGCGGTCACCGCCGCGGACTTCGCGGCGCTGACCGTCCCCGAGTCGTACCGCGCGGTGACCGTGCACAAGGACGAGGCCGAGATGTTCGCCGGCGTCGACAGCCGCGACAAGGACCCCCGCAAGTCCCTCCACATCGAGGACGTGCCGGTGCCCGAGCTGGGTCCGGGCGAGGCGCTGGTGGCGGTCATGGCCAGCTCGGTCAACTACAACTCCGTGTGGACGTCGATCTTCGAGCCCGTCTCGACCTTCGGCTTCCTGGAGCGGTACGGAAAGCTCAGCGACCTCAGCAAGCGCCACGACCTGCCGTACCACGTCATCGGCTCGGACCTGGCGGGTGTCGTCCTGCGCACCGGCCCCGGCGTCAACGCCTGGAAGCCCGGTGACGAGGTCGTCGCGCACTGCCTCTCGGTGGAGCTGGAGTCCTCCGACGGCCACAACGACACGATGCTCGACCCCGAGCAGCGCATCTGGGGCTTCGAGACCAACTTCGGCGGGCTGGCCGAGGTCGCCCTGGTGAAGTCGAACCAGCTGATGCCGAAGCCGGACCACCTCAGCTGGGAGGAGGCCGCGTCTCCCGGACTGGTCAACTCCACCGCGTACCGCCAGCTCGTCTCGCGCAACGGCGCGGGCATGAAGCAGGGCGACAACGTGCTGATCTGGGGCGCGAGCGGCGGACTCGGCTCGTACGCCACGCAGTTCGCACTGGCCGGCGGCGCCAACCCGATCTGCGTCGTCTCCAGCGACCAGAAGGCCGAGATCTGCCGGAAGATGGGCGCAGAGGCGATCATCGACCGCAACGCCGAGGGCTACAAGTTCTGGAAGGACGAGCACAACCAGGACCCGCGCGAGTGGAAGCGGTTCGGCAAGCGCATCCGCGAACTGACCGGCGGCGAGGACGTCGACATCGTCTTCGAGCACCCGGGCCGCGAGACCTTCGGCGCGAGCGTGTACGTGACCCGCAAGGGCGGCACGATCGTCACCTGCGCCTCGACCTCCGGCTACACCCACGAGTACGACAACCGCTACCTGTGGATGTCGCTCAAGCGCATCATCGGCTCCCACTTCGCCAACTACCGCGAGGCGTGGGAGGCCAACCGGCTGATCGCCAAGGGGAAGATCCACCCGACGCTTTCCAAGGTCTACTCCCTGGAGGAGACCGGCCAGGCCGCCCACGATGTGCACCGCAACGCCCACCAGGGCAAGGTCGGCGTCCTGGCGCTGGCGCCGCGCGAGGGACTGGGCGTGCGCGACCACGAGATGCGCGAGAAGCACCTCGACGCCATCAACCGCTTCCGGAACGTCTGAGGTCCGGCCATGACCGAACGTCAGAAGGACCGCCCCTGGCTCATGCGGACGTACGCCGGTCATTCGACCGCCGAGGCGTCCAACGAGCTCTACCGGCGCAACCTCGCCAAGGGCCAGACGGGTCTGTCGGTCGCCTTCGACCTGCCGACCCAGACGGGGTACGACCCCGACCACATCCTGGCCCGCGGCGAGGTCGGCAGGGTCGGTGTGCCCGTGTCGCACCTCGGTGACATGCGCCGGCTGTTCCAGGACATCCCGCTGGAGCAGATGAACACCTCCATGACGATCAACGCCACCGCGATGTGGCTGCTGGCGCTCTACCAGGTGGTCGCGGAGGAGCAGGGCGCCGACGCGGACAAGCTCCAGGGCACCACGCAGAACGACATCGTCAAGGAGTACCTCTCGCGCGGGACGCACGTCTTCCCGCCGGGCCCCTCCCTGCGGCTGACCACCGACATGATCACGTACACGGTCAGCCGCATCCCCAAGTGGAACCCGATCAACATCTGCAGCTACCACCTCCAGGAGGCCGGGGCCACCCCGGTCCAGGAGATCGCGTACGCCATGTCGACGGCCATCGCGGTCCTCGACGCCGTGCGCGACTCCGGGCAGGTACCGCAGGAGAAGTTCGGCGCCGTCGTCGCCCGGATCTCCTTCTTCGTGAACGCGGGCGTCCGGTTCATCGAGGAGATGTGCAAGATGCGCGCCTTCGGCCGCATCTGGGACCGGATCACCCAGGAGCGCTACGGCATCACCGATGCCAAGCAGCGCCGCTTCCGCTACGGCGTCCAGGTCAACTCGCTGGGCCTGACCGAGGCCCAGCCGGAGAACAACGTCCAGCGCATCGTGCTGGAGATGCTGGCCGTCACCCTCTCCAAGGACGCCCGCGCCCGCGCGGTGCAGCTGCCCGCCTGGAACGAGGCGTTGGGGCTGCCGCGCCCCTGGGACCAGCAGTGGTCGCTCCGCATCCAGCAGGTACTCGCCCACGAGAGCGATCTGCTGGAGTACGAGGACATCTTCGCCGGGTCCCACGTCATCGAGGCCAAGGTGGACGAGCTGGTCACCGAATCCCTCGCGGAGATCGACCGCATCCAGGCGATGGGCGGCGCCATGGCGGCCGTCGAGTCGGGCTACCTCAAGTCCGAGCTGGTCTCCTCGCACGCCGCCCGGCGGGCCCGGATCGAGGGCGGCGACGAGAAGATCGTCGGCGTCAACATCCACCAGGGCACCGAGCCCAATCCGCTCACCGCCGACCTCGACGCCGCGATCATGACGGTCGACCCGGCCAACGAGGCCAAGGTCGTCGCCGCGCTCCACGAGTGGCGCGACAACCGCGACGAGGCCCGCGCCACCGAGGCGCTGGCCGCTCTGAAGAAGGCCGCCGCGGGCACCGAGAACATGATGGAGGCCACCGTCGAGTGCGCCCGCGCGGGCGTCACCACGGGCGAGTGGTCCTGGGCGCTGCGCGATGTCTTCGGTGAGTTCCGCGCCCCGACCGGAGTGTCGTCCGCCCCGGTCGCGGTGACCGCGGAGGAGGGCACCCCGCTGGCCCTGGTACGCGAGAAGGTCGCCAGGACCGCCACGGAGCTCGGCGTGGGCCGGCTGCGGCTGCTGGTCGGCAAGCCCGGCCTGGACGGGCACTCCAACGGCGCCGAGCAGATCGCGGTACGCGCCCGGGACGCCGGATTCGAGGTCGTCTACCAGGGCATCCGCCTGACGCCCGAACAGATCGTCTCGGCCGCCGTCGCCGAGGACGTGCACTGCGTCGGCCTGTCGATCCTGTCCGGCTCGCACGCCGAGCTGGTGCCCGACGTACTGACCCGGCTCCGCCGCACCGGCGCCGGCGACATCCCGGTCATCGCGGGCGGGATCATCCCGCCCGCCGACGCCGCGGCCCTGATCAAGGCCGGTGTGGCCGCCGTATTCACCCCGAAGGACTTCGGCATCACGGAGATCATCGGCCGTATCGTCGACGAGATCCGGAAAGCGAACAAGCTCGACCCTCTGGAGGTCCTCGCATGACCACGCCCGTGAACCGACTGCGTCCGCGCCGCTCGTGTCTGGCTGTGCCCGGCTCGAACCCGCGGTTCCTGGAGAAGGCCCAGGGCCTCCCCGCCGACCAGGTCTTCCTGGACCTGGAGGACGCCTGCGCACCGCTCGCCAAGGAGGGCGCCCGGCACCACATCGTCGACGCGCTCAACAACGGCGACTGGACGGGCAAGACCCGGGTCGTCCGGGTCAACGACTGGACGACGCACTGGACGTACCGCGACGTCATCACCGTCGTCGAGGGCGCGGGCCCCAACCTCGACTGCATCATGCTGCCGAAGGTGCAGGACGCCCAGCAGGTCGTCGCCCTGGACCTGCTGCTCACCCAGATCGAGAAGACGATGGGCTTCGAGGTCGGGAGGATCGGCATCGAGGCGCAGATCGAGAACGCCAAGGGCCTGGTGAACATCGACGACATCGCCGCCGCCTCGCCCCGACTGGAGACCCTGATCTTCGGCCCGGCCGACTTCATGGCGTCGATCAACATGAAGACCCTGGTCGTCGGCCAGCAGCCGCCCGGGTACGGCGCGGACGCGTACCACTACATCCTGATGCGCATTCTGATGGCGGCCCGCACGCACGATCTCCAGGCGATCGACGGCCCGTTCCTCCAGATCCGGGACGTGGACGCGTACCGCGAGGTCGCGGGCCGTGCGGCGGCGCTCGGCTTCGACGGCAAGTGGGTGCTGCACCCCGGTCAGGTCGACGCGGCGAACGAGGTGTTCTCGCCCTCGCAGGAGGACTACGACCACGCCGAGCTGATCCTGGACGCCTACGACTGGTGCACCTCGGAAGAGGGCGGCAAGAAGGGTTCGGCGATGCTCGGCGACGAGATGATCGACGAGGCCAGCCGCAAGATGGCCCTGGTCATCGCCGGCAAGGGCCGCGCGGCCGGCATGGAGCGCACCTCCAAGTTCGAAGCTCCGGAGGCCTGATATGCAGTTCGGGCGCACATATGAGGAATTCGAGATCGGTGCGGTCTACAAGCACTGGCCCGGAAAGACCGTCACCGAATACGACGACCACCTCTTCTGCCTGCTGACCATGAATCACCACCCGCTGCACATGGACAGCAACTACGCGGAGAGCACCACCGATTTCGGTAAGAACGTTGTCGTCGGCAACTACATCTACTCGTTGCTGCTCGGCATGTCGGTGCCGGACGTCTCCGGAAAGGCGATCGCCAACCTGGAGGTCGAATCGCTGAAGCATGTCGCGCCGACCTTCCACGGCGACACGGTCTACGGCGAGACGACGGTTCTCGACAAGACTCCGTCGAAGTCCAAGACCGACCGCGGAATCGTTTACGTGGAGACCAGGGGCTACAAGCAGGACGGGACGCTTATCTGTGTGTTCCGCCGCAAGGTGATGGTCCCCACGGAGACGTACATCAAGGAGCGGGGCGGGGAACAGCCCGGCCGCCCGGAGCCGAAGCAGCCTTCGCAGAAGAACGTGGAGAAGTAGCCATGGCCCGACTCGCCCAGACCGCCGGCCTCACCGATGTGCAGCGGGAGATCCTTTCCACGGTCCGTGATTTCGTCGACAAAGAGATCATTCCCGTCGCCACCCAGCTGGAGCACCGCGACGAGTACCCGGCCGAAATCGTCGAGGGCCTCAAGGAACTCGGGCTCTTCGGACTGATGATCCCCGAGGAGTACGGCGGGCTGGGTGAGTCCCTCCTCACGTACGCGCTGTGCGTGGAGGAGATCGCCCGCGGCTGGATGAGTGTGTCCGGGATCATCAACACGCACTTCATCGTGGCGTACATGCTCAAGCAGCACGGCACCCAGGAGCAGAAGGACACCTTCCTGCCCCGGATGGCACTGGGCGAGGTGCGCGGCGCGTTCTCGATGTCCGAGCCGGCCCTGGGCTCCGATGTCGCGGCGATCACATCGAAGGGCGTCAGGGACGGCGACGGGTACGTACTCAACGGCCAGAAGATGTGGCTGACGAACGGCGGCACGTCCACGCTCGTCGCCGTGCTGTGCCGGAGTGACGAAGGCCACCCCGAGGGCACCCCGCCGCACAAGTCGATGACCACGTTCCTGGTGGAGAAGGAGCCCGGATTCGGCGAGGTCCGGCCCGGCCTCACCATCCCCGGGAAGATCGACAAGATGGGTTACAAGGGCGTCGACACGACCGAACTCATCATGGACGGGCTACACATTCCAGCCAATCGTGTACTCGGCGGCACCACCGGCCGAGGGTTTTACCAAATGATGGACGGAGTGGAGGTGGGCCGGGTAAATGTCGCCGCACGTGGCTGTGGCGTCGCACAGCGTGCATTCGAGCTGGGCGTTTCCTACGCACAGCAGCGCCACACCTTCGGAAAACCGATCGCCCAGCACCAGGCGATCCAGTTCAAGCTGGCCGAAATGGCCACCAAGGTCGAGGCCGCGCATGCGATGATGGTAAATGCAGCGCGCAAAAAGGACTCCGGGGAACGAAACGACCTGGAGGCAGGGATGGCGAAGTACCTCGCCTCCGAGTACTGCAAGGAAGTCGTCGAGGACGCCTTCCGGATCCATGGCGGTTACGGCTTCTCCAAGGAGTACGAGATCGAGCGCCTCTACCGAGAGGCCCCGATGCTGCTGATCGGTGAAGGTACCGCCGAGATCCAGAAAATGATCATCGGGCGCCGACTCCTTGAGGAGTACCGGTTCCAGGGTTGATTGCCCCATTCGCGGCGATTTAGCCGCGAAGAAGATCACACCCTGTCATCCTCATGCGGTGCCTTCCAGACGTCCGACTCGGCTGCTGGCTTGCCCAGTTGCGGTCCGCAACCGATAACATCGCCGGAAAAGCCGCCGTCCCCCGTTGCCAGCGCGGCATCATCCGCTACGAAGGTCATCCATGCCCGACAGCCATACCTCCGCACCACGCGGCGGGGTCCGCCTTGCACGCGGAGCTTCGCCGTGGCTCCTCCCGACCGTCGCCACCGCCGCACTCAGCCTGTCCCGGGCCCGCAGGTCCGGGCGCTGGGCGGCCGTGGCCGTGCCCACCACCGCGCTCGCGGCGGGCATGCTGTGGTTCTTCCGCGACCCCGAGCGCGAGATCACCCAGGGCCGCGTCATCTCACCGGCCGACGGCGTGGTGCAGAGCATCATGCCGTGGAAGGACGGACGCACCCGCGTCGCGATCTTCATGAGCCCGCTCAACGTCCACGTCAACCGCGCGCCACTGGCCGGCACGGTGACCTCGGTCGAGCACATCCCCGGCGGCTTCATTCCGGCGTTCAACAAGGAGAGCGAGAACAACGAGCGGGTAGTCTGGCACTTCGACACCGAGCTCGGCGACATCGAGATGGTGCAGATCGCGGGTGCCGTCGCCCGCCGCATCGTCCCGTACGTCCCGCAGGGTACGAAGGTGGATCAGGGCGAGCGGATTGGCCTGATCCGGTTCGGCTCCCGGGTCGACATCTACCTTCCGGAAGGTATCGATGTCGCGGTCGAGGTCGGCCAGGCCACCACCGCGGGGGTGACTCGAATTGACCGTGATTGATCCTGAGACACAGGCCGGCTGGGTACCCGAGGCGGAAGCCGAGGACGACACCGAGGACATGCCGCTCTCAATGCGGCTGTCGATAGCGGACACCCTCACTCTCGGTAACGCCACGTGCGGTTTCATGGCGGTGTACTTCACCACCACGGGCATCCTCATCCCGCACCTCACCGGCAGCGACGAGAGCGGCATGGCGCGGCACTCCGCGGCCACCGCCGTGATCCTGATGCTCATGGCCGCGATCTTCGACCTGTTCGACGGACTCGTGGCCCGCAAGCTGCGCTCCTCGCCGATGGGTGCCGAGCTGGACAACCTCTCGGACCTCGTCAGCTTCGGGCTCGCCCCGGCGTACTTCGTCCTCGTGTACGGCATGGTCGCGGACGACGCACACCAGCGGGTCTCGGCACTGGCGGCGATCGTCGTGCTGCTGGCGGTGGTGCTCAGGCTTGCCAGATTCTCCTGCGTGACCTTGAAGGACGGCATGTTCCAGGGCATGCCGAGCCCCTTCGGAGCGCTCACGGTCATCTCGATCGTGCTCCTGGAGCTGCCCTTCGTGCCGACGCTGCTCGCGATCGTCGGAGTGGCGTGGCTGATGGTCAGCCGGGTCGAGTACCCCAAGCCGCGAGGTGTCCTCGCGGTGGCGATGCTCGGCTGGATCGTGGCCGCGATGGGCCTGCTGGCCGCTTGGGCGTTCGACGCCCCCGGTGGTCAGCTGCTGCTCCAGACCGGCTGTGCGCTCCAGGTGGTCCTGGGTGCGGTCATCCCGCTCTTCGCGACCGCCCGCCGGGTGAACACGTTCCGCGACAACCGGCGCGAGGCACGGGCGGCGCAGCTGCCGTAACGGCTCACGCACGTCACGCACGAGGGCCCGGATGCTCCCCAGCATCCGGGCCCTCGTGCGTGCCCGGGGCTATCCCCCGATGACCGAGTGGATCCAGTCGAGCTGCCGGGAGATCTCCCCCGCCCCCGCCGTCCGCTCCCGGTCGGAGCCGTCGAAGACGCCGAGGAGGGTCTCGGTGCCGCGCGGGCCGATGCTCATCACCGGGCCGCCGGAGTCGCCGCCCGCGGGGATCCCGGACACCCTCGCCATGCAGAAGTCCGACCCGCCCGGCGCGGTGTAGCCCTCGCATCGCGGGTCGGCCGGGCGCAGGACCCGCAGCACCGACTGCTTGAGCACCGGGGACTGGCAGCTGTTCTCGTCCCCGGTGCAGGTGGCGCCCCAGCCGTACTGGCGCACGAGCCGGCCGGGGTGCACACCGGCCGTGGCGAGCCGAGCGGTGCGGATCTTCATCGGCGGGACCTGGACGAGCATCATGTCGGCCCGCGCGCTTCCCACCCGGCCGCGCGGCACCGGACGCAGCGTGGTGCCCTTGCGCACGTCGAGGCTGCCGACCCGGAACGAGATCCGCTTGTCCGCGACGGGCTGCCCCTGCTCGAAGAAGCAGTGCGAGGCAGTGATGATCCACCGGCGGGCGATCGCCGTACCGGTGCATGCCGGGGCGCCGTCGACGAACATGCGCACCGCCCACGGACCGTAAGCGCTCTTCGATCCGCCGATCACGGCGGAGGCGGAGGGTGACGACATCACCGAAGCCGTCACCGCCAGCAAGGCGGTCACCAGCAATACACGTACACGACGAACCATTCGGAACAGCTCCTCTGATCGGGGCACGGGCCGTACTGCTGGTCAGATACCCGGCCGGGACGAAAGGTTCCGATTGGAACGAATGAAGCGAATAAAGCGAATGGACCGAAAGAACTTTCACATTCAATCTCCGATGCGAAACCCCTGATTCCGATTGCGAACGCGTGGCCGAATATCACCCCGCATTGCGGCCGTCCCCCATACGGAAACTCCACCGATTTCCCGCCGCGCCGAGCGGTACGGTGCCAGCGCGGAAGCACCGTCGTGACCCGGCGGGACGGGAAAGAGGGGGAGTTCAGCGGATGTCGGACTGGCCACTGGCGATCGGTGTACTCGCCACGTTGACGATGCTGTTCTTCTGCTGTGCCGGTGACCGGCTCATCGGCAGAGCGGGCGGCCGCACCCCCTGGGGCATCCTCGGTTTCGTCGTCTCGCAGCTGGTGGAGAAAGGGATCTGGCTCTTCCCCGGCTCCACTCCCGCCTGGTACGGGCCGTCGACCTACGTCTCCGCGATGGTGGCCGGTTTCGCGGGCCTCGCACGCCACCAGCTGACCAGCGCGGAGCAGCGTGCCAACCCGGACAACAACCCGTTGGCGGCGAACGAGCACGCGGCCGCCGGCGAGGACCAGCTGCGGAGCTACGCCGTATCCGACGATCTGGCGGTCCTGGACTCGGCCGTGGACGACTTCCGCACCGCCGCCCGGCAGAGCGTGGGACACGCCAACCACCTCGTCCACGTCACCGGCCTCATCCGGGCGGCCCGGATGCGGTACGAGCGGCTCGGACGGCTCCAGGACCTCGACGAGGCCATCGAAGCCGGTGAACGGGCGAGCCGGGCCAGAGGCGCCGGCCAGGCCAGGGGCCGGCTGCTCTGCCAGCTCAGCACCGCGTTACGGCTGCGCTACGACCACCTCGGCGCGGCGGACGATCTGGCGCGGGCCGTGACCACCGGGCGCGAGGCCGTACGGCTCGTCCCGTCCCGCAGTCCGCACTTCCCCGGTACGTGCGGCCAGTTCGGCGCCGCCCTGCACAGCGAGTTCCTGCGCACCGACGACATGGACGTCCTGGAACAGGCCGTCGCCCAGGTGTCGGCCGCGGTGGACTGGTCCGACGGACGCGGCTACCGGCGCGCGGCGGACCGGGCCACCCTCTGCTACCTGCTGGTGCAGCGCGGGAAGCGCACCGGGAGCCTCGTGGACATCGACCGGGCCGTGCGGACGGGGCGGGAGGCGCTGGAGACGATCGCGCCGGGCGAGGCGCTGTACGGAACATGCCTGAGCAACCTCGGCCTGGCGCTGCGCACCCGGCACGGAGTGCGGGCGGGCGCGGAGCGGGAGCCGGCCACCGACGATCTGGACGAGGCGGTCAGCCTGAGCGAGCGCGCTCTGAGCACGGCGCCGACGGATGCCCCGGAAAGAGCGGTCTACCAGGTCGTCGCGGCGCTGGCCCTCCGCGACCGAGGCCAGTACGAGACGGCCCGCGCACCGGGCGGGGCAGCCGGCAGGACGGGTCCAACGGCCAGTGGCGGCACGGGTTCCACGACCGGTGACGACCGCACCGGAAGGCTGGAGCTCGCCCTCGACGCGGCACGGGCCGCGGCGACCCACCCGAGGGCCGACGTTCCGACACGGATGCGGGCCGGACTGCTCTGGAGCGATATCGCGGCCTCCGGAGCCCGCTACCGGGACGCGGTGACGGCGTTCGAGACCGTCATCGATCTGCTCCCCCGGCTGGCCGGCCGCGAGCTGCGCAGGGCGGACCAGGAGGACCGGCTCGGCCGGTACAGCGGAATCGCGGCGGACGCCGCCGCGTGTGCCCTCTTCGAGGGTGCGCCCGAGCGGGCGGTGGCGATGCTGGAGCTGGGGCGCGGGGTGCTGCTGTCGCGGGAGCTGGATCTGCGCTCCGACATCGGTGAGCTGCGGGCCCGGGAGCCCTCGCTGGCCCGGGAGTTCGAGGAGCTGCGGGCGTCGCTCATGGAAGGGCGCGCCGGGCGGCCCTCCGGCGATGCGGCGGACTCGCGGTCCCGGCGGCGTGCGGAGGGCGAGCGCTGGGATGAGCTGCTGGGCGAGATCCGTGCGCTCGACGGGCTCGCGGACTTCGCGGGGCCGCCCTCCCCGCAGCGCCTGCTCGCCGGTGCGGCCGAGGGCGCCGTCGTGTATCTCAACGTGAGCCGGTTCCGCTCCGACGCGGTCATCATCGCCCCCGACGGGATCCGCTCCGTTCCGCTGCGGGTCACCCCGGACGAGGCCGAGCACCGGCAGCGCGCGCTGGACACCGCCCTGGCCGCCGGGGACGGTGGCGAGGCGGAACGGGCGGCGGCGGTGTACGAGGTGCTCGGCTGGCTGTGGGACGCCCTGGCCGAGCCGGTGCTGAACGCCCTGAAGGATCTGCACGCGGCACATCGCGGTCCGGGGCTGCCGCGTGTGTGGTGGGTGCCCACCGGCTCGCTCGCGCTGCTGCCCGTCCACGCGGCGGGGCACCGCGGCGGTACCCGCTCACTGCTCGACCGGGTGATCTCGTCCTACACACCCACGATGCGTTCCCTGGCCACCGCCCGGACCGCCCCGACCGCCGGGGCCGTTCCGGGCCGACGGCCGGTGCCCCTCGCGGTCACCATGTCCAGCACTCCCGGAGCGGGGCCGCTCACCGGGGCCGAGGCGGAGGCGCGGATGGTGCGGGGGCTGTTCCCGGGGACCGTCCGCCTCACCGACGCGGACGCGACCCGGGAGCGGGTCCTGAGCGCCCTCCCGCACCACCCCTGGGCGCACTTCGCCTGCCACACGGCAACCGATCCCGACGTCCCCTCACGCAGCGGACTGCTCCTGCACGATCACCAGCGGCGGCTGCTGAGCGTCGAGGACGTGTCACGGCTGGAGCTGGGCAGCCCGGAGCTCGCCTATCTGTCCTCGTGCGACACCGCCCGCACCGCGCCCCGCCATGCCGATGAGGCCATCCACCTCGCCTCGGCCTTCCAACTGGCGGGCTATCGGCAGGTCATCGCGACTCTGTGGCGGGTGGAGGACGAGGTCAGCTCGGTGTTCGCCGAGAACGTCTACGCGGAGCTGGCGCAGGCGGTACGGAGCGGCGCGCCGGTCGACGCCGCGGCCGCGGTGCGGCGCGCCACCCTGGCGGTCCGTGAGCTGTGCCCCAACCTGCCTCAGTTCTGGGCGAGTTATCTGCACGTCGGCTGCTGAAGGGCACCGGCCGGCGGCTCAGGAACCGGCCGGCGGCGCACCGGCCGGGTCGGCCGGTTCCGGGGGTTGCTGGGCCCCGGGGGGCTCCGACGGCCGCACGGTCGCGTCGGCGTCCCGCGCCGGGAAGGAGACCCCCGCACGGTCCGAGGGGCCCCGGGTCGGTTCCGGGACGGAGAGGACCGGCGTGTGCCCCCGGAAGTCCCCGCCACCCTTGAGCCGTAACCTCTTCTCGAACGCGGTCGGTTCGGGCTCTTCGGCCCGGGGTGCTGTCATCCTGGCTCCTCGGTGACGCGGGCGGCCGGGAGGGCCGCCGCAGGGGGCTCGGGGGGTGCGGCGGACGGCGGGGCCAGGAGTTCCAGCACATCGGTGTCCGCCGCTCTGATGTGGATCCCGGCGCTGTCCCGGACGGGCCGGACGAAGCTGCCGTCCGGCTTCATCAGCCACGCAGTCTCCAGATAGATCTCCGGGGCCTGCGGATACGAGGTGGCGTAGGAGCGGCCCCCGTACCAGCCGCCCACCCAGGCGCCGTCCCGCAGCCGCATGCGGACGTAGCAGGGGCCGGACCGGCGGAACAGATGGTCCCAGGCGGTGGGCGTCGAGCGGTAGCGCGCGGGCCGCCGCCGCCGCTGCCACCGGGTGACGCCACCCGCGGCCACCGCCGGCACGACGACGAAGAGCGCCAGGGCCAGTAGCCCGGCCGTCCGGGGCTGCTGGGCGACGGCCTCCCCGGTGCCCGCTCCGGTGTGCCGGGCGAAGCGCACCAACCGGGGTCCGGCCGCGACCAGATACAGGGTGTCGAGTACGACGGACGCCGCCACGGCGCGCAGCACCCGCTCTCCCAGGTCGCGTTCGCCGGGGACCGGGCCCCGCCAGCGCTCCCGCAGGAACTGGTAGGTGACGCCCGGCAGGACGAACAGCACCAGCACGGCGATCTGGAGCGGGGTGGACGGGGACTGCCCCATCACATGCCCCGCAGGCCCTCGGACGGATCGTGTGCGATCAGCCTGGCCCGCCGCGCGCGGAGCGCCAGTACGGCCGCCGCCACCAGCGTCGAGAACGCCACCCAGGGTCTCGCGTGCACGATCAGCGCGGCGGTCTCCGACTGCCGCGCCGCGGCCAGCGCGACCAGCAGCCCGCCGACCATCCACAGGGTCCCCGACAGCCGCCTCGGCGCGGTCATCTCCGCGAGCAGCAGCAGCGCTCCGAACAGTGCGGTGACCGCCACGACCAGCGTGAACGGGTCACTCGCCACGAGCACCCGGTACTCCCCGATGTTCAACAGGCTCAGCACCGCGAGCCACTTGGCCCGGCCGAAGCCGATGAGCGGTGACAGGACCACAAGGCCCAGCACCAATCCGTACACCACGGACTCCGGTACCCGCATGAACCGACTCCCCCGCCCGGCTGTACGCCCATGAGCGTCCTGCCCTCAGATGCTAGTCACGCCCGGGGAACATCGCGGTCCCTCGTTCGGGTGATTGCGCTGCCGGAAGGTCCCGGTCCACCGTGAGCCACACCTGCCGCTTTTTACGCATGGATGCAAATCTTTTGCACATAGCCGCGACCCCCGAGCCACCTGCGCACCCCAGCACCCGAGCCTGAGAGGGCCTCGCACCGCAGGTGACCAAGTACCGCATGTCACACCCTATTCACAGGTTTGAGTCACAAAATTAAGTAGCTCAAGCAGAATTTTGCGCACCAGCATGGACTTCCTTGCGACATCACTCCTAGCCTGTGGGGCGTCCGAAGAGCCCCCCGAGCCGCAAGGACGACTGATACGTGACCCCGACTCCCAGACGCCAGTTGCTCAGACGCTCCATATCCGCCTCTCTCTCGCTGGCACTCGCCGCGGTCGGCACCGCTGCCGCCGTGGTCCTGTCCAGCGCTCCGGCCGCCCAGGCGGCGGGGGTCCCCGCCCCCTCCCCCGTCGCGGTCCCCGGTCGTGGTGCGACCGTTCCGTTCAAGGAGCAGGAAGCCGAGTACGCGGCCACCAACGGCACGCTGATCGGCCCGAACCGGCTGTACGGCACGCTGCCCTCAGAGGCTTCCGGCCGGCAGGCGGTGACGCTGGACGCGGTCGGTGAGTACGTGGAGTTCACGCTCACCGCACCCGCCAACGCGATGTCCTTCCGCTACTCGCTGCCGGACAGTGCCAACGGATCGGGCCGGGACGCCTCGATCAACGTGCTGGTGAACGGCGGATCGCCCAAGTCGGTACCCGTCACCTCCAAGTACGGCTGGTACTACGGCGGTTACCCCTTCAACAACAACCCGGGCGATACCAACCCGCACCACTTCTACGACGAGGCCCGGACGATGTTCGGCTCGACCCTCGCCGCCGGGACGAAGGTCCGGCTGCAGGTCTCCTCCACCTCCGCCTCGCCGTCCTTCACCATCGACCTGGCGGACTTCGAGCAGGTGGCCGCGCCGACCGGCAAGCCCTCCGGCGCGCTCGACGTCGTCTCCGACTTCGGCGCCGACCCGACCGGGGCGGCGGACTCGACCGCCAAGATCCAGTCGGCGGTGGACGCGGGGAAGGCGCAGGGCAAGGAGGTCTACATCCCGCAGGGCACCTTCCAGGTCCGCGACCACATCGTCGTGGACAAGGTGACGCTGCGCGGCGCCGGTCCCTGGTACTCCGTGCTGACGGGGCGCGACCCCTCCAACCGGAGCAAGGCCGTCGGCGTCTACGGGAAGTACGCCAGGGACGGCGGCAGCAGCAACGTCACGCTCAAGGACTTCGCCATCATCGGTGACATCCAGGAGCGGGTGGACGACGATCAGGTCAACGCCATCGGCGGGGCCCTGTCGAACTCGACCGTCGACAACATCTGGATGCAGCACACCAAGTGCGGCGCCTGGATGGACGGCCCGATGGACAACTTCACCATCAAGAACAGCCGCATCCTGGACCAGACCGCCGACGGCGTGAACTTCCACTACGGAGTCACCAACTCGACCGTCACCAACACCTTCGTCCGCAACACCGGTGACGACGGACTGGCGATGTGGGCGGAGAACATCCCGAACGTGAAGAACAAGTTCACGTTCAACACGGTGATCCTGCCGATCCTCGCCAACAACATCGTGACGTACGGCGGCAAGGACATCACGATCTCCGACAACGTCATGTCGGACACCATCTCCAACGGCGGCGGTCTGCACATCGCCAACCGCTACCCAGGTGTCAACTCCGGTTCGGGCACCGCTGTCTCGGGCACCACCACAGCGGCCCGCAACACCCTGATCCGGACCGGCAACAACGACTTCAACTGGCAGTTCGGCGTCGGAGCCGTCTGGTTCAGCGGTCTCAACGAGCCGATCAACGCCACCATCAACATCACCGACACGGAGATCCTGGACAGCTCCTACGCCGCGATCCACTTCATCGAGGGCGCGACCAACGGAGTGCACTTCAAGAACATCAAGATCGACGGCGCCGGTACCTACGCGCTGCAGATCCAGTCCCCCGGCACGGCAACCTTCGACAACGTCGTGGCCACACACATCGCGCAGTCCAACCCGATCCACAACTGCGTCGGCAGCGGCTTCCAGATCACCCGGGGCGCAGGCAACTCCGGCTGGTACTCCGACCCGCCTGCCTGCACCGGCAACTGGCCGGCCCCGGTGTGGACCAACGGCGGTGTCCCGCAGGGCGGCACCGGCCCGACGGACCCCACGGACCCGCCGACCGACCCGACCGACCCCACCGATCCGCCCACCGACACGGGCAACCTCGCCCAGGGCCGTAACGTCACCGAGTCCGGCCACGCGGACGTGTACAGCGCGTCCAGGGCCGTGGACGGCGACGCGAACAGCTACTGGGAGAGCACCAACAACGCCTTCCCGCAGACCATCACGGTCGATCTGGGCGCGGCCAAGGCGGTCAAGCGGCTGGTCCTGAAGCTGCCGCCGGCAGCGGCCTGGGCCACCCGTACGCAGACCCTGAGCGTGTCGGGCAGCACCGACAACAACACGTTCAACTCACTCAAGGGCTCTGCGGGTTACACCTTCAACCCGTCGAGCGGCAACAAGGCGACCGTCACCCTGCCCGGCACGTCGGCCCGGTATCTGCGGCTGACGTTCACCGGCAACACCGGGTGGCCGGCGGCGCAGCTCTCCGAACTGGAGGCCTACACCACCAGCTGAGCCGTAACAGGCCGGGCGCCGGACGGACGTGTGAGACGTCCGTCCGGCGCCCGGCCCCGCCGTTGCGAGGGTGCCGCGGGCAGGTCAGCGCAGGAAGTCGCGGGCGATGGACTCCGCCGCCCGCTCCAGCAGCGGCCCCGCCTCCGCCATGCACACCGCCGGATCCGGCTCCAGCTCGGTGAGCGCGTACGCGCGCCGGATCCCGGCCCGTCCGAGCGCCTCCGGGGGCAGCGCGAGGCGGCCGCAGACCGCGACGACCTCGATACCCGCCGCGCGGGCCGCCGCGGCGACCCCCGCCGGGGCCTTGCCGTGCAGGGTCTGCTCGTCGAGCGAGCCCTCGCCCGTGATGACCAGCGTGGCGCGGGCCAGCGCGGGGGCGAAGCCGAGAACGTCGAGCATCACCTCGATCCCGGGCCGGAACCGCGCGCCGAGGGCGACCAGCGCCCCGTACCCGATACCACCGGCCGCACCCGCGCCGGGCAGTCGGGCGTGGTCAGGGCCCAGCACGGACGCGTAGTGGGCGAGCGCCGCGTCGAGGACCGCGATGTCCTCCTCGGTCGCGCCCTTCTGGCGCCCGTACACCTCGGGGGCGCCCTTGGGCCCGGTCAGCGGGTTGTCGACGTCGCTCGCGAGGATCAGGTCGACTCCGGTGAGCCGCGGGTCGAGCCCGGAGAGGTCGGCGGAGGCGAGGTCGGCGAGGCCGCCGCCGCCCGGACCGACGGGCTTGCCGTCCGCGTCCAGGAACCGGGCGCCGAGCGCGGCCAGCATGCCCGCGCCGCCGTCCGTGGTCGCACTGCCGCCGACCCCGAACACGATGGTCCGCGCGCCCGCTCCGAGCGCGGCGAGCAGCAGTTCACCGGAGCCGTACGTGGTCGCGGTGAGCGGGGCGAACACCCCCTCGGGAAGGTGCTGGAGGCCAGAGGCCTCGGCCATCTCCACCACCGCCGTGGTGTCGCGCAGGGCGTACGCCGCCGTCACGGGGTCACCCAGCGGCCCGGTCACCCGCGCCTCGCGGCGCTCGAACCCGGCGGCCACCGCGGCGGCCACCGTGCCGTCGCCGCCGTCCGCCACGGGCAGGGTCTCCACGGCCACCTCGGGAGCGATACTCCGCAGCCCGGCCGTCACCCGCTCCGCGACCTGTACAGCCGTGAGCGAGCCCTTGAACTTGTCCGCCGCGACGAGCACGCGTGCGGCCTTCATCACTGCTCCGTCCGTCACCTTGATTCCCTTTGCTTTCGAACAGGCAGTCGCGCCGCCCCGACCCTATCCGGATCACCAGCTCCCTGCCCATGGGTGTCCGTGCCCTGGACCTGCGCCCAAAAGAATCTAGGCTGCTCGTGTGACCACCGATGACTACACCACGTATATCGACGGACTCCCCAAGGTGCTCGCGGGCGCCGCCTGCCTCTTCCGGGACGCGGAGGGCCGACTGCTGCTCGTCGAGCCGAACTACCGGGACGGCTGGACCCTGCCGGGCGGCACGATCGAGTCGGCCGACGGTGAGACCCCCCGGCAGGCGGCCCGGCGCGAGTCGGCCGAGGAGATCGGCCTCGATCTGGAGCCGGGCCGGCTGCTCGCGGTCGACTGGGCGCGCGGCACCGCACGGCCGCCGATCGTCGCCTACGTCTACGACGGCGGCGTGCTCGACGAGGAGCAGCTGAAGGCGGTGCGCGTGCAGGAGGACGAGCTGCTGTCGTGGAAGCTGGTCGACCGGGCGGAGCTCGGCAGCTATCTGCCCGCCGGGCTCGGGCTGCGGGTGCGGGCGGCGCTGGAGGTGCTGGATTCGGGCGCGGGCGCGGCGGAGCTGGAGGACGGGCTGCCCGCCGGCTCGAACGGGTGATCTCCCCCGCTGCCGGTTGGGGTAGTGTTGATGGCTGCGAAGGGGAGTAGCCCCGCAAACCGGTCGTCGACACACTGGAACCTCCGGGTTCCCGGTGGCCGGGTCCGTGGAAGGTCACGGACGGGCGAGACCTTCGGTCAGGTATGACACACCCGCACCCCGCGGGTGGTGCCGTCATGCCGGGCCGAGTGGTCCTCCGAAAAGCCCGAACGGCACTTCGCGGAAGATCCGGGGCCCGGCTCTTACAGAAAGCCACCCGGAATGCATCTCGACCCCCTGGCGATCCTCACCGCTTTCGGGCTGATCTTCCTCGCGGAGCTCCCCGACAAGACGATGTTCGCGTCGCTGGCCATGGGCACCCGCATGCGCCCGCTCTACGTCTGGTTCGGTACGTCGTCCGCGTTCATCGTCCATGTCGCCATCGCGGTCGGTGCGGGTGGTCTGCTCGGGCTGCTGCCCGACTGGATCGTCAAGCTCGTCTCGGCGTCGCTGTTCGCGTTCGGGGCGTTCATGCTGCTGCGGGCCGGCGGGGGCGACGACGATGACGAGGACGCCCCGAAGACCGTGACCGGTTTCTGGCCGGTGTACTCGACCGCGTTCATGGCGGTGTTCATCAGCGAGTGGGGCGACCTGACCCAGATCACGACGGCCAACCTGGCCGCGAGCAACGGCGCCTGGTCCACCGCGATCGGGTCCGCGGCGGCCCTGATGTCCGTATCGGCGCTGGCGCTGCTCGCCGGGCGGTTCATCGCCAAGCGCGTGCCCCTCAAGACGGTCCAGCGGATCGGCGGCCTGTGCATGCTGGGGCTGGCGATCTGGACGGTCATCGAGATCTTCACCGGCTGACCCGGCCGAGGCGGGACGGCTACCGGTGTGGGGCTCCGCGCGTGCGCGGAGCCCCACACCGGTTTCAGACACCGGTTTCAGAAGAGCGCCGGGGTGGTGTCCTCCGTACCGTTCTCGAAGGCCAGCAGCCGCTGTTTGCGGTCGAGTCCGCCGCCGTAGCCGGTGAGGCTCCCCGACGCTCCGATCACCCGGTGGCAGGGCACGATGATGCCGACCGGGTTCTTGCCGTTGGCCAGCCCGACCGCCCGCGAGGCCCCGGGCTTGCCGAGGATCTCGGCCAGTTCCCCGTACGAACGCGTCTCGCCGTAGGGAATGCGCTGGAGCTCGGCCCAGACGGTGCGCTGGAAGGGGGTGCCGTCGAGGTCCAGCGGGAGGTCGAACTCCCGCAGCTCACCGGCGAAGTAGGCGTCCAGCTGCTGGATCGTCTCGTCGAAGAGGCCGGGATCGGGTGTGCCGAAGGTCTCCTCCGGCGGACGGTGGCGCTGACCGGTCATGTAGAGGCCGGCGAGGACCCCGTCGGTGGCGACGAGGGTCAGCGGGCCGTAGGGGCTGTCGGTCACGGTGTACCGCCGGGCCGCCGCGACAGTGGTGGTGCGTGCTGAGGTCACGATGAACTTCCCTGTGCCGGAAGGTGGTTGATGGGATGGTCGTCGACGGTCCACAGGTACTGGACCGCGTACGCCCGCCAGGGGCGCCAGCCCGCCGCGCGGGCGGTGAGCGCGGCCGGTGTGGACGGGAGGCCGAGCCGCTGCGCTGCCCGCCGGATGCCGAGGTCCGTCGGCAGGAAGGCGTCCGGGTCACCGAGCGCCCGCATGGCGATGACCTCGACCGTCCACGGCCCGAAGCCGGGCAGCGTGCCCAGTTCGGCCCGCGCCTTCTCCCAGTCGGTGTCGGTGCCGAGCCGCAGCGAACCGTCCGCCAGGGCTCCGATGAGTGTGGTGAGCGTCCGGCGGCGGCTGCGCGGCAGGGCCAGTTGCTCGGGGTCGAGCCCGGCCAGCGCCCCGGGGGCCGGGAAGAGGTGGGTGAGACCGCCTTCCTGGTCGTCGACGGGTGTGCCGTGGGCGGTGACCAGCCGGGCCGCGTGGGTCCGGGCCGCGGCGGTCGACACCTGCTGGCCGAGGACGGCCCGTACGGCGAACTCCGCGCCGTCCACGGTTCTCGGCACCCGCCGTCCCGGCGCCTCGTCGACCAGCGGGGCGAGCAGCGGATCGGTGCGCAGCTGTTCGTCGACGGCGACCGGGTCGGCGTCGAGGTCCAGCAGCCAGCGGCAGCGGCTGATGGCCCGGGTGAGATCGCGCGGGTCGGTCAGCGAGAGCCGGCAGGCGATGTGGTCGGGGTGCGGGGTGAGGGCGACGATGCCGTGTCCGTACGGCAGGTCGAGGGTCCGGCGGTAGGCGCCGTCGCACCACTCCTCCACGCCGGGGACAGCGGTCGCGGCGAGGTGTCCGAAGAGGTTGCTGGGGTTGAGCGGGGCGCGGTAGGGCAGCCGCAGCGCTATCACGCCGGGGGTGGCAGGGGGTTTCGCCGACCGGGCGGCCCGGCCGCGCAGTTCGCCCGGGGCGAGGGCGAAGACCTCACGGACGGTGTCGTTGAAGGTACGGATCGAGGAGAACCCGGCCGCGAACGCCACCTCGGCCATGGGCAGCCCGGTGGTCTCGATGAGCACCCGCGCGGTCTGCGCGCGCTGCGCCCTGGCCAGGGCCAGCGGCCCCGCTCCCAGTTCCGCGAACAGCTGCCGCTCGATCTGGCGGGCCGAGTAGCCGAGCCTGGTGGCGAGGCCGGTCACCCCTTCCCGGTCGACGACCCCGTCCCGGATGAGCCGCATCGCACGGGCGACGGAGTCGGCACGGGCGTTCCACTCGGGCGATCCCGGGCTGGTGTCGGGCCTGCACCGCTTGCAGGCCCGGAATCCGGCCTGCTGGCAGGCGGCGGAGCTCGGGTAGAAGGTCATGTTCTCGACCTTGGGCGGCACGACGGGACAGCTCGGCCGACAGTAGATCCTGGTGGTCAGGACCGCCGTGAAGAACCAGCCGTCGAAGCGGGAGTCCTTGGAGCGGACGGCCCGCACGCAGCGCTCGGTGTCGGTGTGCATGGTTCAAGCATGGGGCACCCGGCCGGGCAGGGCTGGCGGAAATCCGACATCAGCCTTGAGCTGCCTGCACTGCCGCGATCCGCCCAGCCCGCCTCGCTTCGCACTCTCCCCTCGCCCCGTTCCGCACTTCGCACGAGAATGGAACGGGGCCGCTGCGGGGAGCGACGAGAAGGAGGCCGACGATGACGGACGCACAGGCGGCGCCGCCGCTCTGCTCCCACCTGGACCAGGTGCGGCGGGTCGCCCCGGACAGTGCTGACTCCTGCACGGAGTGTGTCGCGATGGGTGACACCTGGGTGCATCTGCGCGTGTGCCCGACCTGCGGCCACGTCGGCTGCTGCGACTCCTCCCGCAACAAGCACGCCACCGCCCACCACTCCGCCACCGGACACCCGCTCATCCGCTCCTACGAGCCGGGCGAGACCTGGTGGTGGTGTTACGAGGACGAGCTGACCTTCGATGTCGAGGGGGCCGGACCGGCGCGGGCCGCCTGAGGGAGGGCCTGCGGGGCCGCTTCAGTAGACGTCCCGGACGTACCGCTTGTCGGTGGCGAGCTGCTTCACGTACAGGGCCGCCGCCTCTTCGTCGAGGCCGCCGTGCGCGACGGCGATGTCACGCAGGGCCGCCTCGACGTCCTTGGCCATGCGCGCGGCGTCGCCGCAGACGTGGAAGTGGGCGCCGTCCCGGAGCCAGGACCAGAGCCGGGCGCCGTGTTCACGCATCCGGTCCTGGACGTAGACCTTGGCGCGCTGATCACGCGAGAAGGCCGTGTCCAGTCGGGTGAGGGTGCCGTCGGCGAGGTAGTCCGTCAGCTCCTGCTCGTAGGTGAAGTCGGTGGCCCGGTGCTGTTCTCCGAAGAAGAGCCAGTTGGGCCCCCGGTGGCGGCGGGCCCGGCGTTCCTCCAGGAAGCCGATGAACGGGGCGACGCCGGTCCCCGGGCCGACCATCACCAGCGGCGTGTCAGGGCCCGCCGGGGGCCGGAAGTGCGGGGCCCGCCGCACGGTGACCGACACCGGGGCGTCGGGAGCCGCGTCCGCGAGGAAGGCCGAGCACACCCCGGTGCGGGGGCGGCCCTGCGGGTTCTCGTACCGGACCACGGAGACGGTCAGGGACACCAGGTGGGGCTCTGTGAGCGGGCTGGACGAGATCGAGTACAGGCGGGGCTGGAGCCGCCTGAGGATGCCGGCCCACTCCTGCGGTGCGGCGCGGACCGGGTACTCGGCCAGTACGTCCACCGCCTGGCGGCCCCAGGACCAGCGGGCGAGTTCGCCCTTGTTGTCGGGGCGCAGCATCTTCTTCAGGGCCCGGTCGCCGGTTCGTTCGGTGATGAACCCGAGCAGGGCGGGGGTGAGGGCGGTGATGTCCAGCCGGTGGCGCAGTGCGTCGGCCAGCCGGGCCCCGCCGGAGCCCGCGACCTCTACGGGGGCGTCGGCGTCGAGACCGGTGACAGCGAGCCATTCGGCCACCAGCTCGGTGCTGTTGACGGGGTGCACGGCGAGGGCGTCACCGGCCTCGTAGCTGAGGGGGCCGTCTGCGCCGCGCGTGTCGAAGGTGAACCGGCGGACCTCCTTGCCCGCGCCGGGGAGGCTGAGGAGCCGGTTTCCGACGAGCCGGGCCGCGACGGGCACCGGCCTTGCGCCGGGCGCGGCCGCCCGTGCGGGGCCTGCCGCCACGGCGGTCGGCGGCGGGAAGGCGAGTGGCGGGGAGGTGGGCAGCGGGGAGGCGGGTGCCGGTGGTGCGGTGAGGCCGGTGAGCACCTGGTCCAGCCAGCTCCGGGCGGAGGGCTCGTAGTCGGGCTCGCAGTCGGTGCGCGGGGCCAGCCGGACCGCGCCCAGTTCGTCGAGGCGCTGGTCCAGTCGCCGGCCGTGGCCGCAGAAGTCGTCGTACGAGGAGTCCCCGAGGGCCAGCACCGCGTACCGCGTGCCGTCCAGGGGCGGGGTGTCGGCGGCGGTCAGGGCCTCCCAGAACCCGGAGCCGTTGTCGGGGGCGTCGCCGTCGCCGAAGGTGCTGGTGATCAGCAGGAGGTCGGCGGCGGGCGGGAGGGTGCGCGGGTCCGCGTCGGCCATGCCGACGAGCCGGGCCCGGTGTCCGGTGGCGGTGAGCCGGTCGGCGGCGGCCGTGGCGAACTCCTCCGCGTTGCCGGTCTGCGACGCCCACAGCACGACCACCTCGCGGCTGCCGGAGGGGTCCGCTGCGGCGGGTTCGTCCGTGGCCTGCGGAGCGCGCGAGTACATCCCGGCGAGCACACCGTTCACCCATCGCGCGTGCTCCCCGGTGAACGGCGCACCGGCCGGCAGCACCGGGACGCCGGGCGTGCCAGAGGGCAGACCGGCGAGGAAGCCGACCAGGTACTGGCGTTCGTGCTCCGCGAGGACCGGCGGCGGTGCGTCCTCCAGCCCGAACACAGCCCCGGCACCGGCACCCACACCGGCACCCGCTCCTGGCCCCGCGACGACCGGCAGCGGCACCCCGGGATCGGTGCCGGGGGCGGCGCCCTGCACCGGGGAGACACCGGGCACGGGGGCGACCTTCGCGAGCGTCACCGCACACATCTTGAACTCCGGCTGGAAGGAGACCGGGTCGACCGCGTCGCTGGTCACCGCGTTGACGCAGCGGTACTCACCGAACAGGTCGTTCCAGTGGAAGGGCGCGAAGCAGCAGCCCGGCCGCACCCGGTCCGTGACGACGGCCGGGAGCACGGCCCGGCCGCGCCGGGACGCGACCTCGACGGAGTCCCCCGCGACGATCCCGAGGCGTCGCGCGTCCTCCGGGTGGAGTTCCACGAACGGGGCCGGGTCGAGCCGGTTGAGCTTGGCGACCTTCCCGGTCTTGGTGAGGGTGTGCCACTGGTGTTGCAGGCGGCCGGTGTTGAGCAGATACGGGTAGTCGTCGTCCGGCATCTCGGCGGCCGGGACGTGCGGACGGGCGAAGAAGACGGCGCGCCCGCTCGCGGTCGGGAACACCGGGCCGCCGTCCGGTCCGAGGTAGCGGACCGGGTTGCGGTCGGGGCCGTCGGCCGAGGGGGCGGGCCACTGCACGGGCGTGGTGCGCAGCCGCTCGTAGCTCACGCCGCGCAGGTCGTAGCCGGTGCGCGGGTTCGCGGCGCGCTTGATCTCCTCGAAGACCTCCTCGGCGCTGTCGTAGCCGAAGGCATCGGCGTATCCCAGCTCGCAGGCGATCCGCGCGATGATCCGCCAGTCGGCCAGCGCCTCACCGGGCGGGTCCACAGCCGGGCGGGCGAGGGTGAGGTTGCGCTCGCTGTTGACCAGTACGCCCTCGCTCTCGCTCCACATCGCGCCGGGCAGCACCACATCGGCGTAGGCGTTGGTCTCCGTGTCCGCGAACACGTCCTGGGTGATGACGAGTTCGGCAGTCTCCAGGGCCTCGATGACGGTCCGGCGGTTGGCGACGGAGGCGACGGGGTTGGTGCAGATGATCCAGCAGGCCTTGACCTCGCCCGCCGCCATCCGCCGGAACATGTCGACGGTGCCCTCGCCGGAGCCGTCCTCGCGGACGGTGCCGGGTTCCAGTCCCCAGAGCGCGTCGGTGAAGGCGCGGTCCTCGTCCACCAGCACCGACCGCTGCCCCGGCAGACCTGGTCCCATGTAGCCCATCTCGCGGCCGCCCATGGCATTGGGCTGGCCGGTGAGCGAGAACGGTCCGCTGCCGGGACGACAGATCGCTCCGGTGGCCAGATGCAGGTTGATCAGCGCGTTGGTGTTCCAGGTGCCGTGCGTGGACTGGTTCAGCCCCATCGTCCAGCAGCTCATCCACTCCCCCGCGCCGCCGATCCACTCGGCCGCCCGCCGGATGTCGGCCTCCGGGATTCCGGTGATCTCCGCGACGGCGGCGGGGTAGTAGTCCGCCAGGAACTCCGGCATCGCCTCCCAGCCCTCGGTGCGCTCCGCGATGAACGCGGTGTCCGTGTGCCCGTTCTCGTGGAGGAGGTGCAGCAGTCCGTTCAGGAGGGCGAGGTCGGTGCCGGGTCTGATCCGGAGGAAGAGGCCCGCCTTGTCGGCGGTGGCGGTGCGGCGCGGGTCGACGACGATCAGCCGGGCGCCCGCCTTCACCCGTTCCATCATGCGCAGGAAGAGGATCGGGTGGCAGTCGGCCATGTTGGAGCCGATGACGAGGAAGACGTCGGCGTGCTCGAAGTCCTGGTACGAGCCGGGCGGGCCGTCGGCGCCGAGGGAGAGCTTGTAGCCGCTGCCCGCACTGGCCATGCACAGCCGGGAGTTGGACTCGATGCGGTTGGTGCGGACGAAGCCCTTGGCGAGTTTGTTGGCGAGGTACTGGGCCTCCAGGCTCAGCTGCCCGGACACGTAGAAGGCGACGGCGTCGGGTCCGTGTTCGTCGATGACCGCGCGCAGCCGCCGGGCCGTCTCTGTGATCGCCTCGTCCACGCCCGCCGGTACGGGCTCGGCGCCGCGCTCGGGCCGGATCAGCGCGGTGGTCAGCCGTCCGGGGGCGGCGAGCATGTCGGCGGTGGTCGCGCCCTTGGTGCACAGCCGGCCGCGGTTGGCGGGGTGGGCCTTGTCGCCGGACGCCTTGAGGACCTTGCGGCGGCCGTCGGGCCCCGAGCCGATGTCGAGCACCATGCCGCAGCCCACCCCGCAGTACGAGCAGACCGTCCGTACCTGAGTGACGGCGGCCGACGAGCTCTCTGGGGGCACCGGGGGACCTTCCCGTGGATCGGATCGTGGTCCCGACGGTACGAATGGCCCATTACACCGGTGTGACCCGGGCGGATCACGGGCGGTAACGCTCGCCGCACAGCAGCGGGCCCGGTGCTGTGAGATGGAGGAGGGACGGTGCGTCAGGGGCGGGACCGCAGCCGCCGCCACACCGCCTTCGCCGCGTGGTGCCCGGACATGCCGTGCACACCGGGTCCGGGCGGGGTCGCGGAGGAGCAGATGAAGACCGCCGGATGCGCCGTCGCGTACGGCACCCGGGCGAGCTTGGGGCGGATCACGGTCTGGAGTCCGGCGAAGGCGCCGCAGGCGATGTCCCCGTCCACGTAGTTCGCGTTGCGCGCGGCGATCCCGGGCGGCCCCGCCACGCAGCGGGCGAGCACCAGATCGCGGAAGCCGGGGGCGAAGCGCTCCAACTGGCGTTCGATGACCTCGGTGGCGTCGCCCTGCCAGCCTGCCGGTACGTGCCCGTAGACCCAGAACACCTGCTTGCCCTCGGGGGCGCGGGACGGGTCGACCAGGCTGGGCTGGGCGGTGATCAGGAACGGCACGCTCGGGTCGCGGCCGGTGACCGCCGCGCGCAGGGCGGAATCGATCTCGCCGGCCGTGGGCCCGATGTGCACCGTGCCCGCCCGGCGGGCCTCCTCTGCGGTCCAGGGGACGGGGCCGGACAGCGCGTAGTCGATCTTGAAGCAGGAGGCGCCGTAGCGGTAGCCGCTGTAGGCGTTGCCCAGTCCGGCGATCCGGGCCAGCGCGGTCGGTGAGGTGTCGAAGATGTAGGCGCGGGCGGGCGGGAGCTCGTCCAGCCGCTTGACCTCCGTACCGGTGTGGATGACGCCGCTCTGCTCCCGCAGGAAGGAGGCGAGTGCGTCGGAGATCGACTGGGAGCCGCCGCGCGGCACCGGCCAGCCCTTCTCGTGCGCGGCCAGCGCGAAGAGCAGGGCGATTCCGCCGGTCGCGATCCCGCTGGTGGGGGCTATGGCATGGGCGGCGAGCCCGGCGAAGAGGCCGCGCGCCTTCTCACCGCTGAAGCGGCGGGACATCAGCGTGGCGGGCTGGATGGCGTCGAGACCGAAGCGCACCCAGCGGTACGGGTCGCGCGGCAGCCCGTCCCACGGGGTGCGCAGGAAGTCCTGGGCGAGGCTGTCCCAGTGGCCGAGGAACGGTGCGACGAGCCTGCGGTACGCCCCCGCGTCACGCGGCCCGAGCGACATGGCGCTCTCCCCCACAGAGCCGGCCAGCACGGCGGCGGAGCCGTCCGGGAACGGGTGGGCCAGGGCCAGCCGGGGCTGGATCCACTCCAGGCCGTGCCGGGCGAGCGGCATCGCGTCGAAGGCGGGCGAACCGATGCCCAGCGGGTGGACCGCCGAGCAGGGGTCGTGCCGGAAGCCGGGGAGCGTGAGCTCCTCCGTACGGGCTCCGCCGCCGACGGTCCGCCCGGCTTCGAAGACCTCCACGGCATAGCCACGGCGGGCCAGTTCGGCCGCGGCGGTCAGCCCGTTGGGGCCGGCCCCCACGACGACTGCGTCAAGCATCGACGGCACCTTCGGACTCCTTTGTCAGCCGACGGTCGGAGCCCCAGGATATTCACAGGCGCGGGCGGTCCGGGCGCGGGTAGGGTTCCCGCTCGATGACCACACCGAACCCCGCGCGGCCGCCGCACTCCGGCCCCCGCCCGGACGCGCTCCCCGGCCCGCCCGCCACCTCCGCAGCGGCCCCGGAGGACGCCGGGATGCGGCGGGCGATCGACGCCATGGCGGAACAGCTCGTCGCCGTATCCGGCATCCACGCCGTCGTCCTGGGCGGCAGCCGGGCCCGGGGCACCCACCGCCCGGACTCCGACTGGGACCTGGGCCTCTACTACCGGGGCGTCCCGGACCTGGCCGCGCTGAGCGCGCTGGCGCGTGAGGTACAGGGCTCACCGGTCGAGGTGGCCGGTCCTGGCGGCTGGGGTCCCTGGGTCGACGGCGGGGCCTGGCTGCGGGTGGACGGCACGCCGGTGGACTGGATCCTGCGCGATCTGGACCGGGTGGAGGCGGTCTGGGCCGACTGCCGCCAGGGGCGCTACGAGGTCGGCGTCCAGCCCGGCCACCCGCTTGGCTTCTGGTCCCCCGCCTATCCGGGCGAGGTGGCGCTGGGGCACGTACTGGCCGATCCGGAGCAGGAGTTGACGGGGCTCAAGGCCGAGCTGGACACGTATCCGGAGCCGCTGCGCAAGGCCCTCACCGACGCGGCCTGGGAGGCGGAGTTCTCCGTGGCGTCGGCCCGCAAGTCGGCCCCTTCCGGTGACCGGCTGCACGTGTCGCTCTGCCTCTCCCGGGCGTTCGGCATCCTCGCCCAGTCGCTGCACGCCCACCATCGCACCTGGTGCCTCAACGAGAAGGGCGCGCTGGCGGCGGCCGCCGCCCTGCCGGACACGCCCGCGGACTTCGCGGACCGGGTTGGCGAGGCGCTGTGCGGTCTGGACGCCGCGGCGGTGGAGACGGCGGCAGGGGTCGTGGCCGACGTACGGGCGGTGCTGGCGGATACGACCGGCGAGGACCTGGCCGGAGGCTGAACCGCAGCCGACGCGTGGGCATGGTCCCGGGGAACGCTCAGTCCCGCTGGATGGCCGTGACGCAGCGGGCCAGCAGGCTCCGCAGGGCGTCGCGCTCCTGTGGGGTGAACTCGTCCGCGATCCGGCGTTCGATCCGTACCGCCTGCTCATCGGCCAGCCGCAGCGTCTCGGTGCCGGCCTCCGTCAGCCGGGTCTCCAGCATCTTCTGGTGCCACGGGTGGGCCGACCTGGCGATCAGCCCGCGCTCCTCCAGGTGCTTGAGCACCGCGGCCATGGCCTGCGGGGTGACCAGGCAGACCCGGGCCAGCGCGGCGCCCGACATTCCGGGGTGATCAGCCAGGGCGAACAGCGCCGCGTACTGGGCGACGGTGAGGTCGGCGCCCTTCAACGCGGCGCTCTTGGCTGCCATGAGCGCTTGCTCCGCACGCTTGATGTCCGCGCCGAGGCGGTCGCCGGCAGTCATTCCCATGCCCGCGAGCGTACAGCCACGAGCATCCGACAGAACATGGACACACATCAAGCATGGAATCTAAATCAAGGTCTTGATATAACTCAACCTATGGATACTCAATCCGCACACAGCGGTACACCCTCGGTCTTCGACAAGACCGTTCTCATTACCGGTGCGACCCAGGGACTCGGCCTCCACCTCGCCCGCGATCTGGCCGCCCGGGGCGCGACGCTGCTCCTGCACGGACGGGACCGGGCACGGCTCGACAGGGCGGCCGACGAGGTGCGCGCGCTCTCGGCCGGTCGCGGCGGTGTCCGCACCTACCTCGCTGACCTGTCCGACCTGAACCAGGTCAGGGCGATGGCCGAGGCCGTGCGGGCGGCCGAACCCCGGCTCGACGTACTGGTCAACAACGCGGTGGCCGGTGGGGGCGCCTCCCCGCTGCTCCGCGAGGTGAGCGCGCAGGGGCATGAACTGCGGTTCGCGGTGAACTATCTGGCGCCTTGTCTGCTGATCGACGAGCTGCTGCCGCTGCTGACCGCGTCGGCCCCGGCGCGGGTGGTCCAGGTGGCGTCGGTGGGGCAGTCGGCCGTCGACTTCGACGACGTCATGATGGAGCAGGGCTATCAGGGCTGGAGGCGTACTGCCGGAGCAAGCTCGCGATGATCATGTCCACGTTCGACCTGGCCGCCTCGCGGAGCCCCGGCGCCGGGGTCACGTTCAACGCCCTGCACCCGGCCCATTTGATGGACACCCGAGGCGTCCGGGAGTACGGCCTGACCCCGGAGGTCTCCGTCGAGGAAGGCGTACGCCCCACGGTCCGGCTGATCACCGATCCGGCGCTGGCCGAGGTCACCGGCCGCTACTTCGACCGCTTCACCGACACGGCCGCTCACAAGCAGGCCTACGATCCGCGCGCCCGCGAGCGCCTCGCCGCGCTGACCCGCGAGCTGCTGGGCGGCTGAGCGCCCCGCCCCGTCAGGCCCCGGCGCGGAGCGCGGTCAGGACCGTGTCGGCCGTCGCCCGGTCGCGGGCGGCCGTGAAGGGCAGGTCGTTGCCCCCGGCGATCCGGAACGGCGCACCGGACAGCGTGGCCTGGACGCCGCCCGCCTCCGTGACCAGGAGGAGCCCGGCCGCGTGGTCCCAGGCGAACTCCCAGTTGAAGGCGGTCGCCTCCAGGGCGCCGCGGGCGACGGCGAGGTATTCGAGGCCGGCAGAGCCGCAGGGGCGGGCGTCGATGCCCTCGGTGCGCAGGCCCAGCAGGGCGCGCTTCTGGGCGTCCGTGGTGTAGTCGGGGTGCGACATCGCGACCCGCAGGGCAGCGCCGGGCACGGGCGAACCGGCCTTCAGGGGCACGCCGTTGAGCGTGGCCCCCCGGCCCCGTACGGCCACGGCCATCTCGTCCAGCGCGGCGGCGTACGTCCAGGAGGCCAGGACCTCGCCGTGGTGTGCGAGGGCGACCAGGGTGCAGAACCCGGCTTCGCCCCGGACGAACTGCCGGGTGCCGTCGACCGGGTCGACGATCCAGACGGGTGCCTCGCCGCTCAGCGCCCCGTACACCTCGGGATCGGCGTGGACCGCCTCCTCGCCTACGACCACGGAGCCGGGCAGGAGCCGGCTCAGGGAGGCGGTGAGGTGTTCCTCCGCCCGCCGGTCCGCGGTGGTCACCAGGTCGTGCGGGCCGTTCTTCTCGACTATCTCGTGCGCGGCGAGCTGCCGGAAGCGCGGCACGATTTCGGCGGCGGCCGCTGCGCGGACCGCCGCCTCGACCTCGGTCAGGTCTCCGGCCAGGAAGTCATCGATCATGCCCCCAGCTAAGCACGGGCGGCCGGAGCACCGACGACCCGGTCATGACGGGAAAGTGGCCGGTCAGCGTCCGACCGCGTACCCCTGCATTCCGCGCGGGTTCGCGGCCGCGGACAGTATCCCGGTGCGCGGGTCGCGGGCGACCGCGCACATCCGGCCCTCGGACCACGCGTCGCCCACCGTGACGTCATGGCCGCGCCGCCGCAGCCCGGCCACCACCTCCGGGTCCATGCCCGCCTCGACGGTGACGCTGCCCGGAAGCATCCCGCGCGGGAAGAACGAGCCGGGGAAGCTGTCGTTGTGCCAGTTCGGGGCGTCGATGGCGCCCTGGAGGTCGAGACCGCCGCGGACCTCGGCGCGCAGCGCGACGGCGAGGAAGAAGTGCAGCTGCCACTGGTCCTGCTGGTCACCGCCCGGGGTGCCGAAGGCCATGACGGGAACGCCGTCGCGCAGGGCAAGGGACGGGGTCAGCGTGGTACGGGGGCGCCGCCCCGGGGTGAGGGAGTTGGGCAGCCCCTCTTCCAGCCAGGCCATCTGGAGGCGGGTGCCGAGCGGGAAGCCGAGCTCGGGGACGACCGGGTTGGACTGGAGCCAGCCGCCGCTGGGCGTGGCCGAGACCATGTTGCCCCAGCGGTCGACGATGTCCACGTGGCAGGTGTCGCCACGGGTGGCGCCGTCCGGGGCGACGGGCGGTTCGCCGGTGCGGTCCACGGTCTCCGTGGGCTCCCCGGCGCCCTCCTTCGCGACCGTCGGCTCTCCGGCACCGGCGGCGGGGAGACCCGTCACGTCGAAGCCGTCGGCCACGGCGCGGGCGTGCTCGCTCAGGACGGGGACGCGCCCGTCGGGGCTGCCGGGCCGCAGCGCGCGGGAGGCTTCGTCGGTGATCAGGGCGCGGCGGGCGGTGTTGTACGGCTCGGAGAGCAGGGTGTCGAGCGGGACCTCGGCGGCGTCGCCGTACCAGGCCTCGCGGTCGGCCATGGCGAGCTTGCAGCCCTCGATGAGCAGGTGCACGTACTCCTCGGAGCCGTAACGGGGCAGTTCGGCGGGGAGCAGGGCGAGTTGCTGGAGGAAGGCGGGGCCCTGGCTCCAGCCGCCGGCCTTGGCGAGCGTCCAGCCGTTCCAGTCGTACGTGGCGGGTGCCTCGTAGGACGCGGACCAGTCGGCCAGGTCGGCGGCGGTGAGGGTGCCGGTGTGGCGCTCGCCGCTGGTGTCCATGGTGGGGACGGCGGCCTGCCGGACCAGGGCGTCGGCTATGAAGCCCTCGCGCCAGACGGTGCGGGCGGCCTCGATCTGCGCGGCCCGGTCCTCGCCGCCGGTCTCCTCCGCCTCGGATATCAGCCGGCGCCAGGTCGCGGCGAGGGCGGGGTTGCGGAAGAGCTCGCCCGGCCTCGGGGAGGCGCCGCCGGGCAGGTACACGGCTGCGGAGGACGGCCACTCGGTCTCGAACAGCTCGCGGACGGTCTCGACCGTCCGGCCGACCCGCTCCACGGGCGGGTGGCCGTCCTCCGCGTAACCGATCGCGTACCGCAGCACCTCCGCGACGGTCCTGGTGCCGTGGTCGCGCAGCAGCACCATCCAGGCGTCGAAGGCGCCCGGCACCGCGGCGGCGAGCGGCCCGGTACCGGGGACCAGCCCGAGCCCGAGCGAGCGGTAGTGGGCGATGGTGGCCCCGGCGGGGGCCGGGCCCTGCCCACACAGCACCTGCACCTCGCCGTCGGCGGGCGCCAGGATCATCGGCACCTCGCCCGCCGGTCCGTTGAGATGCGGTTCGACGACGTGCAGGACGAACCCGGCGGCGACGGCGGCGTCATAGGCGTTGCCGCCGTCCTCCAGGACGGCCATGGCCGACTGCGAGGCGAGCCAGTGGGTGGAGGACACCATGCCGAAGGCGCCCTGGAGGGTGGGCCGGGTGGTGAACATACGGACTCTCACCTCGCTGTATACGTGCGCAGGACGGTCCCCTCGCAGGTAGCGAGGGTACCCGTGGGCTGTTCCTCGACCGGCTCGCCGGCCCGACGCCGGAACGGCGGGCCGCCGGTGGCGAGGGGTGCCACAGCGTCCGGCCCCGGGTCAGCCCGAGACGCTCGCCCGGCCGTTCTCGATGTGTCCCATCAGCCGGCGCCGGAAGGCGCCGTCCCCCTCGACGGTGACGTCCAGGTCGTACCAGCCGTGCGCGTCGGCCGCCGAGTGCACCACCGTGCGGCTGCGCCCCGGTTTGACCTTGACGGTCCTGGTCCAGTCGCGCAGGTCCGCCTCGTCGACGTATCCCCGCGGCCGCACCGTGAAGGTGAGCGCCGTCCGCCCCGTGTTGCGCAGCGTGAGATGCAGGTCGCGTTCACGGGCGTCGACCCGCGACGCGACCTCGGCCGGGGCACCGTCCTTCGCCGCCCCGGCGAACTCGCGGCGGAAGCCGTTCGGCCCGGTCACCGTGAACCGGTACGCAGGGCCGGTGACGGGCACAGTCCACTGCGTCGTGCCCTTCACGTCGCGGTGCTGCGGTGCGGGGAACTCGCCCGCGTACGGATACAGCGCGAAGTGCGCCGACGAGCGCCCCGTGTTGCTGAGGGCGACCCGTACCGCGCCATCCACCACCTTCGCCTGCGCGTCCGGCTGGTAGGGCAGGGCACGGGCCGGACGCGTACCCGGCTCCTGCACGGGCATGTGCTGCACGAGCGGCGGGACCGGCGACCAGCGGCCGCTGAACGGCGGAATGGCGCCCGGCTGCTCCACCTCAGGTCGACGACGCCCCCGCGAGAAGTCGAAGGCGGAGGTCAGGTCGCCGGTGACCGTGCGCCGCCAGCCGCTGATGTTCGGTTCCTTCACCCCGGTCCAGCGCTCCAGGAAGCGGATCACGGAGGTGTGGTCGAAGACCTCGGAGCAGACGTAGCCGCCGATGGTCCATGGCGACACGACGAGCATCGGCACCCGCATGCCGAGACCGGTGGGCTTGCCCTCCCACTGCTCCTCGGTCACCTCGGGCGAGGCGACCGGCGGCGGCACGTGGTCGAAGAACCCGTCGTTCTCGTCGTAGTTGATGATGACGGCGGTGTGCCGCCACACGTCGGGGTGCTTGCCCAGCGCGTCCAGGACCTTGTAGACGATCGTCGCGCTGTGGACCGGCGAGGAGACGCTCGGGTGCTCCGAGTCGACGGCGGAGGGCACCAGGTAGGAGACCTCCGGCAGCGTGCCCGCCGCGACGTCCTTGGCGAACTCGTCGGCCAGCGTTCCGGTCTCCACCCGGCGCAACGCCCGCTCGAACAGGCGGCGTTCGGCCTTGTCCAGGGTGGCGACACCCTCCTCCAGCAGGCCGAACAGCTGCTCCCGCCCAGCTGCGTCCGCGTCCCGCACGGCGGAGTAGAACGACTCCATGTACGTGTGCCCGCCGGTCTTCGCCAACGCCTTGCGGGCGACGGCCTTGAAGGTGGCGAAGAACTCGATCTGGTTGTCGGTGAAGTTCTCCCACTCGGTGTACGTGCGCCAGCTGTGCCCGGCCTTCTCCAGCCGCTCCGCGTAGGTGCCCCAGTCGTACCCGGGGTGGGTGCCCTCGTCGTAGGCGTCGTTGCCGACGGCCCGCTTGCCGTTCGGCTCGTTGCCCGTCTTCCCGCTCCACAGGTGGTTGCGGTTGGGGCTGGTCGAGGAGTGGATGGAGGAGTGGTAGGCGTCGCAGACCGTGAAGGTGTCGGCCAGCTCGTAGTGCAGCGGGAGGTCACGGCGGTCGTAGTACGCCATGGTGGCGGCCGTCTTCGCGGATACCCAGCCGTTCATCCACCCGCCGGCCCACGCCTTGCCGCCGCCGCTCCAGGAGTGGTCGAGCGCACCGATGTACTGGAGGTCCTTCTTCTGCGTCTCGGCGGCGCCGCGGACCGGGAACGGCAGAACGGAGGTGCCACCCAGCGGTGCGGGCTGCTCGAAGACCGGCTTGCCCGAGGGCAGCTCGACGGCGTTGCGGTCGCCGAAGCCGCGCACCCCCCGGAGCGTCCCGAAGTAGTGGTCGAAGGAACGGTTCTCCTGCATCAGGATCACCACGTGTTTGATGGCTCCGAGCCCCTCACGGCCACCGGGCCCCGCCGAAGGTGCCGGCTGCGCGGCTATCGCGGCCTGCAGCGAAGGCGGCAGCAGCGACCCCGCCGCCGCAGCGCCGAGCGCGCCGCCGCCGAGCGCGAAGAGCCGTCGCCGTGAAATGTCCGTGGTCAAGTTGAGCCTCCCGAGTTCTGTCGTACAGCCGGGAAGCTAATCAAGCCGGGTGGCGCGGGGAAGGATTTCGTACGGCTTCGCGGTGAACCTCCAACAGGTCGTACGGGAAAGTCCAACCGCCCGGCGCGTGGCCAGGCCAAGATGTCCTGCGGACGGCTTTGCGCGGTCGGGTAGTGAACACCGCTCACGCTCCCGGCAGGAAGAGGCAGAAGAGGTGGCCGTGGGGGTCGCGGAGGACCCGCACGCCGTCCTCCGGCTGGTGTTCCTCCAGCGTGGCGCCCAGGGCGCAGGCCCGTCCGGTCTCCACCTCCAGGTTGTCCACCTGGACGTCCAGGTGTGCCTGCATCTGCTGGGTGCCCGGTCGTGGCGGCCATACGGGAGCGGTGTGGTCGGCCTCCAGCTGGAAGCTCAGGCCCGGCCGCTCCTGTTCGAGGGACCGCAGCCGGACCCACTCCGCACTCCGATCGACCTCCTCCCAGCCCAGCAGGGCCCGGTAGAAGTCGGCCAGGGCGGGCGGGTCCGGAGTGCCGAGGACAAATGCGCCGAGCGATGTCGTCATGACCTTCGCCTTCCCCGAAACGGGCCGCACCGCACGCGTCCATCGGTGTGCTGTCGGGGCGGTCAGGCGGTGGGGGCGCCCGGCACCCTGCGGTCGCCGCCGTTGCCCTCCTGCCAGAGCCGGTAGACGTCGGTCGCACCTTCGTGGGGCGCGTGTGTCATCGGCAGTCGGCGCTCGTCCCAGTCCTTGGCGAACTCACCGTAGAAGGAGTCGAGTTCGAAGTACTTGCGGTCGTCCACGTAGTACGGCTCGTAGGCGTCACGGGTGGTGAGGAAGACGACCTCGTCCGGCGAGCAGTAGTACAGGGAGCCCAGGCACATCGGGCAGGGGTGGGCGAGTACGTAGATGGTGGTGCCGGTCAGGTGCTCGGTGCCGAGCTTCGTGCAGGCCTCGCGGATGGCGAGGATCTCCGCGTGTGCGGTCGGGTCGTTGGTCTGGGCGACCCGGTTCGGGCTCTCGGCCAGGATCTCGCCGTCCTTGACGATGACGGTGGCGAAGGGGCGGCCGCCCTCTTCGACGTTCCGGCGGGCGATGTCGATGGTGCGCTGTGCGAAGTCCATGGGGTCCTCCGGGTGGTGCGTGTGTGGGGGAACGGAGATGTCGGGGCGGATCAGAAGGGCTTGGTCGGCAGGTACTTGCCGTCCAGGGTGATGACGGCGCGCTCGCCGCCCTCGGGGTCGGCGACCTTCTTCACGTCCAGCTTGAAGTTGATCGCCGAGATGATGCCGTCCCCGAACTGCTCGTGGACCAGGGCCTTCAGGGTGGTGCCGTAGACCTGGAGCATCTCGTAGAAGCGGTAGATGGTCGGGTCGGTGGGGATGCCGCCCGGGATGGAGCCGCGGGTCGGGATGGTCTGGAGCAGCAGCACCGCTTCCTCGTCCAGGCCGAGGAGCTCAGCGACCGCTTCGGCGGAGGCCTTGGGCAGCGCGTGCTGGCCGAGGACGGCGGCGGTGACGAAGGCGACGGAGAAACCTGCCGCGTCCGCGATCTGCTGCCAGGACAGGTCCTTGCGCGTCTTGGCCTCGACGGCCGTGACGGCGAGCTGCTGGCGGGCGGTGTTGTCGAGCTGGGCGTGCACCATGGTGGTGGAGTCCTTTCGTGGGGTGCCGCTCCGGGGGCGGAGTGGCGGGTCGGGGCGTGTCGGGGGGCGTCCCTGCACAGCGTGTACGGGGGACATGGTGATCCGGCGTCGTCCGGAGGTCAGGACATCGCGGCCGGGGCCGGGGTGCCGGACGGGTCCAGCCGGGTGACCGCCCCGGAGCGGATGTCGTAGACCCAGCCGTGCAGCGTCACCTTCCGCGCCGCCAGCGCCCTGGCCACCGAGGGGTGGGTGGCCAGGCCCGCGAGCTGGGCGAGGACGTTGCCCCGGATCAGGGCGTCGACCCCGGTATCGGCGGTGCGGGCCACGGAGGCGTCCGCGTGGCGCAGCCAGCCGGCCACCGTCGGCAGGGCGCTCAGGTCGTGGCCCTCGGCCAGGGCCGTCATGGCGCCGCAGGCGGAGTGGCCGCACACGACGATGTCCGTGACGCCCAGGACGGCCACCGCGTACTCGATGCTCGCCGCCACTCCGTCCGCGCCGGGGGTGTAGGCCGGGACGAGGTTGCCGGCGGTCCGGATCACGAACAGCTCACCCGGCTCGCTGCCGGTGATCAGCTCGGGCACCACGCGGGCGTCGGAGCAGCTGATGAACAGTGTCGTCGGCGTGTGCGTGCCCGCCAGGTGGGCGAAGAGCTCCGCCTTGGCCGGGAAGACATCCCGGCGGAAACGCGCGACGCCTGCTGCGAGGTCATGCACGGTGACTCCCTTCGGTGGCTGTCGGCCCGTCGGGCTGACGAGATCCACCATGCATGAGCTGTATCTATAGTGTCCAAGACGCAATATCCATACCTCTTATAGATGTGATCTATGGTGGGAGGTATGGCCCCGGAACTACGTCATCTCCGCTATCTGCTCGCCGTCGCGGAACACGCCAACTTCACCCGGGCGGCCGAGGAGCTGCACATCTCCCAGCCGACCCTGTCCCAGCAGGTCAAGCAGCTGGAGCGGACGGTCGGCGTCCAGCTGCTCGACCGCACCGGCCGCGCGGTCCGGCTGACCGACGCGGGCGAGTCGTACGCGCACTACGCCCGCCGCGCCCTCCAGGACCTCGCCGCCGCAGAACGCGCCGTGCTCGATGTGCGGGACCTTTCCCGGGGTGCCCTGCGGCTGGCGATGACGCCGACCTTCACGGCGTACCTCATCGGGCCGCTGGCCGAGCTGCTGCACACCCACCATCCGGGAATCACGCTGGATGTCAGGGAGCTGCCCCAGGACCGCATCGAGTCGGCGCTGCTGGCCGACGAACTCGATCTCGGCATCGCCTTCCACGGTCCGCATCTGCCCGGCATCAGCGCCACCGACCTGTTCACCGAGACCCTGAGTCTCGTCGTCGGCCCCCGCCACCCCCGCGCCGGGAGCACTCGCGCGCTGCCCGTGACGAGCCTCACCGGACAGCCGCTCGCCCTGCTCAGCGGCGACTTCGCGACCCGCGGCCACATCGACGCCTACTTCACCCGGCACCGCACGACCCCGTCGGTCGCGGTGCAGGCCAACTCCATCAGCGCCCTCACCGAGATCGTCCGGCGCACCCCGCTGGCCACGGTCCTGCCCGACGCGCTCACCCGCGACCACCCCCACCTCAGCCCCGTCCCCCTCGCCCCGGCCCTCCCCTCGCGCACGGTCACGCTGCTGCGCCGCGAAGCCGCGTATCGCAGCTCCGCGGCGCAGGAGTTCACCCGGCTCACGCGTGACTGGGTCCGGACCACCCTGGACGCCTGAGGGCGGGCCGGGGCGGGCTCGGTCGTCAGCGCCGGGCGCCTCCGGTGGCGGACGCGCCGCCCAGCCACTTCAGCCCGTCCACGACGAACCGGTTCTGGGTCTCGCTCGCGAAGGTCGAGGACAGAGTCGTGTTCGACCCGTAGTCCATGGCGTTGTGGCCGAAGTTGGCGTACAGCATCCGGTAGCCGGTGTTGGTCCACAGGATCGGGTAATCCCCGCTGTACCAGGACTGGTTGGGGTCCGTGCCCAGCGGGAAGCTGACCGGGTCGACGGAGGCGAGGACCTTGATGTCCGGGTTGTTCCGCAGGTTGTTGGACCAGGAGTACCACTCGCTCACCGAGGAGGTGAAGGTGGCGGGCAGTCGGGTGGTGGACGGGTGGCTCCGGTCCTCTGTGCGGAGCACGGAGGTGGTCGGGCCCCAGGTGTTCGACCTGAAGTTGCCGCTGCCCAGGAACTGGTTGTAGTACCAGGGCCACTTCTGCGCCTCCGTGGTGAACGCGGAGACGTGGAAGCCCATCCAGGCACCGCCGGAGCGCATGTACCGCTCGAATCCGGAGCGCTGGGACGCGGTCTGCGGGGCATCGTCGAGGAACAGGACGACCTGGTACTGGTCCCGGGTGATGTTGTTCAGCCGGGACCAGTCGTTGGTGGAGGTGTACGAGAAGTTGTTGGCCGCCGCCGTGGTGGGGAACCAGCGGTTGGCCTCCTGGACGAAGCTGATGTGCGCCGCGTCCCAGGTGCCGTTGTAGAAGGCGATCACCTTGAATGCGGGGGCCTTCGCCTGCGAGTGCGCGGGGGCGGCGGTGAGTCCGAGCAGGAGCGCCGGCAGCAGGAGGAGCCTCAGGAGAAGTCGGCCGATGGAGCCGCGGAGGCGGGCCTTCGGCCTGGCGGTGTGGGTGTTCATTCGGATCGTCCCTTCCGGGGCGGGGGCGGGTCAGGGCTGGCTGACGAGGTTCGCCACGTTGGAGGATGAGTTGGAAGGGCCGCCCCGCCCGTTGATGACGTGCCGGATGGTCCCGGTGCCGCCGAGCGAGACGGTCACCATGCTCTGGAACCGGACGTTCGGGTTGTTCGGCACCTCGAAGGCGTGCTCTGCCGTCACGCCCGGGTTCGAGCTGAAGAAGCAGTAGCTGCCGAGCCCGTACGCCTGGTGGCTGGTGACGGAGTCCGCGACCTTGTAGGCGGCGTAGCCCTGGGTGGAGCCGTTCATCCAGGACGCCTGGTCGGGCACGTCGTAGGGCATCTCGTTCTGGTAGAAGTACGTGCGCCCGCCGTTGCCGTTCCAGATCGTCTGGTGCTTCTGGTAATGCTCGACGAAGAGCCCGTACATGGTCACGTCGTCGCCGTTGACGACGAGTCCGGTGTCGGCCTTGTTGCTGTTCCAGCCGATGCCGCTGCCGTGGTCGCCGCGCCAGATCCACATGTGGTCGCCGATGACGTGGTCGCTGTTGACCACCAGGCTGGTGGTCGCCCGGCCCACGGCGGCGCCGCCGACCCGGAAGAAGACGTCGTGCAGCGAGGTCGGATTCGCCGCGTGCGAGGCGGACGAGCCGGCCGGGCCGACCTCCATCAGGGTCTGGGAATTCGTCGTACCCGCGTCGAAGAGGATGCCCGCGACCTTGACCCCGTCGACGTCGGCCACCGTCATCGCGGTGACCCCGTTGTCGGGGATGAACGTGGCGAGGCCGAGCCCCAGTACGACGGTGTCCGGCCTGGTCACCTTCAGGGTCTGGTCGAGGTGGTAGACGCCCGGGGTGACCAGCAGGTTCTTGCCCTCGGCCAGCGCGGCGTTGATCTGCGCGGCGGTGGCTCCCGCCTTCACGACGAAGAACTTGTCCATGCCGATCGAGGTGCCCGCCGCGCTGCCGCCCGCCCAGGTGGTGCCGGAGGCGTTGTTACGGACGGCCGGTACGAACACCTGGTAGGCGCCGTTGCCGTCCACGTACAGGAAGGGCTTCTCGCGGACCACAGGGGCCTGGTTCACCGTGGTGTAGGGCGGGTTGGGGAAACTGGTGGCCGGGACGCCCTGGCTGCCGACGAAGACCATGTTCCAGTTGGAGCCGGTCCAGCTGCCGAGCGTGGAGTTGCGGGTGATCCACTGCTGTTGCGTACCGGACCGCACCTGGCCGTCGATCTTGGTGTCGGCCATGAAGCCGCCGCTGGCCCAGCCGCCGTCGTCCAGGGCCAGATTGCCGCGCACGTGCATCCGCCGGTACGGGGCGGCCTGCGAGACGGCCCAGCGGTCGGTGCCGCCGGTCGGGTTCACCGAGAGGTTCTCGGCGCCGCGCCAGAAGTTCTGGGTGGCGTTGTTCGGCGGGAACCAGTCCGCCTCCGCATGGACGGCGCCGTTGATCGTCACCGAGTCGGGCGACTGCCCGAGGCCGAGGACCTGGGTGTAGAAGCCCACGTTGACGTCGTTGCTGTACGTACCCGGCTTGAACATCACCGCGTAGCGCTGGTTGCCGAACTGGTTGGTCTCCTGCTGCCGGAAGATCGAGTCGAGCCGGCTCTGGATGGTCGCGGAGGGCATCGACGGGTCGAAGACCACCACGTTGGGGCCCAGGTCCACATCGCCCGGCGCGGTGCTCACCGGGGTGACCTGGAAGCGCTGGGCGGCGGAGTTGTTGCAGGTGTACTGGACGAGCTGGACGCTGTCGGCCGTCGAGGCGGCGGGCACGTCAAGGCACTTGCCGCTGTTGCGGTTGACGAAGTGGTAGGCGCCGCCGCCCTCGTCGACCGGCTGCCACTGCTGGTTGGCGCCGTTGCTGTACGTCCACAGCTGGACGGCGGCGTTGTCGGCGGTGGACACGTCGGTGACGTCCACCGCCTGGCTGGCGTCGTTGCGGTTGTTGATGCGCACATAACCGCCGCTGGTCGCGGTGAGGCTCCACTGCTGGGCGGTGGAGCTGTTGCAGGTGTACTGCTGGACGGCGGTGCCGTTGACGGTCGCGGCGGCGCGGGCGTCCAGGCACTTGCCGCTGCCGCTGTTGACGACGGTGGCCCAGCCGGTCGGGAGCGCGGCGGCGGCCGGTGCGGGGGCGGCCCGGACGGCGGCCGGGGCGGGGGTGGCGGCCAGGACGGAGCCGGCCAGCGCGCCGGCCACCAGCACCGAGGTCAGCGCCCGCCGTCGACGGGTGGGCGAGGGGCCGGCCGGGCCGTCCCCGGTGGGCCTTCGGACAGATCTGAGCACGGTTGTCTCCTGTGCGGGTGGACGACGCGTCGGGCAGGGGCGGTCAGCCGGTGTACCGGGCGGTCACCCGGTACACCGGACGGTCAGCCCGCGTACTGGGCGAACACCTTCGTGAAGTCCCAGGGCTGCTGGGAGACGCCCGAGCAGGTGTCGGCGCCGCCTCCGGTGCACGGCCGGTCCCGGTTGACGGACCAGAAGGTGAGCCGGGCCAGATGGCGCTGCTGGGCGTAGGCCAGGATGGTGCGGAAGTCCGCGACCGTCACCGTCTCGTTGTCGTCGGTGATGCCGTTCATCGAGGAGATCCCGGTGTGCCGGTACGCCTGGTCGTCCGTGTACCCGTAGGCGTTCTTGACCACGTTCTTCAGCCCTTCGGCGGCGCTGACGGTGAGGTTGCCCATGTTCTTGCCCGCCCCGCCGAAGTCGAACGGCATGATCGTCCAGCTGTCGACGGTCAGCCCGGAGGCCGACGCCTTGCGGATCATGCTGTCGTCGGGCCCGCTCTGGCCGGTGCCGAAGGTGACGTACACCTTGATGCCGGGGTTGTTGGCCTTGACGGTCTTCAGCGCGTCGACCGTGCGCTGCTGGACCGTGGCGCTGGCGTACGCGTCGGCCTCGATGTCGATGTCGATGGCCTTGAGCCCGTAGGCGTTGATCACCTTCTGGTACGCGGCCGCCAGCTCACCGGCGCTGGAGCAGGAGCTCTCCAGCTTGTTGCCGCTCCAGCCGCCGAAGGACGGGATGACGTCGCCGCCCGCCGCCCGGACGGTGTTCACCGTCTGCTGGTCGACCCCGCCGGTCAGCGGCCTCCCGCCGTCCCACTGCGGGTTGCAGTAGCCGTTGCTGAGGACGAAGGCGAGGGTGAACCACTTGACGCCGGTGGCGTTCATGACGGTGGTCGGACTGGGCGGGCTGCCCCAGCCGTTGTAGAGGTACGGGGCGACCGCCATCGAACCGGGCGTTCCCGGGTCCGTGCCGCCTCCCCCGACGGCCGGCGCGGTCCACTTCTGGTTGGCGGCTCCGGTGCAGGTCCAGATCTGGAGCCGGGTGCCGTTGGCCGAGCTGTTCCCCGTGGCGTCCAGGCACCTGTCCGCCTGCGGATTGACGAGGTCGCGCGCACCGCTCACGCTCCAGCGCTGGGCGGCGGAGCCGTTGCAGTCCCACAACTGGACGACGGACCCGTTCGCCGTACCGCCTGACGCGACGTCAAGACACTTGCCCAGTGCCTTGACCGTGCCGTCACTGCCCAGGCTCCACTGCTGGGCGGCGGAGCCGTTGCAGTCGTAGAGCTGTACGGGGGTGCCGTTGGCGGTGGCTCCGGCGGCGACGTCGACGCACTTCCCGCCCACCCCGGTGATCTGTCCGGTGGCCTGGGCCGCGCCCAGGGCGGGCGAGCCGGTCAGCCCGGCGAGGAGTGTGGCGGCGGCCACGACTCCCAGCGCGCTCCGTACGGCGGGGGCGTGCCCGCGCAGCAGGTCTCGGCGCATCAGCTGTTCACCGTCCACTTCTGGTTACTTGCTCCGGTGCAGGTCCAGATCTGGAGCCGGGCACCATTGGCCGAACTGTTCCCCGTGACGTCCAGGCACTTGTCCGCCTGCGGACTCACGATGTCGCGCGCACCGCTGACGGCCCAGCGCTGGGCGGCGGAGCCGTTGCAGTCCCACAGCTGGACCAGGGTCCCGTTCGCCGTGCCGCCTGATGCGACGTCAAGACACTTGCCCAGGGCCCTGATCGTGCCGTCCGCGCCGACGGTCCACTTCTGGGCGGCGGAGCCGTTGCAGTCGTAGAGCTGTACGGGGGTGCCGTTGGCGTTGCTCGCCGCGGCCACGTCGACGCACTTACCGGCGAGGCCGGTGATGGTGCCGGAGCCGGCCGGGGGCTGGGTGTCGCTGGTGGTGACGCGGACGTGGTCGACGACGAGTTGCTGCGGGAAGGCGGTGTTGCCGTCGGGGTCGCCCGGCCAGTAGCCGCCGACGGCGAGGTTGAGGATGAGGAAGAAGGGCTTGTTGAAGGCCCAGGTGTTGCCGTTGGTGTCGGCGGGGGTGCGGTGCTGGTACACGTTGCCGTCGACGGACCAGGTGATCGAGTTGGGGGCCCAGTCGATGGCGAAGGTGTGGAAGGCGTCGGCGAAGGCCTGGCCACCCGGGAGGGTGTATCCGGCGCCGATGCCGGCGGAGCCGGAGTAGCCGGGTCCGTGCAGGGTGCCGTGGACGGTGCCGGGTTCGAAGCCGACGTTCTCCATGATGTCGATCTCGCCGGAGTTGGGCCAGCCGACCTGCCCGATGTCGTCACCGAGCATCCAGAAGGCGGGCCACATGCCCTGGCCGCGCGGGATCTTCATCCGGGCCTCGACATGACCGTAGGCCTGGGTGAACTTGCCCGAGGTGTTCAGCCGCGCCGAGGTGTACTGACACGTGCCGTACCAGCACTGGTAGTTGGACGGGTTCTCCTTGCGCGCGGTGATCACCAGGTGGCCCTGGCCGTCCAGCGCGGCGTTGCGGTTCCCGGCGGTGTAGTACTGCCGCTCGTGGTTGTTGACGTTGTCGCCGGTCTCGATCTGCCATCGGGAGCCGTTGACCGCAGAGCCGGCGGAGCCGTCGAACTCCTCGTCGAACGTCATGGCGGCCGAGGCCGCTGCGTCCGAGAGGGCGGGTGACCGCTCGTGAGCGCCACCGCCCACGAGGGCGGTCGTGACCAGCGCAAGGGTCAGGGCCGAGAGTGCGGAACGCAGCAAGCGCCGCGACAAGCGGGGGGAGTCCATGACTCTCCCTTCCGGTGCATGAGGGGAAGAGAGCCTGTTATGTCATGCATATGACATGACAGACGCGGGGCGCGTTGGGGCATGCCGAAGCTGCGCCGACCGGGGCGGGGTGCCGTTCAAGGGGTGGGGCGGAAACCGGGGTGCGGGTGGGGCATGGCAGGCACGTGCTGTGGAGTCGATGTGGGGGCACTGTGGGACTGCTGTGCACGGGGCTTAAATCACTACGTGATTTAAGAAGTGAACCAATGGACTGTCAAGACCCTGGTCTGTACCAGTGCACGTTCGCACGCCCACCCCGTCCGGCTTGGACGGACATGCCTCAGGTGTCCATGCCGTCACTCACGGCGATCCGGAGAAAGGTGCCGTGTGAACAAGAGTCAAAGACTGCAAGCCCTGTCCATGGCCGCGAGCGTCGGCCTCATGACGCCGGAATCGAAGCGACCCGCGCATCGCGCGCCCGGGATCAGTCCGGGTCACCGGCCCTCCGCACATGCAGGTGACCGGGCAACGGGAAGGAGGGCGGCAGCGCCGGGACGACCCGGCAGAACCCGAACCGGGCCTTCTCCGCGACTCGGCACGATGCCGAATTGCCCACCTGGTGCAGCAGGTTGACGCGCTCCAGGCCGTCGGCCGCGAAGCTCTCGAAGGCCCAGCGGGTGACCGCCTCCAGGGCGCGGGGAGCGACCCCGCGACCCCGGGCGGGTGCCGCCGTCCAAAAACCGACCTCTGCGGACTCCTGGCCCGAATCGCCCCGCTTGATGACCACGCTGCCCGCCAACGCATCGACGGCCACACCGCCCGCCAACGCGCCCGCACCGGGGCCCGATCGCTCCTCCTGTACGGCGAAGCCCAGCCGCTCGCCGGTGATCCAGCCGCTCCGCTGGAGCTCCAGCCAGGCCCGTACGTCCTCGGCGCTCTCCATGGGGCCGCCCGCTCCACGGCGCAGCGCGGGATCCCGGAACGCCTCGATGAGGGGCCCGATGTCCGCCTCGCTCCAGGGGCGCAGCAGGAGTGCGGGGGTGGACGGCGTCGCGTCCACCCGCAGGGTGATGCTCATCGAAGTCCCCCCGGGAACGGTTCGCCCGATCATCCCTCCATCCGGTGAACCGTGACACGAACGGCCGCAGAACCGCGAGTCCGACGGAACACCACCCACCATCGGAGAAATAAGGTTAGGCTTACCTAACTCGCATCCGTTTCGCAGGGAGTCCCCTTGAACACCGACGCCGACGCAGACACCGTCCTGGCCGGGCCGACCGACGCGGAGCAGGTCCGCACCGTACTGTCCCGCGCGACCTCGCTCTCCCTCACCACGACCGCGCAGGCCTACGACCTGATCGGGCTCCACTCGGTCAGCGCCGCCGGACAGGTCACCGTCCACCCCCGCCCCGACAGCCCCTTGGCGCGGGAGGCCGCCGACGCCCCCATGGGCAGCCTCGCCGCCCTCCTCCAGTTCACGGACATCGCCCCGACCCCGTTGCGCGACCGGGTCCGCGCCAGGGTGACGGTGTCCGGCTGGCTGGCACCGGAGGCGGACGGGGCGTTCCGGCTGGATTCGGCGCGGGTCTCGCTGCGGACCCCGGCGGGCGCGACGGATGTCGGACTGGACGAGATCGCGCTCGCAGAGCCCGACCCGCTGGCCGTCGAGGAGGCCGAAATGCTGACCCATCTGGCCGACTCGCACCAGGAGTTGATGAACGATCTGCTCGGGCTCGCGGGATCCCGGCTGCCGCGCGGCATGATCCGCGCACTCCCCCTCGCACTCGACCGGCACGGCATCACCCTGCGCTGCGAGTACGAATCCGGCCACTTCGACCTCCAGTTGCTCTTCCCGGCGCTCGCTCGCGATGCCACTGATGCCGGCGAGCAGATCCGACGCCTCCTCACCGCACCCCGGGGCTGCGCGCACCAGCAGCACCACTCCCACCCCTGACACCTTCCACCACAAGAAACTTAGGTTAGGCTTCACTAAGTCACAGTGCATCCTCGCGCCACGGCCGGATCGCCGGATCATCAGGGGAGGGGCCGGTCATGGGCCTGCCAGTCATCGAGTCCTACGACATGCCCGACGGTACGGCCCTCCCCCGCTCCTGGCCCTCCTGGACCATTGACCCCGACCGGGCCGCACTGCTCGTCCACGACATGCAGAACCACTTCGTCCAGGCGTTCCCGACGGGGCGCTCCCCGGTCGTCCAACTGGTCGAGAACATCACCGCGTTGCGGGAACTCGCCGGAACGCTCGGCATACCGGTCGTCTTCAGCGCCGAACCCGCCGCCCAGTCACCGGGCAGACGGGGGCTCGTCGCGGACGTCTGGGGTCCCGGCGTCGGCGACGGGCCCGGCGACTCCTCGATCATCGAAGCCCTGGCGCCCCGGCCGGGCGAGCACGTGCTGCCCAATGTGCGCCCCAACGCCTTTCTGCACAGCCATCTCGGCCGGCTGCTGCGCTCGACGGGGCGCGACCAGCTGATCGTGTGCGGTGTGCACGCCCACCTGGGAGTGCTGCTGACCGCCGCGGACGCCTTCATGAACGACATTCAGCCTTTTGTCGTCGCCGACGCCGTGGCCGACTTCACCGCCGAGGAGCACGCGATGGCGCTGCGCTGGGCGGCTCGCAGCGCGGTGGTCCGCACGACGGACGGCCTGCTGCGCGATCTGCTGCTCGGCCGGGTCCGCCACGAGGCGTGACGGCGCCCCACCTCAGGAGAGACGGAAGAAGATGACCGTACGGGTCGCGTCGGCCGGAGCCGGCGTCCATGAGCAGTCACCGAAGCACCGGAGACGGATACAGCCGGAGTCCCGATCCGGCCCGGCCCTGTCCACGGAGACCCGGGGCCGGGTGGTGGTGGTCAAGTTCGGCGGCAACGCCATGGTGGACGGATCACTCCAGGAGATGTTCGCGCGCGATGTCGTGGAGCTGTGGCACTCGGGCCTGCTCCCGGTGGTGGTCCACGGCGGGGGTCCGCAGATCAGCGCGATGCTCGACCGCCTCGGCCTGGAGGTCCGCTTCGAGGCGGGTCTGCGGGTGACCACGGAGGAGACCCTCGACGTGGTGCGGATGGTGCTGACGGGTCGGGTCCAGCGGGAACTGGTCGGCGCGATCAACGCGCACGGCCCGTTCGCCGTGGGGCTGTCCGGCGAGGACGCCCACACCATGACGGCCGTGCGCCGGTCCGGCCGGGTGAACGGGATGCCGGTGGACATCGGCCTGGTCGGTGACATCGTGAACGTGGCCCCGGACACCGTGCGCTCACTGCTGGAGCTGGGCCGCATCCCGGTGGTGTCACCCCTCGCGCGCGGCACGGAGGGGGAGGTCTACAACGTCAACGCCGATCTCGCGGCGTCGGCCCTGGCGGTCGCCCTCGGCGCCGAGCGGCTGGTGATGCTGACCGATGTCGAGGGGCTGTACGGGGACTGGCCGCGCAGCACGGAGGTCATCGAGCGCCTGACGGCTGCCGAGCTGGCCGGTCTGCTTCCAGGACTGGCGAGCGGGATGCTCCCGAAGATGGAGGGCTGTCTGCGGGCGGTCCGGGCCGGGGTGGGGCGGGCACAGGTGCTGGACGGACGGGTCCCGCATGCCGTGCTGCGCGGCGTACTTGACGAGCGGAGCCCCGGGACGACGATCCTCCCGGACGCGTGAGCCATAACGCCTGAGGCCTGAGGCGTCACGCATGGGACATGAGCGGTGGCGTGCCCCGGAGTCCGGAGCACGCCACCGTCGTCACAGCGCGCGGGCCAGAACGCGCGCACCCCGTCGTGGGTCCAGCGTGCGCGCCCAGGCGCGCGGGGCGAGCCCCGGCGGGACCGGCGCGAATCCGTGGCGCAGGAAGAGCCGCCCGCTGCCGGTCGTCGCGGTGAACAGGGCCGCCAGCTGCTGGGCCCGCGCCCCGGCGAGCGCCGCACCCAGCAGCCGCGCACCGAGGCCGCTGCCCTGCCGCTGGCGGGCCACACAGAAGTTGTAGAGGACGCCCGCGCCCGCACCCTCGGCCGTCGTGCCGGGGTCCGCGTCCGGGTGGACCCGCAGCGCGAGGCAGCCGTGCAGGGCGCCGCCGGGGTCCTCCGCCACCAGGAAGTCGGCCGCTCGGGCCGCGTAGACGTCGAAGGGCCGGCGGCGCAGCGCTCCCGAGCCGACGAACGGCTCGGAGAGCGCGACGAGGGCGGCGGCGTCCCCGGAGTGCGCCCGGCGTACCCGGAGCGTGTCGGGGAGGGCGGTGTCCAGGGTGTGCGTCGACGCGACTGGGGGGCGCGGTGTGGCCGTGATCAAGGCGTTCCTTCCTCGGGTTCCACCGTGCGCGAGGAGCGGCCGGATCGCCGCATGCCCCGGTGAACCATCACGAGTTAGGTTAGCCTTACCTAACCTCAATGACCAAGTCGGCACTCCAGGGTCGGTGTTGCTCCAGCGCGGGAACGCTCAGCGCGCCCGCCCGCCGGTCTCGGCCATCACGGGGCCGTCGGCCTCCGCGCCGACCGGAGAGTCCTCGGGCACGTACCGTCGGGGCGCGGCCGGCACCATCAGGGGCGTGCCGGTCTCCGGGTCGGAGATGATCCGGCAGGGCAGCCCGAACACGTCCTCGACCAGTTCGGCGGTCATCACGGTGGCCGGATCGCCCTCGGCCGCGATCGTGCCGCCGGGCCGCATGACGATGAGGTGGGTGGCGTAACGGCAGGCCTGGTTGAGGTCGTGCAGCACCGCCACGACGGTGTGCCCCTTGCGGGCGTGCAGGTCGGCGCAGAGGTCGAGCACCTCGACCTGGTGGGCGATGTCGAGGAAGGTGGTGGGTTCGTCCAGGAGCAGGATCGAGGTCTGCTGAGCCAGCACCATGGAAAGCCAGACCCGCTGCCGCTGACCACCGGAGAGGTCGTCGACCGGGCGGTCGGCGAGATCCAGCACGCCGGTCTGCCGCATGGCGTCCAGCACGGCCGTCTCGTCGTCGGCGGACCACTGCTTCAGCATTCCCTGGTGCGGGTAGCGGCCCCGCGCCACCAGGTCCCCCACGGTGATGCCGCCGGGCGCGGTCGAGGACTGCGGGAGCAGGCCCAGCCGCCGGGCGACCTCGCGCGAGCGGTAGGTGGCGATGCCCGCGCCGTCCAGATAGACCTGCCCGGAGCGGGGTTTGAGCATCCGGGCGAGCGCCTTCAGGAGCGTGGACTTGCCGCAGGCGTTCGGCCCGATGATCACGGTGAAGGAACGGTCGGGAATCTCGACGCCGAGCGAACTGACCACGGTCCGCTGCTCGTAGGAGAGTGTCAGGTCCTCGGCCCGCAGTCGCGCGGTGGGCGCCGGGTGCGTCCCGTTCATGTGAGTCCCCTCCGCCGTCGCGGAGTCCGCGTCCGGGCCGGTCGAATCGGACGTACGGGTCGGGCCGGTCGCGCGTGACGTACCCGTCGTGGGTGACGTACCCGTCGTGCCTGTCGTCTTTCGGGTCATGCGCGGCTCTTTCGCGACTCGGTGATCAGCAGCCAGATGAGGTACAGCCCGCCGATGGTCCCCGTCGCCGTGCCCACCGGGAGCAGTGAGGGGGCGAACAGGCGTTGCGCCAGCAGGTCGCTGGCGGCGAGCAGCAGGGCGCCCATGAGTGCGGCGGGGACCAGTGCGGGGCCCGAGGCCCGGGTCAGCCGCCGGGCGAGCTGGGGCGCCGCCAGCGCGATGAACCAGATGGGCCCGGTGACCGCCGTGGCGAAGGCGGCGAGCGCGACGCTGATCACGAGCAGCAGCGCCCGGGTACGGGCCACGTCGACGCCGAGCGCCATGGCGGTGACGTCGCCCATCTCCACCATGGAGAGCCGGCGGGCGAGGAAGAACGCGGGCGGCAGCAGGACGAGGACGGCGATGCCGATGGTGTTGGCCTGCTGCCAGCCCCGGTTGGTCAGGCTGCCGATCAGCCAGGCCTGCGCCTCCAGGGCCTCCTGCCAGGTCGCCCGGGTGATCAGGTACGAGTTGACGGCGAGCAGCAGTGCGCTGACCCCGATGCCGACGACGACCAGCCGGAAGCCCTGAAGTCCCCTGCCCAGCATGAGGAGGTACATGACGGCGGCGGTGGCGAGGCCGCCGATCAGCGCGCCCACCGCGATCTGGGTCATGCTGCCGTGCAGCACGATGATGACGAGGAGCGCCCCGACGGCCGAGCCGTTGGTGAAGCCGATGATGTCCGGGCTGCCGAGGGAGTTGCCGGTCAGGCTCTGCAGGATGGCCCCGCTGACGGCGAGGGCCGCCCCCACGCACATCGCGGTCAGCAGGCGCGGCATGCGCAGGGTGTTGACGATGAAGTCGGCGCCGCCGGAGCCGTGGCCCAGTACGGCCCGCAGGACCTCGCCGACGGAGAGTTCGAAGTCACCGGTGGTGAGGGTGACGAGCGCGACCGCGACGAGCGCGACGAGCATCACGGCCGTCACCACCAGGACGCGCCCCTGGACCCGTACGGACAGTCCGCCGGGCCGGGTGCGCAGGACCAGTCCGCTGACGACCCTCGGCAGCTCGGTCTCCGTACCGGCCCCGGCGGGGCTCTTCTCCCGTACGGGGCTCACAGCATGACCAGCTTTCGACGGCGGCACAGGGCGATGAACAGCGGGGCCCCGAGGAACGCGGTGATGATCCCCACCTGGACCTCGCCCGGCGAGCCGAGCACCCGTCCGAGGACGTCCGCGCCGATCAGCAGGACCGGGGCGAGCAGCATCGAGTACGTCAGTACCCAGCGCTGGTCGGGGCCGACGACGAACCGGGCGACGTGCGGCACCGCGAGGCCGACGAAGCCGATCGGTCCGGCGGCGGCGGTGGCGGCGCCGCACAGCAGCATGACGGCGACGGCGCCCAGCACCCGGGTGCGGCCGACGTTCAGGCCGAGGGCGCGGCCGAGCTGGTCGCCCATCGCGAGGGCGTTGAGCGAGGGTGCGAGGCCGAGGGCGATCAGGAGGCCCACCGCGATGAACGGGAGGATGACCCAGATGACGTCGTAGTACCGGCCGGACAGCGAACCCACCGTCCAGAAGCGGTACTGGTCGAAGGCGCGGGGATTGAGCAGCAGCACCGCCGAGTTGAAGGCGTACAGCACCGCGGTCATCGCCGCCCCGGCCACGACGAGCCGGTCCGGTGTGGCCAGCGTGCGGCCCGACGAGCCCAGGAGGTACACGGCGACGGAGGCGACGGCCGCGCCGATGAAGGCGAACCACACGTAGCCGAGGACCGAGCCCACTCCGAGGAAGGCGATGGCCACGACGACCCCTGCGGAGGCGCCCAGGCTGATGCCGAGGATGCCCGGGTCGGCGAGCGGGTTGCGGGTGAGGGCCTGCATCAGGGCGCCGGACAGGCCGAGCGCCATGCCCACGAGCAGCCCGAGGAGCGTTCTGGGGATGCGGTAGTCATGGATGATGATCGAGGTCTCGGAGCCGTCCGGGTGCCAGAGCGCGCTCCAGGTGGCGGTGAACGGGATGCCCCGGGTGCCCACCCACACGCTGAGCAGTCCGACCAGAACGAGCGCGGCCAGCGCCGCGATCAGCCCCAGGGCCCGCAGCGTGTTCGCGGTCCGGGCGGGTGGCGCGGCTTCGGGTGCGACGGCCCGGTCCTCGGGAGCCGTCCGGGTTTCGACCGACAACGACAACTCCCCCTGACGGCGGTTCGGGTACACCGCGAGCGATAGGGCGCCGGAAGGTGACGCAGGACCCGGATGGAACTTAGGTGAGGCTAACCGAACGGCGCCGGATGGTCAACGCGCGCCCCCCGCAGGCGAAATGGCCCGCGCCGCTGTGACCGGGGACATTGCGGACGGCTTACCACCCCGGCCACCCATTTAGAGTAGCCTTACCTAACTTTTAGCCTTACTCACATTCCCAGACTCTTCGCGGAGGCCCGCATGCCAACTGGAGGACCGACCGGGGGGCACGTCCTCCGCAGGGCGATCAGGGGGCAGCGGCGGCGCGTCGTCACCGCCTCGCTGCTCGGCACGGTGCACCAGGGGTGTGAGGCCCTGGTGCCCGTCGTCATCGGCGCGGCCATCGACACGGCGGTGGCCACCGGCTCCTCCTCGTCGCTGCTGCGCTGGCTCCTGGTGCTCGCGGGGCTGTTCCTGGTGCTGTCGAACTGCTACCGGACCAGCGCCCGGCTCGCCGAAGGCGCGGGGGAACGCGCCGCGCACCGGCTCCGGATGGAGCTCGGCGCCCGGGTGCTCGACCCGCGCGGAGGCGCCGACGCGAACCGGCTGCCCGGTGCGCTCACCAGCATCGCCACCAATGACGCCCGCCGGGTGGGTTCGGTGGCGCCGGTCCTGGCGTACGGGGTCGCGGCGACCTCCGCGCTGGTGATCAGCGCGGTGGCCCTGCTCAGGATCTCCGTCCCGCTCGGACTCCTCGTCCTGCTGGGCATCCCCCCGCTGCTGTGGCTGGGACACCGCATCAGCCGGCCGCTCGAACGCCGCAGCGAGACCGAGCAGGAACGGGCCGCGCACGCCTCCGGCGTCGCCGCCGACCTGGTCGCCGGACTCCGGGTCCTCAAGGGCATGGGCGCCGAGTCGGCCGCCGTCGCCCGCTACCGCACCACCAGTCAGGACTCGCTCGCCGCGGCGCTGCGGGCGGCCCGCAGCCGGGCCGGTCACGAGGGGGCCGTCCTCTCCCTCACGGGTGTGTTCATCGCGGTCATCGGCATCGTGGGCGCTTACCTCGCCATGCGCGGCAGCATCAGCATCGGTGACCTGGTGGCGGCGGTGGGCCTGGCGCAGTTCCTCCTCGGCCCGTTCCAGCTGCTCACCTACGTCAACGCCGAGTTCGCCCAGGGCCGCGCCTCCGCCCGCCGGATCGCCGAGGTGCTGGAGGCGCCCTCGGCCGTCGAGGGCGGCGCGTCCGAGGTGTCCGACGACGTGGCGGGGCAGCTGCGCCTGAGCGGGGTCCGGCTCGGCTCGCTGCGCGGGATCGATCTGGATATCCGGCCCGGCGAGCTGCTCGGAGTGGTCACAAGCGATCCGGCCGCCGCGGCCGATCTGCTGCTCTGCCTGGCCAGGGAGCGGGACCCGGCCGACGGGCTGATCGAGCTCGACGGCGTGCCGCTGACCGAACTCGCCCCGGACGCACTGCGCCGCGCCGTCCTGGTCGCCCACCACGACGCCGACCTGTTCGAGACCAGCCTGCTGGAGAACGTACGGGCGGGAGCCCGCGACGACGCGGCCCCGGTCGACGGGGCCCTCGCCGCCTCCGCTGCGGACGAGGTCGCCCGGCTGCTGCCGGAGGGCGGCGACACCGTGCTCGCCGAACGCGGCCGCTCGCTCTCCGGCGGCCAGCGGCAGCGCGTCGCACTCGCCAGGGCGCTGGCCGCCGACAGCCCGGTACTGGTGCTGCACGACCCGACCACTGCCGTGGACACCGTCACCGAGTCCCGGATCGCCGCCCGGCTGCGGGAGGTCCGCGACGGGCGCACCACCGTACTGATCACCACCAGCCCGGCCCTCCTCGCGGTCACGGACCGGGTCGTCGTCCTCGACGGGGGCACCGTCGGCGCGACCGGCCACCACACCGAACTCGTCGCCGGTGACGAGCGGTACCGGGCGGCGGTGCTCGCATGACGTCCACGTACGAGGACCGGGCGCAGGACACGGAGACGCACACGCGGAATGAGGGGGAAACGGTCATGAGCACACCCGGCGCGGACCGCACGCTGCTGCCGACCGCGAGCGGTGCGGAGAGCCTGGCGGCGCTGCGCACGATGCTGCGCGGCCACCGGCGGCTGACCTCGGCCGCCGTCACGGTACTGGTCGCCGGAACCGCGATCGGGCTGCTGACCGCTCCCCTGCTCGGCCACATCGTGGACCTGGTGGTGGAGCGGCGGGGTTCGCGGGCGCTGACGGTGCCGCTGGTGCTGCTCATCGTGGTGGCCTTGGTGCGCGGTGCGGCGGCGGCGGTCGGCTCCACGCTGGTGGCCCGGCTCGGCGAGACCGTACTCGCCGCCGTGCGCGAGCAGTTCATCGAGCGAGCGCTGCGGCTGCCGCTGGAGCGCGTCGAGGCGGCCGGTTCCGGGGACCTGGTCTCCCGGGTCACCAGCGATGTCTCCATGATCGCGAAGTCGGTGCGCCAGGCGCTGCCCGAGTTCACCCGCTCCGCGCTGACCATCGTGCTGACGTTCGTCGGACTCGCCGTGCTGGACTGGCGGTTCCTGGTGGCCGCGCTGCTGGCGATGCCGGTGCAGGTGCTCTCTGTGCGCTGGTACCTGCGCAGGGCGGCTCCGGTGTACGCCGAGCACCGCGTCGCGACCGGTGCGCTCCAGCACCAGCTGCTCGACAGCGTCGGCGGGGTGCGCACCGTACGGGCCTTCCGGCTGAACCGTGCGCACACCGGGCTGCTGGAGCAGCGGTCCGCGTCCGCGCGGGATCTCGCGCTGGGCGGCATCCACATCGTGACGGGGTTCTTCTCCCGGCTGAACCTGGCCGAGTACATCGGCCTGGCCGCCGTGCTCGGCGCGGGCTTCGTGCTGGTGGACAGCGGTTCGGTGAGCATCGGTACGGCCACGGCCGCCGCGCTCTACTTCCACAGCCTCTTCAACCCGGTCAACGCGACGCTGTTCCTCATCGACGACGCGCAGTCGGCGGGTGCCAGCTTCGCCCGGCTGGTCGGGCTGTCCAAGCTGCCGGCCGAGCAGACCGCTCCTGGTGGAAGCGCTCCGGCGGACGGTTCGGTCGGGGTGAGCGCGGTCAGCTACGCCTACGGCGCCGGGGCGCCCGTGCTGCGGAAGGTCGATCTGGAGGTGCGCAGCGGGGAGCGGGTGGCGCTGGTGGGCGCCAGTGGCGCGGGCAAGACGACGCTGGCCAAGGTCATCGCGGGCGTCCATCAGCCGGACGGCGGGACCATCTCGCTGGGCGGGGTCGACGCGGCCGAGCTGGGTGCCGCCGGGGTGCGCCGTGCGGTGATGCTGATCAGCCAGGAGGTGCACGTGTTCGCGGGCCCGCTGGCCGAGGACCTGCGGCTGGCCCGCCCCGGGGCCACGGAGGAGGAGGTGCGCGCGGCGCTTGACCGGGTCGGCGCCCTGGAGTGGGCGCAGGCGCTGCCGGACGGCCTGGACACGGTGGTGGGCGAGGGCGGTCACCGGCTGACGGTGACCCAGGCGCAGCATCTCGCGCTGGCCCGGCTGGTGCTGGCGGACCCGCCGGTCGCCATCCTCGACGAGGCGACCGCCGACGCGGGCAGCGCGGGCGCGCGGGTCCTGGAGGAGGCGGCGTCGCGGGCGCTGGAGGGGCGTACGGGTCTGGTCGTCGCGCACCGGCTCCCCCAGGCGGCGACCGCCGACCGGGTCGTCGTCCTCGACGAGGGCCGGGTCGTGGAGACCGGCAGCCATGACGAACTCGTCGCGGCGGGCGGCCGGTACGCGGCGCTGTGGGAGGCGTGGTCCGACAGCCGCCGGGAGCCGGTGGACGTGCGGTGAGCACGCGCTGACCCCCGTACACAAGCGGCCGCCCCCGGTGAGGAGTTCTCACCGGGGGCGGCCGCTTGTGTACGGGGGTCAGCCCTGGAGGGCGACGAGGCTCGCCGGTCGCAGGTCCGTCCAGTTCGCCTCCACGTGGGCGAGGCAGGCCTCGCGGGTGTCCGGGCCGAAGGCGGTGCGCCAGCCGGCCGGGACCTCGGCGAAGGCGGGCCACAGCGAGTGCTGGTTCTCGTCGTTGACCAGGACCAGGAAGGTGCCCTGCGGGTCCTCGAACGGGTTGGTCGTCATGCGTTGTCACTCCTCTTGGACGGTGCGGTGAACAGCTCGGAAAGCGGCTGTTCCGGATGGGCTGTCGCGCGGCGCAGCAGCTCCAGGTACGCGGCGGACAGTTGCCGGGCCTTTGCGGTGCCCAGCAGGCCGGTGGCGTGGATCAGCGCGCAGTGCACCGGTCCTTCGCCGTGCGGCTCGTAGAAACTGAGGGTCAGGTCTGCCCGGGTGACGCCGGTCGGTACGGCCGAGAGCGTGCCGATGCCGCCCTCCAGCAGTTCCGCGTCGGCCTGTTCGTGGTGGATCACCATGACCTGCGGCCCCTGGGGCGGGAGTCCGGCGGCCCGGACGACGGCGTCGAACGGGACGTCCTGCCGGTCGAGGGCGCTCAGCGTCGTCTCCCGGACCCGGGTCAGCAGTTCCGTGAAGCTGGGGTCGCCCGCCGTGCCGGTGCGCAGCACCACGGTGTTGAAGAAGCAGCCGACCAGATCGCTGAGCTGCTCGTCGGTGCGTCCCGCGACCATGGTGCCGATCGGCAGGTCGGTGCCCGCGCCGTGCCCGGTGAGCAGCGCGGCGAGCGCCGAGTGAAGCACCATGAACATGCTGGTGCCGGTTGACTGCGCGAGCCGGTCCACGGCGGCGTGCAGTTCCTCGTCCAGGGCGAACCCGACGTGGGATCCGGGCCGCACGGAGGTGTCAGGGCCGGTCCGCTGCGGGCCGTCGGCCGGCAGGGCGATCCGGTCCGGGAGTCCGTCGAGCGTCCGGCGCCAGTAGGCGAGCTGCTGCCCGCCCCGGCTGTCCGGGTCCGCGAGGTCGCCGAGGGTCTCATGGGCCCAGTGGGCGTAGTCGGCGTAGCCGACCGGCAGCGGCTCCCAGCCGGGTGCGTGGCCCTGGGCGCGCGCCGTGTGGGCGGTGACCAGGTCGCGGAAGAGCGGGACCACCGACCATTCGTCGACGGCGAGGTAGTGCATGGTCAGCAGCAGTGCCTGGCCGCCGTCCGGTGCGGTGAGCAGATGCGCCCTGAGCGGCGCTTCCGTGGCCGGATCGGGTGCCTGGGCCGCGAGTTCGGCCAGCCGGGTGTCCAGCTCCGCGCACCGTTCCTCGGTCAGTACGGGGGCCGGGGCGGGCCGCTGGTACAGCACACCGTCGCGTTCGGTGAACGCGGTGCGCAGCGGCTCGTGCCGGGCCACCACGTCCGCGAGGGCGGCGGCCAGCACCTCGGCGTCGAGCCCGCCCGTGGAGCGCAGGGTCAGCGCGTGGTCGACGCCCCGCGCGTCGCGGGAGGCCTGCCACTGCCAGTCCTGGACGGGCGCCGCCCGCAGTTCCCCGGCCCGTTGCCCGGCCGGGCGCAGCGCGGGCAGGACCGGGGCCGCGCTCTCGGAGGACGTACCCGCGCCCTCCAGCGCCCCGGCGATACCGGCGACGGTGAGCGCGTCGAAGACGTCCCTGATGCTGAGTTCGACGCCGAACTCGGCGCGGATCCGGCCGAGCAGCCGCATCGAGGCCATGGAGTGGCCGCCGAGCGCGAAGAAGCTGTCGTGCACGCCGACGTCGTCCAGCTTGAGGATCTCGCAGAACAGGGCGGCGACCCTGCTCTGGACCGGGGTGGCCGGGCGGGCGTCGCCCGTCATCGCGGACCAGTCGGGCGCGGGCAGCGCGGCGCGGTCGAGCTTGCCGTTGGGCGTGAGCGGCAGCGGCCCGTCCAGCGGTACGACCAGGGCCGGGACCATGTACTCGGGGAGCAGCCCTGCCATGTGGGCGCGCAGCTCCCTCGGGTCGGGTTCGCCGGACTCGGGCACCGCGTAGGCGATCAGCCGGACGATGTCGCCGTCCCGCTCGGGGACGACCGCGGCCTGGGCGACGCCGGGGTGTGCGGCGAGTGCCGCCTCGATCTCGCCCAGCTCGATCCGGAAGCCCCGCACCTTCACCTGGGTGTCGGCCCGGCCGAGGAAGTCGAGGTTGCCGTCGCGGCGTCGTCGGGCGCGGTCGCCGGTGCGGTACATCCGGCTGCCGGGCGCCCCGAAGGGGTCCGCGACGAACCGCTCGGAGGTCAGTGCCTCCTTGCCGAGGTAGCCGCGGGCCAGCCCGCGCCCGGCCACGTACAGCTCGCCCACCACACCCACCGGTACGGGCCGCAGCCGCTCGTCGAGCACGTAGGCGCGGGTGTTGGGGTCGGGCCGGCCGATGGGCACCCGGCCTGCCGGGCTGCCGCCGTGCTCGCGGGCACGCCACAGCGTCGAGTTGACCGTCGCCTCGGTGAGCCCGTAGGCGCAGATCAGGTCCGCGGTGGCGCCGAAGCGGTCGAACAGGTCCGGCGGCACCGTCTCGGTGCCGACCAGCACGGTCGACCCCTCGGGCAGTTCGCAGCCGGGCGGGAGCGCGGAGACCAGGGACGGCGGGAGGATCATGTGGGTGATCCGCCGGTCCGCGAGGAAGTCGGTCAGGGCCGGTCCCGCGACCCGTGCCTCATCGGTGATGAGTACGAGGCTGCCGCCGTGGCACAGCGCCATGGCGAGCTCGAAGACGAAGACGTCGAAGCCGGTGGAGGCGAACTGGAGCACCCGGCTGTCGCGGCGCAGGCTCATCCGGTCGACGGCGGTGGCCACCAGGGACGAGATGCCCTCGTGGGGCACGATCACGCCCTTGGGGCGGCCAGTCGAACCGGAGGTGTAGATGACATACGCGGCCTGGTCAAGCCCTGCGGGCCCGCCGGGTTCTGCGGCCGGGGACGGCCCCTCCAGCGCCGCCACGGTGTCGGGGGCGTCCAGCAGGACCACCGGGACGCCCGCCACCTCGGGGATCTTCCCCGCGACGGTCTCGGTGCCGACGACCAGGGCCGCCCCCGAGTCCTCGATCATGTAGGAGAGCCGGTCCCCCGGGTGGATCAGGTCGAGCGGCAGGAAGGCCGCGCCCAGCTTCATCGCGGCGAGCACGGTGGCGATCATGTCCACGGACCGGGGCACGGCCACCCCGACCACGCTCTCGGCACCCGCCCCGTGCGCGGCGAGCAGACCGGCGATGCGGCGGGCCCGGTCGTCGAGCTGGGCGTACGTCACCGAGCGGTCCCGGTCCACCACGGCAACGGCGTCGGGCCGTTCGGTGAGCCTGCGGGCGAACAGGGCGGGCAGGGACTCCTCCTCGACCTCCCGGTCGGTGTCGTTGAAGCCCTCCAGTACGGTCCGCCGCTCCTGGCCGGAGAGGATCTCGGCCCGGGACAGCGGCTGTCCGGGCGCGGCGACGAGCGCGGCGACCAGGGTGCGCAGCCGCTCACCGATCGCCTCCGCGGTCTCCAGGTCGAAGAGTTCGGTGGCGAACTCCAGCCGGCAGCCGAGCGAACCGGGGCTGCCGTCCGGCGCGGTGTGCTCGGTGAAGCTGAACACCAGGTCGAATTTTGCGGAGCGAATTCGGAAGGGAACGAACTCCACGCTCAGGCCGGGCAGTTCGAGCTCATCACCGGTTCGGGCGTGATAGCCGACCATCACCTGGAAGAGCGGGTTGCGGGAGAGCGAGCGGGTCGGGTTGAGGGCCTCCACGACCGACTCGAAGGGCACATCGGCGTGGGAGAAAGCCGCCAGGTCGGTGTCGCGGACCCGGGCGAGGAGTTCGGTGAAGCTGGGGTCGCCGCCGAGGTCCGTGCGCAGCACCAGGGTGTTGACGAAGAAGCCGACCAGTTCGTCCAGTGCCTCGTCGCCGCGCCCCGCGATGGGCGAGCCGAGCGGGATGTCCGTTCCGGCGCCCATCCGGTGGAGCAGCGCGGCGACGGCCGCGTGCACCACCATGAACATGCTGGCGCCGGTCTCCCGGGCGAGCCGCTTCAGTCCGGCGTGCACCGGGGCGTCGAAGGCGATGTCGAGTTCGGCGCCGGAGAACGCCGGGCGGGCGGGCCTGGCCCGGTCGGTGGGCAGTTCGAGCTCTTCCGGGGCGCCGGCCAGGGCCGTGCGCCAGTGGTCCAGCTGGCGGGCGGCCAGGCTGGTTCCGTCGGCGGGGTCGCCCAGCAGCCGGTCCTGCCACAGGGCGTAGTCGGCGTACTGGACGGGCAGCGGCTCCCAGTCGGGTGCCCGGCCTTCGAGGCGCGCCGCGTAGGCGGTGGCGAGGTCGCGCAGGAACGGCCGGTCGGACCATTCGTCGGTGGTGATGTGGTGCAGCAGCAGCACGACCACGTGGTCCTCGGGCGACAGCTCCACGACGGTGGCGCGCAACAGGAGTTCGGCGGCGAGGTCGAACGGCCGGTTGACGACCGTGTCGATGATGCCGGGCACCTCGTCCTCTGTGGCCCGGCGGTACTCCACCACCGGGTGCGCCTCTTCTGCGGGCAGTACCCGCTGGAACACCTGGCCGTCGGAGGCCGTGGAGAAGACGGTGCGCAGGGCTTCGTGACGGCCGGTCACATCCGCGAGCGCGGTGCGCCAGGCATCGGGGTCGAGCGGGCCGCGCAGCCGCATGGCCAGCGAGAAGTTGTACGCGGCCGAGGTGCACTCGATCTGCTGGATGACCCACAGCCGCTGCTGGGCGTGGGACAGCGGAAGCCGCTCGGGCCGCTCGCCCGCGACCAGGGCCGGACGGGCTGCCCCGTCGGTGCGGGCGGCGCGGGCCACCAGTTCCGCGACGGTCGGTGCCTCGAAGAGGTCCCGGATCGCCAGTTCGGCGTCGAGCGCGGTACGGGCCCGGCTGACCAGCCGGGTGGCCAGCAGGGAGTGCCCGCCCAGGTCGAAGAAGTCGCTGTCGATGTCGACGCTGCCCACGGGCAGTCCGAGCACCTCCGCGAACAGGGCGCAGAGCGTCTCCTCGCGCGGGTCGCGGGGGGCGCGTCCGGTGCCCGCGACGGCGAGGTCGGGGGCGGGCAGCGCCCTGACGTCCAGCTTGCCGTTGACGGTCAGGGGCAGCGCGTCGAGGGTGACGAGCGCGGCGGGGACCATGTAGTCCGGCAGCCGGGTCTTCAGGTGGTCGCGCAGCGGCCGGGTCAGCGACTCGCCGGTCCCGGCTCCCTCCTCCGGCACGACGTAGCCGACCAGGCGCTTGGTGCCCGCCCGCTCGGAGACAACGACCGCCGCGTGCGCTACCTGGGGGTGCGTGGACAGGGCCGTGGAGATCTCGCCCAGTTCGATGCGGTAGCCGCGGATCTTCACCTGGTCGTCGGTGCGGCCGAGGAAGTCGATGAGGCCGTCGGGGCGTTGGCGTACCAGGTCTCCGGTCCGGTACATGCGCTCGCCCGGTTCACCGAACGGGTCGGCGACGAACCGTTCGGCCGTCAGCGCGGTCCGGTCGTGGTAGCCCCGGGCCAGGCCGGTACCGGCGATGTACAGCTCGCCGGGGCTGCCGGGCGGGACGGGGCGCAGCATCGAATCGAGGACGTGGGCGCGAGTGCCCCGGATCGGTACCCCGACCGTGGAGGTCGCGCTGTCGGTGGTGGAGGCGCCGAGTGTGTTGATCGTGTACTCGGTCGGCCCGTAGAGGTTGTAGCCGTAGGTGCCCTCGGTGCGGCGCAGCCGGGTCCAGACCGTGTCGGGGACGGCCTCACCGCCGAGGAGGACCAGTGCGGGACGGTGCTTGCCGGCGGCCTCGTCCTGGTCCAGGAGGCCCTCCTCGATGAGGAGCTGGGCGTAGGTGGGCGTCACGTTGACCACGTCGATGCGGTGGCTGTCGCAGTACGCGACCAGCGCCTCCGCGTCGCGGCGCAACTCCTCGTCGCAGACGTGCACCTCATGGCCCTCGACGAGCCAGAGCAGTTCCTCCCAGGACATGTCGAAGGCGAAGGACACGGTGTGCGCGATGCGCAGCCGCCGTCCGCCCGCAGAGGCGATGGCCGGGTCGAAGATCTCCTTCTGGTGGTTGTACTGCATGTTCGTCAGCCCCCGGTACGGGGTGACGACGCCCTTGGGGCGGCCGGTCGAGCCCGAGGTGTAGATGACGTACGCGGGGTGGTCGAGGCGGCCCGGCACCCCGTGCGCGAACGCGGGACGTTCCGCGTCGGTGATCTCTTCGCCCGGCAGCGCGGCCAGTTCGGCGGCCACGGCCGCGTCGTCCAGCAGGAGTTCGGGAGCGACGGGGCCGTCCGCGTCGCGCAGGGAGGGGGCGACGGCGGTGGTGGACACCAGGCACAGCGGTCCGCAGTCGCGGGCCATCAGGCGCAGCCGGTCCGCAGGATGGTCCAGGTCGAGCGGCAGGTAGGCGGCGCCGGTACGCAGTACGGCGAAGAGGGCAGCCACCATCTCGATGGAGCGCGGCAGCGCGAGCGCCACGACCTTCTCCGGACCGGCTCCCCCGGCCAGCAGCAGCCGGGCGAGCCGGTTGACGCGGGCGTCCAGTTCGGCGTACGTCAGGGTCTGCTCGCCGAAGACGAGTGCCACGGCGTCCGGGGTGCGGGCGACCTGGGCGGCGAGCAGATCGGCAACGGTCTCGTCGGGCACGGGCTCGCGGCCGGTGCGCTGTGCGGCGGCCGTGGCGGCCCGTTCCGCGGGCAGGAGCAGGTCGACGCCCGCGGTACGGGCCCGGTCGTCTCCGTCGAGAGCCTCGGTGAGCCGGCCGAGCACCGCGGCGAACCGGTCGAGGATGGTGGTCGCGGCCTCGGCGTCGAACAGGTCCGGCCTGGCCGCCAGGGTGATCCGCAGCCGGCTTCCCGGGGTGACGATCAGGGTGAGCGGGAAGTGCGTGCCGTCCACGTTGGACATGGCGGTGATGCCGTGCCGCCCGCGCAGTTCGGCCGCGCGGTCCTCGCCGTCGGCCGAGCGCAGCACGAACAGGGTGTCGAAGAGCCGGCGGTGGCCGGTCTCCTGCTGGAGAGCGCCGAGTCCGACGTACTCGTACGGCATGACGGCCGCGCGCTCGGACTGCATCCTGCGCAGCAGGGCGAGGAGCGGCTCCTGCGGGGTGAACGCGACGCGGGCGGGGATGGTGTTGAGGAACATCCCGATGATTCCGGCCGCGCCCGGGACGTCGGCGGGCCGTCCGGCGACGGCGGTGCCGAAGGCGACGTCGGCCCGCCCGGTCATCGCGGAGAGCACCAGGGCCCAGGCCGCGTTCAGGAAGGTGTTCAGGGTGAGCCCGTGGCGGCGTGCCGTGGCCCGCAGCAGTTCGCTGGTCTCCTGGCTGAGCACGGTGTCGTGGTCGGCCGGGATGACCGGGCCGGTGTCGCGCCCGGAGGGGGCGAGCAGGGTCGGCTCGTCGAATCCGGAGAGCGCCCTGCGCCAGGCGGTGAGCGCGGCCCCGGTGTCCTGCTCGTCCAGCCAGCCGAGGTAGTCGCGGTACGAGCCGGGGACCGGAAGCCCGGTGGCGTCGCCGGCCCGCTCGTACAGCGTGAACAGCTCCTCCAGGAACAGCCACGCGGACCAGCCGTCCCACAGGATGAGGTGGTGGGTGATCACGAGCCGGTCCCGGCCGTCCCCGAGCCGGATGAGCAGCAGCCGGCAGAGCGAGGGCGCGGACAGGTCGAAGCGCTGTCGCCGGTCGGCGGCCAGCAGCTCCCGGGTGCGGCTGTGCTGCTGCGCGGCGGGCAGCCCGGAGAGGTCCTCCTCGATGAGCGGGATCTCGGCGCCGTCCACGATGAACTGGACGGGCCGGGGCAGTCCGTCGGCGGTGAATCCGGCCCGCAGCCCGGTGTTGCGGGCCAGCAGCGTCCGGCAGGCGGCGCGCAGCCGGTCCGCGTCGACGCGGTGGTCGAAGTCCAGGGTCTCCTGGGAGAGGTAGACGTCGAGCGCCTCGCCCGCGTCGTAGGTGGCGTGGAAGTACATGCCCTCCTGGAGCGGGGAGAGCGGCCAGATGTCGTCGACCGGGAGCCCTGCGGTGGCGGCGACGCGGTCGGTCTCCTCCGCCGAGAGCACCAGTCCGCCGAGCGGCGCGGGCTGCTCCGGCTCCGGTTCGGGATCAGGATCAGGCTCGGGGCTCGCGGCGGAGGTCAGCTGGGCGAGCAGGGCGCGCAGGGCGGGGTCCACGTCGGCGCCGGACTGCTCCTGGAGGGCCAGCACGGCCTGGAGGGCGGCGGCTGCCGGTCCGGCCTCCGCGGCGGTCACGGTCACGGCGTCGGCGGGGGCCGGCGGTTCGGCGGCGGAGGCTTCGGCCGGGGTGGCGGGGCCGGGTGCCGCCGTTCGCGCGGCGGCGGCCAGGGCGGCCGGGGTCCGGCACTCGAACACGTCGCGGGGGCCGATCACCAGTCCCCGCGCGCGGGCCCGGGTGGCGACGGCGATCGAGCTGAGGCTGTCGCCGCCGAGGACGAAGAAGTCGTCGTCCACGCCGGTCCCGGGTACGCCGAGCACCTCCGCGAAGATCTCGCACAGGGCGCTCTCGCGCTCGTCGCGCGGGGCCCGGCCGCCGGTCAGGGGGGCGGGCGCGGCGGACGGCAGGGCGTTCTGGTCGAGCTTGCCGCTGGGCGTCAGCGGCAGGGTGTCCAGGGCCAGGACGGTGCCCGGCACCATGGGCGCGGGCAGCGCCTCTGCCAGCGCCGCGCGCAGGGCGTCGGTGTCCAGGACCGTGCCGGGTACGGGCACGGCGTACCCGGCCAGCGCGCCGTCACGGACGATCACCGCTCCCCGGGCGACCCCCGGCAGGGCTGCCAAGGCGGCCTCGATCTCCCCGAGTTCGATGCGGTTGCCCCTGATCTTGACCTGCCGGTCGGTGCGGCCGAGGTACTCGACGGCGCCGTCGGCGCACCGCCGCACCAGGTCACCCGTGCGGTACATGCGCTCGCCCGGTCCGCCAAAGGGGTCGGCCACGAAGCGCTCGGCGGTCGTGCCAGGCCGGTCGTGGTAGCCACGGGCCAGCTGCACCCCGGCGAGATAGAGCTCCCCCGCCACCCCGTCGGGGACCTGGCGCAGGAACGGGTCCAGTACGTGCAGCCGGGTGTTCCAGACCGGGCGGCCGATGGGCACGGCGGGCCCGGAGTCGCCGTCGCCGTCGCCGTCCGGAACGTAGGCGAAGGAGGTCACGTCCACGGCCGCCTCCGTGGGCCCGTAGAGGTTGTGCAGCGGCGCCGGGGCCCGCCCGGAACGCGCGGTCAGCTCGGACCAGTTGGCGGCCTGGGCGCCGGTGAGGGCCTCGCCGCTGCAGAACACCCGCCGCAGGCTCGCCGCCCAGTCCGGGTGGTCCGTGTCGGACTCCAGGGCCTGGGTGAACGCGGCCAGCATGGACGGGACGAAGTGCAGCGTGGTGATCCGCCGTGCCCGGATCAGCCCGGCCAGGTAGCCGGGGTCGCGGTGGCCGCCGGGGCGGGCGAGGACGACGGTCGCGCCCTCCACCAGCGGCCAGAAGAACTCCCACACGGAGACGTCGAAGGCGGCCGGGGTCTTCTGGAGGACCCGGTCGTCCGCGCCGAGCCCGTACTCCCCCTGCATCCACCCGAGCCGGTTGACGACGGCGCGGTGCGTGACGGTGACGCCCTTGGGGCGGCCGGTGGAGCCGGAGGTGTAGATCAGGTAGGCCGGGTGGTCGGGACCGGCGTGCCGCACGGGGGCGGCCGCGTTCCGGTCCTCGTCCTTCCCGTCCATGAGCAGTACGTCGGTCCCGTCCATGAGCAGTACGTCGGTGCCCGGTACGGCGGGCAGCCGTCCGGCCGCCTCCGCCGTGGTCACGACCGTACGAGTGCCGGAGTCACCGAGCACGAAGGCGACCCGCTCCGCCGGGTAGTCGAGGTCGACCGGCAGATAGGCGGCGCCGGTCTTCAGGACGCCCAGCAGCGCGACCATCAGTTCGGCGGAGCGAGGTACGGCCACCGCGACGTACTGCTCAGGGCCTGCCCCGCGCGACCGCAGCCGCCGGGCCAGCGCCTCCGCGCGCCGGTCGAGTTCGGCGTAGGTCAGCGTGCTGTCCTCGAAGACCACGGCCGGGGCGTCTGGCGTACGGGCCGCCTGCGCGGCGAACAGCGAGGCGAGCGTGGCCCCGGGGACGGGCCTGGCGGTGTCGTTCAGCTCCGCGAGGTGCGCGTGTTCGCGCTCGGACAGCAGTCCGGTCCTGGCGACGGTACGGCCGGGCTCGGCCACCAGGGTGCGCAGCAGTGCGGTGAACCGGTTGGCGAGGACGGCAACGGTCACCTGGTCGAAGCGGGCCGCGTCGTGCTTGAAGCGCAGCAGCAGTCCGCCGTCACCGGGCTCGACGACGAGCGCGAGGGGGTAGTGCACGGCGTCGGTGACGTCGTTGCCGGTGATGCGCAGTGCGTCCGGGCCGTGGCCTGCGGACGGCTGCGGGGCCGGGTGGTTCTCGAACACCACCAGGGTGTCGAAGAGTTCGCCGCCGCCCGCGATCCGCTGGATGTCGGCCAGGCCGAGGTGCTGGTGGTCCAGGAGCGCCGAGTGCTCGTCCTGGACGCGGCGCAGCAGCGCGGTGAGCGACTCCTCCGGCCGCAGCACCACCCGGGCGGGGACGGTGTTGATGAACAGGCCCACCGCGGAGTCCAGGCCGGGGACCTCGGTGGTCCGGCCGGACACGGTGGTGCCGAAGACGAGGTCGTCGCTGCCGGTGAGCGCGCCGAGCAGCAGGGCCCACGCGCCGTGCATGACGGTGCTGAGGGTGAGTCCGTGGGTGCGCGCGTACGCGGTGAGGCCGTTGGTCAGCTCCTCGGGCAGCCGGGTGTCCACCTGTTCCGGACTGGCCGGGGCCCGCTCGCCGTCCGCCGCCGCGCCGAGCGCGGAGAGCCGGGTCGGCCCCTCCAGCCCGGCGAGCGCCTGCCGCCACGCCTCCCGCGCGCCGTCCCGGTCCCGGGTGGCCAGCCACGCCAGGTACGGGTGGGGTGCGGCCGGTGCGGGGAGTTCCTCGCCCCGGTAGGCGGCGGTGAGTTCGCGCAGCAGTACGGAGACGGACCAGCCGTCCGCGACGATGTGGTGCAGGGTGAGCAGCAGCCGGTGCCGGTGGCCGTCCCGTACGAGGGTGGCGCGCAGCAGCGGTGGCCGGGCGAGGTCGAAGGGCTGGGCGCGGTCGGCCCGGAGCACGTCGTCGAGGGTGGTCTCCGCGGTGTCGGCCTGCTGCCAGGGCAGGGTGACGTGCTCCGCGAGGCGCTGGACGACCTCTCCTCCGGGGAGCTGGCGGAACGAGGCGCGCAGCAACGGGTGCCGTTCCAGCAGCAGTTGGAGCGCCCCGCGCAGCCGGTCCGGGTCGACGAGTCCGTCGAGTTCCAGGAGTTCCTGGACGAGGTAGAGGTCGGCGGTGCCCGCGTCGTACGCGGCGTGGAAGAAGAAGCCCTCCTGGAGCGGGGAGACGGGCAGCGCGTCCTCGTCCAGCCCGTGTGCGGGTGCCGGCGGGGCGGGCGTCGTCCCGGCGGCGCGGGCCAGGGCCTCGACGGTGCGGAGCCGGAAGACCTCGCGCGGGGTGATCGCGAGTCCGGCGTCGCGGGCGCGGTTGACCAGCTGGATGGCGACGATGCTGTCGCCGCCCAGCTCGAAGAAGCTGCTCCGGACGCCCACGGCGGGCAGGTCGAGCAGTTCCGCGAAGAGTGCGGCGAGCGCGGTCTCGGCCGGTCCGGTGGGCGCGTCGGTCCCGCTGACCTCCGTCCACCGGGGCTCGGGCAGGGCGCGGGTGTCGAGCTTGCCGTTGGGCGTGAGCGGGAGGGGCCCGTCCAGGACGACGACGGCGGTCGGCACCATGTGGTCCGGCAGGGCGCCGGCCACCTGGGCGCGTGCGGCGGTGACGGCCGTCTCGGTGGCGGCGCCGTCGTCACCGTCCCCGACGAGATAGGCGACGAGGCGCTTGACGCCCCGGTGGTCGTCGCGGACCAGGACGGCGGACTGGGCGATCCCGGGGGCGGCCATGAAGGCGCTCTCGATCTCGCCCGGTTCGATCCGGTGGCCGCGGATCTTGATCTGTCCGTCGGCCCGGCCCAGGAACTCCAGGTTGCCGTCGGCGCCCCAGCGGACCCGGTCGCCGGTGCGGTACATCCGGGTGCCGGGGTCCCCGTACGGGTCGGCGACGAAGCGTTCCGAGGTCAGGGCCGAGCGGCCGAGGTAGCCGCGGGCGAGGCCGCGCCCGGCGACGTACAACTCGCCCTCAACCCCCACCGGCACCGGCCGCAGCGCGGCGTCCAGTACGTAGGTGCGGGTGTTGGGGTCGGGCCGGCCGATGGGCGTGGGACCCGGCCGGCCGGAACGGGCGAGCCAGAGCGTGGAGTTGACGCTGGCCTCGGTCAGTCCGTAGGCGACGACGACCTGGAGCCGCCCGGACCAGCGGGCGATCAGCTCGCTCGGGACCGCTTCGGTGCCGACGACGAGGACGGCGCCCTCGGGCAGTTCGCACTCCGGCGGCAGCGCGGAGACGAGCGACGGGGGCAGGATCATGTGGGTGGCGCGGTGGCGGGCGATGTAGTCGGTGAGGGCGGGCCCGGCGACCCGCCTCTCGGCGGGGACGACGATGATCCGGCCGCCGGCGCACAGCGACATGATCAGGTCCCAGACCGTCACGTCGAAGCCGACGGAGGCGAACTGCACGACGCGGCTTTCCGAGGTGACACCGATCCGGTCCGTGGCGGTGGCGATGAGGCTGCCGACGCCGTCGTGGGTGACGACCACGCCCTTGGGGCGGCCGGTGGAGCCGGAGGTGTAGATCACGTAGGCGGCCTGGTCCAGGACGACCGGGGTGCCCGGGTCCGCGCTGTCCTGGGCGGCGAGGGCGGCGGCGGTCTCCGGCTCGTCGAGCAGCAGGTGGTCCGCGTCCGACTCCGGGAGGTGGGGAGCGAGTTCCCGGACGGTGAGCACGGTGGTGGCCCCCGCGTCGGACAGCATGTACGCGGTCCGGTCCCGGGGGTGGTCGGCGTCCAGCGGCAGGTAGGCGGCACCGGCCTTCATCACGCCGAGCAGCGCCACCACGAGTTCCGGGGAGCGCGGGAGGGCCACGGCGACGACGTAGCCGGCGCCCACGCCTCGGGCGGCCAGCAGCCGGGCCAGCCGGTTGGCGGCGGCGTTCAGTCCGGCGTAGTCGAGCTCGCGGTCCTCGCAGACGAGCGCGACGGCCTCCGGTGTGCGGCGTACCTGTGCTTCGAAGGCGGCGGGCCAGGAGAGTTCGGCCACTTCGCGCGGGGAGACGGCCAACTCACCGATCAGTCGCTCGCGTTCGGCGCCGGAGGTCAGCTCGATCCGGCCCACGGGCCGCTCCGGGTGGTCGATGAGGGCGCCGAGCACGGCGCGGAAGCGGCGTTCGTGGTCGCGGAGGGTCTCCGCGTCGCAGAGGTCCGCGTCGGCGTCGAGGTGGACGGTGACGGCGTGGCCGTCGCGGCTCTCGGAGAAGGCGAACGCCAGGTCGCTGACCGGGCCGAGCCACTCGGGGCGGAGCTCGGTCCGCAGCCCGTCGAAGCCGGACTCCTCGCCCCTGGGCAGGATGTTGACGGTCGGGCCGACGAGTTCCCGGACGCCGTCTACCAGTCCGAGGTCCCTGGCCAGGTGCTCCGCGCGGTGGCGTCCGTGCGCGGCCGCCTCCGAGATCCCCCGGCGCACGTCCGCGACGAGGTCCGCGCCCGTGGTGCCGGGGCGGACGGTCAGCCGCAGCGGGACGATGTTGGAGACCATGCCCGGGACGACGGCGGACACGGGGTCCTGGCGAGCGGCGACCGGCAGTCCGAGGACCAGGTCCTGTTCGCCGGTGGCCCGGTGCAGATACGCGGCGACGGCCGCGACCAGCAGCCGGGAGGGCCGGACACCCGCGTTCGCGGCGGCGGCGTGCAGCCGCGCGGCCTCCTGCGGGGTGAGTTCGATGGTGCGCCGCAGCCGCCGGGCCGTCAGGGAGTGACCGCGCTCGACGAGCCGTACAGGTTCTGCCCGGCCGGCCAGACGCTCCTGCCACCAGGCGCGGTCCGCCTCGGCCGCCGCGGAGACTCGGTACTCCCGGTCGGCGTCCACCAGCCGGGCGAGGGACAGGCCGGGGCGGGCGGGGGCGCGCGTGCCCAGGGTGTAGAGCTCACCGGCCCGGCGGGTGATCAGGGTCACGCCCATGCCGTCGAGCACGATGTGGTGGTAGCGCTGGTACCAGCGGACATGATCGTCCGCGAGCCGCAGCAGTGCCTGGGCGAAGAGCGGCGCCCGGTCCAGGGGGGCGGTCCGTTCGCGTTCGGCCGTGGCCCAGTCGGCGGCGGCCGCCTCGGGGTCCGGGGCCTCGCGCAGGTCGACGACGGGCACCTCGAAGGGGACGGTGGCGGCGCTCTGGCGCGGGCCGCCGTCGCCGTCACCGGGGGTGAACTCGACGTGCAGGCAGCCGGCTTCCGTGACGGCCTGCCGAACGGCGGCGGCGAGCCGGCCGAGATCGGTGGAGCCGCGCAGGTCGAGGGCGAAGACGATGTTGTAGGCGGAGCTGTCCGGCTCGATCTGCTGGGCCGGCCAGATCCCGGCCTGCCCGCCGGTCATCGGGATCCCGGTAGCGGATGTGCGGTCCGACTCGGCGTCAAACATCGTACGAAATGGCCTTTCCCTGATGATGTACGGCAAGGAGAGGACGTCCCGTCCGAGGGCGTGCCGGGCCGGCACATCATCGGACGGGCACCCCTGCTAGGGCGTGTCCGCAAAGTCACGTCGTCCGCCCGGAGGGCGGGCCCGGCGGCGTCTGGTGCGTGCTCTCGGCGTGCCGGGCGCAGGCCCTCGTACTGGACGTACTCGGGTCTTCGCCCGGTGCGGCGAGAGTGCGTGCCAGGCGCCGCCGGGCAGGCGAGACTTTGCGGACACGCCCTAGGTCTTGCTGAGGTGGGGCGGTGCGCTACTTGACGGCGGTCAGCAGCGGCACGATCTGGTCGATCGCGTAAGGGATCGAGAGGACCGTGTTGAAGGAGAACGCGGCGCCGATGTCCGGGTCCTGGTAGGGCACGAACAGATCGCGCTTGTCCTTGCTCACCTTGAGGTTCTTGTAGAGCGGCTCGGCCTTGATCCGGTCGTTGGCGTCGGTGCTGGAGGTCACCCAGACCAGGCGGTCGACGTCGAGCACGTTCAGCTTCTCCGAGCTGAGTTCGGCGGCGTTCCAGCCCGGCTTGGCCAGCTTGTCGATCTCCGGCTTCAACTTGAAGCCCAGCTCGGAGAAGAAGATCGACTTGGGGTCGGTCTTCGTGAACGCGGAGTACTTGCCCGCCTCGAAGCTGTCGGCCACGGCGAGGGTCTTGGTGGCGAACTCGGGGTGCTCGTCGCGGACCTTCTTGAAGTCGGCGTCGATGCCGGTGATCAGCTTCTCCGCCTGCGCCTTCTTGCCGAGTGACGCGCCGATCTGCCGGGTCATCACCTGCCAGGAGGCGCCGTAGTCGGGCAGGTCCTTGGGCTGGGCGACGACCTTGGTGAACTTGGAGAGCGTGTCGTACTGCTCCTTCTTCATCCCCGAGTACTGGGCGATGACCAGGTCCGGCTTGAGCGCGGCGATCTTCTCCATGTTGTACTCGTCGCGCTCACCGACGATGTCCGGCGTGTCCGAGCCCCACTTGGCCTTGGTCCAGGGCCACTTGCCGTACGGCTTCTCCTTGAACCAGTCCACGGAGCCGACGGGCTTGATGCCGAGCGCGAGGACCGCGTCCTGGTCCGAGAGGCCCAGGGTGACGATCCGCTTGGGCTCCGACTCGATCGTCGTGCTGCCGTACTTGTGCTGGACCGTCACCGGGAAGGCACCGGACTTCGCGCCCGCCTCTGCCGAGGTGCTGGACGATGCCTTGTCGTCGCCGCCCCCACAGGCGGCCAGAGCGACGGCGGCGACGGCCGCGACTGCCACTCGGGGTGCGAATCTGACGAACCGCGTCAGAACGGGGCGTGTACCAGTGGACACGGATGTTCCTTTCAAGGGGTTTCACTGTGCGTGCCGGGCACGCCGCGTACTGCCGTACGAGCGGCGGGCGGGGCGAGATGTGGGGGGCGGACCGATGGCGGACCGGGAACGGGGGTGGGTCAGGGCGCGGCAAGGTCTCCGGCGAGCGGGCGAGGTCCGTCCGAGGCGTCCTTGAGGCCACGCTCGACGATGGAGTCGAGGATCTCGCCGACCCTGATCGCGGTGTTGGACAGCAGCGAGGAGGTGATGCCGTGGGTGTGCTCGGTACCGCCCTGGAGGTAGATGCCGCAGCGCAGTTCGTCGTCCGTCGCGATCCGGTAGTCGCGCTCGACCCGGACCCGGCCCTCCTCGTCGCGGTGGCAGTGCCGTGCGACGTCACCGAGGAGGCTCAGGGGCTCGACGGGGCTGTAGCCGGTGGCGAGGACCACGACATCCGCCTCCAGCGCGCTCTCCTCGCCGGTGACCAGGGAGGTGACGGTGGCGCGGACCTTGTCCCCGTCCTCCTCCACGCCGGTCAGCCGGGAGATGTTGATGAAGCGCAGCCGCTCGGTGCCGAGCACCTTCTCCTGGTACGCCTGGCGGTACAGGTCGTCGATCAGGTCGATGTCCACCACGGAGTAGTTGGTGTTGCCGTGGTAGCCCATCAGCTTGCGCTTGATGTCGTCCGGGGCGGTGAAGTACTCGTCGACCGCCTCCGGGTCGAAGATCCGGTTGGCGAAGCTGCTGTCGTCGGCCGGGCTGTAGCCGTAGCGGGAGAAGACCGCGCAGACCTCGGCGCGCGGGAAGCGGCGGTGGAGGTAGGCGACGTTCTCCGCGGCGCTCTGCCCGGCGCCGACCACGACGAACCGGGCGGGCTCCGTGCCCTCCAGCGCGTCGACCTTGGCCAGCAGGTCGGAGTTGTGCCAGACCCGGTCGGTGCGCTCGACGCCCTCCGGCATCAGCGGGCGCAGCCCGGTGCCGACGACGAGGTTGCGGGCGCGGTGGACGACCGTCTCGGTGCCGGAGCGGGACGTCACATCGACGTACTCCACCACTCCGTCACGCAGCACGGGTTCCACGGAGATCACGTCGTGGCCGTAGCTGACCATGTCGTCGACCTTCGCGGCCGCCCACTCGAAGTAGTCGTGGAACTCCACGCGGAGCGGGAAGAGGTTCTTGCCGTTGACGAAGTCGATCAGCCGGCCCCTGCTCTGCAGGTAGCGCAGGAAGGTGTATTCGCTGGACGGGTCCCGCAGCGTCACGAGATCCTTGAGGAACGACACCTGCATCGTCGCGTCGTCGATCAGCATGCCGCGGTGCCAGCCGAAGGCGGGCTGGCGCTCGAAGAAGTGTGCCGTGACCGCCTCCTGCCTGCCCACTCGCGCGTTGTGCTCGCTGAGCGCGATCGCCAGGGCCACATTGGACGGCCCGAAGCCGATTCCTATGAGGTCGTGGATCAGAGGTGCGTCGCCAGGATCAACCTGTGACATGTCACTCCCATCGTGCGGGACAGCCGCCTGTCAGGCGTGGACGAAAAGTACGGGACGCGGGCACACCGAAAGCGGCGGCCAGCAGAACTTAGGTAAAGCTAACCTGACTTCAACGACTCTGTCGACCAGACAAAACCGGACTAATCACCAAGTGCCCTACCTAACGCACCATAAAACAGGGCCCGTTGCGTCATTAGGTAAGGCTTGCTTTACTTGGCGTCGATCAGTCGCTCACCTGAGGAGGAACCCATGCGGGTCGCCATGTTCGGATACCAGACCTGGGGCCACCGCACCCTGCGAGCCCTCCTGGAGTCCGAGCACGACGTGGTGACAGTCGTGACGCATCCCAAGAGCGAGCACGCGTACGAGAAGATCTGGAGCGATTCCGTAGCGGACCTGGCCGAGGAGCACGGCGTCCCGGTGATCATCCGCAACCGGCCCGACGACGAGGAGCTGTTCCGGCTGCTCCAGGAGGCCGCTCCCGACATCATCGTCGCCAACAACTGGCGCACCTGGATCCCGCCGCGCATCTACGGCCTGCCGCCGCACGGCACGCTCAACGTCCACGACTCGCTGCTGCCGAAGTACGCCGGGTTCTCGCCGCTGATCTGGGCGCTCATCAACGGTGAGACCGAAGTCGGCGTGACCGCCCACATGATGGACGAGGTGCTCGACGCCGGCGACATCGTGGACCAGCGCGCGGTGAAGGTCGAGCCCGGCGACACCTCCGTGGACCTGTTCCACAAGACCGTCGACCTGATCGCCCCGGTCACCGTCGGCGCGCTGGACCGGATCGCCTCCGGGGAGACGGAGTTCACCCGGCAGGACCGCTCGCAGGCGACGTTCTTCCACAAGCGCGCGGAGGAGGACATCCGCATCAACTGGGACTGGCCCGCCGAGGTGCTGGACCGGCTGGTCCGCGCCCAGACGTCGCCGTACCCGAACGCCTTCACCTTCCACCGGGGCAAGCGGCTCGAAGTGGTGTCCGCCGTCGTGTCGGAGGGCCGGTACGGCGGCACGCCCGGCCGCGTCTTCTACCGCGAGGGCGAAGGGGTCGTGATCGTCGCCGGCGCCGACGCGCGCACGGGCCTCAACCACGGTCTCGCCATCACCCGGGTGCGCACGGAGGACGGCCAGGAGCTGCCCGCGACCGAGTACTTCACCTCCATGGGCGGATACCTCACCAGCCGCCCCTGAGCACCGGAGAGCCCCGGTCGGCCCGCTACCGGGACCGGCCGGGGCTTCCGCGTGCCCCGGCGCACCGCCGCGCGCCGACGGCCGAGGGGCACGCCGCGCCCGCTCAGGTGTTCGTCGGCATTCCGAGAACGCGGCGCGCGGTGCTCACGATCGCGTGCCTGATGTCGGCCTCGGAGCATCCGGAGGCCTTGAGCGTGGCGATGAGTTCGACGTTCAGTCCTCCGAGGAGCAGGTGAGCCGTGTACTGGGCCGTCTGCGCGCGGACGCCCGCCTGCTCCAGCAGGTCGCGCAACACGCCGTGAACCCACACGTAGTGCGGGGCCGCCAGCAGGCTCGTGCCGTTCATCTCGCGCGCCGCGAGCAGGCCAGGGTTCTCCAGCTTGAAGTTCAGCAGCTGCTCCAGGATCGACACGACCCGGTCTGCCGCCGGTACATCGGGTCCCACCGGGGATCCGGCCCGGTGGAGCTCCTCGCGCCATGGTTCCAGGCGCGCCGCGAACAGGGCGTCCAGCAATCCGTCCCGGCTTCCGAAAGCCCGGAAGAGCGTGCCCTTGCCGACCCCCGCCGCCGCCGCGATGTCGTCCATCGTGACCGCGCCGGGGGTCGCGGAAGCGGTCAGGAGCTCGTCGGCGGCGCCCAGGATGCGATCACGGGGGACTGCGGGACGCCCCCGCCGAACCTTTTCGGACTGGGAGTCCGTAACGGTGGTAGGCTTTTGGGGACTCATGGTCCGTAATTCTAGAGGAGTGCGTCGTGGACGACGAAGCGGAATTCCCCGTCTGGCTGGCCGAGGCCGCGATCGGCCTCGCCGACGGCGATGTCGACGCCTGGATGGAGATGTACGCCGATGACGCTGTGCACGAGTTCCCGTTCGCCGCAGCCGGTGACGTCCGCCGGCTCGAAGGGAAGTCCCGGATCCGCGCCTACATGGCCGCGATGGACGGCAGCGTGCAGTTCGGCGCCCTGGACGACATCACCGTGCGCGAACTGGGCGAGGAAGTGGTGATCGAGGCCGAGGGACATCATTTTGATGCCGCCACCGGCGATCCCTTCGACATCCGCTACCTGTGGATCATCGAGCGGCGCGACGGCCTCGTGACCCGGCTCAAGGACTACATGGGGCCGCGTCGACCCGTTGGCGGGGCAGCCTGATGCGCGTCTTCGTCACCGGCGGCACCGGCTTCATCGGCTCGGCGGTCGTGCGCGAACTGATCGACTCGGGCCATGAAGTCCTGGCCCTGGCCCGCTCGGAGGCTTCCGCCGCGACACTTCGGGCGGCAGGTGCGACGGCACACCCGGGCAGCCTGGAAGAGACCGAGCGCGTGCGCGACGGAGCCGCCCGCAGTGACGCGGTGATCCATACCGCGTTCGACAACAAGAGCATCGCCAGGTTCCCCCGGAACAGCCGAATCGAGCGCAGCGCCCTACAGGCCGTCGCAGAGGCATTCGCCGGCACGGACCGCCCCCTGGTCGCGGCCGGCGGATTCGCCCCGGTCATCGCGTCCGGACCGGTCTTCACCGAGAATGACCCCGCTTCCCCCCACGCCGGCCCCGTCGGACGCAATGTCGAGCGCACGGTCATGGGCCTGGCGGAGTCGGGCGTGAACGCGTCGATCGTGCGGATGCCGTGCGTGCACGGCGACGGTGACCGGTTCACGCTCCCGCGCTTCATCGAACTCGCCCGCAAACACGGCACATCGGGCTATGTCGGCCAGGGTGAGAACCGGCTGCCGGCCGTCCACCACACGGATGCCGCTCGCGTGTTCCGGCTCGCCGTCGAGCGCGGCGTCCGGGCCGGCCGCTACCACGCCGTCACGGAAGAAGGCGTGCCCTACCGGTCGATCGCCGAAGTCATCGGCCGCCGCCTCGGGGTGCCGACGGTCAGCATGTCGCCGCTCAGGGCCCGCCGCCACTTCGGCCTGTACACGGCCTACGCGGAAGGAGACGGACCGGCGTCAAGCACCGCGACCCGGGAACTGCTCGGCTGGACGCCCGTGGGACCGGGACTGCTGGAGGACCTCGACCGACCCGAGTACTTCACCAGCTGAGCCCCTCGGACAGACGCCGGATCGCATGGCGTGCGCCGAGACCCCGTGCTCCAGCTGAGCCATGACTGACCCACGCTCCTGGCCCGCGCCACGGTGTCCCGCGGCGGGGGCCAGGAGCCCTCAGGAGCGCTACGAGTCGTTGGCGCCGTGGCCGTAGCGGGCGAGCATCGTCGTGACCGCCTCGTCGACCGTGTGGTCGACGTCGGCAGGTGCGGGGCTCCAGTCGGCGAGCAGCATCCGTGGCCACAGGACGTAGTTGGCGATCATGCCGAGGAACTGGTTGGTGGCGCTCTCCGCGTCGGGTACCACTGCGGTGCCCGCGGCGTGCTGGGCCTCCAGGTAGTGCTGGACGGAGATGAAGTAGGGCAGCTTGCCCAGCTCGAACTGAGCCCGCCCCAGTTCCGGGAAGCGCGGCAGTTCGGCGATGACGATGCGGAAGAGGGCCGCCATCGCGGGCCGGCCGATCAGTTCGGCGTACTGGCGGCCGATCGTGCCCAGGCCGGCGCGCAGGTCCCCGGGCTGCGTCGCGGGCGCCGCCGGGTCCGGCCCGCCCTTCCAGTACTCGGTGACGATGGCCTCGAAGAGCGCCGCCTTGGTGGGGAACTGCTTGAACAGCGTGGACTTCGAGACGGCCGCTTCCTGCGCGATCTTCGCCAGCGAGGTCCCGTCGTAGCCCCGCTCCAGGAACAGCTTCGTGGCCGCTGCGGTGATCGCCTCGCGCTTGCGCTGAGCGAGTCGTTGATGGTGCGCGGAGAGTCCTGCGGTCATGGGCCCAGTATGACCCATCACGAGGCGAGTCACTTGACTCGCCACCGTGCGGGTGTTTACGTGGAAAGGGAGGCGAGTCGTACGACTCGCCTCCGGTCGGCGGGAGCACTCCCCTCCGGCGTCCTTCGTTCCCGCATGGAGAAGCACTCATGGAGTCAGGCAGGATCGCATTGGTTACCGGCGGCAATCGCGGGCTGGGCCGGGCCACGGCCCAGGCGCTGGCCCGGCACGGGCTGCGCGTCATCGTGACCTACCGCGGCGACGTGCGGGAGGCCGAGGAGACGGTCAGGAGCGTTCAGGAAACCGGCGCCACGGCTGCCGCGCTGCGGCTGGACATCAGCGACGTGGCCTCCTTTCCCGCCTTCGTCTCCCGACTGGCCGCGCAGCTGGAACGCTGGGGGGCAACCCGGCTGGACGTCCTGGTCAACAATGCCGGGATCGGGGTGTTCGGACCGCTGGAAGCGGTCACGGTCGACGACTTCGACGCGGTGATGGACACCAACGTGCGCGGTACGTTCTTCCTCATCCAGGCACTTGCGCCCGTGCTGGCCGACGGAGGGCGGATCATCAACGTCTCCTCCTCCCTCAGCCGCCACACCAGTGCGGGCACCTCGGTCTACTCGGCCTCCAAGGCGGCGGTCGAGGTCCTCAGCCGGACGTTGGCCGTGGAGTTGGGGGCGCGCAAGATCCGCGTCAACGCCATCGCGCCCGGGCCGACCGCCACCGACTTCAACGGCGGCGCCATGCGCGACGACGCCCGGATGCGCGAGGGCCTGAGCGCGCAGACCGCGCTCGGCCGCGTCGGCGAACCGCAGGAGATCGGCGACGCCATCGCCGCGCTCGCCTCCGAGGACCTGCGATGGGTCACCGCCCAGCGCCTCGAAGTGTCCGGCGGCGCCCTGCTCTAGGGACCCTCGCGGTGATACCGCGACCCGCCTGCGGAGACACCCGGCCAAGGATCCGGGACGAGCCGGAACCTCGCCGTCACCGGACTCACACTCACCGACCGGCCGACACCAACCCCAAGAGCTCAGAAGTCGTCGTTGTGAATCACGTCGGTCGGGACGTCAGTTGGAGCGCTGATCAGCTGCTGGAGGTGGTGAATGAAGTCCGGGTCGTCGAGACGGGAGTCGGTGACACGGTCGCGCACATCGGTGAGGAGCCATTCCACCAGCTCCGCGGTGGCGTGGTACTCGCTGTAGAACCCCAGGCTCAGGTCGGTGATCTCGTACTCGCACAGCACGTCGTCCATCAGGTCCGCCAAGTGCGTGTCGGCGGCCGGGGTCCGGGTGACGGTCCAGGTGTCCAGCCAGGGGCGTAGGCTGCCGGTGGCGACGGTGATCAGGCCGAGGGTGTCCCTGATCGACACCGGGCTGGGGTGGGTGTGCAATGTGGCCCGCCACCATGCGGTCCAGACGTCGCGAAGAGCGTCGGCCAGGGGCGCGTCCCAGGTGCTCCAGCCCGCCTCGACCAGGCGGGTGGCGATCAGCTCCTCGGAGACGTGGAACCGACCGGCGACAAGAGGGCGGATGATGCGCGGGACGAGACGGCGGTAGAGGCGTGGAAAGTCGTCCCAGTGGCTGGGCACTTCTCCGGCGGCCGCGGACACCATGTCGTCAGGTATGAGGTGCAGAGGCTTGGAGAGTTCGGCGAGCCCCTCCTCGCCGTAGCAGTACGTGCAGCCTCCGACGGGAAACGGCTCTTCGAAGGCGAAGGCACGATCCAGTGCATCGAGGGCTGTCATCAGCTGCTGATGGTGTGACATGGCGACCCGCCGGGGGACTCCGTCCGGGTGACCGGCGAAGATCGCAGGCTATCAGGCTGTGCCGGAGCTGATACTGCGGACCGAACCGTCGCTCCGAGGCTCCGCAGCCACTCGTCACGAGCAGGCCTTAGAGTGCGATGAGAGGTATGTGCGCGTCTATCCCCTGCCGCGCACGGGAAGGGACGGAAGCCGTGCACGGTGAGTACAAGGTCCCCGGCGGCAAGCTCGTCGTGGTGGACCTGGACGTCGAGGGCGGCGCCCTGCGCGACGTACGCGTCGCCGGGGACTTCTTCCTGGAACCGGACGAGGCGATCCTCGCCATCGACACGGCGCTGGAGGGGGCCCCGGCCAACACCGGCACCGCGGACCTCACCGCCCGGATCGACGCGGCGCTCCCCGCCTCGACCGTGATGTTCGGCCTCACCTCCGAGGGCATCGCCGTCGCCGTACGCCGGGCACTGGCCCACGCCACCGAGTGGAGCGACTACGACTGGCAGCTCATCCACGAGCAGCCGCAGTCCCCCGCCCTGCACATGGCCCTCGACGAGGTCATCACCGCGGAGGTCGCGGCCGGGCGGCGTCCGCCGACGCTCCGGGTCTGGGAGTGGGACTCGCCCGCCGTGATCATCGGCAGCTTCCAGTCGCTGCGCAACGAGGTCGACGCCGAGGCCGCCGCCCGGCACGGGGTGAGCGTCGTACGCCGGGTCTCGGGCGGCGGGGCGATGTTCGTGGAGCCGGGCAACACCATCACCTACTCCCTCTCCGTCCCCGACGCCCTCGTCTCCGGGCTCTCCTTCGCCGACAGCTACGCCTACCTCGACGACTGGGTGCTGGAAGCCCTCGGCGACATGGGCATCAAGGCCTGGTACCAGCCGCTGAACGACATCGCGACCGAGGTCGGGAAGATCGCCGGGGCGGCGCAGAAGCGCGTCGTGGGCCACGACGGCGGACCGGGCGCGGTGCTGCACCACGTGACGATGTCCTACGACATCGACGCCGACAAGATGCTCGACGTCCTGCGGATCGGCCGCGAGAAGATGTCCGACAAGGGCACCAAAAGCGCCAAGAAGCGCGTCGACCCCCTACGTCGGCAGACCGGTCTTCCCCGCGGCGTCGTCATCAACAACATGATCGAGTCGTTCCGCACCCGCCACGGGCTCACCACCGGCAAGGTGAGCCGGGACGAGCAGGAACGGGCCGAGGAGCTCGTCCGCACCAAGTTCGGCACGGCCGAGTGGACCGCCCGGGTGCCGTAGGGACTGTCGTTCCGGTCAGGCCGGGGACGGCCCGCGCCCCGGTTCGCGCCGAGCGGCGGAGGCACCGGTCAGGACAGCCGGGGTACGGCCGAGGCCGGTCAGGGCAGCCGGGGCAGGGCCGGCGGGCGGTGTTCGTACCAGCGGCGGTCGGCCTCCAGCTGGGCGGCCAGCGAGATCAGCCGCTCCTCGCTGCGGGAGGGGCCGAGCAGCTGGGCGCCGACCGGGAGACCGTCGGAGGTGAAGCCTGCGGGGACGTTGATCCCCGGCCAGCCCAGCACGTTCCAGGGCCAGGCGTACGGGCAGGCCTCCGTGATCGCGACGTCGGTGCGCCAGGCGCTCAGTCCGTCGAAGCTGCCGATGCGGGGCGGCGGGAGGGCGGTGGTCGGGGTGAGCAGCACGTCGAATCCCGATCCGGCCCGCCCGCGCGCGGGGTGGAACAGCGCGCCGATCCGCCGGTGCTGGCGCAGTTCGCGCTCCCTGGCCGCCCGTACCACCCGGCCACCGAGCCGGGTGCCGGTGCGCAGGGCGCTGCGGGTGCGCGCGTCCAGGAGCGCGGGGTCGGGGTGCCGTGCGGCGAGTTCCGCGATCCCCGCGGTGGCGCGGGGCACGAAGCCGAGGCCGATCAGCCCGTAGCGGGGGCGGGCCTCCTCGACGTGGTGGCCGAGCGCGGCCAGGGCCTCCGCGAGGGCGGCGACGGCGCGCCGTACCTCCGGGTGGGGCGCGGTCCTGGTCAGGGTGAGCGGCGGCCGCCAGGCGACGGCGATGCGCAGCCGGCCCGGTTCGCGGCGGGCGGCGGCGCGGGCCTCGACGGGCGGCGGGCGGTGCGGGTCGTCGGGGTGCGCCCCCGCGACGGCGTCCAGCAGAAGCGCGGCGTCCGCGACGGTCCTGGCGAGCGGCCCGTTGACGGTGAGGCCCTGGAAGGCGTCGCTGTGCGGGTGGACGGAGATCCGGCCGCGCTGCGGTTTGATGCCGACGAGGTGGGTCCAGGCGGCCGGGATGCGGACGGACCCGGCGCCGTCGGAGCCGAGCGCGGCGGGCACGAGACCGGCGGCGACGGCGGCCGCGGATCCGCCGGAGGAGCCGCCGGGGGTGTGGTCGGTGTTCCAGGGGTTGCGGGTGGCGCCGAAGGCCGGTCCCTCGGTGAACGGCCACTGGCCCAGTTCGCAGGAGTTGGTCTTCCCGACGATCACGGCCCCGGCGGCGCGCAGCCGGCGTACGGCCTCGCTGTCGGCGGTGGCGGCGGGCAGTTCCCCGGCGCAGCCGAAGTAGGTGGGCATCCCGGCGACATCGGTGTCGTCCTTGACGGCGACGGGCACTCCGAGGAGCGGCAGCCGTTCCCCGGCCGCCAGCCGGCGGTCGGCCTCGGCCGCCTCGGCGAGTGCGGCCGCTGCCCGCAGGTGCCGGAAGGCGTTGAGGGTGCCCTGGCTCGCCTCGATCCGGGCGAGGGCTTCGGAGACCAGCCGCGTGGCGGTGGTCCGCCCGTCCGCCAGGGCCCGTGCGCTGCTCGACAGCCCGGCCGGGACCGCCGCGTCCGTCTCGATGGGCTCCGCTGAGGACATGTGCTGCCCGCCTCCCTCGTGCCATCAGGTGCGCGCACCTGTCCGCCCGGTCGCTATTGGAGGGTAACGAGTCGTGGCGGTGCGCTCAACTGCTCGGCGGGGAGTGTCGGGTACGGCTTGCGGGAGCCGCGGTGCGGCGGCCGGACCGGGGCGTGGAGCCGGCCCGCGCCGACCCCACACCCCCACGGCCTCCGCCGACTACGGCTGCACCGTGATCTCACCGATTCCGGTGCCGAGCCCGGCGCAGTGCGCGGTCGACTGACCGGACTGGCCCGGGTTGAGCGTGACGTGTTCGCCGTCCACGTCCGGGGACCAGCCGCAGACCAGGTGCACCCAGAAGGTCTGCGTCGCGCCGCCGTTGTTCCGGCACAGCGCGTATCCGGTGTAGTCGTCGATGGCGTGCTTGCCCGTCTCGCAGGACAGCCCCGGGGGCGTCGCCGCCGGGGCCGCCGCCGTCGCGGCCAGTCCGGTGGAGGCCGCGAGCGCCGCGGTCAGGCCCGCGACGGCGGTGCTCCGCAGCATGGTCAGGGGCAGATTCCGCATGGTCTTCCTCATGGTTCCCTCTCGGTCGTGACGGACGGGCCGCCCTCGCGGACGCGCCTCACCCGCATAACCGGAATCGCCTCGGGACGTCACGCCGGGTACGCGTCCGGGTGCCGGTTCCTCCGTCGGGCGGCCGTCCCTGCCCCGGCGTACGCTCAGAAGACCCGGACCTGCGGGCCCGAGCCCGCGCACCCCCGCCATGACCCTTCGAGGAGGCGACGTGACCGGTCCACACCTCGGCACACGTCCGGCCGCATGGACCGCGGCGATCGTGCTCTCCGTCACCGGTGGCGGCCTCGTCGGCGGCGGCGTGGCACACGCGGACGACATCGACACCCTCACCGCCCAGCAGATCGCGGACCGCGCCCGCGACGCCCTGCTCGACGCGCACTCCATGCACCTGAGCACCCGAGGGGACCTCGGCGGGGGCAGTACGCCGGCGTCCCTGGACCTCACCCTGGACCGGAGCGGCAACTGCGACGGCTCGGTGGACCTCGGCAACAGCCAGGGCTCGGTACAGATCGTCAAGCGCGGCAACGACGTCTGGGTCAAGCCCGACGCGGACTTCTGGAAGAACCAGGTCCCGGACGGCGGCCAGGCCTTCGCCGCGATCCTGAACGGCCGCTACATGAGGGCCTCCGCCACCGACTCCCGGCTGCTCCCGCTGACGAAGACCTGCGATCTGGACACCTTCCAGAAGCTGGTCAGCGACAACGCGGACAACGAGGCGGGCACGCTCAACAAGGGTGCGAAGACCACGCTCGGCACGACAACGGTCGTACCGCTGACCAGGATCCGGGACGACGAGACGCTGGTCCTGTACGTGACGGCCACCGGAAAGCCGTACCCGCTGCGGCTCACCCTCCAGGGCGACGGGGCGGACGCGACCGTGAACTTCTCCGACTTCGACAAGCCGGTGCCCACCTCCACCCCGGCGCCGGACGACACCTTCGACATCAACGCCCTGCTGGGCCGCTCAACGGGGACGGCGTGAAGCCGTAAGTACCGCCATACACTGCGGGGCATTCCGTGCGCCGCGGACCTCGCGGAGATTCGACTTTTCAAATCCAAGAAGTGTGGGCTCCAGGATGCAGGGCACCCGAAGTTCTGAGAGCGCGTCACCGCACATATCGCGGAGACGCCGACCGACTCCACTGTTTCGTCGGTGGAGCGGGAAGAATCTCAATGAGGGAGCAATGCATGAGTGACAGCATCTGGGGCTACCAGCCGACTGCGGGCCACACGGCGGGCACTGACCTCATCGGATACAAGGTCGAGGCCACCGACGGAAGCATCGGCAAGGTCGACAAGCACTCGGACGACGTCAACTCCTCGTACCTCGTGGTTGACACGGGTGTCTGGATCTTCGGCAAGCACGTCTTGCTGCCGGCCGGTACGGTACGTACCGTCGACCAGGCCGAGCGCAAGATCTTCGTCGACCTGACGAAGGACCAGATCAAGGACTCCCCCGAGTTCGACAAGGAAAAGCACGTCGGTGACGCCGGATACCACGAGCAGGTCGGCGGCTACTACACGAGCCACCGCCGCTCCTGACATCGCGGCACCACCCACAAGCCGGGGCCGGCCAGCAGTTTCTGGCCGGCCCCTGCTTGTGCGGGAGCGGAAATCCCGTACTCCACACGCCGATGTCGATGGCGTTCCTTTTCCCTCCGCTTCAATCCCCGCCCTGCGGCCGGGACAAGGGGATCAGGGCGCCTTTTCTTTTATCACTCCCATGTCCGCGAGCATCACCCCCATATCCGCGAGACTGCCGTTCCGACGGAATGAATTCCATCGGTTCCACGCACGCCTGTTCGGGAGACTATTGAGTCCGACGTGCGCACGCGGCGGGCGTAGGGAGGTTCCGCGACAACCGAAAGGAGCGGCCGGACGTGATAACCACCACCGGTGCGGTCTACGCGTGTCTCGGCATCGGCGTCCTGCTCGCCGCGGTGCTGCCCAGACTGCTCTTCCGCCTGCCGGTCTCCGTTCCGATGGTGTTCCTCGCAGCGGGTACGGCCACGTACTTGCTTCCGCTGCCTCTTCCCTCGGTGGACCCCGTCACGGACCGGATCTGGGTGGAGCATCTCACCGAGCTGTGCGTCATCACTTCTCTGATGGGCGCGGGACTGGCCATCAACCGCCCCTTCGGGTGGCGGCAGTGGTCCACCACCTGGCGGCTGCTCGGACTGGCCATGCCCCTGACGATCGGTGCCACCGCCCTCGCCGCCTGGTGGCTGCTCGACTGGCCGCTGTCCGTCGCACTTCTGCTGGCGGCCGTGCTGGCACCGACTGACCCGGTACTCGCCTCCGAGGTGAGGGTCGGCGAACCGACGGACGCCGAGTACGACGAGGACGAGGTGCGCTTCGCGCTGACGAGCGAGGCCGGTCTCAATGACGGGCTCGCCTTCCCCTTCGTTCTGGCCGCCGTCGCGCTGGCGGCAGCAGGCGAGGGCGGGTCCACGGGCTGGATCCCGCACTGGGTCCTGAGCGACGTACTCCTCAGGATCGGCGTGGGCCTGGCGGTCGGCGTGGGCGCCGGCCTGCTGCTCGGGCGGATGGTCTTCCGCTCCGACACGCGATCCTTCCGGCTCTCCGAGAACGGCGGGGGCTTCGTGGCGCTGGGAGCGACGTTCGCCTCCTACGGCATCACCGAGTCCCTGCACGGTTACGGCTTTCTCGCCGTGTTCGTGACTGCCTGCACCCTGCGCAGGTTCGAGCACGGCCACGGCTATCACAAGGTCCTGCACGAGTTCACCGACCAGATCGAAAGGCTGCTGATGGCCGTCCTGCTCTTCGGAGTGGGCGCCTTCGTGGCCACGGGCGCGCTGAGCCACCTCACCTGGCGGGGCGCCGTCGTGGGCCTGCTCCTCCATCTGCTGATACGACCGGTGTCGGGGTGGTTCGCACAATTCGGCGGGCGGGGCGGCCGGAAGGAGCGTCTGGTCACCGCGTTCTTCGGGATCCGCGGCATCGGATCCCTCTTCTATCTCGCCTACGCCTGCGGCAGGGGCGGCTTCGGCGCGTACGAGAACGAGATGTGGTCGGTGGTGGTCTTCACCATTCTGGTGTCGGTCCTGCTCCATGGCGCCTCGGCGCCTCCGGTGATCGCCCACCTCGACCGGCTGGGCGACAACGCGCCACGGAGCCGGACCGGGTGACTGGCCGTCGCCCCGTTCATCCGTGTCGCGGGCTCAGACGTTCTCCCTCGGAACACTCTCGTTCCAGGTGCGGGAGAAGACCCTGCGGCCTCCCTCGTAGCCGTCCAGTGTGGCATCGACGTGAAACGCGTTCTCGTCCGACGTCAGGACAGTGCGCGTCTCCACCCGGATGTCCCAGGCGGGCCGCCTGAACCGCATCGTCCAGGCGGACTCGCCGCTCACCGAACCGAAGTCGTCCGCGACGGAGGTGTACCGCTCGACGGCCCGCAGCCCGACCTCGATCCCGTTCTCCTCGTACCGCTGAAGTCCGCGGTCCTTGATGATGTCGAGCGAGGAGTGGTAGTCGACCAGATTCCTCGACACGGTCCAGGCCTGTTCGGGCTCGGTCAGCTGCGTCACGTCCGCGGGTGCGCAGCCCTCGGGCTCGCCGAAGGGCTGCGGGGTCTCATCGTCCGGGGCGCTGGTGGGCCGGATCGGCAGGGTGAGGGAGCTGCCGTTCTCGTGGACGCTCAGGAGGGCGGGTTCGGGCGCCGGCCAGACCAGCGGCCAGTACGAGGTGGAGAGCGAGAGCCGGATGCGATGACCGGCCGGGAAGACCTGGGCGACCCCGTTGAGGGGAATGCGCACGCGGTACGCCCGGCCCGGTTCCAGCGGTTCCGGGCTGTCGCCCGCCCGGTGCGCGAGGTTGAGCACCCCGTAGGTCACCCTGGTCGCCCGGCCGTCGGCCGCCACGTCGGAGAGCCGGACGGTGATCTGTGCCGTCTCCTTGGGCGAGGACACCAGGAGTTCCACGGCGGGCGCGCCGAGGATCTCCACCCGCTCGGTCAGCGGCTCGGTGTCGAAGACGAGTGAGCCGCCGTCCTCCTCGCGCTGGTCGTAGGGCAGATCCGGTGGAGCGTTGTACGAGGCCCACTTCCCCGCGAACTGCCCGACCGAGAGCGGCGACTGCACCGTGTGGACCCGGCCCGCTGATTCGCCTTCCTCCGATGACGCGGGTTCCTCGTCGGCGCGCACGATGGTGCGGTCGCGCAGGGGATGCGACACCTCCTGGATGTGCGGAGAGGGCCAGCTCGGCTCCCCCACCCAGCGGCCCGGCCGCTCCTCGTAGGAGGTGGACGGCGGCACGCTCTCCTGCATCCAGGCGCGGATCATGGGTCCGTCCATCACGCCGTTGTCGACGCCCTTGAGCCAGTGGTCCCACCATCGGACCACCTCCTGCAGATAGCCGATGGCCGGTCCCGGCTCACCGAGGTGCGGCATCTTGTGCGACCAGGGCCCGATCAGGCCCTTGCGGGGCACCTGGACACGGCTCAGCAGCCGGGTGACGGCATTGGAGTACCCGTCCGCCCAGCCGCTGGAGGCCAGCACGGGGCAACGCAGGTGCTGATAGTTCTCGTTGAGCGAGGCGTGGCGCCAGTACTCGTCGCGGTGCTGGTGGCGCAGCCATTCGAGAACCCAGGGGTGGGCGGACGCCAGCCGTTCGTGCCACATGTCCCGCCAGCGCTCGCCGACCACGGCCGGATCGGGAGGACAGGTGGCGTAGGCGAACATCGTCCCGGCCTCGGCCAGGTTGTCGGACAGCATGGCGCCGCCGACGTAGTGCATGTCGTCCGCGTACCTGTCGTCCGTGAAGGACGCGATGACGATGGCGCCCAGACTCGGCGGCTGCCGGGCGGCGACCTGGAGCGCGGCGAACGCGCCCCAGGAGATACCCATCATTCCCGTGGTTCCGTCGCACCAGGGCCGCTCGGCGAGCCAGGCGAGCACTTCTTCGATGTCGCGCTGCTCTCGTTCCAGGTACTCGTCCAGCAGGACACCCTCTGACTCGCCCGTGCCGCGCAGGTCAACGCGTACGCAGGCGTAGCCGTGCCCGGCGATGTAGGGGTGGTGGATCGCGTCGCGCGTGGAGGTCAGATCGTTCTTCCGGTACGGAATGGCCTCCAGGATCGCCGGTGCCGGCTCCCGGTCGGAGCCGGCCGGGCGCCAGATCCTCGCTGACAGCCGGATCCCGTCCGACATCCTGATGGTGACGTGGTCCTCTCGCCCGACCTCATGGGGAAGCCGGTCGACGTATCGCATACCGATGGTGTGCTCCTTTCCTCTCCGGGGCCTCTTCACGACGTCTTCTGGTCACGGCCGCCCGGGGCGGTGTCGTCGAACGCGAGGCCCAGAGCGGCGACGCACTGGTCGAACTTGCGCCGCAGGCCCTCCTCGTCGTCCGCCCCGGTGAAGATGTGGGCGATCTCGTAGCTGTAGCTGTCCTGCTGGGACACGGAGGAGAGCTTCTGCCCCTCCGCGGGCACGACATCGATCCGGACCCCGGGTATCTCCCGCTCGATCGCCGCGAGCTCGTCAGGGGTGGGCACCTGGTGCACCGTCCCCTCCCCGAACCACCTGTAGTACCACTTGGCGGCCACGCCGTACGGGCCCTGCCCGCCGGGAAGGGCGGGGTCTTTCCCGAGTGCGAGGCTGATCATCCGGTGATGGTTGGGGGCGCCGTCGACGTAGTCGAACAACTCCGCGTGCGACTGGGAGTGCCGGGGATTGATCTCCAGCAGGCTGATGTCACCGGTCTTGGGGTCATAGAAGTACTCGATGCTGAAAGTGGCGGAGTCCATGCCTATCTGACGCATCGTCCGCTCGCTCACCTCGTGCAGTTTCCGGATCACCGACGGCGGCAGAGCGCTCGGGTACTGGTGACGCAGGAAGCAGGAGGAGCCGGAGTAGTTGATCGAGTCGAGTACCCCGTAGACGGTCACCTCCCCGTCGTTCACATATCCCTCGACCGCCACCTGGATGCCGGTCATCGCTTCCTCGGCCAGACAGACCTGGCCGCCCACTCCCGCCATCTCCGGCGGAAGTTCCAGGAGTTCCAGCACCTCGTTGAACGGCCTTCCGACCCGGTCGATGCCCTCACGGATCTTGTTCACGGCGGTACGGAACTCCGCCATGTCCGAGACTCCGTAAGCCAGTTCCGACGAGTACGCGAGGGCGGGCTTGAGCCACATGGGGAAGCCCACGCCTTCGGGCGGCTGAGGATCCGCGCTGTCCAGATCCACCATTCCGAACTTCGGGTACTCGTCGATCACCTTCTGCTGTTCCAGCCGGCTCCAGTACTTGTGCTCACACTTGACGACGGACTCAAGGCTCGTGGTGCGCGTGCCGTACTCGCTGCCGAGCATCGGCACGAGCGTGCTCACGGGGAAGTCCCAGTAGCCGACGATCGCGTCGATGCTGCCCTCGTGCGCGTCCAGGATCTCGCGGGCACGGCTCATCAGATCGGCCACCGAGACCTCGCCCTCCTGCAGCTCACTGATGCTCAGCAGAGGATGGAACCGGTACGTCTCGGATTCGGGGACGGATTCCAGGGTCGGCAGATTCGCCTCGTCCAGGCCGAGTATGAAGATGTTCTTCCGCTGTACGGGCACGGCGTGGTCCTTTCGTGGGGTCCACGGCGCGTACCCGCCGCACAGGTTCCAAACCGGCTCGCCCGGCCGGAGCCGTTGAAGCGGTCAGCCGGACAGGGCGGGGATGATCTCGGCGCCGTAGGCGTCGATGGTGGCCTCGCGGGCATCGTGCATGTTGTAGAGGGCGAACTGGTCGACGCCCAGGTCACGCAGGGCCCGGAGCTTCTCGATGTGCGCGGCCGGCGGTCCCAGCAGGCAGAACCGGTCGACGATCTCGTCCGGTACGAAGGTCGTGTCGGGGTTTCCGGCGCGGCCGTGGTGGCTGTAGTCGTAGCCCGCGCGTTCCGCGATGTACGCGGTCAGCGCCTCCGGGACGAGACCGGAGTGTTCGCCGTACCGGCTGACCAGGTCGGCCACGTGGTTGCCGACCATCCCGCCGAACCAGCGGCACTGCTCGCGGGCGTGGTCGAGATCGTCGCCCACGTAGGCGGGTGCGGCGACGCAGATGGTGACGGAATCGGGGTCACGGCCCGCCTCCGCGGCCGCGTCCCGGACCGCCTTGATCATCCATTCGGTGAGGAAGGGGTCCGCGAGCTGGAGGATGAAGCCGTCGGCCTTCTGCCCGGCCAGTGCGAGCGCCTTGGGCCCGTAGGCGGCCATCCAGACGGGCAGCCGGCCGTCCTTGATCCAGGGGATCTGGATCGGCTGCCCGTCGACCACGGCCTCGCGTCCCTCCGCGAGGTCGCGGATGGCGTCCATCGCCTCGCCCAGCCTGGCCAGCGTGTTGGGGCTGCGGCCCGCCACCCGCATCGCGGAGTCGCCGCGGCCGATGCCGCAGACCGTCCGGTTGCCGTACATGTCGTTGAGGGTGGCGAACGTGGAGGCGGTGACCTCCCAGGTCCGGGTGGAGGGGTTGGTGACCATGGGCCCGACCACGAGCCGGTCGGTGTGTTCGAGGATGCGGCTGTAGATGACGAAGGGCTCCTGCCAGAGCACCGCGGAGTCGAACGTCCAGCCGTAGCGGAAGCCGTTGCGCTCGGCGCGGCGCATCAGGCCGACGACGGCAGAGGCGGGCGGGTCGGTCTGCAGGACGAGTCCGAAGTCCATGCCGGATGCTCCTAGTTGAGGTACTGACAGGTGGCGCGCGGGGTGTACATGCCGTGACCGGCGCGGCCGGTGAAGGTGCGGCGGTCGATGACGACCTCACCGCGCGAGAGCACGGTCTCCACCTGGCCGGTGAGCCGCTTGCCCTCGTACGCCGAGTAGTCGACGTTCATGTGGTGGGTCTCGGCGGAGATGGTCTGCTCCGCGGCCGGGTCGTAGATGACGATGTCGGCGTCGGCCCCGGGCGCGATGGTGCCCTTCTTGGGGTAGAGGCCGAACATCCGGGCCGGTGAGGCGCAGGCGATCTCGATCCAGCGGCGGCGCGAGATGTGGCCGTCGACGACCGCCTGGTGCAGGAGGTCCATCCGGTTCTCGACGCCCGGCATGCCGTTGGGGATCTTCGAGAAGTCGCCGCGGCCCATCTCCTTCTGCCCGGAGAAGCAGAAGGGGCAGTGGTCGGTGGAGACGACCTGGAGCTCGTTGTTCCGCAGGCCCCGCCAGAGCGCCTCCTGGTGCTCCCTGGGCCGCAGCGGTGTGGAGCAGACGTACTTGGCGCCCTCGAAGTCCGGCTCCGCGAGGTTGTCGGTGGAGAGGAAGAGGTACTGCGGGCAGGTCTCGCCGAAGGCGGGCAGTCCCTTGTGCCGGGCGGCCGCGACCTCGGCTACGGCCTCGTCGGCGGAGACGTGCACGATGTACAGCGGGGCCCCGGCTACGCGGGCGAGCTGGATGGCGCGGTGGGTCGCCTCCGCCTCCAGCGCCACCTTGCGTACGTCTCCGTGGTAGCGCGGATCGGTGCGGCCCTCGGCCAGCGCCTGCTCGACCAGGACATCGATGGCGATGCCGTTCTCCGCGTGCATCATGATCAGGCCGCCGTTGGACTCGGCCCGCTGCATGGCGCGCAGGATCTGGCCGTCGTCGCTGTAGAAGACGCCGGGGTAGGCCATGAACAGCTTGAAGGAGGTGACGCCCTCCGCCACCAGCAGGTCCATCTCCTTGAGCGAGGAGGCGTTCACGTCCGCGAGGATCATGTGGAACGCGTAGTCGATGGCGCAGTTGCCGTCCGCCTTCGCGTACCAGGCGTCGAGCCCCTCGCGCAGGGAGCGCCCCACGGACTGGATGGCGAAGTCGACGATGGTGGTGGTGCCGCCCCAGGCCGCCGCCCGGGTCCCGGTCTCGAAGGTGTCCGCGGCGTAGGTGCCGCCGAACGGCATCTCCATGTGGGTGTGCGCGTCGACACCGCCCGGGATGACGTATTTTCCGGTGGCGTCGATGGTCCGCTCTGCGGTCCAGCTCGCTGCGGCGTCGGTGCCGTGCGCGGCGAGGGCGGCGACGCGGCCGCCCTCGACGAGTACATCGGCGTGGATCTCGTCGGATGCGGTGACGACGAGGCCGCCGTGGATGACGGTGCGGCTCATGTACCCCTCCTCACTGTGGCGGAACGGGTCTACGCACGTAGACCCGTGCGTGGTGAAGAACGTAGAAGTGGGTTGCCCACTGTGGCAATACCGCTGCGGTCAACCGCTGAAGACGTTTCCGTTTCATCCGTCCGGCACTCCACCGGCCCAGCGCGGCACCCCGCGCCCGGCACCGGACGGGCGAGTGCAGCGAGTCCGTGCGGGGGAACCCACCGGGCGGCGGGCGGCAGTTCGTCCCGGATCCGGGAGACGGTCGCCTAGCTTCGCTCCATGATCAGACACGCCGTCATCGCCTCCGCCACCGCTCTGTGCGCCTTCCTTGCCGCCGCTCCCCCGGCCGCCACGGCTCCCGGCCCGTCCGACGGCTGGCAGCGGGTCGGCTCCGGCACCCTGGGCGGAGTGAGCGGCATGGCGCTCGTCGAGGGCGCGCCGGTGGCCCAGGGCCTGGCCGACGCGGTTGTCGTACGGGACAACCAGGGGGACCGCGAGAGCCGGGTGGCGACGCTGCGTCTGCGGCCCGGCCACGCACCGGCCGTCCGCGAACTCCCCTGGTTCGGCGTGCTCCCCGCCGGCCTGGAGGCGCTCGACGCGGTGCCCGGCCGCCCCGGTCACTACATCGCCGTGGCCGGCAGGGGCGAGGCGTACCACATCGTCGTGGCGGACGGCCGGGCCGTGGTCCTGGGCGGCCCCGTCGCGCTGCCGGGCCAGCACGACGGGGACAGCTACGAGGGCTTCGCGCTGTACCGCGACCGGTCGGGCCGGACCTTCGCCGTATGGGCGACGCGGGGCAGCGGCCCCCGCCCGGCCGTAGTGAGAGCCGCCTCGGTGCGCGTCGGCGCGCACGGTCCGGAATTCGGCACCGTCACGGCCCGGCAGGAGTTCGCCGTACCGTTCCCGAACGAGGACGAGGTCCGGCACGCCAGCGACCTGAAGGTCCTCTCCGACGGCACCGTCATGGTCTCTTCGGTCTCTGATCCCCAGGTGGACGACGGGCCGTTCGCCTCCGCCGTCTACGAAGCCGGCCGGCTCACCGTGAACGTGGCCCATGACGCGGTGCTGCGTCTGAAGCCCAAGAACGACCTCGTCCCGTTCGCCCTCTTCACCAAGCGGGACAACCGGAAGATCGAGGCCATCGCCTTCGGGCCGGGCAGTCAGGCCGTATGGGGCACCGACGACGAGAACTACGGAGGCTCCGTGGAGTTCGACCGCGTCGGGCGGTAGCCGGCGGTCCGAAGAGGGGCCCCGCAAGGCGCCGGACCGCCGGCGCCCCCTCACCAGGTCACTCCGCTGCCCGCAGCGCGTCGGCGAGGATCGCCGCACCCTCCTCCGCCTCCGGGATGGAGAGCGAGAGGGGCGGGGCGATACGCAGCACACTGGTGTTGTGGCCGCCGCCCTTGCCGATGAGCAGCCCGCCCTCGCGGGCCGCCTCCAGAACGGCAGAGGCCGCTTCCGGGTTCGCCTCATCCGTGCCGGGCTTCACCAGCTCGATGCCGATCATCAACCCCCGCCCGCGTACCTCCCGTACCGACTCGGAACCGGCCGCGATGGCCCGCAGCCGCTCGGTGAGCAGTCCGCCGACCCGGCGGGCGTTGCCCTGGAGGTCGTGTTCGAGGAGGTACGAGAGGTTGGCGAGACCGGCCGCCATGGTGACCGGCGAACCGCCGAACGTCGAGATCGAGTTGGCGTCCAGGCAGTTCATGACGTCGGCGCGGGCGATGACGCCTCCGATCGACATGCCGTTGCCGATGCCCTTGGCGAACGTGACGATGTCCGGCGGACCGTTCTCCGCGTGGGCCTGCCAGCCCCAGAAGTGCTCCCCGGTCCGCCCCCAGCCGGTCTGTACCTCGTCGGAGATCCACAGAATGCCGTGCCGGTCGAGGACTTCGCGGAACGCCGCGTACAGGCCGTCGGGCGGTGAGGTGAAGCCGCCCACGCCCTGGATGGGCTCCGCGATCAGTGCGGCGGCGTCCCTGGTGTGGCCGAGCAGGTCCTCCAGGTCCGCCACACAGGCCGCGATGAACTCCTCGTCGCTCAGGTGCGCGTAGGGTCCGCGGCTGCGGACACCCCCGTGCACGTACAGCGTCTGGAGCGGGGACAGGGCCGTGGGCGACCAGGCGTGGTTGCCGGTGATGGAGACGGCTGAGAAGGACCGGCCGTGGTAGCTGTTGCGCATCGCGAGGATCTGGTTGGACCTGCGGTACGCGGTGGCGAGCAGCAGCGCCGTGTCATTGGCCTCGGTGCCCGAGGTGGTGAAGAAGACCCGGGCGTCCGGGATGCCGGAGAGGCTGACCACGCGCTCGGCGAGCTCGACCATCGGCCGGTTCAGGTAGAGCGTGGAGGAGTGGATGATCCGCCCGGCCTGCTCGGTGACCGCCTTGGTGACCTCGGGCAGCGCGTGGGCGGTCATGGTGGTGAGGATGCCGCCGAAGAAGTCGAGGTACCGGTTGCCGTCCGCGTCCCAGACGTGGCGGCCCTCGCCGTGGGTGATCTCCAGCGGATGCCGGTAGTAGAGGGCCAGCCAGTCCGGGCTGACGGCGAGATGGCGGTGGTGCAGGCTGCTCACGGCTCGACCAGTCCCTCGTACGCGTCGGGGCGGCGGTCCCGGTAGAACGCCCACTGCTGGCGGACCTCGTCGATCAGGCCGAAGTCGAGGTCACGGACGAGCAGTTCCTCTTCCTTGTCGCTGGCCACATCGCCGACGAACTGGCCCCGGGGGTCGACGAAGTAGCTGGTGCCGTAGAAGTCGTTGTCGCCGTACTCCTCCTGGCCGACGCGGTTGATCGCGGCGACGAAGTACTCGTTGGCGACGGCGGACGCGGGCTGTTCCAGCTGCCAGAGATAGCCGGACAGTCCCCGTGAGGTCGCGGACGGGTTGTACACCAACTGGGCTCCGTTGAGCCCGAGTTGGCGCCACCCCTCGGGGAAGTGCCGGTCGTAGCAGATGTAGACGCCGACCTTGCCGACCGCCGTGTCGAAGACCGGCCAGCCGACGTTGCCGGGCTTGAAGTAGTACTTCTCCCAGAACCCCTTGACCTGCGGGATGTGGTGCTTGCGGTACTTGCCGAGATACGAGCCGTCGGCGTCGATCACGGCGGCGGTGTTGTAGTAGAAACCGGACTGCTCGACCTCGAAGACCGGGACCACGATCACCATGCCGGTCTCCCGGGCCAGTTCCCGCATCCGCCGCACGGTCGGCCCCTCGGGCACGGCCTCGGCCCAGCGGTAGTGCTCGGGTTCCTGCACCTGGCAGAAGTAGGGGGCGTTGAACACCTCCTGGAACCCGATGATCTTCGCCCCCTGGCGGGCTGCCTCGCGGGCATGTTCCTCATGCTTGGCGATCATGGATTCGGTGTCGCCGGTCCAGGTCGCCTGGACGAGTGCGGCGCGTACGACGTGGGACATGAGCTGCTCCTTCGACGCGGCGTCAGAGAGCCTCTTGGCAGTTTCTACGCCCGTAGACACGTGCGTAGGAGGAGAACGTAAGCCCCGTCACACAGCGGGGCAAGACCATCGCCGTGAACCAGCGGAGTCGATCATGTTTCGCACCCGTGCGGTCCAGCCCGGGGAGCGCGCGGGGATCGGCCGGGTGGCCTAGGGCCTCTCGTTTGGATCAGGCCGGATGAGGGAGCGGGGTCTGGTGCGTGCAGCTGCAAGGCGGAGGATTGAGGCAAATGGGGTCTCCCCTGCTCGAACGAAGTTGAGAGCTTGGGGAAGGAGCGTTGGTGATTGACGACAACGCCGCAGATGCGCGCACCAGACCCCGCGAGCCCGGCCTGATCCAAACGAGAGGCCCTAGGAGCCGCACGGCCCCTAACCGATGCCCGCGACCCTCAGCGCGTGGACCACGTCCCGCTCCCGCGCCTGTGACACCCCCCGGGCCGCCGCCAGCAGCTGCGGTACGAGGCGGCGCGGATCACTCTCTGCGACCCTGGCCGCGTCCTGCGGTGTCCGGACCCGGACGAAGGCGCCGAGCAGCGCCTGCGCCTGGGGGCCCCGGCCGGCCCGGTCGAGGGCGGTCACGGCGTCGGCGATCTCGGCGGCGGGACGCGCCACGCCCTGGCGCAGCAGCCGGTCGCAGTCCTCCGGCCGCCCCGCCTCGGACAGCGCGGCGGCCGCTGCCGCGAGTGCGGCCGGAGGCAGCGAGGAGACCTCCCACAGCAGAGTGGCCCAGTCCGCGTCGAGCCCCGCCCGCTGGAGCTCGGCCGCGAGCACCGGCAACCGCTCTGCGGGCCGGCCCGCCGCCTCGCAGAGCACCCCGTGCGCCTCCCCGCTGCGGCCCTCCGTCCGCAGCCGGAGCAGCGCCGCGACGGTGTTCCGGGCGGCCTTCACCGCCTCGGGGTCCACGGGGGCCGCTGCGGGGCCCGTCTCCACGCCGGGCGCCCCGCCGAACCGGGCGCCGCGCGGCACGGCGGCCGCGACCGGCGGCACGGGCAGGACGGGCACCACGGACGCGGGGTTCTCCTCGTCCGCGTCCAGACCGGCGAACCGGGCCCCGCGGAGCCTTCTGCGCACGGGCGCGGCGGGGGCGGCAGCGGCATCCGGAGCCGGGGCGCGGACGGCAGCAGGGCCGGACGCGGGATCCGGAGCCGGGGCGGGCGGCTCGGGGGCCGCGGCGGGCGCGGGCGCAGCGGGGGCCAGGGCGGACGGCAGCGGCAAGGTCTCGGGGGCGGCGTCCCGTACCGCGACCAGGCGCCGGCGCAGCTCCGCGCAGCGGGCCGAGGCGCGTTCGTGGTCGTCGCGGGCCCAGGCGGCCGCCTGGGCGTCCAGGGCGCCCGCCGCCCCGCCCTCGTGGACCGTACGCAGCCGTTGGGCGGCATGTGCCTGCTCCCGCAGCATCAGCTCCAGTCGCTCCACGAGCTGCTGCCGCCCGCCGGGGCGCCGGTCGTGGGCGGCGGCCGAGGTGGCGTGGAGCTCGGCGGCCCGGACCGACTCCCGTCCGGCGAACACGTCGCCGCGTACCGTCGCGAGATCCACCAGGAGCGAATCCACCACATCCCAGGGCGGGATCTCCGCGCCCTCCAGACAGGCCCGCATCCCTTCCGGATCGCGTTCGCTGAAGACGCCGTACCAGCCCCGGGCGGGATCGAGCAACCGTGTCAGGTACCGCAGGTAGTGCGCGAACTCGCCCAGGGACACCGCATGTTGATGCACTGTCATTTCCACCTTCGACCGCCGTCGGCTGGAACCTTCCAGTCCGCAGGCATTCGACCGCAGGCGTGTTACGGGACGGCTACGCGCGCTTTTCGGTACCGGTGCGGGCGCTGCGCGGCCTCAGCCGCGTGCGCCGTACGCGTACGGCTTTCAGAAGGTGATGGCGATCCCGGTGTGCGGCCGCTTGCCGAGCCGGAAGACCAGCGCCGGGTAGTCGAGCAGCCAGTACTTCCAGGTGTACTTGCGGCCGATGGCCTTGCGCACTGCGCTCATGTCCTTGGCGTCGACCAGCCGGCCGGTCCCCTCCGCGCTCGGGGCACCCTCCGCGATCCGGCCGCGGACGTCACAGACGGTGACGAGGACGCGGGGGTCTTTGCGCAGCCGCTTGACCTTCCATGAATCGGCCTTGGTCCAGATGAGCAGTTCGCCCCCGGCCGCGGCCGCCCAGACCGGGGTGGCGACGGGCGTCCCGTCCTTCCGGTACGTGGTGAGGCTGACGTACTCACTGCGCGCGAAATCCTGGAGACTCATGGCGCAACCTTACGCACCCCGCGCCCCGGTCCGCCGCACGGCAGCCAATCCCCAACACCCCTGCGGCACTAGGCCGTGTCTGACACATACCGCCTGGCTTGCGGCGCTATTTGACACGGCCTAGCTTGCCAGCGGAACGGCGGCCGGTTCCGGCGCGCAGCGCAGGAGCAGTTCGTCCATCGAGAGGCCGAGCACACCGGCCAGCGCCGCGACGGTGAAGAAGGCGGGGGTGGGGGCGCGGCCGGTCTCGATCTTCCGGAGCGTCTCGGCCGAGATTCCGGCGCTGCGGGCGATGTCGACCATGCTGCGGCGGCCGCGCGCCTCGCGGATCAGACGGCCGAGCCGCTCGCCGCGCAGGTGCTCTTCCGGGGTCAGGGGTGTTCGTACCATGCCGTCATTCTAATACCGCCCGAACCGGTATAGTAATTGGCATGGTGCAACTCAAGACAGACACGTCCATCGAAGCCATGCGTGAGGCCGGCCGGGTCGTGGCGCAGGTGCTCGCAGCCGCCCGGGACGCGGCGGCACCCGGCGTCTCGCTGCGTGAACTCGACGAGGTGGCCCGCGACGTCCTGCGCGGGGCGGGCGCCGGATCCCCCTTCCTGAACTACCGGCCGGACTTCGCCCCGGTCCCGTTCCCCGGCGTGATCTGCACATCCGTCAACGACGCGGTCGTGCACGGAATCCCGACGGACCTGCGGCTGCGCGACGGCGACCTGCTGAGCGTCGACGCGGGCGCGACGCTCGACGGCTGGGTCGGGGACTCGGCGATCAGCTTCACCGTCGGCCGCGCCCGGCCCGCGGACACCCGGCTGATCGAGACGGCGTTCGCGGCTCTGAACACGGGCATCGCGGCGGCCGTCGTCGGCAACCGGATCGGGGACATCTCGCACGCGATCGGCCAGGTCTGCCGCACGGCCGGCTACGGCATCCTGGAGGGGTTCGGCGGTCACGGCGTGGGCCGGTCCATACACGAGGACCCGGGCGTCCCCAACGAGGGACGACCGGGCCGCGGGATGCCGTTGCGGCACGGCATGGTGCTGGCCATCGAACCGATGCTGCTCGGCGGCGGCCTGGACACCTTCCGCACCGACCCGGACGGCTGGACGCTGCACACGTCCGACGGCAGCAGGGCCGCCCACGCCGAGCACACGGTGGCGATCACGGACGACGGCCCCAGGATCCTGACCGCGCCGTGACGGCCACCGAGGGAGGGCCGCCGGACGGTGCTCTAGTTGTTCTGCAGGAACTCCTTCGCGAGCGCGTCCCCGGCACTCACGGCGGCGTCATGGCTCTCGATCGGTGACGCCTTCGAGTTCTTGAACAGGATGTACGTGACACCGGACTCGGCGCCGCCGGTCTCCGGATCGGGGTCGATTCCGAGGGCCTTCGCCGTGGCGTAAGAAGCCTCACCGATGATCTTGTCGGGGCCGGTGTCACCGACGACGGCGTACTCCACCTTGCCGTCGTAGATGACGGCGACGACGCCACCGCCCTTGATCCCGGCACTGCTGTAGTTCCAGATGGAACTGCTGCTCGGCACGACGACGTACGGCAGCTTCTCTGCGCTCAGCGGCTTGTCACCGGAGGTGTGGAACGCGGTGTCGTCCTGGAACCAGGGGTCGGTGTCCTCATTACAGGCCGTGGTCACCTGCCCGTCGCAGTCGATGTCCATATCGGCCTTCCAGAACACCGCGCCGTTCGCGCCGCAGACCGGCACCGTGGCCGAAGTCTCCTCGTCCGTGCGGTACTTGCCGTTCGAGATCTGCGAACAGGACGAGACCTTGGCCAGCAGATCGGCCGCGCTGACGGAGCCCTCCTTGATACCGGCGGACGGCTTCTCCCCGGCCGGAGAGGCGCCGTCCGCGGTGGAGCCGTCCGCGGTGGAGCCGGAAGGGCCGTCGTGGGACAGCCGGGCGGTTTGGGCGACGGGCGACAGGCGCACCGTGCCCGGGTGCGCCTGTCGCGCTGCCGCGGGTGCGGCGGAGGGGGTGAGGGAGCCGCCGGAGGCGGCCGGTGTCAGCGATCCGGCCGCGAGGAGTGCGGCGCCGGAGGCTGCGGCGAGGGCAAGCGCTTGCATACGCATGGTGGGGGTGCCCTTCTGTTAGGAAAGTTTCCTTACCGAGATGCCAAGATGCTCCTCCGGTCATGTTCGCGTCAAGACCCCCGAGGCCGGCCGCCGCGGCTCTCCCGCGGTCGGCCGGCCCCCTGCGTATGGTTATTGACGGCCCGTCATCGCCGCCCGGCGGGCCTCACCACCATCGCGGAACCGCCGCCCCGGCGCTCCGTCTCCGCAGCCGCGAGCCACCGCCCGTCCGGCAGCCGCTGCACACCCGTCGCCGCCCCGATCTCCGGATTCGGCGTGAAGACGTGCCCGAGCGCTTCGAGCCGCGCCCGCACCGGACTGTTCCACAGCCCCGGTTCGAGCTCCGTCTTCGCGGCGTTGCGCTGACTGGCGCGGGGCGCCGCGATGGCGTCCACCAGCGGAAGCCCCCGGTCGACCTTGCCGATCAGCGACTGCAGCACGGTCGTGATGATCGTGGCGCCGCCCGGCGAGCCCAGGGCCAGTACGGGCTGTCCGTGCTTGAGCACGATGGTCGGGGAGATCGACGACCGGGGCCGCTTGCCCGGACCCGGCAGGTTCGGGTCGTGGACGGCCAGGTCTGCGGGCGCGAACGAGAAGTCCGTCAGCTCGTTGTTGAGCAGGAACCCGCGCCCCGGCACCGTCATGCCGCTGCCGCCGGTCTGCTCGATCGTCAGGGTGTACGCGACGACGTTGCCCCACTTGTCGGCGGTCGTCAGGTGAGTGGTGTTCTCCCCCTCGTACGTCGTCGGCGCGGCCTTACCGCCCGTGGCGCAGTCGGCCGGATGGCGGGGGTCACCCGGCGCGAGCGGGCTGGTCAGCACCGCGTCGTCCTTGATCAGGCACTCCCGCGAGTCGGCGAACCGCTGGCTGAGCAGCTCCTTCGTCGGGACGTCCTCGAACTTCGGGTCGCCGACCCAGCGGCCCCGGTCGGCGAACGCGATCCGGCTCGCCTCGATGTAGCGGTGCAGGTACTGCGTCTCGCTGGCCTTCGAGAGGTCGGTCGGCTCAAGGATGTTCAGCGCCTCGCCCACCGTCGTACCACCGGAGGAGGACGGCGCCATGCCGTACACGTCGAGCCCCCGGTAGCCGGTCTTCGTCGGGGCCTGGCGCAGCGCCCGGTAGGAGCGCAGGTCCTTGGTGGTCAGATCGCCCGGCCGCACCACCCGGGACGAGCTGGGGTCGACGGGCGGATTGCGTACCGTCCGCACGACGTCGTCGGCCAGCTTGCCCCGGTAGATCTCGTCGAGCCCCTTGCGGCCGACCTCGTCATAGGTGCGGGCCAGGTCGGGGTTCTTGAACACCGATCCGACGACCGGCAGTCGACCACCCGGCAGGAAGAGCTTCCGGGTTGCCGGGAAGTCCGCGAACCTGGCCTGATTGCCCTCCGTCTGGGACCGGAACGTGCTGTCCACGACGAAGCCGTCCCGGGCGAGGCGCTCGGCCGGCTTCAGCACCTGCCGGAGCGACTTGCTGCCCCAGGTGTCGAGTGCGGTCTCCCAGGTGGCCGGGGTGCCGGGCGTGCCGACGCCGAGTCCACTGGTGACGGCGTCGTCGAAGGCGAGCGGCTTCCCGTTCTCCAGGAACAGCGAGGAGTCCGCGCTGCGCGGTGCGGTCTCCCGGCCGTCGATGGTCTGCACGGTCCGGGTCCTGGCGTCGTAGCGGACGAAGTAGCCGCCACCGCCAAGACCCGCCGAGTAGGGCTCGGTCACCCCGAGCGCCGCCGCGGTCGCCACCGCCGCGTCCACCGCGTTGCCGCCCTTGCGGAGCACCTCGATACCGGCGGCGGTCGCGTCGGCGTCGACGCTGGAGACCGCTCCCCCGTACCCGACCGCGACGGGGGACTTGGCCGTCGGCGCGACCGGTGGCGCGGATGAGGTCGGGGCGGCCGCCCCGACCGACACCACCGCGGCCAGAACACCTAACAACGACACATTCCGCGCGACGGAACGTCGCATGCGCACCTCCAGTGCAGGATCGTCCGCGCAGGGTAGCGCCGCCCCGGCCGCCCCGTCAGGACCGCCTCGAACTTGAGGCCGAATGCCCGCCGACATGCCCGCCCGTGACTGACGGCGTACGCGGCAGGCGCCGGGCGTGCTAGGTCCTGTCGTCGGCCTCATCACCCCGCCATCGCCACACCATGGCCGCCCTCGGTCCGCCCGGCGACCGCGTGCCGGCGCGGGTGGCGCGGGCGGCCTCCCCGCTGGTGCCGTACCGCGCACTCGTGTCGCACTCGGCGCTGGAGTCAGTGCGCTGTTCCGCGCCGAGCGGCGCCCTCCCGTCGAAACGCACACCGCGCGCTCGCTCGGTCAAGTGAATCCGCAGGCCAGCGAGTTGCAGCTCATGTGACGTGGGCACATTCCAGTCAGCGGTTCCCACCGTCGAGAGGGAGAGTGATGACGAGCCACGCAACTGAGGTCGGGCTGACAAGCCTTCTCCGCGAAGCGCTGCACGCGACGGACACGATGGCACGCTGGACGGCCGATACGGACGAGATGTGGTGCCGTGTCGTGCCGTGGTCGGGGAGCCGACGCGCCCAGGGCTGGAAGCTCCACGTGTCGGCGACGGTGGCCTCCGCGCCCGCCGTCCTCGCGAAGTCCCTGGACGTGCTGTTGCGCGACGAGTCGGCGTTCAAGTTCGCCCGGTCGCTCGACCAGGTGAGTGCGCTCAACTCCCGTTCCACGCCGCGCGGAAGCTCGGGAAAGTTCATCACCGTCTACCCGCGCTCCGACGGTGACGCGACCCGGCTCGCCCAGGAGTTGCACCGGGTCACGGCCGGGCTGACCGGGCCGCGCATCCTGTCGGACCGGCCGTACGCCGCGGACAGCCTGGTGCACTACCGGTACGGCGCCTTCGCCGGCCGGCAGCGGCTGTCGGAGGCGGGGCTGCTGGTCTGGTGCATCGAGGACCCCGACGGGAACCCCGTGGAGGACGAGCGCACCGGCCATTACGCTCCGCCCTCCTGGGCGGCCTGCCCGTTCCCCGCCTCGGTGCCCGAACCGCCGCGCACGGCGGAAGCGGCGGGCGAACCGGTGCTGCTCGGCGGCCGTTTCGCGGTACGTGAGGCGATCCGGCAGACCAACAAGGGCGGCGTCTACCGGGGAACCGATGTCACCACCGGATCCCCCGTGGTGATCAAGGAGACCCGGCCGCACGTGGAGGCCGACGCCTCCGGCCGCGACGTCCGCGACTGGCTGCGCGCCGAGGCCCGCGCGCTGGAGAAGCTCTCCGGCACCGGGCTGGCACCGGAGTCCCTGGCGCTCTTCGAGCACGGCCGCCATCTGTTCCTGGCCCAGAGCGAAGTCCCGGGCGTCCCCCTGCGGGTCTGGGTCGCCGAGCACTTCCGTGATGCCGGGAGCGAGCGCTACCGCGTCGACGCCCTGGCCCAGGTGGCACGGCTGGTGGACCTGGTCGAAGCGGCGCACGCCCACGGCTGCGTCCTGCGGGACTTCACCCCGGGCAACGTCATGGTCCGGCCCGACGGCGAGTTGCGCCTGATCGACCTCGAACTCGCCGTCGTCGCGGACGGCTCCGCGCTGCCCACCCGGGTCGGGACCCCCGGCTTCAGCGCCCCCGAACGTCTGGCCGACGCGCCCGTCGCCACGACGGCCGACTACTACAGCCTCGGCGCCACCATCTGCTTCGTCCTGGCCGGGAAGGTCCCGAACCTGCTGCCCGAGGAGCCTGCCGCCAGGTCCGACCAGGAACGACTCGCCGGATGGCTGACCGCCTGCGCCGAATCCCTCCAACTGCCCGACGTGCTGGTGGACATGGTTCTCGGCCTGATGCGGGACGTGCCCGCCGAACGCTGGGATCCCGCCCTGGCACGTGAGGCGCTCCAGCAGGCCGGCGCCCCGGCCCTCCCCGGGCCCCACGCGGCGGCCCGCACGATCCGTACCGCGCCCACCACCTGGACGGGCTCCCCGCAGGACACGGTGACCGGGATCGTGGACCACCTGGTGGACTCGATGACCCCGGTGGACGACCGGCGGCTCTGGCCGGTCTCCACCAAGGCCGGAGAGACCGACCCCTGCACCGTTCAGCAGGGCGCGGCCGGTGTCCTGGCCGTCCTGACCCGGTACTGCGAACACGTCAAGGACCCCCGCGTCCCCGCGCTGCTCGCCACCGCGGGCCACTGGATCGCGGACCGCACCGACACCCGCTCCACCCGCCCCGGCCTGCACTTCGGCGGCCGCGGCACCGCCTGGGCGCTGTACGACGCGGGGCGTGCCATTGACGACCGGGCACTCGTAGACCACGCGCTGGCACTGGCGCTGGCTCCGCAGGAATCGACACTCCACCACGACATCACCCACGGCACCGCGGGCAGCGGCATGGCCGCCCTCCACTTCTGGCACCGCAGCGGGGACCCGCGCTTCGCCGAACTGGCCGTCGACGCGGCCGACCGGCTGGTCCGCGCGGCACGGCGCGAGCCGTCCGGGGTGAGCTGGGCGATCCCTGCGGAGGCCCTCTCCGGAGAGGGCGGCAAGCGATATCTGGGCTTCGCCCACGGCTCGGCCGGCATCGGCTGCTTCCTGCTCTCCGCCGCACTCGTCTCGCGGCGCCCCGAGCACCTGGACCTGGCCGTGGAGGTCGGCGAGCAGCTGGCGGCCAACGCCGTCCTTGTCGGCCGGGCGGCCCAGTGGCCCGCCCAGGCCGAGGACGTGCCCACGGCACCGTACTGGTGCCACGGAGCGGCGGGCATCGGTACCTTCCTCGTCCGCCTGTGGCAGGTCACCGGGGACCAGAGGTTCGGTGACCTCGCCCGGCGCGGCGCGCGGTCCGTGATGGAACGCGCCTCCCGCGCGCCTCTCAGCCAGTGCCACGGGCTGGCGGGCAACGGTGACTTCCTGCTCGACATGGCCCTCGCCACGGGCGACCCCGACTACCGCGCGCAGGCCGAGGAGCTGGCCCGCCTCATCGCCGCGGAGGGAGCCCGCCGCCAGGGGCACATGGTCTTCCCCAACGAGTACGGGGACGTCTCGACCAGCTGGAGCGACGGGTCCGCCGGGACCCTGGCCTTCCTCCTGCGGATCCACCACACAGACCTCCGGCACTGGATGGTCCAGTTGCCGGACTGAGCGGCAGGAACCCTGCCGCCCACCCCTCAGAGAAGAAGGAGAATCCCATGGACATCCAGGACCTCGAACTGCTGGCGCACCTCCACGCCCTTCCCGAGACGGACCCGGTCGGCGTCGACGGAGCGTCGTTCTCCGGGACGTGTGAGTGCGTCGGTCTGCTGACCGTGCTGAACACGGTGTGTATCGGCATCAGCTGCGCCTAGGCGTGGTAGCACCACCCGGCCGGCGGCTGTCCCGGGACAGCCGCCGGCCGGATCAGCGTCTGGATCATGCCGGGTTCGCGGGGGTCGAGACGAAAATCCCAAGAGGAGGACCGGACCACATGCAGCTTCACGCCGGTGATGACGATCTCTCCCGAGCAGCCCTGATGACAACCACCCGCACCGGTCCGGAAGTCACCCGCCCCGTTCCCGTACCGGGTCCCGGGCCCGTGTACGCGATCAGGACGCGGGGTCTGGCCAAGAGCTACCCCGGCCCGGACGGCACCACCACCCACGCCGTGCGCGAACTGGACCTGGACGTGGAGGAAGGGGAGACCTTCGCCTTTCTCGGCCCCAACGGCGCCGGGAAGTCCACCACGATCGCCATGCTGTGCGCCCTGACCCGTCCCACCGCCGGTGACGCCACCGTCGCCGGAGCCGATGTGCGCACCCAGGCCCACCAACTGCGGCGCCAGGTCGGCATGCTGTTCCAGCACAGCGCTCTGGACCCCGACCTGACGGCCGAGCAGAACCTGCGCATCCACGCACGCCTCTACGGACTGAGACGGGACGTAGCGCGCCGCCGCGCCGCGGAGGTACTCGCGACGGCCGGGCTGACCGACCGGCTCCGCTCCCCCGTGAGCACCTTGTCCGGCGGTATGCGGCGCCGACTGGAGATCGCCCGTCAGCTGCTGCACGCACCCGCCGTGCTGTTCCTGGACGAGCCGACCACCGGCCTCGACCCGCACGCCCGTGCGCGGATCTGGGAGCATCTGCTCGCCCTGCGCGAACAGCACGGCAGCACGCTCTTCGTCACCACGCACTACCTCGAAGAGGCGGAGAACTGCGACCGCATCGCCATCATCGACCACGGCGAGCTGGTGGCGCAGGGCTCTCCGCTCGCTCTGAAGGTCGCGATCGGGGACGACCGGGTCGTGCTGCGCACCAGCGAGGACGCCACGGCACACCGGATCGTCCGCCGGAGCGCGCCGCCGGGACACTCCGTCACGGTGGACGCGAACGGCGTCTGCCTCCGGGTCCCCAAGGGCAGCTCCTGGATTCCCCGCCTGTGCGCGGAGTTGGCAGGCCACGGCATCGCCGTACACGCCGCGTCGGCGACCCCGCCCACGCTCGACGACGTCTTCTTCCACCACACCGGCCGCAGCATCCACACCACGCGCCCCGGCCAGTCATCCGCCGCCGGCCCGTCCGAAGCGGCGGCAGAGTCCGGCGGCGGCCAATGACCACGCTCCCACTGCGCCCCTCCACGAGCGCCCCGGGCAGCGAACGGGTGAGCCGCCCTCGGCACGAACTCCGCGCGGTCCACGGCCTGGTCTACCGCGATCTGCTCCGCCTGACCGGCCAGCGCGCCCACGTCGCGCTGATGCTGCTCCACCCGGTGCTGTACCTCCTGGTCCTCGGAGGCGGGCTGAACACCCTCATCCCCACCACGTCCCTGGGCGTCGGCTACCAGACCTACCTCTTCCCCGGCATGCTGATGATGACGGTGCAGACACCGGCCATCATGGTCGGCATCCGTCTGATCATGGACCGCCAGAGCGGCTACCTCCGCGAACTCCTGATGGCCCCGGTCCGCCGCTCGACGCTGCTCCTGGGCAACTGTGCCGGCGGGACGCTGGTCGCCACGGTCCAGGGCGCCGTACTGCTCGGGCTGGCCGGTCTGGTCGGCCTGCCCTACGACCCGCTCCTGTTGGTGCTGCTGCTCAGCGGGATGATCCTGATCTCGTTCGCCATCACCTCGTTCGCCCTGGCCCTGGCGGTGAGCCTCCGCAGGGCCGAGACGTTCCACACGCTGCTCGGCGTGGTGATGACGCCGCTCCTGTTCCTCTCCGGCGGATTCTTCCCACTCCAGTCCCTGCCCTCCTGGGCCCACACCCTGGCCGCCGCCAACCCGCTGGCCTACGGAGTGGACCTGCTGCGCCGCTGCATCGCCCTGCGGGCACCGGGCCGGGCGGCCGTCGGCGGAATCGACTGGGCCGGCCGGCAACCCTCTCTCCTGCTCGAAGCCGTCCTGCTCCTCGTCTGCGGTGCGGGAGCTCTGCTGTGGGCCGGTCACCGCTTCAACCGCCTGGAGTAGCCCGTAGTCCCGGCCCTGCACCTGGCCGCGCCCGCGCGGACGGGCCCGGTGGCGGGGCTCAGCCCCGGCGCAGCCGTCCCCGGACGGCTGCCAGCGCGGTGCTGACCTCGGTCAGCCGCAGCGGACGCGCCAGCAGCGCCACCACCAGGAGGAGGACCGCCATCCCGGTGCCCGCCGCGCCGAAGTCCCCGAGCCCCGACCCTGCCGTGTCCACGGCGCGGGCCGCCGCGTACGCCAGCAGCCCCCCCGGCACGCAGGCGGCCACCAGCCGCGCATGCGCCCGCACTCCGGGCGAGCGCGACAGCGAGGGCCGCTCCGCGCCGCTCCCGGAGACCCTGCGGTGCAGTACGTACGCCGTGACGGCGAAACCGGCGAACAGCGCGACGGAGTACGCCCCGGCCATCCCGGTGACCGCCCAGCGCGCGGGGAGCAGCAGGTAGGCGGCGACCGCGAGGCCGGCGTTGAGCGCCGCGATAACCAGGTTCAGGAGGAACGGGGTGCGGGTGTCGCTCATCGCGTAGAAGCCGCGGGAGAGCACGTACTGCCCGGAGTAGGCGATGAGCCCCGGTGCGAAGGCCGCCATCATGCCCGCCATCACGGTGATGTCGGCCGGGCCCGTCTGCCCGTAGCCGAACACCGCCCCCATCACCCACGGCGCGAGCGCGAGCAGCGCGGCGGCGGCCGGAATCACCACGGCGGCCGAGGTCCGCAGCGCGTACGAGACGTCCCGCCGCACCCCGGCCAGATCGCCCTCGGCCGCCGCCCGGCTCATCCTCGGCATCAGCGCCGTGACGAGGCTGACGGTCACGATGCCCTGCGGCACCACCCACAGCTGGAAGGCGTAGCTGTACGCGGTGTACCCCGCGCCGCCGGCCACGCCCTGGTCGACGGCGTGCTGGCCGGTAGCGGTGGAGAGCCGGGTCACCACCCAGTAGGCGGCCTGGTTGGTCAGCACCAGCATGACGAGCCAGCCGGCCGCGCGCAGCGGCCGGGTGAGACCGCTGCCGCGCCAGTCGAACCTCGGCCGCCAGCGGAACTTCGCGGCGCGCAGGGCGGGTACGAGGGCCAGGGTCTGTACGGCGATCCCGGCCGTGGTCCCCCAGCCGAGCAGTTGGGCCTGCGCGGAGGTGAGGCTGCCGTCCGAGTCGGCCGCGGTCCAGAGGTAGAGCCCGAACACGGCGATGATCACGACGTTGTTGAGGACCGGGGTCCACATCATCGCCCCGAACCTGTTGCGGGCGTTGAGCACCTGTCCCAGGAGGGTGAAGAGCCCGTAGAAGAGGATCTGGGGCAGGCAGTACCGGGCCAGGGCAATGGTGAGTTCGGCCTGGTCGCCGTCGTAGGTGGGCGCGTACAGGGAGATGATCAGCGGGGCGCCGACGACGGCGAGTGCGGTGAGGGCGAGGAGTCCGGCGGTGCAGAGGGTGAGGAGCCGGTCGGTGTAGGCGGCCCCGCCGTCGGTGTGTTCCCTGGCGACGCGGACGAGTTCGGGGACGAAGACGGCGTTCAGGGCGCCGCCGATCAGCAGCATGTACAGGATGTTGGGCAGGGTGTTGGCGACCGTGTAGCCGTCGGCCCGCAGTCCGGTGCCGAGCGCGGCGACGACGACCGCCGAGCGTATGAATCCGGTGGCCCGCGAGACGACGGAGCCGGCGGCCATGAGGGCGCCGCTGCGCAGCACCGAGCGGGATCCCGGCTGCTCGTGCTCCTGGGTGGCGGCCCCGGTGGTCGCGTCCGCGGCCGTCACCGGCGCGCCGGGCGGGCCCGGTCCGTCCGGGACGGGGTGGTGTTGCCGTCTGCTCCGCGCACCGATGTCTCCCACTCTCCGAGGGTCTCCACGACCTGCTCGCCGGTGCCGGCCCGCGGCGCGGCGGGGCGAGGGGGTGGTCGTCGGGATCGAAGGGGGGACGATACCGGACGCGGGCGGGCGTCCTCGCGGCGGTGCGCGCCGAGGTGCCGCAGGCCGCCGGGAGGGTCGCGGCGGACGCCGGGCCGGCCGTTCCCCGTGGGCCCGGAGTGGTTCTCCGGCTCCCACGGCGACCCGGCCGGTCACCGACGCGCCCCGATGGCCGACACCGTCGGCCCGTTGCGCACCGAGCACAGCCCGGCCGGCTCACAGCTGACCTTCCCCTCGCCGGTCCGGACCGTCATGCGGTCCGTGCCGTTGCACGAGAAGTGATCACCGGCTGCTACCGGGCGGGCACCGCTCCCGGGCACCGCCTCACGGCAGTTCCCGGCTACCGCGCTCCCGGCTGGAGCGTTCCTGGTTGGGCGGGTGCGACATCCACCGCCTCCGTCCTCGGATTGCGCCGCTGCCGCTTCGCCACCCAGGTCGCGAACCAGGAGAGCAGCATGCACATCCCGATGTAGATCGGCGAGATCACCATCACCACGGGGATGAAGGGAAGATCGTAGTCGAGGTTGGAGGCGATGAGCTTCCCGGCATGCAGGAATTCCTCGTAAGTGATCAGATAGCCGAGCGAGGTGTCCTTCAGCGCGACCACCAGCTGGCTGATGATGGTGGGCAGCATCGCGCGCACCGCCTGCGGGGCCAGCACGAAGGTCGTGACCTGCGTCTTGCGCATGCCCAGCGCGAACGCCGCCTCGTGCTGGCCGCGTTCCACCGAGTTGATGCCGGAGCGGAACACCTCGGCGAGTACCGAGCCGTTGTACAGGGTCAGCCCGGCGACCAGCGCGGGCAGCGGCTGTACCTTCAGCGCGACGAAGATGAAGAAGATCATCACCAGTACGGGCATGGCACGGAAGAACTCGACGAGGACGGTGGCCACCCAGCGCACCGGCCGGTGGTCGGAGAGCCGCCCGACGGCCAGGACGGCCCCGAGGGCCAGGGAGAGCACCGCGGCGTACGCGAACGCCTTGAGGGTGTTGCCGAGGCCGTGCAGCAGCAGTTCCTGGATGCCCTTGTACTCGAAGGGTGTCCATTTGGCGCTGGTGAACTGGTCGGTGTCGAAGAGCAGGTAGATGACCCAGCCGACGAGGGCGAGGATCAGGACCGTCGAGACGACTCCGTAGACGAGGTGCCGTCTGCGGGTCAGCGGTCCGGGGATGTCGTAGAGCACGGTAGCGGAGGGCGCGGAGTGACTGGTCATCGGGCGACTCCCCAGCGCTTCTCCATCACGTTGAAGACCGCGCTGATGGACAGCGTGATGATCAGGTAGCCGACGGCGATCCAGACGAAGGTCCAGATGATGCTGTACCCCAGCTCGTTGAGGGTCTTGTAGGTGCCGAGCAGTTCGGTGACGCTGAACGCCCCGGCGATCGCGGAGTTCTTGGCCAGTGCGATGAGCGTCGAGCCGACCGGCGGAATGACCGAGCGGAACGCCTGCGGGAGCACCACGTTGCCGAGGGTCTGCCCGAACGTCATGCCGAGGCTGCGCGCGGCCTCGCCCTGGCCGGTGGGCACGGTGTTGATGCCGGAGCGCAGCACCTCGCAGATGAAGGCGGAGGTGTAGCAGCCGAGTGCGATGACCGCGAAGACCTTGAACGGCAGTACCAGGCCGAAGCGTGGCAGGCCGAGCAGTACGGCGAAGAAGAGCAGGGTGAGCGGCGTGTTGCGGAGCACGGCGACCCAGACCGTTCCGATCACCCGGAGCGAGCCGACGGGTGCCACCCGGCAGGAGGCCATCACGAAGCCGAGGACCATCGCGAGGATCGAGGCGTAGACGGTGAGTTCGAGGGTGCCGAGGAAGCCCTTGCCGTAGAGCGAGAAGTTCTCGGTGAGTACGTCCATGGTTCTGGTCGTCCTCTCAGGTCGCCGGGTAGCGGTCGATGGGCGGCGGCTTCGGTGCGGGCGCCCCGGAGAGACCGAGCGTGGCCTCGTAGGCCTTCTTCCAGTTGCCGTTCTTCTCGTTGGTCTCCAGCGCGTCGTTCAGCGCGGCCCGCAGGGCGTTGTCGTTGCGCGGCACGCCGATGCCGTACGGCTCCTCGGAGAAGGGCTTTCCGACGACCTTCATCTCGTCGGGCGCCTTGGCGGCGAAGCCGAGCAGGATCGCGTCGTCGGTGGTGACGACGTCGACCTGGTAGGTCAGCAGGTTGTCGACGCAGATGGAGTACGTGTCGTACGAGACCAGGTCGGCCTTCGGGTAGTCGGCGGCGATCCGCTGGTACGGGGTCGAGCCCGCCGCGGAGCAGACCGTCTTGCCCGCCAGGTCCTGCGGGCCGTGGATGTCGTTCTCGTCCGTGCGGACCAGCAGCCCCTGTCCTGCCATGTAGTAGGGGCCGGCGAATCCGACGAGCTTCTTGCGCATGTCGTTGATCGTGTAGGTGCCGACGTAGTAGTCGATCTGCCCGTTCTGCAGTGCCGTCTCGCGGTTGGCGGAGGCGATCGTCTTGAACCGGATCGTCTTCGGGTCGAAGCCGAGCGAGGCCGACATCATCCGGGCGATCTCGATGTCGAAGCCGGAGTAGACGCCGGTGGCGGGGTCCTTCTCGCCCAGGTAGGGCTGGTCCTCCTTGGCGCCCACCCGGAGGTAGCCGCGCTTCTTCGCCTGCGTCCAGGTCCTGGAGTCCGGCAGCCGGAAGCCGGTGTCGACCCGGTACACGGGCAGCGCCCCGGCCTTCGGCCCTTTCACCGGCGGGCTGCCGTCCTTGCCGCAGCCGGCGGCGAGGAGGGCCGGCAGCAGGACGGCACAGACGGCCAGTAGTTTTCTCGTACGCAACACAGGGCCTCCCGTCAGTGCTTGAGGATCTTGGACAGGAAGTCCTTGGCGCGGTCGCTCTCCGGTGCGTTGAAGAAGTCCTCCGGGACGCGGTCCTCGACGATGCGGCCGTCGGACATGAAGACGACCCGGTTGGCGGCGGACCGGGCGAAGCCCATCTCGTGCGTGACGACGACCATCGTCATGCCCTCCCGGGCGAGCTGCTGCATCACTTCCAGCACCTCGTTGATCATCTCCGGGTCGAGCGCCGAGGTGGGCTCGTCGAAGAGGAGCGCCTTGGGGTCCATGGCGAGGGCGCGGGCGATGGCCACCCGCTGCTGCTGGCCGCCGGAGAGCTGGGCCGGGAACTTGTCGGCCTGCGAGGCGAGCCCCACCCGGTCCAGGAGTTCCCGGGAGCGCTGATCGGCCTCGTCCTTCTTCCGCTTGCGGACCTTGAGCTGGGCGAGCGAGACGTTCGCCAGTACGGTCTTGTGCGCGAACAGGTTGAACGACTGGAAGACCATGCCGACTTCGGCCCTCAGCTCGGCGAGTCCCCTGCCTTCCTCTGGAAGGGGTCTGCCGTCGAGCGTGATGTGGCCCGACTCGATCGTTTCGAGCCGGTTGATCGTCCGGCAGAGCGTTGACTTGCCGGAGCCAGAGGGGCCGATGACCACCACCACCTCTCCGCGGCCGACGGTGAGATTGATGTCCTGCAGTACGTGCAACTTTCCGTAGAACTTATTGACGTCACGCAGCTCGATCAACGGATCGACGGCCATACGCTGCCCTACCCACTTGTCGCTTGGTCGAGGTCAGCGCAAACTATCCATCCCGGCAAGGGACTTCACACCCGACACGCGTAAATGGGGCATAAGGCGTTTTATCTAGCCGGGCCGCGGAACGTCTCGGGAAGCGTCCCGGTCCGGACGCCGGGACCCTCAGCCCTCGGCCGACTCCGAGTAGATCTGAGACAGCTCAGGACTGCCGGACATCGCCCAGCCCAGACCGGCCTCGACCACATCGATCTCACGCCCGGACGCGAGCCGCACCACGGGCTGACCACTCGGCCAGATGTGCCAGTGCGCGCCGGGAACGTTGCGCACCAGTACCGTGCCCAGGTAGAGCCCCGCGTCGTTGCCCAGCCAGGGCAGCTCCTCCGGGTCGTCGCGCCAGCGCGGCGGAAGCTGATCCAGCGCCGCCAACGAGACCGGGCTGTCGTCGAGTTCGAGCCCGCGCTCCCCCGCCCGGACGCGGAGCAGGTCACATTCGGCGAGCAGCTGGGCCACGCCTTCCGGATCGGCGTCGACAGCGGCGGCGAGCCCCGTCTCCGGCGTACCGTCGTGACGCTTACGCCAGTTGTCCAAGAAAGGGATGTTCATACCGCTCAGGGTCGCATCCCGGCCCGGGTCCGCACCACAGGACGCGCGGCCCGCCGTTCGAGCGCTGAACACCTGACGTACCCCGCGATTTCACCCGGCCACGCACAGACACGTTCGGCGGTCCCGCGTCCGGCCCGGTGAAAGCGGTGGTGACGGCCCGCCGCGCACTGGTACGTTCGCCTCATGTGCAGCCCCGAGTCCGACAGACGCCGGCCACCGGTCCACGGTGGCTTCCGGACCGGCAGGACCTGAGGGTCTTCGCCGGCCGCATACGGCTGCCATTCCGGACCCATGCGGTTGCGGGTTGCTTCCCGGCCTGACGACAGGCCCTACGCACCGGGGCGCTGATCCCCCGGTTTCACGGCTCCGCCGGCGTGCCGGGTCATGGGCACGATCGCAGTGACCGTTCCGCCGTGTCGCCGCTCGTCGATTCGAGCGGGTGCGGCCCGCATCCCCGACCGGTTCTGTCCATCAGCCGTCCATGGGGTTCCTTCATGCCATTTTCCGTATACGCGCTCGGGCTCGCCGTCTTCGCGCAGGGCACTTCCGAGTTCATGCTGTCCGGCCTGCTTTCGGGCATCTCCGCCGAGCTTCACGTCTCCATCCCCGCCGCAGCCCTCCTGACCTCGGCCTTTGCCGTCGGACTCGTGATCGGGGCGCCGCTGATGGCGCTGCTGGGGCGTAACTGGCCGCGCCGCCGCGCCCTGTTGTTCTTCCTCGGCGTCTTCGCGGCCGTCCATGTCATCGGCGCGGTCACCTCCAGCTACGGTCTGCTGCTCGCGACGCGGGTCGTCGGCGCGCTGGCGAACGCCGGATTCTGGGCGGTCGCCCTGGTGACCGCGGTCGCCCTGGCCGGGCCCAAGGCCCGCGCCCGCGCCACCTCCGTGGTGGTCGGGGGCGTCACCGTCGCCTGTGTAGCGGGGGTGCCGGCCGGGGCGTGGCTGGGCGGGCAGTGGGGGTGGCGGGCGGCGTTCTGGGCCGTCGCCCTCGTCTCGCTGCCGGCGATCGCCGTGATCGCGGCGGCGATTCCGGCGGGCCGGCCCCCGTCCGCCCTGCCGAGCGCCCGCACCGAATTGCGCAGCCTGTCCGGGCGCGGGCTGCGGCTGACGCTGCTGACGAGCGCGCTCGTCCAGGGCGCGACCTTCTGCGCGTTCTCGTACCTCGAACCGATCGTCACGCGGGTCACCGGGTTCGGCTCCGCGTGGGTGCCGGTCCTGCTCGCCCTGTTCGGGGCCGGCTCGTTCATCGGGGTCACCGTCTGCGGCCGGGTCATCGACTCCCGGCCCGTCGCGCTGACCGCGGCCGGCCTGGTGGCGCTGGCCCTCGGCTGGGCCCTGTTCGCGTGTACGGCGGGCAGCCCCGCGACGGTGGTGGTCCTCGTTCTCGTCCAGGGGATGCTGGCGTTCGGCACCGGCACCGCGCTGATCTCGCACGTGTTCCGGCTGGCGCCCGGTGCGCCGACGCTGGCCGGGTCCTTCGCCACCGCGGCGTTCAATGTGGGCGGCGCGCTCGGCCCCTGGATCGGCGGGCTCGCGATCGGTGCGGGGTACGGCTTCCGGGCGCCGCTCTGGGTGAGCGCGCTGCTGATGGCCCTGGCGCTCGGTACCGCCGGAGCCGCATGGGCCTGCCGCCCGGTGCCGGAGGCGGCAGCCGTACCGGGCGGGGCGCCGGGCCCCGGCTGATCGGCGCGCGATGGGGACTGTGCGGGCTCAGGCGCCCATGACGGACGGCTGAGCCCGCACACCGCTCAGAGGTCGAGGTCGACAACCACCGGCGCGTGGTCGGACGCCCCCTTGCCCTTGCGCTCCTCGCGGTCCACGTAGCTGTCCTTGACAGCGGCGGTGAACGGGGCGTTGCCGTAGACGAGGTCGATCCGCATGCCCTTGTTCTTCGGGAAGCGCAGCTCGCGGTAGTCCCAGAAGGTGTAGGGGCGGTCGTACTTCAGGGGACGCGGCACGACATCGGAGAGGCCCTCCTCGCGCAGCGCCGCGAGGGCGGCCCGCTCGGCGGGCGTGACGTGGGTGGCGCCTTCGAAGAGGGCCGGGTCCCAGACGTCCTCGTCGGCCGGGGCGACGTTGAAGTCACCGATCACCGCGAACGGCAGCGCTCCGGCGGCGTCCGCGGCGACCGCCGTCCGCAGTGCCTCGAACCAGCGCAGCTTGTACGCGTAGTGCTCGTGCTCGACCTCGCGGCCGTTGGGGACGTACACCGACCAGAGGCGCAGCGGTCCGCAGGTCGCGCTGATCGCGCGGGGCTCTTGCACGCCGTCGTACGCGGGGCCGTCGGGCAGCCCCGTCACGACGTCGGACAGTCCGGCCCGGGAGACGATCGCCACCCCGTTCCACCGGCCAGTGGCGTTGACCGCGGATTCGTAGCCGAGCTCGCGGAGCGCCTCCGCGGGGAACTGCTCCGCGGTGCACTTGGTCTCCTGGACGCACAGCACGTCCGTGCCGGTGCTCTCCAGCCAGGCGAGCAGCCGGGGCAGGCGGGCGGTGATCGAATTGACGTTCCAGGTGGCGATGCGCATGTACGCAAACCTAGCGGCTCCCACTGACATCGATACGCGTGGCCGCCGCCGGGGCGCCGCCCCTCACACCTCCGTCGAGTCCCCCGGTGCCAGCCGGCCGTGGTCAGTACCGCCGAGGCCGCCGATCTGGGAGTCGTAGATCGGGCGGGCGAGGTCGGTGAGCAGCGCGTCGTGGATGTCGATGGCGCGGCGCGGCTTCACCTCGCGGACGTAGTCGATGACCTCGGAGATCTTGTTCCACGGTGCCATCACGGGAAGCATCAGCGTGTCGACCGGCCGGTCGGGCACCGTGAGCGCGTCACCGGGGTGGAAGAGCGAGCCGTCGACCAGGAAGCCGATGTTGGTGATCCGCGGGATGTCCGGGTGGATCACCGCGTGGAGTTCGCCGTGCACCTGGACGTCGAAACCGGCGGCGGTGAAGGTGTCACCGTGCCCGACGGTGTGGACGCGCCCGGGGAACGCCGCGCTCAGCTGCCCGGCCACGCTGCGCAGGGTCCAGATCTCGGCGGCCGGGTTGGCCTCCAGACCGGCCCGCAGCCGCTCCTCGTTGAAGTGGTCGGGGTGCTCGTGCGTGACCAGGACCGCCTCCGCGCCGATCGCGGCGTCCTGCTCGGAGAAGCCGCCCGGGTCGATGACGAGCGTGCGCCCGGCCTTCTCCAGGCGGATGCAGGAGTGGGACTTCTTGGTCAGCGTGAGCGCGAACGGCTCGGGATTCACAGCGTTCATGTGCCCCATCCTGCTACGCGGGCGGTGTCGTCTCTGCCTGAATCACCGACTGCGCGATCGTGAAGGCGGCACTCGCGGCCGGAATGCCGCAGTAGACGGCCGTCTGCAGCAGGACCTCCCGGATCTCGACCGGGGTGAGGCCGTTGCGCAGGGCCGCGCTGACGTGTGCGGCCAGGCTCTCCAGGTGCCCGGAGGCGACCAGCGCGGTGAGCGTGACGGTGCTGCGCGTACGCCGGTCCAGCCCCTCCCGGCCCCACACCTCGCCCCAGGCGTATCGGGTGACGAGCTCCTGGAAGTCGTCCGTGAAGCCGTCGGAGGCGGCCGTGACCCCGTCCACATGGGCGTCACCGAGCACCTCGCGGCGGATCCGCATGCCCTGCGGGTACGGATCGGTGCGCCCCTGCGAGGGGTCCGCGGGCCGCGCGGTGGCCGCGGTGATCTCCGCGACGGGCAGTACGGGGGCGGAGAGCCGGGGGGCGAAGGAGGGCGCGGGGATCGCCGCCTGGGTGTCCTGCCAGGCGGTGGAGAAGTGGGTGAGCAGGAGATCGGTGACGGCTCCGGGCTGCTCGACCGGGGCCAGGTGCGAGGCGCCGGGGACCAGGGCCAGCCGGGCGTCGGGTATCCCCGCGACCAGGGTGCGGGCGTCGCCGGGCCCGGTGACCTGGTCCTCGGCCCCGACCAGGACGAGCGTGGGGACACCGATCCGGCCCAGCTCCCCGCGGATGTCGAAGGCGGCGAGGGCCTCGCAGGCGGCTATGTAGCACCCGGGGTCGGTGGTCCGGACCATCTGGACGGCCCACTCGACGATGGCCGGCTGCGCGGCGGCGAACCCCGAGGTGAACCACCGCTCCGGGGCCGCGCGGGCCATCGGCTCCAGCCCGTTGGTGCGGACGATCACCCCGCGCTGCCGGAACTCGTCGGCGCTGCCGAACCGCGCGGAGGCGGCCACCAGGGCCAGCGATGCGACCCGGTGCGGGTGGCGCAGCGCGAGCTCGGCCCCGATCGCGCCGGCGATGGAGCAGCCCGCGTATCCGAAGCGCTGGACGCCGAGGCCGTCGAGGGTGGCGAGCAGCCGGCCGGCGAGCTCACCGACGGAGGCCGCGGGGTGGGCGGGCGCGCCGCCGTGGCCCGGGAGGTCGAAGCGGAAGACTCTCCAGTGCTGGGTGAGCTCGGCCATCTGCCGGTCCCACATGTGCCAGGTGGTACCGAGGGAGGGGCCGATCACCAGGACCGGCGCGTCTTCTGGCCCGTCAACCTGGTACTTCACCGTCTGCGTCTCCGTGTCACTCACATGTCCCACGCTCCCACATCTCACAATTTCTCACGTACCCCACCCTCCGGCGGAAGCGGCCCGACCTGATCCAGCACACGGACCGGCAGGGGCCCGCCGACACGCCCGACGGGAAACCGCCTCACCACCGGCTACGGAACAGCCCGAGCTCAGCGACGGTCCTCCCGCACCGAGGCACGGGTTCTACCGGCCTTCCGCCCTCCGACCCGGCTCACCTGTGGACCGTGTCGTACCTGTACGGGCCGAGGCACATGAAGAAGCCGGCGCAGATCACGCACACGACGGCCAGCGTGAACATGGCCGGGGTGTAGGAGCCATAGCTGTCCCGGCTCGCGCTCACAGCGGACGATGCGATCGCCCCACCGACCTGGAAGGCCGAGAACGCGATCCCGTAGATCTTGCCGTAGGCCATTCGTCCGAAATGCCGGGGAACGAGGTAGCTGAGGACATCGAACTCCGAGCCGATCAACAGACCGGCCAGGGCCGCAGCGATGAGTCCGGTCACTACGTTGGGGCCCGCCGCGAACAACAGCACCGAGACCAGGCCGCCGGCAAGGTTGAAGGACATGACCACGGATGCACTGAAGCGGTCCAGGAGCCAGCCGGTGGCGACTCTGGCCACGATGAGCGCAAGCCCGAGCGCGACCGGCACCAGGTTGGCGATGCCTTCCGGGACGCCGGCGTCGAGCAGCAGGGGGATCTGATAGACCGTTATGGAGGAGCCGACCAGCCCGAGCAGGAGGAAAGCGCCCAGGATGAGCCAGAACGGCCTCCTTCTCGCGGAGATCTTCAGGGTGTCACCGCCTGTCTGGACATCGGTCCTGCGTGGGCTCGGTTCTGTGATGAAGAAGAACGCGACCGGGAAGGCGAGGAGCGCGACGCCCCCCAGTCCGACGAAGGCGGCCCGCCAGCCGAACGCCCCGATCAGCCACGCTGTGAGAACAGGGACGAGAACCGTGCCGACCCCGATGCCGGAGTTGGCGATTCCCAGCGCGAACCCGAGCTTGCGCTCGAACCACCCCGCTGTGAGCCGGAGATAGGACACCGGCCACAGACCCAGTCCGCAGACAGGAATGAGGGCCCAGGCCAGGTAGAACACGGACAGGTCGTCGGGCAGGAAGTACATCGACATCAGCGAGAGACCAAAGACCGGTGAGCTCCACAGGATCAGGCGGCGGCCGCCGAACCGGTCGACCAGATAGCCCTGCAGAGGCGAGATGATCATGACGGTGACGCCGAGGAGAGAAGCAGCCAGGCCGATGTCGGAAACGCCCCAGCCGAACTCCCGGTGGAGCGGGGCGATGAACGCCCCGAACGACATGACGGTGAGAACGCTGGGGCCAACGGTGAGGCCGAGCGTGGACGCAATGGCCGTCCGCCACCCGGTCGACTCACTGGCGGCGCCGGAAGGGCCTTCGCCTGTCCTGATGGGCCTTGCGGGTTTGTCCATGGTGGTCATGCGGAATCCTCCTTGATTCCCTTGCGGCAGCTCCCCCACGGGCGCCAGGCCCTGCGGGCATCCAGCTCGGTGGAACTACCGGCAAATGCACGTGACTTGTCCGACCGAGCCCAGCGCAGACCGCGCTCCTCGCACCGATGCGACAGCTGTCGCCTTAGGTCGTGTCCGCAAAGTCCCGCTGCCGACCGGGACGTCGACGTGTGCCGCCGCACTCCCCAGCACCCAAGGCGGTCGGCCGAAGTGGACCAGGCCGGCACCGAGAGGTTCGCGGCAGCGGCCATGAGCCGGGGAGTGACTCGATGCCGCCCCGTGTCGCCATCGCCGGGCCGTAGGGGATGGCGGAAGTAGCGGCGGTGATGCACACCGTAAGAGGGCCTTCATGGAGTGTCAACATTTTCTTCCGCTGATGTTGACGCACTCCTGCTCGACGAGGCCGCAGCACCCTTCCCGCCCCAACGCTTGCCGGATTTACCATGAACCGTCCCCGACAGGCAGCACGCCGCACTCGTCCGCTCAGGACGGAGCGCAGCCAGAACCGAAAACTAGCGCCAGCCATGGCGAAAAGTGTTGACACTATTGCCGCCGCTCCCAATGATGGGGCCGACGTCGACCCCGGCCGTACGTGGGTTGACCCGACGACAACATGACCGCTCATGCGCCTGACGGAGGCAGCACCCTGCCCCTCGGGGACGTCATCAACCAACGCATTCGGCTGGAACGTGAACCGGCCGCTCGACGCGGCAGCGCTCAACAGCCCCGGCCCCGCGGCCCCACACGCTGATGCGCCTCAACGCCACCGATCGGGGTGAGTCCGCGCGCCGTACGGTGAATTCGCGATCGGACCAGTCGCCCTCTTCTGTGGGCTGGCCGTCCTCCTGGGCTTCGGTGCGACGGCGGTCGTCGGGGCCGATGCCATCCGCGCAGCCGATCCCAAGGGTCTTGCGACACTTCCGCTTCTGGCCATACAACTGGCCGCCGACGGCTCCGCAGGCGGCATGACCCTTGCCCTCACCGTTTCCATGTTCTTCCTGACCAGCCTCACCGTGGTGGCCGCGCTGACCCTCTCGTCCGCGGCCTCTCTGGCGCACGACGTCCGGCCGTCTCGCGTTCGCCCACCTCCATCCTGCCCGGGGCCGACTTCGCTTGGTTCCCGTTGGAGGCAACCGGCCTCGTGTCCGTACCGGTGGGCTTCCTCATGGGGTGGGCCGCGAGCCGAGTAGCGGCGTCCGGATCGATGACCCGGGCCCGGTACCAGGACCTGGAGGAGCGAGCCCTGACCGGGACGGGGTCCGCGAACTCCTCCGAGCGAGTGCAATGACCTCGATCGTCCGTCACCGATGGGCCGGTGACGCCACCCGATCGCAGGCAGCAGGAAGGCTCAACATCGAAGGGACCACCATCAGTGTGCTGCGATGTTGTTTTTTGAGTCAAGACTCAAGATAAAGAAACAGTTCGACACACCCAGCCCCTGCCGACAACTCGCAGGCCAGAGGGCCAATGAGGGTCGGCCACGAAGGGGATATACGGCACATCGGGACACGGAGGCGCCCATCTCCACCCCGCGTCATCGAGGACCCTTTCGCATGCAGCGGGGTTGACCCTCGGATGACTCTGGACCTACCGTCACCACCTGTAGCCATTCACATTGCAGTTCGATGTTCAAGTACATGAACAGATCATGCGGGCGGCCCGCCCCCTGCATTGCGTGAAGGTGCGCAATGCCCGGGAGCGCATCCCCACCCTCGTGAAGGCGCGCCGTGAAACACCTTCTCCGCAACAGCAGTTGCCGCACGCCGCGAGCTGACCGACCACCGGCGCCGGCATCGACACCCTCCGACCCTCACCAGCGATCGAACGACTTCGCGACGCGGGCCCTCGAACCGCGTCGGCCTGGGCTCCTCCCCTCACCGGCACGGCTGCGTACCTCGGCAACGGCCCACGCGCCAGAACCGCTTCCCGCGACCGCATCACCGGCCCGGAGGACCTACGCCCCGCTCGCGGGCCCTGCGTACGCAAAGCCGCAAAGCCGCAAAGCCGATGGCCGATACACGTATTGGAGACGCGATGAAGCGTGACCAGATCAAGCGCCGGACCCTGCTCGCAACGGCTGCCGGCGCGCTCGCCGCAGGCGCCGTCACCTCCCTGCCCCACCGGGCCCTCGCGGCAGCCGGCGAAGGAGAGCAGCTCTCCGACTATGCCGGACACACCACCGAGGGCAGCCGTCGTGTCACCGTCACCAGTGCGACCGGACAGCGGCTCCGGCTCACGGCCTACGGGGACCAGATGGTCAGGGTGAGCGCCGCCCGCGCCAAGGAGGAGTTCTTCTCCGACACCCGCTACGAGATGGTGCAGCCGGAGAGCCACAGCTCTCTGGGCGGCAGCCTGAAGCTCACCGTCACCAACGACACCCTCGAACTCCGCACCGGCGCAGCCGACGGACTGCGCATCGTCCTGCACAAGAAGCCGTTGCGGCTGGAGTTCTACTCGCTGGCCACCGGAGCCCTGCTGGTCAAGGAGGATGCCACGCGCGGCATTTCCTGGAGCGGGGCGAACAGCACCATCGCCACCGAGGCGTTCGTCCCGCCGTCCTCCGGTGAGCGCTTCCTCAAGGCCGGACACGGCATGCTCGGCCGCACACCCCGGCTCGACCGCACGGGTGACACGGTCTCCCACAACTACGCGGACGCGTCGGCCAAGAACCCCGACAACCAGGCACCGGCCATCGTGCCGTTCTACCTGTCCGACCACGGATACGGCGTCTTCTTCAACACCACGTTCGACACGACCTTCCACTTCGGCGGGTCGAGCGGTTACGGGTTCTTCGCCGACGGGCACGACGCCGGCAGTGTGAGCCCCCAACTGGACTACTTCCTCATCAACGGCCCGCGGTTCGCCCAGCTCCTCGACCGCTACACGCAGCTCACCGGCCGCCCGCGGCTGCCTCAGCGATCCGTGTTCGGGCTTCAGCTCTCCGACAAGAACTTCGCCGACGTGAGCGACCAGAACTGGTGGCGGGAGAAGATCACCCAGCACCGCGCCGCCGGCTTCCCCTTCGACCACCAGGTCAACGACAACCGCTGGCGTGAGGGCTCGGGCTCCTGGTCCGGTTCGTGGTTCGAGTTCAGCCACGACCGCTGGCCGGACCCCGCCGGCTACCAGAAGTGGGCCGCCGAGAACGGCGTCACCGTGACCCTGGACTACAACCGGAACAACACCAATGAGATGGCGGGATGGAAGGGCGGCCCACCGCCCGGATACAGCTTCGCGACGGCTGACCTCAAGGACGTGAAGGAGAACAACGCCGTCCCCGACTGGAGCAACCCCGACACCCGCGCCTGGGTGTGGAAGGTCTTCTGGGACAAGGCGCTCAACCCGGCGCTCAAGTATCCGGGGGACGCCTTGTGGATCGATGAGGTCGACGACCTCGGAGCGATCCCGTACACGGCGAAGACGGCCGATGGCCGCCGCTGGGCGGAAGGGCGCAACGCCTACTTCCTGGACGTGCACAAGGCGGTCGGCAAGGAGGGCTGGGACCCCGACAGGACCGGCCACGTCGGGGCCGCCAAACGCCCCTGGACCTGGAGTCGTGGTGCCACCGCGGGCCAGCAGCGCTACGGGCACTACTGGACGGGTGACATCAGCTCGACCTACGACGAGATGCGGAACCAGATCCGGGGCATGCAGACAGCCGGTCTCGGCGGCTTCCCCTTCGCGAACATCGACGGCGGAGGCTTCGGCAACGGCAGCCTGATCTCTGACGCGTTCTACCGAAACTGGCCCGCCGGCTGGTCCAGCCTTTCCCCGATCTGGCGCCCGCACGGCACTGCCTCGACCAAGGACCGCGGCAAGCTGGCGTCACGCTGGCCGCTGGATCAGAGCACCCAGGCGCGGGCGGACTTCGCGAAGTACGGTCAGCTGCGGTACAGCCTGATGCCGTACATCTACACACTCGCCCATCAGGCCAACGCCACCGGCATGCCCATGGCCAGGGCCATGGTGATCGACTACCAGGACCGGCCGCAGGCCTACACCCACGACCTGCAGTACATGTGGGGTCCCTCGCTCCTCGTCGCCCCTGTCACCTCCGACGGTGGAAGCATCCAGCAGATCTGGCTGCCGGCCGGAACCACCTGGTACAACTTCTGGGCGGACATCAAGCACACCGGATCCGACAGCGCGGACCTCCCCTACACCACCCGCACCGGAGAGACACCGCTGTTCGTCAAGGCGGGTGCCATTCTGCCCAAGTACCCCTACGCGCAGAGCACCGCCTACCTCACCAAGCGGCAGCTTGAGATGGATGTCTACGCGGGCGCCGACGGCGCCTTCGAGGTCGTCGAGGACGACGGGGTGACCGAGGCGTACCGGACCGGCAAGAAGACGAGCGTCACTCGCCTCACCTACGCCAACGCCTCCAAGCGCCTCGTCGTCGCTCACCCGAAGGGGACGTACGAGGGGGCGCCGGACAAGCGGCGCTACGTCATCCGCGTTCACGGCCTGGAGGCGCCCGTCGGGATGCGGGTCAACGGCGGTGCCACACTGCCCGCCTTCTCCAGCGAGGCCGCGGCTGTCCTCAGCGACAAGGGCGCGGGAAGCGTATGGGACGCGAAGGCGAAGATCCTCAGCATCGTCACGGCGGACATACCTGTCGTCCAGGACGGCGGCAACGCCGCCACCGTTGAGCCCAGCGGTGGCTCCTACCCCGCTGTCGGCGGCGGCACGGTCTACCAGGCCGAGAACGCCCGCCTCGACAGCAGCTTCTCCATCGACACCAGCCACCCCGGCTACACCGGGACCGGCTACGCCGACTTCACCGGAACGTCCGCGGACGGCTCCACCATCGCGTGGACGGTCACCGCGGCAGCGGCCGGCACGAAGCGGCTCCTCGTCCGCTACGCCAATGGGAGCGGCAATGACCGCCCCCTGTCCATCGATGTCAACGGCAAGAGGGCCGGCACCTTGGCCATGCCGCCCACCGGCGGCTGGGACAACTGGGCGACGGCCTCCGTCACCGCGGACCTCCCGAAGGGCGATGGCATCACCGTCCGCGCGGTCCTCAACGGGTCCCAGGGCGCCAACGTCGACAGTCTGACCGTGCTGTAACGACTGCGTACCGGAGGGTGCGCAGTCGCCCGCGCGGTAGCCGTCAGGGCCGGCGGTCCTGACGGCTACCGCGCGGGACGCGGACGGGCCTTGCCCTGACGGGCCGGCCCCGGAGCGCACCGCTTGAACCATCGTCATCCCCTCACGTGACATCACACCCCGATTCCCAGAGGTACGGCATGCTCGCACGCACCCTGATATCCGTTCGGCGCCTGTCCTCGGGCGTCCTCTCGCTCCTCGCCGCCCTGGCTTTCGTGCTCGTGGCGGTGCCATCCGCACACGCTGACCCGGCCAGTACGTTCACACCTGGAAAGTCCTGGACCGACACCTCCGGCCGCGCCCTCCAGATGCACGGCCTCGGCATCGTCAAGGCCGGCTCCGCCTGGTATGCCTTCGGCGAGAACAAGACCGGCGAGAGTTCGGCGGACACGAGCTTCCAGTCCATCGACTGCTACCGGTCCACCGATCTTTCGCACTGGTCCTACCAGGGGGCCGCACTGAGCCGACAGTCCAGCGGCGACCTCGGACCCGGCCGTGTCGTGGAGCGCCCCAAGGTCCTCTACAACGCCTCCACGGCCACGTACGTGATGTACCTGCACATAGACAGCCCGTCCTACGGCGAGGCGAAGGTCGGTGTGGCCACCGGAAAGACCCCGTGCGGCACCTACGACTACCGGGGAAGCTCCCGACCGCTGGGTGCCCAGAGCAAGGACATCGGCGTCTTCCAGGACACCGACGGATCCGGGTACCTCATGCGCAGGGACCCCGAGCACGGCCTGCGCATCGAAAAGCTCTCCAGCGACTACCTCACCGTCACGAAGACGGTCCGGACCTTCCCCGACTACGAGTCCCCCGCGATGGTCAGGACGGGCGGCCGCTACTACCTGCTCGCCTCCAACCTGACGGGCTGGAGGACCAACGACAACGTCTACGCGACCGCCACTTCGCTTTCCGGCCCCTGGACCGCGTTCCGCACCTTCGCACCCCCGGGCACCAGGACGTACGACTCCCAGACCGCCAACATCATCCCGGTGCAAGGTACTTCGGCCACCACCTTCATCTACGCGGGCGACCGCTGGAACACCGACGATCTCGGCTCCTCCCCGCTCGTGTGGTTGCCCCTGACCATCAGCGGGACCACGGTGACCGTCAGCTGGCAGAACTCCTGGACGCTCGACCTCGGGGCCGGCACCTGGACGGGCACGTCCAGTCCGCCCGCCGGGACCCGCCGCCTCACCAGTGCCGCAAGCGGACACCTGATGGACGTGAGCGGCGCCGCCACGGCCGACGGAGCAGCGGTCGTCCAATGGCCCGCCACGGGGGGCACCAACCAGCAATGGGCGCTGCACAGAGTGCGCGGAAACGTCTACACCCTGGTCGGTGCCGACAGCGGCAAGTGCCTGGAGGTCCCCGGCAAGTCCACGGCACAGGGCGCCCGCCTCGATGTGTGGACCTGTGACGACGGAACCAACCAGCAGTGGGCCCTGCAGGCCGCGGGCTCCTACACCTCGTCCACCAACACCTCCTACGTGCTGGTCAATCTCGGCAGCGGCTGGGTGGCCGACGTGGCCAAGGAGTCCACCGCACCCGGCGCGGCGCTCCAGCAGTGGGCCGCCACGGGCGGGACCAACCAGATCTGGAAGCTCAGCTGAACTGAACCACGCAGGCCGGCCCATGGCGTTCCTGCCGTCCGGGTGCCGCTGCTGAAGTGATCACGAGCCCGGCCACACTGTTCGCCGCCCTCCGCTGCGGAGGGCGGCTTCAAGCATGGTCCCGGCGGACCACACGGCAGTGCCCCGGCCCGCGCGCGTTGAACGCGCGCGGGCCGGGGCCGTTTCAGGCCGGGTCGGAGGAGATCAGCCCAGGCTCCACTGCTGGTTCGCCCCGCCGTTGCAGGACCACAGTTCCAGCGCGGCGCCGTTGACGTTCCCCGCAGGCTTGTCGCCACCCGTGACATCGAGGCACAGGCCCGACTGCGTGCCGGTGATGGTTCCGTTCGCGTTGAGTTTCCACTGCTGGTTGGCTCCGCCGTTGCACGTCCACAGCTGCACCGGCGTGCCCCTGGTGGTCCCCTTCTCGTAGGCGTCAAGGCACTGCGAGCCGTTGTAGAGCCGCAGCTCACCGGCGGCGGTGAGCGTCACGGCCTGGTTGGGGCGCCCGTTGCAGTCCCAGATCTCGATCTTGGTGCCCGGCGCCGTCTCAGCGCCCTCCGCGTCCAGGCAGCGCTTGGACGAGGCGCTGATCAGGGGGTGCGTCGTTCCGGTGCTGCTGCCGGTGCCGGCCGAGACCCGGTACATGACCGTGCCGTGCGCGGGCACCGACGCGCTGATCGTGCCGCTCGTGGACGACACCGCCTTGGTCCACAGGTTCGCGAGTCTGTACGAGGACGCTGCCGGCAGCCCGGCCGCGGCGGCCGTGGTGCTGACCGTGGCGGCGGAGCCGTTCTCGTTGGTGAGCGTGACCGACCGGTCCCCGTTGGCCAGTTGCTTGGACATCACGACGTGTCCGGCGGAGGAGGAGACGACGGAGCCCTGCTTGCCCAGCGGGTCCTGGTCGACGGCGATGACGTCGGTGTTCTCCAGGATGGTGAACGTCTCCGGGCTCGCGGTGCGGATGTCGCTCCCGATGAGCAGGGGCGCGGCCATCTGTGACCAGAGGCTGAAGTGGGTGCGGTATTCCGTGTCGGTCATGCCCCCGTTGCCGACCTCCAGCATGTCCGGGTCGTTCCAGGCACCGGGCTTGGCGTACTGCGCCCGTGGCTGGTTCTTGTGGGCTATCTCGATCATCTTGGACCAGGTGTCGTTGATGTCTCCGGTGGTGCGCCAGGAGTTGCCGATGTCCGGTGCCCAGTTCCAGGGTGAGTTGGAGCCCCACTCGCAGATGCTGTAGAGGATCGGACGGCCGGTGGCCTTCAGCGCGTCACCCATCGTCTTGTACCGGGTCTTGGCGTCGGCGCCGGTGTTGTTGCAGTTGTCGTACTTCAGGTAGTCCACGCCCCAGGAGGCCCACTGGTCGGCGTCCTGCTTCTCGTGCCCGAGGCCGCCGGGGAAACCGTTGTCCGCACAGGTCTTGGTGCCCGCGCTGGAGTAGAGGCCGAACTTCAGGCCCTTGGAGTGGACGTAGTCCGCGACGGCCTTGATGCCGTTCGGGAAGCGCGCCGGGTCGGCGACCAGGTTGCCGGCGGCGTTCCGCGAGGGCAGCGCCCAGCAGTCGTCGAGGTTGACGTAGGTGTAACCGGCGGCCTTGAGGCCCTTGGAGACGAAGAGGTCAGCGATGCCCTTGACCATCGCCTCGTTGAACTGCGATCCGCAGCCGGTGGTGTTCCAGTTGTTGAACCCCATCTGCGGGGTCCGGGCGAGGCCGTTCTCGACCGCGGCGGCCTGCGGCGCGGCCGCCACGGTGGCGGCCTGCACGCCGACGGTGACTCCCGAGGTCACCGCGGCCGCGCCGGCCAGGCCGCCGACGGTCAGCGTGAAGGATGCGACCGAAGCCGCGAAGCGTCGTCTGAAACCATGCCGTTCGTTGGACATGTACGGCTCCTGAGGATTGTCCCGCGAGAGTGTGGGCTGGGCGATGACAAGTTCGTGGGCGGTGGTGCGCTCCCACCGCTTCCTGGCACGAGCTCGTCAGGAGGTGGCGAATGTGATGTCGGAGGTGTGTTCCCTGATGTCGATCAAGGCATCCGAGGCCTTCTCGATCAGTTCGCCGTTGACCGTCAGGTCCCCCTCCCCGTTGTGGCGGCGTTGGACGCTCCGTTGATACGGACTCCTGTTCCTGTTCCTGGGGCAATAGGACAGGTCAGCCGCGGTTCCACTTCTGGTTGGCGGCTCCGCTGCACGGCCAGATGATCACCTGAGTGCCGTTCGTCGTGCCGCGGTCGTACGCGTCCAGGCACGTGCCGGACGCCACGTTGACGATCGAACCGCTGGACATGACACGCCACCTCTGACTCGTCGCGTTGGTGCAGTCCGTGATGACGACGGCGCTTCCGTCGGCGCTCGCCCCGTCGCGGACGTCCAGGCACTCGGTGGGATAGACCCTGAGCTGGTTGGAAACCGTGGAGGCCCAGGTCTGGTTGGCGCCGCCGTTGCAGTCCCACAGTGCCGGCCGGGTTCCGTTGCCCGTCTCGTTGTTGGGTACGTCCAGGCAGCGCCCGGACTCCTGGCCCTTCAGCGCTCCGGTCGCGGCGCCGCGTGCCCACTTCTGCTGGGCTCCGCCGTCGCAGCCACGGATCACGAGTGCCGTACCGGACGCGGTCCCGTGGTCACGAGCCTCCAGGCACTTGGCGGAGGCCGGGTTGACCACAGAGCCGTCGTCCTTCACGGTCCACTGCTGGGCGCCGGTGTTGTTGCAGTCCCAGATCTGGACCACCGTCCCGTCCTCGGTCGACGCGCCGTCGACGTCCAGGCACTTGCCGGGAAACACGCGGAGCTGCTTGGCCGGGTTCTGCGTCCAGAGCTGGTTGCTGTCGCCGTTGCAGTCCGCGAGCCGGACGTCGGTCCCGTTGGTCTGCGTACCGTTCGGCACGTCGACGCACAGGCCGGACTCCTGGCCCTTGAGCACCCCGTCGGTATCGGAGGAGCCGCAGGTCGTCATCCCCTCCGTGTAGGGGCACAGGACCGAGGCGAAGCCGCCATTGTGCTGCATCGCCACGGACAGGGTGTCCGTGCGGGAGACCACGCTGGTCTCGCGTACGAGCGGGCCGGAGCCGTCGCGGACGGTCTCCAGGAGCCACCGGCCGTCGCCGAGGAAGCCGAGCGGTGTCTGGAACTTCTTCGCGGCCTCGGACGAGATGCCGCCGACGTACCACTTGGCGCCCGCCCGGCGAGCCAGGTAGGCGTCCTCGCCGGGGGTGCCGGCGAGAAGCCGCGTCTCGTCCCAGGCCGTCGGGAGCTGATCGAGGATGCGCAGCGCCTCTGGGCGTGACTGGTAGCTCTCGGGGTTGTCCGCGTAGTGCTGCCAGCCCGACTCGAACACCACGGCGGTCGCCAGCTCATGGGCGTCGGTGGTGTCCCGGTTGCTCATGCTGAAGACGACGGGTGTGAAGTCCATGCTGGAGATGACGTTGCGGGTGAACGGGAGCACGGTGTTGCGGGCGGCCCGGTTGTTCTGCTGTTCCGCGCCGTAGACCGCCTCACCCGTCATGACATGCGGCCAGGTCCGCTGCATGCCACGCTCCGTGGCAGAACCGTGGAAGTTGACCAGCAGCTTGAGCTGGGCGGTCTGGGCGAGCACGGTGTCGTACCACTTGAGGGTGGGCTGGGTGTACTCGTAGCTGAAGTCGATCTTCACTCCCGCCACGCCCCAGCTCTTGACGAGGGGCAGCCACTTGTCACGCTGCTCGGCCGTCTGGAGGCCGGAGGAGTTGAACCAGGCGATCACCTTGACGCCCCGGGCGTCGGCGTACTTCACGAGGTCCGGCATCCAGCTGGACTGCCAGCCCTCGTCGACCAGTACGTAGCCCCAGCCGTGGTGCTGGGCGAAGTCGATGTACTTGCGCTGGCGGGCGGGGTCCGAAGGGCTTGAGTGCTCGGTCAGCCAGGACCAGGCGGATGCGCCCGGCTTGATCCACGAGGTGTCGCTCACCTTGGACGGCTGCGCGAGGTCGTCCACGATCGTGGATTCGGTGACGCTTGCCAGGTCCCCGACGGCGGCGGTGCGCCACGGCGTGGCCAGCGGCAGCGCCGCGGTGACGGGAGCGTTTGTGATCGAGGTGCTGTAGGTCCCGGACCCCGCCCGGTGGGTCAGGCGGCTGCCGGCGTAACGGCCGTCGATGTCCGTCTCGGCCAGCAGCGCGTAACTCGAACCGACCTGGAACAGAGCGGGTACGGCGTAGTCGTTGGCCGGAGCGCCGCCCGCGGTCGTACTGACCCACTGTCCCTGATCCTCGCGATGGGCCGGGACCAGCCAGGCCTTCGCCGATGCCGGCACCTCCCAGGAAGACGCCTCCCGCTTGACCGTCACGCTCCCGGAACCGGGGAGGACGTACCGGTATGCGGCGCCGGTGCTCGACACCCGGACCAGGACGTCCAACCGTGCCCCGCCGGAGCCGGTGAAGGACAGGGTCGTCTCGGTGTAGTCGGTCTTCCGCGAGCGCTTCTTACCGGTTGTCATCGTGTAGGACTCGGTGACCGTGCGGTCCTTGCGCCCGGTGAAGGACAGGCCCTTCGTCAGATCGGCGGCGGTGGTCTCGACCCCGATCGGGGCGGGGTTCAGTACGGCCGTTCCCTGGCGGGACACCCCGAATCGCAGCCCCCCGCCGTCGCTTTCGAGGCTCACCTGTGCGGAGACCGGCGCATTGGCGGATGGTCCCGCGACCGTCCACGTGGTGACCGCGGCCACGGAGGCGGGAGCTGCGGAGGCTGGAGCTGCGGAGGCTGGAGCTGCGGGGAGGACAACAGCGGCCAGGGCGGTCGCCAGCACGTACGCGGCTAAGAGACGTGGACTTCTGAGCTTGCTCCTGTACATGGTGAACTCTTTCCATGGGGGGCAGTGCGGCACAGTGTGTAGACCTGTTGGATTGGCCGTCAACGGTCCGCACAGAAATGAACAGAACTCCAACAGGACTTGTCTTGTGGGCCAACTTGACTGCGCACTAGTTCACTTGAGTGGTTCTTCCGCATAGAACGGGCCCACCGCGCTTAGCCCGCCAGTAGCCCTGTCCGAGCTCCCGGCAGTACACATAGGTCAGCAGCTCGGCTCCGCCGGAAGCGACCAGGATCTGTTCGCCGAGCGCATGGGTGACGGTGATGGGCCGGCTCATGCCGGCTCCGGATCTCCTTCGGGCCCGAGGCGCCGGTCGGGCCGGTCAGCCGTCGGTCGACACACCGGAATCCAGGTTCCAGGTGACGGTGTCGGTGTGCGTCGAACCGTCGATCGAGGCAGTCACGGTGACGGTGTTGGCTCCTGAACGCAGCTTGACGCCGGTCCACTTGAAAATGCGATCGGCGCTGCTCCGCTTGCCCAGCGACGCGCCGTTGAGCACGGCGGTGACCTCCGAGGCGTTCGAGTAGACCTTCAGCTCGGTCGCGGCGTCGGTGCGCGAGGTCCAGCGACGGCTGGTGATGTAGAGAGTCGGCGCGGCGGACCAGTTGGCCTTGTACCAGTAGAAGGCGTCCTTGCGGATCTCCCGGTCGCGCGTCACCAGCCCCTTGTCGTTGATTCCGGGCCGGCTGCCCTCGTTACGCCCGTCGGAGGCGAAGTCGAACATGTTCCAGACAAACGAGCCCCAGACGAAGGGGCGCGCGGCGAACTGCTTCCAGGACGCCTCGTGCAGCAGGGCCTGATACTCCTCCGGGTGGAACGAGCCTCCTGAGCTGGGTGCGGAGGGGTTGAGCGCGTGCTGGGCGGGGTTCGCCCCCGCACCGAACTCGGAGACGGCGAAGGTCCGGCCGGGCGACGCGGCGTGCAGCTTGTCGGCCCACCCTCCCAGATCGTTGTAGGAGCCTCCGTACCAGCCGAAGTACTTGTTGTACGCCGTCGTCTCCGCGTGGCCGGCCACTCCGGCATCGTTGCCGAGGTTGTTGGCATAGGTGCTGATGCGCTCCGCGTCCTCGCTCTCAACGAGCGAGGCGAGTTGGTCAAGCAGCTTGTTGGTGGGGGTGTTGTCGCTGCGCTGCTCGTTGCCGATCCCCCAGAAGACGATCGACGGATGGTTGTAGTTCTGCCGGATCAGCTCACGCAACTGGGTCTGGGTGCTCGCCGTGAACGCGGCCGAGTCCGTGATGGCGTCCACCAGGGGAATCTCCGCCCACACCACCAATCCCGCGGCGTCCGCGAGGTCGTAGTCCTTCTGGTCGTGCTGGTAGTGCGCCATCCGCACCGCGGTGGCCCCGATCTCCTTGATGAGGGCGAAGTCCCGCTCGTGGTCGGCATCGGTGACGGCCCAGCCGGCGTCCGCCCGATCCTGGTGCAGGTTGACACCGTGCAGGTTCAGGTGGTTTCCGTTGAGCCTGAAGCCGTCCGCGGCGTCGAGGCTGAAGCTGCGCAGGCCGAGCGGCTCGGTGACCACGTCCGTGACGGTGTCGGAGGCGGCGTCCCGGATCTCGACATGGGCGCGGTACAGGTAGGGGTCGGCCAAGCCGTTCCACCGGCGCGGGTTGGCGATCGTGAGCGTCTGCACGACGTCCATGCCGCTGTTGGCCGTGAGCGTCTGCGGCGTGGTGCTCCGGTCGGCAACGACCGTGCCGTTGGCGTGGGTGACAACGGCACGCACCACCACGGAGCGGCCGGTGCTGTTGTTGTTGAACAGCGTCGCCTTCACTTCGACGGTCGCCGAGGACTCCGTGACACTGCGCTGGCGCAGATAGACCCCGGGCCCGGAGTAGTCGAGCATCCGCACCGCGAGTCTGTCGACCGCGTGCAGGCTGACGTTGCGGTAGATGCCTCCCTGGAAGGTGTAGTCCGCGCTCAGGGGGGCGATGTCGGGGTTGGGCGCGTTCGTCACCTTCACGGCCAGAACACCGCTCTTCCCTGGCGTGAAGGCGTCCGTGACGCCGAACCGGAAGCGGGAGTAGCCGCCTTTGTGCGTACCGAGGTGGACTCCGTCGACCCAGACGTCCGCGACCTGGTTGACCCCGGCGAACTGGAGGAAGAGCATCATTCCCGAGAGGTTCTCCGGAACCGTGACGCGTTTGCGGTACCAGCCGACGCCCCGGTAGTAACTTCCGCCGTCGGCGCCGTCCTGTGCGTTCCAGGTGTGCGGGACGCTCAGGGAGTCCCAGGCGCTGTCGTCGAAGCCGGGGCCCTCGGCTCCGGCGACGTCGCCCTTGTGGAACAGCCATCCGGAGTTGAGGCCGAGCCGGACGCGCCGGGCGGGCGGGGTGTAACTCTGCACCGCGGCCGAAGAGGCGGCAGCCACACCGCCCGAGGCGAACGCGGCGAGGACTCCGCCCGCCATGGTCCCCAAAACCAGTCGCCGACTTGGAAGTTCGTTCATGACGTGCCTCCGTGGAAGGTGAGGGGCTCCTGGGTGGCGCCTGCCTCACACGCACGGCGAAGGCAGCTGAGCCCGACTCAGGAAGTTCAAGGATATGAACATTCGTCTGCAGTATGAACGTTGCAGGACGTGACGGTAGGCCCGGCCAACTTGGCGGTCAACCCTGCCGAACGAGGCGATGGCACGGGACTCGGCCAAACCGAATCCCGTGCCGGAGTTCACATGAATGAACTCGGCATGCGAAATAGGCTGCCACCTGCGGCTGACTGCCAGGCCGGTGAGTGTTGATAACTGTTTCTTTGTCTTTCACCTTGACCTTAAAAGAAACACAACTGCACACTGTGCAACGCTCGTTCTCTGGGTGAAGAGCTTCTTCATCCAACGGGCCGGTACGGCCGGACTCGGCCGGCTCCCCCGACGACCGGTACCACGATCGCCGCAGGCAAGGCAGCGGGACCGACCGATCAGGCTCCTCATCACCATCACGCCGTGACCGCAACGGCATTCCCGCCCGTCAGGCCGTCCTGACCTGCGGACGGCCACGTCATCAGTGTGTTGAACGGAGAAATCTCATGTTGAGGAACCGTTGGTTGAGTGCCGCTGTCGGCGGCACTCTGTTGATGGTCGGAGTGGAACCTGCCCTGACCGGCATCCGCCCGCGCCGACCGGCGCGGGCGGACCGTCCGGCCCCTCAGGTACGCCGGCGGTTCAGCAGCCACCACGAGGTCACCAGATCCTCGGTGCGCCGCAGGTTGAGTCCGGTGAGTTCCTGGAACCGGTTCACCCGGTACCGGACGGTGTTCGGGTGCACGGCGAGCCGCACGGCGACCTCGCGCACGTCCTGGTCGTGTTCGAGGTACTCGCGCGTGGTCAGCTCGATCTCGCTGCTGGAACGCCCGGCGGCGTCGAGTGACGCCAGGTGGCGTGCGCAGAGCCCCTCGGCGGTGTGCCCATCGGAGAGTACGAGCGGTCGCGGCCCGAGGTCCGCCAGGCGTACGAGGCCCGACATGGCGAACCGCCGCGCGGTCGACAGGGCCAGCACTGCCTCGTCGAACCCGGCGCCGAGTTCGTCGAGCGGGAGCGGCGGACCGGCCGCCACCAGGTGGCCGGTGATGGATTCGGGCGCTCTCGGCGCGATGAACCCGAGTACTGACCCGACCTGGGTGAGCAGGAGCCGGTCGGCCGGCACGTGAAGGACGGCGGCGACGGAGCGGCGGACCGCGTCGGCTTCGCCGGTCGACGCGGCCTGCGCGGCGAGGGCTACGTGGTGCGCCTGGGGCGCGAGCCCGAAGAGGTGGGCGTCGCGGCTGATCCGCTCGGCCGGTAAGGTCCCGCCGAGTACACCGCTGGCGAAGGCGGAGCGGCGTTCGGCGTCGAAGTGCGCGCGCTCCAGGGCGAGATCGTGCTGGACCCGGGCGAAGATGGCGGACGCCTCGTTGGAGAACTCCCAGGTGCTGTCATGCACCGCGAGCAGGAGGTCGGGGGGCAGACCCACTTCGGCGGCGACCTCGTCCAGCAGGGCGAGCATCTCCCGGGAGCCCAGTTGGTAGCCGATGGTGAGCACGTCGAGCGGAACACCCTGGGCGGCACGCTCGACCGCGTAACCACGGAGCATTTCGCGCAGAGCCGTGTCGGGAACGCGCAGGGAGGCGAGCTCGGAGACGAGGATGTCCATGAACCGCCGGGCGGAGGACCGGATCTCCGCGTCCGGGAGCACCGCGTAACCCGGGAGGTGCCGGCGGATGAGCGTGACCAGGCGGTCCCCGAAGACGTCGTGCAGGGTGCGCAGACGCGCGACGGCGGCGATGACGGTGCGGTGGGTCGGGGCGTCGAGGGTGGCGAGGTCCGGCATGCTCCGACGTACGGGCCAGGCTGTTGGGGTCTCGTACTCCATACCGGCAGCCTACTCAGGGACCTTGTCCGGTGGAACAAAGTTGGCGCGATGAGCCCGGTGCACATTCCGTGGCCGGCAAGGAATGGCAAGGCCGCCCCGTGGCGGAGCGTGCGGCGACCTTGTTCCTGCTGCCATGCCGCACACTCTCCGGCATCGGAGGGAGCTCTCCTGCGGCCCGTCCGCCGCGTGGGAGCCGCGCCGCATCCGATGGTGCCCCGGCCGGCGGCCGGGGCACCGGGATCCGGATCAGCCCCGGTCCCAGCTCCACTTCTGGTTCGCCGCGCCGTTGCAGGTCCACAACTGCAGCTCGGTGCCGTTCGCGGTCTTGGCTCCCTTCACGTCCAGGCACAGCCCGGACTTCTGGGCGACGATGGTGCCGTCACTCTTCACGGTCCACTTCTGGGACGTCCCGCCGTGGCAGTCCCACTGCGAGACCTTCGTTCCGGGGGCGGTTCCGTTCTCGAAGACGTCCAGGCACTCCGTGGCGCCCATGGTGCGCAGTTCACCGGTGGAGGTCGGTGAGATCTGCTGGTTGAGGCCGCCGTTGCAGTCCCAGATCTGCTCCTTGGTACCGGGGAGGTAGACGTTGCCGCCGTCGGTGTCGACGCACTTGCCGGACTGGGCGCTGACCAGAGCGCCGGTACCACCCGTCCCGGAGGTGGGGACCGCCGCGATGAGGGCTACTCCGCCGGGGGCCACGCTTGTGGTGTAGGTGCTGACGGTCCCCAGCGGCTTGTCGTTGTTGATCACGTCGGTGATCTTCGCCGAGCCGCTGAGCCCGAGCTGGGCCAGCGGAAGGCTGAAGGTGTGGCTGGAAGAGGTGTCTGTGTTGAACACACCGATGTACCAGGTGCCGTTCTTCTCCCGCTTGGCGAAGACCTGCTCATTGCCGCTCTTGATGACCCGGGCGGCGGGAATGCCGTCCTGGTCGATCGCGATGAGCTTCTTGTTGGCCAGCAGCGCCTTGTCGCCCGGGTCGAGATGTGTCAGGTCGGCACCCAGCATGTACTGGGAGGCGGCCAGCGCCCACAGCGCCATGTTCGTCTGCCGCTGGGGCGGTGTGATGCCGTCGTTGTCGCCGTTGCCGACACCGAAGGAGTCCAGGTCGTTCCATCCCCCCTTCGTCGCGTACGGCTGGTACTTGGCCGCGTCGTCGAATCGCTTGGACACGTTCGCCCAGCTGGTGAGCGGGAAGCTCTGGCCCTTGGGACTGGCGCCGATGTCACCGTCGATCCGCCAGGAGTTCGACAGCTCGGACCAGGTGGAGGACGCGGACAGGCTGGCGGACAGGTTGAGGGCGATCGGACGGCCGGTCTTGCCCAAGGCCTTGGACCAGGCCCTGACGTCGCCCGTCTTCGACGGACCGACTCCGTCCAGTTTCAGGTAGTCCACGCCCCAGCCGGCGAACTGGTCCGCCCAGGAGTCGATGAACTCCTGCGCCCCGGGCTTGCTGAAGTCGATGTTGCGCATGCCCTTGCAGTTGAAGTTGCTCGCGCTGCTCGACGTGGCGATCTGGTCCGCGGTGTACGACGTGCCCTTGATCTTCGTCTTCTTGGCCACCGCCTGGGCGGAGATGCCCGGCGTCACGTACAGGCCGAACTTCAGCCCCTTGCCGTGCACGTAGTCCGCGAGGGCTTCCATGCCGTCCTTGGAGCCGCTGCCCGGGAACAGTGATCCGTCGGTCACCCAGCGGCCGTTGGCGTCCACGTCGGGCCCCTGGCTCCCGGGGCACTTGTACCAGAAGTCGTCCATGTTGGCGTAGTTGTAGCCGAGGTCCTTGAGCCCGCTGGAGACGAGGGCGTCGACCTGTGCCTTGAACTTCCCCGCGGTGGGGTCCCGCTGCAGGAAACCCCAGCCGCTCCAGCCCATCAGGGGCGCGTCGGCCGCTATTCCGTTGTCCAGCATCGGCGCCGCGTCCGCCGCCGGGGCCTGCTCCGTCTGCGACCCGAACGCCTGTGGCGCCGCCAGTCCGGTGCCCACGGTGAGGGCCAGCGCCAGCACCATCCATCGAGGTTTCATGTGTCCTCATCCTCTTTTCCTGGTTGCGGGTGTCGTTTCGGAGGTTTCGCGCACCGCCCCCTGCCGGGTCTCAGCCCTTGCCGGCTCCGAGGGAGAGTCCCGAGATGAACTGCTTCTGCAGCAGGACGTAGACCACCAGCGTCGGGATCGCGGCGATCATCGCGCCGGCGGCGATGAGGTTCTGGTTGCTCACGAACTGCCCCTGGAGGTTGGCCAGCGCGGAAGTGACCGGGCGTTTGTCGCCGGACGACATCAGCGTGATGGCCCAGAAGAAGTCGTTGTAGATCCAGGTCGTCAGCAACGTGGCCAGGGCGGCCAGCGCCGGACGGCACAACGGGAGCGTGAGGCGCCAGAAGCGGGTCCACAGGCTTGTTCCGTCCACCAGTGCCGCCTCGTACATCTCCCCGGGGATCGACTTCATGTAGTTGCTGAGCACGAAGACGCAGAACCCCAGCTGGAAGGCCACGTTGATGGTGATGAGACCGAAGGCGGAGTTGTACATCAGGCCGCTGTCGCTGAGGAACGAGGGCAGCGGGATCTTCAGGTACATCCGGAACAGCGGAGTGATGATCACCTGCTGGGGCAGCAGGTTCCCCGCCGTGAACAGGATGAGCAGGGCGACGTTCACCTTGATGTTCACCCGGGTCAGGACGAAGGCCGCACCGGCGGCCAGGGCGAGCACGATGACGACCGCCGGCACCGTGATCACGAGGGAGTTCCAGAAGAACCGGCCCATGTTCGCCTGGGACCACGCGTCACCGAAGTTGCTCAGCGTCAGGCTGTGCGGCAGCGAGACGTATCCGTGCTTGCGGGTGTCGGCGTACGGACGGACCGCGATGTACAGCGCGAACAGGATCGGCAGCAGCCACAGCACGGACGCGCTGACCAGGAAGACCTGCGAGAGGACCTGGCCCCGCGGTCGCGCCGGCCGGACTTCGCGCGCCGGTGTCGCGGCCCTCGGCAGCGTCGTCGGACTCACTGTGTTCCCTCCCTGCGGAACGTCTGACGGAGGAAGAGGCAGATCGGCACCAGCGAGATCAGGAGCAGTACGACACCGAGTGCGGAGCCGAAGCCGACCCGCTGGGTCTCACCGACGATGTTGGAGGTCACCAGGACCGACAGCAGCTCCAGGCCGTTGATGCCCTTGTTGGTGATGTAGACGAGGTCGAAGGCGCGGAGCGACTCGATGACGGTGATCACCATGATGACGACGTTGATCGGTCTCATCACGGGGAAGACGACCCGCCAGAACGTCTGCCAGGCGTTGGCACCGTCCATCCGGGCGGCCTCGCGAAGGGTCGGGTCGACGGCTTTCAGGCCCGCGAGGTACAGGACCATCACGTATCCCGCCTGCCGCCAGGTGGCCTCCACGAGAACGGCCCACAGGTTCAGGTCCGGGTCGCCGAGCCAGTCGATGGCGTTGTTGTCCCCGGCGCGGCCGATGACGGTGTTGATCACGCCGTAGTTCTGCGAGTACATGAACTCCCAGATGATGCCGACAAGTGCCAGCGAGAGCATGACCGGCAGGAACAGGATGCTCTGGTACATCCGGCTGCCGCTGATACCGCGGTCGATGACGACCGCGAACACCATCCCGAGCGGGGTGGCGATCACGACGAACACCGCGAGCCAGATGAAGTTGTGCTGGACCGCGGGCCAGAACTCCGGGTAGTTGGTGGCGGCCTGGTGGTAGTTCTGGACGCCGTTCACACACCCGTTGTTCAGGATGGCGGGCAGGGCCGGGTCGCATGCCTTGGTGTGCAGGTCACCGACGCCGTTCCACCGGGTGAACGACAGCAGTACGGTGCCGAGCGCCGGGGCCCAGACGAAGGCCAGGCTGAGCAGCAGGGGGATGCCGAGCATCAGGACGACGACGACGCGGTCGTGGGTGTTGAGGTGCCGCAGGCGCCGCGGCCTCCGGCGCTTGCGCCGGGCGGGCGGGCGGCCGGGCGGCGCCGGCAGACGGTGGGTGCGGGTGACGGTGCTCATCCGGTGTAGATCGCCTTCGCCTGGGACTCGGCGTTCTTCTGCAGGGACGCGATGCCGCTGGTGCTGGGGTCGCCGACGAACTTCTGGATCAGCGAGATCATCGCGGTGGCCATGGCGGGATCGGCGTCCCGGTCCATGAACTGGCCCACGGCCTTGCACTTGGCGATCTCGGCCACCGACTTCTTCTGGATGGCGTTGTACGTCGGCACCTTCAGCCCCTTGGCCAGACCGACGTCCCACTGATCGGACTTGAGGTACTCGGCCTCGGCCGCGCCCGTGCCGATGTACTCCAGGACGGCCTTGGCCGCAGCGGGGTTCTTCGCCTTGCTGCTCAGCATGAAGCCGTCGGCGGGCGCGTCCATGTAGTCCTGGCCCCACTTCGCATTGATCGCGGGGAAGGGGAAGAAGTCCAGGTCGGCCAGGTCCGCCTTGTCACTGACGAACTGCGCGGCCACCTGGTTGGTGCCCTGGAACATCATCCCGGCCTTCTTGGACTCCAGCGTCTTGGCCGCGTCCTGCCAGGTCCGGCCGTTCGCGCCGCTCTGCACGTAGGGCATCATCTCCGCCCAGTGCTGGAAGACCGTGTTCACACCCTGATCGGTCCACGCGATCTCGTGCTTCATCAACTTGACGTGATAGTCGTAGCCGTTGATCCGCATGTTGAGGATGTCGAACGTGCCCAGGGCCGGCCAGCCGTCCTTCTCGCCGAACGCGATGGGGATGAGGCCGTCGGACTTCATCTTCCTGCACAGCGCGAGGTACGCGTCCCACGTGGTCGGCACCGTGTAGCCGTTCTTCTTGAACAGGCTCTTGCTGTAGAAGACAACCCACGGGTAGTTGTACAGGGGCACAAGGTACTGATGGCCGTCGAGGCCGGTGGAGAGCTCCTTGGCGACCGGGCCGAAGTTGCCGCCGATCTTCTCCCAGACCTCATCGAGCGGCGCGGCGAGTCCCTGCGCCGCGAAGTACTGCATGCGGTATCCGGCGAACCAGGTGAAGAGGTCGTCCGGTGTGCCCTGCAGATAGCTGGTGATGTTCTGCTGGAAGGAGTTGTGGTCAACGGTGTTGATCTTGAGCTTCACCTTGGTCGACGCCGTCGCGGAACCGGTCAGCGCGGCGAACGCCTCCTTGGTCGCCGGGTCGGAGTTGTTCGATCCGAAGGTGACCGTGCTGCCCGCCACCGGGCCCGACGACTTGCCCGGGTCGCTGGACTCCGAGTCATCTCCACAGGCAGCGAGCAGACCACCGGCGGCCACGGTCAGTCCGGCGGCGCCCACGCCCCTGAGCAGAGTCCTGCGTGTGTGGGTGGGCGGGACGACGCCTCTGTCCGGGTCGACAGCCGACATGATGCCTCCATGGCGTGAATGATGTGAGCCGAGGGACGGTGGTCCGGGAATGCGGCCGGAACGGATCTCACCTGCACCGCCCAGCCGTTTCCAACAGAAGCCACCAATTTGCAACGCAATCGATCGCTGGCGTAGTTCTACGCCCGTCCCGCAACGGCGTCTACGTTCCCGGCCACAAACAACTTTGGATGTCGACACGGCCGGCCGACGGGCCGCCGGAGCAACTCCACACAACCCGCCTCGATGCACGCCGGGCGCCAAGTCCTCGCCTCAGAAGGCACTTTGACGCATGCCCCAGGGAGAAACGCGCCGAACCGGCGCACCGGCACAGACCAGCCCGCCCCACGTGTTAGTTCTTGTGCGGACGGAGACGGGTGGCCATGACACGGCTCCACCGGAGGGCCGACGGGACCCGCCGGCCCCGCAAACCACTCCGCCTCCCCCGCCTCCCCCGGCGGCTCAGGAACGAGCGGTGCGGTCCCGGTCGGGAGTGTGGAGGTAGGCGATCGCCATGTCGCCGAGTTCGTCGGCGTACCGGCGCAGGGCAGCCTCGCCGGCGGCGGGGTCGGGGCGCACCGAGTTGTGGAAGCAGGCACCGAGGAGGGCGCGGGCCGCCGTGTCGAGTGCCGCCTGCGGGTCCGAGCGCCGGATCTGGCCGGCGTAGGGGGCTGCGGCTTCGACCAGGAGGCGGTGGATCTCGGTGATGGCATGGGCCCCTCGGTCCACCGCCTTGACACCCCGTGCGCGCAGCAGCTCGGGAAAGAGCTTGTTGCCTTCGGCGAAGGACTCCAGCAGGGCGTGCGCGTAGGTGTCCATGATGCCGCGGAGCGACGGCTCCGCCGCGCGCAGCCGTTCGGCGACGTAGGCCTCGCGGCGTTCCAGCATCCGCTCGACCAGGGCAGTGACCAGCTGGTCCTTGTCGTCGAAGCGACGGTAGATCGTGCCGACCGAGACACCGGCGCGTTCCGCGACACCGGTGATCGTCATTTCCTCCAGGCCGGCCGAGGAAGCGATCTCCTCGGCCGCCTGCAGTACGCGAGCCAGTGTCGCAACGCTGCGCGCCTGCCGGGGCTCTCGGTAGAGCGGTGCGCGATCTGGCTCCTCGGTCATGTCACGCATGGTATCGGCGGCGGTCCCAGCCGGTTCTCTTGACAAGTCGCTCACTCCTGCGCCTACCCTAACGCGAACATGAATTCACATTCACATTTCGTGGAGGTTCGAGAATGACAGACACCCGGACGTCGTCGCCCGTGACCGTGACCCTTGCGTCAGGACCCACGGGTGGGAGCATCGACGACTTCGAGCTGTTCTACGCCCGCCGCGCCCTTGAGCGCTTCAGGACGCGGCTGGGGCGCCAGGGGCTGCTCGACCTGCTGGCCGAGGACATCGAGGCGGGCAATGCCTTCCTGCGCGAAAGCGCGCGTACCTCGGAGGGCGTCTTCAAGTCGGGCACGACGGTGCTCACGACGCAGGGCATCGCTTCGGGCGAGTTCCTGGCCTGGATGGACGAGGCGTTCGCCGGCGATGAGGGCCCACTCCTCGCGGCGCACCCCGAGCACTACGTGATGGGCACCGATTCCGTCGGAGCGCGCGTGGTGGAGAACATCGGTCCGCACGTCGCCGACTTCTACATGGGCGGCTGGGGAACGGAAGCCCTGGCCTGGGCCAAGGACGCGGAGGAACTCCTCCCGGAGTCCGATTTCCCGCGCAAGATGTCCTCGAACCTCTTCCTGGCCGACGGCACGGTCGTCGGGCGGGCGCTGATCCAGTTCGGTGACACCGCGGAAGGCTTCACGGCGAACCTGACGGTCTACTTCCCCGCCACGTGCCCGGACGAGGTCCTGGAGCACCACCTCCGGCACTACGCCGTCGAGTTCAGGAACTGGATCGTCGCCGCAGCGGCTGCCCGCGCCTGAGGAAGCGCGTTCCGGACACGCCCTGGCGCCGCGGATGCGGACCGGGCAGCCGTACGGACCGCATGAGCGAACTGCGCGGGCGCTGGGACGCGGTCAGTGGGCACCGGGCTTGGCGGCGATCCGCTCCACTACGGCGTCGAGGTCGGAGCGGGACCACCAGGAACCGTCCCTCATCACCCCGGCGATCGCGCGGAGGGCTGTGTGGCTCGCCAGCGGATCCTCGTCGAGAAGCACCAGATCGGCGGCCATACCCGGCGCGACGCGGCCGAAGTCGCCTTCCTCCCCGAGGAACCTGGCCGGCTCGGTCGTTGTCATCCGCAGGATGGTCAGCGGGTCGAGTCCGGCTTCGGCGAGATGGTCGAACTCGTCGTGGAGAGCGAAGCCCGGGATGATTCCGGCAGCCCCGCACGCGTCCGTCCCCGCGACCATCGGCACGCCGGCATCGGCGAAGGTCCTGGTCATCCGCAGCTGCGCGGCCCAGTGGTTGTGCAGGGCATTGCGGGTGGTGTCGGGGAGCCTGGAGAACTTCTTCACCGACTTGTCCCAGGTGCGCAGCTCTTCCGGGGCCATGTACCGGCGCCTCGGGTTTTCGGTGTGTTCCGGCGAGTCGCCGAACTGCTGGGTGTGGACCCGGATCAGGGTCGGACACTGCCAGGTGGTGTGTTCGACGAACAGGGCGGCCAGTTCCTCCGCCTTCTGCTGGTCGTAGGAGCCGTCGGCCAGCTCGTAGGCGTGTGCTTCCCCTTCGGACGTGCTGGTCGCGGGGTTCGTGACCATCCCCTTGATCAGCTTCATCGCCAGCCTGTCCGCGCCGGGGATCTTGACCCTGGGGATCGGCGGGAGCTTGCGGGTGGGGTTGCCCGCGCGAACCTCGCTCTCCTTGGAGGAGGCCGCGGCGAACACGGTGACTCCGGGGCCGAGGTGCTCGATCGACCACACCCCGGCGCGTGCGGCCTCCCGGGGGTCGAGGTCGGCGGGCAGGTGGCCACCGAGACGGATGCCGAGGCGGTTGGCCTCCTGGAGAGCTGCCAGGAAGGTCTCGCGGGTCGTCATGCCCGCCTTGACGAAGTCGGCGCCGTCCCGGTGCTGTTCGCGTACGGCCCGCACCGCGCCTTCGACGGTGCTCGCGTTCAGCGGGGTCAGCAGGTCACCGGCTGTCGCCCTGAGCGCCGGCGCACCCGTCGGCCGCGGCAGCGTGCCCTGGCTCCGGGACTTCAGCAGCGCCCTGTTTCCCGACATCTGACGGAAGCCGACGACGCCGTTGGCGAGCATCAGCGCGTAGGTGCCGTCGACGTCCTTCGGAGTGTTCAGGGCGTGCATGTGCATGTCCATGAGCCCCGGGACGACGAACCGGCCCCGCCCCTCCACCACGTGCGCGCCCTCGGCCGGCCCGCCGGTCGCCGTCACGGACGTGATCCGGTTCCCTTCGACCACCACGTCCTGACCGGGGGTGCGGCGCCCGTCCAGCGGATCGACCACGGTGACATCCGTGACCAGCACCCGCCCGTTGACCGTGGACGGCTCGACGTACCTGCTCATGTCTCTCCTTGGTGCCATACGACTTCGGGGGCTTCGGGCTTCGGACTACGGCCTTCGGACGGCCGTCACCCCGTGAACAGCCGGTGGGCGTTGCGGGTGGTGAGGTCTCGCCAGGTGTCGGTGGCGGACGGCTGCGCCGCCGCGTCGACGGACGCGATCTGGGCGAGCGCACCTTCGGCGGGTGTCCAGCAGTAGTCGCTGCCGTACAGGAGGCGCTCGGTGCCGAACGCGGCGTCCAGGGCCGGAACCTGGCGGGGGAAGGGCGTCCCGGCCATGTCGTACCAGACGCGGCCGAGCTCCTCCAGGGCACTGGGCGCGTCCTTGGAGCCGTCGCGGAACACGGCACTGAACATGTCGATGCGGTCGGCGAGCAGCGGCAGTGCTCCCCCGCCGTGGGTCAGCACCCAGCGAATCCGCGGAAAGCGGGTGAACACCCCGCGCAGGAGCAGGTCGCTCGCGGTGCGGGCGGTGTCGAAGAGGAACTCCAGCATCGGCCGCGGCCGGCCCAGCGAGACGTCATCGGCGTGGGGCGGGGAGGTGGGGTGGACGAAGACGAGGGCTCCGCGGCGGTCGAGGTCCTCCCACAGCGGTTCGAAGCGCGGGTCGCCGAGGTAGCTGCCGTGGTGGTTGGTCTCCACGGCGACCCCGTCCGCACCCAGTACGCCGAGGGCGTGGGCGGTTTCGGCGAGCGAGCCCTCGACGTCGGGCAGCGGCAGGGAGGCGAAGTGACCGAACCGCTGCGGATGCTCGCGGCGGACCCCGGCGGCGAACTCGTTGACCTCCCGTGCCAGGACGCGGGCCGCGACGTCGTCCCCGAAGTGCACGCCCGGGGAGGAGATCGATACGTAGGACTTCTCGATTCCCGAGCGGTCCATCAGGTCGAGGTGCTGTTCGACGCTCCACGTGGGCCAGCCGGGCATTCCGTCGGGGTGTTCGATCCCGGCGGACCGGGCCGCTGCGACGTAGCTGTCGGTGACGAAGTGGGCGTGGACGTCGATGAGACCGGTCGGGGTCATGTGGGGCTCCCTGGATGTGCGGGTCCGTACCTGAGCCAGCGTAGGAAGGCGGCCGTAAGGTGGAATGAGTGATGCCAATGAATGGAACGCCGGGTTCGGACGGCAGCGCTCAGCCACGCCGCGGCAGGAAGCCGGTCGAGGGCCGGCCGGTCGTCGACCGGGCGTTCGCCCTGCTCAGCACGTTCGACAGCGACCACCGCGCGCTGTCCCTCGCCGGACTCGCCCGGCGAAGCGGCATCCCCCGCAGCAGCGCGCTGCGACTCGCCCGCACCCTCGTCCGCCTGGGCGCGCTGGAACGTCTCGATGACGGCCGCTACGTCGTGGGGCTGCGGTTGCTGGAGACGGCGTCCCTGGCGCCGCGCGGCCACGGGCTGCGGTCCGTGGCCATGCCCTTCATGGAAGACCTCTTCCATGTCACGCGGCAGCACGTGCTGCTCGCCGTGCGCGAGCAGCAGGAGGCACTGCTCGTCGAACGGCTCTCTGCGCTCGATGCCAGTCCCGTGCAATACCGCGTGGGAGGCCGGCTTCCGCTCACGTCCACCGGTGCCGGGCTCGTGCTGCTCGCGTACGCTCCGGCGGCCGTCCAGGACCACGCCATCGCCGCCTACGAGCCGGGAGAGGGCCATGACGACATCGTCACCTCCGCTGACCTGCGACGCATGCTCGCGGAGGTACGGCGTGGTGACCACGCCTACGGCCGGCAGAGTCGTCCGTGGCCGCGGAGCACCGTGGCCGCGCCGGTACGGGACGGCCATGAGGTGGTGGCGGCATTGTCGGTGGTCGGGCCCAGTACCGGCTTCTCGGAGGCGGGCTACGGACCGGCCGTGCGGGCGACGGCCCGTGCGATCTCCCGCCGGCTGGAGGAGGAAGGACAGCGGGCGGCGCGTCCCGGCGGCACTCACGCCTCTCCGTGACGGAAGCGAGGTCCGGCCGGCGCAGAAGACCACCAGCCGCGGGCCGGGCCACCGACGTGAAGCTGCCCGTCCGACGCCCGGCGACGGCTGCGGGCCCGCGCGCGCCGCCCGCCGGGGCTGCCCGAGGGAGTGCGTGGTTGTCGGCGGTGACAGCCGGCTGCGAGCGGTACCGCCGCAGCCGGCAGGTGGTCGCGCGGCGAGGGCCTGAGCCGCTCGCCGCACCGCGGAGAGCTACGTGGCCTGGATCGCCTTGAGGAATCCGACCTTCCCCGCCTCGGTGTGCCGACGCAGGACGTTCGTCTTCATGTCGGGGTGGTGTTCGGCGTTCGGCTCGGGCACCGAGGGGTTGCCGGCCCAGGACATCAGCCGGCAGACACGGTGCCGGATCCGCCACCCCTGCTCGGTCCGGACCAGTTCGTCGTCGTACCAGCCGGTCCCCTGCCACGTCGGGCCGCCGTCGGCCGCCTCACGCACGAGCAGCCAATTGCCGTAACTGAAGGCATGCGCCTTGTCGCCGTCGACATGGACCAGGTGACCCATCATCGTGTGCTGATGCCCGTCCAGCCCCGCGTGGAACTCGGCAAAAGAGCGCTTGAAGGTGTCGAGTCCCTGCCAGGCATTTCCGGCCGGCCCGAACTCGGCCGTCACATCCTCCGTGAAGACACGATCGAACAAGTCCCATTGGTGGGCGTCGAGCGCGAAGCCGTAGAGGTTCATGACTTCGATGATGGCGGCCTTGTCGTGTTCAACCATGATTGCGCTCCTCATCCTCACAAGTCACCGGTGGGGCACTCTCGACGCCCGTTGTGGGTACGCGCCTGTCGGCGATCGGGCTGATCTCAGCAGCGTCGGCGCATGGAGCGCGGCGCACGAGGTGCGCCCCGCCTCCCCTTTGCCGGCGAGGCGCGGTCTCCACCATCCGCCCTCGGACGCAATGCCCTACAGCCGCGTGCGGTACGGGTCGCGAGTCGACCACCGAGTGACGGCGTGGCGGCCCGTTGGCCCGCCGGTTCGGCATCCGAATTACCTTCCGTCACTTCCAACGACGGCTCAAGGCCGACGAAAGGGGTGGCGGACGTGGGCACCATCATCAGGAGCCATGGAGAAACTGTCAACACTTCATGTCCTCTGGGCTACATCACCCGGATACCTCTCTCGGAGCCATCCGGGAGTGCAGGCAACAGACCAGAACCACGAGCCCACATTCCGCGCAACGGAAAACCTGACGCCACCTGAGCTGGAGCCGACTCGAAGGGTGAGCTCCGGACGAGGTCGCCGCATCGATCACTATCGGTGCACCACACATGGCCGAGAATAAGCGTGCTCCAAATGTTGACACTTTCGAGAGTGGCTTCTACGGTGCGATCAGGGCGACCACCCTGTCCGCCGGGCGACGGGCAGTGGGGCGCCGCAATCGATCCACGCCGGCAACACCAGCGGCAGGCCGGGTGGCTCGACTCTCCACCGGACCGCTCCCCCGGCAACCGGGCGACCGCCCCGGTGCCGCCTCGGACGACGACTGCCAACAGGCATCCGGGCGCCGGATGCCGGATGCCGGATGCCGGATGCCGGATGCCGGTTGCCGGTTGCCGGTTGCCGGTTGCCGCAGATCAGACCTTCAACTGCACCGGGGCCGAGAGTTCACACCGGCACACGCGCGACCACATGCGCGAGCGAACCCTCGTCCGCGAGAACCGATCACAGGAGATATCGACGATGGCTGCGACTGACCACACGTCCGAGACGCTGACGAAGATCCTCGACAGGGTCCGGGCGCTCGGGCCGGACCTGAGGAAGCGCGCGCTCGCCGCGGAACGCGCGGGCCGGCTTCCCGACGAGACCATCGCCGATCTGGATGCCACCGGAGCGTTCGACATCGGCAGTCCCGCGGAGTTCGGCGGCTACGAGTTGACCGTGCGGCAGCAGTTGGACGTCGTCTCCGAGGTGTCCAAGTGGGACGGCTCGTGCGGATGGACCGTATGGGTGGGGGCCTCGACGAACTGGATTCCCGCCGGTTCGGGGGCTCATGTGGTCGAGGAGGTCTTCGGCCCCGCGTGGGTCGGGCCGAGGGTCGCCGCCTCAAGCCACTTCCCGGCCTCCAAGGGTCGTGCACAGCGGGTCGAGGGTGGCTGGACCATCTCCGGCGGCCCCTGGACGTTCGGCAGCGACTCGCTCTGGGCCCCCTTCACCAACCTCGGCTGCATCGCCGATGACGGCGACGGCCCCTACCTGGTGGGCGTTCAGGTCCCGCGCGACGAAATCCGATTCCTCGACGACTGGCAGGTCGCAGGCATGCGCGCCACCGGCAGTGTGTCCATCACGCTCGCAGAGGACCAGCTCTTCGTTCCGGAGCACCGCGGCGTCGACTTCCGGCACGTCGTCGGCGGCTCCCTCGACAACGGCCTCAAGGGTGCCCTCTGGAAGGCGCCTTCCCTCGGCTGGGCGTTCAGCCTCATGGCGGGGATGTCCATCGGCCTCGCCCAAGGTGCGCTGGACAGATTCCTCGAACGCGCCGCCGGCCGGCCCCTGCGCGGCACGACGTACAAGAATCAGCTGGAAGCACCTCTCACACACTTGATGCTCACAGAGGTTCATTCCAAGATCCGCTCAGCGACGTTGCTGACCCGCGCCAACGCCGATGAGACCGACCGGCTCGGAGCACTCGCCGCCGCCGGGACGCCGGCCGAACCCGAATACATGCAGATGTTCAGTGCGCGCGTCCTCGCCGAGACGGCCTACGCGGCCAAATGGTGCGCGGAGGCGATCGAACTGCTCCAGCGGAACTCCGGATCGACCGCGATCATGGAAAGTGAGCCCATTCAGCGGGCCTGGCGGGACGCTCGGGTCATCACCCTGCACGGAGCCCTCAACCTCGAAGCCCTGTCCGAGAACTACGGAAGGCTGATGGCGGGATCCCAGCCGCACAAGTTCGAGGGGATCACCACCCTGGACCGCTTCGCGCCGGTTGCTCCGAAGGCCGGCTGAGGTTCGCGCACGGACGGCCACAGCGGTCGCGATCGAGCCTGTCCGTACCGGAGTCCCTCAACCCGCCCCGGGCGCGACACCTCCCGGCCGCTCCGGCCCGTCGATCGCTCCGTCATCGGCCCGCCCCCTCGCCATGGGCGGTGGCCCGCTGGGCCGGCACGAGCACGCTCTGCACCGCGGGCCCGACGAGCGCGATCAGCCGCTCACGCTCCACCCCGGTGAGCGTGGGGACACCGACCACTCGCCGCCCCACCACGAGCCCGACGAGCATCGATGACACGACGCCCACCCGGAGCGTCAGCTCCGCGTCGGCGGGGCGCGACGCCGACGCGTCGACGAGCAGCCGTTCCTGGAGGAACTCACGCAGTTGCTCGTTCGCCTGATCGTTGGCGATGGCGCCCCGGAGCATCGCCATGAGTGGCTCCGAGCTCCGGGCGTCCTCCTCCCACACCGCGAGGAAGGCGCGGACGACGCGCTCGCCCAGTCCGTCGTCCGCCCCCTCGAACGCGGCGCTGAAGCGCGTCAACGCGTCCGCCGGAACCGACATGACGGCGGCGAACAGCTCGTTCTTCGACCGGAAGAACTGCATGACCAGCGATGCGTCCACCCCTGCGTCCGCAGCGACCCGGCGGATCGTGGTCGCCGTGAAGCCATCGGCTGCGAAACGTGCGCGGGCCGCGGCGAGGATCGCCTGCCGCGTCGTGTTCGCTCCCGGCCGGCGTCCGAGGCGAGCGGTGGCGGCGGGACTCGTATGCGCGGTCATGCCCCAAAACTACCCTCGCCCAGGATCTCAACAGCTGTTGAGATCCTGCGCAGGCGGACGTACGCTCGCATCGTGGACAGAGCCGGTCCACAGACGCAGAGATGCGAGGAGCTCACCATGAGTGATGTCCAGAAGGTGTTCACCCCCTCCCAGCCACTGGAGCCGGGTGCCCGGTACGGGGTTCTGAGCGAGTACGAGCCCGGCACCCGCACGCTGGAAGCGGGCTTTCGGATCGCCCCGCCGTTCAAACCACTCCCCCTCGACATCGTGCTCGACAAGGACGTTCCGGTCACACTGCGCGACGGCGTCACGATCAACGTCGACGTTTTTCGTCCCGCGGGCGCGGAACGGGTGCCGGTCATTGTGGCGTGGAGCCCGTACGGGAAGGGCCAGGGCTCGTCCGCCAGCGTGATGGGCATCTTCGGCATGGTCGGACTCGACAACGGGATCGTCTCGGGTCTGGAGAAGTTCGAGGGCCCCGACCCGGCGTACTGGTGTGCGCAGGGCTATGCGATCTGCAACCCGGACATCCGGGGCGTGGCCAACTGCGAGGGCGACAGCGTCCTGTGGGACCGGCAGGAGGGGCGCGACTGCTACGACCTCATCGAGTGGCTCGGCGTCCAGGACTGGTGCACCGGCAAGGTCGCCATGAGTGGCACCTCCTACCTCGCGGTCTCGCAGTGGTTCACCGCGGCCGAACAGCCTCCGCACCTGGCGGCGATCAACCCGTGGGAGGGCGTGAGCGATGTCTACCGCGACCTGGTGATGCGCGGCGGCATCCCCGACACCGGCTTCGCCCGCCAGCTTCAGGAGAACAGCTTCTACGGCAACGGCCAGAAGGAAGACATCCTCGCGGAGGCCGACCGCTACCCCCTGGTGAACGGCTTGTGGGAGAACAAGATCCCGCTCTTCGACCGGATCGACGTGCCCGCGTACGTCGTCGCGAGCTACTCCAACACGCTGCACACCGCAGGCACCTTCCGCGCCTGGCGGCGGATGGAGTCCGAGCAGAAGTGGCTGCGCGTCCACAACAGCCAGGAATGGCCCGACTACTACGACCGGGCGAACGTGGAGGACCTGCGCCGGTTCTTCGATCACTTCCTCAAGGGCGCGGACAACGGGTGGGAGCAGACGCCACGGGTGCGTTACTCCCTCCTCGACCTACAGGGCGGCGACCGGGTGAACATCCCGGCGCAGGAGTTCCCGCCGGCCGATGTCACGCCGGTGAAGTACTACCTCGACGGCCGCTCACGGACCCTGGGGACCGCGGTGCCCGACACCGGGGCGACGGCGGGGTACGCCGTCGGGGCCAACCCGGACACGGTGTCGTTCGTGACGCGCTTCGACCAGGAGACCGTTCTCGTGGGCTACCCGAAGGCGCACCTGTGGGTCGAGGCCGAAGGCGCGGACGACATGGACCTGTTCCTTCTCGTCCAGAAGCTCAACGCGTTCGGCACGCCTCTGCAGCAGTTCACCGTGCTCAACCAGGGCGCGATGATCCAGGACGTCACCGAGCGAGGTGCCTCGATCCTTCGCTACAAGGGGACGGACGGACGGCTGCGCGTCTCCATGCGGCGTCTGGACGAGACGCTGTCGACGGACGATGTTCCCGCCCACAGCTTCGACAAGGTCGAGAAGCTCTCGCCCGGCGAGGTCGTCGATGTCGAGATCGACCTGCTCCCGGTCGGGCTCACCTTCCACCCGGGCGAACAGCTGCGTCTCGTCATCAGCAGCCGGTCGCTCCTGGGCACGATGATGCCCGGAATCCGCGAGTACACCACCACGTTCGGCGGACGGCACATCGTCCACACCGGGGGCGACCGCGCGTCGTACGTGCGGCTTCCGGTCAAGCCCGCGTGACCGAGGCGGTCTGCCCCACCTCCAGGCGGGGCAGACCCGGCCGGTGGGCGAGGCCGCACCCGCTCCGCCACCGCAGCAGCAGGGTGGTGCGGCTACGCGCCGCACACAGCGGAGAGGGCCCTGCGCACTCGGACGGGCTCGAACGTGGGTGATGCCATGGAGAGCACCACCAGAGCCGTCCGGCCGAGATGGTTCGCCAGTGCCAGCGCGGCGGCCTCGGGGTCGCGCGCCCTGACCGCTTCGGCGATCTTGTGGTGCTGCTCGCTCGTGCCCGCTTGCCACTCAAGGGGGTTCCAGGTGACGAAGGCCATGCGGTAGCGGGTCGCATGGTCGGACAGCAGGGCCAGTTCCCGTTCCAGGCGGGGGCCGGAAGGGTGAACCAGCGCACGGTGGAACGCCTCGTGCGGGCACTCCCACTGCTCGACGTCGCCGGTACGAGCCTTCTCGTCCATCTCGTCCAGTAGCTGGTCGATCCGGTGAAGGTGCTCCTCGGTCATGCGTGGCACGGCGATGCCGACGGCGAGCGCTTCGAGACTGATACGCATGGCGTACAGCTCGTCGAGGTCGTCATCGCTGAACGCCGCCACCCTGGCACGGTGCTGGGACTCCTGCTGGATGAAGCCCTCACGTTGCAGAATTCTGAGCGCTTCACGCAGGGGGCCACGGCTTACCCCGAGCTGTCGGGCGAGCTCGACCTGGGACAGCGGATCTCCGGCCCTCAGTTCGCCTCGCATGATCGCGCGCCGCACAGCGTGATGGGCTCTGCTCACCTCGTCGGGATGGGCTAGCTTGTCCGCCACCTCCACCGACCCTGCTGTCATCGTGTGCTGGCCTCTCCCACGTTTCGACGTCCGACCGGTCTCTCGACCGCGGACCGGTTGCGGTACCACCGTAGCCGACTGACTCCGCAGGACTGCCGACACTTTCGGATGGTGGCCTCACACCATCGATGCCGCATCACAGTTCCGCCAAGCCTCACATGCCGAGAAAGCGACCTCTTCACGCACTGGGACCTGCAAAATGTTGACACCCTGGCGTGGGCGTGCCCACCATCAGCTTCACGAGGTCGTACGCGGCGTCCGGGATCACCGCCCCGGGCGGGAACACGGCCGCCGCGCCCATGCCCAGGAGGGCGGGCACGTCCGAGGGTGGAATGACTTCGCCGTAGTGGACCCCCCGGCCTCCTCCCCCGCCCTGCGAAGGGCGCAGGGCTTCGCGGTGGCCTGCCATCGCCGGCTGAAGCGTCTCGGACGCAGGAGCCACGAGTGTGTGCAACCGACCGGTGCACGGAGTCGCGGCCCTGAACAGAATAGTAGAGACCACACCGAAACTGTCAACACTTTGCGCGTTCGGTCACCACCCGGCCCTACACCGGCGCGTCAATCATCCCCACGACCCGCGCGGGGGTGACGTGGGGAACGGCGGCCGCCCATCGCATACGCAAGCCCCTCCCCGCCCCCGCGAGCCCTCGTCGAGCGCGATCACTCGCAACTCGGACGAGGCGCGTAACCCTCAGCTCTCCACACAACACATTCCATTAATGTTGACATTTTTGGCTCAGGTGCGCCTATGGTGCTTCTGCCCGCCACCCATTCCGCAGAGCCGACCGCCCCGCCCGCGGCCCGTCAGCTCCGTCAGCGCAAGCGCCGGCCTGCATGCTCAGCCAGAATCGAGTGCACGCTCATGCCGATAGACATCGCCCCGCTCGAAGAGGGACAGCCCTTCCAGCCTGCCGGCCACCACGGCGTCGGCCCGGTCCAGCTGTTCGGCGGCCAGGACTACACCGGCGCCGTGACCGTCGCCCTGTCGCACTACTTGCCCGGCGGCCGGGCGGACCTCTCACCCGTCCCCGCCGAGACCCTCTACCTCGTACTGACCGGCACGTTGTCCCTGACGGACGGCGACGGTGTCGCGCACACACTGCGCCCCCTCGACGGCGCACGACTGCCGGCCGGCACGGTTCGCACAGTGGAGAACCACACCAACCTGCCCGCGAGCATGCTCGTCATCCGGCCGAACCCGGCCGCCCTGCCGGCGAGTGCGGCCGAGGTCCGGTCGTGAGCAGGGCGCTCGACGGACTGCTCGTCGTCGACCTCACCCGCGCCCTGGCCGGGCCGCACGCCTCGATGATGCTGGCCGACCTCGGCGCCCGCGTGATCAAGGTCGAGAGCCCCGCCGGGGACGACACCCGCTCCTGGGGACCACCGTTCGTCGGCGGGGACGACGGGATCCCCGTGTCGACGTATTTCCTGTCCTGCAACCGCAACAAGGAATCGATCACGCTCAATCTGAAGTGTGCCGAGGACGCGGAGGTACTGGACCGGCTCGTGGAGCGAGCCGACATCCTGATGGAGAACTACAAGCCAGGAGCATTGCGGCGGCTGGGATTCGGCACCGAGAGGCTGATGGAACTCAACCCGCGCCTGGTCGTGCTCTCGATCAGCGGGTTCGGGCACGACGGCCCCGAGGCCCATCGCGCCGGCTATGACCAGATCGCCCAGGGCGAAGCGGGGTTGATGTCGGTCACCGGACCGGACCCGGCCCACCCCCAGCGCGTCGGCGTGCCGATCGCCGACCTTCTCGCCGGGATGAACGGGGCGTTCGGCGTCCTCGCCGCACTGCGGGAACGTGATCGCACCGGACGGGGACAGATCGTCCGCACCTCCCTGCTCGCCTCCGTCGTGGCCGCTCACGCGTTCCAGGGCACCAGGTGGACCGTCGCGGGCGAGGTGGGCTCCGCACAGGGCAACCACCACCCCGCAATCGCCCCCTACGGACTGTTCCGTTGCGCGGGCGGCGGCAGCGTGCAGATCGCCTGCGGGAACGACGCCATGTGGGGCCGGCTCTGTGCGGCGTTCGGCCTGACGGCCGACGGCTCGCGGTACGCGACGAACACCGACCGCGTGACACATCGGGACGGACTGACCGCGCTGCTTGAGTCCGCGTTCAGCCGGTACGAGCCCGATGAACTGCTTCGACGACTCGCCGATGCCGGGGTGCCCGCCGGCCGGGTCCGGGGGCTGGACGAGGTCTACGAGTGGGAACAGACCCGCTCGCAGCGACTGCTCGTCGACATCGAGCACCGGAGCCTGGGGAAGATCTCTCTTCCCGGATCGGCCCTGCGCACCTTCGCCGTGGACCCGGCCGGCACCGAGACGGAGACCACCCGTGTCGACCACGTGCCACCGCCGCCCCTCGGCGCCGACGCCGAGGCCATCCGTGGCTGGCTGGACAGCTCTCCGTCACAGCCGTAGGACGCACTTCCCCATCGCACACCGGCGCATACAAGTGTGCACAGTCTCACCATCCAGTCATGGGATGGGTAGACACGAATCGCACCACGTTCCAGCAAATGACGACGTAAATGGCCCACATGGTGAGCACCGCATGAAGGCTGCCGGGCAAAGTGTTGACATTTTGATGGCAGGAACTAGTGTTCAGGACATGCCTCACGCGGGTTTCGGTTCGCGAGGCACCAACGAGGCCGGACCGCCGGCCCCGCCGAGCCGAACGTTGAAGCAGCCGGGTGCACGGCTCGACGCCGACAGCCTCACCAAAGAGGTTCTCCACCCGCCTCGCGTTCGCAGTTCCCCCGATATCAGCACCATCCCGCGCTACCTGGCGGTACCCGAGCGAGCACGCCCACCTCGACCGAGGCGGACGCTCGGCACCTGCCGGACGAGGAGAAATGAAGTGAGAGGTATCGAGCCGGTGACGGCAGCCGCCCAGCTGCGGCGGGCCTTCGGGTGCTTTCCGTCAGGAGTCGCAGCGGTGTGCGCGCGCTACGGCGGCGAGCCCGTGGGGCTGGCGGCGAGCTCGTTCACGTCGGTGTCCATGGAGCCCCCGCTGGTATCCATGTGCATTCAGCACACCTCGACCACTTGGCCGAAGCTGCGGGAGCAGCCGCGACTGGGCCTGAGCGTCCTGGCCGAGGGCCAGGACGAGATCTGCGCGCGACTGGCGAGCAAGTCGGACGACCGCTTCGCCGGCACGGACTGGTTCGCCTCCGACGACGGCAGCATCTTCCTGGACGGTGCGACGCTGTGGCTGGACTGCACGATCCGCGAGGAGGTCCCCTGCGGTGACCACGACATCGTGCTGATGGAGATCCACGGTCTCAGCGCGACTCCCGACACCTCGCCGCTGGTGTTTCACGGCAGTAGATTCCGGCGCCTGGCCAGCGTCTGACGATCGGCCCGCCGACCCGATCCCGCCCTGTCCCGACCCACGAAGGCAGAGAACCATGCTGCGCACAGGAAGATTCGCAGGACCCGTCGTCGGACTGCGGTTCGAGACCCCTACCCACTCGGGCTTCACGGACGATGACGGCACATTCGGGTTCCGGGACGGCGAGGTCGTCGTTTTCTCGGTCGGGGCGGTTCCGGTCGGTGCGGCACGCGGAGCGGAGCGGATCACCCTCGCCGACATCGTCGCGCGGGTCGACGGCAACATCGACAAGCTGTCCGATCCGGGGCTGACGAACATCGCCCGCTTCCTGCTCACACTCAATCGCAACGACAGCCCGGACGAAGGAATTCACCTCGCCCCGGAAGCACACGACCTCGTGGGCGGACGGGCCGTCGACTTCCGCTACGGACTCACGTCGCTCCCGGGCGGACCGGTCGATCCCGTCCAGGCGTTCACCGACGATCCGACCGTCGCGAAACTGATCGACGACCTCAATCAGACGGAGATCCGCGCCGGCGCCGAACCTCGTCGGCTCGCTTCGGCGTCGGCGGCACGCAACGAGGTGCGGCGCAACGTCCTCGGAATCCGCCGCTTCCGCGATGTCAGGATCCCGTTGCGCAACGGCTCCTTCGTGTACGCGGACATCTATCGTCCGGACACCTCGGAGCCGGTCCCTGTCGTCATGAACTGCGGCGTCTACGGCAGGGCTTTCGTCCATCATTCCCTCGCGAACGACGCGGACGCCGAGCGCCACGAGGCGATGGAAGAGCGCTACTTCCGTGGAAATCCGGACGGGTACGAGTACGAGAACCACGAGAGCGTCAATACCGAGGCGTGGATCCCGCGAGGTTACGCGCTCGTTCGCGTGGACAGTCCTGGCGCCGGCAAGAGCCCGGGAACGCTTGGCATCTGGGGAATCGACGAGGCGGAGGCGTACTACGACGCCATCGAGTGGGCCGCGGCACAACCCTGGTCGAACGGCAACGTCGGCCTGTGGGGCATGTCGTACTACGCGGTGAGTCAGCACGCGGTGGCCAGCCTCAATCCACCGCACCTGAGGGCCATGATCGCGATCGGCACGGACACAGACCTCTACGAGGAGGTCATGTACACCGGGGGAATCCTCAACGAGGAGTTCTTCCCCGGATGGTTCGAGCACGGCATCGTTCCGGCGATCTGCGGCGAGGTCGACGCCAAGGACTTCCTGGGGATCGCCAGGGCCAACCCCTTCAGGGACTCGGACCCGGCAGCGATCTTCGGGCCCCGGTCCGAGGTGCTGATGAGCCCCGCTCCGGGCGAGGTGACCGTGCCTCTGTGGACGGTCGCCGCGACCACGCATCCCGGCAACTTCCACCAGCTCGGCAGCAGCGAGACCTACCTGAACACCGTCACGCCGAACAAGAAGATCGACTTCTGGGAGGACTGGTTCCTGAAGTCCTACTCGACCGCAGCGGTCGAGGACCACGCGGCCTTCTTCGACCACTGGCTCAAGGGCATCGACAACGGGATCATGGACAAGCCCCCGGTCCGCCTGGAGATCCGAACGGGACGGGGTGCCTCCTACCTCCAGGAGGAGCACGAGTGGCCGGTGGCGCGCACGCAGTACGTGCGCTGGTACCTCGACGCCTCTCCGTCCGGTCCGGACCTCGATCTGCCCTGCGACAACGTCCTGCGGCTGGTACGGGCCATGCCGGCGGACGACCGGTCCGTGACCTACTCCGCCGAAGTGGATCCGACCGTACCCCGCTTCCCGCCGGCGACCGGTGAAGGCGCGGTGATGACCGCGCCGTGCAGCCCGGGTGCGACGTTCGTCAGCGAGCCGCTGGAGGAGGACACGGTGCTCGCCGGTTACAGCACGGCGGTGCTGTGGGTGGCCGGCACGAGCGAGGACATGGACATCTACGTGTCCGTGCGCGTGCTCGATGCCGACAACCGCGAGGTCGACTTCTGTGGACCTGCTCTGATTCCCGGCATCTCCACCCGGTTCTATCCGCTGGCCAAGGGATGGCTCAAGGCCTCGCACCGCACGTTGGACACCGAGCGGTCGACGGACTTCCGGCCGAAGCACACGCACCTGCGGAACGACTACGCCCCGCTTGAGGACGGCGAGATCGTGCCGGTGGAGATAGAGATCATTCCGAATACCGGTCTGGTGCGGAAGGGGCATCGCATCCGTATCGATGTCCAGCCGTACACAGGCGTCGGGCATGGAATGCGCCACGCCTACGACCCGGCCTATCACGACGGTGCGCACAACACGATCCACACGGGCCCGAGCCATCCGAGCTATGTGCAACTTCCTGTTCTGCCCGCGAAGAATTCCTGAGCCGGTTCAGGTCCTCGCGGGAATGGCCCGAGGTATTCGTCTTCAGTGAGAGGAAAACATGAACATCGATGAACTGAGCGCCCGTGCCCACATCCACGACGCTCTGCTCCGGTACTGCCGGGGCCTCGACAGGGTGGACATGGACCTCGTGCGCAGCGTCTTCCACGAGGATGCCTGGGTCCAGTTCCCCGAGAGCCTGCACATCGGTCCCGTGTCCGGGTTCATCGAATTCCTGAGCGGTGAGATGCCGCGCTTCGTACGGACCATGCACATGCTCGGAAACAGTCTGGTCGAATTCGACGGCCCCGACACCGCCCACGTCGAGACATATCTCCAGGCCGACCATCAGGGCTCGGAGAGCCACCAGTGGAAGGGTGAGTGCGTCAAGCTCTGGGCCCGTTATCTCGACCGTTTCGAGCGGCGTGACGGCGTGTGGCTGATCGCCCGCCGCCGGCTTCTCGTCGACTGGATGTACAAGTACCCCGCGGACGGCTGGTTCGACGACCACCCCGACGCCTCCGCGGGCCGACGGGACGGCTCCGATCCGGCCCTGCGACAGGTCGCCGGATTCGGCGGAGTGCCGTCCGCGGGCGACACCTGGCCCTCCTGATCCGCCCTGACGCCCCTCCCTGACACCCCTCTCCCGAGACCGGTCCGCTGCCGCCCGAACGGCGAGCCGGCGCACACGGACGCGCACCACTGGAAGATCGCGAGGACCGAGACCATGGGCAGCAACTCGAAAGCACACCCTTCACAGGCTGAAGAAATGGTCGGACGCATCACCGAGCTGCGGCCCTGGCTTCGCGACCAGCAGCCCGTGGCGGAGCGAGAGCGCCGCATCCCGCAGGAGAACATCGAGCGCCTGGACGCGGCCGGCGTCTTCAGCCTGACCACACCGAAGCGCCACGGTGGCGCGGACTTCACCACGCGCGAACTGCACGACATCTACCGCGCCCTCGGCGCGGGATGCGGAGCGACCTCGTGGGTCGTGTGGGCGGCCGCAGGGGGAAACCTGTGGAGCTTCTCCTTCGCGGACGACGTCGTCGCACCGGTGTACGAATCTCCCTGGGCCGGGAACCGCACGTTCGCGGTGGGGGGATCGAGCCGCCGGATGTCGGGAACCGCGCGGCGCGTGGATGGCGGCTGGATGGTCGAGGGGAAGTGGCCGTTCGCGACCGGGAGCGTCCACGCGTCCCACGGATATCTCGCTGTGTACTGCGACCCCACCGACGACACGAAGGTCGGCATGGTCCTCGTTCCGAAGGGCGAGCTCGTCGCCATGGACGACTGGGAAGCCATGGGTCTCGCCGCCACAGGCAGCCAGACCGTGGCGACCGACGGCGAGCTCTTCGTACCCGACGAGCGGTTCAGCACTCCCGCCCTGCTCGCCTCGCGGATCGACGAACTCACCGCGCGGGGACTCGGGCCCCGGCGAGGCGGGCTCGCCCGTTCACTCGTGACGGGCACGGGTACCGCGCTGGGCATGGCCGACCATGCGATGGAGGTCTTCCTCGGGACGCTCGGGAAGCGCACCATCCCCTACTCGCCGTACGGGAACCAGACCGATGCCCCCATCACCCATCTCACCGTCGGCCGGGCGCACAGCCAGATCCGGGCCGCGGGTCTGGTGGCCGATGCCGCGATCGCCGCTCTGGACGAGTGTGAACGTCAGGGAGTGGATCCCACCGACCGTCAGGTCCTCCAGTTCCACACCGACGTCGCCTATGTCTGGGACGCGTGCAGCTCGGCCGTCGAGACGCTCTTCCACTCCTCCGGGGCGTCCGCGATCGCGAAGCGACAGCCGTTGCAGCTGATCGCCAGGAACTGCCGCGCCGGCAGCCTGCACGCGGCCCACACCATCGACACGTGGCTGGAGAACCTCGGACGGGCACTGTGCGGGGCCGGCTCCGCACCGACGTTCACGACCGTGCTCGAACGCCGCTCGTAGGGAACCGGAACCGGAAGGCGTTGAGAATGCGCACACACGATGACGCTCCCGAGCGCAGTGGTGCCGTACCTGGCTCCGAGCCCCGCCGATCGGCGGCAGAGCGCGAAACGGTCCTGCCCTCGGGCGTCGGAGCTCACCGCACCCGGTCCAGTACCACCCCGACATCACCGGAGCGCTCGCACGTGAACCTTCCCCACCCACCGCCCACCATGGAGCCGACCGATCCCCTGTTCGCGCCTGCCGCGAACAGCGACACGGTGGAGGAACCGGGGGCATGACCACCTCATCGAAGAAGCCCGAACCGGCCGCACACCTTCGGCGGGCGGTGGACTGCGTCATCATCGGTGGTGGTCCCGTCGGTCTGCTGACCGCGGTCCTGCTTGGCCAGGCCGGTCTGCGGGTGTCCGTCGTGGAGCGTTGGGCCGCGCGGTATCCGCTGCCCCGAGCGTGCACCATCGATCACGAAGCCCTCAGGATTCTCCAGGCCGCGGGGCTCATGCGCGACCACGCAGACCTCTTCGAACCTTCCCGGGGCGAGCGCGGCGGGTACGAGTTCCGCAACGGTGAGGGCGAGCTGCTGCAGGCCATCGACTGGAACAGGCCCGCCGAGTCGGGCTGGGCGAACACCAACGGGTTCTACCAGCCCGACCTCGAAGCGGCATTGGAGAACCTGGCCGCCGCGACGCCGGGGGTGACCGTTCACCGTGGCTGGACCTTCCTGTCCCTGGCGCACGCACACGGGCACGAGGGGGTATCGGTCCGGGTATCCCGCACGGAGCAGCCGGACGAGGTCAGGCACCTTCGGGCGCGATGGCTCATCGGCGCCGACGGTGCCAACAGCGCGGTGCGAGCGGAGCTCGGCATCGAGGTCGGAGATTCGGGATTTCAGGCCGATTGGCTGGTGGTGGACTACCGGCCGAGGGTGGAGGAGAGCTGGAGCGCCTTCGTCACCCAGTACTGCGACCCGGCGCAGCCCGCCACCGCGGTCAACAGTGGGCCCGGACGGCGGCGTTTCGAGTTCATGCGCCGCGCGGACATGGCCATCGACGCGCTGAACCGGGCCGACACGGCCTGGCGGCTCATGGAGCCCTGGGGGGTGACCCCGGAGACGGCCAGGCTGGAACGCCATGCCGTCTACACGTTCCGTGGGCGTTGGGCGCGTGCCTGGCGCAAGGGAAACGTATTTCTCGCCGGTGACGCGGCCCATCTCATGCCACCGTTCCTCGGTCAGGGGCTCTGCGCGGGTCTGCGTGACGCGCGGGCCCTCAGCTGGCGTCTGGCGATGACGCACCAGGGCCTGGCGACTCCGGCCGTGCTCGACACGTACGGTCCGGAACGCGGCGGCCACGTCCGGGAGATCATCGACGAGGCGGTGGCCGCCGGACGCGTCATCTGCGAGCTCGACCCCGTCAGGGCGGCTGCCCGCGACGCCGAGATGAGGAAGCGGTCACGCGATCCGCTTGCCGATACGCACCAGCCTCCGCACCCCCGCCTGGGCGAGCCGTCGTTGACGATGACACGCACCGGTTCGGAAGGCCGGCTGGCACCGCAGGGACGGGTCCGGGCCGGCGAGCGGGAAGGGCTGTTCGACGATGTGGTCGGCAAGGGCTGGCAGCTGATCAGTCGTGCCGGGAATCCCGCGGAGTGCCTGGGCGGGGCGGACCTGTCCTGGTTCCGGCAGATCGGCGGCGTGGTCGCCGGCCTGTCGGGGCGGGGTTCCATCGAGGATCTCGACGGCGCCTACGAGCGGTGGTTCGAGGAGCACGCGTGCGAAGCGCTGCTCGCGCGGCCGGACTTCTACGTGTTCGCGGCCGGAGAGCACGCGGACATCGCTGATTTCGTCTCCCAACTACGCCGGACGCTTCAGCCACCTCGGCCTCTGCCCGCGCCGGTCGGGCGAAGCCGCACATAAATCTGTGACCGGCGACCGACAGATCCTGAGCAACCGATGGAACCGATGAAGAAGGGCATGACGACATGGCGGGGACGCGACATTCACATCACCACGGTGAGCTTCCCGAGGCCCATCGGCCGCGACCGGACGGCTCGTTCGACGCGACCGCGGTCACCTTCGCGGCGATGGGCCTGTTCGACAGCCTGACCGGCGAGCAACGCACCAGGGTGCTGCTGCCCGCCACGGATCCGAGCCGGACGCACTGGAACTTCCTTCCCGAGTCCGGCCGTCACGGCCTCGCTCTGGGAGAGCTCGACCGCCACCAGGAGGTACTCGCGCACCGCCTCATCGCCGAGTCGATGTCGGTTCCGGCGTATGCGCGCGTGATCCAGGTGATGGCGAACGAGCATGTGCTGCGCGAGATCAATCTGCCCGTGTTCGGACACATCGCCGCCACGCTCCGCGACGCCCGCGGCTACTACCTCACCTTCTTCGGCCAACCGCAGCCGGACACCACCTGGGGTTGGCGCCTGGTCGGGCACCACCTGTCGGTCAATCTCACGGTCGTTGACGGCGACCTGGTCAACGCCACCCCGTTCCTGATCGGCGCAGAGCCGGCCCGGCTCGGCCCGTTCCGGATCCTCGGAGAGGAGGAGGACGCCGCCTTCGTCCTGCTGGACGGGCTCACCGACTCGCAGCGGGACGAAGCGATCATCCACTCCAAGCCGCCGGCGGACTTCGTCACCCGCACCGTGGAGTCCATCGGCGAAGTCGAATACCCCGCGTACCACGGGGTCGGCCGTCGCGACGCGATGATCACCGATGTCGACCGCAAGGCTCTCGCCTACTTCCGTGCGCATCCTCGCGGTGTCCGCGTCGCCGACCTCTCGACAGCCCAACGCGCCCACTTCGACGAGCTGCTCGCCCTGTTCGTCGAGCGCGCCCGCCCCGGCCTGGTCGGCTTCGAGATGGATCGCATCGCTGCCGCCGGCGGCGTCGGGGAACTGCGCTTCGCCTGGGCCGGCGGCACGGCCATCGAACATCCGCACTACTTCCGCATTCAGGGTCCCGTCACTCTGGTCGAATTCGACAACGCCGAGGACAACGCCAACCACGTGCACAGCGTCTGGCGCGACCCGTCCAACGACTTCGGCGCGGACCTGCTCATGCAGCACCACCTCGCACATGACCACACGGGCTTGCCCGAGGGCACCGTCGACCGGTGAACCCGCAGTTGAGCGGCGCCCGGTCAGGGAGTCGACCGGGCGCCGGTCAGCGAGGGGGTCGGTAACAGACGGTTCCCAGGCCGAACGCACATAGCTGAGGATCAGAAAGGGATACAGATGAGAATCATAGGCGTCAAGCGACTCCACGACAGCCGCGGCGTGGAGGTCGCAGCGCTGATCGAGGATCAGAAGCAAGTCACGGTCATCGCCTCGCTCCCGGACTTCTGGGCCGATCCGGCAGGGCATCTCGCGCAACCTCCCGCCGGGCCGACTCTTGCCCTCAGCGCTGTCGAACCGGTCCCCCCAGTACTGCCAGACGCTCGTGTCTTCTGTATCGGACTCAACTACTCGGAGCACGCTGCGGAGGGCAGCTTCCGGGACCAGGAACTGCCCCCCTATCCGACCCTCTTCGCGCGATGGACGCAGTCCCTCACGGTGGACGGCGCCGAGGTCCCCGTGCCCTCCAACGAGGAGGGGCTCGACTGGGAGGGCGAGGTCGCCGCCTGGGTCGGTTCCCCCCTCGTCGACGCATCCCCCGAGGAAGCCGTGCGAGCGGTCGTCGGATACTCCACGTTCAACGATCTGACCGCTCGCAAGGCGCAGAAGCTGACCTCCCAGTGGTCCCTGGGGAAGAACGGAGACCGGTCCGGACCGATCGGCCCGTTGGTTCCGGCCGCGGAGGTCGGTGACCTGAAGGACGGTTTGCGGCTGCGGACGCGGGTCAACGGCGAGACCGTCCAGGACGCCGGCACCGATCAGATGATCTACGGGGTCGGGGAAACGCTGTCGCTGATCTCGCACACACTGTCCCTGCGCCCCGGAGACCTCCTCGCGACCGGCACCCCGTCGGGGGTGGGCTACGCCCGCAGGCCTCCGCAGTTGCTGCAGCCGGGGGACACGGTCGAAGTCGAGGTCGAGGGACTGGGCGTACTGCGCAACATCGTGGTCAGTAACCACTGCCGTTCGGCCGGCCCTGCGCCGCTGTGAGAGCGAGATGACCGACCACGCGTTCTCGCTCGTCAACGCCTCCCGGCGCACGGGCCGGGGCCCATCGTGCCGGCAGGCGATCGCGACCCCTCGGCCTGCCGTGGCCGCTGTGCTTCTATAAGAGCAGCGTGGTTGGCGGAACGGCTCGAAGGGGGCGGGGGTGCTGAATGCTTGACGACGCCTCCCTTTCCGCGGCGAAGGCGGCGGGCGCCTCGGTTGCCGAAGCGACCACCACCGAGCAGTGGCTGTTCGTACGCAGCTGGGCGGCGCGGTTTCTCGGCAGGGGTGATCTCCGGGCCGAACTGGAGCATCTGAAGCGCCTGGACCTGAGCGCGGCCGCCGTACGGCAGGCCTACGACCCCGAACTGCGCGTCAGGATGGAGGCCGCCCTGCAGACGCGGTTCGAGCTGCTGCTGGAGGAGACCTCAGGTGCCGAACGCGTCGAACACGCCATGCAGTTGCTCCACCTCGCGCAGCTGAGCCGGAACACGTACGCCACGGTGTCGGGCACCCCGGCCACTGGTGCGGTCTCGCCCGGCCTCGACGCCGGCACCGGAGCGCCCGCGTCCCTGGTGGGGCGGATCCCGGCGGAGGCCACGCCGTTCCGGCGGCGGGCCGAGGCCGCCCTGCTCGACGGCCCGTCGTCGATCCAGGTACTCGCCGGCCCCGCCGGGACGGGCAAGACACAGCTGGCCGCCCACATCGCCCGGCGCGCGCTGCGGGACGGTTCGGCCGACATGGTGGTGTGGGTGAACGCCGCGAGCGTCGACATGCTCATCTGCGGCTACGCCGATGCCGCGGCGGCCACCACCGAGCACGACCACGAGCAGCCGGAGCGCTCCGCGGAGGCGTTCCGGTCCTGGTTGAGCTGGACCGACCGGCGCTGGCTCGTGGTGCTCGACGGGGTGCCGGACACCACCGACCTGCACGGCATGTGGCCGCCGGCCAGGCCCAACGGCCGGGTCCTGGTCACCGCCCGCCGCGCCACCTCCCTGCCGGGCGGCAGCGGACACGTCGAGCTCGGGTCCTACCTCCCCGAGGAGGCCGCCGACCAGCTGATGCGCGAACTCCTCGGCCACGGCCGCCAGGACGACCCCCTCCACATCGCGGCCCTCGCCGCCGACCTACGGCAGGACCCCTCGGCGCTGTCAACGGCCGCCGCCTGCATGGCACATGACGGCCTGACCTGTGCCGCCTACCGAGACCGGCTCACCCGGCTGGCCGGACCCGGCGGCGCCGGGCCCACCCGTGACGCGGTCACCGCCGGCTGGTGGGTGGCGGTGGAGGCGGCGGACCGGCAGTGCGCGGGGCTGGCCCGTCACCTGCTGGAGCTGGCCTCCGTACTCGATCCGCGCGGGGTGCCGATCGCGGTGCTCACCAGTCCTCCCGCGCTGTACTACCTCGCGCTCCGGGGCGGACAGCAGGCGGCACAGACGCCCCCGTCCGTCCAGGCCGGGGAGGTGCTGGACACCCTCGACGTCCTGCGCCGGCTGCGCCTGGTGGAGCTGGAGAGCGACATGGCGCATCCGTCCGTGCGGCTGAGCACCCTGGTGCAGACGGCCGTGCGCAGAGCGGTGCCCGTCGCGAGCCGGGACGCCCTGGCCCTGAGCGCCGCCGAGGCGCTGCGAGCGGTGTGGCGCTCGGCGTCGGACCGGCCCCAGTCCGCCCTCTGCCGGGCGCTGCGGGCGGGGGCGGACCTGTTGACCGGGCACGCCGGGGAAGCCCTGTGGCGGTCGCACTGCCATCCGCTGCTCTTCCAGGTGGGACGCAACCTCATAGACGCCGGGCTGATCCGGGCGGCCCGGACCCGCTGGGACTGGCTGTACGCCCGGCTGGACCAGCGCTTCGGACCCGACCACCCGGACACCCTCGCCGCGCGCGGATACCGGGCGCGGGTGCGCGGCGCCTCGCAGGACGCGGCCGGTGCCGTCGCCGCCTACCGAGACCTCCTCGGCGACCTGGAACGGGTCCTCGGTCCGGACAGCCCGGATGTGTTCACCGTCCGGGACAACCTCGCGCGCTGGCAGGGCATCGCGGGCGATCCGGGCAGAGCCGCGACGGCGTACACCGAACTGCTGGCCGACCGGCTGCCCGTCCTCGGTCCCACGCACCCCGACACGCTCCTCACCCGCCACAACATCGCGCTCTGGCGGGGCCAGGCAGGGGACGCTGCGGGAGCGGCGGTGGCGTACGCGGAACTCCTCGACGACATGGTGCGGGCCTTCGAGGCGAACCACCCGTCCGTACTGGAGATCCGCGACCAGCTGACCGAGTGGCGGAACAGGGCAGCCGACATGGCTGCGGCCGCCCGTGTCCCGGCCACCACGGGACCACGCCCCGACCAGCTCGAACCGGCTCCCTGGGCGCCTCCGGCGCACCACGGCAGTACCCGGTGGACGGATCGCACCGCGCTCTCCGCGGAGCAGTTGCTGCTGGAGCCCCGGCCGCTCGCCCGGCTGCGCCGTCTGCTGCCCCGGCGCGGTGGACCGGCCGCCGAGGGGCCCCGGGCCGTCGCGGAATCCGGCTCCCCGCTCTCCGGCAGCCACCGCGTCTCGGTGATCAGTCTGAAGGGCGGTACGGGCAAGACCACCACGGCGGCGGCGCTCGGCGCGACGCTGGCCGGTCAGCGCGACGATCCGGTGATCGCCGTCGACGCCTCGCCCGAGGGCGGCACGCTCGGCCGCCGGGTGCGCCGGGAGAACGACTTCACGGTGCTGGATCTGCTCGCCGCCCTGCCCGACGCGGACGGCCACGACGCCATCCGCAGGTTCACCGCGACCGGCCCGAACGGGCTGGAGATCCTCGCCCACGACGTCACGCCCGCGCTCTCCACACCGTTCGGTGCCCAGCAGTACCACCGGGTCGTCGATGCGCTGAGCCGTGCCTACCCCCTCATCGTCACCGACTCCGGCACCGGGCTGATGCAGGAGGCCATGCGTGGAGTGCTGGCGCTCACGGACCAGTTGGTGGTGGTCGCCACGGCGAGCGTGGACGGCGCCGCCGTCGCCGACGTCACCCTGGACTGGCTCTCCCGGCACGGTCACGCAGAGCTGGCACGGCGCGCCCTCGTGGTCCTCTCCGCGGTGCACCCCGGCTCCACCCTGGTCAGGACCGACCGCATCATCGAGCACTTCGCCGGCCGCTGCCGGGGCGTCGTCACCGTCCCCTTCGACGAGCACCTCGCCACCGGAGCCGACATCGACCTGGCCCAGCTGCGGACGGACACCCGCCGCGCCTACGCCGAACTGGCCGCACTCGTCTCGGAAACCCTCCCACGCGCGCCGGTGGACCGGACCGGGGAGCGGCCCCTTGAGCAGTCCGGGGAACAGGCCGGTCATCGGGACGGGCCTGCCGTACCGCCCGCACCGGCACCTCCGCCCGCGCCGGCCGCCCCCTCCGCACCCACGCCGGCCCGGCCGCCGCGGCGGGCGCGGCTGACCCTGGCCGACGACGTCGTACGCATCGGGACGCCGGCCACCGTCGAGTTCACGCTGGCCGTCACCGACCCCCGGCACGCGGAGCTCGACAGGACGGCGCCGGTGTCCGTGCTCGTGGTCGCCACGTCACACTCCTCCGCGACGCTGGAACCGTCCTCGGTGTCCTGTGCGACGGACGACGAGCAGCCCGCGCGGTTCACGTTCACGGCCTGGGAACCGGGCGATCACCGGCTGCGCTTCCGGGTGTACGACCCCGAGTGCGGCAAGGTGTTGCAGGTGATCGAGGCGACGCTCCCGGTGGCGGTACCGGAACCGCTCGGGAGGTCCTGAACGATGGCGCGCGAACTGCGTTCCGAGGTCCTCCACAACCCTTCGGACGACCTCACCCAGTGGCCCGGGGACCATGGGCAGCGCCCGCTCGACCTCTCCGTCGTGCTGTCCGTGGGGGCCGACGACCGGGTCGAGGTGATCGCGCTCCCGCACGGCAAGCGTGCCCCGCGCACCCGCGTCCACCGGGCCGGTCTCCAGGCCTCCGGCACCGCGATCCGCGATCAGGCCGACCGGCTGCGGGGCCGGTGGCAGGCGTTCGTCCGCCACCAGCCGCTGGACGCCGACGGAATGCCGTCCGGTCCGCCGTTCCCCTTCGCCGCCGGCCACGACCTCAGGTCCTGCCGGAGCACGGTCGTCCCGGTGATCGAGGAACTGGCCGATGCCGGGGCCTACACGCTCAACCGGATCCTCGCGGGAACGGACAGCGATCTGGTGAGGTTCCGTGAGTTCCTGCTCGGGGAGCTGAGCCAGGAGGGCCTGCGCATCAGCTTCGACTCCGACCTCTCCGTGCCCTGGCCGATGCTCGCGGTGCGGGCCGGTGAGACGGGGACGCCCGCGTTCCTGGGCCACCGGCACGAGATCGAGCAGACCGGCGCCTCGTACGCCCCCTTCCACCCTCCGGCCGTCCGGCCCCTCCCGGTCACCAGCCTCAACGCCGACCTGGCGCTCAACGGCGTGGGGCGCTCGGAGGATGTGGCGGGACTGCTCGGTGCGCGCTCCGAGCTGACGGTACGCACCCACGCGGACGAGCTCCTCAAGTCGCTCTCGGGCGCCGAGTTCGACGAGGACCTGATGTACTTCTGGTGCCACGGCGCCTTCGAGGAGTACGGCGCCCACCGCACGGTGGGGATCAGGCTCTCGGACAACAAGGTCATCGACGCGGACCTGGTCCACCAGCACCGCGAGGAGTTCCGCACCTCGCGGGATTCGGTCTTCCGCCCGTTCGTGGTGCTCAACGCCTGCCACGCCGGGGTGCCGACGGCGACGGCCGAACTGGAATACCTCGGCAGGGCCTTCGTCGAGCACGGCGCGGCCGGGGTGCTGGGTCCGCAGATCGAGATTCCCCAGATCTTCGCCTCGGAGTACGCGCACGCCTTCCTCGACCGGTATCTGAGCGGAACGCAGACCGCGGGTGAGATCTGCCGCGCCCTGGTCCGCCACTTCCTCGACGAGCTGCACAACCCGCTCGCCCTCGCCTACCTGCTGTACTGCGGCATTGACAGCCTCCTGGAGATCCGACCGTGCACCTCATCACCGTTGACCTCGACGAACGGGGACGGCTCAGCGCGCCCGGCGGTCGTCATGCCGTCCCAGGTAACCGGATCGCCGAGCACCTCGCCGAGCACGTCCGCACCCCGGACCGGGTGACGGATCTCTACGTCTACGTGCATGGCTGGCAGACCGCACCGGCCGTCGCGCAGCGGCGCGCGACGGCCCTGCTCACCCGGGCCCGGGAGCTGGCCGCCGCACACCCGGACCGCTATCCGCAGCTGGCCCGGGGATACCGGCCCGGGGTCGTGGTCGTGCGCTGGCCGTCGTCCAGCCTGCCCTCGCTCGGCGGCTACCGCAGGATCCGCGACCGGGCCCATGCGATGAGCGCACCCGGTCAGGGCCATGCGCCCCATGTGCTCGCCCACCTTCTCGGCTACCTCGACGCCCAGCGCCCCGACCCGGCCTCCGCCCCGGTCCTGACCAACCGCAACGGCCAGTACCTGCACCTCGTGGGCCACTCGTTCGGCGGCCGGTTCCTGTGCGAGGCCGTGCAGTGGGCGGCGGCACCGGAAGCGCCGCGGGTGCTGGGGTGGAGCACGCCCACGTCACCGGGGCGCCCCTTCACCGTGGACAGCATGGTCGTCTTCCAGATGGCGGCGCCCCGGGACGCGTTCGACCGTCTCTTCCCCGCCCTGTTCCCGTCCGGTGCGAAGGTCCACGCCCCGCTGCGCGGACCGCTGGTGCTGACCCACTCCCGCTGGGACCGGGCCACCGGCTTCTGGCATCTGCGCGCGGAGGGCTCCGCGGGCATCGGGCACTCGGGAGCCGGTACCGCGCCGGTCCCCCAGTTCCACACCCGGCTGCTGCCGGTGCACGAGCCGTACGGGCTCTCGGCGCTGGATCACCGGCTGGTCAACGTGGACGCCAGCGGCCGCTTCCGCGGCTCCGCCCGCACCCGACTGGCCCCGGCCGGAGCGCACTCCGACTTCGACCATCCCGAGTCGGCGCATCTGCTGCTGAGCGTGGCGGCGCTGTCGCGATGACCTCACATGGGGCCGCGCTCACGCCGTCAGCCACCCCCGCAGCGCCGCCTGTACCCCGGCCTGGAAGCGGGTCTCCGCGTTCAGGGCCTGCATCAGCCGGGTGATGCGGCGGCGGACCGTGTGTACGTGGATGTCGAGGCGCCGGGCCATCGCCTCGTCCTTCAGGCCGGAGGCGAGCATGGTCAGCAGTTCCCGGTCCTCGTCCGTGATCCGGTCGTGCGTGACGGACCCGATGGGGACGGACCGCTCCCAGACCGACTCGAACAGCGGGACCAGCGCGTTGCTCAGCAGCGCGTCGCTGACCACCAGGGCCGAGGCCGTCGGGTCCGCCGCGTCGGTCGGCGGCAGCAGTGTCACCCGCCGGTCCACCGTGATCAGTTTCGTCGGCAGATCCGTGCCCACCCGTATCCGCACGCCCTGCACGGCCAGTTCGCCCAGGCCCCGGGCGCGCCCCTGGAAGCTGAGCCCCTCGCGGTCCACGGCGACGCGCACCCGCACCCCGCGCCGGACCGGTTCGGCCACGTCCAGGGGCGCGGGCATCCCGTCCGGCCGGCTGGCCGCGTAGGGCGGCCGGTCCAGGAGTGCGACCTCCTCGGTGGCCGAGACCAGCAGCGAGGCCACCCGGGCGCCGATCGCGGCCGCGCCCCGGATCGTCTCGATGCCGGTGGAGCGGGGGGTGTTCACGGAGCTCAGGAGCTGGGCCGCGATCCGGTCGACGGAGCCGGTGAGCTCCTCCAACTCTGCTGACTTGTGCAGGAGTTCAGCCTGCCGCAGGTGGATCAGATTGCGCAGGGCGGTGGACGGGGCCACCGCGAGGGGCAGTCCGGCCGTGCCTCTGGCCGGGTGGGTGAAGCTGTGCTCCGCCAGCCGGTCGAGCGCGTTGGTGACCCGGCGGGCGCTCAGTCCCAGGGACTGGGCGAGGGCTGTGCGGGAGGCGTGTCCGGGGGCGTCGAGCAGCGCTTCGTACACCCGGAGTTCGTCCGTTCCGAGTCCGAGCGCCTGCCATTGCGTGTCCCACCCAGTCAGCCCCACTGGCTGAATTCTCGCCTGTCAATGCAGGCCACACAAGTGTGGACGTCCACAAGTGCGCACCCGGAACGCATTGTTCACACCACTGTCCCGGTACTTGCATGTCCCTATCCGTTATCCGTTCATGCAGTGATGGCACCGGAGGGGCACCGTGCGGAGTTCAGCACGCAAGAGATCAGCCAGACCAGGACAGGGATCCGGCAGCATGCTCGTCGGTCAGGGCATAGCCGCGGTGCTGGCCGCCGCAGGCCTGCTGGTGACGGCGATACCGGCCGCCCACGCGGACACCGCCACCGCGTCCACCGCGTCCGAGGTGACGCCGGGCGCCGAGACCGAGACTCCGTCGCTCGTCACCGGACTGAACGAGGAAGTGGCCGCCACCGGCACCGCGGCCGACGCCGCCCGTGGCCACCTCAAGGCCAGGAAGAGCCGCTACCACATCGCGGACACCTCGGCGAAGGACCTGGTCTCGGCCGGGACCACGACCGACAAGGGCGGCAAGGAGACGGTCCGCCTCCAGCAGAAGTACCAGGGCGTCCAGGTCCTGGGCGGCCAGTACCTGGTCCGGATGGCCAAGAAGGACGGCAAGCGCACCGTCACCGGCACGTCCGGCAACTACTTCACCAAGCTCAAGCTGTCCACGGTGACGCCGAAGATCTCCGAGAAGACCGCGATCGAGCGTGCGATCGGTGCCGTCTCCACCCAGCTGGGCGGCGGGCTGCTCCACGCCCCGGCCAAGGAGCAGAAGCTCACCGGCACGGCCGAGGGCGTCACGATCCTCCCGCAGGGCGCCGGCGTCCTCACCCGGCAGATCACCGTCACCGGCATCAGCCCGGTCGACGGGCAGCCGGTGAAGCAGCAGGTGTACATCGACGCGCACTCCGGCTTCCCGGTGATGCAGTACAGCGACATCAAGACGTTCGGCGCGACGGACACCGCCACCCCTGCCGCCGCCGGCCCGACGGGCACGACCCCCGAGGCCTCCCCCGCCTCAGCCGACGAGCTCGTCGTCAAGGGCACCGGCGCCCGCTACAACGGTGAGAAGACGGAGGTGAACCTGTACAGGAACATCAAGGGCGTCTACGAGATGATCGACTACAGCAAGCGGGCCGCCGACTCGCCGTACCAGGGCCCCATGCTGCAGACGTACGACGCCCGTGGCCACGAGGTCGCGTCCGCCTCCGGTCCCGACCACTGGCCCAGCGGCATCAAGACGTTCCAGTCGACGACGCCCGAGCTCGGTGCGGACTTCACCGACTCCGGTGCGATCGACGCCCACTGGGCGGCCGGCAAGGTCTACGACTACTACAAGAACCACTTCGACCGGAACAGCCTCGACGGCAAGGACGGGGCCATCTACTCCCTGGTCGGAGTGGTGCAGAACGGCCAGCCGTACGACAACGCCTTCTGGGACGGCGCCAAGATGGTGTACGGCAAGGGCGGCGGTGACTACCGCACCTTCTCCGCGGACACCGATGTCGTCGGCCACGAGATGACGCACGGCGTCGTCGAGCACACCGCGAACCTGGTCTACGCGGGCCAGTCCGGCGCCATGAACGAGGCGCTCGCGGACTACTTCGGCAACGCCATCGACCTGGAGGCGAACAACGTCTCCATGGACGACCCGGATGCCGGTCTCCTCGGTGAGGACCTCTGCACCACGCTGGGCCCGCGCGAGTGCGCCCTGCGCGACCTCAACGACGGTGCCACCACGTCGAAGAACTTCATCGGCGCCACCTACGGCGGTGACAACGGCGGGGTGCACCTCAACTCCACGATCTTCTCCGGCGCCCTGTGGGACATGCGCGAGGACCTCGGCAGCGACCTCGCCGACAAGATCGTCTACCGTGCGCTGTCCGCGTACATGACGCCGCTGGACGGCTTCACCGAGGGCCGCGCCGCGGTCATCGCCGCCGCGCAGGAGCTGGGCGCCACGAAGGCCCAGCTGAACACCGTGAAGCGGTCGTTCGACGCGCACGGCATCGTCCCGGGCTGGGAGAAGGCCCTCGGCGTCGACACCGACACGATCCTGAACAAGGTCAACGTGGCCGGTACCGGCGTGGGCGCGGGCGGCGGCAAGTACGCCGTCTCCAACTCCAACGAGGACGGCAGCGAGCCGTACTCGGTGTGGCTGGGCAACACGTCCGGCAAGGGTCAGCCGCAGCTGATGAGCGCCAACAACGGCGACTTCAACGTCTACGCGAACACCGACGGCAAGACGGTGGTGTGGGCCGACTACAGCAGCACGGGCATCAAGATCATGGCGCGCCCCGTCAAGGGCGGCCCCGCCAAGGTGATCGACAGCATCGGCAGTAACGTCAGCGGCCTCGTCGTGGACGGCGACTACGTCGCGTACACCGCCCTCAATCCGCAGTACGGGGTCACGAACGTCCGGTACGTCAACATGAAGACCGGCGAGGTCGGCCTGGTCGACGACGGCCGGCCGAGCAACGTCTCGGGTCTGCCGTCCGTCAAGGACGGCAAGATCGCGTACGCCAAGGTGGCCCCTGACGCGAACGGCGACGGCAAGGTCGGCGTCGAGGTCTTCGACGGAGCGACCGGCGCCAAGACGGCGATGCCCGTCGCCGACAGCGCATGGGGCATCGGCCAGACCGCGATCACCGACGACGGTGTCTTCTGGATCGAGGACGATGACGTCACCGACACCGGCCAGGCCGCCGTGCGCCGCGCGAACATCGACGGCTCGAACCCGGTCACCGTCACCCCGGAGGCGGGCGAAGGCTCCCTCTACGCCTACTCCCTGACGGCCTCGGACGACGCGGTCTCCATCACGTCGACCCCGCCGGCCACCTGGTGGGCCAACGACACGATGGCGAAGCTCTACCAGGTCGCGCCCGACGGCAAGGGCGGCCCGCAGCGGATGTCCTGCAACCGTGGCGAGCAGGCGTTCGGCGTGGCCGACGAGGGCCGGCGCGTGCTGTGGCTGGACGGCACCACCGGATACACGAACCTCGTGAAGCGCGACCGCCCGGCGGGCCGCTGCTGACCGGGAACTGACACCGAGGGCAGAGGCGGCCGGGCTTTGGGGAGCCCGGCCGCCTCTGCCCGTGTCCCCGCGCGTAAGCCGTTCGGAGCAGCCCTGCTGGCAGCGGACCGGCGCAACGGCAACGCTGGCGGGCAGGGCAGCCGACGGGTGCCTCAGTCCGCCGCGAGGGAGCGCACCATGTCCGGGAACCCGCAGTCCAAACCGGCCCAGTCCTCGATCAGCCGGGCCAACGAGGATGTTCTGCGCCGGTTCCCGTTCGACGACACCCAGGACATGGACGACGCCCGGCGCGGGTTCATGGGAACGGCACAGAGCGGCGAGATCGCCGGGGCCGACGGCGCGGCCGTCTGGGATCTCGACGCCTACGGCTTCCTGGCCCAGGACTGCCCGCCCACGGCCAATCCGAGCCTGTGGCGGCAGAGCCGTCTGGTCTCCGAGCACGGGCTGTTCGAGGTCGTGGAGGGCGTCTACCAGATCCGCGGGTTCGATCTGTCGAACATGACGGTGGTGGAGGGCGAGCACGGCGTCCTGGTGATCGACCCGCTGATCTCGTCCGAGACCGCCGCCGCGGCCCTCGCGCTCTACCGCAGCCACCGCGGCGACCGCCCGGTCACCGCGGTGCTGTACACGCACAGTCATGTCGACCACTTCGGTGGCGTGAAGGGCGTGACCACCGAGGAGGAGGTCGCCGGAGGCGTGCCGGTGATCGCACCGGAGGGCTTCCTGGAGCACGCGGTGAGCGAGAACGTGTACGCGGGCACGGCGATGGCACGCCGCGCCGCCTATATGTACGGGGCCGCCCTGCCCAACGGCCCGCAGGGGCAGATCGGCGCGGGTCTGGGGCAGACGACCTCGACGGGATCGGTCGGTCTGATCCCGCCGACGCTCGACATCACCCGTACCGGGCAGACGGAGACCGTCGACGGCATCCGCATGGTCTTCCAGCTCACCCCCGGTACCGAGGCCCCGTCCGAGCTGAACATCCACTTCCCCGACCACGCGGCGCTGTGCCTCGCCGAGAACGCGACCCACAACCTGCACAACCTGCTGACCCTCCGGGGCGCGGAAGTCCGTGACCCGCGGGTCTGGGCCCAGTATCTGACCGAGGCGATCACCCTGTTCGGGGACTCCACCGACGTCGCCTTCGCCTCCCACCACTGGCCCGTGTGGGGGCGGGAGAAGGCCCGGCGATTCCTCTCCGAACAGCGCGACCTGTACGCCTATCTGCACGACCAGACGCTTCGGATGATCAACCAGGGAATGACGCCGCTGGAGATCGCCGAGACCATCGAAATGCCTCCGGCGCTGGAGCGGGCCTGGCACACCCACGGCTACTACGGCTCCGTCAGCCACAACACCAAGGCCGTCTACCAGCGGTACATGGGCTGGTTCGACGGAAACCCGGCCCACCTGTGGGAACACCCGCCCGTCGAGGCGTCGAAGCGGTATGTCGACTTCATGGGCGGCGCGGACGAGGTGGTGCGCCGGGCACGCGAGGCCTTCGACGCGGGCGACTTCCGCTGGGTCGCGCAGGTCGTGAACCACGTCGTCTTCGCGGACCCGACCCATGCGGAGGCCCTCGCTCTGCAGGCGGACGCGCTGGAGCAACTGGGGTACGGCAGTGAGAACGGCACCTGGCGCAACTTCTTCCTGACGGGCGCGCTGGAGCTGCGGCGGGGCCCGGTCGGGTCGCCGACCGTCACCGCGTCCCCGGACTTCCTCAGGGTCCTCTCGCTGGACCAGCTCTTCGACGCGCTGTCCATCCGGGTCGACGGTCCTCGCAGCTGGGACGCGGACATCACCGTGCGCTGGAACGTGGCGGGCGGGGAGCCCGTGACGCTGCGGCTGCACAACGGTGTGCTCACCCACGTCACCGGCACCGGCCCCGCGGCCCATGCACCGGACGTGGAGGTGGCTCTGGACGAGGCCGCTCTGCGCGACGTCCTGCTGGGCAGCCTCCCCCCGTCGGAACTCCCGGGACGGGCCACCATCACCGGTGACGCGGCGAGGATCACCGAACTCCTCGGCCATCTCGGTTCCCCGGACCCGGACTTCACCATCGTCACTCCCTGAGCACCGCCCGTTGCGGACCGTGGGTGGACCGAGCCCCCGAGGGGCCCGGTCCATCCACGGTCCGGTCTACCGGCGGGCCTTGTTGACCTGGAAGGCCCGGGTGACGGTCTGCTTGACCGCGCTGCCGTCGCTCGCCGCGACGCCGGCCCTCAGCGTCGCGTACGAGGCGCCCGCGGGTGCGGTCAGATCCGCGTGCGCCGGCGTTCCGTGCCGGGGGGCGGTGAGCCCGGCCGCGTGCCAGGTGGCGCCGTCGTCCCAGCTGACCTCCAGCCGCGCGGGAGCGACCGCCGCTTCCACGGTGCCCGGTGCGCGCTGGACCGTCACGTCCACCCGGGTCCGGGCGTGCCGGGGGGCGCCGCCGGAGGCGTCGAGGCCGTGCGGGGTGAACCGTACGGCCATGAGCGGCAGGATGGTCCCGGCGCCGTCGTCGGTGTCCGAGTCGAAGCTCCACGCCGACTGCACGCGGGTGGACAGGGCGGCGAAGGTCTGGTCCCGGCCGATGTCCGCGTCGAGCGTGTAGTGGCCGGGACCCGCCGGAACCGGGATGGTCCTGGCGCTGCCGATGGCATTCCACTCACTCACCCGCCGACCGTCCCTCGCCAGGGTCAGGGTGCCGGAAGCGCCCCAGTCGGTGCCGCCCCGGCTGCCGTCGCCGTCGGTGAACCAGGGCGTGCCGGCCCAGACCACGGAGTCGCCGGTCCGGTAGGCGGGCGCCGCCGGCAGCGCCGGTCCGACCACCGCGGCCGCGAAGTCCAGGCGGCTCAGGGCGCGCGGGCCGAACGTCTGCGACGGGGTCGCGAAGGACTGCCGCCCGGCGACCGAGGCCCGGTCCAGCCATTCGCCCGGGGTGCGGTAGTCCCGCACGGTCGAGGGGAAGCCGACCTGCTGGTCGATGAAGACCGGGAGCAGGACATCATCGTCCGGGGCGGCCCCGGTGGTACCGGCGGCGGGTGTGCCCTGGGCGTTGAAGTGGACGCGCACATCGGTCAGTTCGCGGCGCTGGACGGAGAAGGCGGGCCGGGCCGGGACACCGTCGTGCCAGGTGCGGGCCACGTGGTAGAAGAACGGGCTGGGCGACTGCGACGAGGCGCCCTCGGCCGCGAACACGGCGAACGTACGGTAGGTGGCGTCCGCCTCCGCGAACGGCGTCGCGAACAGCGACGCTCCGGCGCGCTCACCGGTCGTGACGACGCTCAGGGTGTACGTGCCGGTGCCGGCGGGCAGTGCGAGCGCGGCCTGCACGGCCGTGGCGCGGGCCGCGCGGTCGTGCACGTCCGCCCGGACCGGGACGGCGGTGCGGGCGTCGAGGTCGACCGTGGTGTCCGCGACGGGGGTGACGGACGTGGCGGCCATCGTGGTGGTGCGTTCCGTGCCGGTGCCACTGTTGATCGTCATGCCGATCCAGTACTGCGCCTCGGGCACGGACGCCGTCGCGGTGCCCTCGTTGATCGGGACCGGGTAGCGGTCGCCGGTCCAGCGGTTGACCAGCATGGCGGTTCCGGTGGCCGGGGCGCCGTCACGCTGCTCCGCGTGGAGCGTCAGCTGATGCGTAGGAATGGTGCTGTTGACACCGAGGATCGTGCGGGTCACGGTCTCGCCGTTCCGCGAGGCGGTGAGGACCGCGGACCACGGGCCGTGCGGCAGCAGGGTGGCTCGGGTGGTGACGGTCGCGGTCGCGGTGGAGTGCGCGGGGACGGTGACCTTGTCGCGGTCGACGGAGAACTGCCCGGCGTTGCCCGGCTGCGCGGTGGGCGACAGAGGCTTGTCGAGGGCGAGGGCGAGCGTCGTGTCGCGGTCACCGGAGTTGCTGAATGTGACGGTGTGCTCGGTGTCGCTGCCCGCGCCGTCGGACCAGCCGGCCGTCGTCGTCAGGTTCGCGGGAGAGGCGAGGACCGTCTGCCGGACGGCGCGGCCCGCGTCCACCCGGCCGGTGCCCTGCTGGTAGGCCGCGCGCTTCGGGTTGGGCTCGGCACTGTTCATGAGCGCGGTCTTGATCTGCTCGCCGTTCCAGCCGGGGTGCGCCTGCGCGACGAGTGCGGCGGAGCCGGCCACGTGCGGCGTCGCCATCGACGTGCCGCTCTTGGCGGTGTGGCCGCCGCCCGCCTTCGCCGCGACGATGTCGACGCCGGGCGCGGTGATGTCGGGCTTCACCGCGTTGTCGCTCGGGCGTGGACCCCGGCTGGAGAACGCCGCCAACTCGTCGTCGGCGTCGACCGCGCCCACGGCCAGCGCGGCGTTCGCGATGGCGGGCGCGCCGACCGTGGAGGTCCCGTACTCGCCGTCGTTGCCCGCGGCGACGACGAAGAGCGTGCCGGTGGTCGCCGACAGGTCGTTGATGACCGCGACCGCCGGGTCCGTCTCGTCCGCCGGGCCGCCCAGGCTCAGGTTGACGACCTTGGCGTGGACGGTGTTGACGGCCCAGTCGATTCCGGCGAGGAGCGCGGAGGTGGGGCAGGAGCCGGTGTTGTCGCAGACCTTGCCGACCGCGAGGGACGCGTCGGGCGCCACACCCCGGTAGGTGCTGTCGACCCCGGCGATGGTGGAGGCCACGTGGGTGCCGTGGCCGTTGTCGTCCTCCGCGTTGTCGCCGCCCAAGAAGTTGGACGAGACCGTCACCCGGCCCGCCAGGTCCGGGTGGTCGGAGTCGTAGCCGCTGTCGAGGACGGCGACCGTGACCCCCTTGCCGGTGTAGCCGTCCTCCCATGCCTGGGGGGCGTTGATCTGGGGGACGCTCTTGTCCAGGGCGACGTGCATCCGGCCGTCCAGCCACAGCTTGTCCGCACCGCCGGTGAGCGAACGGCCGCTGCCGGCGGTCAGGCGCTTCCAGGTGCCGGCGGCGTCGGTGCCGTCGTGCGGGGCGAGTGCGGTCAGGCCGAGACGGGGAATCGCGCGCCCGGGGTGGGCCGCACCGCCGGCCGCGTCGCGGGCTCTGCCCGCGGCGCCCGCGCCCTTGGCGTGCTGGACGATCATCCGCACGGCGCCGGGGGCGCCGACGCCCTTCGTGCCGTATCCGGCGTCCAGCAGCGCCTTCACGTCGAAGAGCCGGGGGTCGAGCCGGCCCGTGGCGAGCAGCGGCTCGGCGTCCGAGGGCACGACGCTGACGTCGCCGTTCCCCACGGAACTGGTGGTGAAGGTGACGTTCTTCCGGCCGGGTCCGGGGGTGAGGGTGGCCGAGCCGATCCGGGCGCCGGAGCGTTCGACGGTCACGGTGTCGCCGGTGGGCAGCGGCACGGTGAACGTGGTGGCCGCCGGCGTACGGGGTTCGGCGGCCGGCCGGGCCGGGTCCGCCGCGTGGGCGGCGGTGGCGGGTATGAGCGCCGCCAGCATGCCGGCGGCGGCCGCGATGGATCTGACGTGCACGAGAACCCCCAAGGGTCGCGGAGCGAGGACGTGCGGAAATCCTGGTAGTGCCTGGGCCATCAACCAGGTTCGTGCGGGAGCGACTTGACTGGCCTTTGCCGGCCAGCCACGGGAGGATGGCCTGCCGCGGGTGTCTCTCAGCGGACTTCGTACGCGCGGACCATCGTCTGGTCCACCCGCGCGCCGTGTCCGTCGGTGAGCGTGACGCGCAGGTGCACGAACGTGCCCGCGGGTGCGTCGCCGGGGACCGTCGCCCGCCACTCGCCGTGGGACCGCCGCACGTCTGCGGCGCGCCAGTCGGTGACCGCGTCCGTGGTGGCCTGGTCACCGTAGGAGTACTGGACTTCGACGTCCGCCAGGGCGGCCGGACCGTCCGCCCCGTCCACGGCGGCGCCGACGCCGACCGTGGTCGGCTCCCCCGCCGGGCGGGAGTTGCGCAGACCGGACGGGAGGTCGAGGACCGGGACCAGGAGGCGCTGGGCACCCTGGTCGGCGGCGCCGGAACGGAAGTCCCACTCGGTGCTGTACGCGAGGCCGGTGCGGTCGGCGGCCGACACGGGCCGCCGCCATGTCTGGCGGTACGTCACATCAGCTGTGTCCTGCGGCAGTTCGAAGACGCCCGAGACCAGGGGCTGCGGTTCGCCGTTCACCAGCAGCTGCCGGGTGCCGTAGTCGTTCCGGCCGGCGGTGGAGTCGTGGCCGCCGGCGTCCCCGAACGGGGCGACGGTGAAGGACAGACGGTTGCTGTCGCGGGTCATCAGCGCGGCGCTGTAGGTGTTGCGCACGGGACCGTACGGCGATTTGTACCAGTACGCCGTGGACTTGCCCTTCCGTGCCTCACGCGGCCCGTCATAGGCGGTGCCGCCGTTCGTGCCGAGGTCGCGGCGCATCAGGGTCGTCCAGGTCAGGCCCTCGCCGCCCGACGGTGTGAAGAACTCGGTGCGCTGCTGCGGGGCGCGCAGCGGCAGTGTCGTACCGCCCGCCCACACGGCCGGCATGCCGGGCAGTCCGACCTTCACGTCGGACCAGTACGTGGCGTCGCCGGTGGCCTGCTGCACGTGGTAGCGGGCGTCGGTGACCGCGAGTTCGCTGTCGCGCACCCGCTGGGGGCCGGGCCGGATCGCGTCCTTCGAGACGTGTGCCAGGTTGTAGACGTACGGGCTCCGGGCACTCGCGGTGCCGGACCAGCCGACCTTCGCTGAACCTGAGCGCGCGGCCTCTGCCTTCAGGGCGAGCGCGTCGTCCCAGGTGATGGTGGCCTGCGGAACACCGCCCTCGGCGCCCGTGATCTGGAAGCGGCCCTGGGTGTCGGGCACGGCGGCCAGGACACCGGCGGCGCCGGCTTTCCGGGCGGCCGCGTCCCAGCCGTAGGAGTTACCGCCGCCGGGGCCCGCGTCGACCAGGGCGACCTTGCCCGAGAGGTCCTGGGCGGCGAAGGCGGCGTCCGTGCCCTTGCCGATCGCGACCACCGCCGCGGAGCCCTTGCCGTCGAACTCCGTGGCCTGCTGTACCGGCAGCGAGTCCAGGACCCTTCCGCCGCCGGAGGTGAACCGGGCGAGCGGCGCGGCCTGCCGGGCCGACGCGAGGAAGGTGACCTTCTCCGCGTGCCGGACCGGCTGGGCGTAGATCGCCTTGGCGTACGACGGGACGGAGGTGGCGTACCCGGCGAGCAGTCGCCCGGTGCCGTCCAGTCCGTAGGTCAGCCCGATCGCGAATCCCCTGGGCAGGCTCGCGCGCTCGGTGTCCCACGCGATCCGCTCGGCGGCGCGCGCGTCCAGGGTGACCGTGGTGTCGCCGGAGACGGTGACCTCCGGCCGGTAGAGCTGGGACACGGAGGCCACGCTGCCGACGTTGCCCGGCTCGTCCCGGGTCATGATCAGGGCGCTGAGGGAGTACGTGCCGAGCGGCACCCGGATCGTGGTGCTGCCCGCGTCCGGGTAGCCGAGGGTGTACCGGGTCGCGGTGTCGCGGTGGTCGTCGAACAGCTGGAACGCCGACGGGGACGCCGCCGGGTCGCCGTGCCGGTCGAGGCCCTTGACGGTCAGGCCGGCGGACGGCACCTCCAGGTGCGCGCCGAACGGGACGGTGACGCGCGCCCCGTGGGCGCCCGTGCCGACGAGGCGTCCGGTGAGCGTGCCGTAGTCACCCGCGTCGAGCTTCACCGCGGGGTCGATACGGACCGGCGCGTCGGCGGTGCCGTGCGCCGGGACCCTGATCCTGGTACGGGCCGGTGCGGCGAATCCCCGGACACGGGAGCCGTCGTCGCCCCGCACATCGCGCACGGCGAGGGTCAGGGTGACGTCCTTGTCCGTGGCATTGGTCAGCGTGACCGCCTTCTCGACCGGCTCCAGCCCGGCCTGCGGGTACGCGAAGTCACCGAGCAGCGGGTTGGGCTGACCGGTCACCGGCTGGGATATCGCACGGGACACGTCCATCGGCCCTGCGCCCTGGTCCAGGACCGGGGCGTCGGTGTCCCTGGCCGACGAGGTGAGCAGCGCCTTGAGCCGGTCCGGCGCGAGGCCGGGGTGCTGCTGGAGGAGGAGAGCGGCGCCGCCCGCGACGTGCGGGGTGGCCATCGAGGTGCCGGACATCGACTGGTATGCCTGGGCGCCGCGTCCGCCCGCGCGGGCTGCGACGACGTCGACGCCCTGGGAGGCGATGTCGGGCTTGGCGTCGATCCCGTCGGCGGAGGGGCCCCGGCTGGAGAAGGGCGCGGTCTCGTTGTGGCGGTCGACGGCGCCGACGGTGAGGGCGCTCGGTGCGCAGCCGGGTGTGGAGACGGTGCCGTGCAGCGAGGCGTTGCCCGCCGCGATGACGAACAGGGCCTTGTCGCCGAGGCGTTGGACCGCTTCGACGTCCGGTCCCGCGCAGCTGGTGGCGCCGTCGGCGCCGAGCGACATGGAGACGACCTTCGCGCCTTCGGAGACGGCCCACTCCATGCCGCTGACGATGCCGCTGAGCGTGCCGGAGCCGTCGTCGCCGAGCACCTTGCCGACGAGCAGTCCGGCCCCCGGTGCCATTCCCGCGTACCGGCCGCCGGACGCGGCGCCGGTTCCGGCGATGGTGGACGCGGTGTGGGTGCCGTGGCCGGTGCGGTCCGCTGCGTCCTGGCCCGTGACGAACACCTTGGTCTGCGTGATCCGGCCGGCGAGGTCCGGGTGGTCCGCGTCCGCTCCGGTGTCCAGGACGGCCACCTTGACGCCGGAGCCGTCGAGCCCTGCCTTGTGGGCGGTGCCCGCTCCGGTGAGCGGGACGGTCGGGGTGCCGGGGGCGCCGGTGGCGGAACCCCTGACCTTGGCGTCCAGCCAGATCTTGGTGACACCGCCGGACGAGCGGGCCGAGGCCTTCGCCGGGGTCAGGTCCTGCCAGGCGTCGGCGGCGGTGTCCTTGGCCACGGCGAGGCCGGCGCCGCCGAGGGAGTCGAGCGTGGTGGTGGTCCGGGTGCCCGGACGGGCGGTGCGCGGCGCTCGGCCGCCCGCGTACTCGACGATCACCGGCATGGTGGCCGAGTGCGCGTCGTCGTATCCGTCCGCGACGAGTCCGCCGATGTCGAAGAGCCGTGCGTCGAGGAGCCCGGCGTCCACCAGCTTCTCGACGCCCTGGGGGAAGACGTAGGTGCGGCTGCCGTCCTGCCAGACGGCGGCGGGGTGGTCGGTGCCGTCCACGGGGCGCGGCGTGGCCGACAGGATCCGGCCGTCGGGAGCCAGGCGCGCTTCGACCACGTCACCGGTGATCAGGGTGACGGTCGCGGTGCGGGCGGACGCCGCGCCGGTGCCGGTCGACGGGGCGGGAGCGATGCCGGCGTGCGCCGCGGGTACGGCGGCGGCCATCAGCGCGACGGTCGCGAGGCCGGCAGCCGTGGACCGCCATGGTCGGGTGCGTCTCACAGGACAGCTCCTGGTCCAAAGGGGTGTTGGACCAGCAGCGTCGCCAATTCCGGATCGCCGTGGGCGCGTTCGGGCTGGCGAGTGAACGCCATGGCGTAATCCCGACATCGACGGCGTCCCGTCGGAGGCGCGTCGCCCCGGTGTGTCGCCCGGTGTGAGTGCTGGGAGTGTCAGCCCGGCACGGCGGCGGGCGGTTCCGGCCTGCTCATCCGGCGGTGCCGGGTTTGACGCCCCATACGTAGACGCGGTCGTCGATCGCGAGGAGGTTCCACAGCTTCGCCGCGTCGTCCACGGTCAGGTTGACGCAGCCTGCCGAGCCCCCGCCGTCGTAGAGGTCGCCGGGGTGGCCGTGGAGGGCTTGTCCGCCGTCGAAGAACTGGGCGTACGGCATGGGGGCGTTGTCGCAGATGGTCGAGACGTGATCGGGAGGACTCGACCGGGCAGTGGCCCGCCGCGTTCGGATCGGGTGCGGCTTCGACGACGAGCACGGTGCGGTACGTGGCGAGGTCGGCGAATCCGAACACGTCGGGGTCGGGGAGTTCGTAGCCGTCGGGTGCTTCGGTCTCGCGCCAGTAGTACGTGCCCACCGCGGTCGTCTCCGCGCAGACTCCCGATGACGGGGTCGTACACGTCGTCACCAGGGTGTCCGGGTCCGTGCCCGAGGTCTGGAGGCCGTCGACCCCGTTGGTCTCCCGCCACAGCTCGAAGTCCGCGCCTGCCGGCGGTGCACCGGAATCGGCGTCCGTCTTCAGTACCCGCACCTCGCCCGTCACCGGGGGCGGACCGTCGCAGTCCGGGAGATCGCCGTTGAACGGGTAGGCCGCCGGCCCCTGGTGGCGGGGCCGGCGGTGCCGGGAAGCAGACCTCAGGGCTGTCCCAGGTCGGACGCAGGTCAGCTCCGGGCCTTCCGCAGAGCCGCCGCGAGTGAGGTGATGGCCGCCGGGTTGCGCGGGCTCTCGACGAGGTCCACGTAGTCGAGGACCACGATGCGGTCGTTCTTGATCGCCGACACATTGGCCAGTGGCGGATAGGACTCCAGGAACTTCCGCTTCTGCTCCGCGCTGGTGTCCCCGTAGTTGTTGATGACGATCACCTCGGGGTCCCGCTCGACGACGGTCTCCCAGCCCACCGTCGTCCAGGTGTCCTTGAGGTCCTTCATGACGTGGTCGCCGCCGGCCCTGGTGATGATGTCGTGCGGTCCGGCGTAGGCACCCGAGGTCAGCGGCTTGTCGCGGCCGTCGTCGTAGAGGAACACCCTCGGCCGGTCGGCGCCCTTCAGGGCGGTCGCCTGCGCCTGGGCGACCTCCTTCCGGAACCGTGCGATCAGGGATTCGGCACGCTTCTCGACGTCGAAGATCTTCCCCAGGTTCCGGAGGTCGGTGTAGAGCGCGTCGAGCGGCGGCATCACCCCTCGCGCCTTCCCCTGCCCGTTGCGGCACGACTCGCTCAGCAGGTAGGAGTCGACGCCCACCTTCTTCAGGGCGGCCGGGGTGAATCCGTCCCCTTCGTTGAAGCCGTAGTTCCAGCCCGCGAAGACCAGGTCGGCGCGTGCGCCGAGGACGAGTTCCTTGTTGATCGTCTTCTTGGACAGCCAGGTGGTCTTCTTGTAGCCGCCCTTCCAGGGGACGGATGTCAGATCGCCCTTGTCGTCGGGCATCACATAGCCCGCCATATGGTCTTCGAGATCCAGGGCGAACATGATCTCGGTGATTCCGACGTCGTTGGTGACCACGCGCTGCGGGGCCTTCTCGTAGGTCTTCCTCTCACCGCAGTTCTCGACGGTCACGGGGTAGTGGCCCCCGGCGGCGGGTGCGCTCTTGTCGTCGTTCCCGTCCTGTGGGGTGATCTCGGCGCCGCAGCCACTGAGGGCCAGGACAGCGGTGAGGGCGAGGCCGATTGCGGCAGGACGTATCGGGCTGGGCATGGTGGCAGTGCTTCCTTAGGAACGGGCGACGGGGAGGAGACGGTCGAAGATCAGCTGTACGGCGCCGGTCTCCGGGTGCGGTACGCGGTGCGCCCGGACGCCGAAGACCTCGGCCAGCAGTTCAGGGGTGAGTACGTCGTGCGGGGCGCCCGAGGCGACGATCCGGCCGCGGTCGATGACATGGAGGACGTCGCAGTGGAGCGCGGCGAGATTGAGGTCGTGCAACGCCGTGAGCACGGTCAGTCCGCTGGCACGCACCAGGGCCAGTACCTCCAGCTGCTGGGCGATGTCCAGGTGGTTGGTGGGCTCGTCGAGCACCAGCGCGCGTGGCTGCTGCGCCATGGCGCGGGCGATCAGGACCCGCTGCTTCTCGCCTCCGGACAGGGTCAGGAAGCCCCGGTCGGCCAGGTGGCCTGCCCCGACCTCCGCCAGCGCCGCCTCACAGGTGCGCCGGTCCTCCTCCGACATGCGCGCCGTCGGTCCCTGGTGCGGCATCCTTCCCATCGCCACGATCTCGGCGACGGTGAAGTCGAACTCGTGACTCGACTCCTGGGGAAGCGCGGCCAGCCGACGGGCGCTCTCCCGCGGACTCAGGGCGTGCAGGTCCTCGCCGCCGATCCGGACGGTTCCGGTGGCGGGGTTCAGCGCCCGGTAGACGCAGCGCAACAGCGTTGACTTCCCGCTGCCGTTGGGCCCCACCAGGCCGACGAGCTGAGCGTCGCCCGCTCGCAGCGTGACGTCCTCCACCAGCCGCGCGCCGGCGATCTCGACCGTCAGCGCGTCGATGTCGATCCGCATCACGCACCCCCGAAGGTGTAGGAGCGGCGGCGCATGAGCAGGATGAAGCACGGCACGCCGATCATCGCGGTCAGCACGCCGAGCGGCAGTTCGGCCGGGGCGAGCAGCACGCGCGAGAGGATGTCCACCCAGATCAGCAGGACGGCGCCCGCGAGCGGTGCGACGGCCAGCAGACGGCGGTGATCCGCGCCGACCAGCATGCGTGCGGCGTGCGGGACCATCAGCCCGACGAAGCCGATCGCGCCGCTCACCGCGACCAGTGCCCCGGTGACCGCTGCGGAGACCAGGAACAGTTCCTTGCGCAGCCTGCCCGCGTCCACTCCCAGGGCGGCTGCGGTCTCGTCGCCCATCGCCAGGGCGTTGAGCCGGCGCGCCGACCACCAGAGGTGGGCGAGGCCGCCGATGGTGGCGCCCGCGGCGATCGGTACGGAGGACCAGGTGGCGCCCCCGAGGCTGCCCAGCATCCACATCATCGCGGAGCGGGCGGCCTCGCCCCGTTCCGCGGCGAACACCATGAACGTCGTGATGGCCGAGAAGCCGTAGTACATGGCCGTGCCCGTCAGGACCAGGCGCAGCGGGGTCAGTCCGCGCGCGGTGCCGGCGACCGCGTATACGAGCATCATCGCGAGGAGCGCGGCGACGAACGCCGCCGTGGACAGCGCCCAGACACCGAATGCGCCGAAGATCCCGAAGATGAGTACGGCGTTCGCGCCGACGGCGGCGCCGGAGGAGATGCCGAGGACGAACGGGTCGGCCAGGGCGTTGCGGACCATGGCCTGGACCGCGACGCCGATCGCGGACAGTCCGGCTCCGACGACCGCGGCCAGCACGGCTCGTGGAAAGCGCAGCTCCCACACGATGGTGTATCCGGCGACTTCGCCGGGAGCGATCCGCTGTCCCGTCAGGCCGGCCCACAGGTAGCGCGACACCTCTCCCCAGGAGAGCCCCGAGGCACCGATTCCGGCGCCGCAGACGAGGGAGAGCGGCAGCAGGACACACAGCGTGATCACCAGCAGGGGCAGGGGTACGCGGCGGGGAGGGGCGGGCCCGCCACCGGCGCGCGCCGCGCGCGAGGGCGGGGCGGGTATGCGTTCGAGGGGAGTGACCACGGTCGGATCGCTTTCACCTCAGGCCGTGCACCTGCACGATCGAAGGAGCGGCCCGGACGCGAGGCGCCCTGTGCAGCACCTCTCGCAGTCCACGGCGAATTGACAGGAGCCTTCACCACCGCGGGTAATCGGGCTCGCGGAGCCATCAGGAGGGCTCCGCCTACCGTTGCGGGTCAGCGCCGGAATTCGACCGGACTTCCCCCGCGGGGCGTGATCAGCTTACGGGTACGGCACGGCGCCCTCCTTTTCGCCCCTGAGCCCCGGGCGCCCCGGAGTACCCCCCGAGCACCCCTGAACGGCCCCCGACCCGACCCGGAGAAGCCCCTGACGGGAGCACCACACGGGCGACGGAGCACGGCCACCCCGGTCTGCTGCTCGGACTGGCGGCTGCCGGTGCGCGACCGCGTTTGACCTGAGTAGACCTGTCTGTCTAGCCTCTTTGAAGAAACTAGACAGACAGGTCTACTCAATGCTCTGGACGGGAATGGTCATGACGAATCCCTCGGTCGTCCCGATATCCAAACCGGCCCGCGCATCGGACGCGGCGCCCGCCGGCCCCGGATCCGTTGCCATACCCGCCGCCATATCCACTCGGGGCCGGCGGCTGCCGCCGAACGTGGCGCTGTACGTACTCGCCTCGATCACCATCTCGTTCCTGGCGGCCTCCAGCGCACCGACTCCGCTCTACGCGGTCTACCAGGCGGAATGGGGCTTCGACCCGATCACCACGACCGTGGTCTTCGGCGTCTACGCGGTGGCCGTGCTGCTCGGGCTGCTCACCATGGGCAAGCTCTCCGACCATGTCGGCAGGCGGCCGGTGCTGCTGGCCGCGCTGGCGGCGCAGGCCCTCTCGATGGTCGTGTTCACCACCGCCGACGGCGTGCCGGCGCTGATGGCCGCCCGGATCGTGCAGGGCCTGTCGACCGGCGCGGCGCTCGGCGCGATCGGTGCGGGAATGATGGACATCGACCGGCCGCGCGGCACGATCACCAACGCGGTAGCCCCGGGCATCGGCACGGCGACCGGCGCGCTGGTCTCCGGACTCGTCGTCCAGTTCCTGCCCGCCCCCACGCACCTGGTCTACCTGGGGCTGCTGGCGGTCTTCGTCGTCCAGGCCGTCGCCGTCGCGCTGATGGCGGAGACGGTGACCCGCAAGCCGGGGGCACTGGCGAGCCTGGCCCCGGAGATCAAGCTGCCGCGCGCCGTACGCCGCCCGATGCTGGTGGCCGCACCGGTGCTGTTCGCCGTCTGGGCGCTGGCCGGGCTGTACGGGTCGCTGGGCCCGTCCCTCGCGCGCCGGCTGACCGGTTCCGGGTCCGAAGTCCTGGGCGGGCTGAGCCTGTTCGTGCTCGCCGGGGTGGCCGCCGTCTCCGTACTGGTCCTGCGCAAGGCGGCGACCCGGACGGTGATGCTCACCGGCATCCTCGCGCTGATCGCCGGGGTGGCCCTCACCCTCGCCTCGATCCGCGGCTCCTCCCCCACCGGCTTCTTCGCCGGCACCGCCCTCGCGGGCGTCGGCTTCGGCAGCGGGTTCCAGGGCGGCATCCGTACGGTCATGCCGCTGGCCCGGCCGCACGAGAGTTCCGGGGTGCTGTCCCTGCTCTTCGTCATCTCCTACCTGGGGATGGGCGTGCCCACCGTGATCGCCGGGTTCCTCGTCGTCCACGCGGGCGGACTCGCCGCCACCGCGCAGGAGTACGGCGTCGCCGTGATCGTCCTCGCGGCGTTCGCGCTGCTCGGGCTGGTGCGCGGCGGCCGGGACGGGGCGGCGGTCCTGCCGGGCGAGCGGATCGGCGGCAGCGCCTGAGGGGTGGCCCCGGGCCGGGGCATAATGTAGACAGATCTGTCTGAAGGAGTGACCGCCATGGCGAGTGTCCGGAGCACCGCGAAGCCGTCGGCGCGCGAGCGCCTGCTCGCCGCCGCCGACGAACTGTTCTACGCCGAGGGCGTGCAGAGCGTCGGAATCGACCGGGTCATCGAGCACGCGGGCGTGGCCAAGGCGTCGCTGTACAACACCTTCGGCGGCAAGGAGCAGCTCGTCCGGGCCTACCTGGACACCCGGCACGCGGCCACCGCAGAGCGGATCACCCGGGCCGTCGCGGAGCACGACACGCCCCGCGAGCAGATGCTCGCGGTCTTCGATTCCCAGGGACGGCAGTTCGACCGGCCCGACTTCCACGGCTGCGCGTTCATCCGCGTCGGCGCGGAGGCCAGCCCCGGCGGACTGGTCCAGGAAGCGGCGGACAGCTTCCGCGGCTGGATGCGCGGACTCTTCACCCGCCTCGCCACCGAGGCGGGCGCCGCCGACCCCGACGCCCTGGGCCACCAGCTCCAGATCCTCTACGACGGCGCCGGCATCTCCGCCCTGATGGACCACGGCTCCGGCGTGGCCGCGGCCACCCGTGCCGCGGCGACCGCCCTGATCGCGGCGGCCACGGGCGCACCCGCCGAGGCATGAACGCCGCCCGGTACGCCCGCGGGCCCCTACCGCGAGCGTGACGGCGTTTCGCCGGCCGGCCGCGGGGCTCCCCAGGCCGCCGCGCACAGGGACTCGGCCACGGCAGCCGTATAACGGGCGGCCGCGAGCCAGTACAGGGCGAAGTCGTCCGTATCGGCAGGCAGGAGGCGGCCGAAGTGGTCCCGGTCGCGGCGGGCCGCAGAGGCGCACAGCGCGGTCAGCAGCCCGGCGGCCGTGTGGAGGCCCGCACGGCTGATGCGGCGGGTCTCGGCGGTGACGTCACCGAGCATGCCGAGGGCGGCCCGGCCCGCCGGGACCGTCTGTTCGACCCGGCGCTCCAGGAGGTAGAGGGGCGAGTGCGCGTCGGACTCCCCGGGCCGGCGCGACGCCAGGTGGACGGGGGCGGCCGGGTCCGGGAGGTCGGCGCGGCGCAGGCGGTCGAGGCCGAGGTCGATCGTGCCCTCGCCGGTGGGGTGCGAGCAGGCGAGAAGGGTGAGCCGGGGGTGAAGGGCGGGCACCAGGCGGCCGATGATCCTCAGCCGGGCCCCCGGCGCCGCAGCCAGCAGCATCAGGTTGTCGCGGTGGGCCAGCGCGGGATCGTCGTCGGCGACGGCGAGCCGGACGTCAATGCCGCCTTCGCACCGCGCGAGCAGGCAGGTGCCGCCGGACTCCCTTACGGCGCCGAGGAGTTCGACGTCCAGGAAGAGCAGGTCGCTGCCGCCGCCGTCCGGGTCCGCGTAGCGGGAGGTGGACCGCAGGGCGCGGGTGGCCTGTTCGGACGGCGGTGTCGCCCACAGAGCTGCGAGCGGCGGCTCGGTCCACGCCGCGCCCCGGGCGGTCACGGCCTTGACGCCCTTCCCCGCGCCCAGTCTGCCGTCCGGTGAGACCGTGGCACCCGAGACCGCCAGACCGGCCCGGCCCAGCTCCCGATGGGTGAGCGCGCTGTCCCCGAGGCGCACCGCCCGGTCGGCCACGCCCAGAGCGCGCCCGACGCCGCCGGGTGCCACGTCGCCGACCGTGCAGAGGCGGCCGTCGGCCCCGGCGACCCAGGTGCGGACGCCGCCGTGCCCCGAGTCCGTGACCACGGGTTCGGTGAACAGTCCGTACAGGCGCAGAGCACCGTCCGGGCTGTACGGACGGCGCGCCCGGCCCCTGACGGTGGCCAGCTCGGCCCCGGACGCCGCCGCCACCCGGTGTGCGGTGCCCAGGAGTTCGGCCAGCGCGGTGACGAGTTCCGCGGTGCGGTAGGACGGGTCCCCGGCGCGGGCCGCGCGCAGCAGCGTGACGACGGACAGCGCGGCGCCCGCGACGCGCGGCAGCTGCCGGAGCCTGGCGGTGTGCGCGGCACGGAGGAGGGCCGCCTGGGTGACGGCACCGGCCCCGTCGACACCGGCCTCCAGCACGGCGGCGCCCGCCGCCCACAGGGCGTCGGCCGCTCCACGCTGGGCGGGGCTCGCCACCTCGGGCGGGGCGGCGGGGTCCGGGGTGGCGGTGGCCGCCGTGGGCGCGTGGTTCGTTACGGGGGTGGGGCCCGTCGCCGAGGCCGGGTCCGTCGCGGGGACGGGTTCCGGGGCAGCCGGGACCGGCTGGTCGGCGGGGTCCGGCACCGGGTCCGCCACGGGGGCGGCGCAGGCGGCGGCCGCGCGGTGGACGCATGCCGGGGCGAGGAGGCAGCCGCAGGTGATGGCGTCCGGCGTCGCCACCGCACCGCTCGGGGCATGCAGGCGCAACTCGGTCTCGTCGTCGACCTCGATCGTCACCGTGTCCCCGTCGCGGTATGTCGGACGGGCGCCGAGTTTGGTGACCGCGGCGTCCAGCCGCTTGCGCAGCCGGGGCGAGAGATCCTCCACCAGCGTGGCCGTGACCTCCGGCGCGACGGGTGGCAACTGAGCGGCGGTCATGCGGTCTTCTCCCCTATCCAGCGGGCCAGTTCGAGCGGGCTGAGGGCCGCCACGGGCATACCGGCGGCCACCAGCTGACCGGCGACGCCCGTCGAGTAGCGGGGCCGGCCGGCGTCGTCGAGGCTGGCGCACCCAAGGACGTGGCAGCCCGTGGTCACCAGGGCCCGCACCTCGGCCAGCAGTCCGCCGAGCGGCGCGCCCTCCTCGAAGTCGCTGATCACGACGACGAGGGTGCGCGAGGGCACCTCGATCAGGCTGCGGGCGTGCCGCAGCCCGGCGGCGATGTGCGTGCCCCCGCCCACGCTCACCTCCAGCAGGAGGGAGAGGGGGTCGTGAACATGGCCGGTGAGGTCGACGACCTCCGTGGAGAAGGCCAGGAAGTGAGTGCTAAGGGCCGGCACCCCGGCGAGCACGGAGGCGGTCAGCGCGGACCAGATCGTGGAGGCCTCCATGGATCCGGAGACGTCCGTGACCAGGATCAGGCGCCAGTCGGCCGACCGGCGGGCGCGGCTGCGGAACACCGGCTTCTCGGGGATCACCCGGACCGTTCCGTCGGCCGTCCGGCGGGCGGTGGCCAGGTTGGCGCGCAGCGTGCGCGGCAGGTCAAGACGGCCACCGGGGCGGCGGGTGGGCCGGGCCGTCATCGCACCGGTGAGGGCGGGGCGCAGCCGGGTGGCGAGCTGCCGGGTCAGTTCGCCGACCAGGCGGGCGACCAGGGGCCGGAGCGCCGCGAGTCGGGCCTCCGGGAGCCCACCGGCGTACCGCAGGATCGTCCTGAGCAGTTCCACGGAAGGGGTGGCGGCCGCCGGGTCGAGTTCGGCGAGGACGTCCTGCCGGCCTGCCCCGGCCGCGGCGGCGAGGACCTCCTCGCGGACGCCGGGGCCGAACAGCGCGGCCAGTTCCTCCGACCACTCGCGGACACCGGGGAACGAGGGTTCCCGGCCGCCGCCCGAGCCGCCACCGGGACCGGGCAGGCCGCCCCGGGATCCCTCCCCGTGTCCCGCACCGTAGAGCTCGTCCAGAGCGGTCGCCAGGCGGGCGGCGCCGGACGGCAGCCGGTCCGAGCGCCGGCCGAGCACGAGCCGCCACCGGTCGGCGGAGGCGAGGGTCCGCGTGGGGGTGGCGTCGGTGATGGGCTCGGGGGCGGCATCGGTGATGGGCGCGGTGGCCGGTGCGGGGGTGGACTCGGTTGCGGCTCCGCTGGTGGGGCAGGTTGCGGCGGGCAGCGGTGGGAGGCGGTCGTCGTGCGCGGGTGGCGGGACGGGCAGGCCGAGGCCGGTCAGGAGCTCGCGGGCCGCGAGGTCGGCGGCCGTCCGGCGGGCCAGCTCCGCCGGATCATCCGCGTCGAGGTCGTCCACCCGTTCGCCCAGCCGCTCCTCGACGGTGTCCAGCAGCCGGTCCCGGGCGGCCGGGCTCAGGGTGTCGAAGCCACCTCGCAGGGCCGGCAGCCGGGCCAGGAACGCGGTGTCGTCCAGCTCGACGACCCGGTGCAACAACGGGTCCAGGGCGCCGACGCCGACGGTCAGCAGCGGGCCCGCCACCGTCAGGACGCCGGTGAGGCGGGCGGTGAGCGCGGCCCGGGAGGCGCCGTCCACGGCTCCGTCCACCCAGGAGGCGACACGCCCCCCGAAGCTCTCTGCCTCTTCGTGGCCCGTGAGCACCCTGACCGCTCCGGCGGCCGCGGCGATCAACGGCGTCCCGTCCGCGGCCAGCCGGGCGAGGGCGTCGGTGAGCCGGATGCCGCCCACCCGGTCGGCCCGCTGGGACAGTTCGAGCAGCGCCCGCGCGTCCCCGGGCTCCTCCGAGCCGGTCAGTCCGTCGACCTGGCGGACCGCGGCCGAGGTCAGGAGTTCGGCCGCGTGCGCGGTGCGGGCGGCACGGGCGGCGGCGGTGGCATCCGGGTCCTGGTAGCCGTCGGACGCGGCCGGGCCCGGCAGGTGGCCGGCCGCGATGCGGTCCAGCAGGTCGAGCCCGCCCAGGAGTTCGGGAAGGGTGCCGCTCGCGGGGAGTACGGACGTCAGCTCCGTCAGCCGTTCATCGGCCAGGGCGGGGAGCCCGCACTCGGCGGCCTCCGTGAGGCCCCGGACGACCTGGGCGGCCGTCGGACCGTCCGCCGCGCACTCCGCCGCGTGCCGCTGCCGCAGCACGCCCTCGGCCGCCTGGACCGGGGTGACGCCGCGGGCCCCGGCCGCGGTGAGCATCGCGGCCGTCGCCGGGGTCCACCGCACCTGCCAGCGCGTGGTGAGCCCTTCGGTGCCCGCCGCGCCGGACACCCGCTGCTCCTGCGCGTAGGGGATGCCGCACACCGTCAGCCTGCGCAGCAGCAGTTCGCGACGCCCGTCCAGGGTGGAGCGCGCCGGGTCGAGCCGGAGGTCGCGCGGGGTCTTCTCGTGCGCGTCCTGCGGACCGGGGAGGGCGAGCGCCGCGGCCGCGGCCTCGACGGCGGGGGCCAGCCCGCTGCGCGGGGCGGCGGGGGCTGGGCGGCCGGTGCGGGTTCCGACGAGTACGCGTTCGAGGGCCAGGGCGACGGCGCGTCCCGTGCCGTAGGTCTCGCCGCGCCCCAGCACCGTCTGCACGGCCTCCAGGAGTTCGCCTCGGCCGGGGGCGGGCAGGTCGCGCAGGCGGGCCAGATCACCGGCGACCCGGACGATCTCCCGGCCGTCCGCCGGGCCGTAGGGGTGGCCCTGTTCCCGCAGGGCGGCGCAGATGCGGACCGCGGTGCGGATCAGTGCCTCGTGCAGCGCGGCCGGGTCCCCGGCGGCGTCCAGGACGGTGTGCTGCCACTCCGGGTCCCGGATGCCGGCCGGGTAGCCGGACCGCGAGTCGAGCAGCGGGTACGTGTACGGGATCAGGGAGACCGTGCAGGCGGCTGGGCCAGTGGCCCCGGCGGTTCCGGCGGCCCCGGCGGTTCCGGCTGTTCCGGCTGTTCCGGCGGCCCCGGCGGCCCCGGCGGTTCCGGCTGTTCCGGCTGTTCCGGCGGTTCCGTTAACCCCGGCCGCCCCAGCAGCCCCGGAGACCCCGGCAGCCCCCGCGCCCCCAGCAGCCCCCATGGCGGACGGCAGCAGCGCCGGGGCGTGGAAGGCGCCCACCACCACGGCGGGCCGTTGCCCGCTCGCCAGGGCCTGCGCGACGTGTCCGCGCATCCACGCCTCGCGCGCCAGGTCCGTACGGTGCACCCCGCCCCGCGCCTCGGACTCGTGGCGCAGTGCCCAGCCGGTGAGCAGGGCCGCACGGCGGAGTGCCTCGGGTGTCGAACCCGGCGCGAGGGTCTCCACCAGCCGGTCCCACAGGTCGTCACCGTCCCGGCCGGTGAGCCGGGACCTGAGCGCGTCGGACAGTCCGAGCCCCTCCCCCGGTGTGGGTACGGAGTCGGCGCCCGGGACCGGGGCGGGCGCGGGGGTGTCCGGGCCGCCCACCGCCCACGCCCGGTCGGCCAGCGGCAGGTCGCAGGCCACCGCCGGGACCCCGTTTCTCGCCGCCCAGCGCAGCGCGGCCAGTTCGGGCGAGAAGTCCGCGAACGGGTAGAAGGCGGGCCCCCGTTCGTCGGCCGGACCGGCTCCTGGCCCCTCTGCGGACACGGCGGCCAGCGCCACCGGGGCCTCGGTCTCCTCGTGGGCGAGCCAGCCCAGCCAGGGCTGGAACTCGGCGGGCAGCTCGACGAGGAGGACGTCCGGGGCCGCCGCGTCCAGCAGGGCCGGGAGGGCGGCCGCCAGCGAGGGCGCGTGGTGGCGCACCCCGATCAGGAACGGCGCCCCGGGCCCGGTCGCCGCGAGCGCCGCCACAGCGGCCTCCGGGGTGGCGGGCCCGGCCGCCGTGTCCCGCGCCGAAGGGACGGCGTTCTCGGGGATGGTCGACTCGATCATCCGTCAGTTCTCCAGCACCGAGCGCAGGTCCCACAGGGCACGCCAGGTGGCCGCCCCCTGCTCCGCACGCCTGCGCACCGGCCCGTCCCAGTACCCCAGCAGCCGTGCCGCGTCGGCGGGGTCGTCCTTCCTGACGACACCGAGCAGATGGCCGGGCAGGAGGGAGAGCACATCACGGTCGCCGGGGAAGTAGGCGGCGGCCAGGCCCAGCGCGCCCGCCACGGAGACCGCCTCCGCCGTACTCATCACCGTGGAGGGGCGCTCGACCTCCCAGCCCTCCGCAGAACGGCCATCGCGCAGGTCCCGGAAGGCGGTGACCAGGGCTTCGAGGACCGCGTCGTCCACCTGGAAGGCGGCGCCCACGCGTTCGACGGCCGCCCGCGACTGGCGCCGGACGAGCGCGGTCTCTGCGTCCACGTCCCCGATGGGGCCCACGGTCTCGAAGTTGAAGCGCCGTTTCAGGGCGGCGGACATCTCCGAGACGCCCTTGTCGCGCAGGTTGGCGGTGGCGATGAGGGTGAAGCCGGGGGCGGCGTGCACCTGGGCGCCCTCGCCGCCCGCGAGTTCCGGGACCGCGATCCGCCGCTCGGAGAGCAGCGACACCAGGGCGTCCTGGACCTCCGGCAGGCAGCGGGTGACCTCCTCGACGCGGGCGACGGCCCCCCGGGTCATCGCGGCGAGCACCGGGGAGGGCACCAGGGCCTGCTGGGTGGGGCCCTGGGCGAGCAGCAGCGCGTAGTTCCAGCCGTACTTGAGCTGGTCCTCCGTGGTGCCCGCGGTGCCCTGCACGGTGAGCGCGCTGGTCCCGCAGACGGCCGCCGACAGCAGCTCGGAGAGCATGGACTTGGCGGTGCCGGGTTCGCCCACGAGCAGCAGCCCGCGCTCTCCGGCGAGGGTGACCACGCACCGTTCGACCAGGGCGCGTTCGCCGACGAACTTCTGCTCGATCACCAGTCGGCGCGGCACTCCGGCGCCGGGCCGGGCGCCCTTCGGCAGGCTCAGTGCCTCGCCCGCGCTGCCCATCACGAAGGCGACGACGGCGCGCGGGGTGAGCAGCCAGCCGGGTGGGCGGGGCCCGGAGTCGTGGGCGGCGAGGAAGGCCAGTTCGGTGGCGTACCGGTCCTCGGGCGGGGTGACCTGGCGGTGTTCTCGGCCGGGGGGCGTCGCCCGGTCCGGGGCGCCGTCGGCCGTGGTGGTGTCCACGGTGGTGGTCGTGGTGTCGTTTGTCATCGGCGGCGGCCCTTCCGGGGTGCGCGGGTGTCCAGTTCTTCGAAGGCCGGGGCGTCGCCGCCGCGGACCCGTGCCCAGGCGGCTGCGAACAGCTCGGGCACGGGGAGGTGGGGCAGGGTCCGGGCCGACCCGGCCACGGGGTACAGGCGTTCCTTCCAGGTCTCCAACGGCAGCCCGGGGGCGCCGCGTTCGAGCCAGCCGCAGGGGAGGAACAGGGTGCGGCCGGCGCGGGAGCGCTTCGCCTCCACGACGAGGGCGGTGGCGGCGAGTTCCGCGCGGGCCCTCTTGACCCGGGCCGGCTTCCACTCGGTCCAGCGGACGCAGTTGCGGTCCGTCGGGTCGGGCAGGGCGAGCAGCATCAGGTAGAGGGCGGCCGCGTCCGCGCTCAGGCCGAGGGTGTCGGCGGCCTCGGCCACCAGGTCCGGCACCGCACGCGTCGGGTCCTGGGCCGGGTGGTGCGGGGGGCCGTCGGGGGCGCCCGCGGAGGCCAGCGCGTCGGTCTCCTCGCCCAGCAGTGCGCGCAGGGCGAGCAGATCGCCGGTCCCGTAACCGCCGACGGTGCCTTCGACGAGGCCGAACGCCGGGTCGTCCGGGCCCGCCAGTCCGGCCGGGCGGATCAGCAGCTTCTCGCTGTCGCCGTGGCCGGGGGCGAGGAGCAGCGCCGTGCCGGCCCTGACCAGCCCGTCGGGCCCGGCGCCGCCGGACTCGGGGAGCCCGTGGGCGGCGCGGATCACGGGGCCGATCGAGTGTCCGGACTCGGTCCAGTCCAGGCCGAGGTCGAGCACCAGGCCGGGGTCGGCGAGGCGGCCGCGGACGGCTGCCAGCCCCGTGGGCAGGTGTGCCCGCAGCGGATGCCCGTACGGCAGCGTGTAGGCGAGGGTGCGCAGGGCGGTCAGGGCGGTGGAGACCGCACCGCGTGCGCCCACCCGGCGCAGGGCCGGGCGGCCGGTGCCGTCCTCGATATCGGTGCCGTGGCTGAGCCAGGCCCGGGAGCCCGCGTTGAGGATGAGGTCGACGGCGCCCGGGGTGGTACCGGACAGGTCGAGGTCCAGTTCCTCCGGGACCCGGACGAGAGAGGCCAGGCGTTCCTGCCAGACCTCGGTGGCGGCCGGGACGTCGGGGCCCGTGGACCACAGCTCTGCCGGGTCCGCGGGCAGCAGTGCCTGGAGCAGGGCGTGCCGGTCGTCGCGGGGCAGGGCGTTCAGCCTGCCCTGGGCCGCTTCAAAGGCACGCGTCTTCGCCCCGAGCAGCGCGAGCGCCTCTGCTCCGGGCTCCTCGACGGCTGCGGAGAGCAGGGCGAGGGACTGGAGCGCGCCGATTCCGGTGGCCGTGTGGAACGCCTGCGCCGCCTCGGGGCGCCAGGGTGCGGGGCCCTGCTCCCGTACCAGGGCGATGAGCCGGGTGAGCCGGTCGCGGGCGATGCCGTGCCGGTACACGTGCTCGTGGTCCAGGGTGAATCCGGGGACGGGGCCGAAGGCGCCGGCCGGGTCGTGGTCGAGGGCGAGCCAGCGTTCCGCGTCGCTCCGGTAGTTCCGGCCGCGGTGGGCGAGGATCACGACGGTGCGGGCGCCCCTGCGCAGCACCTGGCCGAGGCGGTGCACGGCCTCCGGGCGTCCCGTCCCGGATGTCCCCACGCCGAACGGCTCGACGAGCTCCACCTGCCGCACTGTGCCCGCCGGCTCGGCCAGCGGGCCCGCGGCGAGGGTCTCCAGGAGCACGAGGAGTCCGGCGCGGTGCTCGGGGGAGGTGGTCGCGGAGGCGGCCCGGTAGGCCAGTTCGGGCAGGTTGTCGAGGAGGGAGGCCCAGGTCAGGGCGTCGCTCGGCACGGTGTACTCGTCGCGCTGCCAGCCGTCCGCAGAGGTGAACGGGGCCTTGGACGTGATGGACGGACCGAACGCGGGCTCGCCGCCGAGTACATGGTTGACGGCGAGGATCTGCCGGATCACGGTCCACCGCTTCCCGGCTCCCCACCAGCCGCCGCGCATCCGCTCGGAGTCCCAGGCGGAGGCGGTCTGCAGGGTCGTGTCGTCGCCGTGCTCGGGCTCGTGTTCGAAGAACATGCCCTGGATGCGCGCGGTGTTCCGGGACGTGGCCGGCTGCGCGGGCTTGGGCGGTTCCAGGTACCGGGCGGCCGACGCGGCGCGGTCCACCGCGTCCCGGACGACGGCGGTGACGCCAGCGAGGAGCCGTGCGTCGGACACCTCGGGCAGCACCCGGGCCATGGCCTCCTCGCTCAGCTCCCGCGCCGAGGGCCCGGTGTACTCCTGGGCGGCCCGGAACGCCTCCAGGTGCCGGGCGACGGCGGCGGCGACCACCTCGAACAGCTCCCCCGCCCGGGAGCCGGTCAGGTTCCGCAGGGCGGCGGAGCCCCGCTCGTCCCTCGGGCGCAGCGCGTGCCAGTAGGCGACGGGAGGCACATACGGGGTGCCCGCCGCGTCGTTCCCGCCGGAGGAGTCGGTGGTGACGGACCACAGGATGCCACCGGCTCCGTCCGCGTCCGCCGGGTGCGCCGCGACGGAGCGGTGGTAGAGGGCCACCAGGGGCCGTGACCCGCCGGGCAGGGTGAGTGCGCCGAGCGGCACCGGGGACCCGCCGTCGGGCAGCGGGTGCGGCAGGGTGACCGTGTGGCCGTCGGGGGTGCCGGCGACGATCCGGTGCCCGTCGGCGGGGGCGGCCGTGCCGGGCTCGGTGGCCGTGCTGCGGACCCAGCGGCCGAGGACCGTGCCGTCCGTACCGAACGGGGTTTTCTCCAGGCCGGGTTGGAGGGGCAGCACCTGGCAGTGCTCGGCGAGCAGCCGGGTGCCGTCCCGCACCCCGGAGCGGAGGAAGGCGGGCAGGGACGCCCGGCCGTGCGTGCCGGTGGCCGGGTCGTATTCCAGCCACACCCGCTGCGTGCCCTGGTGGCCTTCCCGCCAGAGACCGGTGCCGTCGGAGATGACGGCGCGCTGGGGCGGCAGGGAGGTGTCGCCCGCGTGCAGGGCCTTGCCCCCGGTGGCGCGGCCGCCGCCGGGCAGCGGCAGGCAGACCTGATCCGAGGGGCCGGAGCCGCCCCAGCGGGGTATCTGCTCGCCGCCGACGGTGAACGGTTCTGCGGGGCGGTGCGACCAGTAGCCGCGCGACTTGCCGTCCTCCCACCACATGACCAGCAACTCGCCGTCGACATAACGGAAGGCGAGCGACCGCCAGTGGTCGACGGCGGCGGGCAGCCGCAGCGTGTGCCGCAGCAGCACGCCTTCCGGGCCGACGACGACGGCCCGTTCGAGCGTGTTCAGGATCAGCGCGGGCCAGGCGCCGGTGACCCCGACGCCTTCAGAGCGGCGGCCCCGCCGCTGCACGCCGGCGGATTCGGCGGCCAGTTCGGCGTAGGCCGTATCGAGCGCGGCCCAGCCCAGTTCGTCGAGGACACCGGTGCGCAGGGTGGCCGCGAGCAGCGGCACGACCTCGTGGCCCCTGAGCAGCCGCACGGCCTCCGGGGCGACGTCCGCGATCACGGTGCGGAAGAACGAGAGCCTGTTGAGGGCGGATTGCAGCCCGGGGAGGCCTCGCGCGGCCGTGTACTCCTCCGCGCAGGCGGTCAGCCACTCCCGCAGGATGCCGGAGAGCACGGGGTGCGCCGCCAGCTTCGCCAGGCCGGCGTCGCTCAGCCGCTGGCCGTACCCGTCGCCGAGTTCGCCGACGGTCCTGCGCAGCAGGGCGCGGAAGGCCGGCTGTCCGGAGACGGCGGTGAGGTCCCGCGCGCCGGGCGCGGTGTCGGTGAGCCAGGAGCCGAGCGGAACACCGGGGCCCTGCCTGGTGCCCGCTTCCCGCTCGTCCGGTTCGGCTACGGGGATGCCGGAGGCCAGGCAGAGGTCGAGGAGGTCCAGGTCGGCGTTGCGCTGCCAGCGGCCCTGGAACAGTTCGACGGGGCGCCCGTCGGCGCGCAGCCGGTCCGCCATCCGGGCGGCCAGGTCGAGGGTTCCCGAGCTGCGGCCCGCGGTGGCCCGGTTGCGCCGGCGGTGTGCCTCCCAGCGGGCGAGCCAGTCCGCCGGGGAGACGGCGGAGGCGGACGCAGCGGACGCGACGGACGCGACGGAGTCGGCGGGAGCGTTCCCCGCCGGGTCCGGGAGGCCGGTCAGCAGCTCCTCCGCGCCGGACTCGGCCAGCAACGCGAGCCAGTCGGATTCGCCGGCCTTCTCCCGGCGGTCCTCGCTGAAGGTCTCCGGGAAGAAGCCGAGGAGCCGGGCCCGCACGGACGCGTCCTGCTCAGCGAGGCCGACGATCGCGGAGCGGTAGGCGGCCCAGAACGAGGCGGGGGCGCGGACGACTCCCGGGGCGGCGATCAGATCGGCCACCAGCTCGCGCTCTGCGGCCTCCCGGTCCAGACCGGCGGCCTTCACCAGCGCGCGCACGTCCTGCGGCAGCGCCGCGTACGGGGGCATGCCGGCCGCGCAGCGCTCGACCAGCAGCCGGCGGAACTGCGCCCAGGCGTCAGCCGGTTCGAGCCGGGCCACCAGGTCACGCACGTACTGCCGCAGTGCCTTGACGGTGAGCGCGCCGGCGAAGGCGAACTCCAGGAAGACGGCCCGCTGCCGGTCCTCGTCCACGACCAGCCCGTGCACCCGCTCGGCCTCGCGGGCCTTGCCGAAGAAGGAGGCGGCGTAGCTGGTGTTCTCGGCCTGGAGGAAGAGGCGCGCCACCTGCTCGTAGTAGGTGGGGAGGAAGTGGGGTACGGCCCGGCCGAGCCGGGTGCCGAGTGCGTCGAAGCCCTCCTTGGCCGCTCCGGCGCGGGTCCTGGCCTGCCGGCCCAGCCGCTCGATGTCCTTGACCAGGGCCAGGGCGTGGTGGCCGTTGGCCGGGTCGTTGACCAGCGCCCAGGCGGGGAAGCCCAGCGCCTCGCGGCGCACCTGGCCGACGACGGGCGCCTCCTGCGACCGGGCCAGCCCGAGGAACTCCAGGGCCAGGTCCTCGGCTTCACCGAGGGTGCCGGGCACGAGCCGGACCACGGTGCGGTCACCGAGGGCGCTGTGCGTGTAGGTGCGGGCGGTCAGCGCGTCGGCGTCGTCCCGCTCCGTGGTGCCGGCCGGGAGGATCGCGCCCGCGTCCAGCAGAGCCGCCGCGCGGGCCTCGGCCACGGGGCCCCGGGCCTGGGCGGGGAGGGCGGCAGTGCCCGCCGCCGTCGTGTCCGTGTGGGTGTTCGTCGTCGTGGTGCTCATGCCGCCCGCTCCTCGTCCGCCACGTCGCGTCCGGCGTAGAGCGCCGCCGCCATGCGCATACCTTCCGACCACGCGACGGGGCCGACCTCTGCGGCCGTCAGCGCGCGCCCCGCGGGGTCGGTCCAGCCCAGGGAGCCCGTCTCGGTGCCGTACTCGTCGTATCCGTCGTGCTCACCGATCCAGATGCGCGCCTCGGTCGTGGCACCGTCCTCGACGACCGGGCAGACCGCGTATCCGCCGCGCGAGCGGTATCCGAGCTGGGTCACGCGGCCGTGCAGGAAGCGCAGTTCCTTGAACACGCCGCCGGCGTAGGTCTCCACGGACGTGGTGTCCGGGCCGAGGCCGGGCGGACGGCTCCACACCTCGCGGAACAACTGGCCCACGTTCTGACGCACCTCCAGTTCGACCGCGAACTCCCGCAGCTCGTCGAGGTCGTCGAGGAGGACGGGGTGCGGCACGCGGACGACGTCCGGGGTGATCCGGACCGTATCGCCGTCCAGGTCGACGAGGCCGAGGCCGCGCTCGGGATCGACATCACGCAGGAACCCGGCGACCCCACCGTCCACGCCGGTGATCACCACGTCCCGCAGGGCCGTCTGCCACGCCGGGTCGGGCCAGACCCGGGCGAGCACGGCGGTGGGAACGGGCAGCGAACGCACCATCCACTGCTCGACGTCGGTCAGGCACTGGTGTGCGTGCTGCTCCAGCCACTCGGTCAGCTGCCGGAGTCCGACGACCGCCGGGTCGTCCTTCAATCTGGCCGGAACGGACTTCAGCCGCCGGCCCTTCCCATTGCGGCAGACCACCGTGCCCGCCTCCAGGGCGACTTCGTAGTCGCCCGCCGGAACCCACCCCATGCGCTGTTCTCCCCATTGTTCCGAACGGCCGCCGAACCGGCGGCACACGCCGATGAAACCCGTCCGGGGCAACGCACCGTGACGAGTGGGAGAGACTCTAAGCGGCGCCTGTGACAACAAGCCCGGCAGCCGCCCGATCAGGCGGCTGCCGGGCGGGGCAGAGCGCGCTACCGACCGGCGAGGCGGGTGGTGAGGTCCGCGTCCGTGATCTCGCGGACCACCCGGCAGGGTGTCCCGAGAGCGACCGTCATCGGGGGGACGTCGCGGCTGACGACGCTGCCGGCGCCGATGACCGAGCCGTATCCGATCCGCACCCCCGGCAGGACCACCACGTTGCTGCCGATCCACACCTTGTCCTCGATGACGATCGGTTCGGAGAACCGCGCGAAGTCGACCCGGCGTGCCGGGTGCACCGGATGTCCCGTCGTGGCCAGCGTCACGCCGGGCGCGATCATGACGCCGTTGCCTATGCGGATGTCCACGTCGTCGACGAACGTCAGATTCACATTCCCGAAGAAGTCGTCCCCGATGTGGACGTTGCTGCCGAACGCGGCGTGGAACGGCGGCAGCAGCACCGTACGTTCCCCGACCGAGCCGAGGATCTCGACGAGCAGCGACCGGCGCCGCTCCTCCTCGCGCGGCGGTGTGTGGTTGTAGTCGAAGATCTGCTCCGTCCGCCGCTCGGAGTTCAGGGAAGCCGCTTCCGACTCGGTGTAGATGAGCCCTTGGGCGATCCGGGCGAGCACTTCGTCCTCATGCGCATGCGTCACAGCGGGACGTTCCCTTCAGCCATCTGTTCCAGTACTTCGGCCTGCTTGGCGTACTCCCGGGCGATCGCCGCGTTCGGGGCGATCGACTCCGCCGTCCGGTATACCCCGGCAGCCTCACGCGCGCGGCCGAGCCGGCGCAGCGCGTCCGCGCGGACCGCGGGCACGGCGTGGTTCCCGGCCAGCTTCTTGGACGTACCGAGAGCGTCCACTGCGTCCAGTTGCGCCTGAGGGCCCTGGTGCATCCCGACCGCGACAGCGCGGTTGAGCTCGACCACCGGGTTCGCGCGCAGGGCGAGGAGCCGGTCGTACCACGTCACGATCGCCGCCCAGTCGGTCGCGGCCGCGGTCGGGGCGAGGGCGTGCTGCGCGGCGATGGCCGCCTGGAGGGCGTAGGAGCCGCCTGAATCGACGGCCTCGCGGGCGAGAGCAACTCCCTCCGCGATGAGTGCGTGGTCCCACCGGGTGCGGTCCTGCCGGTCCAGCGTGACCAGCCCGCCGTCGGCGTCGAGCCGGGCGGCGCGCCTCGAATGCTGGAGCAGCAGCAGTGCGAGGAGCCCCCGCGCCTCCGGCTCGTCCGGTGCCTCGGCGGCGACGAGCCGGGCGAGGCGGACGGCCTCCTCCGCGAGGGTGTCGCGCTGGGTGCTGCCGTCACTCGGTGCGTAACCCTCGGTGAACATGAGGTAGATGACGGCGAGTACGCCGTCCAGCCGTTCGGCGCGGGCGCCGGGCGGCGGTACCCGGTACGGGATGCCTGCGGCCGCGATCTTGCGTTTCGCCCGCAGGATCCGTTGCGACACGGTGTCCTCGCCCACCAGGAAGACGCGGGCGATCTCGCGTGTGGTCAGGCCGCTGACCGCCCGCAGGGTCAGTGCGACCCTGGATTCCATCGGGAGCGCCGGGTGGCAGCAGGTGAACACCAGCCGTAGCCGCTCGTCCCCGGGCGGCTGCGGTTCGCGGGCCGCATCGAGCGCGGCGACCTCGGCCAGCTTGCCGCGCTCGGTCGTCCCCCGGCGCAGTACGTCGAAGGCACGGTGCCGCGCGGCGGTCACCAGCCACGCCCCCGGCTTCTGCGGCACCCCTTCCCGTTCCCAGGCCGGCAGGGCGCGGGCGAACGCCTCCTGTGCGCAGTCCTCGGCCAGCTCCCAGTCGCCGGTGAGGCGCACGATCGTGCCGAACACGACGCCCCACTCGCTCCGGTACGCCTCCGCGAGCGCCGCCCGCACCTGTGCCGGCCCGGTGTTCACGAGAAGTCGCTCCAGAACTCGCGCAGTTCGACGCTTCCGGACCGCGCCATGGGACAGCGGGCGAGGTAGCGGATCGCCTCCTCCCATTCACCGTCCACGAACACGATCCCGGACACCTGTTCCGGCCCGTCCGTGTAAGCGCCGTCGGTGATCAGCAACTCCCCTTCGCGGCGGCGTACGAGGGTGGCGTCCTGGACGGGACGCAGGTGCTCACCGGCCAGGTAGTGGCCGGAGGCGAGGCCCTCGCGGACCCAGTCGGCCACCGCGGCGGGCTCGGGGGTGAAGGCCGGCGCGTCCGGGTCCGTCCGCATGATCGCGAGGAAGCGGGAAGCGGGCGCGTCGCCCTCGTGCGGGGTGTTTCCGGTGCCGGGCCCGTGATCGATCGGTTCGGCGGGCCGGACCTCGATGCGTCCTGCGGTCGCCATCGGGTGCGAGGCGGCGACCTCGATCGCCTCGTCGAGGTCAGCGGCCTCCAGGAGGTCGTACCCGGCGATCCACTCGGCCGTCTCGGCGAACGGGCCGTCGGTGACCAGAACCCGGTCCCCGCGCACGCGGACCGTTCTGGTCTCCTCGGCCGGCTTGAGCGGCATTCCCTCCACCCGGACGCCTCGGTCGTTCCACTTCTCGACCCATGCCTGCGGGTTCTCGTCGGTCGGCTCCCCCGCGGGGTCCGTGGCGATGAACAACACGTACTTCATGACCGTTCTCCTTTCGGACGCTTCATGAGGACGACGAACGGCCTTCGCGGAATCCGACAACGCGGCGCGGAATTCTTTTCCGGTTCGGCCCTGCTCCCCCGCCAGGGCCTCGATGGCCGGTCGGAGCAGGGCAGCGATGAGTTCGGCCGGTGGACCGAGTCTGCCCTGGTATGACTCGCATCAGCGTCGTTTCCCCCGGCTCCGTCTCTCCCGACGTCCCCGCCACAGGGCGCCCCCACCGCCCTGTCGCCGTCCATGAGATCACCCTGGGCATCGAGTCGTTCGGTGACGACGACGCGCCACTCGTCCTGCTCGTGGGCGGGACGACCATGCTCTCCTGGCCCGACGCGCTGTGCGAGCGCCTCGCCGGGGGCGGACGCCGCGTGGTCCGCTACGACCTGCGCGACAGCGGGGAGTCGACGACGGCGGACCCGCAGGCTCCCGCCTACACCCTGCGCGATCTCGCCGCCGACGCGGCGGCCCTTGCCGACGCGCTCGGCGGGCGGCCCGCGCACCTCGCGGGGATCGGCGTCGGCGGGATGGTCGCCCAGGTGGCCGTGCTCGACCATCCGGGCACGTTCTCGGCGCTCACCCTGGCCGGTACCCGCCCGGTCGCCCCCGGCCCGCCCGACGAGGACCTCCCCGACCACGACCGGGCGACGATGAGCCGGCTGTTCGCGCGCCCGATGCCCGACTGGACCGACCGTGCGGCGGTGGCGGAGTTCGCCGCCGACGGCGCGGAGATCCGTGGCGACGACCCCGCCGCCGCACGCGCGGTCGCCGGGCGCGTCTGGGACCGCACGCCCGGCTCCGCGCCGCCGGTCCACCTGGCCAACCAGTTGGGCATGGTGTTCTCCAAGCTCGACTGCACACCCCGTTGGCGCGAGCGTCTGCCCGGTATCACGGTCCCCGCACTCGTCGTCCACGGCCGCCGCGACCCGTTCTTCCCCGTCGGCAACGGCGAGGCGATCGCGCGCGAGATCCCCGGGGCACGGCTGCTCGTCCTCGACGGGGCGGCCACCACGATCCCCGACGCGGCCGTCGACGAGGTCGCGGAGGCGATGCTCACGCTCGGGCAGATCGAGTAGCGGAGCGCGGTCAGGCGGAGATCAGCGCAGTCCGGCGAAGAGATCGTTCTCGGGCAGGGCCGCCCCGGTGGCGTCCTTGACGCGCACGAAGGTCTCCAGGCCCATGAACTCGGCGAACCTCTCCTTGCCCATCTTGAGGAAGAAGATGTTCTCGCCCTGGCTGGCGTGCGCTGCCAGCGAGTCGAACTTCTGACCGCTGAACGCGGTGGTGTCCACCCACGTGGTGACCTCGTCGTCGGGGAGGCCGATCTCGGCCAGCGCGGCGGCCTCTGCGGGGTCCGGCTCCGGCATGTCCTCGTGGAACTCACGCATGGTCTCCCCGAACCGCTGCATCATGGAGCGGGGCATCGTCGTCCAGTACACCTTCGGGGTCAGCGATGTCATCTCCAGCGCCGCCATCGTGATGCGGTTGGCCTGGATGTGGTCGGGGTGGCCGTAGAAGCCGTTCTCGTCGTACGTGACGACCACATCGGGCCGGTAGTGCCGCATGAGCTCCGCGAGCCGGGCGGCGCCCTCCTCCACGGGGGTCTGCCAGAAGGATCCGGGCGCTTCGTTGCTCGGCCAGCCGATCATCCCGGAGTCCGCGTAGTCGAGCATCTCCAGGTCGCTGATCTTCAGGACCTCGCAGCTCGCCTCAAGCTCCTTGCGGCGCATTGACGCGACGGCCGCCGGATCGTGCCCGGGGCTGCCCGGCTTGACACCCCCGGGTCCGTCACCGCAACCGCCGTCGGTACAGGTCACGAGAACCGTGCGGATGCCTTCCGCCGCGTAGCGCGCGAGGATTCCGCCGGTTCCGGTGGCCTCGTCATCGGGGTGGGCGTGCACTGCCATGAGGGTCAACGGCCGGTCAGTCATGGAAAAGTCCTCCTGCGGACATACTTCTCGGTGTGCGTGCGCGGCGGGCATACCGCGATCCGGGGGCCGTCACCCGGCGGGGCGGTCGACACTGCGGTCGCCGCGATTCCCCGCCCGTGCGGCGCCGGTCCCCCGGTGATGCAACCGCACCGGCCGGACCGTCTGTTCCCGACGGCAGCCGATTGGCCTTCGAGGCCTGTCGTCCCACACCTACCGGCCGGCGTCACGCGCCACGAAGCGGAAGTCGGCCGTACGCGGCAGCGGTGCCACGCAACGGTGTGACCAACGTTTGAAAGCACCGACACGGTAAAGACGGTCCTTGACAGCGACTTTATACAACCAGGTAGGAGAGGCATTATGGGCATCATTGCTTGGATCATCATCGGCTTGCTCGCGGGCCTCATCGCCAAGGCCCTGATGCCGGGCAAGGACCCGGGCGGCATCATCATCACGATGTTCATCGGTATCGCGGGCGGTCTGCTCGGCGGCTGGCTCGGCAAGGTCATCTTCGGCGTCGACTCCATCGACGGCTTCTTCGACCTCTCCACCTGGATCGCGGCCATCGTCGGCTCGCTCATCCTCCTCGTGCTGTACCGCGTCTTCACCGGCAACCGCCGCCACGCCTGACCCCGTACGAACGTCACCGCGAATCGGCTCCGCCCTCCCCGGGCGGAGCCGATTCGCGCTCATGGCGGCAGCGGAGCCGCCCACTCACCGGCGGGCGCTCCGTCGATGTCCCAGCCGTACCGGCGTACGCGGGCAACGGTGGCCTCTTCGCCCGGAGGGCAGGGAGGGGCCAACATGAGCGGGTCGGTCCGGGCGCCCCAGTACCTTCCGTACAGAACGAGGGCCTCCTGCTCCCGGCCCGCCGCGTACACGGATTCGGCCGCGCTCTTCAGAGCCTGGATCTCGCCCTGCCGCCAGGACTTCTCGTACCAGGTCAGTGCCTCACCGAAGCTGCGCGCGGCGGTCAGGGTGTCGGCGAACCATTGTTGGGCCTGTGCGTTCCCCGCCTCCAGCGCGCGGGCGTAGTAGTGCGCCGCCCGCTCGTGACCGGCACCCTCCAGGGCGCGGGCGGCATTCGCCATCGAGGCCGGGTCGATCGAGGCGGCCTCGTCGAACCAGGTCAGGGCGGACTCGGGGCGGCCCGCGTCGAGCAGCCATGCCGCGCCCGCGTGGAGCGACGACACCCTGCCCGCCGCGGGCAGGACCGCGCAGACCTGCCGGGCCTCGCTCACGCGGTCCGCGTGGATCAGCCGGCTCACGACAATCAGGACCGGTATCTCGCGTGCCGGCCAGGGAAACGCGCTCAGCCGTGCCACGGCTTCGTTCAGACGGCCGTCCGGCAGCAACTGCGCGTACAGCGAAACCTCCTCTCTGTCCGTCGGCACCGCTTCCAGTACGCCCAGCGCCTCCTCCACCCGGTCCGACGCGGCCAACGTCGACGCCCAGGCGGACCGGGCCTCGGTCAGACCCGACGCCACGGCTGCCCGGAAGAAGGCGTTGGCCTCCGGCCAGTCCTCGTCCGGCACAGGAGCGTAGGACTCGAAGAGGTGGCGGGTGCGGCCGACGGCGACGGCACGCGCCAGCAACTCCCGGGCCTCGCGCCAGCGACGGACGTAGACAGCGTCCACGCAGGCCAGTTGGTAGGCATCGAGGTTTCCGCCCCGCGCGGCAGTCTCGTAGTAGCGCAAAGCCTCGTCCCACTGATCCGCTTCGACGAGTCGCCAGGCGAGATCCAGGGCCGCCGTGCCGTCCGGGAACCGGGCGATGATCACGTCGTACCACTCATGCGCCCGCTCGCTGTCGCCGCACTCGTAGAGGCGCCCGGCGGCATCCACCAGCGGCTCCGGGTCCGCCGCGGCGTCCACCGCCCTGGCGAACCACGAATCGCCCGCGGGGTCCGTCTCCCACCACCGGGAAGCCATCCACGCCAGCGCGGCCGCGTCCGAGGCCTCGGCGGCGGCCTCGGTCCAGGCATCGGCCTCGGGGATACGTCCCTGATGCCGCAGGAACTCGGCCGCCTGCCACCACGCACCCCGGTTTCCGGCCCGTAGTGCGTCGCGGCACAGATCGTGGGCCAGCCGGTACAGCCCGCGGCGGTGAGCGGTCCGTGCCAGTTCCAGCAGACCGGTGGCATCCATGTGCTCGGCCAGTGTCCGCCACAGTGCGGGAGGGACCGGCTCGACAGTCCGCCGCTCCTGCCCGTACTGGTCCAGGACGTCGCTCAGCCGGTAGTGCGGGACTCCCGGTCCGGCCTCTGCGGGCGGCGGCGTGGGGGTGAGTGGCCCGGCGGCTCCGAGGCACTCCTCGGTGGCGTACGACAGGGCCTCGCGCAGCCAGTCGGGGCGGCGCAGCAGCCGCTCGCGCTGGGAGGCACTGAGGTAGACCGGCACCGCGGCTTCGAGCAGTGCGAGCGGAATCCGCTGATCATGCCCGAGCCGACGGATGTCCATGGCGGCGAGCAGCAGCGCCCGCGCGTTCTCCGGCGCGGCTTCCCACCGCGCCAGGACCACGGGTGTTCCGGCCAGCCACTGGGCGACCTCCCCGTCGGCGGCCTGTTCCGAGGCTGCGGCGAGCCTCGCGTCGGTGTTCGCCGCACGTCGCAGCGCCCGCATGTCGTCGTCGGTGAAGCGGGGCGGCACGGGGATCGGATCCCGCAGCAGTGACTGGAAGCACCGGGCCCTCGGGTCGGTTCCCGCGGTCAGCTCGTGCCACGTCCGCGTCCACATCGTCCCCAGAACGAGTACGGGCGCCCGCCGCGCGCTGTGGACGAGGTCGTCGATCCGGTCGGCGAGCTGACCGCCGTCGGCACCGCCGGTGGCGGGCAGGCACGTGTAGCGGGTCTCGTCCAGCCAGATCACGGTCTGCGGCGCCACCCGGTGGAGCCCCGCGAGGGCTTCCTCCGCGCTGTGCGGTGCCCACAGCCGCCAGTCGCCACGACGCCGCAGCGCGCCGAGCGCCTCCCAACAGGCGCGGCTCTTGCCGTAGGACGAATCACCGGTCAGCCAGAGCAGTTTGCTCTCCCCCGCCGTGACCGCCGCGTCGACTCCGGCCGCCAGCCGTTCGTCGTGTGCGCGTCCTACGTAGGGCGGCAACGGGGGCGACCCCGCAGAGCGCCCCCTGGGCACCGCGATGCTGCGGTGAACTCCCAGCGCGAAGGGATCGGTTGTCTCGGTCAGCCAGTCTCCCACCGGCTCGTGCGGGGCGGGGGACGCCCGACCGGCAGGCGGGTTCCGCGATGCCACGGGGTCCGTGGGTACGTCGACGGGTGCCGGGGCCGGAAGGCCGGAACCGGCCGCCCGCTCGCCCGGCAGCCCGGTCGGTCGCTCGGTGCGTGCCCGGCGTCGCCGGCCGAGCCACCGGTCAACCGAGAGAAGTCCCGGCGTCAGACGGTTGGCCGGGGGCAGGCCTTGGCTCCGTCGGGCCTGGACCGCCGTATGGACCAGGGCGATGACGACGCGCTCGTTGGGAACGTTCCTGCCGGAGCACCAGTCGCTGAGGCGCTGCTCCGAGAAGCTCGGGGCGCGCTTCGGAGGATCGGGCAGATGCCGTTCGATCAGGGCGGCCCGGCGCACGAACTCCGCCCTGCTCAGCCCGGAGGCGTCGATCAGCTCGACGACGCGCGCGGCGAACTCCCGACGATCTGACCGCGGTTCGTGGTCGGTCAACCCCACCTCCGGATATCTCCGGTCCGGATCCGCTCCGGACAGGTCGACCGTAACCGCTCCCGCCTGCGGTTCTTCCCGGTACGCCGAAACCGGACCCGGCCGGGACACGGCCCGCGCCCCACCATCGCCACCATGACGAACACACCCAGCGGCGAGGCCGCCACAGAATCCCGGCGGCGCCCGCTCGCCCGCCCCGCCCGGCCGGCGCGAACTCACCCTCGTACGGCCCGCGCGGTCATCGCTGCCGCCGTCCTGCTCCTGCTGCTCCTGCTGGTGCTGCTGGTCCTGTCGGCCTCCGCGTCGGCGCAGGCGATCGCGGAACCCGGCACCACCCCGGCCCCCGTATCCGCCCCGGTCCAGACTCTCCCGCGGACCGAGCCCGCGCCCGCGACTCCCGTACCGGTCACAGTGGTTCAGCCGCCGGGCATCAGCGGATACCTGCCGGCCGAATACGTGCCGGTGCTGTTCATCGCCACGCTGATCGCCTGCCTCGCCTCCCGGCCCGGCGGCAAGGAGGCGGTCAGGGCACTCGTCGCCATGTGGCGCGGCGGAGGGGGCGCGCCTCCGCCGGAATAGCCGCGGTCCTCGGCGTCACCTGGTGAAGACGAGGCTGACGTTGTGTCCGCCGAACCCGAACGAGTTGGCCAGCGCGGCGGACCACTGCCCGGTGCGCCGCTCGCCGCGCACCACGTCCAGTTCGACGCGCGGGTCGAGTTCGTCGAGATTGCGCGTGGCCGGGACAGTGCCGTCCCTGAGCGCGAGCAGAGCGGCCATGGCGCCGACCGTACCGGACGCGCCGATCATGTGGCCGGTCATCGACTTCGTCGCCGTCACCGCGGCGTGGCCGCCGATCACCAGGCTGATCGCCTCGGCCTCCGCCAGGTCGCCGGACTCGGTCGAGGTGGCGTGGGCGTGCACGATTCCGATGTCCGCCGGGGCCAGGCCCGCGTCGTGCAGCGCCAGCTCCATGGCGCGGGCCTGGCCGTCCGCGTCGGACGCCGTGATGTGGTTCGCGCTCGAACTCACGGCGCTGCCGGCCAGCGTGCCGTAGGCACGTGCTCCACGGGCGCGGGCGAACCCGGCGCGTTCGAGCACCACCATCCCCACGCCCTCGCCCATGACGAACCCGGACCGCTTGACGTCGAAGGGGCGGGACACGGTCTCCGGGTCTGCGGAGCGTGTCGACAGGGCCTTCATCTGGGCGAATGCCGCGATGGTGAAGGGGTGCAGGCACGCCTCCACGCCACCCGCGACCACCACGTCGGCCCGGCCGCCGCGGATCAGGTCCTGCCCGAGGGCCAGGGCCTCGGCCCCGGACGCGCAGGCGCTCACCGGAGTCCTGGCACCCCCCTTCGCGCCCAGGTCCATACTCACCCAGGCGGCCGGCCCGTTGGGCATCAGCATGGGGACCGCGAACGGCGACAGCCGGCGAATACCGGCGCGTTCGAAGATGTCGTCCTGCCCCAGTGTGCTTAGTACACCACCGGTTCCGGTACCGATGACGACTGCGAACCTTTCCGGCTCGACCTGCGGAGCCCCGGCGTCCCGCCAGGCCTCGCGCGCGCCGAGGACGGCGATCTGCTCGCCCCGGTCCAGCTTCCTGGCCTCGGCCCTCGGCAGCAGGGAGGCGGGGTCCACCGTGAGCCCGGCCGCCACGTGCACCGGCAGGTCAGCCGCCCACTCCTCCGCCAGGAGACGCACCCCGGACGTACCGGCCAGCAGCCCCGACCAGGTCGACGGCGCGTCGGCTCCCAGTGGCGTCATCGCACCGACGCCCGTAACCAGCACACGACTGTCATGGGTCACACGAGCCTCCTGGAACTGTCTGAATACGACAGATCAACGATCTGCCCTCACGGCGATCATTCCAGCATTCAGCAGGGAACTCAGGGCAGGAGCCGACCGATTCGGAAGCGAGAGATTGTACGCTCTCAACAATTCTTCCCGGCCTGACCGGAAGGCCGACGACGGCTCCGCGGGATGAGCCCCGGCCGCCGCCCCGCATCTCGCGTGCACCCGCGCCGAAACATGGCCAGATCCCGCCGGGACCAGCACAAACATCACCCGGCCGCGATCATCGCATCGAGTTAATATCGGCAGATTTCCTTGGTCCGGGCGGCGGAGCGGCCATTACTGTTCCCCTGGATCTGGACGGATTCACCTTCGTATCCCACGCTTTCGTCCAGTTGTTCGGTGTGTTCGCATATGACCTCGACTGCCCTGACCAAGGAGAGCCTCCCCGATGACTGTTGACTCGAACTCGGAAGCACGGCTGGAACTGCCCAAACAGTCCAGTCTCGGGACAGCGGCTGCCCGTAACCTCGCCTCCACGACCAAGTCCGCCCCGCAGATGCAGGAGATCACCTCCCGCTGGCTGCTGCGGATGCTCCCCTGGGTGGAGACCAAGGGCGGTGCCTACCGGGTGAACCGCCGGCTCGCCTACACCGTCGGGGACGGCAAGGTGGAGTTCGTCCAGGACGGCGCCGAGGTCCGGGTGATCCCCCAGGAGCTGGGTGAACTGGCCCTGCTTCGCGGCTTCGACGACCTCGACGCGCTGACCGCCATCGCCGGCCGGTGCGTCCAGCGTGACTTCCGGGCGGGCGAGACGCTGGTCGAGCGGGGAGCGGCGGCGGACCGGATCCACCTCATCGCACACGGCCGCATCGGCCAGACCTCCGTGGGCGGTTACGGCGACGAGATCGCCCTGGACGTCCTCGCGGACGGTGACCGGTTCGGGGACAACGCGCTGCTGGACGAGGACGCCCGGTGGGAGCAGACCGCTGTCGCCGAGACGTCCGGCACGCTGCTCACCTTGTCCCGCGCCGACTTCATGGCCGTGGTCGCCTCGGCCCCCGGACTCCGAGACCACGTCGAGCAGTTCACCTCGCGCTCCCGCCAGGCGCAGAACCATCGCGGCGAGGCGGAGATCGCGATGTCGGCCGGCCACACCGGCGAGCACGCGCTGCCCGGCGCCTTCGCGGACTACGAGCTGAATCCGCGCGAGTACGAACTCTCGGTCGCCCAGACCATCCTGCGGATCCACACCAGGGTCGCGGACCTCTACAACGGGCCGATGAACCAGACCGAGGAGCAGCTCAGGCTCACCATCGAGGCGCTGCGCGAGCGCCAGGAGCACGAGCTGATCAACAACCGGGAGTTCGGGCTGCTCCACAACGCCGACTTCAAGCAGCGCATCCAGCCGCACTCCGGCGCGCCGACCCCGGACGACCTGGACGAACTGCTCTGCCGCCGCCGAGGTTCCAAGTTCTTCCTCGCGCACCCCCGGACGATCGCGGCGATCGGGCGGGAGTTCAACTCGCGCGGACTCTACCCGGACCATGTCGACCTCGGCGGCCAGCAGGTTCCGGCCTGGCGCGGGGTGCCGATCCTCCCCTGCAACAAGATCCCCGTCACGCAGGAGCGGACCAGCTCGATCCTCTGCATGCGTACCGGCGAGGAGAACCAGGGCGTGGTCGGCCTGCACCAGACGGGTCTGCCGGACGAGTACGAGCCGGGACTGTCGGTCCGGTTCATGGGGCTCGACGAGAAGGCGATCACGTCCTACCTCGTCACCACCTACTATTCCGCGGCCATCCTCGTGCCGGACGCGGTCGGTGTGCTGGAGAACGTGCAGATCGCCAACTGGCCCAAGTAGCCGGCCGGCCCGTGCCGCGTGGTGCGAGGGCGCGGATCCGGCAGGCCGATCGTGCTCGCCCGGCGCCCCTCGCCCGGAAGCCTCCGGACAACCGCCCACCCACCAAGGAGTCATGGATGCCCGCACCCGAGCTGCCACCTCCGCAGCCGAGACTGCCGGAGGCCGCTTCCCGCTTCGGGGCTCACGTACTCGCCGAGGCCGCGTCCCGCGCCCGGGACATCGGCGCCGCCGCCGGGGGCCTGCCCCGTCCGCCGGTGCCCTCCCCGCCCCCGCCTCCGGCAGCGGCCCCTCCCGCCGGGCCGGTGCGGGTCCTGGGCGGGCCCACCGGCCTGGGCACCGCGAGCCTGCGCACGCTGCTGCGGCGGGACACGCCCCCTCCCCCGGCGGCCCCGGCGGAGAGCGGTGCGCAGGCAGGTACCCAGGCCGACGCCCAGGGCAAGGTGATCCCGGGCCTCTACTACCACCCGATTCCGGAGCCCGATCCGGTGCGGGTCGAAGAGGTCAGCCGACGGATCAAGGCCTGGGCCCTGGACGAGGTCTCGCTGTATCCAGAGGACTGGGAGGAGGAGTTCGACGGCTTCTCCGTGGGCCGCTACATGGTCGGCTGCCATCCGGACGCGCCCACCATCGACCATCTCATGCTCGCCACCCGCCTGATGGTGGCCGAGAACGCGGTGGACGACTGCTACTGCGAGGACCACGGCGGATCACCCGACGGCCTGGGCGAGCGGCTGCTGCTGGCGCACACCGCTCTGGACTCCCTGCACACCACCGCGGAGTACCGGCCGCAGTGGGCGAAGTCGCTCCACGCGGACGCGCCCCGGCGTGCCTACCGCTCCGCCATGGAGTACTTCGTCGGAGCCGCCGGCCCCTCCCAGGCGGACCGGCTCCGGCACGACATGGCCCGGCTGCACATGGGCTACCTCGCCGAAGCGGCCTGGGCGCAGATGGACCACGTCCCGGAGGTGTGGGAGTACCTGGCGATGCGCCAGTTCAACAATTTCCGCCCCTGCCCCACCATCACCGACACCGTCGGGGGCTACGAGCTCCCCGCGGACCTGCACGCCCAGCCGGCCATGCAGGAGGTCATCGCCCTGGCGGGAAACGCGACGACCATCGTGAACGACCTGTACTCGTACACCAAGGAGCTCGACGCGACGGGCCGGCACCTGAACCTGCCCGTCGTGATCTCCGAACGTGAGGGGGTCTCCGACCGCGACGCCTATCTGAAGTCGGTCGAGATCCACAACGAGCTCATGCACGACTTCGAAACCGCCGCGGCCTCCCTGGCCGCGGAATCCCCGGTGCCGAGTGTGCAGCGCTTCCTGCGCGGCGTGGCCGCCTGGGTCGACGGCAATCACCACTGGCATCAGTCGAACACCTACCGCTACAGCTTGCCCGATTTCTGGTAAGAGAATGGATTCATCCGTGACCAACGCCGAACTCACCGCCACCGGCGGCTCCACCCGCACGGCCGCCTCCGCCCCGGTGCGCATCCCCAGCCCCGCGACCCCGTACCAGGGAGACATCGCGCGCTACTGGGACGGCGAGGCCAGGCCTGTGAACCTGCGCCTGGGCGATGTCGACGGGCTCTACCACCACCACTACGGCATCGGTGAGATCGACACCGCCGCGCTCGGTGCCGCCGGGGACGGCGCCGGCGAGAAGGCGCTGATCTCCGAGCTGCACCGGCTGGAGTCGGCGCAGGCGGAATATCTCCTGGGACACCTCGGCCACATCGGGCGGGAGGACACCCTGCTGGACGCCGGCTGCGGCCGGGGCGGCTCGATGGTGATGGCGCACCAGCGCTTCGGGTGCAAGGTCGAAGGGGTCACGCTCTCCACCAAGCAGGCCGAATTCGCCAACGGCCGGGCCCGCGAACTCGGCCTCCAGGACCACGTCCGGGCGCGTGTCTGCAACATGCTCGCCACCCCGTTCGAGACCGGATCCGCGGCGGCCTCCTGGAACAACGAGTCGAGCATGTACGTCGACCTCCACGACCTCTTCGCGGAGCACTCCCGCGTCCTGGAGGTCGGCGGCCGATACGTGACCATCACCGGCTGCTGGAACCCCCGGTACGGCCAGCCCTCGAAGTGGGTCTCGCAGATCAACGCGCACTTCGAGTGCAACATCCACTCCCGCCGGGAGTACCTGCGCGCCATGGCCGACAACCGCCTGGTGCCGCAGACCATCATCGACCTCACCCCCGACACCCTGCCCTACTGGGAGCTGCGGGCCACGTCCTCGCTGGTGACGGGGATCGAGGACGCGTTCATCAACTCCTACAAGGACGGCTCCTTCCAGTACCTCCTGATCGCGGCAGACCGCGTCTGACCACGCGCCGCGGCCCCCTGGCACCTCCGCCGGCACCGGCCGGCGGGTGTGTCAGGGGGTGGCCGCGGAGACGACGTAGACGACAGGGGCCATCGGGTCGGTCATGTCGACGGTGATGTCCTGGGTGGGGCGCGGGTCCTTGTTGGTGTGCGTGGTTCCCGCCCACGCGACACCCTTGCCGAAGTACCAGCCCGCGACCTTCGTGTCGCGGGCGCCGACGGTGACCTTGCCCTCGGTCAGGGCCGCCCGGCCGGTGCCGACGTTGGTCAGGAACCGGTCGAGGCCGTTGGACGACGTGCGGAACTGCACGTACATCCGGCTGGCCTTCCAGTTGTTCGTCTCGTAGTACTCGACGTCCTGCGCGTCCCAGGGGATGGGCACCTCGAAGATCCGGCGCAGCATCCGGGACGGCCAGCCCTCGCGCAGCCCCTGCGCGGCGGCCTCCGCGGCCTTGTCCTGGCCGGAGCGGCGGCTCTGGCTCGCGGAGATCAGCAGATATCCGGCGGGGACGCCGATGAGCAGCACGATGATGGTCGCCGTGATCAGGCGCCGGCGGATCGTTCTGCGCCGGTCCTCCGGCAGCCGCCCGTCGCCCGGTTCGGGCGGCGGGGACTGACGCGGCACGACGGGGTGCTCGGCTGCGTTCATCGCTCTGGGAATCCCTAGGAAGTGCGGGTGTTGCGGGTGTTACGGATGGTGCTCGCCGCCTGGTCGTAGATCTGCGCGTACCGCTCGTACCGCTCGACGCGGCGGCGGTTGGTACGGCGGAACCTGCGGGCCACCAGTCTGGCGAGGTCGGCGGCGCCGACCATACCCGCCTCCGGGCCGAGCTGCGCCTTCGCGATGCGCGCCTCCGGGCGGTAGCCGCGGCCGGTGAGGTGGCGTTTGAAGGCGTCCCTGGCCGGTCCGATCAGCAGGTCGTCGGCGGCGCTGACGCCGCCTCCGATGACGAAGCAGGAGGGGTCGAGCGCGGCGGCCAGGTTGGCGATGCCGACGCCGAGCCACTGGCCGATGTCCTGGAGGAGTTCGATGCACATCGCATCGCCCTCGCGGGCCAGTTCGGTGATGAGCGGTCCGGTGATCTCGGGGATGTTGCCCTTGACCCGTTCGATGATTCCGTGGGCCACCGGGGAGTCCGCCGCGGCCAGTTCCCTGGCCTCCCGGACGAGTGCGTTCCCGGAGCTGTACTGCTCCCAGCAGCCCCGGTTGCCGCAGGGGCAGCGGTGGCCGCCGGGCACCACCTGCATGTGTCCGAACTCACCCGCTACGCCGTATTTGCCGCGCTTGACCTGACCGTCCTCCAGGATCGCGCCGCCGATGCCGGTGCCGAGCGTGATCATGACGAGGTGGTCCTCGCCCCGGCCCGCGCCGAAGCGCCATTCGGCCCAGGCGGCGGTGTTGGCGTCGTTGTCGACCATGACCGGGACGACCAGCCGGGAGGCGATGGCGTCGCGCAGGGGTTCGTCGCGCCAGGCGAGGTGCGGGGCGAACAGCACCTTGGACCGGTCCGCGTCGACCCAGCCGGCCGCGCCGATGCCCACCGCGTGCACGTCGTGCCGGTCGGAGAGGTCAAGGACCAGCTCGACGATGGTGTCCTCGACGACCTTGGGGCTCTTGGACTTGTCCGGCGTCTCGGTGCGCAGGGTCTCCAGGATGTTGCCGTCGGCGTCGACGACGCCGGCCATCACCTTCGTCCCCCCGATGTCGATGCCGACGGTGGGGACCCTCGGCGCGGTGAGGTGCGAGCGCCGCTCCCGGGTGCCGACGGTCCGCAGGACGGTGGCGCGGGCGGAGCCGCGGTGCGTGAAGTCGCGGTACGTGCTCATCGTCCCTGGGGGGTCGGGGTGGCCGGGCGCGTACTGATCCCGGCGGCGGGCGGCGCCCGTCGGCCCCGATTCTGCCACTGCCGGGGGGACGGGGCTGCCGGACGGGCTCCGCGGCCCGGCCGGACTACGGAGTGTCGTGCTTCGTCGCGGGGCCGCCGGACAGGTCAGGACCGGGGGTCCGCTCCAGCTCGTGGCTGAGCTCCTCCAGCTCGCTGCCGCCCGCCATCTGGCGGGTGAGCTCGTCCAGCGTGATGCTGCCCCGGGTGTGGCTGCCGGCCATCGCGCCGCGCTTGAGCAGCACGAAGCGGTCACCGACCAGGTACGCGTGGTGCGGGTTGTGCGTGATGAGAACCACGCCCAGTCCGGCGTCCCTGGCCGCCGCGACGTACTTGAGGACGACGCCGGACTGCTTGACGCCGAGCGCCGCGGTCGGCTCGTCCAGGACGAGCACCTTGGCGCCGAAGTGGACGGCCCGCGCGATGGCCACGCACTGGCGCTCGCCGCCGGACAGGGTGCCGATGGGCTGGTCGACGTCGCGCAGGTCGATGCCCATCCGCAGCAGCGCGGAGCGGGTCGTCTCGCGCATCAGCCGGACGTCGAGGCGCTTGAAGGGGCCCACGCCGGTCGTCGGCTCAGAGCCGAGGAAGAAGTTCCGCCAGACCGGCATCAGCGGGACGACGGCGAGGTCCTGGTAGACCGTGGCGATGCCCCGGTCCAGGGCGTCACGCGGGTTGGCGAGGGTGGTCTCCTCGCCGTCCACGAGGAAGCTTCCGGCGTCGTGCCGGTGCAGCCCCGCGATGATCTTGATGAGGGTGGACTTGCCGGCGCCGTTGTCGCCGAGGACGCAGGAGATCTCGCCCGCGTGCACCTCCAGCGAGACGTCCTCCAGTGCCTTGATGTTGCCGTAGTACTTACTGACGTGGTCGAGCTCGACCAGCGCCCGCGGCTCGGTGTCCTCCGGCACGTCCGGTGCCTTGGGGGCCGTCATTTCGTCGCCTCCGCGCGCTTGCGTACCCATGCGTTGAGCAGGGTGGCCAGGAGCAGCATCGCTCCGAGGAAGAATTTGAACCAGTCCGGGTTCCACTCCGCGTACACGATGCCCTTGCTGGTCATGCCGAAGATGAAGGCGCCGACCGCCGAGCCGATGGCGGAGCCGTAGCCGCCGGTGATCAGGCAGCCGCCGATGACCGCCGCGATGATGTAGATCAGCTCGTTGCCGACACCCTCGCCGGACTGCACCACGTCATAGCTGAACAGCAGGTGCTGTCCGGAGACCCAGGCGGCGAAGGCGACGCCGAGGTAGAGCCCGATCTTCGTCCGGATCACCGGGACGCCGACCGCGCGGGCCGCGTCGGCGCCGCCGCCGACCGCGTAGATCCAGTTCCCGAAGCGGGTGCGGAGCAGGATCCAGGTGGCGACGGCGACGAGGACCGCCCACCACAGGATGGTCACCTTGAGCTCGACGCCGCCGACGGTCCAGTAGGAGGCGAACAGCTTGCGGGCGGAGGGGAAGCCCTCCATGTTGCCGATGGTCTTCGTCGAGACGGTCCCGCTGATCAGCTTGGTGAAGCCGAGGTTCAGACCGGTCAGCATCAGGAACGTACCGAGCGTGATGATGAAGCTCGGCAGTTTGGTGCGGGTCAGCATGAAGCCGTTGAACGCGCCGATGGCGAGCGTGACCAGCAGCGACACGAAGACGCCGACCCAGACGTTCGCCGTCATCTGGTAGCTGAACATCGACGAGATCAGCGCGGAGCTGGTGACCATCACCCCCGCCGAGAGGTCGAACTCGCCGCCGATCATCAGCAGCGCGACCGGGGCCGCCATGATCCCGATGGTGGAGGCCGCGTACAGGACCGTGCCGAAGCTGGTGGCGCGCAGGAAGCTGTCGGCGACGATCGCGAAGAAGAGGAAGACGGCCAGCGCGCCGACGACGGAGCCCAGCTCGGGGCGGCCGAGCAGCTTGCGCAGCGGTGAGGTGCGCAGCAGCCGTTCGTCCGTACCGGCGGGCGAGGAGGATCCGGAGGCCGCGGTCATCGGGTTCCCCGGTCCGCGTACTCGGCGAGCTGGGCCGCGTCGGCGGAGGTGATGACCTGGGGACCGGTGAGGACCGGGCGGCCGCCGCCGAGCACGTTGCGGTTGTAGCGGTAGAGCCAGAGCAGGTCGACGGCCTCGTACCCCTGGAGGTAGGGCTGCTGGTCGACGGCGAAGCCGAGGGTCTTGGCCTTCAGCTCGGCGGCGACCTTGGCGTTCAGGTCGAAGGTGTCGATCTCGGCCTTGCTGCCCGCGGTCTGCTTCGCCTTGACGGCGGCGTCCGCGAAGGGCGCGCCGAGGGTGACGACCGCGTCGATGTCCTTGTCGGACTGGAGCTTCGCCTCGATGGAGGCCTGGACGTCCGGCATGTTGGTGCCCTCGACGTACAGGTTCTGGATCTGGCCGTCGAAGGCCTTCTTCGTTCCGGCGCAGCGCTGCTCGTGGCCCACGTTGCCCTGCTCGTGCAGGATGCACAGGGCCTTCTTGCGGCCGCGCTTGTTGAGCTCCTCACCGACGGCCTCACCGGCGATGGACTCGTCCTGGCCGATGTGGGTGAGCGCGCCGAACTGCTTGGACTCCGCGACACCCGAGTTGACCGTGATCACCGGAATACCGGCCCTGGTCGCCTTGGCGACGACGTCCTTCATGGCGTCGGGCTTGGCGAGCGTGACGATCAGCCCGTCGACCTTCTTGTCGATGGCGGCCTGGACCAGCTGGGCCTGCTGCTGCGCCTCGTCGTTGTGCGAGTAAAGGAAGTTGATGTTGTCCTTGCCCGCCGCCATCTTGGCGCCCTTCTGGACGATGTCCCAGAAGGTGTCGCCGTCGCCCGAGTGGGTGACCATGGCGAAGGTCCAGCGGGGCGTGTTCACCGCGGACCGGCCCTCGGCGGCGGACTGTGCCGCTCGCTCCTCCGCCCGCTTGCCGCCGGTGCTGCTGCATCCCATGAGGGAAGCCCCGAGCACCGCCGCAAGCACGGCGCCCATCGCACGTACCCCTGTCCGAACCCTTGCCACGACTCCGTGCCCTTCTCGTGCTGCTCGTTGTGCTGCTGGTGGAGCCGGGGCCCGTACGGTCCCGGTCCGGCTGGGCAAGTATCCCCGAGCCGCCGCCGCCGTCACCCGGCAGGGCGCGGCGCGTGTGTCGGGACGGGGCGCGTACGGCGCCCGGGGGCGGCCTGGCGCCGCCCCCGGGGCCGTACGCGAAGCCGGGAAGCCTCCGACACCGTACGGAAGTCATGGGGCGCTGTCACCGTACGGGGCGGCGGGAATCGAAGGAGTGAGGCGGGGCCCGGCGCGGGCCGCGCTCCGACACCTGGCCGACTTTGTCAGGACATACAGTTGACAGCGTTGCCGGTGACCGGCACGTTGGGTCCATGCGCATCGGACTCATCGGCACCGGCCGGATCGGCTCCTTCCACGCGGGCGTGCTGTCCCGCCACCCCTCGGTGGACGCCCTGGTGGTGACGGACACGGACCCGGCCCGCGCGGCGGAGGTCGCGCGCCGGACCGGGGCGGTCACCGCAGGGTCCGCCGCGGAGGTGTTCGGCGCGGGCGTGGACGCCGTGGTGATCGCCTCGGCCACCGCGGCGCACGCCGAGCTGATCGGCCGGGCCGCCCGCGCCGGGGTGCCCGCGTTCTGCGAGAAGCCCGTCGCCCTCGACCTGCCGGGCACGCTGGCCGCGCTGCGCGAGACGCGGGAGGCCGAGAGCGTGCTCCAGCTCGGGTTCATGCGACGGTTCGACGCGGGGTACCTGGCGGCGCGCTCGGCCGTGCGCGGCGGGGAGCTGGGCCGGCTGCACACCGTGCGGACGGTGACCTCCGACCCGGCGCCGCCGCCCGCGGCCTACCTGCCGCTCTCCGGCGGGCTGTACCGGGACTGCCTGATCCACGACTTCGACATGGTGCGCTGGGTGACGGGCCATGAGGTGGCCCGGGTGTACGCCACCGGCTCGGACGCCGGACCCGCGATGTTCCGCGAGGCCGGTGACGTGGACACCGCGGCGGCGCTGCTGACCCTCGACGACGGCACCCTCGTCACGGCGACGGCGACCCGCTGCAACGGCGCCGGGTACGACGTGCGGATGGAGCTCGCCGGAGAGCTGGACCAGCTCGCGGTCGGCCTGGACGACCGCACCCCGCTGACCTCCGCGGAACCGCAGGGCCCCGCCGCCCCGGCCAAGCCCTGGCCCGGGTTCCTGGAACGCTTCGCCCCGGCGTACGAGGCCGAGCTGGACGCCTTCGTCCGGCTGGTGCGGGGCGAGGCGGCCAATCCCTGCGACGGGCGCGAGGCCCTGCACGCGCTGCGGGTCGCGGAGGCGTGCGAGCTCTCACGCCGGGAGCGCCGGCCGGTGGAGCTGACGGAGATCCCCGGGGCCTGACTCCGGCGAGGGCCTGGAGTCGGCTCACCACCGGACCGGCAGAGCCTCCGGCCCCCTGATGAGCATCCCCGTCCGCCAGGTCAGCGTGTCCGGATCGGTGTCGAGCGCCAGCCCCGGGCAGCGCTCCAGCAGCGATCCGACCGCCACCGCCGCCTCGATACGGGCCAGCGGCGCGCCCAGGCAGTAGTGGATCCCGTGGCCGAAGGCGACATGCCCCCGGGCGTCCCTGGTGATGTCGAACCGGTCCGCGTCCGGGTAGCGGTCCGGGTCGCGGTTGGCGTCGGCCGTCGCGATCAGGACCAGCTCGCCGCCGCCCGGGACGACCGTGCCGCCGATGTCGATCGGGCCGGTCGTGAAGCGGTACGTGGGGGTCTCGATCGGGCCCGCGTAACGCAGCATCTCCTCCACCGCGTTGTCGATCAGCGCTGGCTCCGCCCGTAGCGCCGCGAGCTGTTCGGGGTGGGTGAGCAGGGCGAGCACCCCGTTGGAAATGAGGCTCACCGTGGTCTCATGGCCGGCCACGAGCAACAGCCAGGCCATGCCCATCAGTTCATCGGCCGAGAGCCGGTCGCCGTCCTCGTCGGCCGTGTGGATCAGCGCGCTCATCAGGTCGTCGCCGGGCTGTTCGCGCTTGTCGTCGAGGAGCCCGGCCAGATAGCGGGAGGTGTCGGAGTTCGCCGCGCTCCGCGCCGCCGCGTCGATGGAGGACACCGCGGTGTTGGACCAGGCCCGGAAGGCCTGGCGGTCCAGGAAGGGGACGCCGAGCAGTTCACAGATGACGGACATCGGGAGCGGGAACGCCAGCGAGTCGACGAGGTCGGTACGGCGGCCGGGCAGCGCCAGCATCGTGTCGAGCAGTTCGTCGGTCATCCGCCGCACACTCGGCAGGAGTTGCTGCATGCGGCGGGGCGTGAACTCCCGGGTGACCAGCTTGCGCAGCCGGGTGTGCACGGGTGCGTCCGTGCTGAGCATGGACGTCCCGGAGGAGACCTTGCTCACGCCGAGGCCGGGCGAGGCCAGGGCCCACTGTTTGGAGAGCCGCTGGTCCGCGAGCGCGGCCCGGCCCTCCTCGTACCCGACGACGAGCCAGGCGGGCGCGCCCTCCGGGATGCGGACCCGGTGGACGGGGCCACGGGCCCGCAGGGCCGCGTACACGCTGTACGGATCGCGGGTGAACCTGTCCCCCATCGCTCCGAGATCGACTGCCTCTTCCGTGGTCAAGCAGGGCTCCTTCAGGCCGACGCGGCATTCAGCACGGTGCCCTGGGCGACCGCGCACAGGGTTTCTGCCCCGCTCCCGTCCACGCTGAACAGATCACAGCGCGCCACCGCCTGCCGGCGGCCGGAGTGGACGACGAAGGCACGGGCGACGAGTCCGCCGCCGGTGGCGGGCCGCAGGTACTGGATCGAGAAGCCGCCGGTCAGCACGGCCGGGCCGAGTGTCGTTCCGGCGGCGAAGGTGAGCGCGTTGTCGGCGGCGTACGCGAGCACCCCGCCGTGCAGGAACCCGTTCTGCTGCTGGAGTTCCTCACGGCCGTCGATCTCCAGCGTGGCCCCGCCGTCCCCGAACGCGGTGATCCGCGCGCCGACGAGCCCGCTGAACGGCTGGCTGTCGAGCACCTTCTGCGCCATCTCCAGGTCGAGTCCGGTCATGACGGGTTCCTCTCTGTTCACCTGTGCCTGCTGTCCAGCGGCGAGGTCCGCTGTCCTGCGGCGAGGCACGCTGTCCTGCGGCGAGTCTGCCTCACCAGCGCACGGGCAGCTTCCGCGTCCCCCTGATCAGCATGCCGGGCAGCCAGTCCGGTTCCCCGGCGTCCGGATCGAAATCCAGTCCGGGGCACCGCTCCAGCAGCGCCCGCACCGCGATGCGGCCCTCCATCCGGGCCAGCGGCGCGCCCAGGCAGAAGTGGATCCCGTGCCCGAAGGCCAGGTGTCCCTGCGCGTCGCGGCGGATGTCGAAGCGGTCGGGTTCCGGGTAGCGGGCGGGGTCGCGGTCGGCGCCTGCCAGGGCGACCAGGACCGAATCGCCCTCCGCGATGGTGGCGGAGCCGATCGGCACGGTCTCCCGGGCGAACCGGAAGGTGGCGGCCTCCACCGGCCCGTCATAGCGGAGCATCTCCTCGACCGCCCCGTCGATCAGTCCGAAGTCGGCGCGCAGAGCCGCCAGTTGCTCAGGGTGTTCGAGCAGTGCGCGCACCCCGTTGGAGATCAGGTTGACGGTCGTCTCATGGCCTGCGACGAGCAACAGGAAGGCCATGCCGACCAGTTCGTCGGGCGACAGCGCGTCCTCGTCCTCGTACCGGGCGGCGATCAGCGCACTCAGCAGGTCCTCGCCCGGCGAGCGGCGCTTGTCCTCGATCAGTTCGGCGAGGTAGCCGCCCATGGCACGGGCCGCGTCGCCCTCCTCGGTCGCGCCCGCCGGGGAGACCACTCCGTTGGACAGCAGCCGAAAGGCGTCCCGGTCCAGGTCGGGGACGCCGATGAGTTCGCAGATGACGGTGATGGGCAGCGGGAAGGCGAAGGCGTCGACGAGATCCGCCCGGCCGGCGGGCACCATCGCGTCGAGCAGTCCGTCGGTGATCTGCCGCACGCGGGGCCGCAGCGCCTCGATCCGGCGGGCGGTGAACTCCCGCGCGACCAGCTTGCGCAGCCGGGTGTGGTCGGGTGCGTCCATCTCCAGCATGTTGGCGTTGATCGGGTCGCCCATGCCCGTCTGGCCGGGCAGCGTACGCCAGTCCTTGCCGAACCGCTGGTCGGCCAGGACCGACCGTCCTTCGTCGTACCCGACGACGAGCCACACCCGGTCGAACTCGTCCGTCCGCGCGGAGTGCACCGGACCCGCGGCGCGCATCTTCTCGTAGTACGGGTACGGATTCGCGGTGAAGTCCGCGACCCCACGCAGATCTACGTCGACATCGGACATGGGCCCACCCTCCCGGTCTGATCGGTCCGGCCGCCGGGGACCGGCCGGTTCAGCGTATGCCGCCGGGTCCGGGACGGACGGAGAGTTCAGGACAGCCCCGGGCCGTCTCCGTCGTCGAGCAGGCCCGCGTCGTGGACCAGCAGGGCGATCTGGACTCGGTTGTTGAAGTCGAACTTGGCCAGAATCCGTGACACCTGGGTCTTCACGGTGGCCACGCTCAGATAGAGCGCCGCGGCGATCTCGGCGTTGGAACGGCCGTGCCCGACGGCGATGGCCACCTCGCGTTCCCGTTCGGCGAGCGAGGCGAGCCGTCGGCGGGCCCCCTGCGCGCGGTCGGCCTTCTCCTCCCCGCCGGGGCCCGCGGCGCGGGCCATGAGCTGCCGGGTCACCGCGGGCGACAGGACCGGGTCACCGGCCGCCACGCGGCGCACCGAGTCGACGATCTGTCCGGGCGGGGTGTCCTTGAGCACGAAGCCGGCCGCTCCGGCACGGATCGCGCGCAGCACCTGTTCGTCGGCGTGGAAGGTGGTCAGGACGATGACCTCGGGTGCGTCCGGGCGGCCGCGCAGCACCTCGGTGGCGGTCAGCCCGTCCATGACCGGCATCCGGATGTCCATCAGGACGACGTCCGGGCGGAGCCGCTCGACGAGTCCGGGCGCCTCGCTGCCGTCGGCACCCTCCCCCACGATGTCGATGTCGTCGGCGCCGCCGAGCATCAGGGCGAGCCCGGCCCGTACGAGGGGGTCGTCGTCGACGATGAGGAGCCGGACGGGGCGGTCGGCGGGGGCGGGAGTCGGGGTGGTCATGACGGCCACGGTAGCCAAGCCCGGACCCCGAACCCGCCGTCAGGTTCGGGTCCGTGGTCGAGGCGGCCGCCGGCGAGGGTGGCTCGTTCGGTCAGTCCGATGAGCCCCTGTCCGGAGCCGGGCACCTGCTCGAAGGGCTCGGTGGGGGCCGGGTTGCGCACCTCGACGGTGATGCCCCGGCCGGGGCCGCCGCAGACCCTGACGGTGACCTCGGTGCCCGGTGCGTGCTTGCGGGCGTTGGTCAGGCCCTCCTGGGCGATGCGGTAGACGGTGCGGCCGGTGGCGGCGGGCGCCGCGTCCGGCTCTGCCAGGTCGTTGTCGAGGGCCACCTTCATCCCGGCCAGTCGGGATTCGGCGACCAGCGCGTCGAGCGTGGCGAGGGTGGGCTGCGGCCGGTCACCCTCGCTGTCCCGGGGGCTGCGCAGCACCCCGATGATCTCGCGGAGGTCCTGGAGCGCCTCGTGCGCGCTGTCCCGGATGACTCCGGCGGCGCGGGCCACCTCCGCGGGGGGTGCGTCGGGCCGGAACTCCAGGGCTCCGGCGTGCACGGAGAGCAGGGTCAGCCGGTGGGCGAGGACGTCGTGCATCTCCCGGGCGATGTCCTCGCGGGCCAGCCGCTGGGCCTGTTCGGCGCGCAGTCCGGCCTCGGTCTCGGCGCGCCGGGCGCGCTCGCGCAGGGTGACGACGAGCTGGCGTCTGGAGCGTACGACCATGCCCCAACTGAGCACCAGCAGGATCAGCAGGACGCCGATGACGGTGGACGCGATGAACGAGGTGGTCGGGTCGGGGCGCACGTAGGGCTGGATCGGGGCGACGGCCAGGGCGCCCGCGCCGACGAAGGCGACGGGGCGGAACGGCCGGTGCACGGCCACGCTGAAGAGGGCCACCAGCAGCGCCCCGGCCGCGACGGGCTCCACGATGGAGAGCGCCGTCATCGCCACCGCGAGGCCGACCGGCCACCGCCGCCGGGCCCACAGCGCGCAGCAGGCCGCGGCGCCGACCAGCGAGTCCACGAAGACGACGCCCTCGGGCGTGGTGGGGTCGGCCTCGATCGTCGCGATGGTCGCCAGGCCGATGCCCGCCGCGCAGAGGAACGCCGTGATGTCGACGATCCAGTCGCGCACGGTGCGGCGGGAGCGGGCGCCCCGGTCACCGGGCAGCTCGGGGTCGGCCATCGCCGAGGGCAGCAGCCAGGGGTACTCCGTGCGCGTCATATCGACAAAGCTACGCAGCGGAATCACGGCTTCCGGCGGTTCGGGGCCGGGAGGCGACCAAAGTCGCGGAAGGGAAGACTTTCGGACGAGCGGCCCGGACCACCGGCCGATGCGACGGCGGTGCCCGGCGCGCCAGGCTCACTCCCATGAAGAGACTCTGCGAGACGGTCGGCTTCCTGGTCTTCGCCCAGGGGGCCGCGGGGCTGCTCCACGAATGGCTCGGCTGGTTCCACTTCTTCGGCCTGGTGCAACGGCTGCCGTTCCTCGGCGGCTACTCGTTGTTCGTCAGCATCGTGCTGGTGGTGACGGGGACCGCCGTCATGATCGCGTCTGACTCGGTCAAGGAGTAGCCGGGGCCGCGCTGCGGCGCCCCCAGGCCGTACCCGCGAGCACCAGGACCGCGCCCGCCGCTCCGAGGACGCCGAGGCGTTCGCCGCCGATCGCGATGCCGACGGCGGCGGCCCAGAGCGGTTCCGTACCGAGCAGCAGGCTGACCCGGGACGGCGAGGTGCGGCGTACGGACCACATCTGCACGAAGAACGCGAAGAGCGTGCAGAAGACCGACAGGAAGAGCAGCCCACCCCACTCGCGGACACCGAATCCGGCGGCGACCGACCACGGCGACTCGCCGGTGCCGGGGACGGCGGCCAGAGCCGCGAAGACGGCGACCGCGCTGCCGAGCTGGACGGTGGTCAGCGACAGCGAGTCCGCAGAGCGGACGGACTTGATACGCGCCATGAGCAGTACGTGCAGGGTGCGGGCCAGGGCGGCGACGAGCATCAGCAGATCGCCCGCGGAGGGGCTGGTGAATCCGCTGCCCTGGGTCAGCAGCACCACACCGGCCACCGAGAGCCCGGCCGCGGCGAGAAAGCTCCCGGCCGGCCGGACCCGGGTCACCGCCGCCTCGGCGAGCGGGGTGAAGACCACGGTGAGGCTGATGATGAGCCCGGCGTTGGTCGCCGAGGTGTGCACGATGCCGTACGTCTCCACCAGGAAGATCCCGCTGAGCACCAGGCCCAGCAGCCCCGCGCCCCGCCACTGCGCCGCGGTCAGCGCCGACAGCCTGCGCCGCCCGGCGACCACCAGCACGGGCAGCACGACGGCGAACCTCAGCACCAGGACCGCGATGACGGTCTGCGCCGTGGTGATGCCCTTGGCCGCCAGGTAGCTGGAACCCCAGACGACCGCGACCAGCAGGACGGGCAGATCGGTGAGCCACGCCCGGCGCTGCGGTGCGAGTGCGGGAACGGCGATTGAGGACACCCGGATCTCCTGGTTCTCCACAGGCAGGATGCGGAGACCTCACTGGCTCGCACGCGGAACGATCACCGTACCGGTCGCCCTCCTACAATGGCGAGCCCCGGGCCGGTCCGACATCGGCCGCCCCGCACCCCACCGAGCACGGAGTCGCCAGATGGCGGGAGCACGCCAGGACGGAAGGGTCGAACGGGGCAACCGCACCCGGCAGCTGGTGCTCGCGCACGCTGCCTCGGTCGCGTCGGTGGAGGGCCTCGAAGGCCTCTCGCTCGGCCGGCTCGCCACCGAGCTCCGGCTGAGCAAGAGCGGTGTGTTCGCCCTCTTCGGCTCCAAGGAGGAGCTCCAGCTGGCCACCGTGCGGGCCGCCGCCGCGGTGTACGACGAGCATGTCGTACGGCCGGTACGCGCCGTTCCGGCCGGGCTGGGGCGGATCCGGGAGCTGTACGAGCGCTGGATCGCGTACTCGGAGCAGCGGGTGTTCCCCGGGGGCTGCTTCTTCTACGCGGCCATCGCGGAGTTCGACGCGCGCGAGGGCCCGGTGCACGACGCGCTCGTGGCCGCGCAGTCCGGCTGGGTCGCCTTCGTGGAGCGGCGCATCGAGGAGGCACGGGCACTGGGCGAGATCCAGGCGGACTGCGATGCCGCCCAGCTCGCCTTCGAGATCATCGCGTTCCTGGAGCTGGCCAACGGCGACTCGGTGCTCCGGAAGAGCTCCGAGGGTTACACGAGGGCGGCGCGCGCGATCCTGGAACGGCTGCGGGCGGTGGCGGTGGACGCCTCTTCGCTGCCCGGCAGCGCGTAGCGCCTGGCGCACCTGCCCTCTGTCAGGCGGCTTGCCCAAAACTAATAGCACGATCGTTCGTTCAACTGTATGGTCGCGGTCATCCGTTGCGGAACTCCGCGACGGCCCGGCCGGACCACGCAGGGGGAAGGACAGCCCGTGCCGCACATCCTCTGGAGCACGCACTGGCGGAGCGGCCCCGCCGCCCGGACCGTGGAACGGGGGACCGAAGTGGTCGTCGGTGTCACCGAGTTCGTCACTCACCGCCCCTGGAGCACCCCGTCCGTCGGGGCTGCGGGCATGCGGCTGCGCCGCACCTGGCCGGCGACCCCGGGCGCGGTCGGCATGTGGCTGTGGGTGGACGTGAGCCCCCGGATGAACCGTTCCGGGTCCATCACCGTCTGGACCTCCCCCGAACACCTGATGGGCTTCGTCGCCCGCCCCGACCACCAGCGCATCGTCCGCGCCCACCGGGACCGCGGCACTCTGCGTTCCGCCACCTGGACGGCCCCGTTCACCTCCCCCGCCGTGCTCCGCCAATCCGCCTGGCGGCTGGTATCCGGAACGGCACCGTGGCCGACGCCGCCGGCCTGACCTCCCCACACCGCCAAGCTCACCCGAACCCCCGGGCCCACCCGAACCATCTGTACCGCCCGAACCATCTGTTCCGCCCGACGAAAGGAACCCCGACCGTGGACATCGTGCAGCTCGACCGGGCCGCAGTGCTGGAATCCGTGCGCATCGTGCGGAGCGCGGGCCCCGGCGACTGGGACCGCCCCTCCCCCTGCTCCGACTGGACGCTGCGCCGCCTCGTCGAGCACATGGGCGCCCAGCACCTCGGGTTCGCCGCCGCCGCGCGGGGTCAGGGGGCCGGTGCCGCCGCCTGGCGGACCCGCCCGTACGGGGACGATCCGGCGGCCCGGTACCGGGAGGCAGCCGATGCGGTGCTGGACGCGTTCGCGGAACCGGGCATGCTGGAGCGGCGGTTCGCGCTTCCGGAGATCGATGCCGCCGCGACGTTCGCCGCGCCGACCGCGATCGGGTTCCACTTCATCGACTACGTGGTGCATTCCTGGGACGCGGCGGCCTCCCTCGGGCTGCGCACAGCCTTCCCTCCGGACGTCGTCGAGGCCGCGCTGCCCATCGCCCTGCGCGTCCCCGGCGGCGAGTCGCGCGAGCGGCCGGGGGCGGCCTTCCGGCCCGCCCTGCCGGGCGGTGGGGCGGCGGGTTCCGGGAGCCCGGACACCTTCCGGCTCGTGCTGTCGGCGCTCGGCCGTTCGCCGGACTGGAGCCCGCCGCACGGCGGCTGAGCGCGGGGGCCGTCCACGTACCGCTCGTTCTCGTACTGGGTACGCACGTGCCGGTCGTTCACGTGCCGTCGGGGATGGAGCCGAACTCGGCCCGCCCGGTGGGCCGGTAGGTGTTGATCGCGATGCCGTTGGGCGTCGTGCGGGCGCCGGTCAGCTCGAAGGCCGTCGGCAGTCCGCCGTCCGTGAACAGCCGCTTGCCCGCGCCGAGCACGACCGGGTGGACCAGCAGGTTGTACTCGTCGATCAGGCCGTGCGCCATCAGGGACCGGGCGAGTACACCACTGCCGTAGATCTGCACCTCGCCCCCTTGGGTGCGCTCCTTGACCCGGGCGATCTCGGCGGCGACATCGGTGGAGATCACGGTGGTGTTCTCCCAGTCGGCCTTCTCCAGGGTGGTCGAGACGACGTACTTGGGGTACCGGTTGAGCCGGCCGGCGATCGGGTTGTCGGGGTCGGTGATGCCCGGCCAGTACCCCGCGAAGATGTCGTAGGTACGCCTGCCGAGCAGGAAGGCCGCCGAGCGGTCGAACAGCTCCCCGACGAACCGCCCGCTCTCCTCGTCGATGACGGGGGCCTGCCAGCCGCCGTACTCGAATCCGTCGCTCGGGTCCTCCTCGGGGCCGCCCGGGGCCTGCATGACGCCGTCGAGCGTCAGGAAGGTGATGAGGGTCAGCTTCGCCATGGTCCTGCTCCTTCTTCGGGGCTCGGTAACGGCCGCGGATTCCGCTTCCATCTGTTCTGACCCCCGCGCGGGCCGCAACTCATCGGCCGGCCGGGACACCGAAACGGAGTGGGCGTCCGTTTCCCGCCGGTCTCCGGGCCGCAGAAGAACTTTCCTTGTCCTTGTCAGCCAACCGGCGACACCACCACCGGCAACGGACAGGACCCCTGATGAACAGCACCAGCAGCACCGGCTCCAACCGCGTCGCACTCGTCACCGGCGGCAGCCGGGGCATCGGCGCCGCGACCGCCCTGCGGCTCGCCCAGGACGGCGCCGATGTGGCGCTGACCTACGCCAGGGACGAGGCCGCCGCCCAGGAGACCGTGCGGAAGATCGAGGCGTGCGGCCGCCGCGCGGTCGCCCTGCGCGCCGATTCGGCCGACCCGGAGGCCGTCCCCTCGGCGGTGCACCGGACGGCGGAGACGTTCGGCCGGCTCGACGTCCTGGTCAACAACGCGGGCATCGGCGTCCTCGGCCCCATCGACACCCTCAGCACCGCCGATGTGGACCAAGTGCTCGCGGTCAACGTGCGGGCCGTCTTCCTGGCCTGCCGGGCGGCGGCCGGCCTGATGGAGCGCGGCGGCCGCATCATCACCCTCGGCACGGCCCTGAGCCGGTTCGCGGGCGGACCGGGCGGCACGCTCTACGCAATGAGCAAGTCGGCGCTGTCCGGACTCACCAAGCCGCTCGCCCGCGAGCTCGGCCCGCGCGGGATCACCGTCAACCTGGTCCAGCCCGGACCGGTGGACACCGATCTCAACCCGGCCGACGGCCCGTTCGCCGCCGGGCAGCGGGCCGCGACCGCGCTGGACCGGTTCGGCACGGCCGCAGAAGTGGCCTCGCTCATCGCCTACCTGGCCGGTGACGAGGCCGCGTACATCACCGGAACCGAGGTCGTGGTGGACGGTGGCCACGCCGCCTGAGTTCCGTGGCAGGGTGGGCGGACGTTTCCGTCCGTCCGCCCACCCTGCCGGAGGAGGCACCCATGTTCTGGTCACGCGGCTCACGTGAGGCGCGCGAGGAGTACGAACCCCCGCTGCACGAGGAGTTCGGCTTCACCATCGCCCGGCGCGGATACGACCGCGATCAGGTCGACGCCTACCTCGTCCGGCTCCGTGGCGGTGCGCCGCCGCCCGAAGCGGTGGCCTTCGAACTCGTCCGCCGGGGCTACGAGCGGAGCCGGGTCGACGAGGTCATCGCGCAGTTGCACCGCGAGGCCGGCCGCGAGAAGTGACCCTAGGCTGGCCGGGCAGGCAGCCGTCCGACGAGAGGAAGCCGAACATGCCCGAGACCCCGTCGCACACACTCATCGACGGCCGGACCGTGCCCTCGGTCGGGCTCGGCACCTGGCCCCTGGACGACGACGCGGCGGAGGAAGCCGTGGCCGGGGCCCTGGGCCTCGGCTACCGGCTCGTCGACACCGCGCTGAACTACGGCAACGAGACCGGCACCGGGCGCGGGATCGCCCGCAGCGGGCTGGACCGGGAGGACGTCTTCGTCACCACCAAGGTGCCGGGCCGCCACCACGGGTACGAGAAGACGCTGGCCTCGTTCGAGGAGTCCCGGCGCAACCTGGGCCTCTCCTACGTGGACCTCTACCTCATCCACTGGCCGCTGCCCCGCGTCGATCTGTACGTCGATACCTGGAAGGCCATGATCCGGCTCCGCGAGGAGGGGCTCGTACGGTCGATCGGGGTCTCCAACTTCACCGCGGACCACCTGGACCGGCTGGAGCGGGAGACGGGGGTGCTGCCCGCCGTCAACCAGATCGAGATGCATCCCCGGCTGCCGCAGGAGGAGTTGCGGGCCGTGCACGCCGCCAAGGGCATCGTCACGGAGAGCTGGAGCCCGCTGGGCCGAGGTCACGACCTGCTGGCCGACCCCGGTCTCGTCGCCGTCGCGCGGGCGCACGGGGTGACACCGGGACAGGCGGTGCTGCGCTGGCACACCCAGCTCGGGGCCGTCCCGATCCCGAAGAGCGCCGATCCGGGACGGCAGCGCGAGAACCTGGACCTCTTCGGCTTCGAGCTGACGGCCCAGGAGCTGGCGCGCATCGCGGCCGGGCCCCGGCAGCGGTTCGGCGGGGACCCCTCGACGCACGAGGAGTTCTGAGCACACCAGCCCTCCAAGCCGCGCAACCGAACCTGTCACACAGAACTGCGTCGGATTCAGCCGCGACGGGGCCGAGCCCTCGGACCGAGCTTATGGATCAGCCGAGGCGAGGTTCGTTCATTCTTGGCACTTCTGGGCAGCAGTTACTGCGTCCGAGCGGCACCAGGTCGCGCGCGTCCCCAGGAGGACCATTGCCCGGCATACCCGTCAGCGACGTCGACCTCTACACCGATTCGGCGCGCGTCGCCCCCTACGCAATCTATGACGAGCTGAGGGCACTCGGGCCCGTGGTGTACCTGGCCCGCTACGACATGTACGCGTTGCCGCGCTACGACGAGGTACGCGCTGCCCTGACGGACTGGCAGACGTTCTCCTCAGCACACGGTGTGTTCGTGGACAGGGAGGTGAACGCCCAGCTTGAGGGGATCACGCTGTGCAGCGATCCGCCCGAACACACGGCGATGCGAACCGTGTTGGGACGGCCGCTGCGGGCAGACCGGATGCGTGAGATCACTCCGCGTATCGAGAGCGAGGCCGACCGGGTCGTCGAGCGGGTGGTCGGCCAGGGCCGGTGCGATGTCGTCGCCGAGTTGGCGGGACACCTCCCCATGGCCGTGGTGTCGGATCTGGTCGGCCTCCCGGAACACGGACGGGAGAAGATGCTCGAATGGGCCGCCGCCATCTGGAACACCCAAGGCCCCGCCGACGAGCGCGCCGCCGCGGCGGGACCTGCCGTCGAGGAGTTCATGTCCTTCGCCATGAACGACGCCGTGCCGGGGAAGATCGATCCCAACGGCTGGGCGGCGCAGCTCTACGAGGCCGCCGACCGTGGCGAAATCTCGCCCGACAAGTGTCCGATGATGATGCTCGACTACGTCACTCCGAGTCTGGACACGACGATTCTCGCCATCGCCAACATGGTGGCGCTGTTCGCCCAGCACCCCGCTCAGTGGGACCTGCTGCGCGATGACCGATCGCTGATCCCGCACGCGATCAACGAGTCGTTGCGCCTCGAATCACCGGTTCCCCAGTTCAGCCGGTTTCTCACCGAGGAGCATGAGATCGGCGGTGTCGGACTTTCCGCCGGCTCCCGGGTCGCGCTGCTCTACGCCTCCGCCAACCGCGACGACCGGCACTACCCGGACCCGACGCGCTTCGACATCACCCGCCGCCCCTCGGATCACCTCGCCTTCGGGCGGGGCGAGCACGTGTGTGTCGGTATGCACCTCGCCAGGCTGGAGATGAGCGCGCTACTGGAACGGCTCGCCGACCGGGTCACCCGCTTCGAGATCCTCCAGTCCAAGCCGATGATCAACAACGGGCTGCGCGGTTTCGACTGCCTGGATGTGGCGTTCGAACCGGCGGCCGCCCAGTAGGGCCCGCGCCCCCAGCCCGTCCCCAGCAAGAGCCGGCCGTGTTCAGCGGTCCCTTTCGAGGAGGCGGCCGGTGGGGGCGTCGAGCACGCCGTCCGACGCGATCCGTACGCCGCGCAGCCAGGTGGACCTGACGACGCCGTGCAGGGTCCGGCCGGCGTACGCGGTGACCTGGTTGCGGTGGAACAGCCCGGCCGGGTCGACGGTGAAGGTGGCGTCGGGGGCGAGGACCGCGAAGTCGGCGTCCCGGCCGGCCTCGATCGCACCCTTGGAGCGCAGACCGGCCAGTTCGGCGGGGGCGGCCGACATCCAGCGGGCGACGTCGTCGAGCGAGTGGCCGCGCTTGCGGGCCTCGGTCCAGATGGCGGGCAGACCGAGCTGGAGGGAGGAGATCCCGCCCCACGCGGAGGCGAAGTCCGGCGTCTTGAGATCTGTGGTGCAGGGCGAGTGGTCGGAGACGATGCAGTCGATGGTGCCGTCCGCGAGCCCCTCCCACAGCGCGTCCTGGTTGGCCGCCTCGCGGATGGGCGGGCAGCACTTGAACTCGGTGGCGCCGTCCGGGACCTCCTCCGCGGTGAGGGTGAGGAAGTGCGGGCAGGACTCGACCGTGACCCGCACCCCCTCGCGCTTGGCCGCGGCGATCAGCGGCAGCGCGTCGCTGGAGGACAGATGCAGTACGTGGATGCGGGCGTTCAGCCGCTTGGCGTGGGCGATCAGCCCCTCGATCGCGGTGTTCTCGGCGTCGCGCGGCCGCGAGGCCAGGAAGTCCGCGTAGGCGGGGCCGCCGCGCTGGGGTGCGGCCGCCAGGTGGTGCGGGTCCTCCGCGTGCACGATCAGGAGCCCGCCGAACCCGGCGATCTCCGCCATCGAGCGGGCCAGCTGCTCCTGGTCCAGCTCGGGGAACTCCTCGACGCCGGAAGGCGACAGGAAGCACTTGAAGCCGAAGACCCCGGCCTCGTACAGCGGGCGCAGGTCCTTCACGTTGGACGGGATCGCACCGCCCCAGAAGCCGGTGTCGATGTGCGCCTTGGGGGCGGCCACCCGCTGCTTGACGCGCAGGTGCTCGACGGTGGTGGTGGGCGGGAGGGAGTTGAGCGGCATGTCGAGCAGGGTGGTGATCCCACCGGCCGCGGCGGCGCGGGTGGCGGTGTAGAAGCCCTCCCACTCGGTGCGGCCGGGGTCGTTCACATGGACGTGGGTGTCCACCAGGCCGGGCAGCAGGACGTCGTCACCGAAGTCCTCCAGCCGGGCGCCCTCGGGCACCTCCGCGTCGTACGCCAGGACGGCGTCGATCTTCCCGTCGGTGACGGCGACCGTCGCGGGCCGCGTCCCCTCAGGAGTGACGACCCGCGTCGAGCGCAGTACCAGCTTCACGTCCGTAGCGGACACGCGTGCTCCCCACTTCCAGAAATTCAACGAACTGTTGACGGAGTCTTCACTCGCGAAAGCGGCCCGTCAAGACCCCCGCTCTCCGCGTCGGCCACCCAGCGGACCATGAGGGATGTCGACTGGAGATTTCCACAAAGTAAAAGACTAATTTCGTAGAGCGGAACGTAGAATAAGCCGGAGGCCGTGCGCCAGAACCGTCCGGCCGCCGGTGGACACCCGGACAAACGGGCCCTGACCGGCCAGGACGCCGACCCGGAACAGTGGGCCGATCGGGAAGCGCCCGGTAGGCTGCTGCCTTGCTCTTCCGCTTCGAAAGGACCGTTGACGTGCCGCCGTCCCACGCCAGCACATCCGACTCCAAGCCCGCCGGACCCAGCGGTGGTGTGCAGTCCCTTGAGCGCGCCTTCGATCTGCTGGAGCGGATGGCCGACGCGGGGGGCGAGGTCGGTCTGAGTGAGCTCTCCGCGAGCAGCGGGCTGCCGCTGCCCACCATTCACCGGCTGATGCGCACGCTCGTGGTCTGCGGATACGTCCGCCAGCAGCCCAACCGGCGGTACGCGCTCGGCCCGCGCCTGATCCGGCTCGGCGAGTCCGCCGCACGGCTGCTCGGCACCTGGGCCCGCCCGTATCTCGCGCGGCTGGTCGAGGAGACCGGCGAGACCGCGAACATGGCGCTGCTCGACGGCGACGAGATCGTGTACGTGGCGCAGGTGCCGTCCAAGCACTCGATGCGGATGTTCACCGAGGTCGGCCGCCGGGTGCTGCCGCACTCCACCGGTGTCGGCAAGGCACTGCTCGCGCACACCTCGCCGGACGAGGTGCGGGCGCTGCTGGCGCGCACCGGGATGCCGGCCGCGACCGAGAAGACGATCACCACCCCCGAGGGCTTCCTGGACGCGCTGGAGCAGGTCCGCCGGGCGGGCTACGCGGTGGATGACAACGAGCAGGAGATAGGGGTCCGCTGCCTCGCGGTCTCGGTACCCAACTCACCGACCTCCGCCGCGATCTCGATCTCGGGTCCGGCGGGCCGGGTGACGGAGGCGGCCACCGAGCGGATCGTGCCGATGCTCCAGCAGGCCGCCAAGGAGCTCTCCGAGGTACTGGCCAGCAGCGGGACGTCCGGCGGCTGAGCGGGGGCTCAGGCCAGTGCCGGGGCGGTCAGCCGGCCGTCCCGCATCGTGACCGTCACGTCCATCCGGTCCAGCTGGGTCCGGTCGTGGGTGACCATGACGGTCGCCGTGGACCGTTCGCGGGTCAGCGTGACGAGCAGGTCCAGCACGGCCGCACCCCGTTCCTGGTCGAGCGCGCTGGTCGGCTCGTCGACGAGCAGGACCGCCGGGTCGTTCATCAGGGCCCGCGCGATGTTGATCCGCTGGCGCTGACCGCCGGACAGCTGGTGCGGCCTGCGGTCGGCCTTGTCTGCCAGGCCGACCGCGTCGAGCAGTTCCAGCGCCCGGGTCCGGGCGGTCCGGGGCGCACCGCCCGACAGATGGGCCATGACCTGGAGCTGCTCCGCGGCGGTCAGCGACGGCAGCAGATTGGACTGCTGGAAGACGATGCCGATCCGCTCGCGGCGCAGCGCCGCCTTGTCCGCACGGCTGAGCCCCACCGTGTTGGTCCCTGCGACGACGACGGCGCCCTCGTCCGGGGTGACCAGGGTGGCGGCCACGGCGAGCAGGCTGGACTTGCCGGAGCCGGAGGGGCCGACGACCGCGGTGAGGGTGCCGGCGGGTACATCGAGTGCCACCCGGTCCAGGGCGGTGAGCCGCCCGTCGCCGTCGGGGTAGGTGAGCGTGACATCGGTGAGCATGAGGGTCATCGGGCACTCCCGAGTGCGGTGAGCGGGTCGACGGCGGTGATCCGCCGGATGGACAGGGCCGCCCCGACGGCGCCGAGGGCGATCATGACGGCTGCCGGGACGAGGACGGTCGATGCCTCCAGGACGAAGGGCACGGCGCCGCCGCTGACCAGGGCGCCGATGCCGGAGGCCAGGGCGGTGCCGGTCCCCGTGCCGATGGCGAGCATCACCACGGCCTGCCCGAGCGCGTCCCGGAGCAGATAGGGCGTGGAGGCACCGAGTGCCTTGAGGACGGCGACGTCGCCGCTGCGCTGGATCGTCCAGACGGTGAAGAAGGCGCCGATGACGAGGGCGGAGATGGCGAAGAGGAACCCGCGCATCAGCTGGAGCGAGCCGTTCTCGGCCTGGTAGGAGCCGATGGCGGTGAGGGATCCGTCCAGGGTGAGCGTGCTGGTGCCGGCCGCGCGGTCGCCCGCCGCCAGGTCCGCGCCGTCGGTGGTGGTCAGGGCGATCACGGTGGCGCGGGCCGCGTCGTCGGCGCCGAGCCGCTGCCAGTCGGCCAGCCCGGTCCATACGACCGGCGTATGGCTGTACGAGGCGTCGCCCGCGACGGCCGCGACGGTGACCTCGGTGCCGCCGAGCCGCAGCCGGTCACCCGTGCGGGCGGAGAGGTCCTCCGCGGCCTGCTCGGAGAGCACTACCCTTCCGGGTCCGACCGGGGTACCGGAGGGCGCCAGGCCGCTGTCCGGTTCGACGCCGAACGCCGAGACGGCCGCCGTCCGCTCCCCCGCCACCGCGGCGGCGTCGATCGTGCGGATGCCGAGCGGCCGGGCCTTCTCGACGCCGGGCTGTCCGGCCCAGCTCCGCCAGGCGCTCTCCTTGACGGTGGAATTGGTGAAGGACACCGACTGGCCGTCGGGCGGGGCGGCGAACGCCAAGTGGTCGGCGCTCAGCCCCGTGACGGCCGAGGTGTTCTCCCGAGCCAGTCCTGCCGTGAGGCCGGACAGCAGACCCACGAGCAGCGTGATCAGCACCACGACCGTGCCCATGAGCGCGAACCGGCCTCTGGCGAACCGAAGATCTCTCCATGCGACGAACATGACTCCAGCGTCGGCCGGGGCGGCCCGGGAAACATCGCCCTCGGGCTGGGCGAGACATCAACCTTTCGATTGACCGACCCACGGCACCGCCCGCCTACGCTGGACGAATCATGGAATCACGTGTTCATCCGCCGGTCGCCGCCGCGCTGCGGCTGTGTCTGCACGCCCTGCTGCTGGGGCTGCTGGCGCTGGCGGCGGTCAAGGCCGTGAGCGCCGGGGACCCGCACGCCACCGCCGTCGTCGTGGTGTCCTGCGTGCTGGCCTCGGTGTACGCGGCGGGTGCGCTGGCCCCCGTCGTGCAGCCGGGGACCCTGGCCGGGGCGTGCTGGCTCGCCGTACTGGGGGCGCTCTGGCTGGTGCTGCTGGTCCTGTCGCCGGACGGGCTGTGGGTGGCGTTCCCGCTCTACTTCCTCCAGTTGCACCTGCTGCCGATGCGCTGGGGGCTGCCCGCCGTCGCGGTGACCGCGGCCGCCGCCATCGTCAGCTTCCTGGTGCACGGGCAGGAGGTCACGCCCGGCACCTTCATCGGCCCGGTCCTCGGCGCCGCGGTGGCCGTCGCGACGGTGCTCGGGTACGACGCGCTGTTCCGGGAGAGCGAGCGGCGCCGCGAACTCATCGAGGAGCTCGTCTCGACCCGGGCGGAGCTGGCGGCGGCCGAACGCACCGCGGGCACCCTCGCGGAACGCGAACGCCTCGCGCGGGAGATCCACGACACCCTCGCGCAGGGCCTCTCCAGCATCCAACTGCTCCTGCGCGCGGCCGAACGCACCCTGGAACCGGACGCGCCCGCCACCCCGCATGTCCGCCAGGCCCGCGAGGCCGCCCAGGACAACCTCGCGGAGGCCCGCCGCTTCGTCCGCGCCCTGACCCCGCCCGACCTGGAGAACGGCTCCCTCGCGGCCGCCCTGGAACGGCTCTCAGAGCGCGGTACGGACGCCGCTCTCACCGTGCAGTTCGCCGTCAGCGGCACCCCGGTGGAGCTGCCCACCCCGTACGAGGTGGCGTTGCTGCGTACCGCGCAGTCGGCGCTGGCCAACACCGTGCGGCACGCCGGGGCGCGGCGGACCGAGATCACGCTGAGCTTCATGGACACCTCGGTGTCGCTGGACGTGGTCGACGACGGCTGCGGCTTCTCGCCGGACGCCGTCCTGCCCGGCGGCAGCGGCACGGGGACGGGCGGCTTCGGGCTGCCCGCCATGCGGTCGCGGGCCCGTTCGCTGGGCGGCACGCTGAGCGTCGAGTCGGCGCCCGGCCAGGGCACGGCCGTCGCCCTCACCCTGCCGCTCCCCGCCGGTACGGATTCACCGCTCTTCGCAGGCCCGAACGGACAGGATCCCGCATGACCACGCCGATCAGGCTGCTGCTCGCCGATGACCACCCGGTGGTCCGGGCGGGGCTGCGGGCCGTGCTGGACACCGAGCCGGACTTCCACGTCGCGGCGGAGGCCGCCACCGCGGAGCAGGCCGTGGCCCTGGCCGCCACGGGCGAGTTCGACGTCGTCCTGATGGACCTCCAGTTCGGCGCCGGTCTGCACGGCTCCGAGGCGACCGCGGCGATCACCTCGGTGCCGGACGCGCCCCGGGTGCTGATCCTGACCACCTACGACACGGACGCCGACATCCTGGCCGCGGTCGAGGCGGGGGCCGCCGGTTATCTGCTGAAGGACGCCCCGCCGGAGGAGCTGGCCGCCGCGGTCCGTACGGCGGCGGCCGGCCGGTCCGCGCTCGCCCCGGCCGTCGCGCACCGGCTGATGGACCGGATGCGGACCCCCGCGGAGGCCCTCACCAAGCGCGAGCTGGAGGTCCTGCAACTGGTCGGCGAGGGGCTGTCGAACCTGCGGATCAGCAAGCAGCTGTTCCTGAGCCAGGCGACGGTGAAGTCCCATCTGGTGCACATCTACGCCAAGCTGGGCGTCGACTCACGCACGGCGGCGGTCGCGGCAGCGACGGCCCGCAGGCTCATCCGCCGCTGAACCGGAGCCGCCGCCCTCCCCCGGACGGCCCGGGGAGGGCGGCGGCGCAGCGAGCCAGCGCGTCTCCGGCGGCGCGCCGCCCGCAAGAGGGGGAACGCAATCCCGATCTACAAAGTTGG